>DAISKD010000012.1:0-2344 GCA_036821185.1 Chloroflexota bacterium | reverse complement strand
CCTAAGCCTCTTTCTCCACTTGCTGATAACCTTCCTGTCTGCTCCAAATGCCTCCTTAGTGGCTTTCTCCCATATTCCTCGTAGAAGTTGAGTATCTTCATCCTTTGCTGTGCTACTTCGCTTCCTTGAAACCTGCTGAGACTGAAGAGCATATCCTGAAACCTCCTACTATAAAATCCCCGTATTCTACTAAACAGAGGATATGCTCTTGCACCGTGACCCATTACCCCCTAATGTCGCATATGTATCTTAACTTTTCCAGTCACCCCAAGCCGAGTGGCGTTGATACCCGTTGTCGTTGATGCCGGAACGGGGATAGAATGGTAGGCAAGGCGTGGGGTTGCCGGTCGGCAGCCTGGCCCGAAATATTTTTCAGGAGCGATGGCTATGGAGAAGAAGAGACTTTATATTCTGTGTGGCTGTATTCTGCCGCTGATGATTTGCTCGGGGCTGGTTTATTCCATGTTTTCACTGTATCTGGGGAGGTGCTACAGGCGCCGAGAAGCCAGATTGGCTTGATATACATGGTGGGTCGGCAGTGGCTTGTTGTGCGGTCCGCTGCTGTGGAAGCTATCAGACCGCTTTGGCAGGAAGCCAGTCATTCTGGCTTCGATGGCCAGCTTCGCCTGATCTTCATTCTTTATTTCCGGGTGCCGAATTATGTGCCGGCATATGGGGTACAAAATTCTGGAGGTGGACGCTGACAGTGGCAGTGAGATGGAAAAGAGGGTTTGTGGTGGTATAGGTGGTTGACACTTTTGTTAAAAAGTAGGGGCAAAACAAGATATAATAGCGGAAGGCAAAGCAACGGCATAAATTGGCTCTACAAAGAGATGAAGGACGGTAAGGGACGAGATATTGAAACGAATCTTGTGTCTTCCTGTGCGCTACCTCCTTTTTTAGAGGGTACCAACTATAAGGAGATAGAGCGAGCTTTTAAGAAAGACTGAAGATTAGGCAGAAAAAATTGATGCCCAGATTGCACAGGTATTTATTCTTACTAGCGCGAGGTTACTATGAGATTCCCAAACAATCAATCCAGGAAAGGCAGTGACAAGCTAGTACAAGGATATGTGGCATCCATTCCCTTTGACCGCCGGCTGTATCGCCAGGACATCGAGGGCAGCATCGTTCACGCACGGATGTTAGCCAAGCAAGGGATAATCACCGAGGGCGAGGCGGAGACGATAATCAAAGGGCTCAATGCTATCCGGAAGGAAATTGAACAGGGCAAGTTTCGGTTCCGGACCGAACGAGAGGACATACATATGAACATTGAAGCGTCATTGTTTGAGAAAGTAGGCGAGGTGGCAGGCAAGCTTCATACAGCTCGGTCGCGCAACGACCAGATAGCGCTGGACATACGTATGTTCGTTAAGGAGGAAATCCTGAAAACCATTGACAAGATAAAGTCCCTCCAGGCGGCGCTGGTGGAGTTAGCTGAAGCGAACAAGGAAGTCATTATGCCCGGCTATACCCATTTGCAGCAAGCCCAGCCCGTTTTACTGGCTCATCACCTTTTGGCTTATTTTGAGATGCTCCAGCGGGACAAGGAAAGGTTTCAGGATTGCCTGAGACGCACGGATGTCCTGCCGCTGGGCAGCGGGGCACTGGCTGGTGTGCCATATCCCATAGACCGGACGTTCGTGGCGCAACAACTGGACTTCAGCAAGGTCAGCACAAACAGCCTGGATGCTGTCTCCGACAGGGACTTCGTGATTGAGTATGAGGCAGCGGCAGCCATAACCATGATGCATCTCTCACGGCTGGCTGAGGAGCTTGTGCTGTGGTCGTCCAGCGAGTTTGGCTTTATTGAGATTGGCGAAACTTTTACCACAGGCAGCAGCATAATGCCCCAGAAGAAGAACCCTGATGTAGCGGAACTGGTGAGGGGCAAGAGCGGGCGGGTATATGGTCACCTCATGGCTATGCTGACCACCATGAAGTCGCTGCCGTTAGCCTATAATCGGGACATGCAGGAGGATAAGGAGGGGCTGTTCGACACCGTGGACACGCTAGAGGCGAGCTTGGAAGTGTTCGCCAGCATGGTGAGGACGCTGAAAGTCCACACCGACCGTATTGCTCAAGCTATGAAAACAGACTATATCTTGGCGACGGACATAGCGGACTATCTGGTCAAGAAAGGCATGCCATTTCGAGGTGCCCATGCAGTGGTGGCTAAGCTCAGCGAATATGCCTTGAGCAAGGGCAAGAACTTCCGAGAGCTGAGCCTGAAAGAATATCGGCAGTTTTCTTCACTGTTTGGCAGGGATGTCTATAACATAACTCTGGAATCATCGGTAGCGGCGCGGAATGTGGTGGGTGGCACTGCTCCGCAGCAGGT
>DAISKD010000011.1:0-2628 GCA_036821185.1 Chloroflexota bacterium | reverse complement strand
CGCCCAACGGGGAAGCTCAGCCGCCGCGCGGTCTCAAGCGCCGGGTCTCCACCACACCTCAAGCCCGCAGACGCCGACTACTTCAATAGCCGCCGATCAGCGCGGTCGGCTGGAGCGACGTGTTAGCCGGAAAGGTGGCTACACATAGCTCCACTTGAGCCGACCCGCTCGCTCGACACGATGGCTAACTGAAACAAGACAATTCGATTGATTCTACCGCTCTCAACGTGGAGGTTGAAGGGCGGCATGTTTTGTTTCGCTGGCAGGGTTGCTCAACTGCTTTGATGCGCTATGACTGAGCTTGCTCGACCTGCGCCACTCCCGTCACAAATCAGCCTGCTTGCACCGACCGTGTGGTCCTCACAGGGGGGCAGCTGCTGCCTGAAATGGCACACCGCTCCGCGCCAGTGGGCTAGTCGCACTTACTCCCTCCCGCCTTCATGCTCTCCGGGCTACCAATAGGTTCTATGGTGGGGGTGGTACACCCGGTATAACCGTGAGCGCCCCTACCACACCGGTAGCAATGGCGCCTGCTACAGCCCAAGCTAGCCACCAGACAATCCCTGCAGCAATCGCCGCGTAAATAATCGCAACGATAGCATCCCAAGTCGGATACCGGCATACGTTCCAACAGAAGCCCCTTTTGCTCTCGTAAACGGCAAAGCATGGCTTCCAGGTATCCCACCAGGATGCGACGTGGAGGTTAAAAACCATCGTGTTTGATGGCACGTGGCGTACCAAGGCGCCCGCATGCCAGACATTACGGCGAATGCAACTGCCCAAGAAATGCTTCTCGATGCTCACCCGGATAAAGTAATCGCCGACGAAGGTCTTGTAGTCCCAATTCGGCGCTACGATTCCGGAAATAACCTCCTCGGGCAGAAAGTCCTTCCCTGGCTCGACCTTTGGGAGAACATGAATGCCTAGCGAGTAGCCTGTCTCCAAGGATTGAAAGGTTGTCAAAGGGTGTAGAGCAATTGGCACTAGAGGTTCAGGTAAGTTCGCAAGAAGGCGAGCAATGTCTGCTGACTCTTTCATTGCCTCAGTCTTGTCATCAACCGGGTCAACAGGTGTTGCGAGCCTGTCAAGGGCTGTCGTTGGGAACGTCCCCAGGCTAATTCCCGTTCGCGTCAGTACTTCAATGGTTCCTGAAGGACTCACGAAGAGCTGAAAATCAGCCTCTTGGGTAGCGCTCAGTGCCAGAGGCGTCGTGCCCAAATCGGGGATGGAGGAAACAGCGATGCCGCCGGCAGTGATCCCTGCCAGTCTCAAGAAATCACGACGGTTCAGGTAATTCATGGATACTCCTCCCTGTTTATTTTCTGGGCTGGAAGTCCAGACTTGACTACGATATAGCAGGCTTCAACTTTTGAGCAAGAAAGGCTCAAGGTCCCAAAGGATAAGTCGTCCATCCAGTCCACCGGTGATCAACCGGCCCCCAGGTAAAAGCTCGACAGCGACCACGAGGTCCCGATGTCCGTTAATCATCGTAACACGTCGCTCATAGACTTCGCCCTCCTTCTTCCATAAACTGAGCGATTCTCCGATATCATCCACGATAAGGCTGTGATCCAGGTATTTGCGCACCAGACCGGTCTCGTGTTGTACTGGCTGGAATCCCTGTGGCTGCTTGCGCCAGACCCAAAACTCGGGTTTATGCCGCCATCGGACAATGAGAAAACGTGTTCCTTGATCATTGGAAATAATCTCACCTGCTTCAGTTTCCATTATGTCTGTAATGGGACTCATATGTCCCTGGAGGACTTGTTGTAGCACAAAGAACTCGTTGTCTGGATCTTGTTGCCAGACCTTAATCAAGGCATCATCTCCCCCAGCCGAGATTAAGTTATCCTCCCGAGTCCAACATAGAGCACGGATAGCACAGTTGTGAGCCTGTAGCATTTTAGTGGCAGTCCAGGATCCGGAGGCAATATTCATTTGCCAGATGTTGATTTTTCCATCACGATCGCCAGAGAGGAGATGGCCTTGGGCATCCTCTAGAAGAGCAGAAGCCCATTTCAGAGGTAGTTCTTGTTTGAACTGGAAAACACCTTGCGCTGTTGACCACTCCCATACGACAGGCGGAGTTGCCGTAAGGTATGCCCAGGTGATCAGATGGCCTGGCCGGGTCTCCAGAATGCGGTCATTAAATTCCCAATAGTCGGTCTCGATGCCCAAATGTTGGCGCAGAGACAGATGATCTCTCCTCAGATCCATGTCCCAAATAGTAATTCCGCCATGATGACCAGCCGACACCAGTCTTCCACGTTGGGTTCTTCGCACAAGCAGAACCTCGGTGTGAGGTGTAGGGATTTGTGAGACTAAGGCGAGTTTACCTGTTTGAGTTGCTAGCTCCCACACTTTGAGCAACCCATCTCCACCACCGGAAATGATGTGACCATCGAGCAATAGACCAAGTGCCCAAACGCCATGGCGATGGGCGTCTATGACTTGGAGAGGAATAAGGTCTTGAGTAGTCATGTAGGTTCACTCCTTCCGTTTACGCAATGAAATTCAAGTTTGATAGTTCGATTGAGCCAGCCAGCGCTGTCCGACGTAGTGCATCACTCAGAGCCAGCAAGCCGGTCACCCTCTACTCTCTCACGCGATCAAGCCTTTCCGGCTAAC
>DAISKD010000010.1:0-11843 GCA_036821185.1 Chloroflexota bacterium | reverse complement strand
CAAGCTGTGGTTTCAATCCACGCCCCCGCACGGGGGGCGACTATTTCCTCCTTTGATTAAAGTGGGCTTTCTGTTGTTTCAATCCACGCCCCCGCACGGGGGGCGACATGGAAATTTGTTTGTGAGGATGCTACTAGGGATGTTTCAATCCACGCCCCCGCACGGGGGGCGACTCAAAGCAAGACATGACAAATGGATACATTGAATTGTTTCAATCCACGCCCCCGCACGGGGGGCGACGGCATTTTTTCTTAAACCAAACGTGGCCCGTGACCTTGGTCTGTGCTGGTAGCCCAAAAAGTAACCACCAAGGCCGCCCTAGGAAGCTCGCCGACCCCTATCGTCATCAATGTCCACTCCGGGTCTGCCACAGTCCCCTTCAGACAAGCAGTGGACCCTCGGGGTCATATGCCCGTTGCAAACCCACGTGCTCCACCCGAATCTTCCAGTTTTTGCCCAAGAAGTAAAACCTGAGACTGTCCTCTTCCAGGTTGACTTCTTTTAACAGCCTGCTTCGTAGCGTGACCCACTGCTGAGGGTCTACCAGACATTCAAAAACCGATTTTTGCACGCGCTGACCGTAGTCTTCACACACCTTAGCTACGCGTCTCAGCCGCTTCTGACCAGACTCACTCTCTGTCCTTACATCGTAAGTTATCAGCACTAGCATCTAAACCCCCTGTGTGCACAACAACCGGCTCTATTCACAGATTCAATTGTTAAGGTGCCTTGTTATCGCCAGATGAACGGCGGATAACCATCGATGTCTCCCCTGATGTAGCGCGCCAGTAGCAACGCCTGGGCATAAGGAATCAGCCCTACTTCTATCTTCTCCTTCAAGTACGGATGTACGATCTCTTCACGCTTTCGCTCTTGATAAGTTTTGATAACCTGCCGGCGGGTATCATCGTCCATGACTACCGCTCCGCTCGTCGTTTTCTGGAAACCTTCACCAGTCACTTGCTTAAGGTTGACCAAGGATAGCGCCAGCCGATCACCAAGATAAGGGCGCAGCTCTTCTACAATGTCCAGGGCAAGTCCCGGGCGCCCCGGGCGATCCCGATGAAGAAAGCCCACCGCTGGATCCAGCCCTACGCTCTCCAGCGCTGAGGTGACATCGTGAACAAGAAGGGTGTAGATAAAAGAGAGAAGTGCATTCATGTTGTCTAACGGTGGGCGACGGCTGCGTCCGTCAAAAGGAAACGAGTCTCTCTGGACTAAGACAAGGTGGCGGAATACCTGGAAGTAACGGCGGGCTGCTTCGCCTTCTATCCCTCTAACCGAGTCCAGCGACTGGTGCGAGCTAAGAGCTTTGAGCAGCTCGCCAAGGTGGTCTACCGCCTCTCGTAATTCGGTAGCCCCTTCGGAACATGGGTGGCTGCGCAATTGTCTTTGAAGTACTGCCCGGGAATTGAACACCTTGGCAATTACCACCGCTCGCGCTATCTGTGCCGAACTTTCGGCGTCGTCAGCCATCCGATACTGGGCGCGTCGCAGCAGCACATTCCCTGAGACCGGACCCTGCACACGCGCCCAGAAACGACCGCCCTGGCTCAGGAAGGACATAGTCACACCGCGCTCGGCACAGAGCTCCATCACCTGCGGGCTCACCATCACCTGACCAAAGCACACAATGCCCTCCAGGGTGTGCACTGGTACCCTTATCTTTCTTTCGCCGTTACATTCCACCAGCACCGATTCCCTTTCGCGGTGCAGATAGGCACCCTGGGTGGTCACAAAAAGCACATTAAGCAAGCGCCTCATGACCCACCTCCGTAGCCTGATGCAGATATCTGTGCACACTCTTTTTGGGACTCATGGCGGTGGGCAGGCAGAGTCCACGCAGCGAACAAGCACGGCACCTGGGGCGATATACTGCCGGCGGTGTCCTGCTACTGGCTACAAGCTCATGAAGACGTTCAGCTGCAGCAATGCATCTTTCCCGCAGTGTGCTATCAAGTGCTATTTCCAGGCGTCGCCTAGTCTCACCGTAATATATCATTCCAGACTTAACCTCGATTCCCAGCATCTCCTCGAGACACATTGCCTGGGCACATAGCTGTACCTCAAAGCTGACCTCTCGCCTCAAGCGACCGCGCTTATATTCCACCAGGACAGGTTGCCACCTTTCTGCCACCTCACCAGCGTGAGACCCGATCCTTCCTTCAGGGACAGCCCGCTGGAATTCCACCACATCAGCCCGCCCGTAAACTCCGAGCCGGAAGGAACGTAACCACAGTCCCCTTATCACCTGCCACCCTTGCCGATTTTCCAGCCCGCCCTGGTGCGTCCGCTCGTGCAGGAGAGCGCCCTCCGCAGTGAACACATTGTCTTCCCAGAGCCCTTCCAGCAGAACCAGCCCCGCGCGGCGCTCGCAGAAAACGAGGTGGGAAAGAGCCGAGAGCGGCAGGAGTTCATCCTCAGAGTACATGCGGTCATCCTTTTTGCCACCAGTCGGGTGGCTCGGGTTTAATCACCGTTCTATCACCAGCCCAGTAGGCAAATTCAACCTCGACGCCCTGGGGAACACCGCTCCTGACAAACGTGACCTGGTAATCCCAAAAGGAGCGGGGAACCTGCACACCTTCTCGTCTCGAGACTTTCAGAAGGTCAAAGAGCTTATGTGCCGGGGCGCAGCCAAGCTTTGCCTGCCGAGCACGCTGCGTTGGGTCTCTATCCGTGCCGACATGTTTGAAAATGACTATGGGCTCTCGTACGGACATAACCCCTTTGGAAGCCGAACGGTCATGTTCGAACATACGAAGCAGTGCTTCCCAGAGCAGCGAGAGGTCCTCTTCCGTAAAGCCGACCTGCTCTGCCAAATAGGCACTGACGAAGCCTTTGGCTAGGTACAGACCATAGGGGATAAGAGCCTTTCTGCCCACGGTGCGCAGGGAGTCCTCAGGCGCGTTTTTCTCCCACTCTTCGTAGTCGTGAGAAGACTTAAGCACCTCTCCCGTTTCAGCGACCGCCATGCGGGTGATGGAAAGGTCCAGGGGCAGGATAGGATCAATAGAGCGGGCAAAGGTTAATTGCACCGGTCCGCGCACCTGACCGGCGTTAGGTCCGGTGCTCATCACGGCACCGAAGGTGCGCACGTCGTAAAAGTTGTTACATAGCCATTGACGTGCCTTGCTCACCTGGTCCTTGTTTGGTTTTTTCTCGCCAGCAGTGTAGCCAGTATTCGCCATTTCATGTGCCCTGGCGATCTTGGTATTGAGGTTAGTTAGGTGCTCCACAAAGATAGCGTAGGGCATCTGATTTCCCCGAGCAAACTGCACGTAGTTCCTGATGCGCCGCTTTAAGGCTACATCAGAGACGAGTCCGTGCATATCTTCGGGGTCAACCCGCGGCAAGTTGCTGGCATCAGGGTCACCGTTGGGGTTGCCGTTCTCACAGTCAAAAAGATAGATAAACTCGTAGCGGTTAGTAATGACATCTGCCATTTTTAGCTCTCCTTTTTGCTTTCGTTCCCTTTTTTGCCAGCTCTAAAAGCGGCCAGCTGGTGATAATAGCCGAGCGCAAACAGGCTCTGCTCCTCGAGCGTCAGCGTCCTGGGCAGCGGCTCTTTAATACGGTCCACTATTTCGGCGATCGTGTTTTCATACCAGCGGGCATAGGGGGACGAGCTGGACTCCAGTTTGTTCAGGTGGTGCTGGCTATTGCTGATAAGGCGCCCAAGCACGAGGGCTGGAGTGGTGCTCGCCGCCGCGTAATAACGCTTGACCACGCCTGCGCCTACAGCGCCTAGCGCTGCCCGCTGCAGCTCCGCCAGGGCTGCCAACAGCCGACCGCACTGGTAAGCTACGTTGGGAAAGTCCTCGCTTAGTTCCGGCTTAAGCATTTCAACCAATGTGCTTCCCTCCTTTCTATATTTTCTTAAATGATAGGCCTTTATCAGGGCCATCCCAATTGCGTTCAGGTCCTCACCCCGAAGGACCTCGCTCCGTCTTCTGTAAGCAGACTGGGCTAAGACCTGGTAAGGGAACTCCTCACCGCGCACGGCTACCCGCCATAGCTTACTTGCAAGGGGCGCTGGTAGCTGGTCACGGTCACCGCTGAG
The DNA here is from genome assembly GCA_036821185.1 of Chloroflexota bacterium. Lineage (GTDB taxonomy): Bacteria > Chloroflexota > Dehalococcoidia > GIF9 > UBA5629 > CALJTV01. Next base: position 7,780 of record DAISKD010000010.1, on the reverse strand, counting down.
GGCTTCGAGCACGGCAATAAACCGCGGTGGGGAACTCCGTCTTCCGTCATGAAGGACGATGTCTAAGTCGTCAAACCATCGGTTGACGTTCCTCACCAGCTCGGAAAAGTCCCCTTCCACCCAGTCCCGTACCATGACACGCCCGCCAGCCCCAGACATGGCCATGACATAATAGCGGTTGCCTCTGAGGTCTGGCCGTTTACCTGTCTCGATGCCGTCGAGCAGCTCACGCATTCTTTCCCGGGCATTTAGCTCCCGGATCTGGGGGGCATCGGTAAGAAATGGGAACGGGTCATCCCCGGGGTCAACCTTCTCTTTGAACCAGTAGACCACCAGCGCTCCGGTTAGGTGCTTGCTGTTTTCCCGTATCAACTCTTTCAAGGCATCGGCATACGCCCTGGCCGCCTTTTCTGAGGTGGCGGCATTAAAAGATTGCTTCAGCCCGTAGGAACAGTAAGCTTCCTTATCACAGCTGATGAGCGCATCGCCGCTGGCGGCACCGCCGACCACAGCCAGTTTTTCATCTTTAATTTTGGGGTGGGTCCGGGTGGGTACAACAAGTTCTCCGGTGACAAAACAGCGGAACAACTCATCTTGCGGCGTCGTTGATCCGGTGCTGGCGAGCCCGCTGCGGAAAGAGCGCCACCATTCGTGCCAGTCGTCCTTTTCCAGAGGGAATTCACCGTCAAGCCCAAAGGTCACCTTATCCGTGGGCCTAACCTTGTGCCGGGACATCTCTTTTCGTATTTTTTCCAAAACGGTACCGTCTTTCATGAAGCCGGCGATCTTTGCTAGGTACGGGACAGTCTTACCAGCCTCTTCAAGCATATAAACGAAGAACTTGTGTTTTTGGGCGGTTTTCTTGTCCGCGTCAGCCTTGTACAAGGTAACGACGCTTGCCGTCTCGACAAGGAAGTGGCTTCTTGGCGAAGGGCCGGAGACAAGCTCCGGCTGGGTGAGGTCCGGGCACTTCGGAAAAAGCCGCCCCCGGTTCCTTTTCTGTCCCGCCTTTCCCAGCTCAACCAGACCGGTAAAGCCTTCCTGCGAGTCAAACTGGATCGCCCAGCGCACCTCCTTGGCGGTGAAACCGGGCTCGCTAGCTAATGCGCGCTTAGCCAAAAGCTCAAGCATGGTACCCCCTCCTCTTCAGCACATCGTCGCTATCGTACGGGGGAACGCGGAGCACGCCGTTCTCTATCTTCGCCCTGAAGAGGCTGATGGACGGGAGCTCATTACGAGCCGTATCCAGCGGTTTACCCGGTCTTGAAAGGTCAAAAACATCGTAGAGCATGAGGCCAACATCCAGGCTGTAGTCAATGCACGGCTCAAGTGTAGCTCCCTCCTGGACAAGTTCGAAGTAAGCCGGGAACTCCCGACAGCCGAGATAGGGCTGGTAGATGCACTTGCCCTGTGCCGCACGTCGGCGGAACTGTTCCTGCAGAGCGGGCAACCTGTCCTCAAAGCCAGGCCAGGGGCGTATCCTGGCGCAGAGGCGGTAGCAGACATCTTTGAGCGCCATCGTCTGACGCCGGGTGCGCCCTTTTTGGTCAGTGCCAAGCATGTCTCTATCGCCATCTGCCCATATGGGGACCGGTTCTTTTTTGCCTTTTGCCCACATCATGAGCGTTCTTTCCGGTGGCGCTTTTTCTTTGACCTCATTACGCCTCAGAGCGATGTAGCGCACCGGCTTCAAGATGTCCACCCTGGTCACTTCCCAGCGGAACTCGGCCGGTTTGCAATATATGGCGTCAAAGATACCTCGAGCCGCCGAGGGGGTGATGACCGGATAGCTGAAGCGCTCTACCTTCAGCTCCGGGCGGGTGAAGCAGGCAAACTCTCCCCAGACCTTGAGAATTTGTTCTTCGGGCATATTTACCTCCTTCTAGGCAATTATCGCCTCAGGGGCTAGCGATGGGTTCAGTCCTGTTTCTAGGTCATAGTCTTCCTCCTTTCTGTAGATGTACCACTCATTAGACAACCTTTCCGACTTACCAGGCCGGATGGAAATAGGCTCAAGACAAAAGTACAGTGGGTCAGTGGGTGAGCGGGGGCGAAAAAGTGAAACGCTGTGGGGGCGGGCATTGATAATCCACTGATAGGAAAGCCCTTGCTCGCGCGCTTCTGCGGCAAGCCGATGGAATGCTCCTTTATCATAGGGAACCAGTGCGTTAAGTGTGTCCTGAGGGATAACGCGGTAGAGCTGACCCACCTTTACGAAGTCCTGCCTTTGAATAGCTTCAAGCAGCTCGTCATTCTGATAATGCGCAGAGTTGATACCTCGCACTGAATAAAGTTCTTTATAGTAGCGATCAAATAGCTCCAGCTCTGCCGCGCCTAACTTCTCATACCCTCTGGCTTTGAAAAGGCTTGCAGCAACATCCGTGGCCTGTTCATAGGCACTGTCTGGATAGCTCTCATCTTGCGGAAGGAAGATGTAGACATTGCTGTTCTTCCACAGCGCATTACGGTTGCAACGGCCGGCTGCCTGCACAATAGCATCCAGCGGTCCGAGGCTGCGAAAAACGACAGGAAAATCGATATCTACGCCAGCTTCAACGCACTGTGTTGACACCAAGTAGCACGGTCTGTTCTGCTGAAGTAAAGTGCGTACGCGGTCCAGGGTCTGTTTTCGATGAAGCGGGCACATGTTTGTGGACAGGTGAAAGACACCTTCAGGGCATCTCGCTTTTACCTTCTCGAATAGCAGTTTCGCCTGTCTTTTGGTGTTCACCACGCACAGCGCTTCATGCCCGCGGGCAACCATATCGGCAATCTCGTCCCAGGCAATAGGTTCACCATGCTGGTACCACTCAATACGATTCCTCTTTGCCACAGTGAACAATGCGCCAGAATCGGACACGATTTCACGTGGCTGCCATCCCAGGGTGGACTGTTTCTTTACCTGGTGGTCCAGATATGTAAAGGCGGGCTGGGTTGCCGTAGCGAAGACAACGCTTACAGCATACCTCTCTGTCAACCGTGAGAGTGTGCCAAGTGTGGGAATGACCAACCGAATCGGCAAAGTCTGTACTTCATCAAAAAGGACCACGCTACGTGCCAGGCGATGAAGTTTGCGACAGGCAGCGGGACGATTGGAGAACAGCGACTCCAGGAACTGGACATTAGTAGTTACAACGATGGGCGCATCCCAGTTCTCTGAAAACAACCTTTCAAGATTGGTGTCGTCATCCACATGCGCCGCATCTGTCCTTCCAGGGCTGAGGCTATGGTCTTCAAGAACGTATCTTTTCAAATCGTGGTCCCCAAGAAACGTACGAAACACTTCACGATAGGTCGCAACCGTCTGCTCGATGACGGTGAGGTAGGGTAACACTACGATGATGCGTCTTAAATTGTGTCTAGCTGCGTGAGCCAGGGCAAAAGCAAGCATGGCAAGGGTCTTGCCACTGCCAGTAGGTGCTGTCAGCGTAAATAGGCCTTGTCCGTATTTATCTCCTGCGTTGCGGCAGGCTGAAAATAACTGTTCCCTCATTTTTATTATCTCCACCGCAGCCCTGCTTTCCTTGGCAAGCTTTTGCACGTAGGCTAAAAGGGCAGAAAGTGCCTCCTTTGGATCCAACTGCATGCCCGCTGGACGATAGCGTCGTTCCCCTTTTTCGTCCCGGTTGAACCACGCCTCAGTCTCGAGAAAGTCAGCATCGACCAGTGCCGAGAAAAGCATACGCACGTCCAGCATAGAGCTGGCATTGTTCACCCCCCATTGATAGATAGAGGTCACAGTCCCTGGTTTGGGCAGGTCGATGTCATCAGCGTACAGCAGATCAGGAGTAGCGTAAGACGGGACGAGTCCAGAATAGTGTCCCGCCTTTAGCTTATCTGGGCTAAGGTCTGTTAAGCTGTCTTTAGTGGCGCTTTGGAGACCAATATGATGGCCCTGGATTGCCAGGGCAACAGCTACCCCATCAAGCTGGTACAAATTCAGGGCGTGCGCGGCACCTGCAGACCAGTGGTCAACGCCTTTCAGTTCACCTTTTAACCGGCGTTGGAAGTTTTCACCGTACTTACCAAGGTCATGCAGCACGCCGGCAAGATACGCCTCATCTGATGCTGAGAATGCGCTAGCAAAGTCGCTAGCTCTCAGACTCACCAAACGGAGATGCTCAAGAAGGGATTCTCCCTGTTGCGATACTTGGTCGTAGTGCGCCAGCCACGTCAAAGGCTCTCACCTCACTTAGCAGCCATAAATCTTGGCTAGGTGCGCCGCAAACTCGCGAAACGCTCTGCGTACTTCCTTCGGCTCCAATACCTCGACATCTGGTCCCCAGCTTCTTATCCAGGGTGTAATCTCAAGGGCGCTCCCTACTTGCAGCGTGAGGATACAACTGCCATCTTCAAGGTCTTCAACCTTTTGTGAGGGATGCCAAACAGTCTCCTTCACCCGGCGGGAGACCCTGGCCGAGAACTTCAACTTGATTTCAGCCTCATCACCCCATATTATTCCCCAAGAAGACGATAGCAACCTGGCAGCGTCAAAATCCTCAGGAATATCATAATTCTTGTCCAAGACCTCTGCTGCCTTGATGCGGTCTAATTTGAATGTGAGAATGCCGTCTTTTCCTTCGCCTTTAGCATGGCCAATCACGTAGGTAGAGAATCCTACACCTGTCATGTCTACATAATAGGGCTCAAGTAACCATTTCTTAGCTTTAGAGCTGTGAAGAGATTGGTACTCGATGGTCATTTGTCTTCTCGTTTCCCAAGCCAGAGCGACCTGCTCAAAAATCCGGTCTCTCACCGGGTCTGATGGTTTACTGGGGAAAACTTTCAGGCTTCGGGCAACGTCTTCAGCCAGTGGTGACGGGAGAGTCTTCGCTATCTTTTGAATCGCACTCTCAATATGAGGATTGCTCTTGTCAGTATTTCGAAGGGACAGTCGAAGCGCTAGGAAAATAGCCAAAGCTTCAAAAAGTGTTAGGGAGACGGGAGGCAAGACGTAACCATCGAGAATGCTGTACCGGTCCTTTTCTTGTGCCAGCGGGATCTTCAAATCGCTTTCTAGGTCACGAAGGTCTCGCTGAATGGTTCGCACACACACTCCGCAAAGCCTAGCCAGCTCACGGGTCGTCAGGCCTTTGGGATTGCGGTAAAGCAGATGCTGAATACGGGTGAGCCGTACTGCCTTGGCTAACGCTCTATCCTCCACCATATCAATTGCCCCTCGGACAGTCAATCCATCCCCCTTCCAGTTGTATTATAGCATGGTTAAGCGACAGATACAGTCGTCTTTGACGCTTAGACAGCTGGTCAGAGCCCTCAAGAGCTCCAAGCGGAGCTGCCCTGCGCCATGTGTTCGGTCCCCGTGGTCGGACACCCGATGCGCTCGGGGAAAGAAGTTCGCTTCATCGCGCGGAAGCGGTGTTCCTTTGTCTGGTGCTACCATCTCAATATTCAACTCTTTCATATAGGACAATGGAAGTTCGGGCTGTCGCCGTGCAAGATAGGCATCCTGATCAGGCTGCAGTTGGTGGACGAGTATAGGACACGGGGAGGAGGTGCCTGGCTCAGCGAGTACTGACGCGGTATTTGGTTTTGCCTTGTTCGTAGAGGTCGCCGCCGTGGATATCGTTTATGACGGTGACGGGAAATCCTCTACTTCTAAACGGAGAACCGCTTCAGCACCAAGGTCTTCATAGGCGATAACTTAGGACCAGCCGAGCCGATCCTAGGCTAATTCTGGGTGATTCTCGTTTAGCCATGCCAGCACCGTTTCACGTAGCGACTTTGCCAGATCAAGTATCTCTCTAGCCTCATGCTCAGAAACGGCACCGGCACGGTCGTAGTCGCTGATATTGCGTTTCTTACGAAATGTGTCAAGTCGGTCAATCAGGTCAGTATCAGCACCAATGGTAAAAGCAAGAGATTGGATGGTACGGTAGTGGTGTGCTTCACGACCGGCCCGGTAGCCACTAGCAGCTAAAGCGGCAACTGCCAGTTGCAAAGCAGCATTGTAAGCAAGGCTTAATCTGGTGTCAGGGCTAATTCCTTTTACTTGAGAATCAGCGATATCACGCTCGGCGATGCCCAGTAGCTGCTTAATTTCCCGACGGTCAGGTCTGTGTTTGACCAGCCAACCTTTCTCCAGCCAGTCGCTTAAGCTCATGGTCATCCCCTATCACAAATATCTTTTCACCGTTCAGAACGCTATGTATAAAATAGTGGTTTTCGGCAGCTCTGGAACGGAATTCTTCGACAGGATAAACCGTTGGGTTGATCTCCCGTCCCAGCCTCTCCTGTGCATCGCGGAGCACTTTGACCACTTCCGCAAAAGCAACGTCGCCGACAACAAGCAGGTCTACGTCACTACGGCTGCTTTCCTCACCTCGAGCAACGGAGCCATAAACCAAGGCGGCGCTGATACGGTCCGCGATAGGCGCCAGCGCAGCATTCAAAATCTCAGCAACGCCGGCAGTCTTGGCTATTAAGCTTTTAAGTTCCCTAAATATGAGGCAGTCTTGGTTTGCCTGGAAGTAGACCTGCCGTCCTTGTACTGAGCGCCGAATGATACCGGCATCAGTAAGCTGTTTGAGTTCTCTTTGCACCGGACCAAGGCCAACCCCGGTCACCCTGGCAATCTGGCGCAGGTAGAACGACTCATCAGGGTGGCTGTAGAGAAGAGAAAGGATTGCCCGGCGAGCCTTGCCGAAAAGTATAGAGGAGAGACTTACATTTCGCTCGGCAGTACTCATATTGGTCACAATCGTAACCCAATAAGTTACTGGAGTCAAGAGGCATTAGGTGCTGGCGGGCAATGCAACAAAGCAGACCAAATCAACTTGTGAGATCATACCTGAGCTAGAGCCGGCGATTTCAATCAGGTAAGAAAAAGCCATCATGTTTGGTCCACGTCGGCGGACAGCCGATAAGTTAGAGCGAGGTCGCCGCCGTGGATGTCGTTTCCGGCGTTGCTACCTCCTGACTTTATACTCTCCAAGCCACCTGATTCGCGGCTGCCGCCCCTTGACCGAATTGAAAAATCGCTTGTCAGCCGTCCACAACTCGCATCCTAGAATGTCAGCGAGAGCCAGATAGTGGGTATCATAGACAGCCGGCCTGCGCAGCTCCTGGGCCAGCTCCATAGCCCGGAAGTGAATCTGGGGACTTTCTCTGATCTCGATGCCTATATCCAGAAGCCCAGCCAGCAACTGCCTGGCTTGAGATAAAGAGATGTGCCCCAGCATCATCCTGCGGTGTAACACATTGGTCGCTTCGACCAGCAGGAGACACGGTGCCGCGGGTCTTATCGCAGCAGCAGCCCATTCCTCTGCCAGTGCCAGCGCCTGCTCCACATAGGGTTCCTTCAACACCCACTTTATCGCCAGGCTGGCATCTACTACTACGTACTCATTCACAACTGGCTGGACCTTTCTTTTCGGGCTTGGCGAATCAACTCTGTCGAGTCATCGGCGAGCCCGCGTTTCCCGAAGACTGCCTGCTGAAGTGCCCTTGCCCTGTCTATGGCGTCGCGGTCAAAGATGCCGGAAGCGAGCACTGTAGCCTCGTCTTTCTTAAGTTGCTGCTCGATGGCTGAGAGGGAATACTGGCGCATGGTGACTCCTTTCCGAGCAGCAGCGATTTTGAGACGTGTCCGCAACTCAGGAGTCATATCAAGCGTGAAACGGCTCTTGCTATTATGGTTTTTCACGTTACTCACCTCGCTCAATTGAGATTATACTGCAATATGATTAATACTGCAATACTGTATGATGGCTGGGTACATGGGTAACATCTCTGAAAAAGCCGCGTTTGTCAAGTCTCGTGG
>DAISKD010000009.1:10377-41427 GCA_036821185.1 Chloroflexota bacterium | reverse complement strand
ACGCGCTTAAGGTATAACGGGGAGTGTGATTGGCTGTCCCAAAGATTGGGGTGCACAGGTTTTAAAGAAGGAGGTGATGCTATAGCGTAGCGCACGGTATTCAGCGGATGCTTTCTAAATATAGCAATGAGGGGGAAGGAATGAAGAAACGGACGATAGCAGCTATATCTTTTGTAAGTATCCTGCTTGTATTTTTCTGTGTCACCTGCGCACCAACCGCGGAAGCCCCGCCCCCGACCACACCGGTGTCGCAGCCGGTCAAAACGTTCGAATGGAAGTTCCAGTCCCACTGGCCTGCGGCTAGCGCGTCATACGCACCATTCAAGAAGTTCTGTGAAGAGGAGATTCTAAAGTTAACTGATAACCGATTGAAGATCACAGTGTATCCCGCCGACACCTTCATGCCGACGAAGGACTTGTTTGAGGCATGGCGCACCAACTCACTCCAGGGCGGCACAGGTTCAGTGTACTGGACAAGCGCTGTGCCACTTGAAGCCGTCTCCGGCAACTGCCCATTTGCTTTTAGGGATGCCTGGGAAGTCCAGTATTTCCATATGCAATTGGGCTTCGAAGACGCGTTAAAGAAGGCGCACGAGGCACAGGGCGTCATGTATTGGACGGAGAAATGGTTTCCGACGGCGATGATAAGTAAGAAGCCGATCGTCACGCTCGCAGACTTGAAGGGGCTAAAGGTAAGGTCGTCCGGTGCCATCGCAGATATGTTGAAAGACGTAGGTGCTTCACCCACGATGATCGCAGGGGCTGAGATCTATACAGCTCTGCAGACAGGAGTGGTGGATGCTGCACATTGGGGAGCCGCCATCGGTGCCTACAGCATGAAGTTTCATGAGGTCGCCAAGTATTACGTACAGCCCAACCTCGCCTTTTGTGCCACTGACTGGGTGGGCATCAGCAAAAAGGCCTGGGATGAGCTGCCCAAAGATATCCAGTTGATCGTCGATCTTGCCCTGAAAGAGCGTGCTTGGGACAGGAGCAACGAATATTACCTGGACGAAATGGACGCCCTGATTGCCATGACCACAAAGCACGGGGTAAAGGTCACAACGCTTGATGCCGAAGCCCAAAAGGCGATGGCGGCTGCGGCGGCTAAAGCGTGGGACAAAGTGGCGGCTATGAGTCCCGAGAATGCCCACTGGGTGGGGGTGATGAAAGATTTTCTAAGAAAACTGGGTTACATCCAGTAATTCTGCGGTTATGGAGGAGAAAGGCGGGGTTTCAAGCCCCGCCTTTTTCTGAGATCACGACTTCGAGGTTTGGAATGAAGAAGGCTTTAGGACTGATCGATAGTATCAGCGAATGGTCGGGGAAAATTGTCAGCTTTCTGGTCATCGCGTTCACCCTGGTTATACTCTACGAGGTGATAGCGCGCTATGTTTTCAATTCGCCCACTATCTGGGCACAAGAAGTGTCCGTCGCTTTGTATGGGGTTTATATAGTGCTCATCGGTGCTTATGTGCTTCGCATCGGTCAGCATGTCAATGTGGACATCATATATAACCGTTTCCCGCCAAGGATAAGGGCCGCCGTCAATCTATTTACCTGGTTGTTGTTTTTCCTTTGGGTGGGCACGCTGATATGGAAGGGCTGGCAAAGTGGCTGGTCCTCTTTTTTGGTAAGAGAACGCGAACCAACGACATTCGGTCTTCCCGTCTACCCGGTCAAGCTGTGCATCCCGGTTGGGGCCTTTCTTCTTTTCCTCCAGGGGCTGGCGACGTACATCCGGAATGCCGTATTTGCAGTAACGGGCAAGGAGCTTTAAATGAGTCCCGAACTGGCCACGCTCATCCTCTTTGGAAGCTTGATCTTATTCCTGGTGCTTGGCTTGCCCTTAGCCTTTACTCTTGGTGGTGTGGGCGTCATAGGTATCCTGTTGCTGTGGGGACCAGATGGCTTGATGGTAGCGGCTTCACAGCTGTATGCCGCCATGGGGAAATTCACTCTTCTGGCGGTGCCTCTGTTTATATTTATGGCGATGCTTCTGGAAAGGGCCGGTGTAGCCGATGACTTGTACACCATGATGCATCGGTGGATGGGAGGGCTAAGGGGCGGACTGGCGATGGGCACAGTGGGTATATGCACAGTTTTTGCCGCGATGTCCGGGATCAGCGGTGCTGCTACTAGCAGCATGGGGGTCATTGCACTGCCGGAAATGCTCAAACGGAAATATGATAAACAAATTGCTATTGGCTGCATCGCCGCTGGCGGAGCATTGGGCATTCTAATACCCCCCAGCGTGATAATGATACTGTATGGCGTATACACCGGTGAGTCCATAGGTGCCATGTTCATGGGAGGGGTGTTTCCCGGTCTGTTGCTGTCAGCCTTATTTATAGCCTACATAGGCGTAAGGTGCTGGGTGCAGAAAAATCTGGGACCTCCTCTATCGCCAGAGGAAAGGGTAGGCTGGAAGGAAAAGCTGATTTCGCTGAGGTCGGTGGCATTGCCGATCGTGATAGTCTTGATGGTGCTGGGCTCGATTTACTTCGGCGTGTGCACCCCTTCGGAAGCAGCTGCCATGGGTGTCCTGGGGGGCGTCCTTTCAGCTGCGGTCTACCGGCGGCTTAATTGGTCGCTGATCAAAGAAGCGTGTTATCGCACCGCCGGCTTGACCGGTATGATAATCTGGATCCTTGCCGGGGCTTATTGCTTTACCTCGCTTTATACCGCCACAGGCATCTCTGATTTGCTGAAAAATTTGTTGCTGGAAATACCTGGTGGGCGCTATGCGGTGCTGGTCACAATACAGCTTATTTTCTTAATTCTGGGATGTTTTCTTGATCCCGTGGGCATCATAATGATCACCACCCCGGTTTTTATTCCGGTGATCAAGGCGCTGGGATTTGGCACCCTGTGGTTTGCCATCCTCTTCGTAGTCAACATGGAGATGGCCTATCTCACACCCCCATTTGGGTTCAACCTGTTTTACATGCGTGCGGTTGCGCCTCCGGGGACCACCATGGGTGATATTTATCGCTCTATCTTCCCGTTCGTCCTATTACAGATGCTCGGTCTGGCCCTGATCATCATATTTCCACAAATAGCTCTGTGGTTGCCTCAGACAATGGTAAAATGAAGAGACGCTTGGTACATCAGGAGGTGACACAGTGAACATAGCGAGATTTATCGAAGACAACATAGGGCGGTTCGGTGCCTACGACTTTCTCTGGTTCAATGAGAAATGGTACACAAATGTTGAACTCAACTCCAGGATAAACAAATTAGCTAATGCCCTGCGGGACCTGGGCGTGGGAAAAGGCGATAGAGTGGGCGTTCAACTGCCGAACTGCAATCAATTGATTGAGTCCTTTTTTGCCACGTTTAAGACCGGCGCAACAGTTGTCCCGGTGAATCCATCATTGCGGGCACCGGACCTCGCCTACATTTATCAGGATACCGCTATGGTCGCACTGGTCAGCACCATGGAGTTTATCGACCGGATTAGCGAGGCGAGGAAGGAGGCCCCTGAGTTAAGGAACATAATTATGCTCGAGGACGAGGCACCACGGGGCATGCTGTCCTATGCCAGACTACTCAGCGAGTCTTCGGACTCTGTCGGCATTGTTGAGACGGACAACGATGATATTGCCGTCATCCTTTATACCGCGGGTACCACGGGTAAACCTAAAGGCGTGATGCTAACGCATTACAATTTCTATACGCTAGTTTCGGGTTACTACGAGCAGGTGTTGCTGGATACCAGGGGCGTCTTGGTAAAAACTAAAGTCTCGGAATGGGACCACAGGCAGGGCAGGAAAGTGGAAAGGGAAATAGAGGTCTTCGGGGTCAACCGCAACCGCGTCTCGTTGATAACGCTGCCCCTATTCCACGGTTACGGCATTTTTGCCGTCAATCTGGAGTTTCTTACCGGCGGCAAATTGATAGTGCTGAGGCGCTGGGAGCCCGAGGAGGCGATGAAAGCCATACAGAGGTTCAAAGTCACGGATTTCCGTGGTATCCCCACCATGTACATACAACTGCTTAACCATCCCAATGCTGACAAATATGACCTGAGCTCGCTTGAGACTTGCATTTGCGGGGCCGCCCCCATGCCCCTGGAAGTAGCCAGGAAGTGGAAGGAAAAGTACGGTATAGATATCTGGGAGGGGTATGGGCTGAGTGAGGCAACCGCTGTAAACTGTGGAAATGTGGCTGGAAGGCGACTACCAAAGTATGGCTCGGTGGGCAAATGCTATCAGAAGTGTAACACCATCAAGATCTTCGATGAGGAGGGGAAAGAGCTGCCCGCAGGGCAGATCGGTGAGATAGTGATCAAAGGGCCAACCGTTATGAAGGGGTACTGGAATAAGCCCGAGGAAACGGCGCAGGCGTTGAAGAACGGCTGGTTGTTTACCGGCGATATCGGGTATATGGACGATGACGGTTACCTGTTCATAACGGATAGAAAGAAGGACCTTATCATCAGGGGCGGAGAGAACATTTATCCTAAAGAGGTGGAGGATGTGCTCTATAGGCATCCTCAGGTTCTGGAAGCTGCGGTGGTGGGCGTCCCCGACCCGGTCTACGGGGAGGAAGTGAAGGCTTTCGTCGTCCTCAAGGCGCCGAACTCGGTAACCGAGCAGGAGCTGATAGACTTCTGTAAGCAGCATTTACCCACCTACAAGAGGCCCAAGACGGTACAGTTCATGGATGTGTTGCCCAAGAGCGATGTGGGCAAGATACTCCGCAGGGAACTGAAGAAGCTGGGTTAAACCCCCTGCGCTTCAAAGTGCGATCTCGCTGGAGGGGGGCTAAGGCCGGAGTGGGTGCCGGATGATCGACTCAGAATGAGCGAGGACTTTGCCGGGGGCGCCGGGGCGTTCGTGGAGAGGCGACTGCCGCAGTACGAGGGTAAATAGTGCGCCACGCCTGCCTAAAAAAGGTTGCTGAGTGGCTACGCTACTACCTGGCCTGTGAAAACAGGCTTAGCCAGACCCCGTAGGCCCGCCTGGGGGTACCGTCCCTCTTGACTAGGGCGACGGCGTCGTTTTCGTCGAGGGCAGAGAGCCATGGCCAGCCCAGATATTGCAGGTTGATGCCCTGCGCGGTGGTCAGGCGCTGGCTCACCTCAGTGATGAAATCAGCCTGGCCCTGTTCGCCTCCGAAGGCGTCCAGCGCTGCCCATGCCACTTCGGTAAACCCGAAGGGCTTACCAGGCATATGCTGCAAGGCTCCAGCATAGTAAGCATCAGGGATGGACTGGGGTCTCCCCATTCCCTTCACGGCGAAGGGGTAACTGGTAAACATCAGGATATCCATTTTGCCGGCATCGAACATCCTGAGGACGGCGAGGTCGGACTCCTGGTTCCTGGAGACAAGTTCACGGGCGAAGATGCAGAACACCGCAGTCTGCGGGGACAGTTTCTTAACTGCGTCGTATGTCTCATTGTACAGGCTGACATAGTGCTGAAACCCGTTAGGGTCACCTTCTTTAGCGCCGTAGACCTCATACCACCGATTGACCTCATTGCCGAGCGACAGGTATTTCGGCTTAACGGCCCTGACCACATCGAGGGCGGCTTGCTTGTATGTCAAGCGCCATTCGGGCTTACTGAGCGTCGCCCCCTGCATATCTGGAGGTGCTACCAAAGACATGTTGTTGCCGATAAACGACAGATTGATGATGGGGAACATCCCATTCCCGCGGATGTACTGCTGGACGAAGGTCTCCCCCCAGCTTCCTGAGAGTTCTTTTGCCAGAGCATAAAATGGGGTTGGTCGTCCCCAGACTGGGACAAATTCGCAAAAGGTGGCTGCCTTTTTATGGGCATCGGCGAAAGACTCCTTCTGGGATGGTGTGGGCAATGTGCCCATAAAGAAGCCGCGCTGCGGTAGCGCAGGGCGATCGACCGGGGTTATTTTTACTTCGCCGGATGGTGGAGCGGTGGCGGGCTTGGACGGTGGGGTTGTAGCCGGCTTGGATGCCGGGCTTGAGCAGCCCAGTAAGGAAAGCACCAGCACTGCGGTCGCCAAAAGCCATAGCATGGTTATGCGGTTATTTCCATAAAGGGATATCCTGTGGCGAAAGCTTTTTATCACCGAGTGCCTCAAATTCCTCCTTGCTTAAATAATGGATAACGGGGTGATAGGGGCCCATTATACCAGCCCTGTTCTGTCCTATCAAAGACTTATCGTACTGGGTGGCAGACCAAGCGGCCTTTTCCCAGGGGAGGTTATACTCATCCGGGGCGTATTCTGGCAGGTGCCATTCGGGCATCACGCTCATCCACCGGATGGTGATAGTCTGGCGCGACCGCGGTCCCCAGTTTGCCCAGGTGACGCCGTTCTCCGGCCGGGCATTTTTAGGCCTGTCTTCCGGTGTGGAATAGACGATGATATACTCATTGTCCTCATTAAGGACTATTTCATCGTCCATCAAAGAGCCGTAGTTCACTGCGGTCTCGTACCTGTCGCCCTCGCCTTTACCGTATTGAGAGATAGACCAGTAGCGCACTTCACCGCCGGTCATCACGGGCTCGCCGTTTCTCGTCCTGGGGAATCTGGGCATCTTGCCCGTAATGACGTACACTTTGCCCGGACCGAGCTGAAATATTCTGGTCAAAAAATTATTATTCTTGCAGGCGGTGGCGCAACCTTCATAGTTGCCCGGGGGCTCGGCGTCCTCCCCCCGGTTGAACAGCAGCAGGAACATTTTACGTATATCGTCCTTGGCCTGCTCTGCCCGGGATTTTCCGGTCTCGGAGGCGATGTAGCCATTGTTCTCCGCCCGGATCAAGGTGAGGCCAAATATTTTGAACCATCCATGCTGCGCACCTATAAAGCCGTAAGGTTCTCTAGGGGCTTCGTAGCCGGCTGGTACCAGCGTAGTTTCGCGTTCTAAAGCCAGTGAGAAATCGGGCTGCAGCCAGAATTTTTCCCCCGTTTTCAACTGCAGGACAGCTTTGGGTAGACCGACGCCGCCGTAGATATCGGTGTCCTTGTCCGGCGCGTACACTCGGTACCAGAGGACGGAGGGGGTCAGCACGTTGTTACCCCAAGGGCCGGCGAAGCCAAACGGTGCCCCCACACGGCTGTTACCTGGTGCGCGGTAAACAGGACTCTTCATGGCTTCCGGATTCAGCAGCACAGCATTGCCCAGCTTTAAGTCGAAGGTAACATGGTAGTGTCTATCCCGGGCGGTGCGGTCGGCGCCGACCCTGAACGGGTTTGTGCTGCCGGGGTCGGGCTCGATATCCACATCGACCAGGGGCACTTCGGGCGTCTCGCCCATGCTGCCACTTGCGGGGTGCTTCGGGTCGAATGGTGGCAGGATTTCAAAGCTCATATAACGGGCGTGGGGGAAGTCGCCTTCGATTAACAGTTTGGAGTCGATGGGGGCTACGAAGATCAGCTTACCGTATGTCACGTGCGGGTCCGTCCCCAGCATGTACAGCTTTTTGAACTCAGGGTCAACCTCGTGACAGGGGATGACCAGCCACTGCTTTTCCGGCGATACCTCTTCGGGCCTCATCAGCGTCCAGTCCTTGGTCTTGGGGTTGTCGATATATTCGGGCAACAGCCCTTTGGGCAGTCTAGCCGGGACTTCGCCTTTAAGCCAGCGGCGGATATAGCTTTCCAGCCTATCCGATAGCTCCCGGGCTTTAGCGTTCTGCGCCCTAACGTACTCTTCTCCCTCGGTCCGGGCAGCAAAGGCGACCTGAAGTCTCTGGGACATAGTCATCTGCGGCAGTTCGGTGTGGGACCAGTAATTGTGGGGGTAGACCTGCTGCTCGAGGCCCTTTTCGAGGGTTGTGGTGGTATATATATCTTGTTGGCTTATCTGTGGCGTTTGCGGCTGGTCAAGGGTCCTCTGACCGCACCAGCAACCGCTTGTAGCAGTCACCGCCACCAGCAGGGCTAATAGAGCTATCAGCAAAGGTGACCGGCGCCTGGTCATCCTCATAGACGCTTACCGCACGCAGACCGTGCACCACATTTTACCATTGTAGACCGGCATGACCAAAGGTGGTGCAGTTCGGGCTGAGCGCCGTTGTTGCTTATGAGTCTGACAACAACGACGGGAGCCTTTCTCAGAGGTAGACGGGTGTCATCGGACATCCCGTCGGAAGGCTCTGCTTAACTTGGGGGTCGCCTATCTGGGTGGGCGCATCTGCTTCGCCTTGGAGAGGAACTCATCCAGCCTCTTGCGGATAGTTATCTTATCGTACTTACCCACACTGGTCTTGGGTATATCGTTGCAGAAGGCGATGAAATCTGGCAGCATCCATTTAGTTATTTTGCCCTTTTCCAGCCCCTCGACTTCGAGGAAATGGTAGATATCTTCCTCGGTGACCGAAGCGCCGGGCGCCAGTTTCACCAGTGCCATAGGACGCTCCCCCCATTTCTCATCGGGTACTCCTACAAAGGCAGCCTCAAGGACCTGGTCGCAGGTCGCCGTTAGGTTTTCCAGGAGGACCGTGGGCACCATCTCAGCGCCACTTCTTATAACATCGGTTATTCTATCGGCAATGACGATGTACCCTTCCTCATCTACTTTGGCCATATCACCAGTGTGGAACCAGCCGTCTCGCCAGGCAGCAGCAGTTTTCTCTGGATCGTTGTAATACTGCTCCATGATCCAGTGACCCCGTAGCACTATTTCTCCCAGGGTGGCATTGTCATGTGGTACAGGGTTGCCGCCCTCGCCGGTCACCTTTGCCTGGATTCCAAAGACCGGTAGGCCGGTCTTTACCCGAATCTGGTCCTGTTTCTCTTTGGGCCAGGTGATCATATGGCGTTTCAAAGTAGCTGAAATGGAACTGGCCGCTGTTTCCGTCATCCCATAGCCGGAACTAACCCGGAAGGTGGGGAACTGTTTCTCCGCCTTGGCTTTAAGACCCAGTGGCAGGGCAGCACCGCCGACACCTATGTTGCGGAGGCTGCTCAGGTCGTATTTGTTCAGGTCTTCAAATTCAAGTAGCATTGCCAGCATGGTCGGCACCAGTCCTGTGGAGGTCACCCTTTCGGTCTGGACGATCTCACAAAAAGTCCGTGGGCTGAATCTTCCCGGGAAGACGATTTTGTTGGCGGTGAGGACGTTCTGCCACGGTGATCCCCAGGCATGGATGTGGAAAAGTGGTATATTTACCATCGGTACATCGTAAACGGGGAAGTCCTTTTTTAACTCCTCAAGCAGTGCCTGCGGACCTTTGCCGGCGGCAATTAGCTTCGCGAGCGCTTCTGTTTTTGCATTGAACAGCCATTCGATAAAATCCAGGGCATAGGCGTGGAACCTCATCATCATCGAGGCTAGGATGTTGACGGTCTGGAGGTAAAGCTGGCGATGGGTGAACATCACCCCCTTAGGTAGCCCGGTGGTGCCGGTGGTGTAGTACAGTACGGCGTAGGTGTCCTCGCTGAGAAATGGCCAGTCGAACTCCTGTGGTTGCCCTTTCAGCAATTCCTCATACTCATACAACGGGGCAACACGGGTCTGGGGTTTTCCGGGACGATCTGAAATATAGACAAAGGCTTTGACGGTGTCCTTGATCCTGTCGTATATCAGCTCCAGAAGGGGCAGCACTGCTTCATCAACGAAGAGAATGGTATCGCCAGCGTGGTTTATGGTGTGTATCATGTGCTCGCGGGAGAGCATGATGTTTATGGGGTGGGAGACTGCCCCCAGACAGGTACCGGCATAGATCAATTCCAGGTGACGGTGGTGGTTTAGCGCCATAGCACCAAGGCGGTCACCGGGCTCTCCCGGTCTGCCGGGCTTTACACCAAGTTGCTTCAGGGCACGGGCAAGCTGGCAGGTACGCTGGTACCACTGGCGCCAGGTGAAGCGGAAATACTCTCCGGCGTCGTTGCGGTAGACGATACCAATGTCATCGGGGTAAAGGCTTAGCGGTCTCTGCATGAAGTCCGTTAGAAGTAATGGGTAGCGAGTAGTGTACTCAGGGTATGTCTTAGCTGCCATTTTCCTCTCCTTTCATTGGATTTTCCAGTCCTCCCGCCTGGACCAAGCAGTCCTTTAAGAAAGGCTTTTGTCCAGCCCGTGATTCCAGCCTAATGGCAAACGACTAGCACTCAATTTACTACCGGGTGACAAAACTGTCAAGGTGGTGGGGCATTCCAGGTCACGGCTACCCGCGATAATTTTGATGTCTTTGGCGCGGCCCTGCTCCCAAGTACCGTGCCGGTCGCCAGTTTTCACAATAGTCTTGGGCGGTAGCGCCGTCAGCCAAGGTTGTGGCACCTGGTGTTAGCCGTAGGTGCAGGTTATCTGATTTCGTGAGTGGTATAATTGGCACGGTCAACATGTAAGGCGTCGTCCGTCTCAGGCACCGGTAGGTCCGGAGTATGGAAGTAGCATCGATAGTCCTTGCCGGCGGCAAGGGGCTACGGCTGGGAAGAAGAAAGGCGCTGGAGGTCGTTGGTGACAAACGACTGCTGGAACGCGTCGTTGAGCGGCTGAGACTGGTAGGCGGCCATATTCTGGTGGTGACCTCCAGGGAGCAGTTTGACCTTCTTTCAGACTTTGACCATGATGGGGTGCTGGTAGACATTTACCCTGATATGGGACCACTCAGCGGTATATATACAGGACTGATGGCTTCCCCGTGCCAGCGCAATATCGTAGTTGCCTGCGATATGCCGTTCCTGAATGTCACACTGCTGCGCTATCTTGTCGAGCTTTGTCAGGGCTTCGATGCGGTCGTGCCCAGCCTCAGCCCCGGGACTTTAGAGCCGCTGCACGCAGTGTACACCAAAGACTGCGCGGAGGGCATCAAAACACAGCTAGAGAGTGGAAATCCGAAAGTGAATGCCTTCTTAAAGGGGGTGCGGGTGAGGTATGTGGATAGGACGGAATGTTTGAGGCTGGACCCGCAGCTCCTGTCCTTTTTTAATATCAACAGCCTGGCGGACCTAGAGCAGGCTAATAAGCTGGCTGCGGAGCTGGGTATTTAGCTCGACTGCCTTGACCGCCACTTGCTATGGGTAATACAATCAGATGTCGTCCCCAGGCTAGCCCAGAGCTATTGGGAGCATAACAGGACGGATTGCAGATGCGGGCCCGTATTCTCAGCGCAAGTGATATAGAGAACATACGCCGAGCTGCCCGCCTTGTCCGCAGCGGCGAGGTGGTCGCCTTCCCCACCGAGACCGTTTACGGGCTGGGCGCCGATGCCACCAACAGCGTGGCGGTAGCCAAAGTGTTTGCTCTGAAGGAGAGGCCCAGCTTTGACCCGCTCATCGTCCACATTGCCAGCATGGAAATGCTTCCTGGGGTGGTAGGCGCCGTCCCGGAGGGTGCAGAGCGTCTCATGGAGGCTTTCTGGCCCGGACCCCTTACGCTGGTCATGTTCAAGAATGAGACGATACCGGACATTGTTACTGCGGGTCTGCCCACCGTGGCGGTGCGCATGCCCCGGAGTGAGGTGGCGCTGGAGCTGATCAGGGAGGCGGGTGTCCCCATCGCTGCCCCATCGGCGAACCGCTTCGGTCGTCCCAGCCCTACATGTGCTGAGCATGTAATGGAAGACCTGGGCGATAAGATACCGCTTATTCTGGACGGTGGGACGACGCAGATAGGAGTGGAGTCCACGGTGCTGGATGTCACCTGCTCTCCACCGGTGATATTAAGGCCGGGTGGGATTGATCGGGAGGTGCTGGAGAGGGTCTTGGGTAAGGTACTGCTGGCACAGGAAAATGATGGAGCAGTAAGGTCGCCGGGGCAGATGAAACAACACTATGCCCCTAGGGCAAGGGTGCTGCTGTTTGACGGCGAACGTCGGGCAGAGGTGACTGCGGCTATGAAGGCACAAGTCGAACGGTTGAAGAAGGACAGCCGGGTCGGGGTGATGGTGCCGGAGGAGGAAGCCAGCCATTTCGGCAGCGATGTCCTGGTCATAAGCCCGGGCTCTTACGATGAACTGGGGGTGGTGGCAAGCAAATTGTTCGAAACGCTGCGGGCGTTCGACCGGGAGGGGGTGGACTGCATCCTGGCGCTGGCGCCACCGAAGAGGGGCATCGGGCTGGCGATATTCGATAGACTGTTCAAGGCCGCGGGGAGCCAGATAATCGAAGTGGGCAGGTCGTAGCTGGTCTTTCTCGAGCGGACGCGATAGCCCGATATTGACCGCTTAGCGATGGCATGTCTTGCTGTGCAGGGAGGGATGCGCGGAAGTTACGCCAGCGACTGTTGATAGTAGCTACTTTCCTTCCCGCACCACGGCAACTAGTGCGCCGGGCCCCCCATGGACACCAAGGGCCGGTCCCAGCCTGATTACCTTGGGTATGATGCTGGGGAACAGTGAGCGTGCGTAGTCGGCCAGAGAATGGGCTTCATCGGCGGTGGTGCTGTGGACTATAGCTATATCCTGCGCCTGCATGATCGACCTCAGGAACTCGCGCAGACGTTCGATACCCTTACTGCGGGTGCGGACTATGCCGGCAGGGTGGAGCTGCCCATCGCGCAGGGTGAGCAGAGGCTTTACTTGGAGCACAGATTCGACGGCAAGGAAGCCCTTACCCAGGCGTCCACCCTTGATGGCATATTTCAGGGTGTCGAGGAGGGCGAGGACGTGCAGTTGTTTGATCGTTTGCTGGGCTTCAGCCAGCACCTGCTGCAGGCTGGCTCCAGCCTCAGCAGCTTTGGCCGCTGCCATGGCGACGAGCCCTTGCCACATGGTAACCCCTTTGGAATCAACCACCTCCATCTTGAGCCTTTTGTTCTTGTCCTGGGCGATCTCTTTGCCCATCAGCGCCGCATCATAGACGGCACTGTGCTTGCTGGTGATGTGTATGGAAACGATTTCGCTGGTCTCGCGGGCTACCTGTTCATATGCTGCGGCGAAATCGCCGGGCGAAGGTGCTGCGGTGGAAGGATGCACTGGGTCGTTTGCCAGCTTGTGGTAGAGTTCATCGCAGTTTATATCTACGCCATCGCGGTAGGTCTCGTTGCCAAAGCGCACGTAGACAGGTACCACGGTGATCCCCAGCCTGTTTGCCTCCTCCAGGGGTATATCGGAGCCGCTGTCAGTGACTATTTTGACCATAATTCACACCTCTTTACTCTGATTTGTGCCTGGCAGCTTGAAAAGCAGCACAGGTGAGGTCAGTATACTCTAGAGGGGAACTGTTTGTAAATAGTCCGCCTTGCGGTGCCGGCGTGTACCCCCACGGAGCACGCCTGCGCACCTACAAGGCTGGTCTTAGTATAGCTGGGCTATCGAGGCTGCTACTGCGCTGTGCTGGCAGCTTTAAGCTGCTGTGCCAGCTTTTCCAGGTTGCACCCCAGCGCCAGAAGCAAGCTGCCTACGGCGTACTCCCGCTCCATGCGGTGCCGCATCGGTAGCTCGGGGTGGACAGTATACCGATTACCCCTGCCCTCGCGGTGACGGACAACATAGCCACCTGCTTCCAGGTCGGTGATCACTTTCTGGACGGTCCGTTCGGTGACCCCCACCTTTTGGGCAACCTCCCGCGCAGTTGCCCGCGGGTGCTTCGCCAGGTAAGCAAGGACGAGCCCATGGTTGGTAAGAAAGGCCCATTCCCGTTTCTTCACATAAGCAAGCAATATTTTACTAGCCCTGTGACCTCTTGACAAGGCTGGCATAGTAATATAACATATTAATCCATGAATTACGATATACGAATTATAATTCATATAGACTCCTTCGTATATCGCGTTTCCTTGCTGGATATGGAAAAGTAAAAGGACTTTAATCAGAGGAGGAACGATAGATGGACGCTCGCCGCCAATTCGAGACCGAAATATCTGAACCAGGCTCGCTGGGTTTTGAAGGTGGACATGACAGCGTTATGCGGCAACGAAATACTGTTAATGAGGTGCTGAGGCCGCATCATTTTCGTTGTCGACTTTGCGCTTTCTCCAGTTTTTCCACGGACTGCGATTTCGTACAGGGTGACCGATGCGCCGGGACGGTAGCGCGGATAAAGAACTACTGAGGAGACGCTCTGGCGTGCCCTAGAGTTACCTGAGGGGTCTGCCTTTGGCGTCCTTCGTGATGCCGGTGCCGGTGAGGATGAGGATGCCCTCGATGAAGCCCCACAGGCCGCCGATACCGAAGGTGAGCAAGGTGACGAATATCTGGGCGATGCCGATGCCGGTGTAGCCGAGATAGAAGCGGTGGACTCCCAAGCCGCCGATGAGTATGCCCAACAGTCCAGCTGCCAGCTTTGATTTTTCACCTCCAGTAGCGAGCTTCACCCCGCATTTGATACAGACCTCTGCAGCGGGGTCGGTGGGTTGACCGCAGTTCTGGCAGAATTTATTACCGGCGATGGGGGCAGCACCACAGCCCGGGCAGAATATCGCCTGGTCTGATAGCTCTCTTCCGCAGCTCCGACAGTACATCTCATACCCCCTTGTTTTCAGCTGTTTAGGAAAAGAAAGGCCTATTGCCCATAATAGTATGTCCAAACTGGGGAGTTGTCAATAGGTTCATCTGCTACCTTTACCCCTCTGGTCTATTTCCTAGGCGGTGCGGTGTCTGAGCAGCCAGTCAAGGGCAGCGGCGATGGCTTTTTCCTCGAAGCGGAGCTGGTGACCGGCATCAGGAATGAGCAGAAGCTCCTTGGGCGGTCCGGCTTTTTCATAGAGACGACGGGCGTGTTCTACAGGTACGAGGTCGTCCTTTTCGCCGTGGATGAGCAGCAGTGGGCGGGGTGAGATTTTGTCCACGCAGCGTATGGGTGAGACCCGTCTGAAGCCGTCAAGCCAGTCATTGGGGGAAGGGGGGAAGTCGGCATCTTTTATCAGCCCGATGGTGCGGAAGCGTTCCACCAGCGCCTTTGCTCGCTCTCCGTCGGTGAGGAAGCCGAACTCGGCGGGGCAGGCAAAGGCGATGACGCCGGTTACCCTGGGGTCGGTGGCGGCAACATAGACGCTGATTGCGGCGCCGGCGCTGGAGCCGAGCAGGTAGAGGCGATGGCCGTCGGCCTCTTTGAGGTTAGACACATAGTCCAGCGCTGTTTTGAGGTCGCGTGTCCAGCCGAGCATGTCTATATTTCCCTCTGCCTCGCCACAGCCGCGGAAGTTGAAGATAAGGGTGAGGAAGCCGGCGGCAGCAAATCTGCGGGCAAGCCCGGGATAGCCACTATCGGTGGGGTCTCGGGGGGCACCTGAGGGGATGCCATGACAGAGGAGGAGCGCAGGGTAGGGCGGTGCGGCAACTTCGGGGAAGTAGATTTCACCGGGGAGGGAGAGGCCATCGACTTTAAGTGTGATCTCCTGTCTCATGTGTTTACCTCAGCCTTCTGATCGCCAGCCTTCCTGGCAGGAGTGGCGACAAGGGCTTGCGGTCGCAGCAGCAGGAAAAACTCCCTGTTGCCCTCGGTGCCAGGTATCGGTGAGGGGGTGAGCCCGAGGAGCCTGAGTTCGTGTTCCACCGCCCATCGGATGAATCTGCCGAGCATTCTGGCGTGCACCTGCGGGTCTTTGATGATGCCGCCCTTGCCCACTTCCTCGCGCTGCGCCTCGAACTGTGGCTTGAACAGGACGATGAGATAGCCGGGCGGGGTGAGATGCTCAAGGACATTGGGGATGATTTTGGTCGCCGAGATAAAAGAGACGTCTACGGTCGCCAGATTGACCTTTTGCGGCAGAAGGAACGGGTGGTGGGCATTGGTCCTTTCCATGACCACTACCCTGGGGTCAGTCCTCAGTCTGTAGTCTAGCTGTCCATAGCCGACATCTATGGCATACACGCGTCTGGCGCCGCGCTGGAGGAGGCAATCGGTGAAGCCACCGGTGGAGGCGCCGATGTCCGCGGCCACCATAGAAGAGACATCGACTTTGAACTCATCGAGGGCGTGGGCCAGCTTGATGCCGCCGCGGCTGACGTAGGGCGGCCTTTCCTGTAGTTCGATGACGGCGTCCTGGGCTACCAGCGTGCCCGGTTTGGTGACTGTCTTGCCCGAGACGATGACCTTGCCTGCCAGGACCAAGGCCTGTGCCTGGCTGCGGCTCTCCACCAGTCCCCTGGCGATAAGGAGGGTATCCAGTCTTTGTTTTGCCATGTTGTGGAATCGGTCGGTCACCGCCCGGTTAAAGCATACCACAGGGCGCGGAAGGGTTTAATCCTGACAAGCGGCGGCGGCACCTCGAGCTGGATTTTCTCGGGGACGGGGAAGGAGTTTATCTGGTCGATCTGCGGCTTCAGGCGTTCTATGCCGTCGTGATCGCCCTTTGCCAGCAGGTCATCGAGGCGATGTATCATCTCCTCGGCGGCATTGAGTCGTCTTTCAGCGATCTCAGCCAGCTCTAGTGGCACAGTTCGGTACTTCACCCTGAGGCGGTTGAGGCGGCGGATAGCTTCGTAGGAGACATCGACCAGCTGCTGGCGGGAGAGCCACTGCGTCTCGTAGTTGAGTGAATATTTCCAGCTCGGTGAGGCGATGGCACGACGGTGTTCCTCGAGCGTACGGAAGAGGACCGAATAGCCGAACCGGTCCGGGGATTCGAAAGCGATGCTGCCGGGGTCGAGGAACGGCGCCAGCGGTGAAATGAATAACGACAGCCGTTTGTCGCCTTTGAACCTGGCGAGGAGGTTATCGCAGTAGTCGATGGTCGCCATCACCGATTGCGGCGTTTGCCTGGGCAGACCGATCATGAAGAAGACATCGAGGCGACTGCAGCCCAGTTCCAATGCGTCCGCTACAGTTTTCTCTAACTCCTCCGTGGAATAGGGTCTACCGATTATCCCTCTTATCTCCGGGTCGTGGGATTCAGGTGAGATCTCCAGGTAGAAGCCGGGGCAGGCCTGGCTCATCATGTTGATGAATTCTCTGGGGGTGGGGGAGAACAGCTCGAGGATGAAGCGGTTTTTCGGGCGTAGCTGCCGGATGAGGCGGAAGACCTCCTCGGCGTAGCCGTCCCCGGGCTCGCGCAGGTCGCCCAGGATGAAGATGGGACCGTTGCTGAAGCGGGACACCTGCTCGATATCACGGGCTACAGCTTTGGGGGAGCGGAAGACGACGCTGTTGCGCCGGTAACATTTGCGGAAGGTGCTCTGAGAGCCGCCGCAAATAATGCAGTTCTGATTGCAGCCACGGCAGGTGATCACCGCGGTGATGGGGTAGCGCGTCCAGTCGCTGACCGGCATGTAGCTTACCAGGTCGCGGTCTCGAATGACCGAGCGGACGACGTATCCGTAGTGGTCGACCATAACGTCGCTGATGTCATCGGGTACATGGGTGAGGGGGTTTTCCTGCAGGTTGCCCTTCTCATCCTTCCAGGCGAGGTTTGGTATTTTGCTCAGGTCGCCGCCGTTTTTAAGGCAGTCCATAAGCTGGCGGAACGGTTTTTCTGTGGAGTCTCCTCTGAGGACGAAGTCTATCTCCCGGTGTTGTAGCAGTTCGCGGTAAAAATAGGTGGAGGAAAAGCCACCGAAAATCACTTTTGATTCAGGGTGGTGTTTCTTTACCAGCTTGGCTATCTCCACTGAGCCGTGGCAGTGCACCATCCAGTGCAGGTCGATGCCAAAGAGGGGCGCCTCCAGCGTTCGGATAAATTCTTCAGTGTCGAAGCCCTTGTCCCGCATCATACGCACGGCGAGATTGATGATGCGGACGCGGTAGCCAGCGCGCTCTAAATAATCGGCGATGCTGGTGAGCCCGATGGGGTACATCTCGAAGACTGGAGAGGGGGGAATGAGGTCGCTCACCGGTCCGTAGAGGATGGTCTTTTTGCGGAAGTCATAGACGCTGGGGGCGTGGAGAAGGACGAGGTCGAAGGACATGGCTAAGAGAATATCCCTGCCAGCAGGTAGCCAATGCCGAGGAGGAGCTGGGTGACGAGGACAACGAGCACGTTATTCGCCAGTCCGGGTATCAGTTTACTAGTATCCTGGTAATTCAAGGCGCCCTGAATGGCTTTTACAGCGAAGGGAATGGTTAACAGGGCGACGAGGGTGAACACTGGCATAATCCCGGTAGCCACGCCGATGACCGTCCAGACATAGACCATGCTGGTGAGCACCGAATATATTACGGCTGCTTTCTTACCGCCGAGGAGTATGGGCATGGTCTTTCTGCCGCCGCTTTTGTCGGCCTCGATATCGGGGAACTCGTTGAGCAGCAGCAGGTTGCAGACGAGTATTCCGGAGGGTATGGAGGCGAACAGCACCGGAAGGGTGTATTCGCCTGTCTGGACGAAGTAAGTACCTAGGATCGGCAGTGTACCCAGTCCCATCCCCGGCGCCCATTCCGGGTAGCCCAGCCTGGTGAGCAGGGGTGTGTAGAGCAGGACGCAGATGGCGCCGATTATGAGCAGGGGCAACAGCAGCCAGCCTTTAACCAGGACGAAGTAGATGCCGATGGGGACGGCAAGGAAGAAGCTGGTGAGACCAAACCAGAGGGTGGGTTCGGGCTGGAGGATGGTGGTGGGCAGAAAGCCGCTGCCGCCGCTGAACGGGGTGCGCTGGGTCCTGAGGTCGATACCGCTACGGTAGTCGTGGTAGTCATTGAGCACATTGACGCTGATGTGGCAGAGCAGCAGACCGAAGAAGGCGAGCACGGCATGCCCCAGATGGAAGGCGCCGTCGTACCAGGCGATACAGGTGCCCAGAAATGCCAGCACCACTGAGAGGAGCAGGAACTGGGGTCTGGTCTCAAGAAACCACAGCTTCAGTCTCATAAGCCAATTAAGTATAGCAAAATATCCAATCCCCTGTCTACGGCGTGTACTCGTCCAGTAAATGGTGACACATTGGTCTTAGGTCCTGAGACCGGAAGAGCAAGATTCTTTTCTTGCTTTGCTCCCTTTTCTGGCGGGGAGTGTTACGGAGTAAATGTCGAAACACTTCGCCTATGTATGATCCCTCTCCCATTATGGGAGAGGGATAGGGTGAGGGCGAGCTAAAAAGATTAAGGCGTTACCAAGCTTGGCTTTCCAGATTATGAAGGAGCGACTTGCTTCTTGCGGCTGAAAGCGAAGATGTAGATGATTTCCAGAATTGCTAGAGTGTTGAGCAGGAATATGGCGATGAACCACCAGAGATGTTTGTTACCCGCCGCCCGCCACAGGGCGACCCCCTTCCAGGGCATTGTCCATACCACTGCCAGCAGGGTGAACCAGGTCACTGCCGGCACGCTGGAGCAAAATCCACCGAAGTCCATATTACCATTCCCTCCTGTCTAATTAGTATTCGATGACGGCGATGACATCGCCTGCCTGCACGAACTGCCCCGCCGTCACCTTGACCTCCGCTACCGTTCCCGAGACCGGGGCGTACAAGGTGTTCTCCATCTTCATCGATTCAATGGTGCAGACCTCGTCATCTTCCTTTACCACGTCCCCGGTCTTAACGTGGACTTTGACCACTTTACCCGCCAGGGGTGCCATCACTGTCTCTTGAGCCATAGTCGTCCGTCCTCCTGTAAATCCGTTGTTCGGCAACACAGTTAGAGGTTGATATTGGAGTATTTCCGCCAGACTTTCCAGGGGCATGTGCCCGGGGTGACAAATTTGTTTTCCAGCAGGTCCAGGGCGCGGTTGATGTACTTTCTGGTATCGTGGGGCATGATGATATCGTCGGTATAGCCGCGCTCGGCGGAGATGTAAGGGTTCTCGTAGATCTCGCTGTACTCTCTGATCCTTTTTCTGCTTGTCTCTTCGGGGTTTGGTGACTCTCTGATCTCGCGGGCGAAGATGACGCTGGCGGCGGTATCGGCACCGACGATGGTGATGCGGGCAGTGGGCCAGGCGAAGACGAAATCGGCACCGATGCTCTTGTCCAGCATGCCGTAGTGGGCACCGGCGTATGACTTCCTCACGATGATTGAGATCAGGGGCACGGTGGCATCCGACCAGGCGTAGAGCAGTTTTGCCCCATGCCGCAGGATCCCTGCCCAGTCAGCCCTGGAGCCGATGATATAGCCGGGGCAATCGACCAGGGTCACCAGCGGTATATTGAACAGGTCGCAGAACCTTATAAACCTGGCGCCTTTGTCGGCGGCATTCATGTCCAGCACCCCGGCCGCTTCTATCGGCTGATTGGCCACTATCCCCACCGGTCGTCCGTTGAAGCGGGCGAAGCCGGTGATGAGGTTTTTGGCGAAGTGGCCCAATATCTCAAAGAAGCGGCCGTCATCGGCGATGGCAGTTATCACCTTTTTCATATCGAACGGCTTAAACGGCTCGTCTGGGAGAAGGTCGTCCAGTTCGGGTATGGTGCGGTTGGGCGGGTCTTCGGTCTTGATGCGGGGTGGCTTTTCCCTGTTGTTGGAGGGGAGGAAAGCGAGCAGCTCCTTAGCCTTGGCGATGGCGTCCTTCTCGTCTTCAGCGACCACATGGGTCTGTCCTGATTTTACGGCATGCGCCCTCCAGCCGGAGAGCTCCTCTAAGGTGATATCCTCACCGATCTGCGTCTTGACGAAGGCGGGACCAGCGATGCCCATAAAGCCGACATTTTTTGCCTGGATGACGAAGTCCTGCATCACCGGGTGGTAGGCCTGACCACCGAGGCACGGCCCGAGGAGCAGTGCTATCTGTGGAATCACGCCCGAAGCCTGGGTCTGCGTGCGGAACAGCCAACCGTAGGCTTCCAGCGTGTCCATACCCTCCTGAAGTCTGGCGCCACCGGAGTCGTTCATGCCGATAAACGGGATGCCCTTTTCCATAGCGAACTGGATGGCGTAGGCCTCCTTTTTCCCGTGATACTCGCCGAAGGTGCCGGCCATGGAGGAGAAGTCCTCGGAGAAGGCGGCCACCCACCTTCCATTTACCCTGCCGAAGGCGGTGATAACCCCCTCAGCGGGTATCTGGGCTTTGTCCATGCCGAAATGGGTCGTCCGGTGCTTGACATGCATGCCTATCTCCAGGTATTCCCCGTTGTCGAACAGCAGCTCCAGCCTTTCCCTGGCGTTGAGCTGCCCTGCCTTACGCCGTCTTTCCAGTACCTGCGGGTCTCCCATCTGCAGGATCTTCTGTCTCCTCTCCTCAAGCTCGCGGTAGAGGTCTTCCTTCTTCTTATAGACACCGCCCGGGTATTCAAGCCATTCTGCCATTTGCAACCTCCTTGTCTTTTTCCTGGCACCGAGTTGTGGGTGGTGAAAGTCTAACCCAAATTATATACCATTGCTACAGTCAGGGCACTACTTTGCTGCAGCAGCGCCAGTATTAGTGCAGAAGGGGCATGCCAGTCATATATAGACCGGCGATTATGGCGGTGGTAACCACGCCGGCAACCGATGGGCCCATGGCGAAGGGAAGGATCATCGCCCGTTTGTTAGCTTCGGCGGCGCATTTCTGGGCTACCTTGGCGGTGGTGGGGATGCAGGACACGCCGGCAAGTCCTATCAGGGGGTTGAACGGCTCCTTGCTGATCTTACTGTATATCAGACCACCGACAAGGCCACCGATGCCCGAGAGTACCAGTGCCACCATGCCCAGAAGCAACAGTAGAAGCACCTTGGGGTTGAGGATGACGTCCACCCCGAGCAGGGCTCCCAGCGTGAAGCCGAGGAAAAGAGTCGCCCCGTACAGCAGCGGACCGGTGAGGAACTCAACATATCTTTCTATCCCGGCCTCCTTGAGCGCCAGGCCGAGGAAGAATGAGGCGAACAGCGGTGCTGCCACCGGGAACAGCAGGCACAAAAGGACACAAGCCACGATGGCAAAGGCGAACTTGGCGCCTTTGGAAACTTTAGGTATGGTGCGCCAGTTCATCTCAATGCCCCGCAGGTTCTTTGGCACCATCTTCGCCAGGAACGGGAATCCCCCGTAGCAGATGCTAAGGTAGACATAGGCGACCACGGTTATGGGGACAAATAGCTCCTTCGCCATCATCAGGGAGCCGAAGAGCACCATAGGACCGTCAGCACCGCCGACGAGGGCGATGGAAGCCGCCTCATTGGGCACCAGCCCCAGGGCTATGCCTATGGGCAGGGTCAGTATCGTCCCCAGCTCGGCACAGGCGGCGATGAAGAAGCTCATGAAAGGTTTCGCCAGAAGGTAGTCTATCTCGGTCATGGCGCCGATCCCCATAAAGATGAGACAGGCGATGAGGCCGTTGCTGAAAGTGAAGGTATAGATGGGCTGGAGGAAGTCTATTTGCAGGATTTGCATCAGCTCTTCGAAGTTACTCACCAGCGGATTGAGAAACAGTGTGCCGATATGCCCTGCCTCGTATACCATCAGCCCACCGTTTACCCCGAGCATGCCGATGCCCAGGGGCACCATAAGTATCGGCTCCAACACCCTCTTATAGCCGAGGTAGGTGAACAGACAGCCGAGGGCAATGAGGAAGAGCCGGGCACAGGCGACTGCTGGGGCCACCAGGAAGAAGGTATAAATCCCTTGGAAGAACTCAAGGAGCGGCATTTGGGCTTCTCTTCTGCACGATGATGCTGATTAATTTAATTATCGCCGCCACCAGCATGGCTATGGCGAAGGTTAGGGCGAAAGACGCCAGTGCAAACAGGGAGAACTTCAGCAACAAGGGTGACTCCTGCAAACGACTGGACAAGAAACCATTGCTGCCATCGAATTATACAGATACGAGCGGTCGCCGGCTAGAGGACCGTCGTCTTTGATGGACTGGACAGTGGCTATTCTATATATGAGCCTTCCTTTTGTCAATAGGGCCTGAGGCCAGAACAGCAGGCTTCCTCTCTGCTTGTTTTACCTTCTCCCTTCCTCCTTCTTTTGCCCTCTCCTTTTGAGGGAGAGGGTCAGGGTGAGGGTAAGCTAGACATCGGTGTCACCGATCTATTTGAACCAGCTCATAGAGCGTGAGTACGGCTAGATGCGGCGTGTTTTCCACTTGCCGGTACGGAAGTAGGTAATGATTACCACCGCGCCGATGAGCATGCTTGCGGTTATCGCCCAGCGTACACCTACGGCGCCGGTGTTCGTGTAGTGGGAAAGGAAATAGGCCAGCGGTACGGTGACCAGCCAGGTGGTGGTGATGCTGATCACCATTGGGGGCAAAGTATCACCGGCGCCCTGCACTCCGCTTATCAGCACAAACAGGAATCCCATGACAGCCCAACCCAGTATAGCAATGTAGATGAATTGCCGGGCTAAGACATCTACCGCCGGGTCGTTGCTGAAGAGGTGGACTACCGGGCCGACCCAGATGAAGATCAAAAGTGAGACTGCAATGACAAAAGCCTCCACAAAAGCTACTGCTATCCAGGCGCTTCTTTCAGCCCGTTCCGGCTGTCTGGCGCCCAGATTTTGTCCTACCAGTACCCCTGCCCCCATGCCAAAAGACATCGCCGGCATGAAGATGAACATCTCCAGTCTCATGGTGATGACATGTGCTGCCAGGGCAGTGGCACCGAAAAGCGCCATGAATATCTGGAGGATGAACTGGTTCAGGCTCTGCTGTATACCGGTGATAGAGGCTGGAAAACCGATGCGGAAAATGCGCCAGACGATGCCGGCATCAAAGCGGAAGCCTTTGAAACTGAGACTTATCCTCGACCTGGCGCTGAGCAGGACTCCCAACCCGAGGACCACACCGAGGCCCTGGGCAATGACGCCTGTGTAAGCGGCCCCACGCACTCCCAGCTCGGGGAAGACCCACCAGCCAAAGATGAGGAAGGGGCAGAGGATCACGTGGACAATACGGTATATTATGGCGATCCACATCGGATTCATGGGGTCTCCGGAAGCCTGCATAATGGCATCCAGCATCATACGAAAGACCATAGTGGCACCGCCGATAAATGCGATGTTGAGGTACATTGTGCCTAGCCTCACGACTTCCGGGTCGCGGGTGATTAGCAACATGATATCTTCGCTGAAAAAGTGACCGACGATTGCCATAAAGGCAGCAAGGATCGCTGAAAGAACGATGGACTGCTGGGCTACAAGTTGGGCGGTGTCCATGTCCTTGGAACCAACAGCACGGGCTATAAGGGCACGCATTCCCTGAAATAAGCCCATCATCAGGCTCATCATGAACTGCATCGCCACGCCACCGATGCCGACGCCAGCCACAGCGGCTGCCCCAAGCCTCCCGACCCACACGATATCTATGGTGGGACCTAACACCATTATGGTATTGGTAACAGCCATCGGCCAGGAAAGGAGAAGGACGTTTTTAAGGACGCTCCCTTGAGTCCAGTCCCGGTGTGCCATGCCTCTGGCGCTTGGTGGGATGTCTATCCTCGCCATGTTTCTATCTGCCTTACTTCAAACTTTCAACATTATAAGCCATTTCGCTCCGACATGGCTTCTTAGCCCGGAGTGTCCGCCATGAGGTCAGTCCGGATATTTTGGGTTTTGCTTTCGTCGCCGAGAGGGGTGAAGCGGACAACTTTATGGGCTATATCTTCTTATGTTTCCACCTGCCCACCTGGAAGTATATTACATAAAAGACCGCCCGGCACAACATCCTGGTCACCAGCGCCCAACGCACTCCGTAGACGCCGAGGTCGCCGACCCGGGGCAGAAAGTATGCCAGTGGTACCTGCATACCCCATACAGTGACCAGGTTGACCAGCATGACCGGCATGGTATCGCCAACGCCGTTGAGGCATTGTGATAATACGATGATCAGCCCTGCTGCCAGTAGCGCTGCTATCTCTATCCTGAGAAAGGTGGCGGCGATATCTATCACGCCGGTCTGCGGGGTAAAGATGCGGACTATGCCTTCAGCCTGAAACCAGATTATGGTCGAAATAAGGACCATAAGTGCCGAGCTAATGGCAACTCCCAGCCAGGCGGTCTTCTGTGCCCGCTCCGGTTGTCCCGCCCCCAGATTTTGTCCGGCAAGAATGCCGGCCCCCATTGCCCAGGCCATGATGGGTAAGTATATAAACATATCTATTCTGGCGTGTAGAGTGTGGGCTGCCACTGCCATGGTGCCGAACGGGACAACAAACCACATCACTATCATTTGTGCGAAGCTTCTTTCCATGCTGGTCACGGAGGCAGGGGCGCCGACCTTCACTATGCGCCAGACCGTGTCAAAATCGAAGTTGAAGTTTCTGAAGGTCAGTCTCAGGCGGGACTGTCCGCTAAGCAGGAGATATAAGCCGATAGATGCCGCCACGCTCTGGGCGACGGTGCCAGCCCAGGCAGCGCCGCTTATCCCCAATCTAGGGAAGAACCACCAACCATAGACCAGGAAAGGGCAGAGAGCGATGTGCAGGGCCGTATATACACCGATTATCTTCATCGGGGTCATGGTATCCCCCGATGCCTCCATGATGGCGTCGTTGGTATTGCGGAGGGTCATAAATACCGCCGCTATGAAAGCTATCCGAATATATGGGGCGCCTTGGATGGCGACTTCAGATTCTACCCCCAACAGGAGCAATATCTGCTCGGCAAGCGAGGCGCCTATGATTGCCAGGACTACGGCGAGGATGGTGCTGACGACATAGCCCTGCTGGGCCGTATGGTTAGCCGCCTCTTTGTCCCCAGCCCCGACAAGGCGGGCTATCATGGCCCTCAAGCCTACGGTGAGCCCCATGGTGAGCGATTCTGCCACCATGACAGCCAGGGTGCCGATGCCCACCCCGGCAATGGGGGCAGCCCCCAGCCTGCCCGCCACCATCATGTCAACGATGGGGCGCAAAGCTACGAGCCCCCTGCTGACAAGCATCGGCCAGGACAGGGAAAGAAGGTTGCTGACGATGCTACCCTGTGTCCAGTCCCTCTCTAACGATCTTTCTGTCGCCATCTTTATGCGTCTCGACAGGATTTTTTAATTTGGACTATGCTTGGGAGCTCTACACGCGGTCGGGGAAGGAGGACGGTAGGCCTTCCGACGACGTCCTATATACTATGCCACCAAAAGCTCCTAAAGGCACGCTAGTCTGATAATGTACCACAAGATAGTATGGGCACACAAACAGCGGCGTCCTTCTTATTCAGGCCTTTGTCAAAACATAGGTATCGCCGCTCAAACTACAAGCATCGGTTCGAGCACTCCCTTATAGCCTGGGTAGGTGAATAAAAAACCGAGGGGGTGGGGAAGAGCCGGACACAGACGACTGTCAACGTGTTCTGTGGCCGTAATAGCAGAGGCGAGGCACAGCATGTGCCTCGCCTCTTGCGACGATGGTGAGGAGAGGAAAGCCTATTTCCCCAGGATAGCGCTTTTCAGCTCCTGGTCGATCCAGATGTACTTGGAGAAATTGCCCAAGTTATAGTGGCCGATGGATGATTCGCCGTTGTAGTTCTTGACCCAGGGCCACCAGAAACGGTAAGAATATCCGGCTGGTAGCTGGATGACATAAGCCTGGTCGAGCAGATAGGGCATGAACTCGCGGTGTATCTGGTCGATCTTTTTCTCGTCGGGGAAGGCTGCCAGCATGTCCTGACGGGCCTGTGCACATCTCGGATCGTTGATATAGCTGCCGTTAGCGTAGCTCGGGGTGGTCCAGCTTATTCCCTTCCAGAAGGCGCCGATGCCACCGTACCACCCGAAGAGCATATCATCGTAGGCACGTCTAATGGCTATGCTCTGGAAAGTGGCATAGTCTTTGGGCTCTATCTCCAGCTCGACGCCTATCTTAGACCACATATCCTTCACCATTTGCAGAGGGTCCATGTAGGCACGGTGGTTATAGGCGATGATCTTTGCCTTGAAGCCATTGGGGTAACCGGCCTCAGCCAGGAGCTGCTTTGCCTTGTCCGGGTGATATTCAAATAGCTCCTGCACCGAGCGGGGCAGTTGCTCCAGAGGCACATAAGCGCCGCTGTACTCCTTTGCGTAGACGATAGGCCATTTGAGCAGGGCGCCCTCGCCGCCGTAGTATTGGTCGAGTATCTTCTTGTTATCGATTGCCATGAAAAGTGCCCTGCGGACCCTTACATCGGCATAGGGAGAATCTTTCTTGTCGGTGCGCATGAAGATAACCGCCTGGGCATATTCGTCCAGGTAGCGCACATACTTCAACCGGGTATCTTTCAAAAATTCCTGTGCCACCTCCCAGTCACAGCTCAAAATATCGATGTTCCCGGTACGAAAGGCGGCATGCTGGGTCGACTCGTCGGGGATGACCAGCCACTTTACACTGTCGATGTACGGAAGTTGGTCGCCTTTGGCTGGGCCGAGGGGGTTCTTCTCCCAGAAATCGGGGTTGCGGGTGAAGATGGCATGGCTCCCCCTTAAGTACTCGGTAAGCATGAAGGGACCGGTGCCGATGCTGTTCTTCCAGTCGTTCATGTTGCCGAACTGTTCCAGGGCTTCCTTGGGGAAGATGCAGGCGTAATCATTCAGTATGGTAAAGAAGTCACCGATGATCATGTATTGCGGGTCGGTCTTGATCACTATGGTGCTGGGGTCTAGAGCTGTTATCTGTGTGGTCTCAGCAACCTTGGCATATGTCATTTTAAAATAGGAAGTGGGCTGTGTTAAATGCCGCTTCAGGGAGAAGACGATATCATCAACGGTGACCTCTCGACCGTTTGCCGGTGGCTTGTTGTGGAATTTGACCCCCTTGCGCAGATGGAGTATTACGGTGTCTTTCCCCTGTAGTTCCCAACTTTCAATTAGGGACCCGGCTTTATGCTCGAGGCGGTTGGTACCGGCGAGAAGCCAGTCGCATTGTCCAGTGCCATAGCCTCCGGCTGTGCCTTTGGTCCAGTCACCCTGGACTAGTTCGTCGTTGGTAAACTTAAGCAGATAGCAGTTGGCGTGGGGCACCATAGCGTCATCAAACCCGTAGGTGTCGACCGTGGATACGACGTTAAGGATGCCTCCATATACAGGTTTTTCTTTTTCTGCTACCTCAATCTCCTTTGCCCCTTTAGCGCAACCGCTGACCAGGCTGGCGATGAGCCCTATAATGACGAGGCTCATGACTAAGATCCTTTTCATTGTGTGGAACCTCCTTTTGTTCTCTGTAGCATTACGTTTGTGCGGCACGGACACTACCGATGTCAGCGCCGCGTTTTGCCCTATTTAAACACCCTTGTTTTGCTGGTAGGCATCCTGTGCACCTCCTTTCTGCTGCGTTCAATTTAGTCATAGCGCACCCGCGGGTCCAGATAGGCGTAGCCGAGATCAACCGCCAGGTTACAGACCAAGACAAATGTTGCCACGACCAAATTCACCGCAGAGATGATGGGATAGTCCCTCTGGAATAAAGCTTCTACAAAATATCTACCTATGCCTGGCAGACCGAATATTGTTTCAATGACCACCGCTCCGCCGACCAGAATAGGTAATTGGAGTCCAACTATGGTAACCACCGGAATCAGTGCATTCTTCAACGCGTGTCTGTAGATGACCACCCGTTCGCTCAGTCCCTTTGCCCAGGCGGTCCGGATGTAGTCTTGCCTCAAGACCTCCAGCATCATGGTGCGTGTCATCCTCATTGTTGTCCCCGACATCCCCATGCCCAGCAAGATGGCCGGGATGATGAATTGCTGCAGACTCCCCAGAGGGTCCCGGAAGAATGGAATAACTGGCAGGGTCGGTGTCCATCCAAACCAGATTGAGGGATAAACGACGACCAGGGTTGCCAGCCAGAACGAAGGCACGCTGATGCATAAGATAGCTACGGTGCGACTAACATAATCACCTACGGTATCCTGGCGTATTGCGGAAAATATACCTACAGGGAGTGCGATAACCAAGCCGAAGAGTATGGCGAGGATGCCAAGTTCGACAGATATAGGTAACCTGTGAAGAAGCTCTTTGGCGATACTTTCTTGTGTCCACAGCGATCTGCCCAGGTCACCCCGCAACACCCCACCCAGCCACCGAAAGTATTGAATGTAAATCGGAACATCCAGCCCCAGGTTATGTCTGATGGCCTGCATCGTGGCCTCTAGGTCCTCCGCTTCCCCGGCTTGCGCTGCCATCATTTCTATGACGTTTCCAGGGATGAACCTCACGGCACAGAAGACGATGATGGTTACGATCAACAAAGTGGGGATTACTAATAGCAGTCGCCTGATGATGTAAGCCCGCATTCTGTTCCTACTCAGTTAATTTTTAGTCTCCATGACCACGCGGTCGAAAATAACATACCAGCAGCTCCTCCCCCAGGGTTTCCCCGTACTATCTGTATTTTGCGGCGCCGAAGACTCCGGTTCTTACAGAAAGATACGGTAAAATTCGTACAGCGTTTTAAGATGCAGCAGGACTGCCCTTTCTGCTCTACGTTTATCCCTGTGCTCAACTGCGTCCAGTATCATGTAATGTTGCTTTCGAAAAGCCAGCAGATCATCGTACCTAAAGAGACGGCTGATATTTTTTAGGCGATCGAGCTGTCGCAGGTCCTGTATATGGGCTACCAGCAGCCTGTTTCCGGCAGCGTTATAAAACTCCTGGTGGAAAAGATTGTTCCAGCGGAAAAGCTTGTTCCAGCCCTCATTGTATAACTTGTCCCGGTCGAGGCCGCTGGTCTTAAGACTGGCGAAGTCCTCGTCCCAATTGCGGAGGTATTCCCTGGCGCGGTCTATGTTTTCCTGGGTGGCCCTCTCGCAGGCCATCCTGATTGCGGCAGTTTCCAGTACTTGCCTCAGCTCAAGGATGTTTCTGATATCTTCCGAGGCGTGATGGGCTACATAGTATCCCCCGGTGCGGTCACGTTTGGTGACATAGCCCTTCATTTCCAGTTGCCTGAGCGCCTCGCGCAGGGGTGTCCTGCTGATCCCCAGCTGGCTGGCTAGTTCTGCCTCAACCAGTCGCTGGTCGGGACGGAAAATACCGTCCAGGATGTTACGCCTGATGGTCTCCCTTGCTATTTCGACAAGGTTCTGTGTAGGCCTGCTATTTTGTCTTTGCCCCATGGTCATGGCAACTACTTGACAGCGGCAAGTGATTTTGCATACAATTCGGTATACCACATTGTATACACAATATTAGCGGTTTAGCCTGGCGTTGTCAAGTGTTGAGGGTGCACTTTTTGAAATAAGGAGGAGTCATGGCAGACAAGGTCATCATCACTGCAGCCCTGGCTGGCTCGGGCGTTTTCAAGAACCAGAACCCCGCGGTCCCGTACACGCCTGCTGAATTTGCCGAGGAGGCGCATAAGGCATACAAGTCCGGCGCCGCCATGGTGCATGTGCACGGGCGTGAGGCAGAGAGTGGACTGCCCACCTGCGATGTAGAGACGGTAAGGGCGATCTACGATGCCATCAAGCAAAAGACACCTGAACTGATCGTCCAGATAACATCCTCTGTGGGTGCTACCCCCGAAGCCAGGTTGGCGCCTATCATCGCCATCAGACCGGAGTCGGCGTCGCTGAATACCGCCACTATGAACTTCAGCTATCTGGAGAGAAAGACGGGTCAGATCGTTTTTGACAGTGTGTTCACCAACACCTTCACCATGTTGCAGGACTTCGGCAGGAAGATGGAAGAGCTGGGCGTGAAGCCGGAGATAGAAGTATATGATGTCGGCGGACTGGACAATTGGCTGTTAATCTCAAAGCAGGGCTTTTTCAGTACTCCGTACAACTTCGACTTCGTGTGGAGCGTTGCCGGTGGTCAGAAGTTCAGGCCCATTATCTTTGCCGCCCTGGTGGAGATGTTGCCGTCGAATTCTAATTTCACCACCTGCGGGATAGGGCTGGACCAGTTCCCGGCGATCATCCAGTCGTGTCTGCTGGGAGGACATATGCGCGTGGGCCTGGAAGACAATATCCGCCTACCCAATGGGGAGCTGGCGAGAGGCAGCTGGGAGCAGGTGGAATGGGCGGTTAAAATAGCTGCCTGTCTAGGAAGGGAGCCAGCGGCGCCTGACGAGGCCAGGGAGATACTGGGTATAAGGAGGACCGCCACCGGTTCTCAAAAATAACGATGGCGGAACAACAACGCTTTCTTTAGTTGGTTTCGCTAGACGCTAGGTCTAGGTTTCTGAGGGGGCGCCTGGTAAAGACGCCGGCAGATTCCCACACAAAAAAACAACTGCTCCAGGCTAGAGCCGTGAGCTGGTCCAAACAGACCGGTGACACCGATGTTTAGCTTACCCTCACCCTGACCCTCTCCCTTAAAGGGAGAGGGAAAAGCAAGCAGAAAGGAGGCCTGCTGTTCTGGCCTCAGGACTGAGGACTAATGGTTGCCGCCCGCCTTCTGCACAGCCAGCGTCTCGTTCTGGCCTCAGGACTGAGGACTAATGTGTCACTGGTCTGCTGGACGAGTACAA
>DAISKD010000009.1:0-10277 GCA_036821185.1 Chloroflexota bacterium | reverse complement strand
GTTCTGGCCTCAGGACTGAGGACTAATGTGTCACTGGTCTGCTGGACGAGTACAAGCTGTTTTGTTGCCTGGCTATGCCGTGTTAGAATTGGCCGCGGTGCTGGTGGTTCTATCGGTAGTACCACGACTTACAGGTCCCGCTGACATGGGTTGTTGACAGCCGCTATAATTTTGGCAACGAGCAAAAAACAGCAGCGTGGAGGTTAAGGGAGATGGACTTTCAGCTTAACGAAGAGCAGAAGATGTTGAAGAAGATGGTGCATGATTTTGCCGAGAGGGAGTTCCGCAGCAAGATTGCTGGATGGGAGGCGAGGGGCGAGCGGCTGCCGCATGGGTATGTCAAAATGATGGCTGATATGGGACTGCTGGGCTTATGTCTGCCGGTGGAATATGGCGGGCAGGGACGATCGGCTTTTGAGGCTATCCTGGCGATCGAGGAGCTGGCGCGGATTTCACCTTTATGTGCCTCGCCAGTATTTGAGTCCAATGTGGGACCGGTCAAAGTGATAGAGCAATTCGGCACCGAGGAGCAGAAACGAAAATATATACCGCCGGTGTGCCGGGGCGACTCTATGATCTCTGTTGCCATGACTGAGCCCGAGGCTGGCTCAGCCCTAACCGATCTTGCCACCAGGGCGGTGCTTGATGGCGATTACTATATTGTCAACGGGCAGAAGCGATTTATCAGCGGGGGAGGGGAGTCGGATGTCTACGTGGTATATGTGCGGCTGAGCGAGCAGAAGGGGGCTAGGGGCATCGGTGGTCTGATTGTGGAGAAGGGAATGCCCGGCTTCTCTTTCGGCAAACAGGAGCAGTTCATGGGCTTGCGGGGCATGGCTTCCTGCGACCTTTTCTTCGATAACTGCCGTGTACCTAAGGAGAACCTGGTGGTGAAGGAGGGGGAGTTCAGAAAGCTGATGCTGGCTTTTGATTTGGAGCGCTGCGGCAATGCTACCATGTGTCTCGGTATTGCGCAGGGTGCGCTGGAGGCGGCTATGGAGTATTCGCAGCAGAGGAAGCAGTGGGGTAAGGAGATATGCGAATTTCAAGCTATCCAGTTCATGCTTGCTGAGATGGCGATGAAGGTGGAGGCCGCCCGGCTCCTCATCTATCGGGCGGTGGTGAACGCAGGTGTGGGACTGCCATCCCCTCTGGAAGCCAGCCTGGCAAAGTGCTTTGCCAACCAGATGGTAAGGGAGGTCACCGCCATGGCGGTGCAGATACACGGAGGTTATGGGTACTCCAGAGAGTACCCTGTAGAGAGGATGATGCGCGATGGCTGGGGGTGGGGGATCGCCGGCGGGACGATAGAAATTCAACGCATCACCATAGCGTCCCAGTTGTTGGGGCGCAGGTTTGACCAGAGGCGGTAGGGTCGCTGAGGCACTGCCCGGCAGCGACGGTGCCTAGATTTCTGTGTTAGAATTAAGCAGTTCAGATTTTGGAGGCCCCGACATGGCGGTGAACACGGTCTTAGGTCCTATTTCGCCTGACAGGCTGGGCTGTACGCTGATGCATGAGCACTTTTATTTCGCTTATCCAGGCTGGCAGGCAGATGCCACCATGGCCCCGTTCGACCGCGACGAAGCGCTCAAGGTGGGACTTGAGGTCTGCCAGATGCTGAAGTCTGTTGGCGTTCAGACCGTTGTTGATGCCACTCCCAACGACACTGGCGGACGGGAGCCGCTGCTTTACAGGGAACTCTCTCAGATGACCGGGATAAACATAGTTTGCGTCACCGGGCTTTTCACTGACTCCAGAGGGGGGTCTGCGTACTGGAAGGTGAAGATGGCATATGGTGCAGATATAGCACAGATGATTGCCGAGCTGTTCATTGCCGAACTCACCCGGGGCATCGGCAATACCGGGGTGAAGGCTGGACTTATCAAGGTGGCATCGAGCGCCCAGATGACGCAGTACGAGGAGGAAACGCATAAGGCGGCGGTGATGGCACAAAAAGCCACCGGCGCACCCATAATCACACACACTGATGAGCTCAGCGGCATAGAGCAAGCTGACTTTCTGCTCAGTTGCGGCGCTATCCCTGGCAAGGTGCTCATCGGGCATGTGACCAACTCTACCGATGTGGACTATCATCGGGCGATACTTAAGAGGGGCGTTTATATCTGTTTTGACCGTATGGGCAGTGTTTCGCCATTCAGTGCCTCCGACGAGATAAACGTGCGGAATATCGTCGCGCTGGTCAAGGAAGGTTATGCCGGGCGGATCATGCTGTCTCACGATACTGTGAACCTGTCGCTGGGTAGGACTGCTGCAAATCCGACTTCGGCGGCAAGGCTCCAGCCAGCACGGACCATCGAACATATAAGTCGAAACATTATCCCCCGGCTTAGAGCCGAAGGCGTGAGCGACGAGCAGATATGGACGATGATGGTAGAAAACCCCAAGCGGTTGTTTTTAGACAGTTAAGCCGGAGGTATCGGAGTTGCTGGTTTGGTGGATAGTGGCTGTTGTGATTGCGGTGGCAGCAGGGGCTGCCATCGGGTATCTATCTGTGGGCCCGCTGCTCAATCTGGTGACCCGGCTGAGCACGGTAAAGAATGGCCCCTGGGGCACCAGTCTTGCTGCCGGCAGCGTCTCTGCCAACCCTTATCTTCGCGCCTGGATAGCAAGACATGCGTTGCTGGCGTTGAGAAAGGAGGAGACCATATATTTTTCAGCTTATACGGATGAGGACGGTCAGCCGCTTCGAGGTGAGTGTGATTATCGGATCGAGGGGAGGGCGCCTGACGCCAGATGGTGGTCAATTACAGCCTATGGTGAGGATGATTTTTTGATACCGAATGAGCAGGGGCGCTATTCTTGGGGCTCTACCGAGATAGCCCTGGATGAAGAAGGGCGTTTTACCATCTACCTCTCCCGAACCCCGAAGCCGGGAAACTGGTTGCCCTCAGGTGAGGCAAGGAGGCTGTGCCTCAGCCTCAGGCTGTATAATCCCGGGCCAGTATATTACGACCGCCAATCGTTGAAGACGGTGGAACTACCCCGCATTATCAGAGAGGGCTGAGATGGGCGTTCTTATAGGAAGTGCGATTGCTATTTTTCTGGTCACAGCGGTGGTGGTCAATTTGGTGCTTGTCCTCAGGATACCCGTGCGGGTGATGCGGCGCACCATGAAGCTGTACCCGGTCAATCAATGGGTGTTCGCCCGTCCGGCGACGGCCAGGGACAGGGCGATAGTAAGGCCGTCCCCCGATTTGCACTACTCCATCCTGTGCTATGATGTCAGCCGCGGCCCCTTGCGTCTCAGGGCGTCCATTCCCGAAGGACAGTACTGGTCCATTTCGGGCTATTCTAACAGGACGGACAACTTCTTTATCATCAACGACCTGCAGGCGAGGTCCAATCCCATCGAGGTGGTGCTGGTACCCAAAGGAGCAAGGTACCTCAATGCCACCGGCAAGGCCCATCTAGTGACGGCGCCGAGCAAACAAGGCATCATCCTTATCCGCACGGTGATCACGAAACGGGCCGACCTCCCGCGCCTCAGGGAGATACAGCGGCGGTCCACCGTAGAGCTTCTTGAAGCCAGAGGTTAGTGCCCGTCCTGGCCCTATGGCTGTCCGCTGCCGAGCGTTAGCGGATGCCGATCTCGCGAGAGATGACCAGGAGCTGGACCTCCGAAGTCCCTTCGGTGATGGTGCCCATGCGGCAATCGCGGAAGTAGCGCTGGGCGACGGACTCTTCGGTCAAGCCATAGCCGCCGTGTATTTGCAGTGCTTCGGTGGTGACCCTCTCTGCCACCTGACTAGCGAACAGCTTTGCCATCGCCGCCTCTTTGACATGCGGCTTGTTCATATCATACAGCCAGGCGGCGTAAAAGATGAGCCATCTGGCAGCCTCAATCTCCATCGCCATCTGGGCCAGCTTAAAAGAGTTGAACTGGAATTTGGCGATGGGTTGCCCGAATTGCACCCTTTCTTGGGAGTATTTCAGGGCGGCGTCGAAGGCGGCGCGGGCAAGCCCCAGGCTGCGTGAAGCATGGGATATTCTGCCGCCGGTGAGCGTCTCCATGACATAGCGGAAGCCATTACCCTCCTCGCCGATGAGATTTTCGGCGGGGATGGTGCAATCATCAAAGACCAGCTCAGCCACTTCGCCAGAGCGCGCGCAGAACTTATAGATTTTGGAGCGGCTGAAGCCGGGGGAGTCCTTTTCCACGATGAACAGGCTGATGCCTCGGGTGCCTTTGGTCTTATCGGTGACCGCTGCCGTCACCACATAGTCGCAGAAGGTGCCGTTAGTGATGAACATCTTGGTGCCGTTGAGCACATACTTACCATTTTTCCTCACCGCGGTGGTCTGGATAGAGGCGGCGTCGGAGCCGGCGTTGGGCTCGGTGAGACCGAAGGCAGCGATTTTTTGTCCTTTGATCGCGGGGACGAGAAACTTCTGCTTCTGTTCCTCGGTGCCGCGGTTATAGATGGCGCCGGTACCTATGCCGCTCTGCACCATGATGCCGGCGGCTATGCCCACGCTATGGTAGGCAACCTCCTCCACGCAGATGCAGTCACCTATTTTCCCTAAGCCTGAGCCACCATATTTTTCCGGGTAGCGGGCGCACAGGTACCCCAGCTGTCCCATCTTGGGGAAAAGCTGCATCGGGAACGAAGATGTCTTTTCAGCCTCGTCGACCAGCGGTGCTATCTCTTTTTGGGCGAATTCCCTTATCGCCTCCTGGAACATCTTTTGTGCTTCGGTAAGCTCGAAATCCATAAACGCCTCCTTTGTAACAAGTTTAAGATGTAAACATAAAAAATAAGGCTAAAGCCTTAATATTGTATCGCAAACGCATAAAAAGTTAAAATAGGGCACTAAGCTTTTCCTTTTGACCCGGGTGCTGTTCTTGTGGTGGAATGATGGACATAATACCAGCAATAGATATTCGGGGCGGAAGATGTGTCCGCCTTTACCAGGGCGACTACTCAAAGGAGACGGTGTTCTCTGAAGACCCGGTGGCGGTGGCACTGGAATGGCAGGCACAGGGTGCCCGCTGGCTGCACCTGGTGGACCTCGATGGTGCCTCCAGGGGCGAGCCGGTCAACCTGCCCACCATCGAGGCGATAGTCAGACAGGTCCGCATTTCGGTTGAGGTTGGGGGTGGCATTAGGAGCGAGTCCACCGTCTCGTGGTTGCTTGGCCTGGGGGTGAAGCGCGTCATCCTGGGAACGGTGGCTGTGGAAAACCCGGACCTGGTGGCGGGACTATGCCGGAAATTTGGTGAGGCGGTGGTGGTGGGCATCGATGCCAGAGATGGCTATGTGGCCACCCGTGGCTGGTTAAAGGGCACCGATATCACCGCCCTGGAGCTGGGGAGGAAGATGGCTGGCCTTGGTGTGCGCCGGCTCGTCTACACCGATATAAAGCGGGACGGCACGCTCACCGAGCCGGACTTTGAGGCGATAGAGCGGATGGTGGAGGGTGTGGGTGTACCCATCATCGCCGCCGGCGGCATCTCCAGGCTGGAGCATCTTAA
Source organism: Chloroflexota bacterium (assembly GCA_036821185.1). GTDB lineage: Bacteria > Chloroflexota > Dehalococcoidia > GIF9 > UBA5629 > CALJTV01. Next base: position 4,780 of record DAISKD010000009.1, on the reverse strand, counting down.
ACGACTGAAGGAACTCAAGGTCGAGGGGGCTATATTGGGCAGAGCCCTTTATACCGGTGATATAGACTTGAAACAGGCACTGGCATTGCAGGATTGAGCGGCAGGCGATTTACCAGAAGGTGGTGAGCGATGATAAAGTTTGATGATAAAGGTCTGGTGCCGGTGATAGTCCAGGACTGCGATACCGGCGAAGTGCTGATGCTGGCTTATGCCAACAAGGAAGCGCTGCGACGCACTCTGGCAAGCGGTGAAGTATGGTTCTACAGTCGCAGTCGGCAGGAGCTATGGCATAAGGGGGCCACATCGGGCAGTATACTGACGGTGCACTCCATAACCAAAGACTGCGATGGCGATGCCATACTGATTCGAGCCCGCCCTGCTGGCCCGGTATGTCATACCGGCAACAAGAGCTGTTTTTTTCAGGGCTTCGATGCCAGCGACCTTGACTGAGGGCTAAGGCGACTGGCCTGAATCAGCCTCCACCACCGTCCTCAATGCCACCAGGGCAGTCTCAAGCTGGGCTTCGTCGGGCTCTCCGGTGGTCAGTGTTTGCAGCCAGAGGCCGGGGACGATGAGGCCGCGCATTATCGGGTTCCGATAGTGGGCGGCGCTGAAGCGGACGAATTCGTAACCGATGGCGGCAATGACCGGGATGAGGACGATGCGGGAGAGGATACTCAGCCACAGTGAGGGGCGGCCGAGCAGGGCAAAGACCAAGATGGCGATGACCAGCACCGCTAGAAGGAAGCTGGTGCCACAACGGGCGTGTGAAGTGGAGTAGTTCTTGACGCTGTCAAGCTCAAGGGGCACGCCGTTCTCATAAGCATTGACCACCTTGTGCTCGGCGCCATGGTAAGCAAACAGCCTCCTTATCTCCGGCATCAGTGCTATTGTCTTCAAATAGACGATGAAGATGCCGATGCGCAGCACCCCCTCGATGATGTTGCTCAGCAGTGCTGAGGTGATGTATGGGTCGATGAGGTAGCGGGTGACCAGCAGGGGAAGCACGAAGAATAGGGCGACACCAAAGCCGATCCCGAGGGCGGCTGTGCCCCAGAGCATGGCTGACGAGACTGTCTGCTCCTCCTCAGAGGCAGCTACCTGGGCGGAGTGGAGGAGCGTCTGGACGCCGAGCACCAGCGTCTCGATAAGGATGATAATGCCTCTGATGAAAGGCAGTTCCCTGAGCTTGCCCTTGTAAAGGTTGGGGATGGGTTGGCTAGTGACGGAAAGACTGCCATCGGGGCGGCGCACCACCACTGCCAGGTTCTCTCGCCCCCGCATCATCACTCCCTCGATCACTGCCTGCCCGCCATAATATACTGGCTTTGAAGCTGACATCAGTCTCCTTATTCAGGAAGAAAGACCCGTAAGAGGTTGCAACAAGAAGTGTATCCAGTTGTGCTGCCACGGAGGTACACAAAAGCAGGCTGTGGGTGCTGTCGGTAAGGCCTGGTGAGTATTCGCATAGCCCTGCCGTGTTGCGGGCTATTCCTTCATCTTGTAGCGCCGCTTGAAGCGCTCCACCCTACCGGCGGTGTCTACGATGCGTTGCTCGCCGGTGAAGAAGGGGTGGCACTTATGGCACAGCTCCACCTTGAGCAGCTTTTTGGTGGACCCGGTGGTGAAGGTATTGCCGCAGGAGCAGACCACCTGGGCGTTATCGTAGTACTGGGGGTGTATCTTGGCTTTCATTGTGCCGTCTCCGGATAGACGCTGACCCTGCGCCTGTTATTGGCTGCCGGCTCGTATTTCACGATGCCGTCGATCAAGGCGAACAGGGTGTAGTCCTTGCCCATGCCCACGTTGGTGCCGGGGTAGATCTTCGCCCCCCGCTGTCTTACCAGTATGGTGCCGGCGTGGACAAGCTGTCCGGCAAAGCGTTTCACACCCAATCGTTTAGCCTGGCTGTCGCGTCCGCAGCGTGTGCTGCCGCCGCCCTTCTTATGTGCCATTAGACCTCACCTCCGCTGGTCTCTTTCTTCTTTCTGGCCGGTGCCCTTTTCGCCGCCCTTTTTGGCGGCTCCGCTGTGCCACCGAGCTTGACTATGTCGTCTATACGCAACATAGTGTAGGGCTGACGGTGCCCCTTCTTGCGGCGGTAGCGCGTCTTTGCCTTGTATTTGAACACTATTATCTTATTGCCCTTTTTCTCGCCGAGGCAGGTCGCAGTCACCTTTGCCCCATCAACGGTAGGTGTACCGATGATGGTGCTCACGCCATCGGCAATAAGTAGCACCCGTGGCAGTTCCACGGTCTCGCCTTCGGCTGCAGGCATGTGGTCAACTTCTATGGTCTGCCCCGGCGATACCCGGTACTGCTTACCGCCGCTCTCCACTATGGCATATATCTGTGTCATATCGAAACAGTCTCTTAATTTACCAGAACGAATGCCGAATGTCAAACGCCTGGCAGACCCGAACCAAACTGGCTGTTGATCAACCTACCTTGACTGACAGACTTTGACGCTCCAACTTTTTACTGCTTTAATATAGCTTTAGCTGATTATCCGAAGATGTCAGGAATGGCTTTTCTTATTCCTCGGAGCTGCATCGCACGAGATGGCACTCCGGCGGGCCCTGCTGATAAATAAGTCCACGGTGGTTTATATAACCCATTCGGCCGGGTACGGTGGCAGTTCCTTCATAGCAGGATGCTTTTCCCAGCCAGGGATGCCCGCGATTCTCTTGGCAATAGCCTTGTATTTCTCCCAGTCGGCCGCGGCATACATAGCCATCTTCTGTGCAGCCAGGGAACCTTCGGTATGGATGAAGGCACCATCCATCCCGTGACCGATCATATCCTTGGCCATTCGTATCGCGCGAAGCCTGTGTTCCGTAGGGATGCCATTCTTGGCGGCTAAGTATTTTTCAATGTAAGGTCGCTGTTCTGGATTCATCCAGTCACGGTAATTGAAGACAGTGGTGACGATGCCGCCACCGATATCAGCCACCAGCTTGGAAGTCTCATGCTGCTCGTTGGCAAAGATATATTTGGCGATATTGGTGAACATCAAACTTGGTGCGGCTAGCCCGATATCCTCGAAGTAGTCAGGATGCTCACAGGCATACTGTGCCAACGCATCGATGATCTGCGCATGCATGGCGAGCCAAGCCAGTTTCTCCTGGATGTGCGGATACCGGTCAATGCCGTTATATTCCGCAAGTAGTGCAGCAATGCCGGCAGCCTGCTCCGTAGATACTACCTTATGGCAGGTACCGAAAAGACGGTGGAAGACACCGAATAGCCAGGCTTGGTCGCGCGAGTACTGCCACTCACCGCACATGAAGACACGATTCCAGGGGACAAATACGTCGTCAAAGACAATCATGCATTCACTGACGCCGCCACCACGTCCCATGAGCGGCCAATCCCACTCAGCCCCTTCCTCACCGACCTCCTCAATATGTGGCGGCGAGCAGAAGAGCTTGATACCCTTAGCATTGACCGGCGTGGCGAAAACGACGGCGTAATCTTTATCCTCCTCCCGATGGGCGCGGCACGGGGAAACAATCAATTCGTTGCAAGTGGGGGTGGCGCTGATATGTATCTTGGCACCGCGAACGATAATGCCGTCCTTGTTCTTGTCGACCACCCGGACGTAGAAGTCCTTGTGCTGCTCCTGTGCCGACGGGCGAAGGCTGCGATTCCCTTTGACGTCGGTAATAGCACCGGTAATGGCTGGATCGGTTTTTCTTAAGTGCTGGCGATAGTCTTCAATAGCCTCGGTATAGTGTGTGCCCAGCGCCTTATCCATTCTGGCAGCAGTCACACCGGCGGCAGCCAGAGCGTCGGGTCCCATCCCACTCATCGCAGCCCCCCATCGCATGCAGGTGATATAGAGGTTGCGCCGTCGGACGAGGTCTTCCGCTGTTTTGGGCTGTTTCCACAGGAATAAGAAGCGTTCACCATTCTCCTCTATCGTGAGGAGGTCTTTGAATTTTGGGTGGTTGTAGAGCTCGTAGCTCAATGCCCGGGCGTTAATAGAACCCCGGAAAGCAGGGTGCTTGGTAATATCTGGTATTTTTTGCCCATTGAGATAGATAACTCGACCGTCGTTTAGGCTTTCTACATATTGTTTAGCTGTCCTGAGCATGATAACCTCCTTCCTCGAAACCAAACTTTAGTCTGAGTCAAACAGTACAGCTAGAAACCCCGTCGAGACTTCACACAGCATCACCTCCTTCACCATAATACTCAGGTTCAAGGATTATCCTTGTTGTTTCGCCTAGGGATGGCAATGAGCAGAAGGTGGTAGTCGTCAGGTGGAATATTGCGTAGCGTGAAGAGTTCGGTACTGCCAATGTGCCAGGGCAGCCGAATCGAGACCCTGATTTCCTGAGCACCCTCAAGTTCCTGCTTGGTGACAATGCCTCTTTTGACCCAGCCAGCCATCGACGCCACATGCGCTTCAACCACCTCGAAGAACATCGGTTTTTCGATCTCAGCCATTTTACGCCCCTTTTCAGAATATCAAATCGGTGTCTATCTCGAGAGAGCTGATTTTGTCCTGACTTGGCTATGGCTTGTGTGCCGGTGCCAACCCCCCTTACCGTTTCTTCTTGACAGGCTAGCAAACACAGAGGCGACAGTCAAACAAGTTTAGGTAGTGGGTCAATTTAAGACAAAAGATTTTTCAAATTTTCCCAGCTATATACCTATTCAGTGCACTCAGTGAAGGCTGGTCTCCGAATCTGTTCCACTTAAACACGCACCATACATACAAGTAGCAGTTCAAAATGAGGTGGTGTCAGTTCTGTCTATTGTACAAAATAGTGGA
>DAISKD010000008.1:0-47444 GCA_036821185.1 Chloroflexota bacterium | reverse complement strand
GTATTCCCCACGCATGTGGGGGTGGACCTAACGTAGTGACCCATCAACCCAGACTTATTCTGTATTCCCCACGCATGTGGGGGTGGACCATAGTACGTGGTACCAGGCATCAATGATGATAGTATTCCCCACGCATGTGGGGTGGACCGATGTGGGGCTGAAAAGCTAAAGAGGAGGCGAAATTATGATGCAGCAGTACTGCCCAAATTGCGGTGTCAGGTTGCCTCGGAGTTATGATGAAAGGGGCGTGGACTGAAACTACAGGTGTTGTGGGCTAAAGGTGGCGGCAGGCTTTTTTGAGCAGTGACTGGGCGGCTTCCTGAGTGAGCTCACCTTGCTCGAAGGATCGCACTACCTGCACCACGGTGTCCCTTATCCTTAGGGAAGTCAGCCCTTCCTCGCTCGGGGGGAAGGTGGGGAAGGTGGGGAACATCTTGGCTATTTCCCCCCGGTTGCCACGGGTGAACTCCGTAATCGGCCTCATCAGGAGGTCTTTTTGTTCTTTGTCCAGCGGTGCTTCGGACAAGATGCGGTGACAGAAATGGTAGCGGCACTCCCGGGGCCTTATTTCGTAGATGGGGCAGCCGTGGAATGCCGGGGAGTATAGGAGGCAGCCCGCCTCCCGACAGCATATGCCGCCGCATTCCGGGCACTTTTGTTTGCTCGCCTCGTTAAGGGCGCGGATGAGCCCGGCTATTTCTGTACCGAGCAGTCTCTCAAATTCTTCATCGGTGGGGAATACTTCGGAAGGTCTGATTGAAGGTCTCATTGTTTTTGTCCTCACAGGCGGTATCGTCTTGCACCGGTCAGCCCGGGTGCCCCTGCCCCGGTCCTCTATCAGAGATTGTAGCCCATCAGCCGGGGCAATGACCAGCTGCTGGTCTGCCGCATGCCTGCCTCAGGCCCCCGGGCTTCCCTCCCGGGCGCCAGCGCTGTCTCTGGCTGCGGCGTCATGCGCTGGCACTCGGGCAAAGAGGGGTGTCAGTCTTTGTCGTGGGCCTACCTGACGAGTACCAGTGTTGAGCTGGTGCAAATGGATCGGTGACACCGATGTCTGGTTTGCCCTCACCCTAACCCTCTCCCTCAAAGGGAGAGGGTAAGACGTTGGCAGCAGCGGATTTCCAGCCGAAAGACCACCCTCTCCCTCAAAAGGAGGGGGTAAGACAAGGAGGGAGGAAGCCTGCTGTTCTGGTCTGAGGACTGAAAACTGAAGTGTCACTGGTCTAGTGGGCGAGTAAGAGCGTTTGACCGGTGTAGCTGGGTGACCTATAATAGTGGCGGCTTAAAGCCGTAAGAGGTAGCACGTATCGGTCTGCAGTGTGTACGCCACAGAAGCCACGGGGAAATGGTAGCCATCTCTCGGAGTGCGGGCCTGTGTGGCTAGAGAGGGGCGCAGAGCTGGCTATCTTGTCCGCAGGCAATAATAGCAGGAGCATTTTCTGCCGTTTGTTCTCGTTCCACCGAGCGCTGTGCGGGGAGTTGCCTTTTGTTTAGGTTCTCGCTCGTTCCCAGGGAGAAGAAGTTCTTTGTGCTGTTTCAGCAGAGTGCCCAGAACGCTCTGAAGACGGCGCGGCAGTTCCAAGACATGCTCAATACCTGGGAAGATATCCGGGAGAGGGTCAGCGTGATAACCGCCCTGGAACATGAAGGGGACGCTATCACCCATCAAATCGCCGCTGAGCTGCACCGTACCTTCGTTACTCCCTTCGACCGCGAAGATATCGCCATGCTGGCAAACTCCCTCGATGATATAACCGACTTTATTCATTCGGCAGCAGATGCCATGGCCCTGTACAGGATCGAAACTCCCACCCAGAGGGCGAAGGAGATGGTGGATATCGCGGTGCAGGCTATAGCCGAGGTGGGAGAAGCTGTCTCTGAGATCGAAGGGAGGATCGATAAGGAGAAGTTGCTCAAACGTTGTGTGGAGATAAACCGGCTGGAGAACGTGAGCGATATTCTGTACCGCTCTGCTATGGCCGAGCTATTCGCCGACTGCAATGATTTCGCCCATGTTATTAAATGGCGCGAGATATATGAGTGCATTGAGAACGCGGTGGATAGGTGCGAGGACGTGGCTAATATCTTAGAGGGCGTCGCTCTCAAGTACGCTTGAACTTGTTGAGGCGAGAAGCATCGGTGCTGTGCCCACCGGCACCGGTATGGGACAGTAGTACGTGGAGATAAGTTTTTCGCTGGCGATAGTGCTGCTGCTGGTGCTGGCAGCAGAGTTCGTCAATGGCTGGACCGATGCCCCCAATGCCATAGCCACAGTGGTGTCCACACGCGTGCTTTCGCCGTACCAGGCAGTGCTGATGGCCGCGGTAATGAACATACTGGGGGCACTGCTGACAGGCACTGCGGTGGCAGTCACCATCGGCAAGGGGATCGTCCAGCCGGAGGCTATCTGTCTCAGCACCGTGGCTGCCGGTATGCTGGCAATAGTGGTGTGGAGCACCATAGCCTGGTGGTTCGGTCTGCCCACCAGCGAGACACATGCCCTGGTAGCAGGACTGGCAGGCGCCGGCCTTGCCTACGCCGGGCCATCCGTCCTGCTCTGGGAGGGGTGGCGTAAGGTGCTCATCGGCCTGGGGTTGTCTACTGTAGCGGGCTTCATCTTCGGTTATCTGGTGATGAACATCATCTACCGGCTTCTGTCCCGGGTCAACATGACGAGAGTAAGGCAGGTGTTCGGTCGGTTGCAGATACTTTCCGCCGCTTTTATGGCTTTTAGCCACGGGAGCAATGACGGGCAAAAGTTCATGGGCGCTTTTGCCCTGGCCCTGTTCCTCGGTGGGGCATTGTCCAGCGTGCACGTCCCGATCTGGGTTATCATCATCTGTGGCGTCGTCATGGGGCTGGGCACCAGCTTTGGAGGGTGGCGCATCATCAGGACGATGGGCTTTCGGCTCACCAAGCTCGAGCCGGTGAACGGCTTCGCCGCTGAGAGCTCCGCGAGCATGGCTATCCTGCTGGCTTCGTTCACCGGCGTACCCTTGAGCACTACCCAGACCATCAATATGGCGATCGTGGGTGTGGGCTCGACGCGCCGTTTTTCGGCGGTGCGATGGGGTGTCACCAACGAGATCGTGATGGCTTGGTTGCTCACTTTCCCCATCTGCGGTGTGCTCGGTTTCCTGTTCGGGCTTGCCCTTAAGCCAATGTTCGCCTGATTTTTTCCGCAATTGTTTCGGGACCATAGCTTTAGGAGTGGTCGATGTGTATAATTAAAGCCAGCAGCCGGGGGTGAAGAGCAAATGGCAATGAGCACACAGTTTAAAGAGAAGTCTGAAGAGATCCACAATGACCTGAAGGAAATGGCCGGTCTGGTGATCAGCGCGATCAATCGCTGCATCGAGGCGCTGAAAAACCGGGACCTTAAGCTGGCACACAAGATCATCGCTGATGACACTATCATTAACAGGAAACGGTTTGCCATTGAAGATAAATGCATTGCGCTGATGGGGGCGGAGCTTTTGCCGGCAAATGAGCTCCGCGATATCGTCTCGGTGTTGAGCATCACCACGGAGCTGGAGAGGATCGGCGACTATGCTGAGGGCATTGCCAAAATAGTGGTGATGATAGGCGATGAGCCACCCCTGAAGCCGCTCATAGACATCCCCAGGATGGCTGAGCTGACCGTCGAGATGATCAATAAGAGCATTCAGGCTTTTCTCAACCGCGATGTGGCGCTGGCAAAACATGTTGTCTCCATGGACAATGTGGTGGACGGACTGTACGACCAGGTGTTCCGCGAGCTGCTCACTTTCATGATGGTCGACCCCAAGACGATAAACCGGGCAACGCGCCTCATCTGGGTGGCGCACAACCTGGAGCGCGCTGCCGATAGGGTGACCAATATCTGCGAGCGGGTGGTGTTCACCGTCAGCGGTAGGATGGAGGACCTGGAGGTCTCCAAGTACTAGTGGCAGCCCCAACCTCTAAGTTGCATAGAACACCGCTTTTGCCAACTTGCTCCTTCTGCCTTGCCCCAGAGTTTGCCCCCAGTGACACAAAAGACAAAAGCCGGCAAAGGTGGTAAAATAGCCAAAACCGTGTGAGGTCGAGCATATGATTGAAGAGCTTTTACCAGATTTCTATCGCATCGAGGTCCCATTGCCGCGCAGCCCTTTAAAGGCTTTGAATTCCTATGTGATCAGGGGCGGAGACAGGTTCCTTATCGTCGACACCGCCTTCAACCGCGAGGAGTGCTGGCAGCCGACGATAGCGGCGCTGGATGAGCTGGGTGTTGACCTGTACAGGACCGACTTTTTCATCACTCATCTGCATGCTGACCATTCGGGGCTGGTGGGCAGACTGGCAAAGCCGTCGTCCAGGGTGTATTTCAGCAAGGTGGAGGCTGCGGTCATCGGCGGTGGCATCGGAGAGGGCGAAGCCCACGGGCACTGGAGGGATATGGCGCAGTACTATCTGGCTAACGGTTTCCCCACTGAGGAGCTGGAGATAGCGCTACAGGGACACCCCGGACGCCGCTATAACTCGAAGCAGTTTATCAGCGTCACCCCGGTGCAGGAGGGCGATACGATCAAGGTCGGCGATTATAAGTTCGTCGGCATACTCACCGCCGGTCATACGCCGGGGCATATGTGCCTTTATGAGCCGGAGAAAAAGGTGCTCATCGCCGGCGACCACCTGCTCATCGACATCACCCCCAATATCACCACCTGGCTGGAGCTGGAGAACTCGCTGAAGAGCTATCTGGACAACTTGAAAAAGGTGTACCAGCTCGATGTCAGGCTGGTACTGCCGGGACACCGGCGTCTGTGGGACGACCACCGTAAGCGCATCCGCGAGCTCGAGGAGCACCACCGCAACCGGCTGGCAGAAGCCTTGACCGCGCTGGAGAGCGGTCCTAAGACCGCCTGGGAGGTGGCACCGTACATCACCTGGGACATCGAGGCTGATTCCTGGGCGGACTTTCCCACCGTGCAGAAATTCTTCGCCGTGGGGGAAACGCTGGCCCACCTGAACTACCTCGAGGGCGAGGGCAAGGTGAAACGGGTGACCAAAAACGGAAAGGTCTTCTATTCTTTGATATAACTCCAAGGAGGTGTGTCATGGATGTCATGGAGGCGATAAAGGGTAGACGCAGCATCAGAAAATACCGCCCTGACCCCATCCCTGAGGACGCCCTGCAGGCTGTCCTGGAGGCAGGGCGCTGGGCGCCATCATGGGCAAATACGCAGTGCTGGAGGTTCATAATAGTCAGGGATGCGGCGACCAAGGCTAAGCTGGCTGAGACGCTCAGGAGCACCAGGGCAGGCAGGCCCAACCCGGCTACCGAAGCGGTGCGCACTGCCCCGGTGGTGATCGCCGCCTGTGCTGAGAAGGGGCTTTCCGGTTTTTACCGCGACGAGAGCGGGCAGAGCCTACCGGCCACGGACAAGGGCGATTATTGGTATATGTTTGATGTAGCTTTAGCGATGCAGAATATGTGCCTGGCGGCGCATTCCCTGGGGCTGGGCACGGTGCACACTGGCCTGCTCGATGCCCGGGAAGCCGCCAGGATGCTGGGGCTGCCACAGAATACGGTACTGGTGGAGCTTATGCCACTGGGATATCCAGATGAGGCGCCGGCGCCACGGCCGCGAAAGGAACTTAGCGAGTTCGTGTTTTATGAGCGCTATCCGGAGAAGACGGCGTAGTGATGCGGTACCGCAGCTACGGTGATGATGGCATCGTGCCGGTGGTGGCAATAATTGTCGTCTGTTTTGCGCTGTACCTGGCGACCGTCATCGCCGGCTTTTTTGGTCACAACCTGATAGATTACCTGGGGATGCGCCCGGCAAGCCTGCTGAGCGAGCCGTGGACCATTTTCACCAGCCTTTTCATGCATGGCGGCATCTGGCATTTGCTGGCTAACATGCTCACCCTCTACTTCTTCGGCACTTTCCTGCACAGGCTGGTGGGCACCGGGACTTTCCTTCTTATCTACTTCGTGGGCGGCATCGTGGGTAACATTTTGTTCATCTTCCTGGGACCATCTTACGCCACAGTGATAGGTGCCTCCGGCGCTATATTTGCCCTGGGAGGGACGCTGGCGGTGCTGACGCCGATGTCCCGTGTCTATATATTCCCGATCCCGGTGCCGGTGCCATTATGGGTGGCGGTCGTCGGTGGTTTTCTCATCCTCTCCTTTGCCCCTAACATAGCCTGGCAGGGGCACCTCGGTGGGCTGGTCACCGGAGTCATCGCCGGCTTCATCCTGCGCCGCCGCAGACGCTTCGTCATCTTTTGACCATTGTCCTATGAGACTGGAGCGCTATTCCAGGGCTGACCTCGAGCGCCTTATTTCCGGCTTTGTTGAGGCGGGGAACGACTGTCTGAGCATCTATGTGGAGCCGGGGCTTTTCCCTCAGTATGTCCTTGACTTGGCGCTGGGGACTGAATGGCAACCCCTGCTCGACGAGGTAAAGTCGGCTGTGTCCAGCACAGCGGTGGCAGGCGCAGCCCGGAGGTACGGCACCGGCGCTGCCATCTTCTGGAGCGATGGTGCTGACAGGTACCTCATCATGCCGCCGTTCCCGCTGGCGGAGAGCCGTGTCTCCACCGGACCAGCCGAGACCTCCCCGCTGAAGGCGGTGCTGGAGAAGAGGTATCAGCTGGGCGTGGTGCTGCTCGCCTGGGGCTCTTATGCGCTGGGCATTTTCGATGGGGACAGGCTGGTGGACTGGAAGACCGGCACCGGCTATATACACAAAAAGCACCGTAAAGGCGGCAGAAGCCAGAAGCGTTTTGCCCGCAGGACGGAGGAGCAGAAGAAGGACTTCCTCAGGAAGGTGGCCAACAGGGTGGATGAAAAATTCAACAGCCTGGCGCTGGACTATATTTTTTTCGGGGGCAACCGCCTGATGCTGAAGCCCCTTGTCCGCGAGTGCCGCTATCTACAATCGAACGCCGCCAGCCTGTCCTCCAGATTGCTGGAAGTCAGGTATGCCGACAGGGAGGCGCTGGTCAAAAGCTACAGAGAAATAACCACCTCGCTGGTGTTCCGTTTTTGATAGCGGGCCTTACTGCTGTCTCCGGGAAAGCCGCTGGACGAGCTCCTGGTAGAATTCCTCAGGGTCCTTCCCCAGGGAGAGCTTCTCCATGGGGCACATGTCCTTACCGTCTGCTGTGGTGATGAATGGTACCAGCCTCTGCAGGCGGTGCTCAATGCCGTATTGCCTTAGGACATCGGCGGCAAGCCGGCTACCCAGCGGGCTGTACACCGCGCCGGCACCCACCTTGATGCACAGCAGCGCTGCTGCCCTGCCCACTATTTTGTCGAACACCACCACACCGGTATAACCGCCGGCGACGGTCCTGGCATATTCCAGTAGCGGCAGCAGTCCGTCCTTTTCCGAGCGGAACACCAGCCTGTAACCGTGGTACACCTGAAGGGCATCGCTGCTGGTGAGGAAATCGGCGAACAGCCCCTGATAATCACCGCCGCCTGTGCTCTGGTTCATTTGAGCAGGACCTCTGTGACCTTTTCTGCCAGCGCCTTGCTTTCGGGGTCATCGGTGACCAGCTCGATTTGTTGGGGCGAGCCCACTCCCAGCCCCAGCTCCACTGCCCTGGCGATCTGTTCCTGTTCGAATACCTTCCCCTTGCTTACCTCGGGTGTGGTGCCCAGCAGCCTCAATATCGCCACGCCCACCGCATCTACCGCCACACGGTCGGTGCCGGCTACAATTACATTGGCTTTGATGCGGGTGCCTCTATCTGGACCACCGTCCACAAAGGCGTCGATGCCGTCCAGCACGACTAGGTCGGGGTTGTAAGCGGTATTTATCTCGGCGATCATCTTACGAATGTGCGGCGAGCTGTGCAGCTCAGCCATGTATGGGTAGCCTTTGCCTGCCACCATGCCCACGGCGTTTTTCAGCGACATGGTGAAGTGTCCGCCGTAGGCATGTGTCTTCAGACAGCAGGTCTGCACGATCGACTCCGCCTCAAGGTAGGCCTTGGGGAAGAGGAAGCCGTCCTTCCAGTGGCTGTCCCTGGGACGGAAGTGCGCCCAGCCGCTCCTGTCCATCTCCTCCAGGTTCAGGATTTCGAAGCCCAGTTCCTTAGCCATCTGGTAGATACCCTTCTTCTTCAACACCTCGCTGGTGGGCTGCAGTGGACCACAACGCTCGGCAAGTGTTATCCTGGTTGCTCCCATCTCCTTGAGCTCAAGCACCAGGGCATGCAATGTGTCGTTGTGGGTAGAGCCCGGCGCCGGGTCGGCGGTGTTGAAGTTCGGCTTGAGCACCACCGCCTTGCCCTTCACCGGGTTATGTTTGAGCAAGGTGATGGCCCTTTTCACGCCCCCGGAGCGGTCCCCGGTGCATACCAGGCTTATCTTTGTCGTCGGTCTGGCTTCGGCTTTGGTCATTGCTCACCCCTTCCTTTACTCAGCCACCATTATAGCCGATGGGGACAGGGCGCACCAATTCCTGGTAGACCTCTGAGCTGGTCCAAACAGATCGGTGACACCGATGTCTAGCTCACCCTCACCCTAACCCTCTCCCTTTGAGGGAGAGGGTTAAAAGATTCTGGTTGGACACAGGGCAATGACCCCTAACCTCTCCCTTTGAGGGAGAGGGTAAAAGAAGGACGAAGGGAAAGCCTGCTGTTCTGGCCTCAGGACTGAAGGCTAAAGTGTCACTGGTCTACTTGACGAGTACAACCTCTTGACAGCAGAATACCTCGTATGGCAAAGTACAGCCATATCGGATGGGGGGACGTCATGAGCAAGTTGGCTGTGATCACCGATAGCACCAGCTGCCTGCCGCAGGAAATTGCCAAGGAATACGATATCCGTGTGGTGCCGCTCTACATCCTCTATCAGGGGAAGAGCTACCGTGACGGCGTTGACATTACGGCGCAGGAGGTGTACAGGATCATGCGCCGCAAGGAGGACCTGCCCACCACGGCCACCGCTGCGGTGGGCGACTTTCTCGAGGCTTTCCGGGAGGCGTCTAACAAGGCGGAGAGCGTGCTGTGCATCACGCTCACCAGCATACTGAGCAAGACCTTCGAGGCAGCCACAGCGGCGAAGAACCTGGCAAAAGAAGAGTGTCCCCAAACAGTAATTGAAGTGTTAGATAGCCGCGCTGTCGGCGGTGCCCTGGGCTTCGTCGTCACCGAAGCTGCAAAGGTGGCAAAAGCGGGTGGAACGCTGTCGGCTGCGGTGGAGGCAGCGAAACGGGTCATGGGCAAAGTAAGGCTCTACGCCATGCTCGACACCCTCTATTACCTTGCCCGTCTGGGACGCATCGGTAAGGCGGCTGCTTGGGCGGGCTCGCTACTGGACATGAAGCCCATCTTGCAGCACTCTCCGGAACACGATGAGGCAATGCCGGTAGCTCGCCCCAGGACGAAGAAAAGGGGCATCGAATGTCTGCTCCAGTTGCTGAGGCAGGGGGTGGGTGGGATGAGGCTCCACATCAATATCCACCATGCCGACGATGTAGAAGAAGCCCAGCGGCTGGCAGAAACGGTGAAGGCCGAGTTCAACTGTGCCGAGGTCTATATCACCGAGTTCACCCCCCTAATGGGGGTGCATACCGGTCCCGGGCTACTCGGTTTCTCTTTCTACGCCGACTAGTTAATGCGACTTGATGCGGTCAGCGTCACCGCTATCGTCAGGTGCCGTCTCGCCGGGAGCTTGCATACCTGCAGCAAAGGCAACGTGTCTCCAGATGTGGCGAGGTTTAACTCCGCACCTTGCCCCGCGCCAGCGAGGCGAAGATGCCCAGAAAGCAGAGCACGGCGAAGATGACGAAGGCGATGTTGAGGCTGGTGATGAAGGTCGGGTGGTATTCCGGGGTTATCTGTACCCTGCCCAGATAGACGGCGAACACCAGCATCACTATTCCCATGCTGAAGGTCATCCCTATTTGGCGCACTGTTGCCAGCACCGCCGAAGCCACACCGTATGACCGCCTCTCTACGGAGCTCATCACCGCATTGGTGTTGGGCGAGGCGAACAAAGCGAAGCCGAAACCGATAACCACCAGGCTGGCGATGATGAACGGCAAGCTGGCGTCTTTGTTCAGGAAAATGAACGGTACCAGCCCGATGGCGGACAGCCCCATGCCGGTCGAGGCGATGACCCTGGGCTCTACCCTGTCTGAGAGCCTGCCCGCCAGCGGTGAGAAGATCGCCTGCACCACCGGCGAGGTCACCAGCACTATCCCTGCCATCTGTGGGCTGAACCCCTTGATGTACTGGAGGTAAAGGCTGATAAGGAAGGCTACGGCGAAGGTGGCGCTGTAGTTTATCAGCGCCGCCAGGCTGGACATAGCGAACACGGTGTTTTTGCGGAACAGCGCTATATTGAGCACCGGGCTGTTTGTCTTCAGTTCCCATCTGACAAAGGCAGCGGCGCCGATGGTGCCGGCGAGGATGAGCCCGACGCCGGACATCTCTGGCAACCGGGTGAAGCCGTACATCACCGTCACCAGCGATAAGCCGTAGACCACCGAGCCGACGATATCGAGCTTTTCGCCCTCGGCTTCAGCCCACTCGCCCTGTAGCTTCCACAGGGCGAAGGCCAGGACTATCAGCCCCAGGGGGACATTGAGCCAGAAGATGCTCCTCCAGCCGAGGTGCTGGGTGAGCAGTCCCCCGATAAAAGGTCCCACCGAAAGCCCGGCATAGACCGCGGCGGCGTTTATCCCCAGCACCCTCCCCCTCTCTTCGGGGGGGAACACCGATGTCAGGATAGCCACCGCAGTGGAGAACAGCATTGCCCCGCCTACCCCCTGGAGGACGCGAAAGGCGATGAGCATAGCCGCGGAGTTTGACAGCGCGGTTAGTGCCGAGCTGACAATGAATGTGACCACACCGTAGGTGAATATCCGTTTTCTGCCGTAGATGTCGGCCAGCCTGCCAATGGGGACAAGGGTCATCGAGGAAGCCAGCAAATAGGCTGTGGCTACCCAGCCGAGCAAGACGGCGTCCATCTTGAGTTCCCTTCCGATCGAGGGCAGAGCAATATTGACGGAGGAGCCCATGAGCGGTGTCAGGAAGGATGCCAGCACGGTTACCAGCAAAGTGGCTGGGCGACTCGGTGCCTTTTGTGGCGTTGGTTCAGCCTGTAACATGAGCATAAACTTGTTGCATTTTACCACTTCGTTGTCCCAGGGAACAAAAGCGAATGGTGACAAACAGCAACCTGTGGTGTATGCTATTATCAACGTCGGAGGAGGATGTGCTCGCATGAGACGACGGGCAGATGCTTATCTGGACATCGAGACCACCGGGCTTTCTCCCTTCTATGACTATATCACCGTCATCGGCGTCCTCCGCTGTAACGGCAGCAGCAGCGAGCTTGTCCAGCTTATTGGAGAGGAAGTGACCCGGGGTAACCTCATCACCGCCCTGGCAGGCGTGGGAACGATCTACACCTACAATGGCAGCAGGTTTGATTTGCCGTTCATCGGGGTTTCCCTGGGCATCGACCTGGCTACGCAGTACCAGCACCATGACCTGATGTACGACTGTTGGGCGTGTAATCTGTATGGCGGTTTGAAGATGGTGGAGAGGCAGCTGGGCATACCCCGTCAACTGCAGGAAATAAATGGCTACGAGGCGGTGCGTCTGTGGTGGAGCTACCTCAGGGGCGGTAACGAGGATGCCTTGAGGCTACTGCTGGAATATAACCGCGAGGATGTGGTTAACCTGAAGGTGCTCCGCGACAGGCTTTTCGGGCTTCGCTGATTGAGCTGGTCCAAACAGACCGGTGACACCGATGTCTAGCTTACCCTCACCCTGACCCTCTCCCTCAAAGGGAGAGGGTAAAAGAAAAAGAAAGGGAGAGGGTAAAACAAGCAGAGAGGAAGCCTGCTGTTCTGGCCTCGGGACCGAAGACTAAAGTTTCACTGATCTACGGGACGAGTACGCTGATTTTTCTTAACCCCACCCAAGGGTATATAATTTAAGCCACGCTTTTTGTTTGCCAGGACCGAGCTTAGGCGCATGGCTCCTATATCACAAACAAAGGGGTTCTACGGGTGGTGGATGCTGTTTTTCCTCTGGGTGGTGTACACCGTACCCATAGGCTTTGCCTTCTATAGTGGTACGGTGCTCTACCCTTACATGACGGCTGAGACGGGGTGGGCGAGGGGCGAGGTGATGGTCGGCGCCACCGGTGTGATGATGTTGTTCGGGCTTAGCAGCCCGCTGGTCGCCTGGATGGTGGGACGGCTGGGTGCCCGGGTGACGCTGGCGATCGGCGGCGGCATCGTCACCGTTGGCAGCCTCATTATGGGCTTCGTGGGGCATGTCTATCCGCTGTTTCTGGCGTTTTCCTTCTTTAACGGTCTGGGAATAGCACTGGCGTCTACCATCCCGGTGCAGACGGTGGTCATCTCCTGGTTCTATGCCCGCAGGGCGCTGGCATTGGGGCTGGTGCTTGGAGGTGGGGCTATCGGTGGCTTTCTGGCACCGCAGGCGGTAAACGCTGTGGTCGAGGCCAACGGCGGTAACTGGCATTTGGGCTGGTTCATCATCAGCGTAGCATCGCTCATCGGCATCGTGGTCTCCCTGACCGCGGTGCGCAACCGTCCCGAAGATATAGGGCAGTTCCCGGATGGGGCGCTTTCTCAGGAGGCAAGCCTTGCCGCTTCCAGACGGCCGACGCGCACCTACCGCACGCCGGTGGAGTGGAAGTTCCGCGATGCCATGAGGACCCGGGCGCTGTGGCTACTGGTCATCGCCGGGGTGCTCGGCTTCTGGGTCTGGGACCTGGTATATAGCCAGGCGCCGTACCATCTGCGGGACAGGGGCTTTGACCCCGAAACGGTGGCTTTTCTTTACAGTTTGGCCATCGGGCTGAGCATAGTGGGACGGTTCGCTGTGGCAGCGCTGGGCGACATCATCGAGCCGCGCTACCTGTTGGCCTTCGGCACGGTGTGCCTTATTGGCGGCGGCATTCTATTCTGGTACGCCTCACCGGAGGTCGAATGGGCAGCCCGCCTTTATCCTCTGCTGGTCGGCTTCGGCATGGGCATGTCGATGGTAAGCACACCGGCAATCATCAGCAACTACTGGGGGCAGACCGCCTTTGCCCCCATCAACGGGCTCATCTCCCCTATCTCGGTCGTCGCTCATGCTGTTATGCCGCCTGTAGCTGGCTTCGTACACGATGTTAAAGGCACGTACTTCCCGGTGCTGGTGGTTGCCCTGGTTGGTGCTGCGCTTGCCATAATAGCCATACTCCTATGCACACCGCCGAAGCCTGGAGATGGAGCTGTATCAAAATAAAGGACAAGGAGGCTGGCGATGAAGATACTGGCTTTTAACTGCAGCCCGCGGATGGCCAAGAGCAACACCTCGTTGCTTTTGGACCCGTTCCTAGAAGGTGCCAGAGAAGCTGGCGCCGAGGTGGAACTAATCTACTTAAGAAAGCTAAGGGTGAAGCCCTGTCTGGGGTGTTTCAGTTGCTGGCTGAAGACGCCGGGGACCTGTGTGCAGAAGAAGGACGATGTCGCCCTGATTATGCCTAAGCTGGGCGAAGCCGAGGTGTGGGTATTCGCCATGCCACTATATGTGGATGGCATGCCCGGGCATCTGAAGATGCTCTTTGACAGGCTGATACCAGGTGCACGCCCGGTGATCGAGGTCCGTGATGGTCATTGCCGCCATCCTTTGCGCGGGGACTTGAAGAAGGGAGGCAAAGTAGTGCTTATCGCCAATTGTGGCTTCTGGGAGCTGGACAATTTTGACCCACTTCTCATCCATATGAAAGCGATATGCAAGAACGTAGGACGGGAGTTCGCCGGGGCGCTGCTACGTCCGCACGGCGAGGCAATGAGGCCGATGATGAAGATGGGCATCGCCATTGATGATATCTTCGACGCTGCCAGAGAGGCGGGCAAGGAGATAGTCTGCAAGGGTAACATATCCCCCCGGCTTGAGAATATCGTCAGCCGCGAGCTGATGCCGCGGGACATGTACCTCAGGTTCGCCAACGAGGGCTTTAAGGCCATCGCCGGGAAGGGGATCCGATAGCTGATTACAGCCCCTGTTCTTTGTATTGCTGTGCCAGTCGGGCGTAGGCACTGGCGCCAGCTTTAAGCATCGCCAACCGCTCCGGCGATACCTTCCTCTGCACCTTTGCCGGGTTCCCCATCACCAGCGACTCGTCGGGTATTTTGGTCTCGGGTGGGACGAGGGCGCCGGCGCCGATGATGCAGTAATCACCGATCTCAGCGCCATCTAGTATTGTGGCGTTGTTTCCCACAAGGACGTTGTTGCCCACCTTGCGGCAGTGGACTACGGCGCCGTGCCCGATGATGGTATCGCTGCCGATGGTGAGGTCGCCGCCGCTGTGCACCACAGCGCCGTCTTCTATGGCGGTGTTCCGTCCGATGGTTATTCTGCCGAAGTCGCCGCGGACGACCGCTCCCGGCCAGACGCTGGCATTCTCGGCGATTTCCACATCGCCGACCACATAAGCAGCTTCGCTGACGAATGCCGAAGGCGCTATCTTGGGTACTTTGTTACCGAAGTTCCTGATCATTTCCCGCGTTGTTCATAGCCAGGTGCTGAGACGTCTCAGTGCTGCTAGCTTTTCTGTGTCGCCGAGCCGGGCTTTTTCCACCGCCCGGTGCAGGATTTCAATGCTATTATCGTAGGTCTTCCTGTCCACCGGGTAGGGGTGACCGTCTTTGCCGCCGTGGGCGAAGCTGTAGATGGCGGGGTCGCGGACGCTCACCGGTGTCCCGTAAATAAGCTCTGACAGCAGGCTTAAGGCGCGGAGCGTCTTGGGCCCGATGCCCTCGAGGCTGAGCAATTTTTCAAAGTTGCCCGGATGTTGCTCATAGGCGGTGAGCATGGCCTTGTATAGTCTGTCGGGGTTGATGTCTTCGAGCGTGAGGTGGTGACGGGCAGGGAGGTGCAAGGTTTTCAGTTTTTTGAGCTCACCGACGACCTTCTCCGGCCTTTCCTCGGTGATTATCCGGGTGATGGTATGGCGGGCTGCCTCGCTTTCCCGGGCTACCAGGTTCAGGACGGTGCCTCTTGACTGCGAGCAGATGGCGGAGTGGGGCTCGCAGACAAAGTCGGTGACTTTTTCCCCCAGCCAATGATAACGCCGAGCGTAGCGGTTGACCTCGTTCATGCCCTGCTGTACCACTGCCCAGGAGCCCTGGGCGGTGAAGAAGAATGTGTGGTGGTAGAGCTGATAGCCGTCCTGAAGGGCGGAATTGTCCACCTTAGCTGCCATGCGGCTGGCATAGACGAGCTGGGAGGGGTTCACTCTGAGGAAATTTGCCACGCGCTCGATCTCCGCCGGGGTCTTGCGCGAGGTCCTCCCTTTGCCACCGGCGATGAACAGCCCGATATCCCGCTCCATCCCTCTGATGCCCTCTTTCAGGGCGCCGCAGACAGTGGTGGTGACGCCGCTGGAATGCCAGTCATAGCCCAGGACGCAGCCGAACGCCTGAAACCAAAAGGGATCGGAGAGGCGGCGCAGCACCTCGCCGTTGCCGAATTCAGTGGCGATGGCGAGGACTATCTCCCGCGCCAGCCTGGACATGCGTTCAAAAAGCCACGGTGGCACCTTCCCGTAGTGCAACGGGAGGTTGGCAATGCCTGTCCTCTGCGGGCTGTAGCTCATTTTCTTGGCTTGATGGCGCGAACGGTGAGGCTGCGGATGTTGCCACTGACCTTCTGTAGATCGTATGGTGGTATCGTGGGGTCGGTGGAGAGCGCCTGCACTATGGGGTCGCTAGAGGGGCAGCAACCGGCGATGACCAGTTCGGCGGCTACCTCCACATCTTCAAAGCCGGCTTTCTTTATTGCTTCGATGTACTCCTGTTTCGTGGCAGCACCAGCTATACAGGCGATGTAAGCGGTGGTGGAGCGCTTCACTGATTCAGGCAATGGTACAGCAGTGACTATATCAGAGACGACCATTCTGCCGCCGGGCTTAAGCACCCTGAAAGCCTCGAGGAACACCCTCTCCTTCTCTGGCGAAAGGTTGATGACGCAGTTGGAGATGACCACATCTACCTCGTTATTCTCGACAGGCAGGTTCTCGATGTCGCCGAGGCGGAACTCCACGTTTTCGAAGCCGCCGCGGCGGGCGTGCTCCTTCGCCTGTTCCACCATTTCGGGCGTCATGTCCACGCCGATGACCTTATCCTTTTTCCCCACCCTCTCGGCGGCGAGGAAACAATCGAAGCCCGTGCCCGAGCCAAGATCGAGCACGGTCTCTCCCGGCTTCAGCGAGGCTAAGGCAATGGGGTTGCCGCAACCCAGGCCCAGGTCTGCCTCAGCAAGCACCGAAGCCTTTATATCGCTGGGGTGTGATATGCCAGCAGAGGGACTCCCACAGCAGGAGCTTGAAGGTGCACAGCAAGAAGTCCTCTCTCTGGCTATCCTGCCATATCCCTCCTTGACAACTTTCTTGGCCTTATCTTTGTCCATCCATTACCTCCATCGATTACCTCGACTATTTTACCTGAATACAATGAAAGGCGAAAACTTTACTACTGCTGCAGTTTGTGGTTGGGGAAAAGCGGCGTCCACCGGGCGCTCTACTTTATTACCTGGACCATGGTCTCTATCTCTTTGGTGCTGCTGAACACATCGTCCTTTATTTCCCGGATGACCCCCTCCCTGTCGATGAAGAAAGTGGCCGGCACGCCGCGGCGGTAATTTATACAGACCAGCTCATCTGCGTCGATGAGGATGGGGTAGGTGATGCGGCGGGTGCTGAGGAGCCTCTGTATTTGTGCCCTGGCATCGCCAACATGTACGGTGAGCACGACCACCTTATCGGCGTGCTTGTCGTAGAATTCCTGGATGTAGGGTATCTCCTCAATGCAGCCCTCGCAGTGCACCACCCAGAAAATAAGTATCACCGGCTTGCCGCGGTACTGGCTCAGGGTGACGGTCTCGCCGGTCATGGTCGGCAGGGTGAAATCGGGGGCGACTTTGCCTATCGCTGGAGCGGTGTCGTCGGAGGGTGGGGTGACGGTCCCGCCTTCGGGTTGCGCCGTTCGGGCACAGGCGATGAGTATTATGCTTAAGGCGCACAACACCGCAACTCCGATAAACAGTACACTAACTTTTCTGTGCATAGTTCAGCTCCTTTGTGCTTATCGAGCTCGGTACAACTGTGCTCGCTCAGGACTTTCCGGACTGTTCCCTGTCCAGGGCATTGATTATGAGCTGGGTGACCTCTCCTTTGGACAGCGCCTTGCCGCTGCTCACCGTCTGCCCGTTTATCACCAGCCCGGGTGTCATTAATACATTATACTTCAGAAACTCCTTAGGGTCTTTGACTACATCGACGGAGGCATGGATGGCCAGCTCTTTCACCACATCCTTGACCGTCTTTTCCAGTTGTTGGCATTTAGCGCAGCCCGGACCTAGCACTTTTATGTTCATAGGCTTCACCTCCTTTCTGGTTGCACTATTATAGAATAAACCCGGCTATCCAGCCGACCAGAGTACCCAGGACGATTATGGTGGGGATGTAGACCAGCGTCTTCTTTATGCCGAATACCCTGGCGATGGCCAGCCAGTTGGGCAGACTGATGCCGGGACCGGTGAGCAGCAGTGCCAGCGCTGGCCCCTTTCCCATACCCAAGCCCATTAGGGTGTGCACGAAGGGCGCCTCGGTCATTGTGGCGAAGTAAGAAATAGCCCCAATTAAGGTGGCAAGGAATGACTGCCGTAAGCCGGCGCCGCCAACCCAGGTCTCGATCCACTGCTGGGGTAGAAGGGCGCCGATGATGCCGATGATGAACACGCCGAGAAGCAGCAGCGGGAATATCATGCGCACGAACCACCAGCTTTCCCTGAGCCAGGGCTTGACTCTTTCCGGCTCGATGGCTTTCCAGGTGTAAGTTGCCACTATCACCAGCCCTACTGCCCAGACGACCACCTTCTGCCAATAGGGCCCATGAGTAACAAGGTAGTTGGGTGCCAGCAGCCACAGGACCAGCAACACCAGCAATACCAGCGGCTTACGGCCGATCAGCCCCCCGCTGCTATCCACCTGGAGTGTCGGGGTGCGGTCTTTTTCTTCGCGGTAAAAGGCGTAAGCCATGACGAAGCCGACGGCAAAGGACATGAGCAGGGCAGCTATCAGTCTAGCGATGACCATCTCTGCCCCGAGTATTGAGCCGGTGTAGACCAGGGAGAGGATATTAGCCGCCGGTGCCACCCAGAGGATGATGAAGGCAGCGCCGATGCCGGCGCCGCCATAGTAAATGCCGCTGGAGACCGGGATCACAGTGCAGGAACAGGCAGCCACAAAGAAACTACCGCCGGCGGCAATGCCAAAGGAAATTATCTTCCGTGCCGCCGCCCCCAGGTAGCTGATGATGCTCTCCCGCGACATGAAGTTCACTATGCCGCCAGCCAGTAGAAAGGCGGGGATAAGACAGGTGAGCACATGGAGCGCAATGTAGTCCCTCAGCGCCATCAGTCCGCCAAGGAGCGCACTTACAATCATATCCGGAAACATCTTCTTGCCTGCTTACTGGTCGTCCCTACGTATGCTCGGTCATGGAACCTCAGGGCAGCATTGTGAGCGGGTGGCACTCCAGAAACAGGTTGAGGGTTCCCAACCTGGTCTCGTCCAGTGGCACTTTGAAAGCCTTTACCAGCTCCCTCACGCCCCAATTTGTAAAATTATATTCTAATACTCGCTTTTTTGCATGCTATGTGCATAGCGGTGGTTTGCCAGGGAAGGTGCGGCGGCTTCGGCTTTAGCAGCTCTAACAAGGAGACGAAAACATCTCAGGCTGTAGCTTAAGCGAGATACATTTGAGGGCAGGGCTGGCCTGTGGCTAGGGCTCGGTGGGCAATGGCCCTGATTCGTAGACCCTTTCCTCTGCCAACTGCTCCTCAGAGAGTGCGACATCGTTTTCGATATCCCTGCCTTGCACATCGCGGCTGAGGATCTCCCGGTAATACTCGTGCTGGATGATGAGGTTCATTATCTCGTTGGTGCCCGTCCAGATCATTGCCAGCCTGGCTTCCCTCAGCGCTCGCTCCACGGGGTAGACATTGGTGTAGCCGATGCCGCCTAGAATCTGCATGGCATCGTTGACCACCTCCCACTGGGTCTGTGTAGCCAGTTTCTTCACCTCGGAGACCAGTCTCCTCTGGTAACCGGAGGAGCCCACCCCGAGGTCGATGGTCCTGGCGACGGCATAGGCAAGGGCGTCGACGGCATCTAGCTTGGTGATGCAGTCGGCGATTTTGAAGCTCACTCCTTCGAAATTTCTGATCGGCTGCCCGAAAGCCGTCCTTTTAGCAGCGTATCTGGCAGCTATTTCCAGGATGGCCCTGGAGCCGTCTATACCGCCCGAGACCAGTCTCTCCGGCACCATTAGTTTGTAGAAGACCTTAGCGCCCTGATTTTCGCCGCCGATGAGGTTCTCCTCAGGGACGGGTGTTTCTCTGAATACTAGCCTGCCGGTCCCAGTGCCACGGCAGCCCATTAGCCCGTAGACGTGTCTCACCTCGATTCCCATCTCCCTTTCCACAATAAAGGCGCTGATGGCATCGCGCCCGGCACTGGGATTGGTGACGGCGAAGACGAGGAAAAAATCGGCGCCTTCGGCACCGACCACGAAGCGTTTTTGCCCGGTGAGATAGTAGTGGCTGCCCCTCTTTCGAGCCACCGTGGTGGCGCCGAAGAAATCAGAGCCGCCTCTGGGCTCAGTGAGCGCCTCCCCAGCCCATTTGGTGCCGGCGATGAGGGGTTTCAAATACTTTTCCTTCTGCGCTTCGGTGCCGAAGACATTTAAGGCTTCACCGACGATGGAGACCATGCTGTAGAGGCAGGCGAATGGTACTCCCAGCTTACTCACTTCCCCCACGGCGATGAGTTCCTCCACCCAACCCAGCCCCCTGCCACCATACTTTTTAGGGAATCTGAGCCCGAGCAGGTTGCGCCTGCCAGCCTCCTGGACGAACTCATAGGGGAACTTGATTTTATCGGCATCCATGTCGAGGATAAGCTGCCGCGGCACGCTCCTGACGAAGTCCTGTACCTCCTGCTTTAGCTTTCTTTGCTCTAGAGTAAAAAATACTTCCAGCATCGCAGCCTCCTTGTTCAGCGGATTGATGTACCACCCCGTTGTCTACTGATTGTACCTTTTTCCTGACCATTAGTCGATGCCACAGAAGAATGAGGTTATGGTGCTGTTAGTACAGCAGATGAAGCTGGGGCACCTGTATCAGAATGTTGTAGAAATAGCATAAGGGCTGGGGGATTACCGATAAGAGGCAAGGGCCGGCGCCCGTTTGCCTCACAGACGCCGGCCCTCAACGCTATTGGGACTGGAAAGTCAGGGTAACGACGCCGGCGAGCTCGATCTGGTCACCGTTCTTCAGTGGGTGTTTGCCTTTGCCTCTGATGCTGGAGCCGTTCACCTTGGTACCATTGGTGCTGTTGCAGTCCTCGACGTAGTAACTACCATCCTCGCAGGTGAGCTGTATGTGTTCCCTGGAGACCAGCCCTATTTTGTCCGTCTTGACCAGTGAGCGCAGGTCTTTCCTTCCTAGGGTGCGGCCACCTTCTGAAATGGCTATATGTTTGCCGTCTGCCGCTACTAGTCTGGGAGTTGACCCTGTGGCAAATGATGTCGTGCGCTCAGTCCCGTTTGCAACCTGTGTATCGGCCCCACAGGAGGTCATCGAGGACAGGAGCGCTACCTGTGTGCCCACGCGGTCGTCGGAACAGGCCAGGGCGGTCCTTCTGGTGACCAAAACTATTGCCACCACCGCCGCCGCAGCCACTAGACCGAAGAGCACCAGGTAGGACAGCCATGACCTTGTCGTTCCACCGCCATCTCCCAGTCCGAGCCAAAAGGTGTTGTGCCTGTCAGGGCTAGCGGTATTGCCAGTGCTGGGCGTCCCCGAGCCGCCACTGGTGTTTCCACCGGTGTTTGAAGTTACTACGGGTGGAGCTACCGTCACGGTGGTGCTGGCACTGACGGTACCATCTTGGTTGGTAGCAGTAAGAGTATAGATGGTTGTTTCGCTTGGAGTCACGGTGTATGACCCGGAACTGGGGACTGAACCGATTGCAGGGGATATGCTGACCTGGACATCCCTCCCCAGGGCATCGCTGACCGTCCAGGTCAGCACAGCCGTTTGCCCCGGTTGTATATAACTCGGGTTGGCGGTGAACGTGTTGATTATCGGCGGTGGGTCGATCTGTTGTTGAGGTTGCTCGACCACCACAGTGCGCCGGACACAGATGGTGCAGCTGCAGTCACAGGGGCATACGCAACGCGGGTAGCATAAACAGCATGTAGGACAGGGCGGTGCAGGTGGTGGGGGCGGAGGTGGTGGTGGACATGGCGGTGGGCAAGGAGGTAGAGGAGGAGACGGAGGGCGCGGTGGCGAAGGTGGTGGAGGTGGTGGAGGAGGTGGAGCTGAAGGCGAACTAGAGGCGGTGGTCGCCTCGGCTGTTGCCGTGCTCGTGGCCACGACTGTGATCGAAGAACTGTTGTCTGAAATCGTGATATTGACCGTTGCCGTAGCTGTAGCAGAAGATTCAGCTTGCGAGTCTGTTGTGTTGTCTGCGGCAAATACCGGCGTGACCTGCAGCGGTAAGATAGCGCAGATCAGCGATGCTATTGTCAGGCTGAGAATCGTCTTTCTTAAGTTCATTTGTACCTCCCTCTTAGTTTTTTGATCGCTTTTAGTCTGTAAACTTCCATAGCAGTGCTGAAATGAGCACCAGCACTGCGGTGAGGACAAAAATCCCCTTTTTCATGGTCATGACACCTCCTTATCTGTATTTTGTACTTTAAAAGTGATGCTTAGTTTGCCTGCAAGCTCGATTACATCGCCGTCAGCGAGCGCGTGTCTGCCAGTGCCCTTTATCTCCTTACCGTTGAGCCTGGTACCGTTGGTGCTGCTGCGGTCTTCGATATAGTAATGCCCGCCTTCATACCAGATGTTGATATGTTGTCGGGAGATGTAAGGGACATCTTCACGCAGCATGAAGTTTTCGAAGTCATGCCGGCCCAAAGTCCTAGGGTTGCCCGCCAGAAGCATCTCGTTACCCTCGGGCATTAGCAGCTTAGCCGGGGGAGCCTCCACCACAGGCGTGGTAGTTGGTGATGTCTCCGTGCCGGGCGTGGTCTCGAAGTCTGTTATGCGACCTGCTTTGGCCTGTGCTGCCGCCAACTGGCGTGCCCTCCGGGCCCTCGCCAGCTTTCTTGCCACCAGGACGACTATCACCACCACAGCGACTGCCGATAACGCTATAAGGCCCCAGAGGAGATAAGGCGGCTGTGTTACATTAACGGTCACCGATGCTGACTGTGTGGTGCCATCGACATAGGTGGCAGTAAGGGTGTAGCAGGTCGTTTTGCCCGGGGAGACCTGGACCGTTCCCTGGGTGCCCATGCTGCCGATGTTGGTGATGGACACCGCAATCGCCCCCGGTGCCTCCCAGGAAAGGGTGGCTGACTGCCCCTTCTTTATTACGGTCTGACTAATGCTGATGACAGGCGGCACCCTGGGTTTAACTACTACGGTCACGGTCGATGATACCGATGTATCGGACCTCCCTTTGGCTACTAAAGTATAGGTGGTCGTGGTCGAGGGGGTGACCGTTGTAGAGCCTGAGTTAGCCACCTCACCGATCCCCGGGGATATAGTGACGCTAATAGCATTGGTGGTAGTCCATGTCAAAATTACCGTTTCCCCCAGTTCGATGGAGGACTTACTGGCGGTAAAGGAATTGATAATCGGTGGTCTGACCTGCCCCGGCACCAGCCCTGGTATGTCCGGCGGGTAATAGCTCCCGGTGTAGTTGAAGCTCAGTGAGCGCACTGACCAGGAGCTTCCACAGAGGTACCACATCTTCCAGACATACAGACCTGGTGGATCAGACGGCTGGGCAACAAATGGCCCTATACGCCAGATGCCAGCATAGGGGACGTACCACCTGTAGACGAGCCAGTGACCGTAGGGTGTGGTACCGGGTGGGTAATATTCCCACAGGTAGAAGCAACCCGGGCCGTTGAGGGATACTATCAGGTAGCAAGCCCAGTTGCGGTACAGGTTGGTCACAATTCGTCCGTAGCTGTTGACGAGGTAGGCATCGACTATAGACCCCGGTTTGCCCGGTGCCATGGCTGGCGGGGGCATAATTTGCAGGTCAGACCAGTTCTGGCTATAGACCTCCACCTGTACTCGGGGCAACACAACTTCTCCACCTTCATGTGGCGGTTGCCATGGCGCAGCGGGGTCAGGCGGGGGGGCTGGATAGTCCTGCGCCCGTACGGGTGAAATAGCACTGATATTGGCGGATAAGGCTAGAAGGATGAACAGGAGTACCGCTAGTCTTTTCTTCATGTTGTCCTCGATGCGCGAAATTGACATTTCTCTAAATCTAAATATACGCGCATCGGGAACGGGCTGCTTGACCGCGAGCTGACAGGCGGCTGACAGTTTCCTGATAAAAGGGGAGATGACGAAAGAAATGCTATGATGTGCTTAGATTCAGGGAAACGGTAATATGGTCAAAGAATATAAAACCGCAGGCGTACGGTGGTCGCTAGCTCGATGACATCATTATTATTTAGGTGGATGGCCCCTTTACCCTTGATGTCCTCGCCGTTCACCCTGGTGCCGTTGGCGCTTCCCAGGTCTTCGATGTAAAACTGTCCGTCCTCCAGCTTGACCTCGAAATGTCGCCTGGAGATGAGAGCAAGCTCATCCAGGTCCAGCGCTCTGGCGAGGTCGCCCCGCCCTATGGTCCTTTGTTTGTTGTCTAACCGGAGTTCCATGCCATTAGGCAGCACCATTCTGGCACCGACCACCGTTGAGGGCACTGCTGCGGTCGGCACCGCAGGTCCAGCCTCAGCGGGCAAGTCTATTCCCTTCCTTCTAGTGCCATGCCGCTTGGAATAATTCCAATACATATAAGAGCCAAGCAGAAGCAACAGCGACAAAACGGAGGCCAGGACTGCTGGCTTGGTGACAAACCTGTAGAAGCGGTCAAAAAGGGTGGCTTCTTCTGTGATGCCCGGTGGCTGCGGTGTTATCTCGGTGCCGGGCTGCTCCGGCGGACGACCCTTTGAATATGCCCAGTAGACCAATTTGCCCTGTGGCACAGTGGGGTCTTCGCCCGCCCACCGACCGTCGCTATAGAACCAGACCGCATATACATGTTGTCCTTCCGTCTCATTATCCCTGGCAGCGAACGGCCCAAGTCTCCAGACGCCGCCCTGTGGCAGTTGCCATTTGTAGGCTATCCATCTCCATTGGGAATCTTCACCTTCTGGAAAATGTTCGATATATAGCCATCCGGGCCTGTTGATGTCTATGTCCAGATACCAGCCTTCGCTTCCAAAGACCTTGTTCTCCTCCCTTTCCGGTACACAGATAAAACGGACGATGAAGTCCGGCGGTGTATCTTTGGGCTGGGACGAAGGGCCCAGCAGCACATACCTCACCTGTGGCCTGATTTCATCTGCAAGCTGGTCATCGGCGGGGAGGGCTGGCGTTGTCACATTGTCTGTGGGTGCGCCTGTGGCCTGGACTTTCGGTGTCTGGCTGGGCAATGTTGCCAGAACACTTAAAAGAAGGATGCAGATAGTCAGTATTTTGGCTCTCATCTTGTGGATACAGCCTCAACCATCTTTTCCAGATAGCCGCTTGCCGATAACAACGCTGCTTTCATAGCTTGCGCATTGGCGAACCGATTGTCTGGTGAAAAAAGGATGGCCTGTGCCAGGCACCTTGCCGTACGTTTCGATATACCTGCAGCAACCAGGTAATCAGCCACAGACGCAGCTTCGCTGTATGACCGTGGCCAGCTGGACTGGAACAGTCTAAGACAGACCTGGTTCGGATGCTCCAGCGTAAGGAGGTATATACAGGTCTGTGCCAGACCGCAAAGGTCACAGCGCTGGTCAACCTTTCCGCCCGAAAGCAGTTCGGGTATGTCGAAGCCCTTGTTTGTGATCTGGGTGAACGGGTCGTGGCTTACCTTGATTTTAGCAATGTCGTTCAAGCTTGTTGCCGTATTAAAATCGATCAGTTTCAAGGTACCATTGCCACATAGCATTATATTCTTCGGGTTAATGTCGCGGTGGACAACACCAGCGGCGTGTATGTAAGCAAGGGCATCCAGCAACTGGCAAGCCCAGACGATGACTTGATGTTCCTTGAGGGGAGACCTGAGGGATAGAGCCATCAATGTCTCACCTTCCAGGTATTCGATGACGAGGTGGAATTCACCTTTATAATAGAATTCGTCGATGTATCTAACGATCCCCGGGTGTTTGAACCTTTTCAGGTATCTAGCTTCGAGTATCAGCTTGTTCAGGTATACATTGTCCATCTGGGTCCCCCGGCGTGGTGTCTTGATAATGCAAATTTCACCCGTCCTGCGGTCAACAGCGCGCCAGATAGTAGATATGCCTCCGCGCTTGTAGGGTGGTGATATCAGCTCGTAGTGGACGTTGACGATTTTGGTCTTGGCGGTATCGGGGACGGTTACCAGCGTCTTCACCTGGTTTGGGCGCGAGCGAGCCCTTTTGCGTCTGTATATTTCCAGTAGCACCACTATACCTATCGCCAGCGCCGCGTAGACAGCGATCATCAAATGAAGGGAATAATTCACACCCCACATCATAGTCTCCTGATGGTGGTCTCGGCGGCGACTACAGCCTGCCAGGACGGAAGGTTATCCGGTCTCGCTATTATCACCGATATATTATCAGGACCACCCGCCAAGTTGGCCTGAGCGGTGAGGTCCATGCAAGCCTGGCTAGGACTGGGCGAGCTTAAGACGGCCGCTGCTATCTTATCTGAGGACAAGACGCTGCACAGACCGTCAGAGCAGATGAGAATGTCATCGCCGGCATACAGCTTCATATAGTACAAATCAGGGACGACGTCCCTGTAGTAACCCAGGACACGCGTTAATTCATTCCTTCGCGGGTGGCTCCTTGCCTGTTCTGAGGTGATGACCCCAGCATCCACCAGTTCCTGTACTACTGAATGGTCTTTTGTCACCTGGAGGGTCTCCCTGTCGTTGATGATATAGCATCTGGAATCACCCACATGGACTACATACAGATCGCCTTCGATAACAAGTGCCGCCGTCAGTGTGGTACCCATGCCCCTCAGGTTCCTGTCGCTGGCGCAGTCCAGCACCTTACGGTTTGCTTCATTGAAGGCGGTAGCCAGAGCTGACAGAGGTGCAGCGGGGGGCTCGCCGAGTAGCTCCGAAAGACAGCTTGAATAGAAGGTCCTGATAGCGAGGTCGCTGGCTATCTCGCCGGCATTATGTCCTCCCATGCCGTCTGCCACCGCAAACAGACCAGCAGAGACCAATCGCGAGGCAGCCTTGATATCGAAACGCACGCAGAGAATACTGTCCTCGTTTAGCTCCCTCAGTAGCCCGACATCCCAGCTATACCCTATTTCCAACTGTTACTCCCGATTCTTCTTTATCTTCCTGCACCAACTTAAAGGTCAAGGTGAGCTCTGGCTGACCTGCCAGTTCAATCTTGTCCCCGTCCTTGAGTGCCTTTCCCTTTTTGTTGTGTATGTCGATGCCGTTAAGCCTTGTGCCGTTGGTGCTGCCCCTGCCCTCGGGCCCGTAGTCCCTCACATAATATTTTCCCTTAGAGTAGGTGATCAGAATATGCTGCCTTGAAATATTCATCACCATGTCGCCGGGGAGTGTATTATCAAAATCGCTGCGTTCTATAAACACGGGCTGACCGGTGAGCACCATCTCTGTCCCGCCAGGCATTACCAATTTAGCCTTTGGTACGCAGTTCGCTGGCAAGCCCCGCCCCCGTTTGCTGTTGCCGTGGCCCAGGCCCACCCTCTCCACGTCGGCAAAATACTTCCCGCAGGCGTAACAGAAGAAAGTGCCGAAGTTATTTTCGCTCTGACACCTGGGGCAGATCGTCTTATATTCATATCCGTTCGACTTCGTCACGCCAAAATAGCCCCCTGCCAGCAAAATATACTCTACCCCTGACCGCATTGCTTGACAGCTATCTGACAAATACCTAATATAACGCTGACAAGCTCTGCAATTATACTACAACATTATAACGCGCATCGGTCAACAAATGTTTGGAGGTAGCGCTTGGCTTTCCTAATCGTTAGGAACGGTGTCCCTGAGGATGTGGGCAAAATATTCACCTTAAACAAGGCGGTCACGGTAGTTGGTCGCGTCACCGCACAAAATAGGCCAGATGTCGAATTAAACGATGAAGTCGTTTCCAGACGGCACATTGAGATATTGCTCAAGGAAGGAAAGTACTGGCTGAGGGACCTCGGCAGCACCAATGGCACCATGCTGAATGACGACAGGATAATTCCTGGCAAGTTATATGAACTCAAGCATAATAGTAAGATCGGACTTGGGGTGGACGGTACCACCGGTCATACCGTACTGGTGTTTAAGGAGTCTGAAGACACTAGCATAATCCATGGCAAGCTGTCGGCTGGTAAACGAGGCGAAGCACCTTCAGTGGGCTGGCTGGAGGTCGATGAGGGGAAAAAGGAAGTGCTGGTGGACGGCAAACGAATAAAGCTTTCGAAGAAAGAATATGATTTGCTACTTTTTCTTTACAAGAATGCCGGGAGCGTATGCTCTCGCGATGAAATCATCCTAGGGGTATGGGCAGAAAGCAAGGACCCTTCGGCTATATCTGATGCCACGATAGACCAACTGGTCCACAGACTGCGCGAAAAGGTGGAGCCGGAACCTGCCAACCCCACACGCATTATCAGCAAGAAGGGGTTCGGCTACATGCTGGTAGAGCAAGCCACACACGAGCCAGACAAATGTTAGATAAGGAGGTAAAGATGAAAGTCGTTGCTATCGGGGGCAGCCCCAGACTGAATGGTGTGAGCAATTATCTGATAGACCAAGCGCTTGGTGAGCTGTCCTCGCGCGGGATCGAAACGGAAAAGATCGTCTTAAACCAGTACAAAATTGGCTTCTGCCAGGCGCACAGCGACTGTGCCTCGTTCAGTGAGTGCCAGCAGAAAGACGATGTGCCGTGGATACTGGAAAAGTTTGCCACTGCCGATGGCGTCATCATCGCCAGCCCGGTATATTTCGGCACCGTCTCCGCCCAGATAAAGGCTTTCATGGACAGGAGCTTCTTTCTTTATATGCATGGGAGGAGACCTCAGCCTAAGTGTGCCGGACTCATTGCCATTGCCAATCGCAGGGGGCACGAGGAGACGGTAAGGGAGCTGAGGAAGTTCGTGCGCTCGCCGGAGATAGAGGTGTTCATCATCGCCGCTGCCACCGGCGAGCGGGACGCCGACCCCAGAGCGCAGACGGAGCTGATCGAGCAGGCGAAGGAAATGGGGCGGCGGATGGCTGAGATATTGTCAGCCTCGCGAAGTTAAACAACATCCTAAGGAGGTCGGGCAAATGAATACAGAAGAACTGACTGGACTGATTAAGAATCGCCGTTCCATTCGTGTTTGGCAGGACAGACCAGTACCTGAGGGATTGCTGCTGCAAGCGGTGGAGCTAGCCACCTGGGCGCCCAATGGCGCCAATGCACAAAACTGGCACTTCTACATAATCCTCAACAAGGACAAGATCAAAGCTATTGCCGAAGCGGTGGCAGCGGGGATGCGACAGATGGCTTCGTGGTTTCAACAGGAGGCGACGGCCTTCCCGATCCCTCGCGAGAACATACTCAGCAAGGCTCCGGCGATGATCGCGGTAGGTATCTGGCGCCGGGAATACCCGCGGGAGAAGGTACTTGCCGAGCGCGCCAGGGCCGATGAGAGGGCAGTGGAGATGCTGCGGTGGGGCGCTGTACTCAACCCGCGCCTCCAGTCGGTCTCGGCAGCTATCGCCTATCTGCTGCTGGTATTGCACCAGATGGGGCTGGGCGCTACCTGGATGACAGGTCCGTTATCGGTGGCCAAGGGAGAGGTGGAGAAAATTCTCGGCGTGCCGCAGGATATGGACATCGTTGCCCTCATCCCGGTGGGTTACCCTGCAGAAAGCCCCACCAGAGATAGGCGACCGGTGAGCGAGGTCAGTGAAGTGCTCAGGTAGACTGGTCTCGGATTTGCCCCGCGGACAAGACTTGTAGTAACATAGTCCTTTAGTCAATTTTTGTCAGGGGGTATAACCTGCCCGATGAGCAAATTGGAAGAGCTCCGCAGTATGTTTTTTCCTCGTTCGGTCGCTGTGGTGGGTGTTTCCACCAACCCTCAGGGGTGGGGTGGACATGCCTTCATCAGGCGTCTGAAAAAGGTTGGCTTTCCCGGCGATGTCTATGCCGTCAACCCTAAAGCCACAAATGAAGTGCATGGGGTAAAGGCTTACCCCAGTGTGATGGCGATCCCCCAGCCGCCCGATATGGTCATCGTGTCGGTGCCGGCGCGGCGGGTGCCCGAGGTGCTGGAGGACTGCATTGCCGCCGGGGTAAAGAATGTGCACATCTTCAGCTCCGGCTTCAGTGAGACCCAGGAGGGGGAAGGGCGCCAGCTTGAAGCGCAGATAATTGAGATCATCCGGCGGGGAAAGTTGCGTGTGGTCGGCCCTAATTGTATGGGGCTTTATGTTCCAGCGAGCAAGTTCACTGCCTGGGGGGCATCGCCAAAGGGTGTGGGACAGGTGGCTTTTCTATCGCAAAGCGGTGGGCATGGCGAGATACTCATCAGGTATGCACAGGACCTGGGCATTTACTTCAGTAAAGTCATCAGCTTCGGTAATGCCCGCGGGCTTCAGGCGTTGGACTTTCTGGAATACTTGGCAGAGGACCCTGACACTAAAATCATCACCATGTATCTGGAGGGGATGAAGGAGGGAAACAGGTTCACCACGCTGGTCAGAAAGATTAACCGCACCAAGCCGGTGATCATCTGGAAGGGAGGGCTGACCGAGTCCGGTGCCAGGGCTGCCGCCTCGCACACCGCCTCGATGGCAGGGGAGGCGAGGATGTGGGACGCCTTTTTTGCCCAGACCGGCGCCATCAGGGTGAATTCGCTGGAAGAGATGGCGGACGTGGCGCTGCTTTTCCTGCACCTTAAGCCACTTCTGGACAGGCGGGTGCTGCTCCTGGGCGGCGGTGGCGGCAATGCGGTGGCTATGGCCGATATCTGCAGTCGCGAGGGGTTAACCGTGCCCACGCTTGCCGAGAACACCCGCAAACAGCTGGCAGAGTTCATCCCGCTGGCGGGGAACAGCATCAGGAACCCGCTCGATGTCTGGCTGGTGCAGCATAACCTGGAGATGTTCCGACGCTGTATCGAAATAGCCGTGGCTGACCCGGCTATCGACCTGGTCATCGCCGACCGCTATCCCCATAACGGCAACGGTGATGACGACGGTCCACCGAACTTCGAAGAAGGGAGCCGCCGGGTGGAAGAGTTTATCGTTGAGTTCGCTAAGAATAACCCGTTCGGCAAGCCGCTGGTGGTGGCGGTCAACGCCCCGACCAATGACCCCAATGGTATGAGGGCTGCTGCCGAGCTGCGGCTGAGGTTCGCCCTGGCAGGTGTGCCTGCCTATCCGTCTCAGGCTAGCGCTTGCAAAGTCCTATCCCGCTTTATCCAGTACCACGAGTTTCTGGCAAAGGGGCTGGACTAGGCTCAAGCCTGGCTTCCTGCCCGGTGACGGCGGAGGAAATCGAGCACCGTCCTATTGACCTCGTCGGCAAGCTCGATATTGAAGCCGTGGCCCGCTTTTTTGAAGACCACAAGCTCGGCGCCGGGTATTCGGGAGGCGATGATGCGCGAGTTCTCCACCGGCACCATCCTGTCCTCTTCGGCGGCGATCACCAGCGTCGGGACTTTGATGTCCGGCAAACGCTCGTACGTGTCATGTCCCATTATCGCCTGACCCTGCCTCATATAACCATGCGGTGGTGTGATGTGCTGCGACATCCTGGTCGCAAGCTCTTGCAACACGGGCTGACCGATTTCAATAAATTGCTGACTGAAGATGAAGGGCAGTATTTCACTGAACCTTTCCTCCGGCGAGAGTTGCTGCATCCGATCCAGGTCGAACAGCACCTTCGCTGTCTCGGCGTCCGGGGGCACGCTGTGGGCGCCACCGGCGGTGGTAGCGGCCAGGATGAGCGTGGTCACCCGTTGCGGGTAGAGGAGGACAAAGTGCTGGGCGATCATCCCGCCCATGGAGATGCCGAAGATGTGGGCGGAGGGAATGCCCAGGGCGTCCATGAGCCCGGCCAAGTCCTTTGCCATCATCTCCATGGTGTAAGGTATGTCTGGTTTATCGCTGCGCCCGCTCCCCCTGTTGTCGAGGGCTACTACTCGGTAATGCTGTGATAGCGCCGGCACCTGCAGGAACCACCACTCCAGGGTGCCGCCCAGCCCCATCACCAGGACCAGCGGCTCCCCCTCGCCATATGTTTCGTAGTAGATGTTGATGTCATTGACGGTAACTTTAGGCATGGTCACCTCCCATCTCTTCCGGTAACACCACTATTGTAGCCCTCTGTAGCCCTGTCCGGCTAGCCAATGCCAGAGCGAGTATTTCCCCTTTATCCCACCTGCGAGGTTGACATTGTTCCCTCCGCAGTCATACACTCTGTAAAAATGTCGGCAAGAGAGTTGAATCTGCTGATAACCGCGCCGCTGGACGGGGCAAGCCTGGAGCGGGTCAGGAGGGCGGGCGACGGGATAAGGCTGCTGGAGGCCTCCGAGCTGCTCCGTGCTGAGGAAAAGGGGGATGCCAGCGCCCGGACGCAGCTGGACGCCCTGCTGGCTGAGGCGGAGGTAATCTACGGGTTCAGGCTTCCCCGCAACATCACCGCCCGGGCCCCGAAGCTGAAATGGGTCCAGGTGATGTCCGCTGGGGTGGACAGGTTCCTGGAGGATGAGGAGTTCCGCAGGAGCAAGGTGATACTGACCAATGTCAGCGGCATCCATGCTGTACCCATCGGCGAGTTTGTCCTGGGGCTGATGCTGATGTTCACCAAGCAGGCACCGCTGTGTTTTGAGCTCAAGCAGCGACGGGAATGGCGACGGTTTGTGCCTTCAGTGCTGCATTCGAAGACGGTGGGCATAGTGGGACTGGGCAGCATCGGGAGGGAGGTCGCCCGGTTGGCTAAAGCCTTTGGTATGACGGTGCTGGCCGTGCGCAGGTCAGCCCAGCGGTCGGGGCGCGCCAGGTATGTTGACCGGCTGCTCACACCTGCCCAGCTACCCCAGTTGCTTTCAGAGAGCGATTTTGTGGTCTTGGCATTACCCCTCACCCCGGAGACGAGGGAGCTCATCGGTGAGGCAGAGCTGCGCGCCATGAAACCTACCGCCTACCTGGTGAATATTGCCAGGGGCGAGATAGTAGATGAGAAGGCGCTTATCCGTGCCCTTGAGGAGGGATGGATTGCCGGGGCTGGGCTGGACGTCTTCGCCACCGAGCCGTTGCCCGCTGATAGCCCTCTCTGGGAGCTCCCCAATGTCATCTTCAGTCCCCATATCGCCGGGGGTATGGAGGACTATGTATCCAGGGCGACCGAGGTCTTCTGCGACAACTTGAAGCGTTACCTGAGCGGCAGGAGGCTGCGCAATGTGGTGGACAAGACAAAGGGCTATTAGGCGGCGGCCCCGGAGTATGCCTGTATGGCAGCGCCGAGGGCTGTTACCGTCCTCGGCTCCGGCGGGACGAGCAGCTTGATGCCGAGCTCTTTTTCCACAGCTGCGGTGAGCCCTTGATTTAGGGCACCGCCGCCGCAGATGGCGCAGGGGAGCTCAAGCCCAATGCGTTTTGCCAGCGAGGCTATCTTGGCGGCAAGCGCCAGGTTGACCCCGGCGGCGATGTCCTCTTTGGGCACTCCCTCAGCCACCCGGGTTATCGCCTCGGACTCGCCAAAAACGGCGCAGCCGGTGCTGAATGCCACCGGGTTACGCGACTGCAGCGAAAGGGGACCGAACTCTTCAAGGCCGATGCGCAGCACATTGGCGATGACCTCGATGAATCTTCCGCTGCCGGCAGCACATTTTTCGCTGACCACGAAGTCGGTGACCATCCCCCTGCCGTCCAGCTTTATCACCCTGGTGGACTGGGCGCCGATATCCATCGCCGTCCTTGCTTGAGGGAAGAGCCTGTTTATCCCTCTAGCGGTGCAGACGATGTCGCTCGCCTGGCTGTTGGCGAAGGGGACGTTGCCGGCACCGGTGCCGGTGGCTACCACTTCTATGGGTTGCGGAGGTGACTCTACCCGGGCGAGTAGCTCCTTCCTGATGGCATCGGCGGTCGTTCGGTGGTCTATGCCTGAAAGCCTGATTGACGAGGCTACTGGTTCGGAGTCCCTGAGCAACACGCCCTTGCTGTAAGTGGAGCCGATGTCTATGCCCATATACCAGCCCATTTCAGCTCCCGGTATAAAAGGTGGCTTTTTCCAGATGGCGCGCCTTTGTCTTCAGCGGCTTCCCCTGCGCCAGCAGCCTTTGGGTGCGTTCCATTGCCAGCAGGGCAGCGCCCAGGGCACCGGTGAGCAACGGCTCTTCAGGGACGAGCAAGGAACAGCCCAGTGCCTCCTTCATCGCCTGCACCATGCCGGCGTTTTTAGCCACGCCGCCGGTGAGCACCACCTCCGGCTCTATGCCCAGCCTGCGCACCAGCGCCGCCACCCTCTCGGCAAGGGCACGGTGCAGCCCGGCGATTATGTCCTCTATCCTCTCTCCCTGAGATAGCCGCAGCACCACCTCCTGCTGGGCGAAAATGGTGCACATGTTGCTGACCTCCACCGGCTTGCTGGCCCTCAGCGACAGCGCTGCCAGGTCCTCCAGCCCGATGCCCAGGCTCTGGGCGGTGAGCTCTAGAAACCTGCCGGTGCCGGCAGCGCACTTATCGTTCATAGCGAAGTCCACCAGCTTTCCCTCCCTGACTTTGAGGCACTTGGCATCCTGCCCGCCGATGTCCACCACTGTCCTGGCATTGGGGAACAGCTGGTAAACACCTCTGGCGTGGCAGGAAAGCTCGGTGATGTGCTCATCGGCGAAAGGTACATTGAACCTGCCGTAACCGGTGGCGACGATCCAGCCGACCTCTTCCAGTCTCAGCCCGGCAGCCTCCAGCGCCTTTGCCATCACCTCGTTGGCCAGATGGCGGTGCTCGGCGCCGGTGGGACCTTTGACGGCGGAGATAATATTCCCGGCGGCATCGATGACCACCGCTTTGGTCATGGTGGAGCCGATATCGATGCCAGCAAAATATGGAAGGTTAGGCGGACTCCCCTTAGTCAATTGTTTCCAGAAAGGCTTCTACCCTGGTCCGCATCGGCGCCAGCGAACCTGTGGTGTAATCGTATTCGATGTAAGTGGCGGGTACGCCCAGGTTAGCGAAGTAGTCCTTCACCGCTGGCACCTCAAAGGCGAACGGGTCGCAGTACCTGACGAGGAGCAGCACCACGCCGTCTATCTTCCAGTCGGCGATGATGCTCTTAAGGTAGCCGTAGCGGCTTTCCAGGTCGCGCTGGTAGTCCTTCTTCGTCGGTGCGGCTATGTTCTGGATGAAGGTGCGGGCGCAGGTTATCTCCGACAGGTAGTGGTCGGCGAGTGCCATTAATTTATCCCCGGCCGTGGCCACTTTCCCGCGGTAGGGGCGGTAGCCGGCGCAGTCTTCGCTGAAGACTACATTAGCGTCCGCTTCCAGAACGGACATCACGTCGACGTCGTCGGTCGTGCTGCCCCAGAGGAGGAGCCGGGCGCGTTTTGCCGACGGTTTCTGCTTCCTCTCCTTTACTTCCTCGATGACCTGGGCGAGCAGCTGGTTGCCCTCGTCCACCGGCAGGCTCATCACCGCCTTGATCACCTTAACTATCTCACAGCCGGTGATCAGCGGTGGTGATGGTCTGGTGAGCTGGAACAATGACTGCACTAAAGAGCGCTGCTGGTTGTAGGAGTCGATGGCTCGGTTCAGGCTTTCTGTAGAGAGCTTTTTGCCACTGAGGGACTCCAGAGTGGTCGC
Source organism: Chloroflexota bacterium (assembly GCA_036821185.1). Taxonomy (GTDB): domain Bacteria; phylum Chloroflexota; class Dehalococcoidia; order GIF9; family UBA5629; genus CALJTV01. Next base: position 12,511 of record DAISKD010000008.1, on the reverse strand, counting down.
CAGTCCCTTTAGCTGACTGGCGAAGTATTCTACCGCCTCGGGACGGATAGTGCCGGGCATATCGATGAAGTGGAAGTAGGGCAGGGTGGTATAGGACTGCCAGATGCGGGCGGTCTTCTCCTGCGGGTCGCTGGCATGGACGGCGACGAAGCCGTCGAGGAAGTGGTGCTTACCCTTTAGGGCGCAGTCGAGACAGGAACGCATGATGGGGCAGAAGGATGCCGGCAGCACCCTGTCAGCTTCGGTCACCGGTTCCCTCATCTCGCCGCAGATGCGGTAGGGGACGAGGTCCAGTGCCGCCAGCAGCTCCACCGGGACATAGACGCAGGGGTAGCCGACGACCTTCTTGCCCTCTGCTTGCAGTTCCTTTACCCTGCGGGTACGGTCATGGTAGACCTCTTCTGCCCTGGATAGCCCTTTAGCTGCCATGTTTCTCCTCTCCTGTCTGTTTGCTCAAGCCTGCGAGTATCACCAGTCGAAGCCCGCCTCTCGCCTCAATTTACGGTAGTGCTCCATGGCTTCCTCGAAGGGCTCTGCTCTGGCGAGGGCGTCCTGCGGGTTGAACAGGCGCAGGTCGACGATATCCCCCTCGACTATCAGCGAGGGCACCTTGAGCCGCTCCATTAGTATGTTTGCCAGGTGGGGGAGGTGGGTGGAGGCGCTGCGGCAACTGACCAGCGGATGGAGGAAAGCCCCGTCGCACTTCCATTCTGACACGTACTTCAGGTAGATATAGACATCGGCGCCGGCGACCACGTTCTTCTGCAGGGCATCTTTATAGTTGGCAACCATGCGCTGTAGGCTGTACCTGGCGATGCGCTCTAGTGGGTCGGAGACGTGGCTTAAGTCCACCGGCGGCGGGGGATGGTAGCCGAAGCTCTCGATGACGAAGTTCCAGCCTCTCTCTGCCAGCCTGTCGAACAGATCGAGGCTGTGCCACGGCGGCAGCTCGGCGAACACCAGACGGTACTTCTCCTCGGGTATGGCACTGATGCCGTTCTTGACTCTTTCCGCCACCTCGTCATAAAGGTTCCGGTAAAGCTGGAGGGACTCCTTCAGGTCACCGAGCAGAAAAAGCGCCGGCGACATGGCGCTCCAGAAATCGCGGCTGTGCATGGGGCAGGGCTTTGCCTTACGCAGCTCGTTCACCTCGTGGGAGACACGGTTTATCTCCATCATTAAGTTTACTATCTCATCAAGCCTGTCCCAGTCCGTCTTCCTGCCCACCGCCTGTTCCACGAAGGAGACAAATTCCCTGAGGTGTTTTATGCTCAATTTCACCATCTCCTCGTAGCAGCCCTCGAGCTGGAACTCCCTGATGCCGGGAAGCGGTGATTCCAGTGTCCACACCGGTACATCGAGGTAGCGTCCCAGCGCCTGGAACCACTTATATCTGGCGTCGCACACCGCCACTGAAGAGAGCAGGAACAATGGCCTGGGCATGCCGCCCATTGGGGCTTCTGGTGGCGGCTGCCCGCCGAGTTCTACCAGCCTGGCGGCGTAGCCGAAGTTAGCCCGGCTGTAGCCGCAGAGATGGGTGGGGAAGCCCTCGGCATCGGAGCGGTCGAGGTACTCCCTGGCGACCCCAGCGGCAGCCAGTGCCGCGCCATAGTTCTCCGGGTAGACCACCTCTATGTCCATGGCCTTGAGGATGGGGTCGCCGTAGCAAAAATTGAGCATTGCCCAGACCGTGGGCTTGCCGGCTTTTATCGCCTCCTGACTGCGCTGGTAGGACTCGTCTACCTTAGCCCGAAGCGGGTACATCGCCTTAACGCGGTTGATCACCCTCTTTTTTTCGCTTGTGGTCATGGTCAGCCCCCTTGATGGCACATTATAGCATTGGAGTAGTGATAAAGCTAGAATCGGGCGGGAAATAAGCGCCACGACCTCTATTTGCGCCGAAACAGGTTGGTGAAGTCCGGTCGGTGAAGCCTTAAGGTCTTAAGATGGGGGATGCCGTGGCGGTTCCGGTACATGAGCAAGAGGACTATGGCCAGCGCGTACAGGATGAGCCATGGTGAGCGGTAGAAGAGCCAGATGAATAGCAGGAGGAAGGGCGAGGAGAGGAAAATCGACATGGCGAGGTGGCGGACAAGTAGCAGGGCAATGCCGAGCAAAAGCAATGTGACCAGGACGGCTTTGGGCGTGAGGACGGAAAAGACGCCGATGAGGGTGGCTGCGCCCTGACCACCTTTGAACCTGAGGTAGAGCGGGTACATATGCCCCAGCCAGGCAGCAATACCGGCGGCGAGCACCCAGGGGAGGGGAAGGGCCAGGGCGCGGGCGATCAGGACAGCCGCGGCACCTTTGGCGATATCGCCGATGGCGGTCACCGCCCCGCCCCAGACCCCTACCTGACGGAAGACCGCGCCGGCGCCGACGTTGCCGGTGTCAATTTTGCGGATGTCTGCCCCTCTGGCGAGTTTGGTGACGATGTAGGCGAACGGGACTGAGCCCAACAAATAGCCGATGACGATGGCTGCTATGCCGATGAGTACTTGCGCGGACATCGTTCACAAGATGCGCCTGAGGCGGGGGTTGGGGGTGATGCCAGGGATCCTCCCCCGTTTGGCTATTGGCCTGCCCTCGACATCGTGAAGGTCGGCGGTGAAGTCGATGGGCTTGGCATCGCTGATGTAGCTGCCCACGCCGAAGTAGTCCACGGGTGCTGCTGACTCGATGAAATACCTGATACGCTCAGGACTGAGACCGCCGCTGACAAAGATTTTGACGTTTTTGAAGCCGGCGAGGTCGAGACGGGCCCGGGTCTCTTTCACCAGGTCGGCGGTCACCCCGCCGCGCTCGCCCGGGGTGTCCAAACGGACGCCCTGAAGTTTACCCTTCATGGCTTGCGCCACGATGACGCTTTCCTCAGGCTCGTCCCTGAAGGTGTCCACCAGAGCGATGCGGGGGACCTCGGGCGGCATATGCTTATCGAAGGCCATAGTGGCCCTGGCGGTATCGCCCATGATTATGATCAAAGCATGGGGCATGGTGCCGGAGGGCTGGATGCCGGCGAGCTTTGCCCCGAGGATGCTGGAGCAGCCGACACAGCCGCCGACGATGGCGGAGTAGTCCATTATTCCGGCCACCAGAGGATGGACGTGGCGGGCGCCGAAGCTGATAACGGGAATGCCCTGGGCGGCATCGACGCACTCCCTGGCGGCAGTTGCCCAGCCGCTGCAGTGGGAAAGTATGCCAAGGTAGACGGTCTCATAGATGCCGTAGCTCTGGTAGGGGGCGGTGATGCGTAGCACCACCTCCTTCCGCTCGCAGGGCTCGCCATCGGAGAGCGCCCAGACCTCGCGGTTGTCCTCCGGGAGCACTTTCTCCAGGAGAGCCTTGACCTCCTCCATGCCGCAGAGGATGCCAGCGCGGCTGGGAAAGACCTCCATGGTAGCCACCGGGTTCAGTCTCTCCTTTTTCAGTATCTCCACGGTGCGCACGAAGTAGACGTCTGAAGTGTCGCCGGCGATGATGTAGTCCGGGATTTCGAACTTGGGCCTGGGGATGACCTGGGGCACTGCCCTGGTGAGCCTGGCGCCAAGCACACGCTGGATGTAGTCGAGGGCAAATTTGTGCGCCTTATCGTCGAAGTCGCCGACGCAGTCCACCGGGACCTCGACCTCATATCCGCGGAGCCTGGCTTCGGAGACGCCATGGAGGACGCAGATATGGGTGCAGACGCCACAGACCACCACCGCCTCCGGTTTCACTGCCGCCAGCTCCTGCTCGAGCGTGGTGCCGTAGAATGGACTGTAGGTCTTCTTGGGTATTTTTTTGCCGGGGTATTTAGCCAGCTCGGGGATAACCTCCGCTTCGGGCGTCCCCTCGACGCAATGGGGTGGGAACATGGCGAACTCGGGATCGTTCTTATCGTGGCTATCGCAGACAAAGAAAATTGTCGAGTTTTTGGCAAGCTCATCCTCCAGGAGCTTCTGGATGTTGGGGATGATGCGCCGCGCTCTGGCGCCGCAGTAAAGGGGGTAGCCCTCCTCCATGAAGCCGCGGAGCATATCGATGACAATCACTGCTCTAGCCATCTTCTCCTCCTTTCATCCGGCAGCCACCGCCGCCCGCCTGAGCTCGCGGGCTACCTGGAAGGGGTCGCTGGAGATGACGCTGGCGGCGAAAAGCTCCATGGTGCCGAAGTCTGAGGAGCCATCCCAGGGATAGCCACGGTCAACGATCCGGGCGATTACAGGAAGGCCTTCCCAGCTCTCGGGGGTGGTGCTCAGGGGTGGAGTGGCGATGCCGACGTTAAAGGCGGTGACGTGCATGCGGTCACGGAAGCAGGCGAGGACTTCATAGACCTGATCTTGGAAGGTACCGTCGGTGAGGCTGGGGGCGAGGATGATGGTCTCCTTCTCCTTTATCGGCGCCAGGTAGACGAACGTCTTGATGCCGTCTCTCGCCATGCCCAACTCCAGTTTGTGGTGCACTTCAAACAGGTCGTCGAAATAGTTTGAGCCATATCTCTGGCGATAGTCCAGGGCCGCCCGACGCAACGCCTCGATTTTGGCATAGTGGCTGCCTCTGCCCAGCACTACCTGCGCATGCCCGTGGGCTAGGCTGGCACCGGCTTTTTTCAGCGAGTTCCACACGAAGAAGAAGTACTTTGCCGAAGGGTCATACTGGTGTGCCCGCTGCGCCCAGCGCCAGGCGGTGTCCAGATAGTCCATCACCTTCTCCCTGGTAAAGGCCAGCGGATTATAGTCGTTGAAGACTATCAAACCGTGGAACTCGTCGTATTTAGCGATGTTGCTGGCGGTGATGCAGTATTTACCCTGTATCCTGCCGAAGGGGTCTTCGGGGGTATTTCTGAGGGGGTTGCTCAAGGGGTCATCCTTAGCCCTATCGAACAGGGCTGCCTCGACTTTCAGTCTGTCTTCGTATTGGCGGGGGCGGAGGGCGCGCAGGGGGTTAAAGATAGCGCCTTCGAAGGTAATGAGGTTGGTGACTTTGATGACGCGCTGCTGGCAGACCGCCTCCACGGAGCCGAATTGCCTCTCTATCCAGGGCAACATGGCCTCGGTGGGCTGGCAAACGCCTGAGGTGAAGGTGACGGAGAAGATGCGGTGGAAGAGTGTCCTCGTCTCTTCGGGTAGTTCCGTGACCAGCCTGTCGAGTTCAGCGATACTGCGGTTCCGGTGGCTCACGGTTTACCTCCAGCAGGTGGGCGTACTCATCGAGCAGGCTGGCAGCTCTATCCCTGTCGCCTGCTTCCAGCGCAGCCAGGGTGCGCTGGAGCAGGTCGACCTCACAGGCGAGGCAGGAGGTCAGGCTGGCGAGCGAGCCACAGCAGGTTGCCAGTCCATCGGAGCGCCACAGGAGCACGTCCTTGATCTCCAGCATCTTTTTCACGTCTTTGATAACCTCAGCCAGCCTGTTGGGGTCTTCCAGCTTGCGGCGGGCAGCGAGGACGCTTTCCCTATTTACGATGAATACCTCCGGCGCTGGCAGTCCCTGGCAGCCGCCGGTGGGGGGTGTGTCAGGGGTTTTGTTTACCGTCTTGCGGACCATCGTTTCCTCTTAGTGTCTGAAATGTCGTACACCGGTGAACACCATCGCCATATTGTACTTATCGGCGGTGGCGATGACCTCGCTGTCCCTCACCGAGCCGCCGGTCTGGATGACGGCAGTGACGCCGCCCTGCGCTGCCACCTCAACGGTATCGGGGAAAGGTATCATGGCATCAGAGGCAAGCACGCTCCCCTTAGCTGCGTCACCTGCCCGCTTCAGCGATAACTCCACGCTGGTAACGCGGTTTGGCTGTCCTGCACCCATGCCGAGGAGGGTATTGTCCTTAGCCAGCACGATGGCGTTGGACTTGATGTGCTTCACCGCTTTCCAGGCGAACAGCATATCGCGCATCTCGGCTTCGGTGGGTGGGCGTTTGGAGACGGTGCGCGGTCTAAATTCCTCCTCGGTATAGTAGTCAGCTTCCTGGACAAGGAAGCCGCCGCTCACCGGACGGAAGTCGAGCCAGCGCACCTTGTTGCCAGCGTTCGCCGGCTGCAATGGCAGCACCACCAGACGGAGGTTCTTTTTCTTCTGGAAGAGCTGGAGCGCCCTAGGGCTATATTCCGGGGCGATGATGCAGTCATAATGGGTCCTGTCTATCTCGGCAGCCAGCCTATCATCGATGGGACGGTTGCAGGCAACGATGCCGCCAAAGGCAGAGACGGGGTCACCAGCCAGTGCCCTTTTGTAGGCTTCGACGATATCCGGGTTGGTGCACAGACCGCAGGGGTTGTTGTGCTTCACGATAGCCACTGTGGGGCCCTCGAAGTCGCAAGCGGCATTCCAGGCGGCCTCCAAATCGAGGATGTTGTTGAAGGAGAGCTCGGGGCCGCTAAGCAACTTTGCTGCGGTCATCCCTGGTGCCGTCCGTCTCACCGTCTGGACGGCGTAGAATGCGGCCTTCTGGTGGGGGTTCTCGCCATAGCGCAAATCATAGAGCTTCCTCATGCCGATGGTGAGTTCCTGCGGAAAGAGGTTGTTCTCGTCCTTCAGGTACTCTGAGATGGCGGTGTCGTACAGGGCGACGTGCTGGAAGGCTTTCTGCGCCAGCCTCTTCCGCGAGGCGAGGTCAACATCGCCCTGCTTCAGCTTTTCTATCACCATATCATAGTCCCGCGGGTCGACCACTACGATGACCGAAGGAAAATTTTTGGCGGCGGCACGGATCATGGTAGGACCGCCGATGTCGATGTTTTCCAGGGCTTCTTCCAGGGAGACATGGGGTCTGGTGACCGTCTGCACAAAGGGGTAGAGGTTGACCACCACCATGTCTATCGGCTGGATGTTGAGCCGCACGAGCTCGCCCATGTGGCGGGGGAGGTCGCGGCGGGCGAGGATACCGCCGTGGACGATGGGATGGAGCGTCTTTACCCTGCCGTCCAGTATTTCGGGGAAGCCAGTGAGCTCGGAGATGCTATGGACTTTCAGCCCGCTGTCGTCCAGGGACTTCTTGGTGCCGCCGGTACTGTAGATTTCCACGCCGAGCTCGCTCAGCCGATGGGCGAAGCTGATGAGCCCTGTCTTATCGGAGATGCTGAGTATAGCACGCATTACAGAAGACACCTCCTTAGGAGAAGATTAGACGTTTGCGTCCCTTTGTGTGGATAACTTTACCAATTTTCACAGCCTGAGGCAACTGGGAGAATAGCTCCGCGGCATGTTCTGGCGAGCAGATGACGACCATGCCAATGCCCATATTGAACACGCGGTACATCTCAGTATCGGAGACATTGCCCAGCTCCTGCACGAGTCTGAATATTGGTGGTACCTGCCAGGTACCTTTGTCTATCAGGGTAGCCAGACCACGGGGGAGCGTCCTGGGTATATTTCCCTCGAAGCCGCCGCCGGTGATGTGGGCGAGCCCTTTGATGAGATGGAGCACTGGCTTGATTTCGTGGTAGTAGCAGCGATGGGGCTCCAGCAGCTCCTCGGCCAGCGTCCGCCCCAGCTCCGGGTAGTGCTTTTGGAGTGGTGCTGGGTCGTCGGCTATGTTAAACACCTTGCGCACCAGCGAATAGCCATTGGTATGTAGGCCGCTGGAGGGCAGACCGAGGACGAGGTCGCCGGCGGTGATAGAGCTACCGTTAATTATCCTGTCAGCCTCCACAGCGCCGACGATGAAGCCCACCAGGTCATAGTCCTCCCCGTGGTAGATGCCAGGCATCTCGGCAGTCTCGCCGCCGATAAGGGCACAACCGGTCGCCTTGCAGGCGCGGGCAAGCCCGCTGACGATGCTGGCAACCTTTTGCGGGACCAGCTTCCCCATGGCGATGTAGTCGAGGAAGAACAGCGGGCTAGCGCCGCAGGTAAGGATGTCATTGACGCAGTGGTTCACTAGGTCAATACCCACGGTATCGTGTTTGTCCAAGAGCGAAGCGATCTTCAGCTTGGTGCCCACGCCGTCAGCGCTGGCGACCAGAACGGGCTGTCTGTAGCCGTCAAGCTGGAAAAGTCCGCCGAAGAAACCGATATCGGTGAGCACGCCTGGTGTGAAAGTAGCGCGGGCAAGGCGCTTGATCAGGTCTTTTGCCCTGTCTGCCGAGGCAATGTTCACGCCGGCGGCGCGGTAGGCGTTACTCCGTTCCGACTTCACTCAGCCTTCCTGAAGGCAGGACTTCGAGGGCGAGCTTGTCCATTTCAAGCTGTACCGGGATGGGGTAATCGCCGGTGAAACAGGCGAGGCAGAAGATGTCTCTGGGCAAGCCGACAGCCTCTATCAGTCCCTCGATGCTGATATAGCCCAGGGAATCGGCACCGATGGCATCCCTTATCTCGGGTATAGTCTTATGCGCGGCGATGAGCTCCCATCTGGTCGCCATGTCCACGCCGAAAAAGCAGGGATAGCGGATGGGGGGCGCACAGATGCGCAGGTGGACTTCTTTGGCGCCAGCCCGTCTCAGCAGGTTGACCACCCTGGGGGTGGTGGTGCCGCGGACGATGGAATCATCCACCACTACCAGCCTCTTTCCAACGATGGTATCGGAGAGGGGGTTGAACTTCAGTTTCACACCCAGGTCCCGCAGGCGCTGGTCGGGCTCGATGAAGGTGCGTCCCACATAGCGGTTTTTTATCAGACCTTCGGCATAGGGGATGCCTGAGGCAAGGGCATAGCCGATACCGGCTGCGGTGGCGGAATCGGGCACGCCCATTACCAGGTCGGCCTCCACCGGGTGCTCCCTTGCCAGGATGGCGCCCATAGCCTGGCGTGCTGGATAGAGCAGCCTGCCCTCGATGACGCTATCCGGGCGGGCGAAATAGATATATTCAAAGATGCACAGCGCCCGCCTGAGATTCCCCCAGTCCTCCTTGAAACTCTTGGGACCATGCTTGTCTATGAACAGGATCTCGCCGGGCTCGATTTCCCGTAAGAACTGGGCGCCGATATGGTCGAAGGCACAGGTCTCTGAGGCCACCACCCAGCCGCCATCTATCTTGCCCAGGCACAACGGGCGGACGCCCATGGGGTCGCGCATGGCGATCAGTTTGTCTTTAGTCATCAGCACCAGCGAGTAGGCACCCTGCAGCCGGCGCATAGCGTACTTTATCTTGTCTACCGGTGCCCGCTGCGTGGCGGACAGGATGAGGTAGCCGATAACCTCCGAGTCGGTGCTGGTACGGAAGCTATAGCCCAGCTGCTGCAGCTCCTCGCGGAGAAACTTGGCGTTGACGATGTTGCCGTTGTGCGCCAGGGCGAGGGCGATGGAGCCCGATTCCACTATTATCGGCTGGGCATTGGCAGCACGGCTGGAGCCGGTGGTGGAGTAACGGGTATGTCCGATGGCGACGTGCCCCGGTAGGTGGGCAAGTTCCTCCTCAGTGAACACCTGTGAGACCAGCCCCATGGAGGTGTGGACGTGGATAGCTTTGCCGTCGGCGGTGGCGATGCCGGCGCTTTCCTGCCCCCGGTGCTGCAAGGCATAGAGACCGAAGAAGGTGACTCGGGCGACATCTATTCCCGGGGCATAGATGCCAAAGATCCCGCAGCTTTCGTGCATCGGTATGTTTCAGACAGCCACATTATAAGCCTTTTGTGTATTAGGGGTCAACGTGCTGAATGTGTCAGCAGAGCACGCCCGCTGACACGGGCAACGCACTGGACACATAGACACCAACCGTGTCTATGTGACCATCAACACCTGCAACCTTATTTGGCGGGCTCTAACCTACACGCTTGCCAGCGAAGGCCGCAGAGCCAAACTGTCCTAACTGGATTGTACCGGAGATATTATCGCCTTCGACTTTTCCAGAATAGTCCAGTTTCATCTGCCCCATTGGGCCACTGACGCTGACCGACCAGCTAACGTTGTTGCCGTCAACCTTGCCACCGTCAAAATTGACCGACCCCAGGTCGCTGGACACAGTGCCGCTTAACACATCTCCGGTGGACTTCAGGGTGATTTTGCTGGAACGCTTGCCCATCGGGGTAGAGACTTCGACGTCGTAAACGCCATCTACAGCCATTATAGTTACCTCCTGTAAGCTTGGTGCTCCCGCCGTGGGACAATGATACTATCCCGCGGGCCATGCGTCAATATCGGGATGAAGAGGGAGTTGGACCGCCATGGCTAATAGCCCCTGGAGCTGAAGACGCGCCTTGGCGGTCGTGGTACAATGTGGGCGAAAAAACAAACTAGCGAGGCTTGAAGGACATGGCGCGGTTTATAATTTGTTTTTGCATTTTTGCGGCCTCCTTGACCCTGAGTCTTAGTTGTGGGCCCGGCACAGGGACGCCGGAGAGCGTCGAGCCTCTTGAGGTCAGTGAGCAGCCTGATACTGTGAAGCAGGGCGGAGTTTCGGAGCGCGATTTTTCCGGAGCAATTCTCTACGGCGGGATCAGGCGTACCTATATTGTCCATGTGGGCAGCACCTGCGATGCTAGGGTGCCGGCGCCGCTGGTGATTGTGCTCCATGGTGGTGGAGGGACGGGTGAGGGCATGGTCAGACTCACCAGGTTCAATGCTGTCGCTGATGGTGGCGGCTTCATCGTGGTCTATCCCGATGGGGTTGAGCGGCACTGGAACGATGGTCGGGGGGTGGAATGGTACCGCGCCCACGCCGCGGACATCGATGATGTCGGCTTTATCTCGGCACTGATAGACCACCTGTCTGGTAAATTGAACATCGACGCCAGCAGGGTATATGCCACCGGGATATCCAATGGGGGGATGATGTCATACCGGCTGGCCTGTGAGCTTTCCCGCAAGGTTGCTGCTATCGCTGCAGTGACCGCCAGCATTGCGGTGGACAAGGCACCGATGTGGTCGCCATCACGTCCGGTGCCGGTGCTGATAATCGCCGGCACCGCCGATCCGCTGGTACCCTGGGACGGTGGCGAAATCCGCTTAGGTGGGCGCACCTTCGGCACCGTGCTCTCAGTGCCCGATACGGTGAGGTTCTGGGTAGAGAAGAACGGGTGCGTTACCAGGCCGGTGGTCACGCAGTTGCCGGATGCCGACCCCACCGATGGCACCACGGTACGGAAGGAGGTCTATGGAAGCTGTCGGGGTGGTGCTGAGGTGGTCCTTTATGCTGTGGAAGGCGCCGGACATACCTGGCCAGGTGGGCTGCAGTACCTGCCCGAGAGGGTCATCGGCAAGACCTCCAGGGAGTTCAACGCCAGCGAGGTCATCTGGCAGTTTTTCAAGGCACACTCGCTGTAACACTAATTGTAAGGAGATGTGCTATGGTACCGAAGGAATACGATATTACCGGTAAGGTGGCGCTGATTACCGGCGCTGGCAGGGGTATTGGGCGGGGGATCGCCGAGGTGCTGGCGGAGGCGGGTGCGGACATCGGCCTGAATGCGCTCACCGACAGGTATGTGGTCAAGGCAGCGCAGGAGATCTCAGCAGCCACCGGCAGAAGGGTGTTGCCTCTTCTGGCGGATGTCACCACCACCGAGGGAGCACAGCAGGTGGTTGGTGCTGTATTGAAGGAGTTCGGTCGTCTGGACATACTGGTCAACTGTCTCGGCGATGCCATCAGGCACCCGCTGGTGAAGCTGCCGGACAGAGAGGGTGAAACGATTAACGATCAGGAACTGAAGCGTATAATAGACATAAACATGACCGCCACCATACTGTGCACCCGTGCCGCCGGAGCGCATTTCCTGGAGAAGCGACGGGGCAAGGTGATCAATATATCCTCGGTGACGGCGTTCAGGGGCGGTGGTGACCTGGTGATATACACCCTGGCGAAGGCGGCGGTGATCGGCTTCACCCGTGCCCAGGCGCTGGAGTGGGCACCTTACAACATTCAGATCAACAGCATCGCACCGGGGCTCTTCCCCGATGTGCACACCTATGGCGACAGGGCAAGGCTACCCGAAGCTGTGCTTAAAAGGATACCGCTGGGCAGGGTGGGGCTGGTGAGGGAGGTGGGGCTGCTGGCATTGTATCTGGCATCGTCAGCATCCGATTATATGACCGGCCAGACGATATGCCTTGACGGCGGGATGAGCCTGTGATTGGCGTTGCGACCTGTTGACAACAGCTACTGCTGGTGTGATAATGGGATGTAGAGGTAGCCACCGACAAAAAAGAAAGGAGGGTTAGTGTAGCATGGCAAAAGCTAAAGTTTTACCTATGTTCGGCTTCTGGGCATTTATCCTCGGTCTGGTGATCGCCGTGATAGGCGGTATATTGGCGCCCCAGAACGACATCCTGATCATAATCCTCATCGTTTTGGGCCTTATCATTGGTTTCCTCAACATCACGGCGAAGGAGCTGATGCTCTTTCTGTTGGCAACCATAGCCCTGGTTGCGGTGGGGAATGTGTTTGCCCCGCTTAGTGTGGCCAACATCGGCAAATATCTGGGCAATATGCTGGGCTATATTGCCACGCTGATGGCACCAGCGGCGATAGTCTGCGCCATTAAAGCGCTGTGGGCTATCGGCAGACCGGGAGACTAAAAGCTTTTGGTCTCTTTGTTACACGCGCTTAAGGTATAACGGGGAGTGTGATTGGCTGTCCCAAAGATTGGGGTGCA
>DAISKD010000007.1:40338-49697 GCA_036821185.1 Chloroflexota bacterium | reverse complement strand
CCTTACCCTCTCCCTCTGGGAGACAAAAATATCCCCTCTCCCTCTGGGAGAGGGTAAGGGAGAGGGTGAGGGCTCTTTTTACCCTCTCCCTCTGGGAGAAGACCTCCTTTATCCCTCTCCCTCTGGGAGACAAAAATATCCCCTCTCCCTCTGGGAGAGGGTGAGGGAGAGGGTAAGGGTGAGGGCACCGGAGACTTGACAAACGTGCAACCGCCTCCCTATAATTAAAAAAAACCACCCACCTGCGTCTTAGAGATCCGTGTTTCACGTTCTATCCCGCAATATAAGGCGGCAAGTTATACCTGCAGTTATAACTGACACCAGGGAGTCAATGCATCTTCCCCAAAAATGAGCAAGTACATCTTCGTCACCGGCGGCGTGGTCAGTTCTGTAGGTAAAGGGGTCAGCGTCGCCTCCATCGGCAGGATACTCAAGAGCCGCGGCATCTCCGTTTCCGTGCAGAAGCTCGACCCATACCTCAACGTCGACCCGGGCACCATGTCCCCCTATCAGCACGGCGAGGTGTTCGTCACCCAGGACGGCGCCGAGACCGACCTCGACCTGGGGCACTACGAGCGGTTCATAGATGTCGACCTCTCCGCCGCCTCCAATGTGACCTCGGGGCAGATATATTCGGCGGTCATCGCCGGGGAGAGGCGCGGCGACTACCTCGGCGGCACCATCCAGGTGGTGCCCCACGTCACCAACGAGATAAAACGGCGCATCAGGCAGGTGGCTGAGCTCTCCAGCGCCGAGGTGGTCATCGTAGAGGTCGGCGGCACCGTGGGCGATATCGAGGGACAGCCCTTCCTCGAGGCCATCCGCCAGATGAGGAACGAGGAGGGCAGGGACAACGTGCTCTACGTCCACGTCACCTTCCTCCCCTACATCGCCACCACCAAAGAGCTCAAGACCAAGCCCACTCAGCACAGCGTCAACGAACTGCGGCGCATCGGCATCCAGCCGGACATCATCCTCTGCCGCTCCGACTATGAGATCCCGCCCAGCCTCAAGGACAAGATATCGCTGTTCTGCGACGTCGCCCGTGAGGCGGTGATACCCCTGGTCACCGCGGAGACCATCTACGAGGTGCCGCTGATACTCGAGGAAGCCGGGCTGGGCGACCTGATAATCCAGCGCCTGGGACTGACGGCAAAGAGCGCCGACCTCACTGAGTGGCGGCAGATGGTAGCCCGGCTGAAATCGCCCAAGGAGCCGGTGAACATCGCCCTGGTGGGCAAGTATGTGGAACTTCAGGACGCCTATTATTCGGTGCGCGAGGCATTATGCCATGCCGGTCTGTACCACAACCGGCAGGTGAATATACTCTGGGTGCACTCCGAAAGCCTCGAGGGCAACGGCAATTTGTCCCTGCTCAAGTCCGCCCAGGGCATCATCGTCCCCGGAGGCTTCGGCTACCGGGGGATCGAGGGGATGATAACCGCCGCCAGGTACGCCCGCAACAACAACATACCCTACCTGGGGCTGTGTCTCGGCATGCAGGTGATGGTCATCGAGTTCGGGCGCTATGCCCTGCGCAGCAACGAGGTCAACTCCACCGAGTTCGACCCCAAAACGCCATACCCGGTGATCGACCTCCTGCCGGAGCAGCAGCACATCACCAACCTGGGCGGCACCATGCGCCTCGGAGCCTACCCCTGCCATCTGGTGCCGGGGACACAGGCATACCATGCCTACAGGCAACCGGTGGTCTACGAGCGCCACCGCCACCGCTTCGAGTTCAACAACCGCTTCCGCGATCTTTTCGAGGCAAAGGGGCTTACCGCCAGCGGGCTCTCGCCGGACAAGCGGCTGGTGGAGATAGTGGAGCTCAAAGACCACCCCTGGATGCTCGCCTGTCAGTTCCACCCCGAGTTCCGCTCCCGCCCCAACAGGCCGCACCCGCTGTTCCTCGGCTTCACCGCCGCGGCTAAAGAGACGCTGGTCGAGGGCGCCCAGGTATCGCTGCCGCTGCCCCGGGAATACCTCACCTGAAAGGAGACGAGATGAGACTTTTTCTGGACACAGCCAACATCGAGCACATCAGGCACGGCGTGGAACTGGGCATCATCAGCGGCGTCACCACTAACCCCAGCCTGGTGTCCAAAGAGGGCAAGGTGGACTATAAGAAGCTGATCAAAGACATCTGCGCCATCGTGCCTGGACCGGTGTCCACCGAGGTGCTCAGTCAGGATGCTGATGGTATGGTAGCCGAAGCCAGGGAGGTGGCTTCCTGGGCGGAGAACATAGCGGTGAAGATACCGGCAACCATCCAGGGCGTGCAGGCGACCGCCCGGCTGTCGAAAGAGGGGATAAAGGTGAACTTCACCCTGTGCTTCTCGGTAAATCAGGCGCTGCTGGCCGCCATCGCCGGCGCCGCCTTCGTCAGCCCCTTCGTGGGCAGGCTGGACGACATCGGCGAGGACGGCATGGCGCTGGTGCGGGAGATAGTGCAGGTGTACCACAGCTACCCCCAGATAACGACCGAGGTCATCGCCGCCAGCATCAGGCACCCCCGCCACTGCGTCGAGGCGGCTAAAGCCGCCGCCCACATCGCCACCGTCCCCTATTCCGTCCTCATGCAGATGGTACAGCACCCGCTCACCGATATCGGCGTGCGCCGTTTCCTCGAGGACTGGGAGAAGACCATGGGCAAACGAGACTAAATCCACCACCGGAGAGGAGAGAAGACATGGTAGTAGAAGAAAGACCACCGCAGACAAGCGTCGCCGAGCTGGAGACCAAGACCCGCGATGAGCTGCTGGATATCGCCCGCCAGCAGGGCATCGAGGGCATCAGCGCGCTGAAGAAACAGGAACTGATCATGCGCATCGTCCAGGCATACACCGAGCAGCAGGGCTTTTTGTTCGTCAGCGGCGTCCTGGACATCACCAACGAAGGTTACGGCTTTCTGCGCCAGGAGAGCCTGCTACCCGGTCCCAACGATGTCTATATATCCCAGTCCCAGATCCGCCGCTTCGGCCTCCGACCGGGCGACGTCGTCTCCGGACAGGGGAGACCGCCCAAGGAGGGGGAGAAATACTGCAGCCTGGTGCGCGTGGAGGCGATAAACGGGCTCGACCCGGAGCAGTCCAAGAGCCGCCCGCATTTTAATGCCCTCACCCCCACCTTCCCCAACAAGATGTTCAACCTGGAGACCAGCCCCTCCAACCTGTCTACCAGGCTGATAAACCTCATCGCCCCCATCGGCAGAGGACAAAGAGGACTCATCGTCTCGCCGCCAAAGGCGGGCAAGACAGTGCTGCTGAAGAACATCGCCAACGCCATCACCACCAACTACACCGAGCCCCACCTCATGGTGTGCCTCATCGGGGAACGACCTGAGGAGGTAACCGATATGAAACGCTCGGTGAAGGCGGAGGTGGTCGCCGCCACCTTCGATGAGCCGGTGGACAACCAGACCCGGGTCGCCGAGCTGGCACTGGAAAGGGCAAAGCGGTTGGTGGAGCTGGGGAAAGATGTGGTGATACTGCTCGACGGCATCACCCGCCTCACCAGGGCTTACAACCTGGCGATGCCACCCAGCGGGCGCACGCTCTCCGGCGGCATCGACTCGGTTGCCCTGTACCCGCCGAAGCGCTTCTTCGGCGCCGCCAGGAACACCGAGGAGGGCGGCAGCCTCACCATCATCGCCACCTGCCTGGTGGACACCGGCAGCCGCATGGACGACCTCATCTACGAGGAGTTCAAGGGCACCGGCAATATGGAGCTCCACCTCGACCGCCGCCTTGCCGAGAAGCGCATGTTCCCGGCGATAGACATCCTGCGCAGCGGCACCCGCCGCGAGGAACTGTTGCTGGACGAAAACACCTTGAAACAGGTGTGGCTGCTGCGGCGCATCGTGGCCATGATCGCCGAGGACGCCACCAACCCCACGGAGGCTACTGAAAGACTGCTCGACCGCCTGGCGAGGACCCGGACTAACGCCGAGTTCCTGGCAACGCTGTCCAAAGAAATCTGACGCCGATGTCTAGCTCACCCTCTCCCTCTCCCTCTCCCTCTCCCTCACCCTAACCCTCTCCCTCAAAGGGAGAGGGTAAAAGAAGGAGAAAGGGAGAGGGTAAAAGAAGGAGAAAGGGAAAGGGTAAAAGAAGGAGAAAGGGAGAGGGTAAAAGAAGGAGAAAGGGAAAGGGTAAAAGAAGGAGAAAGGGAGCCCGCTGTTCTGGCCTCAGGACTGAAGACTAAGGTGCCACTGGTCTACTGGCCGAGTACAAGGTATCTACAAATCGGTCATATGTGCTAAAATAGCCCTAATAAGATATGGACAAAAAGATCGCGCTGGCAGTAGCCCTCCTGCTCTGGATGGCCTCCTCACCTTTCACCTCCCTACCCGCACTGGCGGCAAATGGCACCCTCACCCTGAGCCCCACCCAAGGGACCGTAGGGACGGTCGTCTCCATACCGAGCACCTGCGGCTATGGCACGGGGACATACCAGCTCATCTGGGACGAAAACCAGATCATCGCCGAGGGCACCATTTCCCAGGGGTGCGTCTCGGTCGCCTTCGTGGTGCCCGAAGCCCCCAGGGGCAAGCATAAGGTGACGCTGAAGGTCGGCGATAAGGTCCTTAGCGGCGAGTTCACCGTGCTGGCATCCATCAGCATGACGCCGGTAAAGGCCACCGTGGGCTCAGAGGTGACCATCAGCGGCAAGGGGTTCAACGCCAATGAGTCCGGGATACAGGTGCTCTACGATGGCAACCCGGTAAAGACCGGCATCAGCGCCAGCGGCAAGGGCAGCTGGGAGGCCACCTTCAAGGTGCCGGCAAGCGTCCGCGGCAACCATAAGGTCAGCGCTCAGGGGACAACGCCGGCCAGCGAGGTCGGTGAGCTTACCTTCTCCGTGATCCCCAGCATCGGCATCAACCCCAAATCGGGCAGCGTGGGCACGGTGGTGAGCATCGCCGGCAGAGGGTTTACCAGCGGCGAGACCAACATCAGGGTGACCTACGACGGACTGACCGTTAAGTCGGGCATCGCCGCCGACGCCACCGGCTCGTGGCAGTCCAGTTTTTCCGTGCCGGCTTCCGCTAGAGGCAGCCACGATGTCGGCGCCGCCGGCGGAATTACTCCAGAGGAGGAAATCGCTAAAATTAGCTTCACCGTCTCTCCGGTGATAAAGGTGGAACCGGCTTCGGGATACCTGGGCGACGCCATCTACGTGGGCGACAGTCTGTGGGTCAACGGCATCGGCTTCGAAGCCAACGAGAGCGACATCAAGATCACCTTCGACGGCACCCAGCTCGCCAGCAACATAGTGGCGGACGCCAAAGGGTCGTGGTCCACCAAGATAACGGTGCCGCCGACGGTTAAAGGTAAACACGCCATCGCAGCCTCGGGAAGCGTCAACAAGCCCGGTGAGGTACCGGAGGTAATGGTGGTGGTGTCCCCCAAGGTGGAGCTCAACCCCACCTCCGGCGCCGTCGGAGAGGAGGTGATGCTCAGCGGCACGGGCTTTGCCGCCAGCCAGGCGCTGATAATCAGCTACGATGGTAACCAGGTGGCAACCTCCGCCGCCACCGACACCAAGGGCAACTTCGCCGTCAGGTTCAAGGTGCCGCCGTCCAGGTCCGGCGACCATACCATCACCGTGGCTGATGCCACCATGTCGGTATCATCGGTGAAGTTCACCGTGGAGTCCACCCCGCCGCCGACACCCCGTCCCCTCTCACCCGAAGCCGGCAGCAGGCTGGGCATCATCGGTAAGACCGTGGTCAGCTTCGATTGGGAGGAGGTCACCGATCCCAGCGGCGTTTACTACACCCTGGAGATAAGCCCCACCAGCGATTTCTCCGGCGTGGTGCTGCGCAAGGATGAGCTCAGCGCCTCAGAGTACACTCTGAGCAAAAAAGAGGCGCTCTCCCGGGGCAAGTACTACTGGCGGGTGAAAGCAGCCGATGGCGCCGGCAACCAAAGCGAATGGGCAACGCCGCAGTTGCTGGAAATCAGCGCCATGCAGTGGTGGCTCATCGCCGTCATCGCCCTGGGGGCTTCCCTGTTCATTATAATCGTCTGGCGTATCGTATACGTCGTCCGCAGCGGAGACCTCGGAGACTGAAGCTAAACTTGACAATACGCTCATTATGGCTTAATATGGAGAAAATTGAATATAAGCTAGGTTACTGGACATAACGACAGAGAAAGCGAGGTTGTGACATGAGACTAATGGTTATTGGACTGGGACAATGTGGCTCCAGGGTAGCTGACCAGTTTGTCCGCCTGAATAAGCGGGCTCAGTCCCACTGGGGTATCAACATCGTTACCGGCGTCTACGCGGTGAACACAGACCAGACCGACCTTACCGGCCTGGCCTATATTAATTCCGACTACATGCACCGAATACTCATCGGCGGGCGCAAGACCTGGGGGCACGGCGTGGGCAAGATAAATGAGATGGGCGCTGAGCTTGCCCGGGAGGACGGCGACAAGGTTATCGATGCCGTCAGGGCGGCGCCCGATTTTTACCGCTCGCATGCCTTCCTGCTCATCGCCGGCGCTGCCGGCGGCACCGGGTCCGGCGCCATCTCCGTTATCGCCCAGATGCTCAAGGAAAGGTATGTGGGCAAGCCGGTGTATGCGCTGGTCGTCCTCCCCTTCGAACATGAGGAGATGACCGAGCTGCGCAGCGTGTACAACACCGCTACCTGTCTCAAGTCAATCCACTCCGTCGCCGACGGTGTATTTCTGGCTGACAACCAGCGCTATGTGCGCAAGGACGCCAGCCTGGCTATGAACCTCAACCGCATCAACGCCCAGATAGTGGAGCCGTTCTATGATCTGATGTGCGCCGGCGAGGTGGTCAAGTTCAAACACGTCGGCGCCAAGGTGCTCGATGCCGGCGACATCATGCAGTCCATCGATGGCTGGACTGCCATAGGCATCGGGCACGCTGAAATACCCCGCGGCTTCCGCTTCCCCTGGCAACTGGCTAAGGTGAGCTATAAAGAGAAGAGCGACGAGACGCTGAGGGCAATGCAGGCGATGGACGCCGCCATCAGCGAGCTCTCCATCGGCATCAGCCCCGAGGACGCCGGCAGGGCCCTCTACCTGCTGGCAGCCCCGGCAAGGGATATGTCCATGGACATCGCCAAGGGGCTGGGTGACTACCTCCGCGAGCTGGCGGAGAACGCCGTCATCAGGGCAGGCGACTTCCCCAGGGATGGCTCTACCGTAGACGTCACCATCATGTTCTCCCAGCTCGCCTTCGTGCAGAAGATACGCGACTACTACGACAGGGCTACCGCCTTCGCCCAGACGCAGAAGGAGCGCATCAGGGAGACCAGCAGCCGTCTGCGCGATATGGAAGAGGCGGCCAAAGGTCTGCCCAGCCTCATCTAAAACGGCGGAGCGCTGTACAGCAGCTAGCTGCGCATCATCCCCTGTGCCTTCCTGGGCGCCGGACTTTTAGCTGCCTGCACCACCAGCGCCAGGCTCATCAGATAGTCATCGTGCCCATCGGCAGGGTCGACGAAGAAGTCCAGCGTCCGATTCGGTCTGTATATCTGACGGGCACGATATAATTGTTCCATAAGCTCGCTGTAGTCCTCGGAACCGTCCTGACGGTAGACCTTCAGCCTGCCCGAGTTCACCGCCGCCAGCAGGTCGAAGGCAAGCTCCGACTTCGTCTTCTGGCTGAACTTGAACGGCTGCACCCGACTGCCCAGGGCGCTCTTCAGCAGGCTGACAAGCGGCTCGCCCACGCCGGTGGCATCGCAGACCACGCACCCCACCTGCCACACCTCCTTAAGCAGCCTCATCAGCTCAGCCAGCAAATCGCTATGCCTTCTGCCCACCCAGGAGTAGTGCTCCACCACCTTTATCAGCGGCTGTCTCGGCGCCTCACCAGCCGGCATCACCACCTCGGCGATGGTGACCACGGTGGCATCCCTGCTTTTCCGCAACAGCTTCTCCGCCTCGGGCTGCTCAGCCTCGCCGGCGAAGTCGATGCCGGCCACATAAGTTCTGCCCGTCTCGGGCAGGCGCTGCCTCTGGTGTTCGCCCTTGAGGGCAGCCAGTTGCAACGGGCTTAAGAAACCACCGCCCCCGCTGATGGGCAGTAGCGCGTACTGGGTGCGGAACAGGGGATGGTCCTCACCCAGCCTCTCCCTCTCCGCCTCCACGAATTTCAGGTAGGAGGGGTTATGCTTCGCCACCTCCTGCCAGTCATACCGGAAATGCCGCTTTATGCCGTCCTTCCTCTCCAGCTCCAGGTTCACCTGCTTCACCTCCTCCAGCAGCGTGGAGTCGTCCCAGGTGGTACCGTAAAGGACGGTGGTGGTGTTGTGCGCCGAGGCCATCGGCCTGAAGTCCCTGGTGTACTTCTCCCTGGAGACGTCCTGTGCCTCGTCCACCTCCAGCAGTATCTCGGCGGTATGCCCCACCACCGAGCTCGTCTCCTCCGCCGAAAGGAATACCCAGCGGGCATTGCCCAGCCGCACTATGTATCCCGCCTCGGTGGTCCAGATGCCGCCGTAGCCGTACTCGTCCAGCCTCTCCTTCAGCCGCCCCATGGAGATGAGCGTCTGCGGCTTGAAGGTGGGACTGCACTTGATACCGCTGCCGCCGCGGGAGATGAACATGGTGAGCAGCAGCACCTCGAGGTGGGCAGAAAGCTCGTTCTTGCCGCCCTGCCTGGCTATCTCCACGGTGAAGGTGAGCCCCAGGTTGCCCTCGATGCTGGCAAGCACCGCCCGTGCCACCTCCTGCTGGTAGGACCTGAGCTGCATCTGACTACTTCACCAGCGCTTTGACGCCCAGGGGGACAGCTATCTCGGTAAGCACCTTGGTGATAGCCTGCTTCAGCGACTTTTTCTGCTCCTTGGAGATGTTGTAGCGGGTGCGCACCAGTCGGGCAATGGTGCTGGCGGTGTCCAGGGCAAGGCGCAGGTTCTGCGGACCTTCCTCGATGAGCGAGCGCAACTTTAAGCGCAGGATGGCGATCTCCTCGTCCAGCCCCTCCATCCCCCTCGCCTCCTCGAACTCCAGCCGCTCAGCCTCGTCCAGCGCCCTGCTGTAGAAGCTAGACTTTTTCTTTCCGCTGTCTCCGCTCCCGTCTGCTACCATGATTCACTCGCTCCAGCCGCGCCTTCACCAGCCCGTATACCAGCACATGCGCCGCCACATCATACCTCCGCCGCTGTAACGCTAACACCAGTAACTTGCCCATGCCCATTATGATAGTACAAACGTTCTATCACTGCAAGTCAAGGCTGTCGTCTGCCTTAGCCCTCACCCTACCCCTCTCCCAGGGGGAGAGGGTCGTAATGTCGCCATCCTCTCCCAGAGGGAGGGGGTTGTAATGTCGCCATCCTCTCCTATCGAGGCAGAGGGGACCATAGT
>DAISKD010000007.1:21872-40238 GCA_036821185.1 Chloroflexota bacterium | reverse complement strand
CTCCTATCGAGGCAGAGGGGACCATAGTATCGGCGAAGTCGGTCCCGTGTTTATAAGTTAGACGGGGTAAACTTCAGTTATCCCTGGGGATATGTTATACTGGACTGCCAAAAACGGTCTTTTGCCGCTTATAAGGAGTGATGATGAAGTATAGAATAGCCGGCCTTCTCGCCGTTACCTGTCTGGTACTATCTCTGGTGTGCCTTTTGCCCGCCTGCTCGCGGGAGGCGCCGTCCTCCGATGCCGGAGAGGCTGAATGGAAACAGCACATAGAACAGGGGACACTCTACGCCTCCCAGGAAAAATGGGATGAGGCCATAAACGAGTTCAGCGCCGCCATCAAGCTCAACCCCAAAGCCGCCACCGCCTATAATAACCGCGGCTGGGCTTATGCTAACAAGGGAGACGCCAAGCAAGCCATTGCTGACCTGAGCAAAGCCATTGAACTTGACCCCAAGCTGGTAGAGGCCTACTACAACCGCGGTCTGGTCTACCGCTTTACCAGTGACTTGGACAAGGCGATTGCCGACTTTACCAAATGCATCGAGCTCGACCCCTCCAATTTTATGGCTTACAACGACCGCGGCTCAGTCTACACCGATGTTGACCAGCTCGACTCCGCGCTCGACGATTTTAACAGGGCGATATACCTCAAGCCAGACTATGCCATCGCCTACTACAATCGCAGTCTGGTATACCGCGTGCAGGGAGAATGGGGGCTGGCCATCGCCGACTTAGAGAAGATCATAGGGCTCGACCCGGCGTCAAAGCAACAGCTCCAGCAGGAGATGGCGCTGATCTACAACCAGCGGGGCATCGAATATGGCTCAAAGGGGGAAATGGAGCCGGCCATCGCCGACTTCACCAAAGCTATCGAGCTTGACCCCGGGCTGGTCGAAGCCTATTACAACCGCGGCACCGTTTATAACGCACTGGAGCAGTGGGACAAAGGCATCGCCGACCTTACCAAAGCCATCGAGCTCAAGCCGGACTTCGCCAAAGCGTACAATAACCGTGGCTCAGCCTATAGCCACAAGGACCAGCACGACCTCGCCATCGCCGACTTCAACAAAGCTATCGAGCTCAATCCTGAATATCCTCTGGCCTACTTCAACCGGGGCAATGCCTACGCCCGCATTCGTCAAACCAGTCTGGCTATTGCCGATTTCAACAAGGTGGTCGAGATATCACAGGACCAATCGCTGGTGACCGCCGCCAGACAGCGTATCTCCGAGCTGCGGCGGGGACAATAACCCCCCTCACCCGATATGACGGCAGAAAAAGTCAGCCACGGTCTGCGCCACCGCTCCCTCATCCCCCCACCAGAAATGGTCAGCCCCGGGGATGACCCTGACCTCCTTAGGCTCTGCCGTCCGCTCCACCAGCCGTCCCAATGCCTCCATCGGCACCACGAAGTCCTCTCCTCCGCAGACCAGCAGCTTGGGTATGCTGCAACCGCCTAAGGCTGACTGCGACCGCACTACCTGTGCCTCATCCATCAGCGGCAGCGAGACCAGCGCCACCGCCTTGACCCGCTGATCGCTACAGGCGACCGCCAGTGCCACCGCAGCCCCGAAGGAGTAGCCCGCCAGCCCTACCCTCGCCCCGTCCACCTCAGCCTGAGAGCACAGCCAGTCTAGCGCCGCCCTGACGTCCTCCTGCTCCCCCTCACCTCCACCGAAGGCGCCCTGGCTACCACCCACACCGCGGAAATTGAACATCAGCACCGCCAGGGAACGCTCCACCAGCGCCGAGCCTATCGCCTGGACGACATTATTGTCCATGGAGCCCCCGTAGAGCGGGTGGGGATGGCACACCACCACCGCAGGAAAACGTCCGTCACCATCGGGGAGACAGTACACTCCCTCCAGCTTAAACTTCCCGCAGTAGAAAGACGCCCTTTCCCGCTTCATCCTTTCCCCTTCTCTTTCTCTCTCTCCTCCACCTTCTTCCCCCACCACTTCTCCAGCCGTTCAGCCACCTCCTTTTCATAGCCCAGCTCTCCGGGGAGGTAATAGCGCTTCCCCTGCAGCCGCGGAGGTAGGTACTGCTGCTCGACAAAATGGTCGGGGTAGTCATGGGCATACTTGTAGCCCTTCCCGTAGCCCAACCACCGCATCAGCCCCGTCACCGGATTGCGCAGGTGCAGCGGCACCGGGTCATTGCGGGTCTGCTCCACGTCCTCCTGCACCTTAGAATAGCCCCGGTACAGTGAATTGCTCTTCGGCGCCGTAGCCAGGTAGACCGCCGCCTGTGCCAGCGCCAGGTTGCCCTCGGGCATGCCCACGAAATGCACCGCCTGCTGTGCCGCCACCGCCACCACCAGCGCCTGCGGGTCAGCCATGCCCACGTCCTCAGAGGCGAAGCGCACCAACCTTCTGGCGATATACAGCGGGTCCTCCCCCGCCTCCAGCATCCTGCCCAGCCAGTAAAGGGCAGCGTCCGGGTCGGAGCCGCGTAGCGATTTATGCAACGCCGAGATCAGGTCATAATGCTGGTCGCCGCTCTTATCATAGAGCAGGGCGCGGTGCTGCAACGCCTCCTCTATCACCGGGAGGGTGATATGCCGCTTACCCTCAGCATCCGGCGGCGTCGCCTTCACCGCCATCTCCAGCGCATTCAGGGCCACCCGGCTATCGCCGTTAGCCATCACCACCAGGTGATCCAGCGCCTCCTTTGCCACCTCCACCCCCAGCTTCCCCAGCCCCCGCTCCCGGTCCTTAATCGCCCGCTCCACGATAAGGCGCACCTCGTCGTCCGACAGGGAGTTCAGGGTGAACACACGACACCGCGACAGCAGTGCTGAGATGACCTCAAACGACGGGTTCTCCGTGGTAGCACCGATCAAGGTCACCACACCGTTCTCCACAAAGGGCAAAACGGCGTCCTGCTGCAGCTTATTGAACCGGTGAATCTCGTCGATAAACAGGATGGTGCGCTGCCCCGTCTTGCGCCGCTGCTTCGCCTCCTCAATCACACGTCGCAGGTCGGAGACCCCAGCGCTGACCGCGCTCATGGGGCTGAAATGCGACCTGGTGACGTTGGCAATAACGTAAGCTAACGAGGTCTTGCCGCTGCCCGGCGGCCCCCAGAAGATCATCGATGGCAACTCATCGGCTTCGATGCACCGGCGCAGCACCCGCCCTTTCCCCACCAGATGCTCCTGCCCCACAAATTCGTCGAAGTTGCGCGGCCTCATCCTGGCGGCAAGAGGCATCTCTGAAGATGGGACATCCTCGCCCACCACCCTTTCCCCCTGCGGCTCCAGCTTCCCGAGGTCAAAAAGCGTCATCTCACTCCGCCGGTGGCCCATCACCGGCAACGCTACTCAGCTTTGCAGCCCTCTCGTACAGCGTCCTCACCCTGTCCAGATAGATGAGCTCGGAGACCGCAACTGTGACCTGGACAAAGTTCTTGGCACCGAAAAAGCTACCGTTCCTCAACTCCGCATTGGGTGCCAGCTCCCTCATCCTGTTGGCCAGCACCTTTATCATATCCACATTGGCCTGTCTCGGCGGCGCCGAGATCAGGAACAACGCCCTGCCGGCATCCTCCAGCTTGCAGTCCACAGAAAGGCGCATCAGTGCCATATTCATCGCCTCTATCGCCCGGAGGGTCTCTGAACCCTTCTCGTCGAACGTCTCCGTCCGCTTCCACGGCAAAAGCGGTGTGCCCAGAGGTGCCTTCCCTGTGCCGATGGATGTCCAGCCGGCGAACGTCTGAATGATGTCACCGGCATCCAGCACCTTGCCACCGGCATACTTCGGACCCGCCATCTCTCCGGCACAGAGTAAATCATAGAACTGATAGACTATCTCCTTGTTCGCCTTTTCCATAGCCTCCACCGGCATCACCGTGGTCTCAGTCCCCAATCCCCCATTGTCCACCAGTATCACCGCATCGGCAACGCGGTTTATCGACTTAAGGCACACGGCGCTGTTCTGCACGATACGTGGGTCATCAAGTTCCGTCTCGAAGGGCAGCACTATAAGTGCATACACCGGCTTTCCGGCACGACGCTCCTTGAGCAACCGCGCCAGCACCGAGACCCCACCCGAGCCCAACGTACCGCCAGCCGCCGCCACCAGCATGAAGGCATCGGTCTCCACAAAGGCACCCAGCCTCAATGCCAGCATCACTCGCTCGCTCTCCTGCCTCATCACCTCAGCCCCCGCCTCGCTGCTTTTGTCCATCACCAGCGAACCACGAATGGGCACCGGCTTGAACAACTCCGGTGCCTGTTTGCCGATAATCTCGCCCAACGCCGCCTCATCATTGTTTATCCCGTAGGCGCAGGTGATTATGTCAACGCGCCGCTCCGACTTCGCTATCCTGTTGAGTTCGGCAAACTCGCGGGCAATGCGACAACCACAGTCACCGATGCCGATAACCAGCAGTTTCATGTTCCCGTTCCTTCCTTTAACTTTAAGTCAGTGCGGTCAGACCGTCTTTTCATCGCCTCCACTATGGCACAATTTGTTGATTATGTCAACAGTACCAGCCTCACCGGTACCTTTTCACGGTAAAACGGTAGAGTTTCACCGGCTCTTCAAGGTCGATGCCCGCTTTAGCCCGGCATATCCTTATCTGCTCCTCCACCGTGTCCACCCCTTCTAGGTCGGGCAACAGCAGCCCCCGGCGATAGCCACTCTCCACGATGACGCCGTACTTCTTCGGGTCGAGCTGGCTTATATCGTCGACCGGCTCCGGTTCGGAGAGCACGTCCACACTGTACTCCAGCTCCCCGAGCTCATCGAGCGTCACCGGATAGAAACGGGGATCGTGGGTAGCGGAACTGATGGCATTAGCCACCACCTCTTCGGCGATATTCTCCCGGGTAGGCAGGAAGGTACCGATGCACCCCCTGAGCTGACCCCGTTTCTTTAGAGAGACGAACACACCCGCCCGACCCCGCATCTCCGCCGTCAGCTCGGTCGGTTTTACCACCTTCCGGTGGCGCACATAATTCTCCACTGCCTCCTTAGCCAGCTTCACCAGGGGATGTAGCTCTGCTATACTGTATTCCATTTTACTATTACTCCTGCGTAGCCTACCACACGCCGATAGTCTCCGGAGGTGTCGCCGCTGGTCTGATATTTCACCAGCTCCGCTGTCTTTGCCCCCAGCTCCTTGCAAGCGGCGATCAGGCATGCCACCGGCGCATAGCCGCACATGGAGATATCCAGCTCGGTTACCCGCCGCATTAGCTCCTCCTCGTCCAGCTTTAAGATAGCTTCAATTGCCTGACTGTCCTTCTTTTTGGCCGACTCGTGCGGCTCGTAGTGCGTCATATCGCTGCTGGCAAGCAGTACCACCCCGCCGCCGTACTGTTTCACCGCCCTTGCCAGCGCCCCGCCTATCTCCCTGTAGACCGCCAGCCTGGCATGGGATAACACCATCGGCACGATGCGCACCTCGGGCAGGAAATACTGCAGGAAAGGCACCTGCACCTCTATCGAGTGCTCGAATAGGTGGGCGACGTCATCGTCTTCCAGGTGCTCCGTTTCACTTAGCACCATCTTCGCCAGCCTCGAGTCTATCTCCACATCCCCCAGCGGCGTTCGCCAGGTCCCCCCGGCCATGATGGCAAAAGCCTTGCCCATGCCGGTGTGGTTGGGTCCCATGATGATAAACACGTCCTTAAGCTTTATCCGCGATATCACCGCCCCCGCCACATACCCCGAGTATACATAGCCGGCATGTGGTATCACCACCCCCAGCGCCTCCTCCCGCTTTGCCCCCACCTCCACCAGCCTAGTTATCATCGCCCTTAAGCCCTCTGCCGTGCCGGGATAGAACTGCCCAGCAACTACCGGTTGTCGCACCATCTCTGCCCTCCCTTGCTTGATTAGTAGCGTCGTTTCCAGCCTTCGGTTTTGATATTCAGTTCGGCCCGACAGTACTTGCATTTCGACCCGTTCAAACCCGTGGGGTTGACCCCATAGCCGAACCTCTGCACCGCCACCCTGCCGCAGGAATAACATACCGTATTCTCGGCGCTGTGACCGGGTACATTCCCCAGATAGACAAACCGCAGCCCCACCTTTTTGCCGATCTCATAAGCCCTCTCCAGCGTGGCTATAGGCGTCGGCGGCAAGTGCCCCAGCCGATAGTGCGGATAGAACCTGGTCACATGCCACGGCGTCAGTTCCCCCAGCTCGTCCCGTATCCAGGTGGCAATGGCGGTGAGCTGCTCATCGTCGTCATTCATGGTAGGTATTATATTGGTCACCACCTCCACGTGCATCCCCCACTTCACCTGTGCCCGCTTCGCCATCTCCAGTATGCTGCGCCACCTCGTTATCTTTGCCAGTTCGCGGTAGAGCCTGTCTGAAAAGCCTTTAACGTCCACCCGCCAGGCATCGAGGTGGGGACCGATGGTGTCCAGCGCCTCCGGGGTGATATAACCGTTGGTCACGTAGCCAGTGTAAAGCCCCTCCTCCTTAGCCAGCTTCGCCGAGTCCAGGGTATACTCAAACCAGATGGTGGGCTCGTTATACGTCCAGGTGATACTGGTGCAGTCGCGCTGCTTCGCCAGTTGCACCGCTGCCTGCGGCGTCATCTTCCTCGACTCCCCCGTCATCTCCGCCGGTTCCTCCACACAGGATATCTGCCAGTTCTGGCAGTGCTTGCAGTGGAAATTGCACCCCCAGGTGCCCAGCGAGAGCGCATAGCTACCGGGGAAGAAATGGAACAGGGGCTTCTTCTCAATCGGGTCCACCGCCACTGAGGAGGCGAGACTATAGTTGAGTACCTCGAGCACACCGCCGCTGTTACGCCGCACCCCGCACACACCGTACTTACCATCGCCCAGAACACACCGCCACTGACAGGTATTACAGCGCACTCTGTTCCCGGGAAGCTTCTCATAGAGCCGGGCTTCTACCATCGCCGCACCGCCTATACAATTATAGCACTTTCTCATAGCATATCTCGCTCACAAAAATAGGGGCGGGCAGAAAACACATCGCCCCATCGGCATCATTATCCTCTCCCTTGAGGAGAAGAGCCATCGGAACAGCTTCTCACCTTGGTTCGGTGCCTATCCCCTCTCCCTTGAGGAGAAGAGCCATCGGAACAGCTTCTCACCTTGGTTCGGTGCCTACCCCCTCTCCCTTGAGGGAGAGGGATAGGGTGAGGGTGACAGCTAGACATTCCCCTCCCTCTTCATATACAATTGCCTCAAAACATCGGGGGTCACCATGATACTGGAACTCACCGAGGAGCAAAAACTCCTACAGAAAAACGCCCGTGAGTTCATGGAAAAAGAGATAGTCCCCATCGCCGATGAGTATGACCGCAAATATCACCCCCTCCCCCGCAATGTCGCCGTAGACCTGCTGCGCAAGTTATTGCCCCTGGGCTACATCGGCGCCACCCTACCCCCACAATATGGTGGACACAACCTCGACCTCGTCTCCTATGCCGTACTCGGCGAGGAGCTCGCCCGTGCCTACCTCAGCCTGGCGATGGTCGCCATGATTCAGGACGGATCTGTGCTCCCCATACTTGTCCAGCACGGCACCGAAGAGCAAAAGAAGTACATACCGCAGATACTCTCCCTGGAAAAAATAACCTGCTTCTGTCTTACCGAGCCCGACGTCGGCTCCGGCGCCCGAGATATCGCCACCACCGCCACGCCCCAAGGTGACCACTATCTTCTCAACGGCACCAAGACCTGGATAACCAACGGTGGCATCGCCGATCTGGCTGTGGTCTTCGCCACCACCGACCGCAGCCTGGGCATGAGGGGGATCGTCTGCCTCCTGGTGGACAAAGCCAGCTCACCGTTCACCGCCAGGGAGCTGCCCAAACTCGGCTGCCGCTCCTGCCCCACCTCTGAGCTCAACTTCCAGGACTGTCCTGTCCCCCGCTCCCACCTCATCGGAAAGGAAAGCAACGGCTATGCCGTGGCACTGGTGGAGCTGGCAAAGCTCAGGGTGGCTGTGGGCATCGGCGCCGTCGGCGTCGCCCAGGCAGCCCTCGATGCCGCCGTCAAATACGCCCGCGAGCGCAAACAGTTCGGCAGACCCATCGCCAGCTTCCAGCTCGTCCAGCAGATGATCGCCGATATGGCGATCATGACCGATGCCGCCCGCTTCCTCTGCTACCGCGCCATGTACCTCATCGGCAAGGGCGAGGTGCCGTTCAAAGAGACCTCCATGGCTAAGGCTTTCAGCACCGAGATGGCGGTGCAGGTCACCTCACAGGCAATTCAGGTGCACGGCGCCTATGGCATCTCCGAGGAGCATTCCGTAGAACGCTACTTCCGCGATGCCCGCACCCTCACCTTCCCCGACGGCACCAGCCAGATACAAAAACTCATCATCGGCAGAGAGATGCTCGGCATCTCCGCCTTCGTCTGAGGTCTGGGTTATATGCCCCCGAAGACAGTGGTCATCGGACTCACCGGAAACTTCGGCACCGGCAAGACCACGGTGTCGCAGATGCTCGCCCGCCTCGGCGCCGCCGTCATCAACGCCGACGAGCTAGGACATGAGTTCCTCAAGCCCGGCACCGAGACATACCGCGACATCATCTCCGCCCTGGGGACATCCTTCCTCACAAAGGAAGGTGAGATAGACCGCCACAAGCTGGCACAGCTCGTCTTCTCCAGCCCAGAAAAGCTCGCCACGCTCAACCGCATAATGCACCCCAGGATGTACCGCGTGGCGGAACAGAAGATCGCCGGTTACCGCCAGCAGGGCGTCAAAGCCGTCGTCCTCGAGGCTGCCCTGCTCATCGAAGCCGGCTGGACCCCCCTTGTGGACAAAGTCTGGGTCACCGTGTCGCCGGAGGAGACCATAGTCCAGCGGCTGAAGAAAGCCCGTGGACTCTATGAGGAACAGATACTCGCCCGTCTAAGCCAGCAGATGCCCTCAGAGGAAAAGGCGAAGCACGCCGATGTGGTCATCAACACCGATTGCCCGCTTGAGGAACTTGAAGCCAGGGTGACCGCGCTGTGGCAGGAGCTCATCGAGGGCGCTACTTAACGCCCGAGCTCCCGCTGTAAAGCCGGTTCTTCCAGCGCACCCCTCGATTCACCACCTCCCGCCAGCCACCATAGAACCCTGCCCCCACCAGAAAAGAAAACGCCACCGGGTGCAGCAATGTGGACAAAAGCGGTTGCTTGAACCGCTTGTCCACCATCCAGCGGATGAGGAATATCAGCACCACCTGCGCTATCACTATATAGCGCCAGTTAGCGGGCGCCGTTTCGCCGAAATAGGCGTTCCACAGCCAGTAGAACGGCGCCAGGCAGAACACTATGCCCGCTATCAGCAGCCCCACCAGCGCCAGCCGGGAAAGCCCCGCCACCGAATATATCCACTTCACAAACCCCTCCCAGATGCCGCCCACATCGCGGTACATCCGGCAGGAGACCAGCGAGGACAGGTCCACCACCTCATGCCGCCCGCCATACCTCACCACCTCCATCCCCAGCCACACATCCTCCAGGATCCTCGACTTCACCGCCTCATGTCCGCCTATCTTCCAGTAAGCCTCCCTGGGGAAAAGCAGGAACTGTCCGATCGCCAGCGACGGCTTAGGCTCCTCGGAGCGCTGCGACCACCATAACGGCAGCCAGCTCATGATGATGAAGTACATCAGCGGCATCGCCACCTTCTCCGGTACCGAGCAGGCCAGCTGCCTGGGGAACCCTGACAGCAGCCACGGTCCCGTCTCCAGCGCCTCAGCCATCACCGAGCGCAGCATATTCGGCTGGTGCACCGTATCGGCATCCACAAACAGGTACCAGTCGCCACGCGCCTCCTGGGCTAGCTGGTAGCAGGCGAACGGTTTTCCCGCCCAGCCCTCGGGGAGCGGCTTGCCCCTTATCAACCGCACCCGCTCGTCCCTTGCCGTCACCTCCCGCACTATCTCCGCCGTCCTGTCCACCGAATTATCGTCCAGCACAATGATCTCAAAATTGGGATAGTCCTGTGCCAGCAGCGACTCCAGACAGTTACCTATATTCACCTCCTCATTCCTCGCCGGGATGAGTATCGAGACCAACGGCGTCGGTTCGGGGAGCGGGGCATCCTCCCGCGGACGCCGCAACATCCGCAAATTCAACATCAAATTGCCGAAAAAGATGAACAAAAAGACAGCTACCACCAGTTGGTACAGCGTGTCCATCTCCTTACACTCCTGCCTTCCGGGTGCGCCATAAATTCCCCACCACACCACCGAATGCCGGCGTGGTGGTGCGCAGCTCCTTAAGATGCTTTATCGCTATTATCACCAGCACGCAGAGCATGAACAGCGGCTCCAGCGCCATCCCCTTGCTCACCACCAGATAGATCAGCGAGGCGCTCAGCCCGAACATCACCCGCCAGGCATCCCCCTGGACAAACAGAAAAGCCAGCAGCAAGAAGACGATTACCGAGAGCACCATCTCATGCTGCGGTAAGGTGAGCAACACCCCGCCGGTCACCGCCAGCGCCTTGCCGCCCTTGAAACCGAGAAACGGGGAATAAGCATGTCCCAGTATCGCCGCCAGCCCCACCCCCATCACCAGCACCATCGGCAGCAGGAGCACATAGCAGGCGAGATAAACAAACGGCACCCCTTTGCCGATATCAGCCACCAGGGCAAGTACGCCCGACTTCCGCCCCCCGGCCCGGAACACATTGTACGCCCCGGGATTGCCATCGCCATAGCCCCTGATATCCCTCTCCAGAAGCCATCTACCGATCCATAGGGAGAAAGGACAGGCACCGAGCAGAAAGGCCGCCACCGCCAGCAATGCAAAGTATCCGATTACCAACTTGTCCTACCTTGCTACCGTCCGCTGTTTAGAATAGTCCATGGCTCCTGCCATGTCAATAACTCTGCCATCGTGGTCAGGGCAGCACTTCCCTTATTTCGCCCACGTCTTTGTCCACCTCCCGATGCGCCGCGGTCCACCTCAATTGCAGCTTCTTCAGCAGCATAAACGAAATCAGCCCCAGCGGATACACCACCAGGTACCACGGCTGCCTCTCAACGAGCAGCACCGCGGGCAATGCCACGATCACTATCGCCGTGCTCAAGCCCGACTTCCTGGTCACCAGAAACGGCACCAGCGCGAAGGCGCCAGCGATGAGAAACTCCTTGATCATCAGCCCGGCGAGCACGCCAAAGATCACGGTGGCACCCAGCCCGCCGCGGAACCTCAAAAATGGCGACCAGCTATGCCCCACCACCGCCACCGCGCCGGTGACCAGCCTTACCATCGTAGAATCGCTCACCAGTCGGGCGCTGCTCACCGCCAGTGCGCCCTTACCCACGTCCATCGCCACCACCGCCAGAAACGGGAGCGGTCCCAGCCGACGGTAAACGGCGGCAGCGCTTATCCGCCCGTCACCCTCCTGGCACAGGTCAATGCCACCCACCATCTTAGCCACCATCCGTGCCGAAGGTATAGACCCCAGCAGATAGCCCAGAAATATCACCCAGATATCAGCCAAGGACTTCAGTCCTCTCCATAGAATGCCACCGCCAGCGTCCCCTTCCCGGTGGCGTAGCCCATCACCGGGCTAAAATCGGTGACAAACAGCTCCACGCAGTTGAACTCTCTGCCGATCCTCTCCTTAAGCCTCTCCGCCTCCTCATGACAGGCAGCATGCATCACCGCGCAATGCACCGCCCTGGCGCCCTGCAAGCTGTCCTTCATCATCCGCAAAATCCGCTCGATCCCGCTCTGTCGGCTGCGCACCATTCCGCCGAAATGGATCCCCCCGTTAGAACTCACCAGCAGCGGCTTCACCGATAGCACCGACCCCAGCTCTGAGGCCACTTTCGGTACCCTGCCGGTGCGATAGACATAGCGGATGGTCTCCAGCAGACCGATGAACCTCACCTTCTGCTTCACCCTTTCCGCCACCTCCACTACCTCATTCAGGCTTTTCCCCTCTTCTGCAGCTCTAGCAGCTGCCAGGGCGATAAGCCCCTCGGCGGCAGCCGCCGACCTGCTGTCCACCACCTCAATCTTCAGTCCCGGCATCTTTTCAGCCATAATGTCTTTCGCCAGCAGTGCGCTGCTATAGAACATGCTCAGCTTGGAAGACAGGGTGACCACCAGTACACCATCAGCATACTTGCTCACCTCCTGAAACACCTTCAGGTACTCCTCGGGCGAGGCTGCGGAACTTTTCCAGAAATCGGGCGCCTTCTCCAGGAGCGCATATGCCTGCTCCGGGGTGAGGTCTATCTGGTCACGGTACACCTTACCGTTGAAGAAGATGTTCACCGGCACCATCTTCATCCCGTGCCGCTCCATCTCCTCCTTCGGCACACAGGCGATGCTGTCGACCACAATCACAATCTTACCCATGCCGTCCACCCCATACCTCGTATATCGAGGTACAACCTATGCTAGCATGGGGTTAACAATTTGTCAATCGCATGTGCTTACTCATAGTAAGGTGGACATTTATCAGCCCCTCGCTTATAATTGCCGCCAATAACAGGGGTGTTACGCCGGTCCCGGTATTAAAAACAAAAGGGGGAAACATGACCATCAAAGTCGTCAAGCCGGAACAGGTTGGTCTCTCCAGCGAGCGTCTGAAAAGGATAGACGCTCATTTGCAGGACAGATACATCGCGCCGAAAAAGATCGCCGGTGCTCTCACCCTCGTTGCCCGCCGCGGCAAAGTGGCTTACCTATCGCCTCTGGGCATGAGGGACAACGAGCGCCAGAGACCGATGACCGAGGACACCATCTTCCGCATCTACTCCATGACCAAGCCCATAACCTCGGTTGCCCTGATGATGCTTTACGAACAGGGCCACTTCCAGCTAGGGGACAGGGTCCAGAAATTCATCCCCGAATGGAAAGACCTGCAGGTCTACGTGTCGGGAGAGTACCCCGATTTCATCACCAGACCGCCCGAGCGGGATATGACCATCCGTGACCTCCTCACCCACACCTCGGGGCTGTCCATGGGCATGTCCGGTCAGGCGGGCACGAAGGTCGCCGCAGCCTACCAGAAGCTGGGAGTATTCAACCTGCGTCAGGGCACGCTAAAAGAGATGGTACAGAAGGTGGCCAGTCTTCCCCTCGAGTTCTCGCCCGGCACCCGATGGAACTACGGGATATCGACCGATGTCTGCGGCTATCTGGTAGAGGTCATATCCGGCATGAGGTTCGACCAGTACCTCAAGACCCACATCTTCGAACCGCTGGGCATGGTAGATACCGACTTCTATGTCCCTCCGGAAAAAGCGCACCGCCTTGCGGCAAACTACACCCGCGATTCAAGCAAAAAACTACAACTGGTCGACGACCCGACCCAAAGTCCGTTCCTCACGCCGCCCACATTCTTCTCCGGCGGTGGCGGTCTTGTCTCCACCGCAGCCGACTACTGCCGCTTCTGCCAGATGCTCCTCAACGGAGGAGAGCTCGATGGCGTCCGCATTCTCAGCCCCAGGACGATCAAACTCATGACCATGAACCACCTGCCGGGAAACCAGGACCTCACCGAGCTCAGCATCAGCCTGTTCAGCGAGACGGCCAACGAAGGCATCGGCTTTGGACTGGGCTTTGCCGTGGTGATCGACCTGATAAAAACGCAGCAGATAGGCTCAGTCGGCGAATACTACTGGGGAGGGGCTGCCAGCACCATATTCTGGAACGACCCCGCTGAAGACCTCATCGTCATCTTCCTCACCCAACTGATGCCGTCGAACACCTTCAACTTCCGCGGCCAGCTCAAGTCCCTGGTCTATTCGGCGATCATAGACTGAAGGCAGACGGCACGGAAGACACATACTCATAGGCGGAGGGCTACCCTAAAGCAACGCCGCGGCTTACATCGCCACCTGCTTTTCTTCAATCACACCGAGGACATCGGAGACCTTCATTTTGCCTGCGACAGCTTCAGCACCGGGCGTTATCTCCAGGCGAATTATGCCACTGCCATCACGGGCAAAGACCCATCGCTGACCTTGAAGTAACCTAACGCATATTTTGGTTCACAAACAGGATGTAAAGCGCTTTCTATCTTACCACCCTTGTCTTAGCCGCCGTAGTAGCTCTCGAGCAAGCCTAGTCAGGTCAGGGTCGGCTGATATTTTCATAACCATTTCAAGGTCGGCTATTGCTTGAGTCCTGCGGCCTAACGACCAATAAGCATAGGCGCGGTTGTTGTAAGCCACGGCAAGTTTTGGGTCAAGCTCAATGGCCCTGGTATACTCGGCGATTGCTTGCTCCCACTGGGACTGCTTTGTGTACTCGTCGCCAAGATCAACGTGTGTTAGTGCTGGATTGGCACATGCTAAAATCAACGTTATCGTAAAAGTAAATAGTCCGACAACGACTTTGCTTCCGGTCATTTAAGCCCCCCGCCTATATGATTGTCGTGCCTCTCTTAGCCTTGTCGTTTTTAATTATCATGCCCCCATGAAATAATGTCATGATACCCAGAAGCAGGTTACACCGCAAGACGCTGTGCAACAGCCAACTAAGGTAAAAGAAGAAGTCCTGCGGTTAGCTCGGGAAAAGTCCGAGGCTTACCTTGGTTAGTTAAAACCTATTTGGAAGTTAAGGAACTAGACGAGATAAAAATATGCCACTCATCCGGGGAGAAAAAAGAAAGTGAATTCGATGAGGAAGTAAGACGGCGTCTCGGGCCTAAATGTGAAGAACTCACGCCAACCGGAAGACTTTCAGAAAAAGTAGACGGTGCTGGGAGAAACTTGAATAAATCTAACTGGCAAATTGAACAGGACTGGGAACCAGCAATATGATACGGCACTAATAGAGGGAGAAGGGCTGGAACGCCATGTTGAATCTGCCTCGGAGGCAGAGGCTCTCGGGTTTAGGTATGCGTTTCGGTGGAGAGACGGAGACCGAACAATCCGTTAGAAAGTGCACCAAACCTCAAAAGGAACTGAAACTCCTTCCCTCACCTATCCTCTCCCTTTAGGGAGAGGAATCGCTTGCAGGCTTCTGCAGCCTGTGCCTCCGTGTGAAACCCTCTCCCTCTGGGAGAGGGTGGTAAGTGCGGTTTGCTGCAGGAATAGGAGACACTTATCCTCTCCCTTTAGGGAGAGGAATCGCTTGCAGGCTTCTGCGGCCTGCACCCCCGTGTGAAATCCTCTCCCTCTGGGAGTTCTGAGCGTCCCAGACGCCCATGGCATGCCTGGACAAGCTTGGTAGGAAAAATTAAAAACCCTCTCCCTCTGGGAGAGGGTTAGGGTGAGGGCAAGGACCAGCCCTCACACCCAGCGCCCAGCATACCTCCTACCACTGCACGAACATCGGCATAATGACATGCACATACTTTTCGCTGCCCACGGGGCGGATGACGCCGGGGCTGGACGAGGTGGTGGTCTCTAAAGCCACCTGCTTTTCTTCAATCACTCCGAGGACATCGGAAAGATAACGGGCGTTGAAGGCTATCTTCGCCGGCTCACCATCTACACGGGCATCAATCTCATTCACAGTGTCACCTACCTCTTCAGCACGGGAGGAGATCTTCATTTTGCCCGCGACAGCTTCAGCACCGGGCGTTATCTCCAGGCGAATTATGCCACTGCCATCACGAGCAAAGATTGATGCCCGCTTTATCGTCTGGGTAAATTCCGCCCGGTCGATCACCGCCCTGGTGACATAGCTCTGGGGGATGAGCTGGGAGTAGTTGGGGAAGTTGCCCTGTATCAGCTGGGAGACCATGTGGATGTCTTTAAACTTGAACATCATCTGCGTCTTCTGCTGGTTTACCGCAATTTCCACCAGCTCTTCTTCATCACCAAGGAAGCGGTTGAGCTCATTGAGGGCACGCGCCGGTACTATCACCGCCCCTTTTTCTTTTACCGGCTGGCTTAAGGTGGTATAGTGTACGCCAAGCCTGAAACCGTCGGCCGCCGCCATGGTCAGCCGCTCCCCATCGAAGTCCATGTGCACGCCGGTGAGCACCGGGCGCGTCTCTTCAGTGGCTGCGGCGAAGGCGACCTGCTCAATTCCTGCCTTCAACAGCCCGGCTTCAATCCTGGTGGCAATGCCATCGGTGACCACGGGGATGGGAGGGAAGTCCTGGGCTTCAAGCCCGTTAATCCGCGCCTCAGAGCGGAGACACCGGAGATGGAGAGTGCGATGACTTAAATTCATATCTATGCGTTCGTTGGGCAGGGAGTTGACAAATTCGGTGAGCAAGCGCGCCGGAATGGTGATAGCACCCTCCTCCTCTATCCTGGCACCCACCCAGCAGGTGATGGCTATCTCCAAGTTGGTCGCCGATAGTTTCAGGCGCTGACCATCGGTCTGAATCAGGACATTCTGCGTTATGGATAACGTGGACCTGGTGGCAACAGCACGCCCCACAATGCTTAAGCCCTTGCTGAGATTCCCCTGAATGCACGAGACTTTCATGTCACACCCCCATCATCTTGTGGTGAAAAGAGTATAACCCGCCAGCAATTGGAAGTCAATAAGCTTTTGGTCAAACATTTTTCAACCCTCCTCCCTTGTTTATGCCGCACTGAAGCGCTTCGCCGGATACGATTATTTCTATCGTCCGTGTAAAATAGTTGTCGTCCGGCAGAAATCGGATATAATAATCAGGAACCGACCGAAATATCAGCAGAAAGGAGACAACCTCATGACCACAAGAAACTGGAGGCATAGCAGATTATTCCTGTTGCTGAGCTGGTTATTGCCCATCGTCATCATCGGCGGTCTGTTTGGTGGCTGCACCGGCAAGGGTGACTCCTCTGCCGAAGATCTCATCACCGACCCGGTTAAGATAGATAGCGGCTATATTTCGGGCACGGTGACCGGTGATCCGGGCAAGGAGGTGCGCGTGTACCGGGGAATCCCCTACGCGGCGTCCACTGCGGGGGAAAACAGGTGGAGACCACCACAACCCGTCACCCCCTGGAGCGGGGTCCGGCAATGCACTGAATACGGCAACGCTTCACCGCAGGTCGCCACACCATTTTCACCAGGACCCTACAGCGAGGACTGTCTCTACCTGAACGTCACCACCCCGGCGAAGCGGAAGTCAGAGCGCCTGCCGGTGATGGTCTGGTTCCACGGCGGGGGCTACAGCATCGGCAGCGGACACAACACCAGGACATATAACTGGCCCGCCCTCCCCCAGCATGGCGTCGTCCTGGTCACCGTCAACCACCGTTTGAGCGTGATGGGGCTGTTTGCCCACCCGGCACTTTCAGCGGAGTCGCCAAACCGCGTCTCGGGGAATTACCTGTTCCTCGACCTCATCGCCG
Organism: Chloroflexota bacterium; assembly: GCA_036821185.1. Classification (GTDB taxonomy): domain Bacteria; phylum Chloroflexota; class Dehalococcoidia; order GIF9; family UBA5629; genus CALJTV01. The sequence goes on along the minus strand of DAISKD010000007.1, from coordinate 23,024 downwards.
CGCTGCAATGGATACAGCGGAACATCGCAGCCTTCGGCGGTGACCCCAAGAATGTGACCATCTTCGGCGAGTCCGGCGGCGGGGCTAAGGTGGACGCCCTGGTAGCTTCCCCGCTGGCTAAAGGGCTGTTCCATCGCGCCATCTGCCAGAGCGGTGTCGACTTCGGCTCCAAAGACCTGAAGGAAATAGAGTCCCTGGGCGAAAGGTTTGTACAGAAGTTGGGGCTCGCCGAGGAAAAGGACGTGCTCGCCGCCCTCCGCGCCATCCCCTGGGAGAGAATGGTGTCAGCGAACCTGGAGCTTGGCAGAGAGCTCGGCACCACCGGGCGCGGCTATTCAGGAGCCTTCGAGAGGCTGGCAGTAGACGGCTGGTTCATGCCCGATAAGCCGGAGAATATCTATGCACAGGGCAAACAGAACAAAGTCCCGCTGATAACCTGCGCCAACGAAGGTGAGATAATCGCCGAAAAGAGCTTCCTGGTCATGCCCCAGTTGATCGGTCTCTATGTAAAGAGGCTGCAGGGAATGAGGAACGTCGGGGTCAACGCCTACGCCGTCCTATTCAGTCAGGTGCCAAGCAACTGGAAGAAAGAAGGGGTGCTCGCCTACCACGGTCTGGAAATCCCCTACGTTTTCGGCGACCTGGAGAGCATCAATACCCAGGGGCACTTCCTGATTTTCGCCAAGCCCTCGGGTGCCAGCCAGCAGGACTCCGGGCTCACCGCCGACGATTATGCCCTGTCCGAGCTCATGATGAATATCTGGGTGCAGTTTGCCAGGACCGGGGACCCCAATATCAAAGACGTGGTCACCTGGCCCGTCTGGGAGCCGACCACCGACCAGTACCTCGAGCTTAAGTGGAAACCGGAGGTGAAAAGCGGCTATTCCAGGATCGCGCCAGGCAAGCGGTAAATTCGGAACCAAAGCTTACCCTCACCCTAACCCTCTCCCATATACTGGGAGAGGGTATGCGAATCCGTTTGATTTCGAGAGGTCAACTCAACCCTCTCCCATATACTGGGAGAGGGGGTCTTCGAGGGCTCGCCAGAAGGTCTAACCCTCTCCCGTACTGGAAGAGAGAGGCAGGGTAGTTGTTCCAGACGGCAGGCTAACATCCGATCCCTCTCCCAGAAAGGGAGAGGGTAAAACAAGC
>DAISKD010000007.1:0-21772 GCA_036821185.1 Chloroflexota bacterium | reverse complement strand
GAAAGGGAGAGGGTAAAACAAGCGGGGAAGCGAGCTTAACTCCTGTGGTCCCGGGGCTCAAGACCAATGTGTCACGAATTTACTGGACGAGTATAATCGTTTGACACTGAATCTGGCTTTTTGTTAAACTGCCTGCGGTGACAAACGAGTCAACCAAACCCGCGGGTCACACCCACTTCAAAGGTCTGGTGGAGCTTTTCACCGGCAACGGCAGAGGTAAGACATCCGCAGCTCTGGGCACAGCCCTGCGCGCTCTAGGATGTGGACTGCGCGTCCACATCATCTATTTTATGAAGGGCGGCTTCCCCTACAACGAACAGAAAGCGCTGGCACATCTGCCCAACGTGAGCTATGAGCGCTTCGGCGGTAGCCACTTCGTCAACCCCAATAACGTAAGACCGGAGGATAAGGAGGAGGCCAGGAAAGCCCTCGACGCCGCCAGAAAGGCAATGCTCAGCGGGAACTACGATGTCATCATCCTCGACGAGGTAAATATCGCCACCGCCTGGGGGCTGGTGGACACCACAGAGGTGGTGGAGCTGATCAAGCAGAAGCCGGAGAATGTGGAACTCATCCTCACCGGGCGCTACGCTCCAAAGGAGCTGGTGGAGCTTGCCGACCTGGTCACCGAGATGGTGAAGGTGAAGCACCCCTATGATAAGGGCATCGCCTCACGGGAGGGGATAGACTACTAGGCCGCTGCAACCAGGCAGCGGTGGGAGATAGAGAAAAGATGATATAATACCACCCTGGCAGGCGGGAAGCGGCGCATTGTCCGGGGTAGTTTAGCAAAATTCAAGAAGGAGGCAAGATGAAGATAACGCTAAGCGTCATCAAGGCAGATATCGGCGGTTATGTGGGGCACTCCAGCTCCCACCCCGATGTCCTGCAGGAGGCGGAAAAAAGCCTCGCCCAGGTCAAAAAATCGGGCTTCCTCATCGACTACCATGTCACCAGGTGCGGCGATGATCTGCAGTTGATAATGACCCACCAGCACGGGGTAGACAATGAGAAGGTGCATAAGCTGGCATGGGACACCTTCCTCGCCTGCACCCAGGTGGCAAAGAAGCTGAAGCTGCACGGTGCCGGGCAGGACCTGCTCTCCGATAGTTTCTCCGGCAACGTGAAGGGGATGGGTCCGGGCGTCGCCGAGATGGAGATCGAGGAACGTGAGGCAGAGACCGTTATCATCTTTATGGCAGATAAGACCGCCTCCGGCGCCTGGAACTACCCGCTGTATAAGATATTCGCCGACCCGTTCAATACCATCGGGCTGGTGATCGCCCCCAATATGCATTGCGGCTTCGCCTTCGAGGTCCACGATGTAAAGGAGCACCTTAAGGTGGTGCTCAATGCCCCCGAGGAGATATATGATATGCTGGTGTTCCTCGGGGCACCAAGCCGGTTCGCCGTAAAAGCCGTCTACCACCGCGATACCGGCAACATCGCCGCCGTTTCATCAACACAGCGGCTGGCACTCATCGCCGGCAGGTATGTGGGCAAGGACGACCCGGTGTGCATCGTGCGCGCCCAGGGAGAGTTCCCCGCTGTGGGTGAGGTACTGGAACCCTTCGCTCACCCACATATCGTGGAGGGGTGGATGCGAGGCTCACACCACGGTCCTTTGATGCCGGTGGCAGTGAGACAGAGCAATCCCTCCCGTTTCGACGGTCCTCCCAGAGTGGTGGCACTTGGCTTCCAGCTCTCTCAAGGTAAACTGGTCGGTCCGCTCGATATGTTCGATGACCCGGCGTTCGACAACGCCCGGAAGGAGGCGCTGGACATGGCCGACATGCTCCGCCGCCACGGTCCCTTCGAGCCGCACCGGCTGCCGCTGGAAGAGATGGAATATACCACCATGCCCCAGGTAACCAAAAAGCTCGCCGGCAGGTTTCAGAAGATCTAGAATATGCTCAAACTGCTCCTGGGGACGAATAACCCGGGCAAGATACGGGAGTTTCAGATGCTTTTCCAGGGGCTACCCTGGAGGCTGGTCACCCCCGAGGAGGCGGGGATATTTATGGCAGTGGAGGAAACGGGTAGCAGTTACGAGGAAAACGCCCGGATCAAGGCGCTCACCTACGCCAGCACCGCCCGTCTGGTAACATTAGCCGATGATTCTGGCTTAGAGGTGGACGCCCTCGGCGGTCTTCCGGGAATAAACTCCGCCCGCTTCGCCGGTAAGTCCACCGACAAAGAAAGGGTGGAGCACTTGCTCTCTTTGATGGAAGGCGTTCCTCCGGAGAAGCGCACTGCCAGGTTCGTCTGCGTCATCGCCATCGCCACGCCCGATGGCAGGGTGGAGACCGTCCGGAGGGAATGTCACGGAACCATCGCCCTGGCACCGAGAGGCGAGGGCGGCTTTGGCTATGACCCGGTGTTCTATTTCCCCGAGCTGGACAGGACGCTCGCCGAACTGCCCCTCGACGTGAAGAACCGGGTGAGCCACCGCGGTAAAGCCGCCAGAGAGGCATACAGGGTGCTGGAAAAGCTGGCTAGAGAGGCAAGGATATGACCGGCGTTGCCGACGCTTTTAACCGCCCCATAAACTATCTTCGCATCTCGGTTACCGACCGCTGTAATCTGCGCTGTATCTATTGCCTGCCACCCCAGGGCATCCCCCTCCTGCCCCGCGAGGATATACTCAGCTACGAGGAAATAGTCACCTTTGTCCGCGCCGCCTCGGCACTGGGGATAAGCAAGGTGAGGCTCACCGGCGGCGAACCGCTGGTCAGGGCAGGACTGCCGCAGCTGGTGGCTATGCTGGCAGAAGTCCCGTCCATCGATGACATCTCCCTCACCACCAACGGCATCCTGCTGGCCGACTGTGCCCGGGAACTCAAGGAAGCAGGCTTAAGGCGGGTGAATGTCAGCCTGGACTCGCTAAAGCCGGACAGGTTCCGTCGCATCACCCGCCGCGGCCGGCTGGAGCCGGTGCTCCGAGGTATAGAGGTGGCTAAAGCCTGCGGGCTTGACCCGGTTAAAGTGAATGTGGTGGTGATGGAGGAGGTAAACGATGATGAGGTGCTGGACTTCGCCCGGCTGAGCATCACCGAAGGCTGGCACGTGCGTTTCATCGAGCTTATGCCCTTCGGCGGCGATAATCCACCCCTGGCACATTCCACGGGCAGGGCGCAATCGCCGCACCGCTTCGTGCCCGCAGAGAGGATAATGGACCGGCTTCAGGAGCTGGGCAAGATGGAGCCGTCGCTACCGCCACAGGGAAACGGTCCCGCCCGCTACTACCGCTTTCCCGACAGCAGAGGTACCATAGGGTTCATCACCCCCGTCAGTGAACACTTCTGCTTCAACTGCAACCGCCTTCGCCTCACCGCCGACGGCAAACTCCGCCCCTGCCTGCTCAGCGACCTCGAGGTGGACATCCGCCAGCACCTGCGCCGTGGTGCCTCCGCCGAGGAACTGAAGGAGATCATCACCAGCGCCATCAGGAGCAAACCGAAACAGCACCAGCTTTCAAAGGGAACGGCGGCGAAAAAACGGACGATGTCACAGGTGGGAGGTTAGAGATGCCGGCAAAAAAGGCTATAAATATAAAGATGGTGGACGTCAGCGGCAAGGCGGTCACGCCGAGGGAGGCCACGGCAAAGGGCAGGGTAGTGATGCAGGCAGAGACGGCTGAAATGATAAAGCAGGGCAAGCTGCCTAAGGGGGACGTGCTGGCAGCGGCTAAAGTGGCTGGCATCATGGCAGCTAAAGAAACGCACCACCTCATCCCGCTATGCCACCCTCTGCCCATAGAAGACATTTCTTTAGACCTGCAACTCAAAGAGGCAGCCGTGGAAATTACCGCCACGGTGAAGGGCACGGCTAAGACCGGTTTCGAGATGGAAGCCCTCACCGCGGTGGCAGTAGCCGGGCTGACCATCTACGATATGTGCAAAGGCGTCGATGCCTCAATGAGACTTCAGGACATCCGCCTGGCGAGAAAAAGCGGCGGCAAAAGCGGTACCGTGGTGCTGGAATAGCAGGCAGCACCGAAATAAGGGTTGACTTTACTCCCCCTTAACTGTATGCTGGTAATAATATTCACTTCGACGAAAGGGAACGGTCTATAAATGAAGGTACTGCTCGTTTACCCCAGATACCCGGACACATTCTGGAGCTTCAGGCACGCCCTGAAATTCGTCTCCCGAAAGGCGGCCTATCCGCCGCTCGGTCTGCTCACCGTTGCCGCCATGCTCCCCGGCAACTGGCAAAAGAGGCTGGTGGATCTGAACGTCACCAGTCTGAACAACAAGGACATCGAATGGGCGGACTACGTGTTCATCAGCGCCATGGCGGTGCAGCGGGACTCAGTCCTGGAGGCCATCTCCCGGTGCCGCCAGATGGGCAAGAAAATCGTCGCCGGCGGTCCCCTATTCACCACGGGACATGAAGAGTTTGAGGGCACCATCGACCACCTCGTCCTCGGCGAAGCCGAGGTGACGCTGCCGCCCTTCATTGCCGACCTGGAAAGGGGCTGCGCCCGGCATATCTACACAGCCGATAGCTACCCTGACATCAGCACCAGCCCCATCCCTCTGTGGCAGCTGGTCAACATGAAGAACTACTCCGCCATGAGCATCCAGTACTCACGCGGCTGTCCCTTCAACTGCGAGTTCTGTGATATCACCGTGCTCAACGGGCACCTGCCACGGACCAAGAGCAAGGAGCAACTGCTCAGGGAATTCGACGCCCTCTATGAACTGGGGTGGAGGGGCAGCGTCTTTCTGGTCGACGATAACTTCATCGGCAACAAGAAAAAGCTCAAGTCAGAGATACTGCCCGCCATCGCCGACTGGATGGCAAAGAGGAAATTCCCGTTCACACTGTTCACCCAGGCATCGGTGAACCTGGCCGACGATGAGGAGCTAATACGATTGATGGCGGCAGCCAACTTCACCTCGGTGTTCATCGGCATCGAGACCGTCAATGAGGACAGCCTTGCAGAGTGCGGTAAGGTGCAGAACATGAACCGCAACCTCATCCAGGCGGTAAGGAGGCTGCAGCGGCACGGCCTGCAGGTGCAGGGCGGCTTTATCCTCGGCTTCGATAGCGACCCACCTTCCATATTCGAAAGCATCACCAGTTTTATCCAGCGCAGCGGCATCGTTACCGCAATGGTCGGCCTGCTCAACGCCCCACCGGGCACCAGGCTCTATAACAGACTGAAAAAGGAGGGCCGCCTGCTCGCCAGGTTCTCCGGCGATAACACCGACTGTTCCACCAACCTCGTCCCCAGAATGGGCTACAGCACGCTGATAAACGGCTATAGAAAGGTGGTCGAGACCATTTACTCGAGCAAACACTACTATGAGCGCGTGAAGATATTCCTCAAGGAATATAAGCCACCCAAAATAAGGGTAAGCCACTTCAGCTTGGAGCATGTCAAGGCGTTCCTCAAGTCGCTGTGGTTACTCGGGATCAAAGAGAAGGGAAGGCAGTTCTACTGGCGGTTGCTCGCCTGGACGTTATTCAGACGCCCGCGTCTGCTTCCCCTGTCGGTGACGCTCGCCATATACGGGTACCACTTCCGCAAGGTGGTGACCGGCTACTTCGGTCCGGGACCGCAGAAGCTCAACCACGCCACCTAGCCACTATAGATATGGTATGACGTTCCACAGGACATGGGCTTAAAGTATAATGAGCACATTACCTTTTCTCACAATTTACCCTGATTGGAGAAATTTAGCATAAGGAGGTCAGAGATGCCCGGCGGTTATCTGGGGAAAATCTTATTCGTCGACCTGACTACCGGCAAGACCAGCTTGGAGACACCCGGCGATAGTCTCTACCGCGACTTTTTCGGCGGCTACGGTCTGGGGGCCAGGATAATATTCAGCCGTCAGAAAGCCAAGATAGACCCGCTAAGCCCGGAGGCTATGCTCGGCTTCGTCACCGGTACGCTCACCGGAACGCCATCCCTGTTCACCTCGCGCTATATGGTAGTGGGCAAGTCACCGCTCACCGGCACCTGGGGGGACGCCAACTCCGGTGGCGACTTCGGCCCTTATCTGAAATTCTCCGGCTACGATGCCGTGTTCATCGGCGGCGCCTCGGCAAAGCCTGTCTATCTGCTGATAGACAACGGCAAGGCCGAAATAAGGAACGCCGACGACCTCTGGGGCAAGGACACGGCGGAGACGGAGGCAGCGCTCAAAGCCGAGCTGGGTAAGGACATCAGGATCGCCTGCATCGGTCCTGCTGGAGAAAAGATGTCCCTCATCGCCGCCATCATCAATAACGAGGGGCGGGCGGCTGCCCGCTCCGGTCTGGCCGCGGTGATGGGGTCAAAGAAATTGAAGGCTATTGCGGTCAGGGGTAGACCTAAAGTCCCTGTGGCCGACGAGGCAGGGCTGAAGGCCGCCAGACAGAACTATCTGCAACAGCTTGGCGGCGATGTGAAGGTGTTTAAAGACTTCGGCACCTGTGGCACTATGGCGATGCTGGTCAGCATCGGTGATGCCCCGGTGAAGAACTGGGCAGGTTCAGTGGTCGACTTCCCCAACGCCGCCGCCATCAGTGACAAGAGCGTCATCAGCCTCCAGAAGCGGAAATATGGCTGCTGGCAGTGCCCCGTCGCCTGCGGCGGGCTGATGAAAGCCGGCAGCCAGTACCAGTACCCCGAAGGAACGCACAAGCCAGAATATGAGACGCTGGCCGCCTTCGGCTCCATGTGCCTCAACGACAATCTGGAATCGATCATCAAGTGCAACGAGATCTGTAATCGCTACGGGCTGGACACCATCTCCGCAGGCTGCACCATCGCCTTCGCCATCGAGTGCTTTGAGAACGGCATCATCACCACAAAAGACACCGACGGCATAGAGCTGCGCTGGGGCAACCATCAGGCGATCGTCGCCATGACGGAGAAGCTGGCAAAGCGCGAGGGCTTCGGCGCCATCCTCGCCGATGGCGAAAAGAAGGCGGCCGAAAGGATAGGCAGGGGTGCCGAGGCCTTTGCCGTGCACGTCCTCGGTCAGGAGGTGCCGATGCATGACCCCAAGCGATTTCTCCACTACGCCATCGCCTACCTTGATTCCACCCCAGCCCGCCATACCCAGGGCAGTTACGGCTTTAAGCCGGCGAGCGGGCTGGAATACCCACCCTACCCCAAAGACTCCCTGATTGGCCGCGGTCCCGCCGCCAAGATGGGCAGCGACTTCTCCCATGCCATCTGTAGCCTCGGGTTCTGCATCTTTGGCATGCGCTTCATGTCCGCCAGCGCCGTCACCGACTTTGCCAACCTCACCACCGGCTGGGGAATGAGCGTGGACGACATTTTAAAGGTGGGAGACCGGATCGCAAATATCCGCCAGGCATTTAACATCCGCGAGGGCATTACCGCCGATATGCATAAGTTCCCCGGCAGGGTCTACGGCAACCCACCCCTGGCCACCGGCTCCACCGCAGGGAGGAGCTTCGATATAGACGCAATACGCCGTGACTACTTCTCCGCCAGAGGCTGGGAACCCGATACCGGGAAGCCAAGCAAAGAAAAACTGCTGGGGCTCGGACTGGACGATGTGGCTAAAGCCATTTGGGACTGACCATCAATAGCTACGGCACTAAAGAGGCAGGGGGCAGACATATATGTGTCTGCCCCCGCCATTTCACACCTCCGCCGCACATCTACAGGGCAAAATGTATCGCCTGCGAGGCGACGATGATCCAGACCACCAGCAGCGTGTTCAGGAAGGCGCCGGGATAGATATGTCCGGTCTTGCGGTAGAAATAAGTGTACAGCAGTGCCACGATGGTCATCAGCGCCACAAACTGGAAGGCTATTATCGTAAACAGCGGAATGACGTAGACAAGAGGACCGGGCGGACTGGTGAAGGCAAGCTTGCCGGTGGTGACCAGGGCGATGTACTGCACCGCCAGCATCCCGATGAAGCCCACGGTGAATAGCGCCCAATTGACCGCCATCTCTTTCCCAGTTCCCAGGGCTTCGCCATCGCGCCTGGTGGGGCGGAGTTGCCCATGGAACACTGTGGCTATGGCAATGAAGAACAACAGGAAGGGGATGAGGTAGCTGAGGAAGATGCGGAAATGCAGCGGCGACATCGGCTTTACGGCAAACACCCAGAAGCGGAAGTCGACGTTGAACAGCCACGCCGAGAACACCAGCGCCACATAACCGGCAAAGGCAATTGCCAGGGCAAGCAAGAACGATTTGCCTATCTTCACCCAGTCTATTTTCCTCCCCCAGGTAAGCCCGTAATCGCCAGAGCCGGCACCGGTCCTGCGGTTGACGGCAAAGTGCCATATCAGGAACAGCACCACCGCAATGACCGCCACCAAAAGTGCCCAGATCATCACCTGGGTGGTGATGTTCTGCGGAAAGACGGCATTCTCTTTCCAGCCAGCTTTGTTGAAGATGTTGATAAACGGGAACCAGGTGGCAACGGGCACGATCACGAAGATCACCGCGGACACCCACCAAGCAACGCCTTTAGCCGACTTCGGTCGGGCCGGTGCTTCCTCTGCGAGCTCTTTAAAGAAACCGCAGCGCAATAGCAGACCGCCCATAGGGAAGAAGAGCAGCACCATGCCGACAAGGGCGATCAGGTTGCCGATCTCCTTCCAGTACCATATCTGGTCGGACGGTGGAATGTTCTTACCACCTTCCAGGGTCGCCTGGAACCATTCTATGGCAGCGCCGATGGCTTTGGTGCAGAGATGGGCACCGGGGTGTATGGTCTCCGGCAGGTAGAGCTTGCGGGCAGTGCCCTCCGCAATGGAGCCATATAGCCTGCCGGGCACAACATCGCTCTCCGTGCCAAACAACGCCTTCATCCTCTTACTGCTCACCATCTCTTTGGAATTGAGAACGCCCCAGTGCAACGCCGAAAACTCCTCCCACTTGGACTGGACTACAGCCACATTCTTGGGGAACTTGGCAGTGCCCTCGGGGACATATATGCCCGGCGCCGACGCCTCCAGCACCATGGACCGGTAGGCATCGGGCATGAAGGCAGCAGCACCTATAATGGCATAGCCGCCCATGGAGTGCCCCTCAAGACCGACATTCTTCTTGTCCACTATGTTCAGGCTGTGCAGGTAGCGAAGTCCGCTCAGGGCACCGAAGACATCACCGCCCACAGGTGGGCTGGAATAACCATGCCCGGTCTGGTCGATGGCAAGCACCACATAGCCCCGCCGGGCAAACTCAATGGCGAAGCCGTCCTGCACCTCACGACTGTTGATATAGCCATGGACAGCCAGTATGCCCGGTGCTGGCGTCTTACTTGTGGCAGTCTTGGGCATGTACAGCAGAGCGCTGATCACCATGCCATCATTGCCCACAAACCGCACGTCCTTCACCTTCACCTTGCCCCCATCCGTCTGGACCGCCCAGGCAAGCACATTGCCCACCAGCATCAGGAACAAGGCAACCCCGACCATTATCCAGAGGTAACGCTTAGAACTGTTCATGCTTTTTCACACCTCCCAAAATTTCAAAAGTCAGGACGTTGAAAAGTACCGCGGATGCTGGTAAATAACTCGGTAGGAACAGAGGGACCTCTCAGACACCAAAAGCCCGCAAGGTTCTCACCCCCTCTCACATGAATTTTAAAAGGACAGCTACCGCATTATATATCAGAAGGTCATTTATGACAATATCGTATAAGAATACTACTTCTCGGGCATGTTTAGTATCTGGGAGTAGGCCTGCCGGAGTCAACTGAGCCGGTCAGTCTTCGGTACGGCGGAGAACAAAGATGCCGAAGAGTACCATCAGGCCGGCAAGCAGGTTGGTCAGACTGACGACTACCAGTGCCTGTGTGGGGCTGGGCGACGACATTGCTGCTGGGAGCTCGGTACCGACGGTGAACATAAATACAGCGCTGGGCTCTCCCGGTGGTTCGGTAGGCGTGACTTGCCAGAAGTAGGTGCGCCCCCTGTCTAGTTCACCCTCATAACGGTAGGCAGTTGTAGTCACTCTCTCCTGCACCACTACGTCCCTGAGTGCAGAGTCCCTGGCCAGGACAAAGAGGTACTCCTCGACATCTGGTAACGGCGTCCAGGAGAAAGCCGGCGGTGGGGATGGCCTCACCACCCCGTGTCCCGGCGCCAGCGCCTCGGGAGAGATGTGGCGGCTGACCACGGGCACGCCCGGGCTGAGCCTGAAGCTGTACACCCGCGACCACGGGCTGCGGATGACCTGTCCGGTAGCCGCCCGACGTACCCTCACCCGCCAGAAATACTCCTTCCCCGCCTCAAGCACCGTCCCCGGCGGGATGTGGTAGGCAGGGTCGCTGGTCACTGGTGGCAGATAGAAAGGGTTGGTCGCAGGCTCGACTTGCTCAATACGTAGGGTGAACTCCTCGTCAACGGCATACACCACCTCGTAACAGTCCGCCAGAGATAACTGCTCCCACTTAAAAGCTATACCCCGGTTCCTCCCGCTCACCGGGTCATAGTCCTGCAACGCTCCGTCTTTAGGATAAATCAGCCGCGGTCCCCGTACCGCCAGCGTATCGATAAACACCCAGAGACAGCCCTCGTTCGCCACCGGGTGATATCCTCGAGCGTCTATTGCCCAGAGGGTATTCTGTGATACCGCCAGCGCCCCTGGCTCGCTGCTGAACCTCACCCCCTCGGCAAGCCCGACGTTCAGCGAGTCCCAGTAAACGCCGGGCTTGGGGATGCCGGTACGAGGATAGAGCGCGCGGTCAACACCGCTTCTGTCATAGCTATAAGCTGCATACAGTACGCCGTGGTCGCCTATGACCGCACCATAGAAGCTGTGGTGCGGTGGTGCCATGTCCTGCCATTCTTCGTCGCTACCGAGGCGGAGCCGGTAAACGCCACCGGCATCGTCGGCAATATAGACAAGGCGGTTGTCCTGAAAACGGTTATCGAAGGCGACATGCCGGTTGCCTTGCGTCGGCGTTCTTCTGGTGACCGGATGCCAGGTGCTGCCACCATCGCTGGAATAGGCCAGCGGAAAGTCCTGGTAGGCAGCTGCGGTCACCACCACATAATTGCCGTTGACCGCTATGCTGTGGTTCGCCTCCAGACCGGTGCTTCTGATTTCACCCCATATCCAGCCACCGGCATATCTGCCATTGCGCACCGCACCGTCCGCTTGAAGGACATAAACGGAACGAGCATCGGCGACTGCCATGTCCTGCACCACCAGATTGGGCAATAATTCCTGCCAGGTGGCGCCGCTATCGCCGGAAAACGATGCATTTCTGGTGCCCTGGTCCGCCCAGAAGATATAGTCCCCTTCCTTCCTCTCCGGCGCCAGGCGGAGCAACGGGGAATCGCCGTTACAGCACAGCACCCGGTGCCATTTCCTGCCCGGCGGCTGGCTGCGCCAGACGCTGTCGAAGCCGAGCTGGTTAGTTGTCGCCAGGTAAAGCGTCCTTTCATCCTGACTGGGGGCTACGGCTGCCAGCCAGTCGATAGCAGTATCTATCAGCCCCACCTGGTCCCAGGACAGCCCATCATCCTGGGAAAGGGACACCGCCGACTCATCTAGGGCAAAACTTGCCCAGGCAAGGGAAGCAACATCCTGCCAGTCAACTGGAGTCTGCCGATTTCCCGACCCCGTGCCACAGTAGGCAACGCTGCCATCGGCCGACCAAGCTATCTGCACGTTAGCGTAACCATCAGCACCGCCTCCAGTCGGGGCTTTCAAAGCTGGCTCCCATACCGGACAGGCAGAAAAAGGAACGCCGCAGCGCCATATCTGCGCTCGTGCCCTATCCCCATCCGCCGCCACACCACCAGCCAGCAGCTTGCCCTTCTTCGAATCACCGAAGTAGGCGATGCTGCTTATCCTCACCCGACTGCCAGCCTCAGGGACATTCAGCCTTGTCACCCTGCCAGCCTTCAGCAGATAGACATCGTCCAGCACCCGACTGGTGCCATAGGCGGTGTTGTTTGAGTCATAGCTGGCGAATACCACCTGCCTGTCATTCACCGCGCCATCGAAGTCGGCGGGCAATGCCAAACTCCCGGTGATGACCCGGTCCTTACCACTCAAGTTGCCGCCAGCCTGCCCCATCTCGCATAGCTCCAGCGGAAAACCGCTGACTGCCTCCCAGAAAGTTATATTTGCGGCTAAATCGTGCCTTCCTAAAGTGATATAAGTTGCATCCATGGTGCTGCACATGACCACAATGGTGCCGTCGGTGCCATAGCTCGGCGACGGCTGTAGCGCGATAACATCGCCCCAGGGAAAGTCCTGACTCTTCCAGCTACCAAAGCCAGGGTATTGAAGGATATAGACCTCCCCCATCGGAACAGCGGCCGAAGGGTCGCGGCTGCCGATGATGATATCGCGGCACCGCTTTCCCTGCAAGTCGTATGCCGGTGAGATAGCTATGGTGCCGACCTGCTCTCCGGCGCCGTATTTCCACGGTATGGCGCCGCTGGAGTGCCAGTTGTCCCCGCCGTCCAGGGAAACATAGACCTCACGGCGCAGTCCCGAGCCATCTACACAGACCACGGCTATGAGCCCGGGCTCGTCCGGTGCCAGGGCGACAGCGGTGACACGCCCCGAGGTCAGACCAGCCAGGTTTTTTGCCGCCTTGCCGCTCCAGGTGAAACCGCCATCCGTGCTCTGCCACAGCCCTGGGGAGACCACCGGCCCTGGTGAAGCATTGGGAATGTCCACAGCGTATAGCGTGCCGTCTGAAGCAACAGCTAAGGCATTTACCTCGGAGGGGGAACGAATGTCATTTCTTTGCGGGGAGAAGCCTGGGGTTTCCACGATCGCCCATTTCAGGACAGCGCCCTCCAGGACATGGGCTGAGGCTGCCGACGGTGCTGTAAGCAGGACAGAGACACACAGGAAAACGGTCCCGACCAGCGCAAACCTGTGCATATCTCCGGCTTTCGTTATAAAATTTTCGTACAGGTTACCAGCTATAGCTACCTGGCGTCAATCCGACTTGCGCGCTGAGATATCAGCCACCCGGACTCCAACATAATAGTCCGCCATCCGCCTCGCCGCCAGGGCCGCGCGGTAGACGGTAGGATAAAACGGTATGCCGCTGGAGATCAACTTAGACCTCAGCTCACAGGAAAGCCTCCACTCCACATTGTCCCACTCATCGATGCCGAAGCCCCTTTCGGGAACAACAGCCAGTACAGGCTTGGTGCGGGCTGTGTTCAGAATAACATCAAAACCAAAATTGTGCTGCTTCATAAAATCGTCCAGCGTGATTAAGGGCTGGTCGTGATGGCGGTGGACACTGATCATCACGATGAGCAGGTCGAAGTGAGGGTCCTTGGCCATCAGCTCGATAATGTCCCCTACAGTGAGGCGGTCGTCCTCTCTAATCGACAGGTCTGCCGGGTTGCTCAACCAGTCCCAGACCGATATCCCGCGGCCCTTCAGCGCTTCGCGGAACTCCTGCGGCAGCGGGATCACTTCAAGCCCAGCCATTTCGCACTGGTCAGCAGCGAGCACGCTGGCACCTCCAGCACCACCGGTCACCCCCACCCGCTTGCCCTCAAAAGGCGGTAGAAAGCTAAAGCTCACCGCCATATCGACCAGCTCCTCCATATTCTCAACCGCGATTGCACTGGTCTGGCGGGGTATGGCTTTCCAGATCTCAGACGATCCGGCTAACGAGGCGGTGTGGGAGGAGGTCGCCCTTGCCCCAGCTTCGCCCCGACCCCCTTTCAGGATTATGACCGGCTTTACCCGGGTCACCTGCCGCAGAGTATTTACAAACCGACTGCCGTCCTTGGCGCCTTCGATGTACACAAGTATTGTCTTCGTCTCAGGGTCCTGGGCAAAATACTCCAGATAGTCGGACTCGTTAAGGTCGATGGCATTGCCGTAGCTAATCACCTTGCTGAAGCGGATGCCCCTTAAAGACCCCGTCCGCACTATGTCGCCCGCCAGGTTCCCGCTCTGAGAGATGAGCGCCACCGTGCCCGACTCTTTGGGGAAATCCCCCTCGAAAGAGATGCCCTGGGCTGGGTAGTACACCCCCATGCAGTTTGGACCGATGATCCTGATGCCAAGCTGTCTGGCTAGGTCCCTTATTTCCTGTTCAAGCTGTATCGCCTGAGGACGCCCGGTCTCGCTAAAACGGGCGGTAAACATATGGATGGCCCTGGTACCTTTGCCAGCAGCCTCCTTCATCATGTCGGGCACCAGTCGGGCGGGCACCACTGATATAATGTAGTCCACCGTGTCAGGTATCTCGCTTACTGAGCCATAACACTTCAGCCCGCCGATCTCCTGGTACTTCGGGTTCACCGGATATATCTTCCCCTTGAAGCCGAGCTCAAGCAGCGGCGTAAAAAAGCGCCAGCCCGGACCATTGACCGAGGCACCGACAACAGCAATGGAACGGGGGTGCAGGACTTCGTCCAGAGTATGGTTCGACACAGCTGTGCCTCCTCATCACAAAAATAGGTTAGCCGCTTTGAAATTAGAACTATAGAACTCAGCGCAGGCGTTCAGGGCGCCGTGACCAACGCGCTATACCAAGACCAGATTATACTACCATATAAGCCCGCAAGGCAAAAACGCTGACGCGTTAGCCAGCAGTATATAGCGGTCAGTTTGTTTCCGAACAGGTCGGACTTCCCGCTACCTGCCAAACCCCCGCACAGGCGCCGGGCTAAAAAGCTATCAAAAGCCTGCACTTAGAGGGCTGGCTTGAATAGTTTTCCCAATCCCGCAGTTCGGAGTTAGGACATTGGTGCATCCCGTCACTTTCTGTGCTACACTTCCCTGGGCACAGGACAAATGACGGACGAAGGACGCAAGATATACCCCAGGGTCTCGCCCTTCTCCATAGCCAGCATGGTCTTTCGCTCCTTTCGTCACCGCGACTACTGCTTGCTGTGGGTAAGCCTGCTCACCGGGGGCTCGGGCTACTGGATTTTCGTCACCGCCCAGGGGTGGCTGGTCCTGGAATTGACCGATTCCGCCTTCTGGGTGGGCATGATCGTCTTCTGTGCCAGCATCCCACCGCTTTTCCTGGCACCATTTGGCGGGGTCTTCGCCGACAGGGTTGACCAGCGCAAGCTCCTGATCCTCTGTCGATTGGGGGCGGGGCTCCTCATCATGGTGCTGGCAACCCTCACCATCACAGGTCGGGTCACCATCTGGCATATGGTCGTCATCTCCATCCTTCAAGGCATCGTGTGGTCTATCGGAGACCCCACCATCATGGCCATAGTGCCCAGGGTGGTGACCATGGACGACCTGATGAACGCCGTCGCCTTAAGCTCAACCGCCTGGCAGGTGAGCCGTTTCATCGGGCCAGCCTTAGCCGGGGCCCTTATCGGGCTCATAGACATCGGGGGCTGCTTCTACTTTGCCGGGGCCATCTATGTGCTGGCATTGCTCCTGGCAATACTGATGCAGCCACTGCCAGCATCCCTCTCAGCGCAGCAAGATAGTATTGTGAAGAATCTGAGCCAAGGTGTCAGCTACGTCGGCAACAATAAGACGGTCCTCACGGTCATACTGCTGGTGATGGTGGCCTGCCTCTTTGCCCTGCCTTACGCCTGGATGATGCCGGTATTCGCCCGGGACGTCCTCGGCCTGGATGTCGGCGGTTACAGCCAGCTGATGATGGCGACCGGGGCCGGTGCCATAGCAGGGGCACTGATTGTAGCTTCCCTGGGCCGATTTCAGCACAAGGGATGGCTGCTGGTGCTATCAGGCCTTGCCTTCAGCTTCACTTTGATACTGTTCGCTATGTCGGAGTCCTTTTTCTTCTCTCTGGCCCTGGTGGTCATCGTTGCCGCCACCGCGGCAATCTTCTTCGCCACGGCGAATACACTGATTCAATCGATCATCCCCGACCACTTCCGCGGAAGGGTGATGGGCTTCTACGTCATCGTCTGGTACCTGCCGGGCAGCCTGATCATCGGGGCTGCTGCCGACTGGGTCGGGGTCCAGCTAGCTGTGGCAGCCGGTGGGCTCATCTGCGCCATATCCATACTGGCAGTCACTCTGCGCCTGCCATCGCTACGCCGGCTGTAGACGGCAACCGTATCGCCGTACCGCAATTGTTAACAAACCGAGCTATCGTGCCCGAAGGATTGGGCCACACCCCAACAAACAAAACCACCTGAAGAGACAAGGATGACCAGCGTCCAGGGCGCGTTGACCGCCAATTTCTATTCGAGCCACGTCTCCATCTCCAAGATCATGGTCTTCAATCTGTCGACGTCTTCGGCAGAGCCCTGCCAGTAACCCCTGTTATGGGCTTCGAGCATCCTCTCGGCAATCTCCAGGGTCGCATATCTGTTGTTCTCCATGAGCTGGCGACGCGTCTCATCGTCGAATAGCAGTGTCTGGGCAGCTTGCTCAAAGAGCCAGTTGTTAACTTTTCCTGTCGTTGCCTGTAGACCGATAAGATACTCCACCCGCTGGGAGATCTTCTGTGCCCCGTGGAAGTCATGGCTCAGCATTCCGTCGATCCACTTGGGGTTAAGCGTCCTCGACCTGGTGGCACGGTCTATGACCCTTTCTACCTCCTCGATCTCCAGGTCCCCCTCGGTGGTGTCGATAACCCACTGCTCCGGGTACTTTCCCTGCTTTTCCTTTACGCTTCGAACCAGGCCACCGAAGAACTCGTAGTAATGGTCAAGGTCGGTAAACTCATATTCTGTGTTGTCTCGCTCCTGGGACACTATCTCGATTTGACTGACCAATCTGCCGAAGAGCTCCGGTGTCCTGACAGTCCTCCCGCTCCAGTAGGCATGACCCATACTATCATCGTAGCTCGCTACCAGTTCTCTCTCCTCCTGCCAGTTGCCCCTCTCCACCATTGTCCGCATTGAGGTAGCATATTCACTTTCCGAAGGGCCGAAGATCCGGGCTTTAGCAAGTTCGCCAAACCTGTCCTTCTCTTCCAGATAGTGCTTGCGCACGTAGTTATGTTCGATTGGTTCATCAGCCTCCGCCGCCATCTTTATAGCTTTATTGAGCAGGTCGATATGCGTCCCAAAGAGATCGCGAAAGATGCCACATATGGTAATAACCACGTCCACTCTGGGTCGCCCCAGCTCTTCAAGGGGGATCAGTTCCAGGTCTTTGAACCAGGGGCTGGCCCTGCTTACCAATCTCACTCCCAGATAGGAGAGGACCTGGGCTATGGTATCGCCGCCGGTCTTGACCGTCTCAAATCCCCAGAGCACCACCCCCAGACTTTCGGGATACCTTCCGTGCTTTTCAAAGAACTTGGCTAGTATCTTACTTGCCGCCTCCTTGCCCACATGTAAAGCGGTGTGTGTCGGGATCAGCCTGGGATCAAACTCATACATATTCCGTCCTACAGGGAAGACCGCCGGTGTACGGATGGGATCGCCGCCCAGGTTGGGGAGCAAATATTCGCCGGAGAGCGCCCTGAGCAGAGCACCGCTTTCATCCGATTGCTCGATGCGCCCTTTAAGTTCCAAAATATATCCCTTGATTTCTTCCGGAATGTCGACCTCCTTTGCCCGGAGCATCTCCGCTATCAGATGCCGGCACTCCCGGTCAACCTCCTCCGCAAGCTTAGCGTCTGCGGCGAGTTCCTCGCGACCCTTGCCGCGGCGTTCAGCCAGGATGCCATGAAGTGAAGGGACCTCTCGACCAAGCCTGACCACCGAAGTAAGATAACTTACCAGCGATTCCCCCTCAAGCTTGCTGTCCATTACATGTAGGCCTTTAGGTATCAGACGCCGCTTCAGGCGATAAAGAAGTCGTCTTAGAGCTTGAGGGTCAGCGGTATCAAGATGCAACTCATTTGCCTTTTCCCGAATGAGCTCCTGGAGCCTTGCTTTGTCCCTCTCTTCTGCCTTATCGTGCTCGGTGATCAAGTCTTCCAGCTCCAGATAGGCACCATACAGGTCTGAGCTCTCCAGCGGTGGGGACGCATGAGAGACTGTGACGGCATACCCACGCCGTTTGGCAATGGTCGCTTCTGAGGTGTTGCCCACCCAGTAATAATAGAGATGGGGGATATTGCCGATTAGGATGTCAGGATAGCACTTCTCCGAAAGGGGCACCTCTTTACCTTTGGTGAACTCAAGCGTACCGTGCATCCCCCAGTGGATCAGGGCATCGGCATGGAATTCCTTCTCCAGCCATTTGTACAGGCAGATATACTGGTGGTGAGGCGGGAGGTCCTTGTCATGGTACGCCTTCTCAGGGTCTTCGTGCACGCCGCGCGAGGGCTGCAGTCCTATGAACACATTGCCAAGGATAACCCCCGGGATGAGCAGTGCATTGTCTCTTACCATTACTTTCCCCGGCGGTCGCCCCCAGTGCCGTTCCAGCTCCTGTTGAACCTCCAGCGGAAGTTCTGAGTACCACCCTATATATTGCTCCAGACTTACAGCTGTCGTTGGAGACGAATTCGTAAAACGCGGGGAGTTGACCACACCGTGGGAGATCAGGATGTCGATAAGTTTTCCCGCCGGCATTTCAACATTGTAGCCGCTAGCCGCCAGCTTGCGGAGGAATATTTCAAGGCTCGCCAGGCTGTCCAGATATCCCGCGGTGCCTATATTAGCCTCGCCCGGCGGGTAGTCATACAGCAGAATGGCGACCTTCTTGTCCGTATCCGGTTTCTGCCTGAGACGAATCCAGCGAAGTGCCCGCTCAGCCAGCCTCCCCACCCGCTCCGGGATGGCCTTACTCTCTTTAACTTCAGCACCGATGGACTCGTCGGTACCCAAGGAGGACAGTCCGGCGATCATCAGCGGCTCTATGCAGCCGTCCAGCTCCGGCAGCACTGTGCCGAGGACCACTTCCAAAGGGTTGACCTTCGTTGTCTTTCTCCATTCCTCAATCTCTGTGCTGTAAAGGCGAAAGCCGATAAGGACGGGGACATTGAGCTTCTGCAACAACCTGAGGGTCGGCTCCGGCATCCCACCATATGGGCCTCCATGCAGCCTGAAATACTGCAGGTTTATCAGGAGGTCAATGGCTGGCACATCTCCTGAGAAGAAATACTTTGAAATCGCCTCCAGGTTGTATTCCACCCGGGAGAAGACGGGGATGATGTTGGCCCTATCTCCAATCCGCGCAATCAATTCCTCCACCGCCGGGACACATTCCTGGAAGTGCATCTGCCCGTAAAAAAAGATGCCTATCTTAGGCTTTGCCGGGTCCCACCCGGTCTCCCTCTGGAACTCGTTAAGCTCGCTAAAAAAGCCCTTACCCGGCCACCAGATGCCGAAATCGAGGGCCTTTTGCGGTGGCGGAATGCTCTTTATCCTGACCCCGCCGTATTCCCTGAGTAAGAACAAAAAGAGTCCCTTCAGGTTTTCCTTCCCGTAGTTGGAATAGTACTCCTGGGCAATCACCCAGTTCCGCATGTCCTTGAGCCTGCCGAAGGGAAGCACAGAGCCTATCCTTTTGGTGAGTTCGGAGAACTTCCTGGCCCTAATGTAACCTTCCACATCTATCTGTCGGTCACCCTTGAAGATGTCGCTGCCCCTAAAGGAGCCCATGCAGGTGAGGGCAAATATCTGGGAACTCCCGCCAATCAGCACCACTATGGTAGCCCGGCATTGGGGCAGGACTTCCTGGAGAAAGTCGGACATGCCGCTTTGCCCTCGGACATCTACCAGGATGATCTGTGAGCTGTCCAGTTCCCTTTTGACCTCGTCCAGCGAGATACGTTCCCTCTCGAGGTCGTTAAGATATATTTTTCTGAGCGAGAAAATATCTCCGTATTCTCTTTTAAGCTCGCTGACGGCGTCCCGCAGTTCCGCTGTACTGTCCAGAGTACTGAGCAGAAGCAGCCTTGTCATCTGGCTATCTCCTCCAGAAAGTAATGAGTGCCTGAAGCTGCCTCGGCGAACTCCAGCAGGTGACCAAGGTCGTGCGACCTGCTACCGGTATTAATGACCACCAGTCCAATCGCCTTAGCTTTGATTTCCTCCGCAAGCCAGAGAAGGTCGTCCCTGAGAGAACCTTTTATAGGTATGTTGCCCCTGCCGTCCGAGATCAGCACGAGCTGTACACTGGAATTGCTGCTCTGTTGCCTTTCGGCGAGCTTAATACATTCCAGTATCCCCTGGGCAAGGGGAGTCTTGCCGCCGGTGGGTAACGTCTTGAGCCTCTCCTCCGCGGTTTCCACACTGGCGGTGGGCGTCAGGACCAGCTCAGCCTCGCTTCCCCTGAAAGCCACTAGAGCCACTTTGTCCCGCCGCTGGTAAGCGGTCTGAAGCAGCCAGTAAATTGCCCCCTTGGCCAGCTCCATCCTGGCCTGGGCTCCCATCGACGATGACGAATCCAGGCAAAAGATATACAGGATGCCACTTCTGCCCTGTCTTACTTTCTCCATAAGGTGTTCAGGGCTGATTTCGAATTTTCCTGATGGTGCCTCCATCGATGCCTTTCGCAGGGTGGCATCGAGGGCGATGTCGTTAGAGTCTTTCCTGGGCCTGGCTGAGACATACTTACCTCTCGGCGAGCTTATCGGGGGGTAATTTTTACCCGGAGCTGACCCGTCCTTTTCCACGTTTCGGGCTAGTTCAGCCAGCTTCACCGAAGTGTCCACCTTGAATATCCTTTCGGTCATGGCTCCGGAGCTAACCTCATCAAGCGTTCTCCCCAGAGCTTCCATGACCTGTTGTTTCGAGGCCACTTTTTCAAACGGCCTCTTCCTGAGCCGGTGCGGCAGAGCAAGTTCCATAGCTTTTAGGATATCCTGGTCATCGACCTCGGCCGCTCCTTTAAAAGCAGCGAGGGCCTTGGCTGCCTTTATTATGACGATGTCTGCCCTCAAGGTCTCTATTCCGAGGTTGGCACAGGCCTCAGCCACGGCGTTCAACTTCTCGTCCGAAACAACGATGCCCTTAACTCGTTCCCTCGCCAGTAAAATGAGCTCACGGAGCTCTGTCTGGACATCTTCATACTTTGCAGCGAATGTCCACGGGTCCCAGTCGAACTCTTCCCGACGCCTGACTACCTCCGCCCTATCCTCCCTACCCATCAGGCCGCTGACCTGGACACAGAGGCCGAAGCGGTCCAGTAGTTGCGGTCTGAGCTCGCCTTCCTCTGGGTTCATTGTGCCCACAAGGATAAACCTTGCTGGGTGGTGCAGCGATATCCCCTCGCGCTCAATAATGTTGACACCCATAGCTGCGGCATCGAGCAGTACGTTTGCCACATGGTCGTCGAGCAGGTTTACCTCGTCGATATACAGGATGTTCCGATTTGCCTCGGCAAGCACTCCGGGATGCAGCGCCCTGATCCCCTCTTTTAACGCCTTCTGCATGTCCAGGCTGCCCACCACCCGGTCCTCCGTAGCTGAAACGGGTAGCTCCACCACGCTCATTTTCTTTTTCAGGCGGGGCAATTGCTCGCCTTGCTCTGCCCGCTGCTGACATGTCCGGCACATTTCGCGCAGATTATCAGGGTCGCAATTGAACGGACACCCGGCAACGATTTCGATCTCGGGCAAAAGGTCCGATAGAGCCCTTACTGCAGTGGACTTCGCCGTGCCCTTTTCACCTCTGATCAAAACGCCTCCAATGGTGGGGTCAATGGCATTGAGGATGAGGGCCAGCTTCATATCTTCTTGCCCTACGATAGCTGTGAACGGGAACACTACATGCTTATGGTGCATTCTTTCCTCCAGGTCTCAAGGTGAAGCAATTAAAAGTAGTTGCAACTAATTGCAGCAACCCCGGTCTTAAATGGTATCACAGCCTGGTGAAAACTGCAATTATCGCCGGCTGGCCGTGGCTTTTGTTATAGCGGAGGGGCTGTAGCTCAATCGGGTGAGCGTTTGACCGCGGTCAAAAGGTAGTGGGCTCGAATCCCATCAGCTCCACT
>DAISKD010000006.1:0-71891 GCA_036821185.1 Chloroflexota bacterium | reverse complement strand
TGAAGCTGAACTATGGTAATAAAGATGCCAGAATGGTAATAGTATTATCAAGTGGGCGATAGTGGACTTGAACCACTGACCTCCTGTGTGTAAGACAGGCGCTCTAACCGCTGAGCTAATCGCCCATGTGGTACGCCTGGTGAGATTTGAACCCACGACCTCAGCCTCCGCAGGGCTGCGCTCTATCCGCTGAGCTACAGGCGCACAATATGGTGCCGAAGGTGGGATTTGAACCCACATGTCCTTACGGACACTACGCCCTGAACGTAGCGCGTCTGCCATTCCGCCACTTCGGCATTGGCAGCACTCAAGCCAACTATTAACCTCTGATTTACCAGACTTACCAGGAAAGACAGAAAACCCCTTGCCTTCCCTCTAAAGAAAGATAGCACAATGGTCTCTCAAGGTCAATTCTTTCAATATCCACCCTAGTGATGCCCCATCTAACCACCTCACAAATATGTGAATATTAACTTTTGGTCAGAGCGCGCCTATCCTTGACAATATACTTTACGCTGTGCTGTAATAGGCGCACCGACCAGCGAAAAACCAAGGGGGTGAACACGTGGCTGCTCCTATCGTCGAAACCGTTTATGGCAAAGTCCAGGGCATTACCGAAGACGGCCTTCACATCTTCAAGGGTATTCACTACGGGGCGTCAACAGCCGGCAAAAACCGCTTCATGCCACCTCAGCCGCCGAAGCCGTGGAAGGGAGTGAAGGAGGCCACCGAATATGGCCCCTCGTGCTGGCAGCCTCCCGAGGGCGTCACCAGAATGGGCTTCTGGGGGGCCACCGGCGTAGAGGCTATGAGCGAGGACTGTCTGGTGCTCAACGTATGGACGAGGGGGCTCAAAGACAACCGTAAACGACCGGTGCTGGTGTGGATCCATGGCGGTGGCTTCCGCACCGAGTCTGCAAACCATGCACCGTTTTACAACGGCGCTTCACTGGCAAAAACGCACGATGTGGTCGTTGTTTCGGTGAACCACCGGCTCGGCATCTTCGGTTACCTCCACCTGGGCGAGATACTTGGGGAACAGTACGCCACATCAGGAAACAACGGTATGCTTGACCTGGTAGAGGCGCTGAAATGGGTGCGCGACAACATTGCTGAATTCGGTGGCGACCCAGGGAACGTTACCATTTTCGGGCAGTCGGGCGGCGGTGCCAAGGTGTCCACACTGATGGCAATGCCGGCGGCGAAAGGGTTGTTCCACCGTGCTATCGTGATGGGCGGACCAGGGCTACGGGTAAAGACCGCTGAAGAAGCCACCAAGCGCGCCAGAGAATTCTTGGAAGTCATCCATGTGACACCGCAACGGGTACACTGGCTTCATGAGCTGAAGCCGTATGTTATCTATTCAGCATGGATGTCGCTTTCACAGGACACGGACAGGATGGGCGGGGACATGGCTCCGGTGGTTGATGGCAAAGTTATCCCAGCGCATCCATTCGACCCGGTGGCAGCGCCCACAGCCGCCAATGTACCTCTCATCATCGGGACGAATAAGGACGAATGGCTGTTCATGATGATGCGCGATCCCTTGTTTGGCAAGTACACCGAAGAGCAAATGCGGGAGCGGGTGATTGCAGCACTTGCCCAACGTCTAAGCGACAGTGTAGCTGTGGGAAAGGCTGATGAGTTGATAGCCGGGTACAAGCGCACCCGCCCTGATGCAACACCACACGATATTCTGGCAGCGATTGGCAGCGACCGGATGCGCGTTGCCTCAATACGGCTGGCTGAACGAAAGATAGATGGCGGTCCCGCCCCAGTCTACATGTACCTGTTCACCTGGGAAAGTGAAGTGGCCAGCGGACGGTTAAGGTCGGCACACTCATTTGAGATACCGTTCGTGTTCAACTACATGAACGACCCATCGGTCTTATTTGTAGGAAACAGGCCTGAACGCTTCAAACTGGCAGCAGCAATGAGCGGCGCCTGGGTCGCCTTCGCCAGAAGCGGTAACCCGAACCACGAAGGCTTGCCCCAATGGCCTACCTATGACAAAAAAGACCGTGCCACAATGTTATTTAATATTGAAAGTAAGGTGGAAGACGATCCTTTCGGGGAAGAGCGCAAACTCTGGGATGGGATAATATAGAGATCAAAAAACGAGCGAGCCGGGCAGCCACTTTAGCAGCTAAAAGACGGGCCTCATATTCTCTCATTAGCAATTTCAGATCAAGACGCTTTGTATTAACACCGGCATGGGAGGCAGAATAGGCATCCACCGGGTAATGGTTCGGAATTGTAAGATCAAAGGAGGGAAGGTATGTGGAACCAGTTAAGGACTGATGAGTACGAGGGGATGATAGCAGAGACCATCACCATCACAGGTTACAATGGTGACCTCATACACGCCTATTTCTCCCGACCGCTCGGCAAAGGGCCCTTCCCCGGGGTAATCTTAATTCCCCACATGCCCGGGTGGGACGAGTTTTATCGCGAGACATCCCGTAGGTTCTCGCAACATGGGTACCTCGCCCTCTGCCCCGACATCTTTTGTCGGTTCGAACACGGAACACCAGAAGAGGTCTCTGCAAAAGTACGTGCTTCTGGCGGTGTCCCCGATGATAGTGTGATGGGGGACTGCGAAGGCGCCGTGAGATACCTGAGGTCCCTGCCTTACTCCAACGGTAAGGTCGGAGTAATAGGTACATGCTCAGGCGGTCGCCACGCATTTTTGGCCGCGTGCCTGGTGCAAGGCCTTGATGCTGCAGTCGACTGTTGGGGCGGTCGCGTGGTCGCTTCAAAGGAAGAATTGACACCAGCTCAACCCGTCGCCCCCATTGATTATACTGAGAGGCTGGGTTGCCCACTTCTCGGTATTTTTGGTAACGATGACTGGTTCCCCACACCCGAACAGGCAAACCAGCTTGAAGAAGAACTCAAAAAATATGGGAAAAAATATAAGTTCTACCGCTACGATGGCGCAGGGCACGGTTTCTGGTATTACCACACTGAGTATTACCGACCCAAGCAAGCAATGGACGCATGGAACAAAGTCTTTGAGTTTTTTGGAGAGCATTTACGGGACTAACCTGTCACAGCGAGAGATACTGCTACTTGCGGGTAAACCGCTAGAGTTAGACTCTATCCGCACACTAGGTAAAGTATTTATAAGGTATTAAAATAAAGGGCCCCACTCCACGCTACCAGAATATGGACGCTTATATGATATGAAAGGAAAAGTAGGACCATATGACGCCGCAAGTCCCGGGACGGACAACACGTAGTGGTGAGCCTTTCGTCGTAATGGCTAAACCGGTGGGCCCGGTGTGCAATCTGGAATGCGCTTACTGTTACTATCTAGACACCAGACATCTCTACTCTCATCCACACCAATTCCGGATGTCAGACGCAACGCTCGAGGCATTTATCCGTCAGTACATGGAAACGAGTCCGGGGCCCATAGTCCAGTTCGTATGGCACGGCGGTGAACCAACGCTGGCAGGGCTCGACTTTTACCGCACCGCAGTGGAACTGCAGAAGCGTTATCTACCGCAAGGATGGACTTGCTGGAACAACCTGCAGACCAACGGTATTCTTCTGGACGATGAATGGTGCGCCTTCCTGGCAGAAGCCCGCTTTGACGTCGGTCTCAGCATAGACGGTACACAATGGCTACACGATATGTATCGCAAGGACCACCTGGGTCGCGGTACCTATGAACTTGCAGTGGCGGCTCTCCGCCGCCTCCAGGCGCATGGGATCCAGCCAGACCTGTTGTGCACAGTGACATCCGCGGTGGCACAGGAGCCTATAGCTGTGTACCGGGCACTCAGAAACCTTGGTACCGGGTGGATTCAGTTCATACCCATCGTACGGCGAACGCCGGATGGGCAGGTGACAGCAGAATCGGTGTCAGGCGAAGCGTATGGACGTTTTCTGTGCACGGTATTTGACGAATGGCTCTATCACGACCTGGGAAATCTAAACGTGCAACTGTTCGCTGAGACATCGCTGGTGCTGTCTGGAGGTGTCGCTACCCTATGCTGGATGGCACCAACTTGCGGGCGGGTGCCCATCGTTGAACATGACGGCAGCGTGTACTCCTGTGATCATTTCGTTACACCCGAGTACCGCATCGGTAATTTAAGCACTTCGTCCCTGGGCGAACTGGTTGACTCTCCAACCCAACGCCGCTTCGGCGAAGAAAAGCGAGCCCGCCTTCCCAAACAGTGCCGTTCCTGTCCATGGCTCAGCCTGTGCAACGGCGGCTGCCCCAAAGACCGAATTCTCACCACGCACGATGGCGAACCGGGGCTCAACTATCTTTGCAGCGGTCTAAAGCGGTTCTTCGCCCATGCCGAAAAACCGCTGAGGCAGGTCATCGAACTCCGGAGAAAAAGAGCACGGCCAGAGGCTATCATGGCCCAACTCCGTGCCTCAGCGCTCGCCCGCTGGAAGGGTGTCGGACGTAACGATCCATGCCCCTGTGGCAGCGGGCGCAAAGCAAAGGACTGCTGTTGGTACCAGCGCCCCTAGCAAGATCCCTGCCTCTTGGTGAGACCCGGGCTGTAACCACAATCCAACCTGCGTGGCAATGCTGGATTTCGAACTAAGGTTAATGATATAGTGCCAGTATGACCAGGACTTATGCCGTCCTAGCGATAGGCGTAGTATCCGTTTCCTTCGCTGCCCTTTTAGTCCGAATCTCCCAGGCACCACCACTGGTAATTGCCACCTATCGGTTGTGCCTAGCTTCTCTCATCCTGCTGCCAGCAGGCTGGAAGTACTTAACACAAGAGCTACGCCACTTCACCACGCAGGACATACTCATGTGCCTACTGTCAGGCACCTTCCTGGCACTTCACTTCGGAACATGGACGACTTCGCTAAGCTACACATCTGTGGCTACTTCTGTCGTCTTAGTCACCATTAACCCTATCTTCGTGGCAATCGCTTCCCATTTTATCTTTGGCGAGCCATTGTACCGTAGGACATTTCTGGGCATCGGCATCTGTCTTGCTGGCAGTGTACTTGTTGCTTATGGTAACTGGAGGCTCGGTACCAGCCCCTTCTTTGGCGGACTGCTGGCACTTTCTGGTGCTCTAGCAATGGCTGGCTACTTGCTTACCGGCAGAAAACTTAGACAAAGATTGGGGCTTCTCACCTACATCTACATCGTTTATAGCTTAGCGGGCCTACTGCTACTACTGGCAACCCTTGCGCTGGGCTATCCCCTCTCTGGTTATTCTGGAACTACCTACCTGATGTTCGTTCTGCTGGCTATAGTACCCCAGCTAGTGGGGCATTCTTCCCTTAACTGGTCACTTCGTTTTGTATCTGCAACGGTTGTGACCATTGCCATACTCGGCGAACCGGTAGCAGCAACCATCTGGGCCTGGCTAATTCTGAAAGAAGCACCGTCTCTCACCGAAGTCATCGGTGGCACCTTTATCCTGGCAGGCATATTCGTAGCCCTTTACCGAAGAGAACTAGCAGAGCGCTGACCACTTCTCTGGACAACAGCGTCCTTAAATGTACGAGCCACTGGAACTAGCACCACGAGCCATTAAACTTGCTCATCGCCACCCGACAAAATATCGCACCAAAGCACTACACCAAGGAAAAACAATAGGGCTGATAACACACACTCTGACAGTCGAGTGCCCGAGTAACTATGTGCGGCTATCTGACGGCTGAAAGTTTCAGTGGTCTGTTTGTCCACTTATGGTGGGCAGTACTGGATTTGAACCAGTGACCTCTTGCGTGTGAAGCAAGCGCTCTAACCGCTGAGCTAACCGCCCGAAAACATATTTATTTTAGCCTTAAAAACTGGCGTTGTAAACAAAAAATTTTAGAGAGTGCCTTTCTAGCCTTTACTATATGGCAAAAAATCTTGGAAAGGCAAACAAACGAAACTAAATTCACTAAACTGTAACACACGAATATTGACAATGACAATTTTTTTTGCTAAAGTGGTGACCAGCTTCGAATCGAGGGGGCTGATCCCAGGCAGGAGCTAAGCGACATGAGGTCTTATATCATCAGGCGTTTATTACTGCTGATCCCCACGTTGCTCATCGTCACTATCATCGTCTTTTGTGCTGTACGATTTGTCCCCGGCAGCGTTATTGAATTAATGGCATCGCAAATTGGCGAAGCTGAAAATATGGAAGAAGCCATCCAGGCCATCAAGCATAGTCTGGGGTTGGACGTTCCCATTTATGTCCAATATGGGCGGTGGATAGGTGGCATACTTACAGGCAACTTGGGGACGTCGTTATGGACAGGACGGAGCATTGGCGAGGAGCTGCTAAATAGGCTGCCTGTGTCAATCGAGCTGGGTATCCTGGCAATAATCGTTGCGCTGCTTATAGCAATCCCTATAGGTATACTGTCCGCTATTCGTCAGGACACGGCTACCGATTACATCGGGCGCAGCTTAGCCATCTTCTGCATCAGCGTCCCAGCATTTTGGCTAGCAACGCTCGTCGTTGTTTACCCGTCGGTGTGGTTTGGTTGGACACCGGCCATACAATACATCCCCTTTATCGAAGACCCTATAGGTAACCTGCAGCAGTTCATTATTCCAGCCACTCTGATGGGAATGGCAATGTCAGGAACCACTATGAGGATGACACGCACCATGATGCTGGAGGTCCTGCGGCAAGACTATATTAGGACAGCCTGGGCAAAAGGACTGAAAGAAGGTGTGGTTATCTCAAGGCATGCCTTGAAGAATGCGCTTATACCTGTGGTTACCATTGTAGGCATGCAGTTGCCCATCCTGGTAGGCGGAGCAGTAATCATAGAAACAATTTTCGGGCTCCCTGGCATCGGGAGGTACTTTGTCGATGCCCTGTTCCAGCGGGACTATCCCATCATCTCAGCGATCAACCTAGTCGTAGCTATATTCGTCATGCTATGCAACCTTGCGGTTGATATTACTTATGCTTACCTAGACCCGAGAGTGCAATATACCTAAGGAGAAGTAATGGCCCAAGCTGAACTGGCACCAACAATAAGAGAAGAAAGGGTCCGCTCTTTCTGGGCAGATATACTCATCCGGTTGCTGAAAGAAAAGCCTTTGGGTACGGTTGGCGGTGCCATAGTCCTGCTCCTCTTGTTTGTCGGCGTGCTTGCAAACATGCTGGCGCCGTATGGATACAATGAAACCTACGTTGGTCCCCGTCTAGCCGCCCCGTCACCTGACCACCTGTTGGGTTGCGACCAGTTGGGTAGAGACCTTCTTAGCCGAATTATCTACGGGGCACGCATCTCAACGGTAGTAGGGCTCAGCGTTGCTGGTATAGCAGCGGTGATATCTACCTTTATTGGTATAATCTGCGGATACGTTGGTGGCAAAGTGGATATCATAGCCCAACGGTTCGTGGATGCCTGGATGTGCATCCCTGGATTGTTCCTCATCCTCACCATCATGGCCGTCACAGGGCCAGGGATGGTGCCGGTAATAGTGGTACTTGGTATCGCCTTCGGCATCGGGCAATCACGAATAGTACGAGGCGCAGTAATGGCCATCAAGGCCAACACCTATCTGGAAGCTGCTAGAGCTGTTGGCTGTAGCACTGGGCGGGTATTATGGAAACATGTGCTCCCCAATGTGATGGCACCGATAATAGTGCTATTCACAATTACCGTTGGTGGTGCCATCCTCACCGAGGCTACCATCAGCTTCCTGGGTCTAGGTATACCGCCACCTACACCAAGCTGGGGTGGTATGCTCAGCGAAGCAGGGCGCCGCTACATGCTTATGGCACCTCACCTTGCCGTATGGCCAGGGCTTTTCTTGGCTATTGTTGTCTATGGAATAAATATGCTTGGCGATGCCTTGCGTGATCTGCTCGACCCACGGCTGAGAGGCGGGCTGGGGAGATATGACGTAGCCCTGAAAAAGCTACCTAAATAGCAAATAACTCGCACAAGTTAATCTCGGTAGTGAAATCTAGAAATAAAGCCGCTAAGCAACTAGCGCGAAATAGGAGGTTGTAATAATAACAAAAAGATCAGCCGTAATATTTCTTCTAGTTCTGGGGCTGATAGCAGGGCTGATAAGCAGTAGCTGTGCTAGAGGAGCCAAAGAGGAGGCAGCCGTAGAAAAGGCGAAGCCGGTTTACGGCGGTGTCCTTACCACATCACTGGCTGTTGAGCCTCTAACTTTCGACGATGGTGTACGTCCACAATGTAAAGTGCAAACCGGAGTACTTCGGCGATGTCTTTACATTGATTCCCGACTACATGAAAATATATCCCAAGGACGCTCTCGGGCAATTTGGCAACATGAATGAAATGAACTCACATGGTGGAAAAATTGCTTGAAGTAAAAGATTTAAAGACTTATTTCTACATCAGAGAGGGTACCCTCAGGGCAGTTGATGGGCTATCATATTCAGTTAAGAAAGGAGAGTTCGTTGCCCTTGTCGGCGAGAGTGCCTGCGGCAAGTCGGTAAGCGCCCTCTCTATAATGCGCCTTATCCCTTATCCCCCAGGAATCATCGTAGGCGGAGAGATCATCTTCGAGGGAAGAGACCTGCTCAAGTTAAGTGAGGAGGAGATGAGGTCTATCAGGGGCAACCGTATCGCTATGGTATTCCAGGAACCCATGACCTCGCTGAACCCAGTGCTCACTGTGGGACGACAGATAGCTGAGTCGCTGGAACTCCATCGCGGCATGGCGAAAGAAGAGGCTAGGGTAGAGGCGGGCAAATTGCTAAAACTGGTCGGCATTCCCGATGCCGAGAGACGACTGGAAGATTACCCTTACCAGTTCAGCGGGGGCATGCAACAGCGCATAATGATAGCCATGGCGTTAAGCTGCAACCCGGTGCTCCTGATCGCCGATGAGCCGACTACATCCGTAGATGTGACCGTCCAAGCGCAGCTCATGGAGCTTTTGAATAATTTGAGGTCGCAGTTCCACATGTCTGTAATCCTCATCACCCACAACCTTGGCTTGGTAGCCAGATATGCGGATCGCGTAAATGTGATGTACGCTGGAAGACTTGTCGAATCAGGGCTGACAGACACCATCTATAGTCACCCCCACCACCCTTATACCGTAGGGCTGATCACTTCAGTACCACGGCTTGACCTGCCCCGCCAACGTCCCCTCTATGTTATCCCCGGGCTACCACCTGACCTTACCCGCCTATCACCTAACATCTGTGCCTTTGCACCACGCTGTAGATTCGCCATAAGTAAATGCACCGAGCAGAGACCAGAGCTGGAACAGATAGGAGATGAGCATTGGGTGGCCTGTTTCAGACATAAGGAAATTCCGGAACTAACAGCAATGGAGTGTGAGCAGTGAGGACCGATGGCTACCTAGTAGAGGTGAAAAACCTGGTGAAGTATTTCCCGTTGCTAGCCGGGGTGATGAGACGCAAAATCGCAGATATCAAAGCTGTTGATGGCGTCAGTTTCGGTGTGAAACAAGGTGAGGTAGTAGGACTTGTGGGTGAGAGCGGCTGTGGCAAGACAACCGTAGGCCGCTGTATATTGCGGCTCTACGATATCACCGCTGGTAACATTTACTTCCAGGGTAAGGACATCACCAACATAGAGGGTGAGGAATTGCGGCGGCTGAGACGCGATATGCAGCTCATCTTTCAAGATCCATACGCTTCACTGGACCCCAGAATGACCATCGGTGATATCATAGGTGAGCCTCTGTTGGTACACGGACTAGCGCAGGACAAAGAATACAAACAAAAGGTCGCAGAACTGCTGGAACTCGTCGAACTGGAACCAAGGATGGCTGTCCGTTATCCTCACGAATTCAGCGGCGGGCAAAGACAGCGCATCGGCATAGCCAGAGCCCTGGCAACCAGGCCAAAGTTCATCGTCTGCGATGAGCCCGTTTCAGCATTGGATGTCTCAATACAGGCGCAGGTGATCAAGTTGCTCAAGCAACTTAGAGAGGAACTCGGGCTCACTTACCTTTTTATAGCCCACGACCTTTCAGTGGTCAGATATATCAGCGACCGCGTCGTGGTCATGTACCTAGGAAAAATTGTTGAGTCTGCAGAGAGCGAAGACCTGTACAACAAGCCGTTGCATCCGTACACCCAGGCGCTACTATCTGCAGTCCCGATCCCCTGTCCCGAAGTAGACCGACAGCGGACTCGTATCTTGCTTGTTGGCGACGTGCCCAGCCCTCTCTTTCCACCACGTGGCTGTCGTTTCCACACGCGGTGCCGCTTAGCAAAGGCTGAGTGCAGGGAAAAAGAGCCAGAGCTGAAAAATGTGGGCGACGAGCACCAGGTAGCTTGCCACCTGGTATAGCCTGAGCATTAAATTTAACTTCGAACAAGAATCCTTAGACTTAGAACTGCATGCTCTTCCCTCCTCCCATCGCTTTCTGATACACTTCAGTCTGGCAACCATAACAACCAAACACAGACCGTGATGTTTAGATAGTCCACATTAAATTAGGAGGACGAGATGGCTGATTGCTACTACCACAAAGAAAGCACCGCAAAGTTAAGGAGGCTCTTTGAACTGAAGCCCGATGCCATGCGGGCATTTATGGACTTCGACAGCAAAGTTTTCGCCGAGGGGGCTTTAAGCACCAAAATTAAGGAGCTCATCGCCGTGGCTGTGGCCCATGTCACACAGTGCCCATATTGTATAGCTGCACACACAAGCAGGGCGAAGAGAGCAGGCGCTTCTACAGAAGAACTGGTGGAGGCTGCGCTTGTGGCTGCAGCGCTCCGGGCAGGCGGAGCCCTGGCACATAGCTGTATAACTATCGAGGTCGCTGAAGAAGGATAATTCTACACCACAAACTTATTATCTAGGATAATTTTGTATGTAGCACCCTTTGATAAGAGCTACATCTATAGGAACAACGGTTGCAATAGACAACGAGCGAAGTTATAATCTGGACAAGCTAAACCAGTGGATGGAAACAATCAAGTACAAAGACTTCTCACACCAGTACTTCTAGCACTATTCTTCTTTGCCAGCTTGTGTCTCCGCGTCATCCCCCCTTATAGCAAAATCGTTACTGACAGCTGGGTGAAATTCTCCGGCAACGATGCTTATTATCATATGCGTCTGGTGGACAACTTACTCCACAACTTCCCCCACAAGATAGTCTTCGACCCCTATACATTTTACCCCCACGGCGCTGTGATAAACTGGCCGCCGTTTTTTGATTGGCTCATCGGTGGTATCGCCTGGCTCCTTGGATTGGGTACACCGACTCAACATCTGGTGGATATGGTCGGCATATATGTACCTGCTATTTTGGCAGCCTTGGCAGTGCTCCCGGTATATTTTATCGGCAAACTGGTCTTCAACCGCTGGGTGGGTATCATTTCAGCAGGACTCATATCGGTACTACCTGGCGAATTTCTTGGAAGATCAATCCTTGGCTACACCGATCACCACATAGCCGAGGTGGTACTCTCCACTCCGACCATGCTATTCATAATTCTGGCCATCAAATCAGCTAAGCAAAATGAACCTATAACGGACCTTAAGCGGGCGTTGAAAATAATCACAACCAAGCCTTTTATTTACGGTCTACTTGCCGGCCTGTTTCTATGGCTCTACCTCGCCACTTGGGTGGGAGGGCTGCTTTTTGTGTTCCTCATTTTCGTCTATTTCGTAACGCAGTTCATCGTTGACCACCTGAAAGGCGAACGCACCGGCTATCTCGCTGTCGTCGGTATACCATTATTCGCTGTGGCTATGTTAGTCCATCCGTCCCTTCCACCGACTTCCCCTTCACCACTATGCCTGCCATCTCTCGCTATAGCCATAGTCGGGCTGTTCGTCATGGCTGGTCTATCACACATTATGGCCAGCCGAAGGGCCAAAACAGCCTACTACCCACTGGTCTTACTCCTTATCGGGCTCCTCGGTATAGCCGTGCTTTATGCCGTCGTACCGTCATTCTTCAAAGACGCGCTGACACACTTCCGCATCGTTTTTGCACCGGCTGGTGCTGCTCTGACCATTCTTGAGGTCCAGCCAATACTTTTCCCCCAAGGCGATTTCTCGCTCTATCTAGTCTGGGGCAACTTCACCACCGGCTTCTTCCTTGGCCTGATGTCCCTGGGCGTGTTACTATATCAGGTAATCAAACGAGGCGATGCTGGTAAACTAGCACTGGTGGTCTGGAGCCTTGTGATATTGGCAGCCACCCTGGGGCAACGTCGCTTCGCTTACTATCTTTCCGTCAACATAGCCCTTCTCACCGCTTATGTATGCTGGTCTGTCCTCGAATTTGCCGGCTTCAAAGACATCATCACCACGGGGAACATGCCCGGGCAGCCAAAAAAGAAGAAAGAACGGGAGAAGAAAAGACCGAAAACCCGTTCTGTAGGCACCTTGGCAAACATGGTGCTGGGCGTGATCCTCGTTTTTCTAGTTGCATTCCTGCCTAACATCCTGCTGGCGAAAGAGGTCGCCTCAGCACCCGCTTTTGCCTACAGCGACGCCTGGCTGGAATCGCTTGACTGGATGAAAGACAACACCCCAGAACCATTCGGCAATGCCGATTTCTACTACGCACGGTACAGCAAAGATTTCCATTATCCGCAGTCTGCCTACGGGGTCATGGCATGGTGGGACTACGGACACCTTATCACACGGGTAGGCCGCCGCTTACCCATATCCAATCCCTTCCAGCAAGGCGCCACAGAGGCAGCACGTTTCTTCACCGCACAGGACGAGACCTTAGCAAACCAGGTAATGTCCGCAGTTGGTGCTAAATATGTGGTCATCGACTTCGCCACCGCTACTACAAAATTCCATGGTGCCGCAGCTTTTGCTAATATCCCAGTAGAAAACTTCTATGACACTTATTACATAGCTGAAAAAGGTAGGCTTAGGCCTATAATTCTTTACCATCCTGAATACTACTATTCATTGGCCGCAAGGCTCTACAACTTTGACGGCGCCAGCTCAACCCCTGAAAAATCGATAGTAATTTCTTATCAGGAAAAGGTCTCTCCAACTGGTCACAATTATAAAGAGATCGCAGACATACGCTCGTTCCCCAGCTACCAGGAAGCTAAGGCTTTCATCGCCAGCCAGAAAGGCGGCAATTACCGGATAGTCAACGATAACCCATTCCTCACTCCTGTACCCCTCGAAAGACTCAAGAACTATAAACCAGTCTACAGTTCTAAGTCTGATATGATACAAATTCCTGGAATAGGCACGATCCCAGAGGTCAAAATCTTTGAGTTCGTGCCTTCAGCACCTTAGGTTGCTACCATTCACTCCTAGTACAACAGACCAAACATGGGGGAAAACCAATAAAACCTGTCAAACTATCAATATAGCGTAGGTTGAGCACATACCAACAAAGCTGCAAATTTGCTAGTATCTACAGCATTGACAACATGAATAAATTGTGTTACGGTAAGATTAAGGCACTACATATAGTCGTATTAATTTGAACAAACGTAATTAATGATCTTATGAAAGTATATATACATATAATCGTTTTATTTATAGTACTGGCGGCGTTGCTTGTTGTCGCCACCACCACATCCTTTGCTCATTCCATATACCATCCAAAGCCAACTAGCACATCGGCACCGCTGACACCCGTACCTGCTACAGAAAATAAGCCCTTTGCAGCAACGCTGACAAACGATATTACAGATAACGAGACTTGGCACACAGTGCAGGTCTTCAACGGTGAAGGTAACGTGGTCACTCCGCCATTTCAGGTATCAGGCAGCAAATGGTGTCTTAGCTGGGACATTGAACACAAACCTTCTCCAGACGCCAGCCTTGTCGTACATGTCTTCCGCCAAAATCAGCCATATGCCTTATGGAAGACGGTGACTGTAACATCCGACAGCAAGGGGAAAATGATTTTCCCCGTCATGACAGATAATGATGAGTTCTTTTTGAAGGTCTTTGGCTACAACCTAAAGAGCTGGACCATCATTGTGCAAGACAATTCGCCGGCAGTCCCCTGTCCCGCCGTTGAGATAAGCTATATCCACTACAAGGGTACGCGCTATCCGCGCGATACCGAAAACTGCATTTGCTACGAAGTTGTGGAGCCCGATGAGTACGTCGTTATAATAAACTCAGGCGAGGCGGCACAAAAAATGGGTGGCTGGACATTAAAGAATATTTCCAAAGGCTACCCCACATTTACTTTTCCCGCAGACTTCATTCTGCACCCTGGACAGGCTGTCCTGGTAACCACCAATAAGGTCTATCCTGACTGTGAAGCCTGGCTGGAATTCGGTACAAAATCTCCGTACTGCACTAAACAGCTATGGTTCAGCTTTTACTTCGGCCCTGGCGATATATGGGACAACAGAGTGTCTAACACGGCTGTGCTCTACGACTCCGATGGAAGAGAGGTCTCAAGAAAAAGCTACACAGTCGTTGGGGACTAAAAAACAGAAACTTTGTGAAATGGGAACACTTGGGTCACAAGGTACACCGTATGGTCCATCAGCCATCGCACGTAAACACTGTTATTTTTACCCAAAGAGGTGGACTAATAATTATTGCTTTAGCTCAATCTCTGGATGTATAATCGGTGTAACAGGATATGTTAACTTTGGTAACTAATCAAAAAATATTGGCACACCAAGTATGATGCAAAGATGTTCTAACTGTGGTTCACCGGTAGCACAGGGGCAACGGTTCTGTGGCAACTGTGGTGCCCAGCTTGCTGTCTCCTGTCCCTACTGCAGAATTACGCTCAGCCCCCCCACCAAGTTTTGTCCCAATTGCGGCACACCACTAAGCGCAGGTATTGAGCAAAGCGCGGGGTGGGGAGCACAATCAGGTGCCCCACCTTCACCAGGTTGGGGACAACAACCCTATGGACAACCCACGCAGCCAAGTTGGCAACAGCCCTATGGACAGCCCACACAACAGGGTTGGGGACAACAGCCAGCTTGGACACCAGCCCAGCCTGCACAACAAACGTCATCCAGTAGACCCTTCTTAGTTTTGCTCCTCATCATCCTTCTTCTCGGCCTTGGTGGACTGGCGTATTTCGGCATAGTCCAGTTTGGCTGGGACGAGACCCTTAAAGGGCTGCTGTCATCAGCTACAGGAGGCATTGGTGGCGCAGGTGGGAAACTAGAAATCAGCGATGTCAAGGTCGTAAACATTGGGGTAGCGTCTGCAGATGTCATGTGGCAGACCAACAAACTGGCGAGCACCCAGGTGGAATACTGGGTGACTTCCACAGATATAAAAAGAACCGAGGAAACTAATATTCCCGGCCAAGGCTCCACCGGCGTTGTTTCCCACGCGGTGAAGCTGACCGGACTTGAACCTAACACCACGTACTACTTTAGAGTCAAGTCCACCGACGCGGACGGTAACACTGCCACCGCAGAGGACAGTTTTACCACTCAAAAAATACCGGAAGACTAACCAGGGTACTTTTTGTCTCTGTTGCCCGCTTTTGAGTGCCTCCATTCTGTCCCGATACAAAATACGATGTTCCTCTAATGCAACAAATGTTGTATAATCAACCTGACACAAGGAGAAACATGACAGTAAAAGCCTTGGGGTCCTATCGTCTCTTGGCTGTAGTAGCCAGTGTTGTACCGCTGCTTCTAAGCACTGCTTGCGGGTTGGTAGAAGACATCCCTAAGCATGATGCGGAAGAGATAATCTCCATCGCTAGGGCCTTCAGCCCCCAGTGCAAGTTACAGGTGGGCGAAGAAAGACATGGCTGAGGACCAGCAACTCCTCTGTATGAGGAGGCTGAACCCCAGTTCACCGCCGAATATGCCGGCAAGGGTACTTGGATTATCACTAAGACCTGCCCCATAAATCCAGAATACGATTATACCTGGCAATTCCACGATAGTACTAATGAACTGGTTTGGCTTGGTGAAAAGTATCACCCGACTGCAAAAGCGACCGATAGTGGCTGCAAATGAGCGATATCCTTGATGAGGCACAGGCAGTAGTCCAGTGCAAGACCTGCCCCTGGTACAAACACTGCGTACTGCCGATAAAGTTCACTGACGAGGACTTAAGAAGGCAGCTCGAGTCCTCTTTACCAGGCTTCGTCGGCACTCAGCCTACCCCCCTAGGCATGCAACAACTGCTATCAAGCCTGGTGACAGCAGCTGAAAATTCGCTTCTTGAAGGTTGTCCTGTATTCATAAACCGCCTCAGAAACAGCCCAAAGTTGGCTGAGCGAATAAAGAGGCTGATGCGAGACTGGTCCGATCAAGAATAGGACCTAAAGCACATGGCAGGTAAAAACATAGAGCAACAAGCACAC
This sequence comes from Chloroflexota bacterium, assembly GCA_036821185.1. GTDB lineage: Bacteria > Chloroflexota > Dehalococcoidia > GIF9 > UBA5629 > CALJTV01. Next base: position 55,678 of record DAISKD010000006.1, on the reverse strand, counting down.
GAAAAGGAAACTACCTACAATGGTAACGATCTCCCTGTTCATAGTCATATGTTTTCCCCTCTTATTACTGGTCTTTCTTTTTGTTTAACGAGCAGAAGGACACTTTTGTTTAGCCCCCGAAGTCCTGCGCCTGCACATTCATGACATATAGCAGAAATACAGCTGGCAAAAATCTGGTAAACCTCCAAATATTGGCAGTCATTGCTACGGTGCTGCTTGTAAGCTTGTCGTCCTTCGCCTGCCGTCCATCACCCCCGGTCATCCGGATATTTACCGCCACTCCGTCCGAGACTACCGCCGGCGAGCCTGTTGTCCTGCGATGGCAGGTAGAAGGTGCCGCAGCAGTACATATCGACCATGGTATTGGTGTAGTCCCTCCTACAGGGACCATTGCAGTCTCACCACAGAAAACGCTCGCCTACACTTTGACTGCAAACAACAAAGGGGGCACGGTGACCAAAGCGGTGGTCGTTTATGTCAGCCCTGCTGTCCTGGAACCAACTAGGGATACCATCCCACCCGTCATTAAGGATATCATCAGTTCGCAACAAAATGAGTCCACAGTCACCATAAGCTGGACCACCAACGAACCGACTACTTGTAAGCTAGAATATGGCAAAAGCATGGAATACAGCCATGTCGCTAGCTCAGAGGAACTAAAAACTGTCCATTCCATAGTACTCGATGGCCTCGACAGTAATAGCATGTACCATTTCCGAATCATAGCCACAGACAAAGCCGGTAACGAGGTTGCCTCGCCTGACAACGTGTTTACCACACCAGCACCAAAGTCCACTTTTTCTTTGCAACTGCACTCACTGGAATGGGGCAGGAAATGGGAATTCAAAGGCGAAGGTTATGACGAAGGCTTTGGAAGGAGGCTCATCTACCTTACAGGTACTGCACAGAATATGAGTAATGCAACGCTGAGAACAGTCATCTGCACCATGCACTGCTGGAGTGGGAACAAATTAGTAAAATCTGAACTCTATGTGTACCAAGCTCCGATATTACCAGGATATATTTTCAAATTTGATATACAGACTCTCGATGACCCGTCTGTAGATAATGTGACCATTGAATTTGCCGACCATCTGGGCAGGCAGATCAAATTCACCCAAAAATAGTTATTAGGTAAATAGGGGGTACACCATGGGTACAACGAGCACTGGAGACACGATTATCCTGATACTGCTACTCTTATTGCTGCTGTTTATCCTCTTCGTTCTGCCGCAATTTTCACTCCGCCGGGCTATTCCCGCACTGATACAGCTCTTCCGGCAGAAAAAGGCACTGAGCCCCAAAGACGCCAAGACGATGGATGAACTGGGGCTTAAACAGAGAAGTTTAGCCCAGACGCTACTCAGGGGACAGGACTATAAGATGACCGCGCTACAAATACTGAGAAACGCCAATATCATTCGCGCAACTGATGACGGGAGACTGTACCTGTCAGAAGAGGACCTGCAGCAAAGCAGGTGGCGGAACTGCTAATAGTTTAGCAACGAACTTTCCGCATAACATATGCCTATGGCCAAACAGGGGTACAAACAACAGGTTAATATGTACACGCATTCAAACGAGATTCTTTGATATTTTTTATTTTTATTCATATATTATTTCATATATTTCGTATAGTGTGCCCCGACCGCGGGTAATCCCGCAAATGCTCTAACCACATTACTAAATCAGCGCACCGTCTGACCCAGTTCTCAGATACAATACATCAGTGACACCGTAAGAGTGTCATCACGTGATAGTAAATGCACCGGGAGTTATTAAGCTAGCAAAAACAAGTGGGAGCATCTCTTAAGTAGCTATACAGAGATTAAAAGATGTTTTGATTACCACTATTCCCGCAGAGAAATTGCCTTGCTAACTTGCCGCCATCTCGGCATCAGCCCCAGACTGTCCTTCCATAAAAAGACATGACCCCCGCAACCTGAAAACTCTGCAAAACAACTCGCACCGACTTAAACGCTTGCATTAGCTTACTGCCTCACTAGGAGATGGGGTAGAAATTTATACCAGCGCTACTGCTATCATTGCAGCTCACTTTCTAAAAAACTATAAGTTTGATAACTTTCACTAAATACCCGTTCAAATAGACGGTAGTTCGAAGTTTGAGGCTATCTTTGATGTGAAGCACGCGCAGTTGAAATTAAAGCATGTATCATCAATCTACGAGATATGTACAGGATCTTGACAACCCCTTTGAGAATTTGTATACTATGTTGGTCACTTTAGTCAACATTACCAAGGAGGAAAAACGTGAAACTTTCAACCAGAGGGCGATATGGGGTAAGAATACTCCTAGAGCTAGCGCTCCAAGGTGATAGGATTATACCAATCAAGGTAATAGCGCAGAATCAAGGGATTCCGCAGCTTTATTTGGAACATTTGGTTGCACCCCTGATTGCTGGTGGCTTGATCAAGAGTTCCAGGGGTACCAAAGGTGGCGTCCGGTTGGTTAAGCCCCCGCAAGAAATAAAGCTCAGCCAAATCATCAACTTGCTTGAAGGATCTGTTACTCCAGTTGACTGCGTGGACGAACCTGCTGTATGCCCCCGCTCAAATATATGTGCAGCACGGGACGTGTGGTTAGAAATGAAAAAGGCGATCGACGATATACTAGAGTCCAAAACATTGCAGAACTTGGTTGAGGCACAGAAGGCTAAAACGCTCCACGCAACTACAACTACATATGAGATATAAATTTTGAAAGCTGAAGGAGGGTCTTTGGTGGATGAAAGGTATATAGCACAGATTGCCGCGCTGCAAGCAGGAGAAACAGGACAGAAAAAGCTGAGCCGTAGTGCTGTGGTTGTTATAGGTTGTGGAGCTATTGGGACAGTAACCGCAGCCGCACTGGCAAGGGCAGGCATAGGCAAAATCAAGCTAATTGATAAGGACTCCGTTGAGTATCGAGACCTAACCACTCATGCCCTCTTCGATGAAGAAGATGTGAAAAATCAATTGCCAAAAGCAATGGCTACTGAACGCCATCTTAAAACAATAAACTCAGCAATCGAGATACAGTGCATACTTGTTAATGTGGACCCTTCGAATGTCGAGGAGTTGATCAGCAACGCAGACCTTGTCGTAGGCGGTTTAAATGACAATCCGACAAGTTTTCTTATCAATGACGCATGTAAGAAGCACAAAATTCCCTGGGTGCACGGAAAAGCAATAGCTTTCTGGGGGACCACAATGAACATTATTCCCGACGCTACCCCTTGCTACCAGTGCGTTTTCGGGAGCCCCCTGACTCACGAACGGATTTACACCGTGGAAAACGCAGGAGCCATAAGCTCCACATCGCATATTATCGGTGCTCTTCAGTTCACAGAGGCAATAAAAATACTCACTGGTTCTAAGGAGATTAACCGAGACCTGATAACCATCGATGTCTGGAAAGGAACCTTACACCATCTCAAGGCTAACTACCGTAGCAGTTGCCTTGCCTGTGCCGGCAAATATCAGTATCTTGAAGGTAAATATGAAGCCAAAGCTACTCGCCTATGCGACGGTGGAAAAGCCGTCGAAGTCTTAAGCCCGAACATTAGGAAGATATCCCTTCCCGACATTGCCGAAAAGCTCAGCGCCGTAGGGCAGGTCAAATACAACGAATTTATGCTGCGTTTCAATTTTAACTCTTACGAGATAGTCGTTTTCCCCGATGGGCGAGCAATATTTAAAAATACCAGCGACGAAGCCTTGGCACTAAAACTTTATAACCAGTACATAGGAGGCTAACTTAATGATATATGTAGACAACGCATCTACGTCGTGGCCCAAGCCTGAGGCCGTGTACACAGCTATGAATGACTTCTTAAGAAAAAATGCCGGCAACCCGGGCCGTGGCAGCCACAGCATGGCCTTTGCTGCCGCACAGGTAATAGAAGAAACCAGGATGCTTTTGGCCCGCCTGTTTAATATACCTTGGCCTGAGAGAATAATTTTTACCCTCAACTGCACGCATGCCATCAACATCGGGCTTAAGGGGCTACTTAGCCCGGGTGACCATGTCATCACAGATAGCATAGGGCATAACTCCCTATTCCGTCCTTTATCGAAACTTGAGCGTCAAGGAGTAAAAGTAGAGCGTCTGCGTCCTTCTTCAGTAAATGGTAGCATCTCACCCGAGGACATTGAGAAAGCCATGACTCCAAATACACGCCTGATAGTAGTAACCCATGGCTCTAACGTTACTGGCCTAGTTCAGCCTATAGAAAAATATGGAGAGGTAGTCAGACGGCACAATATTACCTTCATGGTCGATGCGGCTCAAACTGCAGGGCTATATCAAATAGATGTCCAAGCAAGCAATATAGACCTTCTCGCCTTTCCCGGTCACAAGGGGCTATTTGGACCACCAGGAACAGGCGGACTCTATATCAGCAAAAGAACAAGCCTGGAAACTCTATGCGAAGGAGGAACCGGTTCTTACTCAGAGCAAGAAGAACAGCCCGACATCTATCCTGATAAATATGAAAGCGGTACTGTTAATAGCGTGGGCATTTGCGGATTGGGAGCCGGGGTGAAGTTTATCTTACAACAAGGGATAGACAATATCAGAACGCACGAGCTTAAACTGGTACACCAACTAATAGAAGGGCTATCCCGGATAGAAGGTGTACACATTCACCGAGCTAAAGATTGGGAGGAGCAGGCGCCAGTAATCTCTCTGACTATAGATGGTTACGCACCTTCGGAAATAGGTGCAATACTTGATCAGGCATTTGATATTAAACTTAGAACTGGTCTCCACTGCGCTCCTTCCGTACATAAGCTCATAGGTACGTTCCCCCATGGTACTGTGCGACTAAGCCCGGGGTTTTTTAATACCGAGGAGGAAATGAACACAGTCATCACAGCAATAGAAAAAATTGCCCGGTCTAGAATCTAAATTATGAGAATGTAGGTGATGAAATGGACAATCAAGTGAAAATAATAGTGATTTTTTTAATAACCATTGGGCTAATCGCTTCAAGTTGCACCTCAAGAGTAATCAGCATGCCTGCTAGCGACCAGCAGGCTAGCACGTCCAATGAGGACAACATAAAAAGCCCAGAAACTCTGCCGTCATCGCAAGCCACTAAGGCAGCACAGGAAAAACTCGAAATCGAAAGGGTGGTTGATCTACTAAACCGGCCTGAGAGATATAAAGACAGAAGCGTCACTATCGAAGGAAAAATCGTATCCCAGTGCAACGCTGGGTGCTGGTTTATCCTGAACGACGGCACGGGGACTATATACGTTGATCTATCACCGAGCAACCTAACTATACCTCAAAAAAGAGGGGCTATAGTCAAAGTTCATGGACGAGTAATTCACAAAAATGGTGATATCTATCTTGTAAGCGAAAGGGTCGAGTTTAAATAAAGAGGACCGATTGAACTTCTTTACACTAGCAGTAAAAAATCTGTTGCGGCGGCGCAGTCGGACTATACTTACCGCTGTGGGGATAGCCATCGCTATCGCTACCTTGTTCAGCTTACTTTCCTTCAACTCCGGCTATGAAAAAAGGCTTCACAATGAACTTGACAACCTAGGCATTCATATCTTGGCAGTGCCTAAAGGTTGCCCCTATGAGGCTGCTTCACTCATTATCCACGGCGGTGTCATTCCCAAATACCTCTCAGAGACAGATCTCGCACTAGTGGCAAACGTTCAAGGTATAGAGATAGCTAGCCCTATGCTCTTGCACCAATTTAATAAAAACGGAATGCCACACATCGTTTATGGCATCAATGCCGATGAAATGAGTCTCCTCAAGCCCTGGTGGAAAGTGGAGGGAAACTTTTTTTCTAATGACGATGTTAATGTTATGGTTATCGGCAGAACTGTTGCCGAAAAGGGGCGCCTGAAAGTTGGCGATGTGCTGCCGTTCGGCCCGGCAGATGTTCCGTTCACCATTGTAGGAATTCTGGAGAAAACCAACACCCAAGACGATGAGTTTCACTTCATTCCTCTTAGAACCGCACAGACGCTGTTCCAAAAGACAGGGCAACTAAGTGCCATAGCCATTAGAGTAAAAGATGTGTCCCTGATACCCACTATAACGAAAGAGCTGGAAGCAATCCCTGACCTGCAAGTGGTGACTACAAACCAGCTAATGGGTACCATAATGAACATCGTGGGGTCAACTCGAACGCTTTTGTTCTCGGTAACTATAGTGGCTATTTTCATCAGCGCCGTGGGGATCATGAACACAACCCTCACCTCTATCAACGAAAGAGTTAAGGAATTTGGCATGATTAAAGCTATCGGTGCTTCAGGACTGGATATAGGTAAGCTGGTCATAACGGAAACGCTGCTTGTCTCTACCACAGGCGGCATACTGGGCTTGTCCGCAGCCCTTCTCAGCTCCAGCGTGATAGAGGGATCTGTTAAAAGCATAATCCCCTACGCACCAGCAGGCAACATAATGTCGTTTCACTGGCAGTTAATCGGCTTATGTCTCCTGTTCTCCACGGCCATCGGATTGGTCTGTGGAATATTCCCAGCGATCAAGTCCGCGCGCCTCACGCCCTTAGAATCGATTCGGAGTGGTTTAAATGAATAACAATATTATAATCACAAACAATTTAACCAAAATTTATCACCGGGGCAATGAGAAAGTCTTCGCTCTAAAAAATGTCACCCTCAGTGTAACAAAGGGAGAGTTTTTGGCGGTGATCGGTCCGTCAGGCTCGGGTAAAACGACGCTCTTAAATATATTGGGTTGTTTTGACAGGCCAACAGATGGTGTCTATAAGCTGAACGGGATGGAAGTCAATCGTTTACGGGAAAGCAAGCTCACAAAAATACGGCAAGAGTACATCGGGTTCGTATTTCAGCAGTTCTATCTTCTTCCTACCCTTACTGTGAAAGAGAACATCATGCTGCCGCTCCTTTTCAGTAAAAAGAAAAATTTTTCATTTGTAGACGAAATAATTGAAATTGTGGGACTAAAAGATAGGCGCGACCATCTTCCGCATCAGCTGAGCGGTGGTGAAATGCAACGGGTAGCTATTGGCAGAGCGCTGATAAATAGGCCCAGCATTATCTTAGCGGACGAGCCAACAGGCAATCTAGATTCGTCCACCGCGGAAATTATTTACAAGTTATTCCAGCATTTGAACCAGAATGGGCTTACCTTCATCATAGCCACACATAATCAAGAACTGGCAAACAAAGCTCATAGAATAGTACATCTAAGGGATGGAGAGATTATCAAATATGAAGAAACCATGAAAAGGGGGTAAGGACTTGAAAGGAGCATCTAAAGCAGTGGAGAGGCTTAGATACAAGACAATCGAGATACCGAAGCTGACCAGAGGAATAGCCGAAGATATCACTGAACTCATTGGCAACACGCCTATGGTAAGGCTCAATCGTGTAACCAAAGGTCTCAATGCAGAAGTGGCGGCCAAGCTTGAATCGTTCAACCCTTTGGGCAGTGTGAAGGACAGGATAGGCGTGTCCATGATCGTTGATGCCGAGGAGAAGGGGCTGTTGAACAAAGATACAGTCATTGTAGAACCTACAAGCGGCAATACGGGCATTGCATTGGCATTCGTCTGCGCTGCCAGGGGACGTCGGCTCATACTCACCATGCCCGACACCATGTCTATGGAAAGAAGACAGCTTCTCTCGATTCTGGGGGCTGAGTTGGTGCTTACCCCTGGAGCCGAAGGTATGAGTGGAGCAGTACGAAAGGCCGAGCAGCTTGTAGCTGAAAACTCAAATTACATCATGCTCCAACAATTCAAAAACCCAGCGAACCCAGAAATACATCGTCTCACCACCGCTGAAGAGATATGGCGAGATAGCGAAGGAAGAGTCGACATACTAGTTGCCGGGGTTGGCACCGGTGGCACAATAACTGGCGTCGCTGAAGTGCTGAAGAAAAGGAAGGCATCATTCAAGGCTATAGCTGTTGAACCAGCGAACTCACCTGTACTTTCGGGCGGCGTGCCGGGAAGACATAGGATCCAAGGCATTGGCGCCGGATTCATCCCCGAAGTACTAAAACTTGAGTTAATCGACGAAATAATTCAGGTGAAAGATGAGGATGCAGCAGCCACAGCTAGAAGGCTGGCAAGAGAAGAGGGAATACTAGTTGGCATTTCGTCTGGCGCTGCTACTTGGGCAGCTCTCCAAGTAGCAGCCAGACCGGAGAACAAAGGAAAACTTATTGTAGTAATACTGCCAGATACAGGAGAGCGCTATCTCTCTACCTGGCTGTTCCAAGAACAATACAGTTCAACAAACATTTAAGGAGGAAAAATGGCTCGAGTAAATAGATATCTTATAACTATCCTGTTCATTATAGCTGCTGCGGCAATATTCATTGGTACGACTTTCATATGGATATCGCAGGATGAGGAGAGGTGGATAAAGCAGGCTATGAGACAAGAAAAAGTTACCCTGGGTCTTTCAGAAGAAGCTATAAAAGCGGGCGAGATCATAGATTCAAAAGAGGAAGCCCAGACTGCTGCCGACCTGATAAGAGAACACCGCCGCAACATAGCACCTACCTATCAGGAGCTGTTAAGCGGTGGGCGCTATGACCCCATGAACCAAAAACACCTACTTTATACTCAGGCGCTTAACATGGAGAATTATCTGTACATGGCAGTCCTAGCGCTCAATATCATTACGGCTTTTGCCGCGGTAGGTGCATTTATGATACTTACAGGAGTTGGTTTTGCCTGCATAGGCACATGCTTCTTACTCGCCAACAGCGATCGACAGGGCAACCGTATGAAGTAAGGAGAAAAGGCTTGTTCAACCGACTGAAGGAGGATATCGCAACGATCTTTGCCAGAGACCCGGCAGCAAGAAGTCTGCTAGAGGTTATCTTCTGCTACCCAGGATTGCATGCCTTGTGGCTTCACCGCATCGCTCACTCACTGTGGCAACACAGGCTCCGCTTTGCGGCGCGATTAGTTTCGCATATAAACCGCTTTCTCACCAACATAGAAATCCACCCTGGGGCCAAAATAGGCAGGCGTTTCTTTATAGACCACGGTGCTGGGGTTGTCATCGGCGAAACCGCTGAAATTGGTGACGATGTCATCATGTATCAGGGCGTCGTCCTCGGAGGCACCAGCTTGAAAAAAGAAAAGCGTCACCCTACAGTGGGCAACAATGTAGTCATCGGCTCGGGAGCGGTGGTCTTAGGGCCTATTACCATCGGGGATGGCGCCAGAATCGGTGCGGGGTCAGTGGTGGTGAAGTCAGTGCCTCCCGATACTACAGTAGTTGGAGTCCCTGGGAGAATAGTGAGGGATGGTTACACTCCGCCAGAAATGTTGGAGCATGGCAAACTACCCGACCCCGTGTCGGAAATTGTAAGGGTGCTCTTACAACGACAAAACAAATTTGAGGAACGACTAACAAGGCTGGAACAAATGGTCGACATTGAAGTTGCTGAAAATAGGCAAGAGTACGATATGGTACTTGACGAATTTATCCAGGGGGCAGGAATATGAGATTCGAAACAATAGCTATCCATTCCGGCGAAAGGCCGGACAAAGCCTATGGTGCAATCTCAGTGCCTATTTATCAGACATCAACTTTTGTGTTCGAAGACGTGGGCAAAACACGAGGCTATGATTATTCTCGGACAGCCAACCCGACCAGAAAAGTCCTCGAGGATACCATTGCACAGCTGGAGGGCGGAAAAGCAGCCTTTGCCTTTGCTACAGGAATGGCTGCTGAATCGACAGTTATGCATCTCCTTAAATCCGGTGACCACATCATCGCTGGTGAAGATGTTTATGGTGGCACCTATAGGCTTTTTCGCAACGTGATGGAGCATTTTGGCTTAGAGTTCACTTTCATCAAGATGGACAGTAAACGTGCTTTAGAAGAAGCAATCAGGCCCAATACTAGAATGATATGGGTGGAGACGCCTTCTAACCCGCTACTAAATATAGTAGACCTCGAGATGGTGACTGACGTCGCTAGGGAAAAAGGCATTCTCACCGTCATGGACAATACCTTTGCTACTCCTTATTTCCTCAAACCTTTAGAGTATGGAATCGACTTGGTAGTACATTCCACAACCAAATATTTAAACGGACACTGCGATGTTGTCGGTGGCGCGGTAGTCACAAGTACCGATGAATTAACCCAGAAAATCCAATTTCTCCTTAATGCCATGGGGACATGCGCCTCACCCTTTGATTGCTGGCTAGTGCTTCGCGGCATTGCCACGTTGCCACTGCGCATGAGAAAACATGAGGAGAATGCTTTCGAAGTTGCTAAATATTTACAAAAACACCGCTCTGTAAATCGTGTCCTCTATCCAGGGCTCGAATCACATTCCGGACATGCCATTGCTCGAAAGCAAATGAAAGGCTTTGGCGGCGTGGTTTCGTTCGAACTAAAAGGAGGGGTAAAGGCAGTCAACCGTTTTCTTAGACAGATCAGAGTTTTTTCGCTTGCTGAATCACTCGGAGGAGTCGCCTCGCTTGCTGAACATCCAGCCACCATGAGCCATGCCTCGATGCCACAGGAACACAGAACCAAAGTTGGCATTACTGACAACCTTATCAGATTGTCAGTAGGCTTGGAACACATCGAGGATATTTTGGAAGATTTGCATCAGGCGCTCGAGGGAGTGGATAAGGAGGATTAGATGACATACGCCATAGGTCTGCGTTGTCGCAAATGCGGTCGAGAATACCCACTTCAGGCAATACACATATGCGATTTTTGCCTCAGCCCCTTAGAAGTCAGCTACGATTACAAAGCTATTTCGAAGGTAATCAGCCGGGACACCATCGCCAGAGGACCGACAACCATCTGGCGCTACCGTCACCTACTCCCCGTCAACAGTGGAGAGGCAACAGACATCGGCACTGGTTTCACTCCGCTGGTTAAAGCCGACAATCTAGGAGAGGAAATAGGGCTGGAAAAGCTTTATATCAAGAATGATTGTCTCAACCCAACGTATTCCTTTAAGGACAGAGCTGTTTCTGTAGCTGTGAATAAAGCTAAAGAATTGAACTTTGATACCGTGGCCTGCGCTTCGACAGGAAACTTGGCTGCCAGTGTAGCTGCTTACGCGGCCAAAGCGAAAATGAAAGCCTATGTGTTCGTTCCCGCTGGCGTAGAAGCGGGCAAACTCACAGGTATAGCTGTCTACAAACCAATTATCGTCACCGTCGACGGCAGCTATGATGATGTCAACCGCCTCTGTGCCGAACTCTCGCATAGATATAGCTGGGGTTTCATCAACGTCAACCTCAGACCATATTATGCTGAGGGAAGCAAGACCATCAGCTACGAGATATGTGAGCAACTTGGCTGGCAGGCACCGGATTGCATATTAGCACCGGCAGGGTCGGGGCTCTTATTCACTCGTCTCTGGAAAGGGCTGCAGGAACTGTCCACGTTAGACCTGATAGGGCCGGTAAACACTCATATGTTTGTGCTACAAGCTCAAGGAAGCTCACCAATCGTACACGCTTTCGAAGCAGGCAACCTCCATGTGCACCCTGTGAAAGCAAATACGATCGTCTCATCTATAGCAATTGGAAACCCTGCCGATGGTTATTATGCGCTAATGACCGCCAGAGGATCAGGAGGCGGCGCCGTCAGCGTTACCGACGATGAAGCTATTGAGGGCGTTTTACTACTTGCTCAAACCGAGGGCATCTTCGCTGAAGCCGCTGGCGGTGTAGTCATTGCTGGACTAAAAAAACTAGTTAGCGCCGGAGTAATCGAAAAACATCACCTTACGGTAGCTGTAATCACCGGCGCCGGGCCACGAACCCAGGAGACCATAACTCACCCTATAAAACCATTCACGGTTTGGCCATCCGTGGAGTCTTTTGAGGAGGTGCTCGGTTTCCGAACAATTGATATAGGAGGGATTTGATGGCTAAGAAACAAGTTATGTTCACTTTCCCTAGCGACCTGATAAAGGAACCCATTATTTATCGGTTATCGCACAAATTTCAGGTTGTAACTAACATCCGCCGTGCTGATGTTTCAGAAGATAAAGGTTGGGTGGTCTTAGAATTGGAGGGCCCTGAGAATGAGATAGACGCAGGAATCGCATGGGTGGAGCAGATAGGAGTTCGGGTTGACCCTGTGGTCGGAGACATAGTAGAGGGTTAGATCGTGAGAAAAATATATCTGGACTACGCAGCAACTACGCCTGCCTATCCGGAGGTTATAGAGGCAATGTTGCCATACTTTAATGAAAAATTTGGCAACCCCTCCAGCATCCACTCACACGGGCAAGAGGCAAAAGAAGCCGTCGAAAAAGCTAGACAAGCTGTAGCTCGGCTCATCGGTGCCAAGGATGAAGAAATTGTTTTCACCAGCAGCGGAACAGAGTCCGATAATTTTGCGATAACAGGCGTAGCCCTAGCAAATCAACAAAAGTGAGACCATATCATCACCACATCCATCGAACACCACGCTGTTATAGAGACCTGCAAATTCTTACAAAAAGCACGGTTCCATGTAACTTATCTCCCCGTCGATGGAAACGGAATGGTTGACCCTGATGACGTTAAAAGGGCAATCACCCGCAAGACCATTCTGGTTTCTGTGATGCACGCCAACAACGAAGTGGGGACGATAGAACCGATTACTGAGATAAGCAGGATTGCTAGGGAAGCCGGGGTCTACTTTCATACCGATGCAGTACAGACAGTAGGACATATACCTGTAAACGTGGACGAGCTCGGTGTAGACTTGTTGTCCATATCGGCACACAAACTGTACGGACCCAAAGGCGTTGGAGCACTTTACATCAGAAAGGGAATAAGGTTGACCTCGCTCATGCACGGAGGCGAGCAAGAGCGGCGACGACGAGCAGGTACGGAAAACGTTCCCGGCATTGTAGGTTTTGGCAAAGCTGCAGAACTTGTCCGGCAAGAAATTGACGAAGAGGCGAAGCGCCTGACCAAACTCCGCGACCAACTCATTCAGGGTATACTCGATCGAATTGACCATACTCGTCTAAACGGACATCCAGTAAAAAGGTTGCCCGGCAATGTCAACGTGAGCATCGGTTTTGTCGAAGGAGAATCCGTGCTCCTGAATCTCGACTTAGAAGGGATTCTCGCTTCTACCGGCTCAGCTTGCAGCTCTTCAAGTCTTGAACCGTCTCATGTCCTCTTAGCAATGGGCCTCCCCCATGAGCAAGCACACGGCTCATTGAGATTTACACTGGGAAAATGGACCACCGTGGAAGAGATAAATCGAGTCCTAGAAGTCCTGCCGCGAATTGTAACCAAGCTCAGAGCGATATCGCCTTCCTTTAAAATTGTGAATGCGAAAGACAAGAGAAAAGAAAATGTCCGCCACCTGGAAACAGTATAGTGAAAAAGTCATAGACCACTTCATGAACCCGAGAAATGCGGGGGACATTGTCGATCCTGATGGCACCGGCCGTGCTGGCAATCCAGTATGCGGTGATATTATGGAAATCTACATTAAGGTAAAAGATGGCACCATCATTGATGCTAAATTCAAGACATTGGGCTGCGGAGCAGCCATTGCCACAAGTTCTATGATCACTGAGATGGTGAAGGGTAAAAGTATAAACGAAGCACTTACAATCTCCAAACTGGCTGTCGCCGAAGCTTTGGGTGGACTGCCCCCGATCAAGATACACTGTTCCGTTTTGGCTGAAGAGGCGCTTAAATCTGCTATTGAAGACTACCGTCAACGACAAGCAGCAAGGAGAGAGCAGACATGAATGAAATGCCAGAAATTGGCAAAATCTCCGCCGAAATCTTTAATGAAATCATATTTCCACGTTTGGGGGCCAAAAGCGACAAAATTCTAGTGCCTCCACAACATGGTGTGGATACAGGCATAGTTGAAATTGGAAACATGGCCGTCTCCTTCACTTGTGACCCTGTCTTTATTGTACCGGAATTTGGCTGGGAAAGGGCTGCATGGTTTGCTATCCACATCCTTCTTTCTGACTCTGTAACCTGCGGACTGAAACCCAGATTTCTATCCATCGATCTAAACCTTCCCATGTCAATGACCAGGGGGCAACTCGAGATAATATGGACCACAATACATCGAGAATGCGAACGGCTCGGTATCTCGATAATCGCCGGGCATACCGCTCGCTACGAGAATTGTTATTATCCCATGGTAGGCGGACTACAGTGGTTGGCATTGGTGAAAAAGACGAATATGTCGCTCCTAAGTTTGCCAAGGCCGGAGACAAGATAATCATCACCAAAGGACCGGCAATTGAAGCAACAGGCATCTTTGCCACTATGTTCCCGAAACTCATCAAGAACAAGTTGGGGGACGAATTCGCTAGGAAAGCAGAACAGGTCTTTTACAAGATGTCAGTGGTTGAGGACGCTATGACCGCAATAAATGTTGGAGTAAGAGAAGAAGGAGTTACAGCTATGCATGATGCTACCGAGTGTGGAATATGGGGGGCTTTATACGAACTAGCTCAGGCAGCCGGACTGGGAGTGAGGATAGAGAAGGAGCAAATTGTGCTTGAGAGTTGTGTGAAAGAGATATGCCAATACTTTGGCATCGACCCTTACGGCTCTATTAGCGAGGGAACCTTAATCATCGCCTGCCGAGAACATAAAGCCCAAAAGATAGTAGAGGCGTTATCCCAAAAAGGTATCTGCGCTTCAATCGCTGGTGAACTAACAGAGCCTTCCGAGGGGATGATTGTGGTAGAAAACGGGATAGAGAGAAAACTGGAGCATCCCATTGTTGACCCTTTCTGGAAAGCTTTTTACCGCGCCCTTGATGAAAACAAAGCCTAAGGCCCGAGATAGAGAAGACGAAGGAAGCCAAATAGCAAAAGCAGCCCCTCAACCAAATTTAAATTAACGCTGCGACAGGTCTTTCTGAATGCTTCTACCCAAATTCGCTTCGCCTACTTTCAACCCTCGCCCAAGGAATGCCGACCAAGATCGGTATCCGTAGATACAAAATGGCAGCGGCTGGATTTGAACCAGCGACCAAGGGCTTATGAGTCCCCTGCTCTTCCGCTGAGCTACGCTGCCCTTGTTCAAAAGTTAACACACCAGACCTTAAGGTGTCAATCCTTATCGCTTGCTTCTTCCTCACCCTCCTCTACTTCCTCCTCAGCCGGCACTGCCTCTTCCGCAACAGAAACCGGGACTTCCTCCACTACCCTGGCAGCCTCGACCACCTTGACCACCACCTGGTCAGGATCGTTGAGCATGGTGACTCCCTCCCCCACCCGTATATCCCGGACACAGATCGACTGGTCAACGTCTTCAAGAACCGATAAGTCAACCTGAAGACTGTGAGGCAAGTTATCTGGCAAAGCCTCGATTTGCAATGAGTCCACCAGGTGAAGTAAGGTGCTACCCTTCACTTTGCTCAGCACCGGTGCTTCGCCAATAAATTCGAGAGTCACCTCGGCCTTGATCCTGTCTGTCGCCCTGACCTGATAGAACTCCACATGCAGCAGCTCGTCCGTAATGGGATTACGCTGTACATCGCGAATCAGGGCCCTCAATGGCTCATCCGAATTGTCTAATTTTAAAAGGACAAGGTCCGTCATGCCAGCACGCGAAAGCAATTGCTTAAACGCTTTGGCGTCAACCTGTACCGGCACTGACTCAAATCCGCGACCGTAGATATTGCCGGGTATGATGCCCTCCCGCCGTAAGAAGCGCACCTTTTTGCCAATCACTTCCCTTCTTGACACCTTTAATTCAAGCGGTTTCATAGCTCAACCCTCGTTCTCACTAATATCTCAAAAGTTTGTCTTAGCAAATATCACACTTGCGGTATCAAGTGCGTCGAAACAAACACAAAGTTTAACCGTTTGTGTCAATAAAGTCAAAACAGGCCTGTTATATAAAAGTTGAAACCACGCCGGTACAGCAAAGCCCACCGCTCACAAGTTTTCCACGAGCACACAGGCAACCAAAGCACCGGAGCGCAGCTCCTGTATCTTAGAACTTTTTCTGAAGCTCTTCAAAAGCTTTTTTCACCTCATCGACAGATGCCTCATCCTCCAAAGTGGTCAGGTCGCCAATGCTAGCACCGCTGGCAACCGCCTTGAGGACGCGCCTCATAATTTTGCCGCTTCTGGTCTTGGGTAACTTGCTGACAAAATAAATTTCATCTGGGGTAACCACAGGACCAAGGGTTGAGCGTATATGCTGCTTCAGCTTATCTTTCAGCTCCGGCGATGGCTCAAAACCTTGCCTCAGTGTGACAAAGATAACAATGCCCTCCCCTTTTATAGGGTCTGGACGACTGGTAACTGCCGCCTCGACCACAGCCTCGTGCGATACCGCTGCATCTTCTATTTCTATGGTGCCAATCCTGTGCCCAGCTATCTTAAGCACTTCGTCGGCTCTACCTAATAGCCAGAAGTAGCCATCCTTGTCCCTGATAGCATAATCGCCCGTATAGAACATGCCCGGGAACTTCGACCAATAGGTGTCTTTGTATCTTTGAGGGTCACCATGGATGCCCATGAGCATGCCGGGCCAGGGGGACTTTATCACTAAATATCCCTTTTCTCCAGCGGGGACAGACCTGCCGCCTTCGTCAACTATATCAGCATCCACTCCAGGTAGCGGAAGGGTCGCCGAGCCCGGCTTCAGCGGCACAAGCTCTATGCCGGGAGTCGGCGATATCATTGTGCCGCCGGTCTCCGTTTGCCACCAGGTGTCCACTATGGGACACCTCTCACCACCGACCACACGGTAGTACCAGTGCCATGCTTCAGGGTTGATAGCCTCACCCACACTACCCAGCAGTTCAAGACTGCTAAGGTCATGTCTCTTAACTACATCCTCACCATATCGCATCAGCATTCTGATACCAGTAGGCGAAGTATAAAAAATGGTGACCCCGTACTTCTCTACAATATCCCACCACCTGTCAACGGAAGGATAGTCTGGTGCTCCCTCATAAAGTACTATCGCGGCACCATGGCTTAAAGGGCCATAGACCACGGAGCTATGCCCGGTCACCCAGCCAACATCAGCGGTGCACCAGTAGACAGACTCCTCCTTTACGTTGAATACCCACTTGTAACCGGAATTTGTGAACACAAGGTAACCGCCGGTGCTGTGTACAATACCCTTCGGCTTCCCCGTGGTACCGGAAGTGTAAAGTATATAGAGAGGATGTGTAGCCTCAACAGGTTCAGCCGGTACATATGAGACTGCATCATCCAGCAGTTCGTGCAGCCAGAAGTCACGCCCCGGTTTCATATTTACAGGTATACCACCCCGACTGGTCACCACAACCTTTTCAATAGAAGGTGCCAGATTCAAGGCCTCATCGCTTATGTTTTTCAGCTCCAGGTATTTACCCCGCCTAAAACCGGCATCAGCGGTTACTAAGACCTTAGCCTGAGTGTCATTAATCCTGTCTGCCAGCGCCTGGGCACTGAACCCAGAAAAGACAACAGTATGGACAGCCCCTATCCGCGCACAGGCCAGCATGAATATGGGTAGCTCCGGCACCATGGGTAAATAGAGGACCACCCTATCACCTTTGTTCACACCTAGATTCTTCAGCACCGAAGCAAACTTGTTCACCCAGCGGTACAGAGTAGAATAGCTAAGGACCTGGCTGTCCCCTAGCTCCCCCTCCCAGTATATAGCTACCTTACTACGGCGCCACGTTTTCACATGTCTGTCAACACACTGGTAACAGGCATTAATCTTGCCGCCGACAAACCAGCGCGCATAAGGTGGGTCCCACTCCAGGACAGTGTCCCACGTCTTAAACCAGTCCAGTTTCCTTGCTTCCTCTGCCCAGAAATGCTCCGGATCGTCTATTGACCTCCGGTACATCTCAAGGTACTTCTTAAATGGCCAGTATACTGCCTCAGATGGTAAAGATACGCCTTCCATGTTCCCCTCCACAAGTGTAAATTATACTACATATCCGCTATTTCCATATCAGCGTTGAGCCTTCTTACTACAATCCGGGTGCCAGCGGTGCAGCCCACAGGTATTACACCCGGCATAACGGCAGTCAGGCGTCGCCCTTTCCTGCCACATATTATCATACTCGCTCTTTAAAAACGACATAGTGACCCCTGTATCTATATGCTGCCACGGTAGCACTTCGTCCAGAGAGCGTTCCCTATTAGCATAGGCAGCGATAGCGAGGCTACTCTCCTCGAAAGCACGCAACCACGCTTGATAGTTAAAGCATTCTTGCCAGGCATCAAACTTACAACCAAGTTGCCATGCTCGATAGATAACATCGCTAAGCCGCCTGTCACCGCGGGAAAATACCGCTTCAAGCAAGCTCATCCTGACATCTTGCCACGAGAACTGCACACCAGCGCGCTGCACACCATGCTTCACCAAGCTATGTTTGGTAGCCAATTGCTCCATAGTGTCCTGGGCTACCCACTGGCAAGGTGTATGTGCCTTAGGTACAAAGGCAGCTACGCTGATGCGGAGCGCCGGATTCTTACCCCGCAGCTTCCTTCCCATATTCATAGCTTTCTGTGCTAAGTCCACTATACCCTTAACATCATCCATAGTCTCGGTAGGTAGTCCGAGCATAAAATACAGCTTTACATTGAGCCATTCTCTCTCAAATGCGACAGCCAGTGCCCCCATTATCCCCTCCTCTGATATACCCTTATTTATCACCCGTCGCAACCTCTCCGTACCAGCTTCGGGGGCAAAGGTGATTGTGGTCTTATGTTTCCTAGGCAAAGCTTCTATTAGCCCAATAGCCGAAGCATCGAGTCTCAGGCTAGGCAAGGAGATAGTGAGCGTATCCTTCGAGTATCGCCGCGCTAATGAATTCACCAGCCCGCTTATACCCCGGTAATCGCTGCTGCTCAGAGAGACCAGCGTCACCTCGTTGTAGCCGCAGTTACCAATTATCTTGTCCACGGCATCGATCACTTCCTGCTCTGGCAACTCGCGGCTGGGACGATATATCACCCCGGCCTGACAAAAACGGCACCCCCGGGAGCAACCCCGTTGTATCTCCACTGCCCCCCGGTCATGTACTATCTTGATATAGGGCACCACCGGTCTGGTCACAGGATAGGGAAGCTTAGCAACTACCTGGCGCTCAATGGGCAGTCTCGCCTCGGACACCAGAGGCTCGAATGCAGCCACCGCACCATCCTTGTCGTAAGCTACGCGGTAAAAACTGGGCACATATATTCCTGGCAACTTGGCTATCTCTCTCAACAACTGCTTCTTGTTGCCTCGATAAGCGCGATAAACGTCCAGAAACCTTAAAATCACCTCCTCGGCCTCACCAATGACAAACAGGTCGATAAAGTCTGCCATTGGCTCGGGGTTGAACACGCAGCTACCGCCAGCTATCACTAACGGGTGGGAATCGTCTCGCTCGCCGCTCCTCACAGGTATGCCTGCAAGATCCAGCATATTAAGCACATTGGTATATGTCAGCTCGTAGCCCAGAGAGAAACCGATTATGTCAAATTCCTTGAGGGGGTACTTGTTCTCTAAGCTGAACAAAGATATGTGGTGCTCCCTCATTTTGGCTTCCATGTCCAGCCACGGCGCAAAAACGCGCTCGGCAAGGACATCAGGTTGTTCATTCAGTATTTTGTAAAGAATAGGCAGTGCCAGATTCGACATGCCGACCTCATAAACGTCGGGGAAGGCCAGTGCTATCTTTATCGGCACCTTGTCCCACTGCTTGACTACGCTGTTCCACTCACCGCCGACATATCGTGCCGGTTTAGACACGGCGTATAAAATTTCATCGCTAATGAAATTCCGCCCGCTCATCGCTCTTCGTTCCAGTCATGCGTCCCCAATATTCCGCCAAGGCGAAATAGCAATGGCTTTACCTTTGGCATAATGACTGAAAAAATCTCAACCCTCTGACCCCACCAGGAGCTATGCCCACAAACAAATGGCAGTCTCCCCACAATCCATATCTATATAGCTGGATCAGGCTTAAAAACAAAAAAGGCCAACTACTAGGTTAATATTTTAGCAGATTTCACCTTCGAGAGCGTTTGTCCCTATGCAGGAACACACTCCTAAATGCACCCGCTCGGGGAAATACAACTTGCAAAACAAGCCTCGCGTTGGCTCGACCGATCCGCTAGCTTCGAACTGTTTCCCGCCGCTCTAACTTGATTGCGTCAGTCGGACAGACATAACGACACACACCGCAGCCAATGCAACGGTCGATGGTGCTTATTACACGATCACCTTCAAGGCGCAACGCCTTCATCCAGCACCGGTCCACACAGGCACCACACCCGGTGCATTCCTCATCGTCGATAACCGAGACCCACTCAGCGATTACGCCCTGCGCGGGCGAAGGGTGCCGTAACAGAGGTCTTAGTATAAAGCAATGGCAACCACAGCAGTTACACAGAAGGTTTATAGCACTGTCCTCGGTATTGGCATAGGAGTGCACCAGCCCTGCTTCTTCTGCCTTCTCTATAGCGCGGCGAGCCTCCGTCTTCGAAACAGGACGGGCAAATCCATACTTGGCGACGAACTTGGCAGACTCGCCAAACACCATGCACATGTCCTCTTTAGGCTTGTCGCAGGGCCTGCCCAGCAGGTCGCCCTGATGGCGGCAGACACATGTCCCTGCAGTTATGTACTCGGTGTTCTCTATAAGTTTCAATACCTCCTCGTAAGGCAAAATGGTGCTAAGGTGGCGTACCTCCCTCCTTACAAGAATAGTCCTGGTAACAGGTGCTGTAACCTCAGTGGTTTGAGCCGCAGAAGGGGCTAAGTTCCTCAACGCCCTGCTATAGTCCCTTAATAGCTGCGCCAGCCTTCTTGTATGCTCATCATCTCGCCCCCTCATAAACTGCAATTCAATGGTGCCTGGCACCCAGGGTAACAGTTCGTAATACTTCCTGCCATCAATTTCCTTCACCCTTACAATGCCCTTTTGCGCCATACTCTCGAGACTTTTTTCCAGGCACCCCTTGTCCATATCCGGTATCCGCCCTGCCAGGTCATCGATGGTCGATAGACCATCAGGCATGCGACAGGCAATCTCAGCCTCCTCCGGTGCAAACAGCTCTTCCACCAGGGCATAAAACTCCGGGCAGGGCACAGAGGGATATGCGGCACCACGTGCGTTCAGCGCGTCGGCTAGTCTCTGATAAACAGTGTTTGACATCGAAATTCCTCTCCTTCCGTGCTTTGGAATATGACCAGATGGCAACAATTATAATCGAGAAAGCAGATAAAATGAAAAGGCGGCTCCAGATAGTATATACTTTTAGCGGAAAATCATGAATTTTTTGACAACACAGGCATGATCATTTCAGCCAGCCGAAGGACAGACATCCCTGCATTTTATGTCAAATGGCTGATCAACAGACTTAGAGCCGGGTGGTGTCTTGTCCCCAATCCGATAAATCCGAAACGGCTGTACCGTGTTTCGCTCCTTCCCAGGGACGTTGATGCCATAGTCTTCTGGTCGAAAGACCCCTCACCGCTGCTGCCTCATCTCGACGAAATCGACGACTTGGGGTTCCGCTATTACTTTCAATTTACCTTGAACGACTATCCGCACGCGCTCGAGCCCAATTTACCTCCGACAAGGAAAAGACTGCAGACTTTCCAGAAACTAAGCCAGCGTATCGGCTCACGGCGGATGGTCTGGCGCTATGACCCCATCATCGTTTCCAACGTGACCACACCTGCTTACCACCTCGAAAGGTTTTCCAGGTTGGCAAGGGAGCTGAATGGGGCTACCGGGCGTGTTATGGTCAGTCTTGTCTGTCTCTATCGCAAGACCGAGCGCAGGCTCGCCCGATTGGAAACAGAGACAAACTTCAAGTTCAACAGAGATACCGCATGCCAGACCAATTTAGGCCTTCTTAAAGAGCTTGCGACAATCGCCGCGGACAATAGTTTAGAGATATTCACCTGCGCCGCTGGCCCAGCGATTCGGGCAGCCGGGATACCGGCAGGGAAATGCATTGATGACGGACTAATCCGTCAGCTCTGGTCGCTAGACATCAAATACAGCAAAGACCCTACACAGCGCCAGCACTGCTTGTGCACGGTAAGCAAAGACATCGGCGTCAATGACACCTGTCTTCACGGCTGTGTCTACTGCTACTCCACGCGAGACCTGACTCTGGCAAAGCGTCGGTACCAGGAGCACTGCCCAACCTCCCCAGCCCTATGGATGTCCTCGAGCCCAACAAGTACTGGGGTTGTTGACCAGCTGGCATTACCAGTATAATGAATTCTATACTGGGGCTGTAGCTCAATTGGGAGAGCGCCTCCCTTGCACGGAGGAGGTCAGGGGTTCGACTCCCCTCAGCTCCACTTAAGGTAGCAGACCTCAAGCCTTCGACTTGAGGTGGGGTCAAATGAACGGTGAGTTGTAGTCCACTCCCTCCTAAAGTCTCACCATATACACAGAAAATAAATTGCTAGACTATCCAAAATTAGTCCTGCCCTCCCTTATAAAAGCCTAAGAGCGATTACTTTAAGTCCGCTCCGCCGTTCCTCTAAACGGAGAGTAATAACCGGCTATTCAAGTTGGTCGTAGACCACAACAGACTTCCTTATCGCTCACCCGCAGGCAACAGGCGCCTTCAATACTTTGACGCCCCTATCTCTTCCATCTTGCCTGTTACCACAAAGACTGCACGCTCACAGATATTGGTCACCCTATCAGCACTGCGCTCAAGGTTGTGGGCTACCCAGATAAGGCGGGTCGCCCGGGTAATCGTCTTAGGGTCTTCTAACATAAAGGTGAGCAGTTCACGAAACACCTGGTCATATAGGTTGTCCACTAAGTCATCTTCAGCGGCAATCTTTCTTGCAGCTTCAGCATCACGGTTGATGAAAGCGTCCAAGCTACGGCGTAGCATGTCCACCGTCTGCTCCGCCATCCTGGGGATATCGATCAGCGGCTTTAACGGTGGTTCATCACCTATCATTACGGTAATTCTGGCAATGCCTTCGGCATGGTCGCCGATGCGCTCCAGCTCGGTTACGATGTTTAGTACCGCCACAAGTGTGCGCAGGTCCCCGGCCATGGGTTGCTGGGTAGCGATGAGTTCAACGCACTTTTCTTCAATTTCAAACCGCTTCTGGTTTATCTTCTTGTCATCCGCTATAATCTGCCAGGCAAGCTCCATGTCCCGATTTTTGAGGGCATCGATGGAGCGGAGAGTGGCCTTGCTCACCATGCTGCCCATCGCCAACATTTCATCCTGGATCTGCCTGAGCTTTTTGTGAAACTCTGTCCTTATTTCCATGCCCACCTCCTTGAAATCATCCGAAGCGCCCGGTGATGTAGTCTTCAGTACGCTTATCTTTGGGATTGGTAAAAATCTGTGCTGTTGGTCCGTATTCAACAAGCACCCCTGCTCTGTCCGGCTCCATCATAATGAAAGCGGTCATGTCCGATACCCTTGCTGCCTGCTGCATGTTATGAGTGACGATAATAATGGTGTAATCCTGAGACAAATCGCGCATCAGGTCTTCTATTTTAAGCGTGGCCACCGGGTCAAGAGCACTGCACGGCTCGTCCATCAAGATTACCTCAGGCTCCACCGCCAGCACCCGGGCAATGCAGAGACGTTGCTGTTGGCCTCCAGAAAGAGCCAGAGCTGACTGCCCCAGCTTGTCCTTGACTTCTTCCCAGAGCGCCGCATGGCGTAGACTTTTCTCAACAATCTCCTCAAGCTGGCCGCGATTCTTGATACCATGGCGCCTGGGTCCATAAGCCACATTTTCAAAGACCGACATGGGGAAAGGATTGGGCTTCTGAAAGACCATGCCTACCCTTTTCCTTAAATCTGCCACATCAATTTTCGCATCATAAATGGGGATCCCGTCGAGCTCTACATTCCCCTCCACCCTCGCCCCCGGTATGAGGTCGTTCATACGGTTAAATATACGCAACAGCGAGGACTTACCACAACCAGAAGGACCGATGATAGCGGTAATTGCACAGGAAGGTATATCCAGGGTGATGTCCCGTAATGCCTGGAAGGTGCCATAAAATAGGTTGGCCTTCTCAGCCTTTATCTTTGTGGAACACCGTTGAACAGGTCTCGCTGAAATATCCGGCACATCAAGATTGATACCCATAGTCATCTCCTCTGCCTTGTTTTCATTCTGATGGTAGCCGCCAACATATCAAATGAAAGTACCACAATAAGCAGAACGAGAGCTATACCCCACATGGTCTCCTTGGGCATATCAGGGACATGGGCAGCAACGGTGTAGAGATGATAAGGTAACGCCATAAACTGGTCGAGGGGAGACTTGGGCAACGCCGGCAATAGAAAAGCAGCCCCTGTTAATAATATAGGGGCGGTCTCCCCGGCAGCACGGCTGATGGCAAGGACAGCACCGGTAATAATGCCCGGAGAGGCCTGCGGTAGCACAATATGCCTCACCGTCTGCCACTTTGTCACCCCGATGGCAAGACTGCCCTCGCGATATTCACGCGGTACCGCCAGTATCGCTTCCCTCGAAGTGGTAATCACCATCGCCAGCCCCTGACAGGCTAAAGTAAGGCTGGCAGCTAACAGTGACAATCCGAACTTAAAGGCTAGAACAAAAACGCCTAGCCCGAAAAGCCCAAAAACTATGCTGGGAACACCAGCTAAATTAGCAATGGAAAGGTTGATAAGCCTCGTCAGCCAGTTGTCCCGGGCGTACTCTGTAAGATAGATGCCCGCCATCACTCCTACAGGCAAAGCAAAAAGGAGAGTACCAAGCATGAGATAAAAAGTGCCGACGATGGTGGGTAAGATACCACCCTCCCGGCCTGCCTTTGAAGGAAATTGTGACAGGAGCTCCCAGCTCAGAGCACCACTGCCCTTGACAATTGTATATACGATGATGAACAAAACTGATGAAACGGTTATAGCTGTGGCTATGCCCAAAAAGATAAAAGCCGTACGCTGGGTTATTCTGCGTGAGTCTAAAATCAGGCTCGCCACTGAAGCTACCTCGCGAACTTCCTTTTCTGCCGTTCCAGCACCTTTTCGGCAGCAATATTCACCATCAAAGTGAGGGTGAAAAGGATCAGCCCAACAGCAAAAAGGGCTTGGTACTGCAGGCCACCGCGGACCGCGTTGCCAATGCCGGAAGCGATAGCAGCCGTCATGGTAGTCATAGGATCGGTCAGAGAGACCGGTACGGCTAAAGCACCTCCGGCTACCATTAGCACCGTCATCGTCTCGCCTATGGCACGGCCCACCCCCAGCATAATAGCAGCAGCAATCCCTGAAAGCGCAGAAGGGATACAGACATGCCAGACGGTCTCCCATCTGGTGGCACCGAGCGCATAGGAGGCTTCTTTAAACTCCACGGGCACAGCATGCAATGCGTCCTCAGAAACGCTGACTATGATCGGCAGACTCATCAGCGAAAGCATAATGGCGGCTGTGAGACCACAAAGGCCGGTATTCAGGTTAAAGGCGCTTTGCACTAAAGGCGATAAAAGGGTAAGCCCCACGAACCCCATCATCACCGAGGGGATACCAGCCAGGATTTCGATGATCGGCTTGACTGCTTCCGTTATCTTCTTGGGCGCAACTTCAGCTAGATAGGCGGCAGAGGCAACTCCTATCGGCACCGCCACCGCTGTAGAAATAAGAGTGATCATCAATGTAGACACAAAGAACGGAGCGATACCAAAGGTAGGCGGGTCTGAAACGGGATACCAGCGGGTGCCGAACAAAAATTTCCAAGGACTGGTATAAGCAAAAATAGGCAAACCCTCCTTGAGCAGGATAAAGATAATTCCCAGCAGGACCACTATCGCCAACAGCCCTGTAAGGAATATCCAGCCCTCGATAATCCTTTCGCCAAGTCGTAGCCGCCGCCTCAGTCCCGACGCTAGAACTGAGGCGGCGACCGTAGGGATTTTCCCCTGCAGTGCTATCAGTTCCTCCTCGCTAATTATCTCTTTTTAACTAGCGGTACAAACCCAGCTTCCAGTACGACCTTCTGTCCCTCCTTCGATAGACAATAGTCAATATAGGCCTTGATAACCCCTGTTGGTACGCCGTTGGTGTAATAGACCAACGGGCGGGAAATGTGGTATGTGCCGTCTAACACAGTAGCCACACTGGGTTTCACTGCCGGGTCAGCCGCAGTCTTTTTCACAGCGATTGTCTTCACCTTATCGTTAACATAGCCCAGGCCGGCGTAAAAGATGGCGTTAGGATTGCGCGCTACCTGGGACACCCCTCCCTCTGTCGAAGGTAGCATCAACACCTTATCACCGTATTCCAATGTCTTGTCGGCAGTGGGCAGGCCTGCCATCTGAACAACATGTTCCTTGAAGAATACATGAGTGCCGGAATTAGTGTCCCTGGCTATGGCCACTATCGGGGCATCGTTACCGCCAACTTCTCTCCAGTTAGTTATCTTGTTGGTATAGATCGCCGAAAGTTGTTCTATGGTCAATTCTGTGACCGGATTCGCCGGATTAACGACGACTGCAAGGCCATCTGAAGCCACTGTAATTTCATAGGGAGCAACACCATTCGCCTTTGCCTTTTCTATTTCTTTGGCGGTGATGAGTCGAGAAGCCTGACAGATATCAGTGGTACCATCGATGAGGGCGGCGATGCCGACTCCAGAGCCAGGACCGCTCACTGAGATGCTCACGTTGGGATGGGCCTTCATAAAATTCTCCGCCCATATCGAACTTAAAGGGGTGACTGTGTTGGAACCGATAATCTTGATTGAGCCTGAAAGGCTGCTAGAATCCGCCACTGGTGCATTACTACTGCAACCAGCAATGGCAAGAGCAACGGCAAGCGCCAGTGGTATAACCACCCATTTAGATTTTGACAATTTTGACATTCACCCTCCTTTTAGTTTAGTGGTGCCTAGTTTTTTCTACAACCCCATTTTAAGTATAGGAGTTTAAAGGTAGTTTAAGGGAATGTTAAAATCGTGTTAAATTCTGGTGCTTAGGACGATTATTTGCGTGGAAGACGGAAAATAAAGGTCGAGCCCTTTCCTTCTTCACTCTCTGTCCAGATTTCACCACCATGGGCCTGAATGGTGTGTTTGGCAATCGCCAGCCCCAGTCCACTACCACCTCCGGAGCGGGCCTTATCCGCTTTGTAAAAGCGCTCAAAGATGTGGGGTAAGTCTTGCTGAGAGATGCCAATGCCGGTATCGCTCACCTTCACTAAGACAAAGCTATCGTCATACGATGTGGAAACGACCACCTCACCGTTTGGTCTATTGAATTTGATGGCGTTATGGACCAAGTTGATGATGGTCTGCCGGATTCTTTCTCTATCCGCCGGGACTGACGGCATGTCCGGAGAAAGCTGTTTCAAAACAGCTATCCTTTGTCTCTCCGCCAAGGGTGCCAGTCCCATCAGCACCTCATCTACAAGACTGTTAATATCAACCGGCTCAATCTTCAGCGCTGCCTGTCCAGCCTCGATGCGTGAAAGTTGGGTTAGTTCGGCGACCATCTGAGTTAGACGGTCAACCTCGTCCTCTATACGGGTCAAAAAATCGAGGGCCACCTTTTTGTCATCAATTGCACCATCTTGCAGAGTCTCCACCATTGCCTTAATGCTAGCCAGCGGCGTCCGCAGCTCATGGGAAATATTACCTACCAGTTCTCGCCGCATTGTCTGCAAGTTACGCAGCTCCGTGAGGTCCTGGAAAAGAATTAAGACCCCACCTAAATGGCGCTGGCTCTTGAGCGGCAAAGCGATGGCCCGCAGGAATTTTTTGGTAAGGCTGGACTCGAATTGGACCGTCTGTTCCGTGCTTGTCTCAAGGCATAGCTTGAAGATGTCGTAGACCTCATAGTCATGGACCAATTCGATGAGGTGTTTGCACGAGGGTTCTGCGTCCTTGAACCCTAAAAGTCTGCCCGCCATTTCATTACTCAAAACCACGCTCCCTTCGACATCAGTCATAATGACACCATCAGCCATACTGGCAAGAATGTTTGCAAGTTTATTTCTCTCAGCGGAGACACTGTCCATCATAGCTTTCAGCTTCAAAGACATGTCATTAAAAGCGCGGGCTAGCCGCCCGATCTCGTCTTTGGTGCTTACGGTTATCTTCTGTTCCAGCTCCCCGGCAGAAATTTTTTGCGCCGCTTCAGTCAGCTCGTGGACAGGACGTGTCATCGTCCGGGCAATCAGCCAGGCGGCTACAACTGCCAGCACGGTTATTAAACCTGTTGCCACAATGATTATCAAAGTTACGCGGCCAATGGACTTCTCTACAGTGGCCAGAGGTAGCGCTGTCCTGACCACCCCTAATAATTTACCCTGCTCATAAACAGGTACCGCCACATGCATCATCTCCTGTTTAAGCGTCGTGCTATAACGGGTACTCTCGCCAACACCATAGACTAAAGCATCTCTAATTTCAGGACGTGTAGCATGGTTCTCCATCCTCGCAGGGTCCTCAACAGAATCGCCTAGGACTGTACCGTCTGGGGCGATAATCGTGATGCGACTGTCCATTTTCTTTGCCAGTGCTTTGGCAAAGTCATCAGGGAAATAGCCCTGCCCTTGTAAAGATGGCACAATCGCCTCTGCTATAATCTTTGCTTCCTGCTCAAGATGGAAGCGTAGATTGTCAAGCTGGGAATTTCTGATCGAATTCGTAAGGTAAGCCCCAAGCACGAGCATGATGATAACAAGAAGCAGGATGAACGGTATAACGATACGCCATTGGAAACTGTACAATCTTTAGCTCTCCAGTTTATACCCGGCACCGCGAACGGTGATTAGGTATCTTGGCCGCGTTGGTTCAGGCTCTATTTTTTGCCTGAGCCAACGGATATGCACATCAACCGTGCGCGTACCGCCGGCAAAGTCATAGCCCCACACCTTTTCAAGAAGCTGGTCACGGCTGAACACCAGTCCCTTGTTTTTTGCTAAAAAGGCGAGTAGGTCAAATTCCTTCGGCGTAAGCTCTACTATTTCTCCGGAAACTGTGACTTTGTGACGAGCAACATCGAGTTCGATATCGCCGACTTTTAGTACTGGGCCCTCAGGTGGCTGTTCTGCTATTTTGACACGGCGCAAAATAGCCCTCACACGGGCGATCAGCTCCCTTAAACTGAATGGCTTTGTCATATAGTCGTCAGCGCCAATCTCCAGACCGACTATCTTATCGGTCTCTTCTGCTCTCGCGGTGAGCATCAGTATTGGGACTGTCATTTCTTTACGTAAAATCCGGCATACCTCAAAGCCATTTATCTTTGGCAGCATTATATCGAGGATAATGAGGTCTGGCTTATCTCGGCGGGCTATCTCAAGAGCCTCAGCGCCATCAATAGCCGTGATGACTTCGTAGCCCTCTTTACGGAGGTTGTATTGCAGGGTATTTAACAGGTTACGGTCATCTTCCACAATCAGGATCTTCTCACCGCTCAGCACAGCCATCAACCTAAGTATAGAACGTACGGCTAAGTTCATCAAATTCTCGATGGAACTGGCAATTGTTACACTGTCAACACCGATCCCGCCACCTCGCACATAAATTCGTTAAAATCCCAGGACTAAGCATTAACCCGTCACATATTTACCGACTGAACCCTGGCATGGTTTGACCCTTCCAGATTGTCCTGATACACTTTATACATTAAAGCACCTTTTCCGGTTGCAAACCACTACACGACAGCACGGCATTAAGACGAGAGCCTGCAATCGGAAATAAAAGATACAAAGCCTAGGCTCCGGAGGTAGCAAAGTAGTGATGAAGTCCTTTAAGGAAAGCGAACTCAAAGTCCTGCCATCAGGCGACTTTGAGCTTCTGGGTATGCATTGCAAAAGCTGTGGCGAGATCATCTTTGGTATGCACCCTTTATGCCCCAACTGTTCCAGCCCGGACTACAAGCAGGTCAATCCCGGTAAGCAGGGTAAAATCAGGAACTTCACCATTCTGCACATACCCCCTCACCAGGACTGGAAAGGCCCCGTCCCCTATGCACTCGTTGAGGTAGAGTTTCCTGGCGGTGCCACGACTACCACCCAGCTCGTAGACGTTGATTTAGTCAGGACCCAAATAAAAGTAGGGATACCTGTCGAAATTGAGATAAGAGAGGCCGATAAGACTGAAGAGGGCGATAGCATAATGATTTACGTTGCCAGGCTATTGGCCTGACTTCAGAAGCTAGCCATCACAGCTTGCGAGTACAAAAAATATCTCTGAGCATGAAGAGGAAAAAATGGCGAAAAAAGTGAAAATGAGAGATGTTGTGGTCCTGGGAGTCGGACTTCTTCCTTTTGGCAGATTCCCACCCGAAAAGACCTATATAGACCTGGCTAAGGAAGCCGTTAGTAAAGCTATCGAGGATGCTGGCATCAAATGGCGTGACATCGAAGTTGCGATGTATTCTCACGTTAGAGAACAGGCTTCGTCCGCAGGGCTTCTCGTTTTCAGCGAGTTCGGTAGCCACGGAATACCGATGATAGGAAATATAGAAAACGCCTGTTCCTCCAGTAGCACAGCTGTCTGGCTAGCCTGGCGGCTGATCGGCACGGGACTGTACGATATCATCCTAGTCGCTGGTGCCGAGAAGATGCCGCGTGGTCCATTAACTTCACCCCTCAGATATTCACCGGAGCGCTATCTCGGCACGGGCGTGATGATGGGGCTGTATGCTTTTATGGCACGGCGATATATGATGGAATATGGGGCCACTATAGAGGCAATCGCCCAGGTGTCAGTAAAGAACCACAGAAATGGCACCATCAACCCCTATGCCCAGTATAAAAAGGTGTTCACCCTCGAAGAAGTGCTTAACTCCAGGATGATCGCTGACCCGCTCACCCTTTATCAGTGCTGCCCGACAAGCGATGGCGCAGCTGCGCTCGTCCTTTGTGCCGCGGACATAGCTTCTAAATATACCAGCAAGCCGCTGGTGCGGATAGCCGGGTCGGCCCTGCACATACAGAAGTACTCAGACCGTAAAAAGTGTATACCGCAAAACACCGTCAGGGCTGCTGAAGAGGCCTATGAACAGGCTGGGGTAGGCCCTGAGGACGTGGACCTTGCAGAAGTCCACGACGCCGCCACCATAGGCGAGATCGTGCAGATCGAAGCACTGGGGCTCTGCCCCGAAGGCGAAGGCTGGAAATACACTATTGAAGGCAAGACCGAGATCACCGGCGCCATACCTGTGAACCCCAGCGGCGGACTCCAGGCACAGGGGCATCCCCTTGGTGCTACTGGCGCCAGACAGATAGCAGAGATAACGCTACACCTCAGAGGTGAAGCCAGAGAAAGACAAGTGCCTGGAAACCCGAGGGTAGGTGTCACCGAGTGTGCTGGCTTCGGAGGTGTGAGCACGGTACACGTGCTGGTCAGAGAAAAGTAAAACAGCCCGGCCCAGCTCTCACCTGCCCTTAAAAACAGGCTTACGCTTTTCTACAAACGCCCTCGTCCCTTCCTTATAGTCCTCGGTATTACGTAAAATTTCAGCACATTTGCTCTCATAGTCCAGTGCACTCAAAAGGTCCATCTGCATACCAACATTTACGCAGTATTTGAGCATTCTCAACGACAAAGGGGGCCTTTCAGCAAGCTCACTGGCCCACCTCGTAGCTTCGGCCATCAACTCTTCCGCGGGCACCACCTTACTCACCAACCCAACCTCATACGCTCGTCTAGCATCTATGACATTGCCGAAGTAGAGAAATTCCTTCGCCCGAGCTGGACCTATTAACCGTGGCAAACGCGCTGTGGCGCCGGCAGCAGGGATGATGCCCAGCTTCACCTCTCCCAACCCAAAACTGGCTAACTCCGAAGCAATGCGGAAGTCACAGCACAGTGCTATCTCCAGCCCACCTCCGTTGCACGGTCCGTTTATCGCTGCGATCACCGGCTTCCACAAGTCCTCAAGTTTATTGAAAAAGCGGTAGCGGCGACGTCTGCTCCGTTGAGAACTTTGCTGGGCACTGGCATCAGCCATCTCCTTGATATCAGCCCCGGCACAAAAGCCCCTCCCAGCACCGGTCACAATGACCACCCTTACCTCATCATCATCTGCAAGTTCGTCCACTAAGTACTCAAGTTCAGAACTCATCTTTGCATTTATAGCATTAAGGCGCTCCGGGCGGTTAAGTGTCACCGTGACGATGCCGTCATCTTTGTGATAAATAATAGTCTCGTACTCCATTCCAGCATCTCCTTTCACAACTAATTTCACCCCGTCTTACTTATCCCACCATCGAAAAACCACCGTTGACGCTAAGCACCTGTCCTGTTATCCACGCCGCCGCGTCGGAGACGAAGAAAAGAACTGCATTAGCCGCGTCCGATGGCAGTCCCAACCGCCCCAGACCTCGTGCCAGCGGATAGTTCCTCATCACCGCCTCACGTCGCTCCTTGAGAGCCTGCTCTATCTGCTCGTCGGTCATCCCCGCAGCTTTCATCCTTGCCTTTGTCCTTTCATCCTGTCCCGGATGTGGTGTTGCCCCCAGAGATATACAATTCACGTTTATACAGTAACGGGCGACCTCTCTGGCCAGGGACTTACTGAAGCCCAGTATGCCAGCCTTACCTGCTGCATAGGCACTCAACCTTGGCTCACCCACTCTTCCAGCGTCGGAAATGATGCTCACTATCTTACCGTATTTTTGCTGGACCATGTGGTTGATCACCGCCTTGGTGCAATTCATTGTCCCATAGATATTGACATCGATGTACTTGGCCCACAGAGAACGGTCACTCTCGGCAAAGGTCGCATACTGTCCCGGTATGGCATCTTCCTCAGCACTTGGCGCCGGTACACCGGCATTGTTCACCAGGATATCCACCCTGCCCCATTTTTTCACGACTTCTTCCACCATTTTGGTGACCTCCTCCCAGTTGGTCACATCAGCCTTTATCCCCATAGCTTCGCCACCAGCTGCGTTTATCTCCTCTGCAACCCTCTGCGCCCGTTCAGCAAAGAGGTCGTTTACCACCACCCTCGCTCCCTCCCGAGCCAGGCTCCTGGCTATTTCCTCACCGATAGCTCGCCCCGCCCCGGTAACAATGGCCACTTTCCCTCTCAGATTTAGATCCATGACCGTACCTCCTTTCACTTGAAAAAAGTTCACCTGCCGACTGTCCTGAAAACGCTTGGCGCACCGGCACCTGGTATATTGCATATATTATAAGACATCTCACACCTAGACTGTCAGTTCACTAGCGAAATAAACGCTGTATAACCCCTGTCCGAACTCTATCACAGGAACAGGTTTTTGACTTCCACGAAGCAAGGCCTATATAATAGAGTTTGCTGTCTAGATATGAAGAGGGGTTGTGGACAAGCCTTTTGAAGTCTTTGACCATACTGCAGATATTGGCATTGTCGCCTACGGGTCAGATATCAGTGAACTTTTTGCTAATGCTGCGCTCGGGCTTTTTAGCCTGATGGTCGATGTGAGCGACTTGAAGGAAGACATCGAACATGTTGTTGAACTATCAGCAGATGACACCGAGAGTCTACTGGTAGAGTGGTTGAATGAACTCATATACATCTTCGACGTAGAACGGCTGGCATTCAAGCGTTTTAAGATTGAAGAGTTTACCGGTAGTAGCATGAAAGCACGGTGCTTTGGTGAAAAAGTCTATCCGCAGAGGCACAAGATAACAAGAGAAATAAAGGCAGCTACATATCACATGCTGCAAATAAGCAAACAGGATGGCCTCTATAAGGCCCGCATAATTTTTGACATCTAGGTGACGAAAAATGGCTAAGTGGGAAGGACAGATCAGGAAAATAGACGACTTTCGCTGGGAAATACCCAAAGAATATAAACAGGGCATGAGGGTGCCCGGACTGGTCTATGCCGATGAAAAAATGCTGGAGGCAATTAAGGAGGACCAGTCGCTGGAGCAGGTAGCCAATGTCGCTTTTTTGCCCGGCATAGTCGGCAGGTCGCTGGCTATGCCTGATATCCACTGGGGCTACGGCTTCCCTATTGGCGGTGTCGCCGCCACTAGAGTCGCCGATGGTGTAGTCTCGCCTGGCGGTGTGGGCTACGACATCAATTGTGGTGTAAGGCTGCTGCGCACCAACCTAAGCGAAGACGAAGTTAGGCCCAAGATAAAAGAGTTTGTCAACGAGCTTTTCCACAACATCCCATCAGGCGTAGGTTCAGAGGGGAAGATAAGGGTGACCGAAAAAGAGATGAACGAAATCTTGACCGATGGCGCCCACTGGGCAGTCAGGCGTGGCTTTGGTACAGAAGCTGACCTCGAGGTCACCGAGGAGACAGGGCGGCTGAAGGGGGCTAACCCGGACAAGGTCAGTGCCAGAGCCAAACAGAGAGGTGCGCCACAATCAGGGACCCTGGGCTCAGGTAATCACTTCCTCGAGGTAGAGGTAGTAAAAGAAATATACGACGAGAAAGCTGCGAAAGTCATGGGCATCGATCATGTAGGTCAAGTATTGATTCTTATCCACACAGGTTCCCGTGGCCTGGGACATCAGGTATGCGACGATTATCTTAGGGTCATGGAAGGGGCAGTAAAAAGGTACGGCATCAGTCTTCCCGACAGGCAGCTCGCTTGTGCACCGATTGAATCTCCGGAGGGCAAAGACTACCTCGCTGCTATGGCATGTGCTGCCAACTATGCCTGGGCGAACCGCCAATGTATCACCCACTGGGTACGAGAGTCGCTAGCTAAAGTCTTTGGCAAAAGCCCGGAAGAGTTGGGGCTACGGCAGGTGTACGACGTTGCCCACAATATTGCCAAAATTGAAGAACATGTGGTAAACGGCACTAAGATGACTTTATGCGTCCACCGCAAGGGTGCAACTAGGGCCTTCCCTGCAGGACACAAAGACGTGCCGCAGTGCTACAGGGAAATTGGACAGCCGGTACTTATTCCTGGAGATATGGGACGTCGCTCCTACGTAGCGGTAGGTACCGAACGTGCGATGGCTGAGTCCTTTGGCTCAACCTGTCACGGCGCTGGCAGGGTGCAAAGCCGAGGAGCAGCCAAACGAGGGTTACGGGGAGTAGACGTTGCTGAAGAGCTACGAGCCAAAGGGATCATAGTCAAAGCAGACAGTATGTCCTCCCTAGCCGAGGAGGCCTCACAAGCCTACAAGGATGTTACCCACGTCGTCGAGGTGACGCATAAAGCGGGGATCTCACGAAAGGTCGCTATGGCTATCCCGATAGGCGTCATCAAGGGCTAGCACTGAGAGTGAAAAGAGAGCCTATTAGACTCCCCGACCCAATCCACTACGGAAAAACCTCTGTAGAGGAAGCTATCTTGAAACGGAGGTCGATAAGGCGGTTTCGCAGTGACCCCCTGACGCTTTCACAGCTCTCACAGCTTCTCTGGGCAGCTCAAGGCATCACTGCCAGCGGTGGACGCAGGGCAGCGCCGAGCGCCGGCGCTACATACCCTCTAGAAATTTTTGCAGTGACAGGTGAGCAGACCGTAGCCGGCCTGACGGCAGGTGTCTACCATTACCAGACAGACAGGCACGCGCTTGACACATATATCGAAGGGGACTTGAGACCCGCCCTAGCTGAAGCTTCCTTAGGACAATCTTGTATTGCTACCAGTCCCGTTGATATAATTGTCTGCGCCCTTTATTTTAGGACTATGTACCGCTACGGAAGGCGAGGCGAACGGTACGTCCATATTGAAGTGGGACACGTGGGCCAGAATATTGCCCTACAAGCCGTGGCACTGGGGTTGGGCACAGTCATGGTAGGCGCTTTTGATGACGAACAGGTAAGGACTTTATTACATCTGGAAGAGCAGCTAAAGCCCCTATACATAATCCCTGTTGGTAAACCAATTTAGTCACCGCATCCAACAACCCGTGCTCAGAATAAATAAAAAGTAAAAAGGAGGTAAAATGCCACAAACAAGAGAGGTCGTAATAGTAGACTATCTGAGGTCAGCATTCTCCCGATCGAGGCCACGGGAACCAGAAAGAGACGTGTTCAACAGCCTGAGGATGGACCGTGTCGCCGGCATGCTCATTCAGGAGATGCTCAAGAGGACAAAGGTCAAACCGCAGGATGTCAACCATGTCCTCGTAGGCACTGCCATGCCAGTAGCTGAACAATGGACCTATGGTGGCAGGAGCATCGTGTTCGAGGCGGACATGCCCTTCGAGGTACCAGCCGAGCAGTTCGACAAACAGTGCGCCTCTACGCTAGCAACTACCAACCGAGGCGCTATGGAAATAATGCTGGGCTACTCTGACATCGTGATCTCTGTTGGCATCGAGCATATGACACACATCCCGATGGGCATTGAGCCAGGTGACCCTCGGGCAATACTCAGACAGCCAGATCCAGCCTTCTTCACGGAGGAACGTTTTAAGAAGTACAATTTCGCCATAGCTATGAATATGGGGCTGACCGCTGAGAAGTTGTTTAGGGAGTCAGGATTTACCCGCGAGGATATGGACCGCTGGGCATTGATAAGCCATCAGCGAGCGGCCAAAGCCCTACAAGAGGGTTACTTCAAAGGAGAGATAATGCCCATTGAAGTGACCCTACCCGACGGCAAAAAGCAGGTCATTGACTACGATGTCAGCATCAGGTCCGATACCACAATGGAAGCACTAGCACAGCTAAGGCCCGCCTATACACCCGATGGGCAAATAACCGCAGGCAATGCCTCGCCTCTCAATGCCGGCGCCACGGCGCTAATGTTGATGTCAAAAGAAAAGGCTAAACAGTACGGTCTTAAGCCTTTAGCCACCATCGTGTCCATGGGTTGGGCAGGGGTAGACCCGAGCGTCATGGGTAAAGGACCAGTACCTGCCAGCAGAATAGCACTCAAGCATGCCGGGCTCGATGTCAAGGACATAGACTTCTGGGAGATAAACGAGGCCTTCGCCATAGTCACCATTTACGCGATAAGAGAACTGGGCATTGACCCCGAAAGGGTAAACATAAAAGGCGGTGCCATTGCCATAGGCCATCCACTGGGAGCGAGCGGCAATCGCCTGGTGGGCACCCTAGCGAGGATACTGAACCTAGAAAAGGGGAAATACGGCGTAGCAACTGCCTGTGTAGGCGGTGGACAGGGCGCAGCCACAGTTATTAAGAGAGAAGAATAGCATTACATCGCTACAAAAAGGGGCAGCGTGCGCCACCAGCTATGATGCGCTGCCCCTTTTATTTACATAAATTGATCAGGTAATATTCAAGGCTATCAGCCAGCGCTAGCCAGCTGGCATCGATGATATTGGTGGAACCGCCAACAGTCCGCCACTTCCTCTGCCCATCGCTGGACTCAATCAGCACCCGCACCTGGGAGGCAGTCCCCACACTTTCTTCCAATATACGCACTTTGTAGTCGACCAATTGAACTTTGCTTATCTCAGGGTAAAATTCCACTAAGGCTTTGCGCAGCGCCTGGTCAAGGGCATTTACCGGCCCATTGCCTTCGGATGCTGTGTGGAACACCTCGTTTCCCACCCTGACCTTCACCGTGGCCTCCGAGAGAAGCTCGGTATCACCCTTGCTGGAAGGACGCCTGTGTCTTTCCACCACAACCATAAAATCAATCAACTCAAAAGGTGGCTCATAACCCGGCTGGGCACGGTGCAAAAGTAGCTCAAAAGAGGCCTCGGCGTTCTCGTACTGGAAACCCCTGCTCTCCAGTTCCTTTATCTTCTGCACCACCTCCCGCGCTTGTTTCCCTCTCGCAGATAAATTGATCCCCAGTTCCTTGGCTTTATATATGATGTTGCTTTTCCCCGAAAGCTCAGAGACAACCACCCTGGGGCGATTGCCCACCAATCTGGGGTCAATATGTTGATAGCTGTTTTCCCACTTCAAAATTCCGGAGACATGCAACCCACCCTTATGAGTAAAGGCGCTGGTGCCTACATAGGGAAGAGTGCTAGAAGGTGCCATGTTAGCCAGTTCGGCTACGAAACGGGAGGTCTCGGTTAGTTTGGCCAGCTGCTCGTCCGTAATACAATCGATGCCCATTTTCAACTTAAGGGTGGGGATGACTGAGCAAAGGTTGGCGTTACCACACCGTTCACCATAGCCATTTATCGTCCCCTGAACCTGGGTAACCCCGGCTTGTACTGCCGCAATCGAATTGGCTACAGCCAGCTCACCATCATTGTGTACATGAATTCCCAAAGGCACGGCCACCCTCCCTCTCACTGCTCCTATAGCAGCCGTAATTTCGTGGGGCAGCCCGCCACCATTGGTATCACAGAGAACCACACAATCCGCACCAGCCCTTGCAGCAACCTCCACAACCTTCAACGCATATTCAGGGTTTGCCTTATAGCCATCGAAAAAGTGTTCGGCATCAAAAAACACTTGGAGCCCGTGTGACTTCAAGAAAACTATAGAGTCAGCTATGACCTGAAGATTGTCCTCTAGACTGATTTCCAATAGCTGAGTCACATGCACATCCCAGCTCTTACCCACAATGGTGACCACCCTTGTCCCAGCCTCCACCAGAGCAGCAAGATTCGGGTCAGTACCTGCTTTTGAGTCCGGATGTTTGGTGCTGCCAAAAGCGACCAGCATCGAGTTTTTCAGCTTCAATTCCTTCGCCCGGACAAAAAACTCGGTATCCTTGGGGTTAGCCCCTGGCCATCCACCTTCGATAAAATGTATCCCCAGCTCATCCAGCTTTTGGACGATTCTGAGTTTGTCCGCGACCGAGAAAGAGATGCCCTCCTGCTGGGCGCCGTCTCTGAGCGTTGTATCATAAAGCTGTACTTTCATCCTCTCCTTATCCTATCAGCTATCAGGCTTCCCATGTCCTTAGTCCCTAACTTGATCTTGCCTTCGCTCATTATATCATAAGTACGATAACCGTCCTCTAGGACAGAGACCACTGCCCTTTCCACAGCTTCGGCCTCAGCAACAAGACCCAGGGAATAGTGCAACATCATGGCAGCGCTAAGTATCGTAGCTATAGGATTTGCCATATCCTGTCCTGCCCTACTGGGAGCACTACCATGAATAGGCTCATAAAGCCCAAACGTCTTAGAACCGTCAACCTTGGGTACTCCGGCCAGGCTGGCTGAGGGCAGCATACCCATAGAGCCTGCAAGCATCGAAGCCTCGTCGGTCAATATGTCGCCGAAAGTATTCTCCGTGACCAGAACATCAAACTGTGCTGGGCGCTGGATGAGGCGCATAGCGCAGGCATCCACCAGCATATGCTCCAATTCTACATCCGGATACTCTCTGGAAACCTCGTTGGCAACTTGCCTCCACAAGCGAGATGTCTCGAGCACATTTGCCTTGTCCACAGAAGTCAGTTTTTTGCGCCGTGTCAATGCAATCTCAAAACCCACCCTTACTATACGCTCGATTTCGCGCTCTGAATAAGCCATTGTGTCCACGGCTTGTCTGCCCTCAGCCGTCCGCCACTGCTTTTTTGGCTGCCCAAAATAAAGGCCACCGGTAAGCTCACGGACGAAGATCAGGTCAACCCCCTTAACAACCTCTGGCTTCAGAGTAGTAGCATCAACCAACATAGGCAAAACCTTCACCGGCCTCAAATTAGCAAATAGCCCTAGCCCCTTCCGCAAAGCCAGAAGACCATCTTCAGGGCGCACTTTAGCAGTTGGGTCATCCCATTTCGGACCACCCACAGCTCCCAGGAGCACTGCATCACAACTTTGACACATTTCTAGAGTTTCCTCAGTCAGCGCTACACCGTGGACGTCTATGGCAGCACCACCCACCAGTCCCTCCCTGTACTCAAACCTGTGAGCAAACTTTTCCCCCACTGCGTTTAGCACTTTTATCGCCTCAGCAACCACCTCTGGGCCAACACCGTCACCCGGCAAAACTGCAATTCTAAAATCCAACTTTACAAACCTCCAGCTAGTTTTTTCTTAGTATATTCGATAAGTCCGCCAGCCGCTATTATCCCCATCATAAACTCAGGATACGGCCTGGCAACAAAAGTCTTGCCATTGGTAAGGTTTGTGATTTCACCTTTAGCCAAGTCAACCTCTATTATGTCCCCCTCGCCAGTATTATCGACCGCGTCAACGCACTCAAGCAATGGTAGACCAATGTTTATCGCGTTGCGAAAAAAAATCCGGGCAAAGCTTTTGGCAATAACGCAAGATATACCAGCCGCTTTTATCGCTAGAGGAGCATGTTCCCTCGAGGAACCACAGCCAAAATTACTATCGGCAACAATCACGTCGCCGGGCTCGACTCGACTCCAAAAATCGGGAATGATAGCTTCCATACAATGTTTCGCCAGCTCCCCAGCGTCCGTAGTATTAAGATAGCGCGCCGGGATGATAGCATCGGTGTCCACGTTGGCACCAAATTTATGAACCTTGCCCTTTAATTTCAAGCACCACCTCCTTGGTTAGAATGAAATTACAACCAGGCGGGCATCCTAATCATTGAACCTCAGCCTTAATCGGATGACCGCGCCATCTCTGCTCTCGGTTCTGAAGCCCATCTTTTCCAGAATGTGTAGCATCGGATAGTTTTCACTCAAAACTTCGGCACTCAGACCCAGAAGCCCGTTTCTGCGCGCCAAATATACAAGATAGGCCACCAGCTCCCCACCCACACCTTTGTTCTGATAATCGTCCCTGACCACGAAAGCCACCTCCGCGGTATAAGAACCTTCATCGATAATATACTGCCCCAGGCCGATCACAACCTCTTTCCCTTCCCCCTCAGAAAGAACGGCTAGGATTGACATCTGTTTGGTGTAGTCAACTACCACGAACTCTTGCAGCCGCTCGTGGGGCATATCCTTACGCATCGAGATAAAGCGCCGGTATAGGCTGTTGTCAGAAAGTGAATAGAAAAACTCTTTCAACAAAGGCTCATCGCTTATCTTGACTGGCCGTAGCAAAACTGTCATGCCGGTCTTCGTTGTCCGGTATGTCTCGAGGTGCTCGGGGTATTCCCCACCCCGACCAGCTACGAAAGCCTGGTCCCGATAAATCAAGTTCAGCTTTTTCGCTTCTTCTATGAGCCACGGCCTGAATTTGGGGTGTGCCACCGAGATCAGCTGCATGGCTCTCTCCCTGATATTCTTGCCATGCAGGTAGGCGATACCATATTCGGTGACAACATAATGGATGTCACCCCTGTTTAAGGTCACCCCCGCCCCCTTTCTAAGAAACGGCACGATACGGGAAACGGTGCCGCCACGAGCAGTAGACTGGAGCGCCAATATCGGCTTGCCGCCGCGGGCAAGCACGGCGCCCC
Organism: Chloroflexota bacterium; assembly: GCA_036821185.1. Classification (GTDB taxonomy): domain Bacteria; phylum Chloroflexota; class Dehalococcoidia; order GIF9; family UBA5629; genus CALJTV01. The sequence goes on along the minus strand of DAISKD010000006.1, from coordinate 14,562 downwards.
TCATGAAATCAGCCTGACCACCGATACCGCTATAAAAAGAGCTACCTATAGATTCGGCAGTAGCCTGCCCGGTCAAATCAACCTCCAGCGCACTATTGATCGCCACCATATTCCGATGCTGGGCGATAACCATAGGGTTATTGGTGTAGTCTATCGTCCTGAACTCTATGCTCGGATTGTCATGGATATACTCATAAGTGCTCCTTTTGCCCATACAGAAACTCGCTATCGTCTTGCCGCGGTTTATGGTTTTCCTGGTGTTATTCACCACCCCCTTTTTCATCAGTTCTATCACCCCATCAGTAAGCAGCTCGGTATGCACACCAAGGTCCCGTTTATTACTCAGACTGGAAAGTATCGCATTTGGAATACTGCCATACCCAACCTGAATAGTATCACCGTCTTCCACCAAGCGTGCCACGTATGTACCTATGCGCTGGGCAATCTCATCCGGTACGTTAGCTTCATACTCCAGCAAAGGCTCGTCACGGACGACTACAAAGTCCACGTCTGCAATATTAACAAAACCATCTCCATGCGCCCTGGGCACATAAGAATTTATCTGGGCAATGACTACCTTAGCCGTTTCCACGGCCACCTTAGTTACGTCCACACTTAACCCCAGGCTCATATATCCATGTCGATCTGGCGGTGACACCTGGATCAAGGCAACATCTATAGGAATGAAGCCGCTGTAAAACAGCTGTGGAAGACGAGACAGAAATATCGGTGTATAGTCGGCAGCACCTCGGTTGACCGCCTCTCTGGTATCATTGCCAATGAAGAAGGCATTATGTCTGAAGTTATACTTAAACTTTTCCTCAGTATAAGGAGCAACCCCGAGCGTGAACACCTGCACCACCTCAGCATCAAAAATAGCTTTAGGAAACTTCTCCACATACTCAACCAGAGCGCTGACAAGATATTTAGGCTCTCCACAGCCAGTGCTGACAAAAATCCTCGCCCCGCGCCTTATGTGACTAAATATTGCTGGCTCCGAGCCAAATTTCTCCGGATATTTTGCCTTTATCTCTTCTATACTGGTGTACATACTTCAAACGCAGTCGAGTATTTTTAGTGAATTGGAGAGGCTACTAATTTCCACTTTTGGTCGTCGTTAACTGGCTATCTCGTCCGGGCTGGCAATCCTGCCCAGAATAGCGCTGGCAGCAGCCACCGCTGGGTTAGCTAAATAGACCTCAGACTGTGGACTGCCCATGCGACCGACAAAATTGCGATTGGTCGTGGAAACACAGCGCTCACCGGCAGCAAGCACCCCCATATATCCGCCAAGACAGGGACCACAGGTCGGTGTGCTTACCACCGCCCCAGCTCTGATAAAAACCTCCACCAGTCCTTCCCGCAAAGCATCAAGATACACCTGCTGGGTCCCGGGGATCACAATACACCTCACATTCTCATCGACCTTTCTTCCTTTAAGCACCCTAGCTGCCAGTCTCAGATCACCCAGGCGCCCGTTGGTACAACTGCCTATCACCACCTGGTCGATTCTGATATCACCCACCTGGCTTATGGGCTTAACATTTGACGGGAGATGTGGCAAAGCCACCTGAGGCTCAATCTGGGACACCTCATACTCGACCACCCTCTCATACCTGGCATCGCCATCGGACTCGTACACTTCAAACGGACGGCGAGCCCTGTTCTTTATGTACTTCAGCGTCTTACCATCGACCCTGAAAATGCCAGCTTTAGCCCCGGCTTCGATAGCCATGTTAGCCATGGTGAAGCGGTCATCCATCGACAATGCATCGATTGCTTCACCGGTAAACTCCATGACCGAGTACAGGGCACCGTCCACACCGATATCACCAATAGTGTACAAAATGAGGTCTTTGCCACCGACCCACTTTCTTAACTTCCCATTATAGACAAACTTAATTGTCGGCGGTACTTTAACCCAGATCTCCCCGGTCGCCATAGCCACGGCTATATCGGTAGAGCCCATACCGGTGGCAAATGCCCCCAGAGCCCCATAAGTGCAGGTATGCGAGTCGGCTCCCACAACCATGTCGCCAGGTAATACCAGCCCTTGCTCCGGCAGGAGCACATGCTCAATGCCCATCCTGCCAACTTCAAAATAGACCACTCCCTGTTCTCTAGCAAACTCTCGCATTAGTTTAGCTTGCTCAGCAGAAGGGATATCTTTATTAGGACAAAAATGATCAGGCACCATCACCACTTTCTTGGGGTCAAAAACCCTTTTCAATCCCAGTCGGGCAAACTCTTTTATAGCCAGAGGAGCAGTAATGTCATTTGCCAGAACAAGGTCTACCTTTACATTGAGGAACTCGCCGGGCGTTACCACAGACCTACCCGAATGAGCAGCGAGTATTTTTTCTGCAAGGGTCAATTTTACCTCCAGAAATTACTTAACCTCTCGCTTTGGGTATCATCAATATCAGCACTGTCAATGCGGCAATAATCGTGGCCACCAGATACATACCAACGCCAGCAGCCAGACCGATAGCCGCAGTCACCCAAATACTAGCCGCTGTGGTCAGACCTACCACCGGCCCACCTGCCCTCATCCCGCGAAATATAACGCCAGCGCCGAGAAAACCAATGCCAGTCACCACCCCTGCAGCTACCCGGGAAGGGTCCACCTGCCCGTCGAAACCAAACAGGGAAACTACAGTGAATAGGGCTGAACCCAGGGCGATCAAAATGTGAGTACGGAGCCCTGCTGGTTTACCTGCCCTCTCACGTTGATAACCCACAGCGGCGCCCAGAGCAGCTGCCAATAACAAGCGCAATGTTATCTCCAACTGTAAGCCTACTGTCATCGTCCTTCTCTGCAAGCCCACACTCTTTCGAGGGCATCAGACAGTTCCTAGCGCTCAACAAGCAAAGCTATTTCTTTTGCTCTTTCTTAGCTAGAAGTAGCCGGTTCAAGGCGTTCATGTAAGCCTTGGCACTGGCGACGATTATGTCAGTGGACGCACCACGCCCGGTATAGCTCACGCCGTCGCTCTCGATCCGTATCAGCACCTCACCGATAGCATCGATGCCTTCGGTCACCGACTTTACAGTGAACTCGGTAAGCTTGTTTGGTACTTTAATTATGCGGTTGATCGCCTTATACACGGCGTCCACAGGCCCTGTGCCTAGAGCGGCATCGGCCAGCACCTTACCATCAGGGGCAGTCAGCCTTACCGTTGCTGTGGGCACACTATGGTCACCGCAGGACACCTGCACATGGTCAAGATGATAGACCTCAGAAGCAGTACGTTTTTCTTCGGCAATCAGGGACTCAATATCCTTATCGGTGACCTCTTTTTTCTTGTCTGCAAGCTCCTTAAAAGCTTTAAACGCCCGCTCAAAGGCTTCACCTTCCAGCGTGTAGCCGAGCTCAGCAAGCCGTTCTTTGAAAGCATGACGACCGCTTACTTTGCCAAGGACAAGACTACTAGCAGTTACTCCCACGGATTTCGGGTCGATTATTTCGTATGTGATCGACTTCTTTATCACGCCGTCCTGATGGATCCCGGACTGGTGCCGGAAGGCATTGGCGCCGACAATTGCCTTATTTGGCTGGACGACAAAACCGGTAATCTCACTCACCAGACGGCTCGTTCTATAAATCTGGGTGGTATTTATGTTCGTGGTCAGCTTCAGAAAGTCGCTTCTTGTTTTCAAAGCCATTACAAACTCTTCCAGTGAGGCATTACCTGCCCGCTCGCCTATGCCGTTGATAGTGCATTCCACCTGCCTGGCACCCCGACGTACCGCTTCTATGCTGTTGGCCACTGCCAGTCCCAGATCGTCATGACAGTGCACGCTCAGCACTGCCTTATGGATATTCGGCACTTTTTCAATGATGCTGGCTATAAGGTCGCCAAATTCTGCAGGTATGGCATATCCCACTGTGTCTGGGATATTCACTGTAGTAGCGCCGGCATCGATCACCGCCTCCAGTATACGGTAAAGGAAGGCAGGCTCCGTCCTGGTGGCATCCATCGGCGAAAACTCCACGTCCTCTGTATACCTCTTCGCCCGTGCCACCATATCGCATGCAAGCTCGAGAATTTCGTCACGCGTCTTCCGCAACTGGTACATAAGATGGATATCCGAAGCTGACAGAAAAACATGGATCCTGGGCCGCTTAGCTTCCTTTATAGCTTCCCACGCTCTATCCACAGCCTCTGACGTGGCGTGAGAAAGGGCACAGATCGTGCAGTTCTTAACCTCGCGTGCAATAAGTTGCACCGCCTCGAAGTCCCCGGGTGAACTGATGGGGAAACCGGCCTCGATAACATCAACACCAAGCTTCTCCAGTTGTTTGGCAATCTCCAGCTTTTCCGCAGAGGTCAAACTTGCACCAGCTGCTTGCTCGCCATCGCGTAAGGTAGTGTCGAAAATGATAACCCTGTCCATATATGAGACCCTCCTAAGCCTTAAGCCATGGCATCATGCTTCGGAGTCGCTTACCCACTACTTCAATCTCGTGCTCTGCTTCCATGCGCTTGAGCGCATTATATACTGGCCTGCCAGCCTGATTTTCCAGTATCCACTCTCTGGCAAAGCTGCCACTTTGTATTTCAGCCAAGATTTGCCGCATTTCATCTTTGACCAGGTCATCGATAACCCTGGGGCCTCTGGTATAATCGCCATATTCCGCGGTATCACTCACCGAATACCGCATATAGCTAAGGCCACCCTGGTAAATAAGGTCCACAATTAGTTTGAGTTCGTGGAGACATTCGAAATAGGCAACCTCTGGCTGATAACCAGCCTCTATAAGCACTTCAAAGCCTGCCTTGATAAGCGCGGAAACGCCCCCACAAAGGACCGTCTGTTCACCAAAAAGGTCGGTCTCGGTCTCCTCGGCGAAGGTCGTCTCCAGTACGCCAGCCCTGGTACATCCTATTCCCTTGGCATAAGCCAGAGCAATATCCTTAGCCTTCCCGGAAGCATCCTGTTGGATCGCTATCAGCGCTGGTGCGCCCAGGCCCTCGGTGTAGAGTCGACGCAGCATATGTCCGGGACACTTGGGAGCAATCATAGTAACATCAATGTCCGGGGGTGGCACAATCTGACCGAAATGAATATTAAACCCGTGTGCAAACATTAACATCTTACCTGTCGACAGCCATTTTGCCACAGACTCACGGTATATTTGCGGCTGCGAGATGTCCGGCGCCAGCATGGTAATTATGTCAGCCATCTTCGCCGCTTCGGCAGTCTCCACTACCTCAAAGCCAGCTTTCCTGGCATTTTCCCATCCCTCACCACCCTTCCTGGAAGCAACGACCACCTCACACCCGCTATCCCTCAGGTTCTGGGCATGAGCATGCCCTTGACTGCCAAAGCCAATAACAGCTATTTTTTTCCCTTTCAAAAGTTTGAGGTCGGCATCCTTGTCATAACATATCTTGGCCATAACAAACCTCCTTCCACACTAGCGCGGCTTTCCTTCCGTCCAGCTAAAGACCGCTACCAATCAGGTGGACTTTCCGCTTCTTCACGGGGCGGCTTCAAGGGTTGTCTCGGGACCTTTGTCTCTTTAGCTTCCTCCACAAGCAAAGGCCCCGCACCACCACGTGTCAAGGCGATCCGCCCCGTGCGTGCCAGTTCCTTGATACCAAAACCACGGAGCAACTCTATAAGCGAATCAACTTTGTCCTCATCCCCGGTAACCTCAACTATTAACGAGTCCATAGCGACATCAACGATGTTAGCCCTGAATATATCCACGATCTGGATGATCTCGCCTCTGGTAGATGGGGTTGCCTTCACTTTGATCAAGGCTAGCTCACGGGCAACAGGCTCTTCGTCGGTTATATCCACTATCTTGATGACCTCTACGACCTTGTCCAGTTGCTTCCTGACTTGCTCTATCCTGGCATCATCCCCACCCACCACCATAGTCATCCTAGAGAGCCCCGGCTGCTCACTATGCCCCACGGCTATGCTCTCGATGTTGAAATTTCGCCTCCGCAACAGGCTGGCTATGCGGTTCAACACACCGGGCTTGTCTTCAACCAGCGCTACCAAGGTATGTTTTACAGTCTTCACGGCTCTTATCTGCCTCCCCTCTGCTGTTGGCTCGGGGGACTAATCTTGTCCTCCTGCGGCATCTCAATGAACTGTGTAAGAGCTGCGCCCGGCGGCACAATAGGGAAGACGCACTCCTCTGGCTCAACCACAAAGTCGATGAGGAATGGCCCTCGGTGGTCCATTGCCCTTTCGATCGCCGATGTCACCAGCTTCTTGTCCGTTACCCTAAGTGCAGCGATCCCGTAAGCATCGGCAACTTTGACGAAGTCCGGACCCAGAAGTCGGGTGTGTACATAACGACGCCCGTAGAACAACTGCTGCCACTGCCGCACCATGCCCAAAAAACCGTTGTTTATGATCGCTATTTTGATATCCAGCCCCTCCTGCACAATAGTGGCCAGCTCCTGGATCGTCATTTGAAAGCCGCCGTCACCGGCTATACACCAGACGGTCTCGTCAGGGCAACCCACCTTAGCCCCTATGGCACCCGGAAGCTCGAACCCCATGGTGCCCAGACCTCCAGACGATATCAGGCTATTCGGCTTATCATAAAAGAAGAATTGTGCTGCCCACATCTGGTTTTGCCCCACTCCGGTGACTACAATGGCATCACCGCGCGTGACCTCGTAGATCAGGCGAATAACATACTGTGGTATCAGGCAATCCGTCTCCCGAATTGTAAGTGCCGGGTGCTCCTCACGCCACTGCTCTAGCTGGCTGAACCATTCCATGTGCTCCCTGGGGATGACCTGCGCATTCAATGCCTGCAAGACATTCTTCACATCCCCAACAATAGGGACATCGACACGAACATTTTTACCGATCTCAGCAGGGTCGATATCGATATGGATAATTTGTGCCTTCGGGGCAAAGGCACTCACCATTCCTGTTGCTCGGTCATCAAACCTCATCCCAACAGCCACAATAACATCTGCATCTTGCACCGCCTTATTGGCATAAGCCATCCCATGCATCCCCAGCCAGCCAAAGCTTAACACATGGGTCTCAGGAAAACAGCCGATTCCCAAAAGGGTGGTAATTACAGGTATCTGCGCCTTCTCAGCTAGCTCCCGGAGCTCGTCGAAAGCCTTGGAAATTATCACACCCCTTCCGGCGATAATCACCGGTCTTTGGGCTGCATTTATCAGTTCCGCTGCCTTTTTAATCTGGGCTGGATGCCCAAACAACTTGGGCCTGTATCCTGGCAGGTCTATCTTCTCAGGATAGACGAACTCTGCCTCTTGTTGAAAAACGTCGCGCGGTATATCTATAAGGACCGGCCCTGGCCTGCCGTTTCCAGCAATGTAGAACGCCTCCCTGACCACTCGCGCCATGTCTTTGGCATTGAGTACCAGGTAATTATGTTTGGTGATGGGAAGAGTGATCCCGGTAATGTCTATTTCCTGAAAAGCATCCTTGCCTATGAAGGGGGTCGCCACCTGTCCGGTGATAGCCACCACCGGTGACGAATCAAGGTAAGCATTGGCAATCCCGGTCACCAGGTTGGTAGCACCCGGACCTGATGTAGCTAGACAAACTCCAGTCCTGCCAGTGGCACGAGCATAGCCATCAGCAGCATGAGCAGCACACTGCTCATGGCGAACTAAAATGTGTCTGATCGTAGGATACTGCGGCAGTGTATCATATAGTGGCAGCACCGCCCCTCCAGGATAGCCAAAAATGACCTCCACACCCTCCCTGACCAGACACTCGCACAGGATTTGAGCTCCAGTTTTCTTCATAACATCCTCTATTCCGTAAAAACTGCCCCGGTACTAGCTGAAGTTACCTTTTCAGCATAGCGTCTGAGATAGCCACTTTTGACTTTCGGTTCGAAAGGTGGCAACTGTTCAAGGCGTCGCTTCATTTCCGCTTCGCTGACTTTGACATCGAGCCTCCGCGACGGGATGTCGATGCTAATGATGTCACCATCAACAACCCCAGCAATAGGTCCTCGCTCTGCTGCCTCAGGAGACACATGACCGATAGCTGCCCCTCGAGTAGCACCCGAGAAGCGTCCATCAGTAATGAGTGCTACCTCGCCATCCATCCCCATCCCGCTCAACAAAGAAGTTGGGGTAAGCATCTCGCGCATCCCTGGACCGCCCTTTGGCCCCTCATAACGTATAACCACAACATCGCCAGATTTAATCTGCCCGCGCATTATAGCTGCTACCGCAACCTCTTCACTATCAAAAACTCTAGCCGGTCCCTCATGCACTAGCATCTTTGACACCACAGCAGCGCTTTTTACTATGGCACCGTCAGGTGCAAGGTTCCCGAACAACACGCTCAGCCCCCCAGAAGATGAGTAAGGGGAGGAAACAGGCCGGATCACTTTCCTATCATAAACCCGTGCACTCTCGATCACCTCTGCCAAGGGTTTGCCCAAAACTGTCATAACTTGCAGATTCAGGTAAGTTGAAATCTCGTGCATAACCGCCGGTATGCCTCCAGCCATGTCCAAGTCCTCGATGTGATAGTCGCTTGCCGGACTTATCTTGCAGATATGAGGCACGCGCCTGCTGATCTCATCTACCTCGGTCAGAGAGAATTCGACTCCGGCTTCGCTAGCTATTGCCATAAGGTGCAACACGGAGTTCGTACTGCCACCTAAAGCCATATCCACAGCAAAAGCGTTATACACAGACTCTCTTGTTACCACGTCCCGCGGTAGAATCCCCCTGGACACCAGCGACATAATCTGTCTACCAGCTTCGTATGCCAACCTTAGACGGCGAGCATCCACAGCCGGAACGGTGCCATTACCTGGCAAACCCATCCCGAGAGCTTCAGTAAGGCAGTTCATGGTGTTCGCAGTAAACATGCCAGCACAACTGCCACATCCGGGGCAGGCAGCTTTTTCAATCTCAAGTAACTCGGCTTCCGTCATCTCACCCCTGACCACCTTACCTACACCCATGAACACCGAATTGACATCCAAAAGCAGGAGTCCCTCTCCCTTCACCAACCGTCCAGCCAGCATTGGTCCACCGCTAACAAAAATTGACGGTATATTCAGCCTCACCGCTGCCATAAGCATACCCGGGACCACTTTGTCGCAATTGGGTATGAACACCAGCCCATCAAACGCGTGTGCTTCCGCCAGAATCTCAACAGAGTCGGCAATCAACTCCCTGCTGGGTAAGCTGTACTTCATTCCCGGGTGGTTCATGGCAATGCCATCACAGACCGCGATGGTATTTAACTCAAACGGGACACCACCGCAACTTCTAATGCCATCTTTCACCGCCTGGGCAATCGTTTTCAGATGAATATGACCCGGCACCACCTCGGTAAAACTATTGATCACTCCGATGAAAGGTTTGGAAAAGTCGTCTTCACACAGCCCCAGAGCTCGAAACAGAGCGCGGTGGGGCGCCCGTTCCACACCTTTCTTCACAATATCACTACGCAATCCCATACGAAGCCACCTTAAAAAAGGCTAATGCAAGTAAACTACCATAGCACATATTCATTGTCAAGCTGATTTTTCTTCTAGATGGTGTATCTTCTCCACCCGGCGCAAATGTCTCCCGCCATCAAAACTTGTAGCGAGATATTTCTTTACTATCTCGCAGGCCAAGCCCGGCTCTGTAATCTCCGCGCCCAAACACAAGACATTGGCATCATTGTGTCTCCGTGCCATTTCGGCACTGAACACATTGCAGCAGAGCGCTGCTCTTATGCCCTTTATCTTATTGGCAGCTATGCTCATGCCTATGCCCGTAGCACAGATCAATATCCCCTGTTCGAAGTTCCCGGCTGCAACCTCCAGAGCCACCTGTGTGGCAATATCAGGATAGTCCACCGGCTTCTCAGAATAGCAGCCGAAGTCCCGGTACTCGTACCCTGAGCCTTCTAGGACCTCCACAACTGTTTGCTTCAGTTTTAGACCACGATGGTCACAACCTAGGGCGATCCGCATTTCCGAGCGCTCCACGCCAATCTCGATTTGTACCTTAAATTACCATAAGTCCGTGACGCAAAATTGTCCTTCCAGCGCATATTTTACAACACTTTGACCACTCCGCGTCTAAAGCTATATGGATACTGCACTCAAAGTCTACTCTATGTTATACTAAAACAAATGGACAACCAGAACGCCAGTCACCGTATAGCTACCAGCGACGATATCGAAGTCTCCACTTATCTCGAAATCGCCAAAGAACTTCACGGCGAGCAACCGGCACCGCAGCCGGAGGTAACACCACCAACTGTCCGTGAGACCATAGCCATCATCGATTTCGGTTCCCAGTACAGTCACCTGATTGCCCGCAGAGTCCGCGAGTGCCATGTGTACTGCGAACTCATCGCCCACGATGAACCGTGGCAGAAAATAGCATCGCTCCAACCAAAAGGTATCATCCTCTCCGGTGGTCCAGCCAGTGTATATCAGCAAGGAGCACCACTTGCACCCGCCGAGATTTACGAAAGCCACCTGCCAATACTCGGGATCTGCTACGGGATGCAAGTAATTACACACCAACTCGGAGGGAAGGTCGCTCCGGCGGCCAAACACGAGTATGGACAGGCAATCCTGCATATCAGCGACAAAGAATGTCCCTTGTTCGCTGGGCTGCTATCCTCACTGCCCGTGTGGATGAGCCACGGCGACCAGATAGTAGAACTTCCCCATGGCTTCAAGTCGCTAGCTTACACGGAGAATTCGCCAGCAGCAGCAATAGGAAACGACCGCAATATCTTTGGGCTCCAGTTCCATCCCGAAGTGATCCACACCCCCCAGGGAAAAACGATAATCCAGAACTTCCTTTACCGAATATGTGGCTGTGAGGGTACCTGGACACCGTCCAACTTCATAACCGAGACCATAGAAAACATCAAGCAACAGGTCAAAGACGGCAGAGTGATCTGTGCCCTCTCCGGCGGTGTGGACTCGGCAGTAACTGCAACTCTAGTCCACAATGCTGTGGGTAACCAGCTAACCTGTATCTTCGTCAACAACGGTCTCCTCCGCCGTGAAGAACCAGAACGGGCACTCAGGACCTTCCGTGATAAACTGAAGATGAACGTCATCTATGTGGACGCTTCCCGTCGATTTCTGAGACGGCTAAAAGGAGTTACCGACCCCGAGGTCAAACGACGCCGCATAGGCGAAGAGTTTATCAAAGTCTTTGAATACCAGGCTGCCCGGCTGGGCAAGGTCGACTTTCTTGCCCAAGGTACGCTCTATCCGGACGTCATCGAGAGCACCACCAGAGAGACCAAGGCAGCCGCCAAGATAAAGACCCACCACAATGTCGGTGGCCTGCCTGCAAAAATGTCCCTGAAGCTCATAGAGCCACTGCGTTACCTGTTTAAAGACGAAGTCCGCGAAGTGGGGCTGGCACTCGGATTACCTGAAGACATAGTCTGGCGCCAGCCATTTCCTGGCCCGGGGCTAGCTATACGCATCATCGGCGAGGTAACACAGGAACGCCTCGAAATACTCCGCGCTGCCGACTGGATAGTGATGAACGAAATTAAGAAGGCAAACCTCTATCGCCAGCTATGGCAATCATTCGCTGTCCTTACTGACCTCAGGAGCGTCGGAGTCATGGGTGACTACCGCACATACGGACATCTGGTGGCCGTCCGCGCCGTGACCAGCCAGGACGCCATGACAGCAGACTGGGCACGGCTACCTTATGAGCTGCTCGCTCGAATATCCAGCCGCATCGTCAACGAAGTCCCTGGCGTCAACCGTGTAGTATACGACATCACCAGCAAGCCACCATCCACCATAGAGTGGGAATGATCGCCAACCTGCTAGCCAACATAGTGTCGCTGATAACCTTCCCGGGGGTAATACTCCACGAGTGGTCACACAAGTTCATCTGTGAGCGCGTTGCCATACCGGTACACAAGGTATGTTATTTCAGACTGGGAAACCCGGTGGGCTATGTTATCCATGGCGATGTAGAAAGCTTTAGCAAAATGTTTCTGATCACTATGGCACCTTTCGTGATAAATACCACACTCGCTGTTGTCATCTTTTCCCTAGCCTTCATCATGCCGTCGCGGAACACACTATACTTTGCCCTCTGCTGGCTGGGCATCTCCTTAGCCATGCACTCGCTTCCCAGCACCGATGACTTTAACAACCTCCTCCAGAATGCCCGACAGCAATGGCGACACAATTTCGCAGCACTGCTTGCCCTGCCAGTCGTCTGGCTGTTAAAACTGCTCCGGTTTCGTGACACAATATGGCTCGGTCTCTTCCATGCTGTTATCATGCTGGCCCTGACCGATCTGCTAGTAAAAGGAGCCTGATTTGCCCTCTACTCATAAGTCGGCACGCTCCATTACCCTCGCCTCCCACACACTATTGACAGCAAACATTGAAGCTGCCACAGCGCAGTTGACAACGCCGAGGAAGTGCACTATACTGATTAATACATGGCTGGTGTACACCTGTAGCAATTGACCGGAAATTTCGGTTGCTGTATACTAGGACAGCTTGGTGTACACCAAGCTGTCCTGCACTTTAACAAGTGAATAGGTTTTGTGTTCAGGCTGATGTAGGTCAAAGATACTAAGGGCGCAGGGTGGATGCCTTGGCGCTAGCAGCCGAAGACGGGCGTGGCAAGACTGCGATAAGCTCCGGGGAGCTGTCGAGCAAGCTTAGCCGGAGATTCCCGAATGGGGCAACCCGCCCGGGCTAAACCCGGGCACTCGCTAAAAAAGCGATAGGGGTACCAGGGGAACTGAAACATCTAAGTACCCTGAGGAAAAGAAATCGACAGAGATTCCCTGAGTAGTGGCGAGCGAAAGGGGAACAGCCTAAACCGTTATAGCTCAGTGGCCTCGGGGCCTATGCTATAACGGGGTTACAAGGCCTGGCTGAAGGGCCCGAGCACCTTCGAAGGAGTTACAAACCGAACCCTAGCCGAAGATGCCTGGAACGGCTAACCATAGAGGGTGACAGTCCCGTAGGCGAAAGGGCTAGGCTCCTGCCAGTGACCTTAAGTACCATGGGACACGTGGAATCCCGTGGGAAGTAGGGGGGACCACCTTCCAAGGCTAAATACTGCTAGCGACCGATAGTGAACCAGTACCGTGAGGGAAAGGTGAAAAGCACCCCGAGAGGGGAGTGAAATAGAACCTGAAACCCTGTGCCTACAAGCAGTCAGAGCCTGAGGCAACTCAGGTGATGGCGTGCCTATTGAAGAATGAGCCGGCGAGTTAATCTCTGTGGCTAGGTTAAGCGACTTCAGTTGCGAAGCCGTAGCGAAAGCGAGTCCGAATAGGGCGTTTTCCCCTTGCGGGAAAGGTCGCAGGGATTAGACACGAAACCGAGTGAGCTACCCATGGCCAGGGTGAAACTCAACTAACCTTGAGTGGAGGCCCGAACCCGTGTACGTGGCAAAGTGCTGGGATGAGCTGTGGGTAGAGGTGAAATGCCAACCGAACTCGGAGATAGCTTGTTCTCCCCGAAATGCATTTAGGTGCAGCCTCGGGTGATAACTTGTGGAGGTAGAGCACTGGATGGGCTAGGGGCCGTGAGGTTACCAACCCCAACCAAACTCCGAATGCCACAAGTCCCAGCCCGGGAGTGAGACTGCGAGGGATAAGCTTCGTAGTCGAGAGGGAAACAGCCCAGACCATCAGCTAAGGTCCCTAAGCGCAGGCTAAGTGGGAAAGGAAGTGATGTCGCTAAAACAGCCAGGAGGTTGGCTTAGAAGCAGCCATCCTTTAAAGAGTGCGTAATAGCTCACTGGTCGAGTGACATCGCACCAATAATGTAACGGGGCTCAAGCCTGCCACCGAAGCTATGGTTCGCCATCCGGCGAAGGTAGGGGAGCGTTCCCTTTGCAGTGAAGCAGCTACGTAAGTAGCTGTGGAGCGAAGGGAAGTGAGAATGCCGGCATGAGTAGCGTAAAGGCATGTGAAAACCATGCCCGCCGTAAGCCTAAGGTTTCCTACGCAAGGTCAATCCGCGTAGGGTTAGTCGGGCCTAAGCCGAACCCCAAGGGGAGAGGCGATGGACAATGGGTCAACATTCCCATACCATCTGGCTTTCGCTTTAAGGCAAAGGGGTGACACAGGAGGATAGGTCGAGCGTACCCACTGGACATGGTGCGTCCCCAATCCAAGGTATGCTGGGGCAGGCAAATCCGTCCCGGCGTTAAGCTGAGGAGCGGGGAAAGCTGCGGGGAGACCCAAAGCGATTCGACTGAGTCCACACTGTCAAGAAAAACCTCGTTGCTAGAAAGCCAGGTGCCCGTACCGCAAACCGACACTGGTAGGCGGGGGTAAGAGCCCCAAGGCGTTCGAGAGACCCCTCGTTAAGGAACTCGGCAATCTAACCCCGTAACTTCGGAAGAAGGGGGCCCGCTGTTACCAGCGGGGGCACGAAACCGGCCCAGGCGACTGTATAACAGAAACACAGGTCTCTGCCAAAGCGAAAGCTGAGGTATAGGGGCTGATACCTGCCCAGTGCCGGAAGGTTAAGGGGAGAGGTTAGGGTCTTGTGCCCGAAGCCTTGAACCGAAGCCCCGGTGAACGGCGGCCGTAACTATAACGGTCCTAAGGTAGCGA
>DAISKD010000005.1:56391-114623 GCA_036821185.1 Chloroflexota bacterium | reverse complement strand
CCACTTGATAATACTATTACCATTCTGGCATCTTTATTACCATAGTTCAGCTTCATATTTTTTAACCTTCCTGGTCACCGGGTAATTTCCCTTCGTGAAAGCAGGTAATAATATTGCCTTCAGGCTGGTGGTAACTATCGTGGACAATCCGGGCATGTTCAACATCCCGCTACCTCTGACTTTTACCCCTATTGACAAAGGGTTTGTATATTGTTTATTATTGCGACTGGGTGCAATAGCGATGAGTTGCTTTACCATGCTTAAAGAAAAAGGGCTCAAGCTTACCTCGCAGCGCAAGCTGATTCTGGATGTCATCCATGACACTCAGAGGCGGCTTACTGCAGAAGAGATTATTTCCTATGTCCAGTCCAAAATGCCCGGGGTGCACAAACCCACGATTTACCGCACGCTGGAACTGTTGGGAGAAGCGGGCTGCGTCTTTAAGAGCGAGATAGGTGACCATCTTATTTATCACCATGCCGAGACGGGACATCACCATCATCTAGTATGTCGCAGGTGCGGCAAGACGATTGACCTGGATGAGAACTTCTTTGCACCAGTGGAGAAGCTGTTGGGAGAAATACACAGTTTTCAGGTTGACCTCGGCCATGTTGTTATCAGTGGGCTTTGTGAGAGCTGCCAAAACTAAGGGGAGTTAGGAAGTCTATATATTTTTTACGTTTTTAACTACAACTATTTGCAATTACTACTAAATGCAACATTTATCAAGGAGGGAACTTTGGATATAGAAGATTTAGATAACCCGAGGCGGGAAATTGAGCAGGCAATAGCCGATGGCGATGGGCAAAAACTGCTCCGGCTCAGCGGTCTCCTGCACGGCCACTACTGCCCGGGGTTGGCCTTGGGCGTGAAGGCGGCTGCCCGCGCCGTCAGGGAGCTGGGCGCGAAATCGACAGGTATGGAAGAAATTGTTGCCATTGTGGAGACCAATAGCTGTTTTGCCGATGGCGTGCAACTGGTAACCGGCTGCTCGCTGGGCAATAACGCCCTCATTTACCGTGATTACGGTAAGACAGCCTTCACCCTGGCGAAGCGGACGGGCGAAGGAGTAAGGATATCGGCTATCTTTGAGCGGGTGGCGCAGGAGCGTTCCCCCGAGGCTGCGGAGCTCTGGGAAAAGGTAGTGGTGAAGCGCTCCGGTAGCGAAGAGGAAAGCCGGCGCCTGACCAAGCTATGGAAAGAGCTATCTTTCAAAGTGGTCGAGCTCCATGATGAAGAAGTACTTAAAATCGAGAAAGTAAACGTCAATGTCCCCGCCTATGCCCGTATCTTTGCCAGCGTGCCGTGTTCCGTGTGTGGTGAAAGCATCATGGAACCCCGCTCCAGGGTGAAAGACGGCAAGTATGTCTGCCTGCCCTGCTCGGGACAACCGTATTACCAACTCGCCGGTGATGGCATGTCTATCGTCGGATAACACACCAAGGTATTCGAAACTTTTGAGATAGGAGGTAACCCATGACCAATTTCAGGCTTGACGTCTCAAGAAAAACAGGCGAGGCAACACTATGGATGGCCACGGAAGAAACAGCCTGCGGTTATAAACCGATTCTTGCCTGGCCCAGCATGGACGGTGTCAGGGAGTTCGCCCGGATGTTGCTCGAAATAGACCGCTACCGCCGGGGTGAAATTGACAACGTCGCCAGCTTGCGACAGCCATCATAAGATTTAAACATAGGAAAGGAAATGTTCAGATGAATAGAATAGTAAAGAAAGTACTTCTCAAAATATTGATTCCAGCTCTTCTTCTCTCCTTGCTAGCCTTTCCGGCCTGTAGCAGCAAACCTGCCGAAAGCCCGCAGACCAGCTCACCGTCTTTGCAGCAAATTGATTCATACACCATTGCCGATTCCACTGGCGACTGGGGCTATCCGTCACCTTACGCTCACTATTCCCGTGGTCCGGGCTATACCAGAATGCAATTCATCTTCGAAACACTAATCTGGAAAAATGACACGTCTTTCATTCCTCAACTTGCCAAAGAGTGGAAGTACAACGCTGACGACAATTCGTACACCTTTAAGCTGCAGCAGAACGTAAAGTGGCATGACGGCACCGATTTCACTGCCGATGATGTGGTTTTCACCTATAACTACACCAAGAAACATCCCTACCAGTGGGTGGATGGCAGTATCGTGAAGTCTGCGGAGGCGATTGATAAATACACGGTAAAGCTATATCTCAGCAAGCCTTACGCTCCGTTCTTCCAGGATGTAGCTGGTACCCAGCCGATACTACCCAAGCATATCTGGCAGAACGTCACCGAGCCAGAGAAGTTCCTTTCCCCGGAAGCTGTCATCGGCACTGGTCCTTACAAGCTGACAGATTACAACAAGGAGCTTGGCACCTATCTCTACAAGGCAAATGACGGCTATTATCTGGGTAAGCCCATTGCCAAAGAGATAAAGTTTGTGAAGATTAGCACCCAGATGATGCCAGCGGCATTGAAAAATAAGTCAGTGAACTCTGCCAGCGTCCCAGCGGAGTTGGTAGAGGACATCAAGGCCGCTGGCTTCACCGTCATTACCGACCCACCATCGTGGAACGGTAAGCTGACCATCAATCATAAGAAAGAACCTCTATCCTCCAAAGAATTTAGACAGGCGCTGGCTTATGCCATTGACCGTGAAGCTTTGGTGCAGATAGTTTTCCGGGGTAACGCCATAGCTGGCAATCCCGGCATGGTGCCGCCGACCAGTGTCTGGTACAACCCAGACGCTCCGCAATATAAGTATGATGTGGAAAAGGCAAAGCAGCTTATCGCCGGACTCGGGTATAAACTGGAAAACAACTTTTTTATTAGGAATGGACAACCCTTAAAGTTGAGCCTTATCGCGGCGGCCGACTATAAAGACCTGGGACAGTTCATCACCCAGCAACTAGAGAAAGCAGGGATAAAAATTGATTTCCAGACTCTGGAGGGGAAAACAGTTGATTCTAAGGTTGGAGCATGGGACTTTGACATCTCTATTTACGGACATGGTGGTCTTTACGAACCATCTTCCCTGCAGCGGTTTATATTGGGAGAGGGGTTTAACAGTGCCCGTTATAACGCGAACGCCGAGTTGACTCGGCTTCTCAATGCCCAGCTCTCTGAGATGGATATTCAGAAGAGAAAAGAGATGATTCTACAGATTCAAAAGCTTTATGCCGAGGATGTACCTGCGCTGACGCTGTACTATCCCAAATCGTACTGGGCGCACGACGGCAAGGTACCCCTCTACTACACTATGGATGGTATTAGCATAGGTGTGCCCATCCCTTTGAACCGGATGTGCTTCGTGAAATAGGAATGCGCATATGAACAGTGACTCACCGATAATTTTAAAGCCAGTGGGCATCGTGAGAAATCAGTCCCGCGAGGCAAGCTGGGGCAATACACCCAGAACTCTGGACTGGCAGGAAAGAGCCGCCAGAATGAAGGCGCAGAGCAAGCTGATATCGGAACTGGTCATCAATGACGACCTGGATGGTATTCTTGATGGCATAGACGAGTTTTCCCATCTGATGGTGCTTTACTGGTCACATCTTGTGCCGAATAAAAAACGCTCTCAAACAAGGGTGCATCCTCTCGGGAGCAAGGATTTTCCTCTGGTTGGTATCTTTGCTACCCATAGTCCGGCGCGGCCCAACAGTATTCTGGTCACCGTGGTACGGCTGATTGAACGCCATGGGAACTCCCTCAAGGTAACCGGACTTGATGCCCTGGACGGCAGCCCGATACTAGATATCAAGCCTTACCTACCTGAAGAGCTAAGTTCCAAAGATATCAGGATGCCCGACTGGATGAGGAAAATACATGAAGCATTTCGGGAAGAGGAGACAGGCGCTGACGGATGAAGGCTATCAAACATAACCTGGTAACTTACGGTATCGCCTTTCTGTTCATAGTGGCGCTCAACTTTATTCTACCCAGGATGATGCCGGGAAACCCTTTGACAGCCATCTACGGCGACGAGGCGCTCATCGCGATGACACCAGAGCTCAAGGCACACCTGGTGGAGCGGTTTGCGCTGGATAAACCGCTTTGGGAGCAGTTCGGCGCCTATTTTATTGCCATCTTCCGAGGCGATTTGGGCTACTCGTATTACTATAACGCCCCGGTGCTAAAGGTGATACTGGGGCACCTGCCCTGGACACTGCTACTGGTCGGCTCCTCGCTGGTGCTCTCTACTATCCTGGGCCTAATGCTGGGGATAGAGTCGGGCTGGCGGCGGGGCTCAAAGACCGACCGCACTCTGCTGGCCGGGCTGATGAGTCTGAACGGCTTCCCCGATTTTTTCGTGGGCATGATACTCCTGCTTGTCTTCGGTGTCATGTTGGGGTTCTTCCCACTAGCCGGAGCGCTTACGCCATACTCCGGTATCTCTGGGCTTTCTCTCGTACTGGACGTGCTCAAACATATGGCGCTCCCGGTTGCAGCACTAACCCTAGCGCATCTAGCCAGCGGTTATCTCCTCACCAGGAACACCATGATTACCGTGCTCAAAGCCCCATTCATGCTCACGGCTAAGGCTAAGGGCCTATCACAGAAAGTGTTGAAATACCGCCATGCCGGCAGAAACTCCATGCTGCCGGTGATTACCATGACCGGCATCCGGCTAGGGAGAGTGGTCACCGGCGCACTATTTGTGGAGCTGGTCTTCGCCTATCCCGGGGTGGGGCAGCTCACCTACCAGGCGCTCCTTTCTCGCGACTATCCCGTCATCCAGGGCGTCTTCCTGATGGTGGCTATTTCGGTGCTTCTGGCTAATTGCGCAGTTGACCTGCTTTATCCGAAGATTGACCCAAGGGTAAGCTATGCATATTGACCTGAAGAAAGAAATTAGAGAAAGCAATCCCGGCCAGATAGGTATAGTTATACTTATCCTGGTGGTAGTCCTGGCGGTGGCGGCGCCAATAATAGGCCGCTACGACCCTATACAGCAGTCTGCCGCGACACTGCTTTCGCCCTCCCAGAACCACTGGCTGGGCACCAACCATGTGGGGCAGGATATCTGGAGCCAGCTCCTTTACGGCGCCAGGACATCACTGCTTGTCGGCTTCAGCGTCGGCATCCTGGGATTGCTCCTGAGTATTTTGTTTGGAATGTCATCCGCGCTTATCGGTGGGATTTATGACCGTGTCATCATGAGGATAGTCGATGCCTTCATCATCATTCCTATGGTGATAGTGGTCATCCTGGTTGCGGCTTATATCAAGCCGAGCCTACTTTTGCTCATCTCTCTCCTTTCCGTATTAACCTGGCCGGGCGGCGCCAGAGTTATCCGGGCCCAAACGCTTTCCCTGAAGCAAAGCGGCCATATCAGCGCCTCTCGGACTTTCGGCGCCGGCTGGCTTTACATCGCTTGGCGTCACATTTTACCCGACCTAATGCCGATATTGCTGGTGGAGTTTATCTACGGGGTGCGCCGGGCTGTTTTCATGGAGGCCGGTCTGGCATTCTTGGGGATTGGCGACCCGATGGTGGTAAGCTGGGGGACGATGATGCATGATGCCCTGCGCTTCAGCTACCTGGACGTCTGGCGCTGGTGGCTAGTGCCCGCCGGGGTAGCCCTATCGCTGACTATTATTGGTTTAACATTCATCAGCCATGCGGCGGAAGCGGTGCTTGACCCAAGATTGCGAGGTGAAGCCGTTGCTTGAGATTAGGAACCTGCGGGTAAGCTACGGAAACGACACGGTTCTCGACGGGATAGACCTTGATCTCTCCAGCGGTGAGACGCTGGCTATTATCGGTGAATCAGGTACGGGCAAGACAACCCTCGGCATGAGCATCATGCGCCTGACCGAAGGCAAAGTCAGGGGAAGCATCAAATTTGACGGTAAAGACCTGCTGGCTCTTTCTGAAGAAGAGATGCGGCGGATAAGGTGGAATCGGGTGGCGATGGTATTTCAGAATGTGAATAACGTACTGAACCCGGTTTACTCTGTTTTGGAGCAGGTCGCTGAGCCAATAGTTGAGCACGGACTGAGAAACAAAGAAGAGGCGAGGGAAAGGGCCAGGGAACTGTTGGCGATGGTCGGGCTCTCATCAAGCCGCCTTTCCGCTTGTCCCCACCAGCTTTCCGGCGGTGAGCAGCAGAGAGTGCTCTTGGCCATGGCTTTAGCCAACGACCCGGAGCTTCTGATTCTGGATGAGCCCCTCTCCTCCCTTGATGTCGCTACCAGGAGTGAGCTAGCTGACTTGCTCAAAAACGATAACGGGCGCCGTGCTCGGCTGGTGGTAACGCACAACCTTGACACCGCCGGTAAGTTGGCCGACCGACTGGCTGTACTCTATGGGGGCCGGATTGTGGAGATAGGTGGTACTCAAGACATCCTGCAATATCCCCGGCATCCCTATACCAGGGCGCTTATCCGAGCTTACCCCAATATGACGACGGTTAAGGACCTGCAAGGAATCAAAGGCAGGATGTCCCGCCCGGTGAGCGGGTGCTCTTTCCACCCGCGCTGCACACAGGTAATAGATATCTGCCGAAGAGAGCCGCCAGAACTTAGCTGGAACCAGGGAAGAGCGGTCGCCTGCCACCGTGGTGGTATTGTTACCATCTTATCGGTGGAGAATCTGTCAAAGAACTTCGGAACGTTGAAAGCCGTGAACTCGGTGAACATGCGTATTGAAGCCGGAGAGACGCTAGCGCTGGTAGGGCAAAGCGGCTCAGGCAAAACGACCTTAGCAAAAACGATTATCGGCCTGCATCAGCCGTCCCAAGGAGAGATTTTCTTTGATGGTGTAAAGGTAATAGGCCGCGGGAAAGACTTCTACCGCAAGGTGCAGATGATATTTCAGAACCCCGGGGAGTCGTTGAGCCACCGCCTGTCAGTGCTGGAGTTGGTGATGGAGCCGCTGGAAGTCCAGGGAATCGGCAATAAGGAAGAGAGAAGGCAAAAAGCGATTAAGGTTATAGGCGAGGTTGAGCTGCCGCAAGCTGAAGACTTTATCAACAAGTACCCCCATCATCTGAGCGGCGGCGAAATGCAGCGGGTGGCTATCGCACGGGCGTTGGTGCTTGACCCGGTTCTACTCATCGCCGACGAGCCGACAGCTTTTCTTGACGCCAGCGTTGAAGCTAAGATTCTAAAGCTCCTGCTTAATCTTCAAGAAAGTCGGGGGCTCAGCATACTTTACATCACGCACAACATCGCCGCGGCGCGAAAAGTGAGCGATAGAATCGCCGTCATGCTGGATGGCCGAATTGTCGAGGAAGGGCCTTCAAACCTGGTAGTAACAGCTCCAAAGCACGCCTATACCAGGCGGCTGCTCCAAACAGCTTCGTCCCTGCATCGATTTGAAACTGGTGTTACCCAATGAAAAGTTGCTCACCTCGTGAAACAAGCAACTGCTGTACCGCCGGACAATATGCCGACGGATACAGTGGGAGTCTTACCTTTTGTACATAACGTCCAGTAAGGTAATACTATACTATTACATTACCATTTAGGTCACGAGTGGTCTACTCTACGACACTTTTCGGCACTCTTAGCTTCAACTCTGGTAATTGAATTACCAATGTAAGCAAAATTGGCTATTTGGCAAGTTCACCAACGATGGCAAATTTGTCTAGAAGGCCTGGCCCGTGTGGTGCCTTCTCTAAAGCTTCTGTCAGGTCACAACCGGCACGATGTGTTACATGATGGACACCTTTTCTCCAGTGATAGCTAGCAGAGACATCGTACACTTTGCCACGATAGGCAATGTAAGCGACACCGTTTCTCCCATCGTATTCCTTAAGCTCTTCTTTAAGAAAGGTTCTCATCGCGCATCATCATTCAAGTTAGCCGAAGGCGACATCAAGAAGCATCATCACGGCAAAGCCCACTATACCACCCATGGTTGCCAAATCGGTGTTACCACCACGTTGAGCTTCAGGTACTAGTTCTTCGATAACGACGAATATCATAGCACCTGCAGCGAAAGCCAAGGCATACGGAAGAATAGGCTGAGCAACTATTACCGCGGCAGCGCCTGTAACTCCTGCAACTGGCTCAACAACAGCCGATAATTGACCGTACCAGAAGCTCTTTCTTCGTGACAAGCCTTCCCGGCGCAGGGGCATAGAAACTGCCAGCCCTTCAGGGAAGTTCTGAATACCTATGCCAATGGCAAGCGCTATGGCTGCACCCAGTGTGGTGGCCGGGAGACCAGCGGCAAGGGCGCCAAAGGCTACCCCAACAGCCAGACCCTCGGGAATGTTGTGCAGCGTGATAGCAAGAACGAGCAGAGTGCTTCGATGCCAGCTTGTCTTAATACCTTCTGCTTCTTCGGTTCGGAAACCAATGTGGAGATGGGGTAACACCCTATCAACACCCCGAAGGAAAATACCACCGAACAGAAAGCCGGTGACGGCCGGTACCCATGAAGGGAGAGCTTCACCCTCAGACATTTCGATTGCTGGTGCCAGAAGCGACCAGTAACTGGCGGCAATCATAACACCGGCAGCAAAGCCGAGCATGGCATCAAGCACTCTGCGGCTTACACTTCTAGTTGTGAAAACAACCGCTGCTCCTGCGGCAGTCATGGCCCAGGTGAAACAGGTCGCCAGAAGCGCCTGTATCACCGGGTGAAGGTTTTGAAATAGCTCAATCACCATTTGACTAAATGCCAATGATAAATGGGGAGACCCATATCTAACCTGAGTCTCCCCATATAATACATTATTGTCTGTTACTTTAGGAACTTGGAAACGAACGGTGAGGTCTCTCCGCGACGCAGGAAGTGGCCTGAAGGCCCCTCGCCGAGAAACTCGGAGAACCACGATTCGTGCTCTATCTCTTCATTGAGTATAGACTGGGCCAGGTCATAGGTACGATGGTCTTTGCCGGCGGTAATATTGCAGATGTTGGTGTACCCCCTGACGGCGTACCTGACATCCTGGGTCCTGTCATCGAGCATATCCGCAATCTGCCCGGCAATGTCCGGTGCCACATTCTCACGTCTGACCAGTACACCTTTGACCACGGTAAGAAAATCACTGCGGCTGTAAGCTGCTATCTTCCGCACGGCAAAGCGGGACTTTAGCTCCGGAGAAAGCCCGCCCAGCCGGTTGGTGGCGGCTACCACCCACAAAGGATGAGCCAGGTTAAGCTCTCTCCATTTTTTGGCCCTCACCAGACGTCCGCCTTCCATAATGGAAAGTAATGCCGCCGTATCGGCAGCGTTCATCTTGTCCAGCTCATCGATGAGCAGTATCTACGGTTGCCGCTCGGCGACCAGGTCCCAGAGGCCAGCCTTCGAAGTTGCCGAGCCGACCAGCCAGACGGCCCTCTCATCGGTTGCCTGCTCGATGTCCCAGAGAAATAGCGTTTTCGCCAGAGCAGGCGGACCAGCCAGCAACACATGCACCGGTTTTTCCGCCAGGAGACACGCGCGGAGGAGCTTCTTTATCTCTTCGTGGCCGATGATGTCATCAAAGATGTCTTCAGGCAGAGTCAGCTTTGTGGGCTGAATCGTCTCTTCACCCTGGGTCTTTTTATCCATGGCGACTGCCCTGCCCAGCTCACTCAAGCGGTAGCCGGTATAAGAGTTGGACTTGAAGACGTTCTCCAGGTATCCGTCCTTGAAAAGGCGGTTCAACGTCGCCGGCCAGATGCGGACATGCCGCCATGACCACCCGATTTTGAAATCCTTCTCCATGTCGTGGGAGTCTTCAAAAGCGGCTATTTCACCGAGCAGCTCAGCACCGCCCTCTTTCATCACCATTATCCCCTTTTGTCAGTGTTTCCAGAAACTGTGCCGGCGTTACTATGTTCAGTCCGGCACTTTCCGCAACCTCCCGGGCATCCAGGAAATGTTTATCACCGGTAATAAAATAGTCCGGCTGAGCGGATATCGCCGCCGCCAGGATAGCAGCATCTCCCATTTGCAGATGCTTTGTCCACTTCTCGATATCTCCTCGTTTTGGGTCGGCCACCACTTCGGGAGGCGTGTTTACCAGGAGCCCCCTCAAAGCTGGAAGAGCATCTGGAAGTTTCTCTTTAATGGTGCGTATTACTTCTTCCAGCACCTGCTGGGAAACGACCAAGCTTATATTTCCTTTGACGAAGTGCTCCAGGATAACCCCCGGTGCCCCTTCCGAGGAATAAAGCCCTGAAAACACCACGTTGCTATCGAGGAAAACCCGCGGCTTAGGCTTTGGCACCGTAGTGCTCCCTGGCCACTTCTTGCCTTACCCGGCGCCCGGTCTCTTGAAGCTCGTCTTCGCTGATGCCGGAGCGCTGGAAAGCCTGACGGATTTCCTTCAATGCCTCCAGGGCGACCGTCTTCCGCGGCCGGGCAATAATGGTGGAATCTTCTACGGTGAGCTCCAGCACGTCCCCCGGACCGATACCGAGCCGGTCGCAGATATCTTTAGGGAGGGTAACCTGGCGCTTGGGTCGGAGCACTACGTCGGCTCCCTTCTTCTCTGTCATATAATGACCTCCGTTAGAACTAGGATGTCTTACATCAGACGTCATAATTATCTCAAAGGCTCTATCGGCTGTCAAGTTACCCCTGAGGAAATCATGAAGCCGCTTTCCTCCTGCACCTTTCAGTAGTTGAACTCGATGGCCGTTTCCGATAGATGTTTTCCAGATACAGCTGGATGACTTTGCAAACCTTACGACTGCATTCCGCCGAACAAACCAGGCACTGCTTTGGCCCGATAATCGGTCTCGCCGGATTTACGTGACTTAGAAGCAGTTGCTTCCTGAACTTATTGGGGGTTTCCTTAGCAGGAACTGCAATGAAAGGACCGTCTACCACTATGGACGCCCATCCCGATGGGATCGTCAACATGGTATCGCTGTATGATTGCTGATACTCCTCGGCTTTGCCACAGCCGTCGCAAACAAGTTTTATCGACATCGTTTATCTCCCCACATAAGCTCTCGCTTTGTCTTCAATAAGCGAGATGCTCTGCAACCTATATTTGTAAAAGACAGAAATTGGTATTTCAACTCACTGTTTAAAAGGCCGCGTTATTATTTAGGCACATAGCGCCGTCAAAACAATATAAAGGTTCCGTTCATAGTTTTCATTGTGCCTGCTAGAACGATATCCTCCTGCTCTCTTTTGCCCCCGTATTTGAAGACTATTATACTAAATGCCATTTTCCCATATAATTGACAAACCTTAGAAATTAACAGCCCGGTAAGATCCTAGCTACAACAGGAGGTATTCGATTTCGACAAGTCTTGATGGCGGCTGACCAGCAACTGCTGCACCGCCGGAATGAGATGCTTCTTCTCAAGAAGTAGTTCGGAAGTCGACAGGAGGGTCCGGTGACCTTCTTTAGCACGAATCCTATACGTTATATCACATAATTACGGATGGGAATCTTTTGCCGGTCTGGGTTCTCGGCACAGTTTTCAGGCTGTGCCCCATTGACGTTTTGAGTTAGCGGAAACTGAGGACACCGAGGACTAAGTAAAAAGGTGGTGGTAGCTTTTCGGCTACCACCACCTTCAAGAGATGAGATATTTGTCACCATTTTTCCTGTGCCAGCCTGGAGGTGAGCCAGATGCGCAGCGGTTCATCTAAAGTCCCGACTCGGGACTCCAGCCAGCGGATGTCACCACCTATTAATGCCGCTTTTGCTTCCGGGCTTAAGTTATATCCTTTCAGTGCCTTCTCAGGCTCATCTACCAGTTTAGCCAGGAAATGAGCATCGTCCCTGGCTCGTGCGAGTATTGTTCTCAGGTCTTTCACCTCGGCATCTACAGTATAGCTCGTTATGCGGGGTTGCTGGCTCGGTCTGGACACTAGGTTTCTTAGCCATGGTCTGCAGGTTACTGCCTCAGCAGCACGTTCTTTGCGGAGGTATGCAAGCCAGTATATGCTGCCTACAAAGGTGCCGCCGACGATATTGCCGAGAGTAACCGGAATAAGGTTGTTGATGAACCCTATGATATTGAGATTGGCAATCTGGCTGGCGGTCACACCAGCCGCTTCGAGGACTTTAGTCTGTCCTGTCAGGGCTATGCCCATGGGGATGAAATACATATTCGCAATACTGTGTTCAAAGCCGCAGGCAACAAAGGCTGTGATCGGGAACAGGATAGCAAAGATCTTGTCTACGGTTGTGCGAGCACCGAAGCATAGCCATACCGCTAGACAGACCAGGGTGTTGCACAGTATGCCACGGGTGAAGGCCGTCCAGAAGGTCAGGTTCACTTTAGCATTAGCGATCAGCAGAGCATTTACCCCGACCTTGTAGGCATCCAGTGTCCAGAACCGGCTGTAGAACACTAGGAGCACTAGAAGTAAAGCACCGATAAGATTGGTAAAGTAGACTATGCCCCAGTTTCGGAATAGCTGAGATAGTCCGATCTTGCCGCTAGCGCGGCTGGCCACCATGAGGGCATTACCTGTGAACAGCTCAGCCCCGGCGAGCACTACCAGAATGAGTCCCAGACAAAAGACGACTCCGCCGAGTAGCTTGCTTAGTCCAAAGCCAACCTGTATGTCGGTGGTAACGAGCGTGCAAAACATGGCACCCAGGCCGATGAAGAAGCCAGCCAGTATGCCAAGGAGCGAGAGCGTGAGAAAATCCCCTTTTGCCTTAGTCACCCCCACTGTTTCCATTTTAGCCGCCATTTCTGCTGGCGGTCGGCAGTCAGTGGTGGCGCAGCTTTTCAGCTCCTCCAGAACAATCTGTAAACGGGATATGTCGATGGCTGCCGGGCTTTCGCTGCCCAATGTTTGCAATTCTTTCCCAGACAGCTTGGTATCTGCCATGGTTGTTGCCCCCTTACCATTTTTCTTGAGATAGTCTGTACCACAGCCAGGTTGATAACCTCTTGTCCAATTTGCCCACCCAGCTCTCGATCTTGCGGATATCGCCGCTAGCTAGAGCTGCCTTCTCCTCTTGGGTGAGGGTATAGTATTCCTTGAGAGCTTCGTGCGGGTTGTCTGCCAGACGGGCCATGAACTCGGGCTCGTCAGCAGCTCTTGCCAGCACAGATAGTACTGCCCATCTCCCTGCTATCCCCTCTTTAGGCACGACTGTCGGTGCATTGACCAGTTCTTTGAATCTCGGAGTCGTTCTCATTGGTTCTGCTCGGGTTCTCTTAGCCATTTTGCTCACCTCCTTTCTTTTCTCTTCAACTTCAGTCTACCTCGGTTGCAGTTGAACACCTTCGGTCTTCAGTTTTAGTTTTTGGTTGTACCTTGGCCTGTCTGCTGGATAGGCTATAAACTGCCCTAAAGTACTAGATTTTAGCGGCGTGTGTTCGTCTTACTATTCTGAAAGTAGCCCGATGGGAAGCACCCATTTGTCGAACTTATCGCGCAGTACTATAGCTGCTGAACCGTAGGCTGCTGCAGCGCCGCAGCATATTCCCTCGATGCCGGCTACTATTGCTGGTAGGGCGCCGAAGAATACGGCTGCAAGCAGGAAGAACAGCGCGGTTAAGGTAGCAAATACCACTATGTGTAGCACCGACATTTTGAAGGTGCCGATGGTCATGTAGCCGGTAAAGACACCCCAGCATATGAACAACCAGGCAAGTCCGGAGTTCTCCATTTCGACCACGCCTACCCAGTGCAGCAGAAAGTAGAAGCTCAATCCTATCCAAAATAATCCGTAGGAGGTGAACGCAGTCAGTCCGAAGGTGTCACCACGACGGGCATCAATGATTCCTGCGATGATCTGGGCAGCACCTCCCCAAAAGAACCCGTATATCAACGGCAAGGTGCCCTGAATAAGGCCAAGATTGTGTATTTGCAGCAGGATGGTATTAAGACCGAACCCAGCTAAACCTAGGGCCCCCGGGTTGGCCCATTGGCTTGTTTCTGATGTCACAACTTTTGCCATCTATCCCTCCTTTCTGCGTTTCAGTGGCTTTGTTGATTGAGAATGGTTTACAGTCGTTCCTTGACCAAGAGGTCGACCACGGAGGGGTCGGCTAGAGTAGTGGTATCGCCCAGGTTACTTATGTCACCGGCAGCGATTTTGGTGAGTATCCTTCTCATGATCTTGCCGCTCCGTGTCTTGGGCAGGGCATCGGTGAACTGAATCTTATCTGGCGTAGCGATGGGTCCGATTTCCTTCCGCACGTGGGCGACAAGCTCCTTCTTCAGCTCATCAGACCTCTCCACGCCGGCTTTCAGGGTGACAAAGGCATATATCCCCTGACCTTTTATTTCGTGTGGCATGCCAACAACTGCGGCTTCGGCAACTTTAGGATGAGATACCAGAGCACTTTCTACCTCTGCTGTTCCTATGCGGTGTCCGGATACATTAATAACATCGTCGATACGTCCCATGAGCCAGTAGTAACCATCTTCGTCAATACGGGCTCCATCTCCTGTGGTGTACACACCGGGGAACCGCACAAAATATGTGTTCTTGAACCTCTCCGGGTCACCGTAGACGCCGCGCATCAGCCCCGGCCATGGTCTTTTTATCACCAGGTAGCCACCCTCATTTACATCGGCTGGGGAACCATCCTCTCTGAGAACTGCCGGTTGAATTCCAGGAAACGGCAAGGTAGCTGAGCCTGGTTTTAGCGGAGTGGCACCGGGTAAAGGTGTGATCAGGATGCCACCTGTCTCGGTTTGCCACCAAGTATCTACAATCGGGCATCTACCTTTACCGATCACATCGTAATACCACATCCATGCTTCGGGATTAATAGGTTCACCGACTGAGCCTAGGATACGAAGAGAACTTAGGTCATGCTTGTTGGGCCATTCATCTCCCTCTCTCATCAGTGCTCGAATTGCGGTAGGAGCGGTGTAAAAAATGGCCACCTGGTATTTCTCGACGATTTCCCAGAACCTGTCTGGGTGCGGGTATGTGGGGATGCCTTCAAACATGAGGCTCGTGGCACCGTACGATAGGGGACCGTACACAATGTAGCTGTGCCCGGTCACCCAACCAATGTCGGCTGTGCACCAGAAAGTGTCCTCCTCTTTGACATCGAAGACCCATTTAAAGGTCTGGTAGCAGTACAACAGGTAGCCAGCTTGGGTGTGCAAGACGCCTTTGGGTTTTCCCGTACTTCCACTGGTATATAAGATGAACAACGGGTCCTCTGCATCCATAATCTCGGGCTCGCAGTAACCCTCCACATCGTCGGCAGACATTTCGTCGTCCCACCAGCGGTCGCGCCCCTCTTTCATGACCACCTCAATGTTAGCTCTTTTGACCACTATTACATCTTTTACCCCAGGGCATGATTCTAGAGCTTGGTCAGCATTATCTTTACTTCTGATTATTCTGCCACCGCGGTAGTAGCCATCGGCACAAATAAGCATCTTGGCCCCGCAGTCTAATATTCGGTCTCTCAATGCATCGGCACTGAAGCCGCCGAAAACGACGCTGTGGATAGCGCCTATTCTGGCACACGCTAGCATAGCAATTGGCAGTTCAGGCACCATGGGTAAATAGATGGTCACCCTGTCGCCTTTCCTGATACCACGTTTTTTCAAAACATTAGCAAATTTGCATATCTCCCTGTGTAGCTGCTGGTATGTGAGTACTCGGCTGTCTTCGACATCTCCCTCCCAGATCAGCGCTGCTTTATTGTGCCTCCATGTTCTGATATGTCTATCCACGCAGTTATGGCAGACGTTGAGTTTTCCGCCAATGAACCACTGGTGTTTACCTTCCTTAAAATCTTCCACGAGAACCTTGTCCCATTTCTTATACCAATCTAGTTGTCCTGCCATCTCGGCCCAAAAACCTTCAGGGTCCTCGACAGACCATTGGTAAATATCTTTGTATTCGACGAGGTTTCTGATATATGCTCTTTCACTCAGTTCTTTCGGAGGATTAAAGACCCTCTTTTCTTCCATCATCGAGGTAATGGTCTTGCTATTCCCCATTTTGTCCTCCTTCCTGATTGGCTTATTTTTGCTGGTTCTGTATTAGGTGGGGCTTCATGGCGCTATGTATCTCCGCATTAGCCTTGTTGGAGATGAGGTTGACGATTTTGTCTTACTCGTCATATCCTACCAGTGACTCTTCCGGCGTTTTTGTTACACCTGTGAAGTAACTCCCAATAGCTGGGTGTAGGCTTGGCGCAATCTTGATGCTACAACGCGTGCGATCCCTTTGGAGACTTTCCAGCCAATAGATGGCTTTGTGGTACAAAGTGCAGATAGTTCTTGTCCATTCAATGTGAGCACTCGTGTGTTTTTTAGGGCTTTTACGGTAGCAGTGCAAATGAACGGCTCTAACATAGCCGACCAGCCGAACACCTCATCGTCTGTCACAGCTTGTACCTGGCGCTGGGCAAGTGGTCCGACTTCCAGAATAATCCCCACCGCACCGTGCTCGATTACATAGAGATTTTCCTCTTTGTTGCCCTGCTTGCAGATAATAGCCCCTGCTTCAAATTCCTCAACTTCGCATATTTTTTCTATTTCGCGGAGCTCCTCATCGTTCAATGTCTTAAAGACGTCGCACTTCCTCAATACTTCAATTTTTGTCATTGCTTCATCCCCTTAGTTATTAGAACTTTGAGATAGGATCGATGAGTAGGGTAGCTTTCTCTTTGCTGACCAAGACGTAATACTCGTTAAGCACCTCGTATGGTCTGTTTGTCAAATAAGCCAAGAAAATAGGGTTGTTAACAACTTTTGTCAGCATTGATAGCAAAGCTGCCCCTTTCAGCATTGTCTTTTTAAAAGCGTTTTCTCTCACAGCCATATTACCCTCCTTACCAATTTAATGCTCCGCACACCAGCTCTATCCACTTCCTAGAATTAGTCTATCGGTTTAATGGCGCATCCTCTTCGTCCTCTGGCTCTAAAACACGCTTGCCCCTTAGGGCAGTAGCCGGGCGTTGATCTGGCAAACTCGCGAGGTATTCGAGATTTCCCTAAAGTCTTAAAAGAGCGGTGACACAAGTGCGGTTTCTTGTTTCTGTATAAGTTATACCTTATAATTTAGCGCGGGTAACACAGGAGACTGGTGTGAAATCAAAAATCAGAATTTTGATTGCTGATGACCATCCGCTAGTGCGCGAGGCGTTAAGCCGAGTGTTTTCCAACCAGAAGGACATGGAGGTGGTTGGTGAAGCTGGTGATGGGGAGGAGGCTATTGAGCTAGCCTCTCAACTGAAGCCCGATGTTCTGGTGATGGATATTATGATGCCAAGAATTGATGGACTTGAGGCAAGTCGGAGAATAAAGAGAATGGCCCCAAATACGGCGATATTGATTCTGACCGCATATGATGATGACAGTTATGTACTCGGCTTGCTGGAGGCGGGTGCTGCCGGGTACTTGATGAAAAGTGTCCGAGGACAGGATCTTGTTGAGGCTGTGAGGTCTATTCGATCCGGTGAGTCGGTGCTTCATCCCAAAATTATCGAGAAGCTGTTGCGCCGGGCTGTGACTAGATCGGTCAAGGTAGAAGAGGAAAAGGTGAAGGAGCCTTTGACTACAAGGGAAAGAGAGATGCTGAGGCTTGTTGCTGCAGGTATGAGCAACAAGGAAATAGCTGACAAGCTTTGTCTTAGTTTGCGTACTGTTAAAGCACACCTTTCCAACATTTTTAGCAAGATGGGCGTTGCCTCGCGCAGCGAGGCTCTTGTGAAGGCATTAAAGGTCGGGCTTATAACTTTGGACGACATAGGGCGCGAGGATCTGACAAACGACTAGCGCTTTCTAGTCCTTAGTTTTGACGGATTGTTCAAGCCCCAGCCAATCTGTGATTGTCCTCGACGTGTAGCTACTAGAGGCTGTTGCTATGTATGCTACCCGTTTTGTCAGTTTGGGGCAGAGCGTGGCAACTGTGAAGTTGTAGGGGTCAAGTAGACCTATAAGCCGAGTTCTGTACTCCGAGCTAGTTGCCCGGCTCGGAGCGGTGACCATCAATCTAGCCTCAATGTTGCCATTGAGGTCAAGCGGCCGACCCGAGGACATGGGCCGGGCACCTTTAAGCGTCCTCCTATTTGGCCTTGCTCCGGATGGGGTTTGCCCAGCCAGCTGGTCACCCAGCCGCTGGTGAGCTCTTACCTCACCATTTCACCCTTGCCCGCACCAACCGTTGTAAGCTGGTCGCTGGCGGTGTGTTTCTGTGGCACTTTCCGTAGGGTCACCCCCCCTGGGTGTTACCCAGCATCCTGCCCGGTGGAGCTCGGACTTTCCTCCCGCCATAGGCAAGCGGTCACCCGGTCTACTTGCCCCTAATCTAAATTATAGGGCACGCAGCTGGTTGTGGCAATTCGAAAGCAAGTTGCGCTTACTGTCTTTTCAAACTCATTCTAATTAGATTAGTTCTTCAGCCAAAGGTACTACCGTATGCATTCTACTGATGCCGGGAGGCAAGGAACTTTGATTTAAACTGGCGCTGAAGTATATACTTTTGTAGTCATTAACCGATTAATTAGATTAAGGAGGGCGTGCTATGAGTTTCTCGATGGACAGTTTTTCCCTCTCGGGGAAGGTGGCGCTGGTAACCGGGGGGAGCCGTGGCATTGGCAAAGCCATCGCTTTGGGTTTGGCTAAGGCTGGTGCTGACGTTGTTCTGACCAGTCGGAAGCTACCCGACCTGGAGGCAGTGGCTGGAGAAATCAAAGCTTTGGGGAGGAAGGCGCTGGCTGTGGCAGCCCATGTGGGCAGGCTCGAAGAGATAGAAGGCTTGGTTACCAAGGTGAAGGACGAGTTCGGCAGAGTTGACATCCTGGTCAATAATGCTGCTACTAACCCTACCATGGACTCAGCACTCGACATACAGGAGCGTGCCTGGGATGCTATCATGAACCTGAATTTGAAAGGGCTATTCTTTCTCAGCCAGGCCGTTGCCAGATTGATGAAAGAGCAGGGTGGTGGCACGATTATAAATGTTAGCTCTGTAGCCGGGATTACGCCAGATATCCTGCCCGTTTACTCGATAAGTAAGGCCGGGGTGATAATGGCTACTAAAGTGATGGCAAAGGAGTGGGCGAAGTACAATATACGTGTCAATGCTATAGCTCCTGGGCTGGTCAAGACTCGATTCAGCGAGGCATTGTGGAGCAATCCAGAAATTTTGCGGGGTGCCTTGGCAGGCACGCCGCTGGGGAGAATAGCTGAACCTGATGATATGGTGGGCGCGGTCATTTTCTTAGCCTCGGATGCCTCAGCTTATGTGACCGGCCAGGTGATAGCCGTGGACGGCGGCGCTACAATATAATTTGGCATGTGGCACACAAATAAAACAAATGACATAAAGTAGAGGAGGACTGAAATGACATTTGAGACGATCATCTATGAAAAGAAAGACAATGTTGCCTGGATAACTTTGAACCGCCCGGACAAACTGAATGCCCAGAATGACACTGTTCGCGCCGAAGTTATTGCTGCGCTGGAGCAGGCGAACAGCGATGACGAGGTAAAAGTGATCGTCCTTACAGGTGCCGGTGATAGGGCTTTTAGTGCTGGTGCTGATATAAGCCAGTTTCCTCAGTGGCAGCCGCTCAATGTTCTACAGAGGAGCAAAGGAGCAAGGAGGCCTTACACAGTAATTCGTGAGATCCCGAAGCCGGTCATCGCTATGGTCAACGGGTTGGCTTTGGGCGGTGGCTGTGAGCTGGCTATGGCTTGCGATATCATCATTGCCTCTGACAAGGCCAGATTTGGCCAGCCTGAGATAAATGTTGGTGTGATACCTGGTGGCGGTGGTACCCAGATATTGCCGAGGCTGGTGGGGGAGAAGAAAGCCAAGGAAATGGTTTTTACAGGCGATTTTATCTCGGCTGAAGAGGCATGGAGGCTAGGGATGATAAATAAAGTGGTCCCCGCAGATAAGTTGAGAGAAGCGGTGGAAGAAGTGATAGCGAAGTTGAAGAGCAAGAGTCCGGCGATATTAAAGCTTGCTAAAATCGCGGTAAATAAGTCGCTTGAGACACCGCTATCGGTTGGTATGGAGATCGAGAATGAATTGTTTGCCATGTGCTTTGGCACGCAGGACCAGAAAGAAGGAGCACGGGCCTTTCTGGAAAAAAGACTGCCGGAGTACAAAGGTATGTAGTCCGTGCAGATGGCGTCTTTATTTCGTGTCAGCGACCTCTGCCGTGGACTTTTTTGCCCTCCAGTCGGCGTAGCGCGGCGTCGCTGAGACCGAAGTGGTGGGCTATTTCGTGTTTGACCACGCGGGCGATTTCTTGCCTTATTTCTTCGACCGTGTGGCATTTTGCCTCTATAGATTTCTGGAACAGTGTTATTTTGTCCGGTGGCACCATGTTATAGTTCCCACCCCTTTGCGTTCTCGGAATGCCTTCGTACAGGCCGAGGAGCTGTCTTTTGTCTTTCAGCCTTAACCGTGCCAACTGGCCTTTGGAAGGCCAGTCTGCGACCACAATAGCTACGTTATCAAGCTTGTTTTTGAACTCTGATGGCAAGCGTTCGATAGCTTCGATGACCAGGGCCTCAAACACGTCTCTTTCCACAAAGATGATTGTACACTATTTCGCGGTTGTCTTTCATGGTATTGACGGGACAAAGGTGACAGGATAAAATCTGCTGTGCTATGACTACCCCCAAGTACAATCCGCAGGTTATCGAAAAAAAGTGGCAAGAAAGATGGGCGAAGGATCGCCTGTACGAAGTGAAAGAGGCTCCTGACCGCCCGAAATTTTACGCCTTGACCATGTTCCCGTACACGTCTGGTGACCTTCATATTGGTCACTGGTACGCGATGGCACCTTCGGACGTGTATGCGCGCTTTAAGAGGATGCAGGGCTATAATGTGTTGCATCCTATGGGGTTTGATGCTTTCGGGTTACCGGCTGAGAATGCTGCCATTAAGCATGGCATTCATCCTTATCAATGGACGATGAGTAATATAGAGAATATGCGGCGGCAACTCAAAAGCATCGGGGCTATCTATGATTGGAGCCGTGAGGTAGTAACCTGTTTGCCGGAGTACTATAAATGGACACAATGGTTTTTCCTCCAGCTATACCATGCCGGGCTGGCTTACCGGGCAAAGGCGCCGGTAAATTGGTGTTCCAATTGCCAGACCGTGCTGGCTAATGAGCAGGTGGTGGGAGAGGGGGTCTGCGAACGCTGTAGCACCCCGGTGATACGGAAGATGCTGGAGCAATGGTTTTTCCGCATTACCAAATATGCTGATGAACTTCTGGACTTCAGCGAAATTGACTGGCCCGAACGTATAAAAGTCATGCAGAGAAACTGGATTGGCAAAAGCTTCGGCGCTGAAATATCTTTCGGCCTCGAGCATGAAGGCGTGGCGGAAAAAGAGCTACGGGTATTTACCACACGGCCCGACACTATTTTTGGTGTGACCTTCTTTGTACTAGCACCAGAACACCCTCTGGTTCCGTTGCTTACTACCCCAGAACACAAGGCCGAGGTTGAAGAGTATGTTCAGCAAGCGCAGCGGCGAAGTGAAATTGAGCGGACTGCCCTGGAGAGAGAGAAGACTGGGGTATTTTTGGGAAGCTACGTAGTCAACCGCTTCAATGGCGAAAAAGTGCCTATCTGGATCGCTGACTATGTCCTGCTGACATACGGGACGGGGGCTGTAATGGGTGTGCCTGCCCATGACCAGCGGGACTTTGAGTTCGCCAAGAAATACGGGCTCCCGATAAGAGTGGTGATAGCGCCGCAGGGATGGTCGGGGCAAGAACTAGAAGCGGCTTACGTTGAGGCTGGCACAATGGTAAACTCGGGTCAGTTCAACGGCCTCCCCAACGAGCAAGCTTTTGAAGCAATATGTGACTACCTGGAGGAAAAGGACTGGGGAAAGCGCGCTGTCAGTTACCGTCTCCGTGACTGGCTTATCTCGAGGCAGAGGTA
Organism: Chloroflexota bacterium; assembly: GCA_036821185.1. GTDB lineage: Bacteria > Chloroflexota > Dehalococcoidia > GIF9 > UBA5629 > CALJTV01. Next base: position 92,866 of record DAISKD010000005.1, on the reverse strand, counting down.
TTGGGGTGCACCGATACCTATAGTCTACTGTGACAAATGTGGCATTGTGCCAGTACCAGAAAAAGATTTGCCGGTGCTGTTGCCACCGGATGCCGAGTTCAGGCCTACAGGTGAGTCTCCCTTAAAATACTGTGAGTCCTTTGTCAATACCACCTGCCCTCAATGTAGCTCGCCAGCGAGGCGCGAGACAGATACCATGGACACCTTTATGTGTTCCTCGTGGTATTTCTTGCGCTATACCAGCCCCAACAGCAATGATTATCCGTTCGACAGGGGAAAAATGAAGTTCTGGATGCCTGTGGACCTATATACTGGTGGTGCTGAGCATGCAACCATGCATCTGCTTTACGCCCGCTTTTTCACCAAGGCGATCAGGGACATAGGTATTGTCGATTTCGGCGAGCCATTCAAAAAGCTGTTCAATCAGGGCACAATAATCTACCTTGGCGATAAGATGAGCAAGTCGCGTGGAAATGTGGTCACTCCGGACAACTATGTTTCTGAGCTGGGTGCAGATGCTGTCCGCGCTTACCTTATGTTTATTGGGCCCTGGGAACTTGGTGGGGAGTGGAACGACAACGGTATAGTAGGCATAAGCCGTTGGCTGAATCGGGTTTGGAATTTGGTGCTCGGTACATACCGTGAAAGGGCTGTGCAGGTAGAAGCAGAGAAAGAATTCAAGCACCAGCTCCACAAAACCATCAAGAGGGTGACTCAGTGCATGGAGCGTTTCAGATTCAATATCATGCTTGCGGCACTGATGGAATACACTAACTACCTAGGGAAAGTCCAGGAACAGGGCACTGTTTCCTCTCTGCTCTGGAGTGAGGCCATAAAGAAGCTGCTTTTGCTTCTGGCACCGACTGCGCCGCATCTGGCTGAAGAGTTGTGGGAAAGGGTAGGGTATACCTACAGTATTCACAATCAAGGCTGGCCATCTTGGGATGAGGAGCTGGCTAAGGAGGAGGAGATAACACTGGTGATACAGGTCAATGGTAAGCTAAGGGACAGAGTCACTGTGCCGGTATCTATCACCGAGGAAGAAGCCAAAGAGCTGGCGCTAAATCGAGAGCGGGTAAAAGCACATATTAAGGACAGCCAAGTTTCCAACATCATCTATGTGCCCGGGCGTCTGGTTAATATAGTAACTGGTAAGGCTGCCTAATAGGTCTTGAAATAATAGGTTTCGAAGAAGGCATGGCCTCCGGCTTAACGACGAAGCTGTAAAACCAAAAGTGTGCCTTCTAAAGTCGCCTAAGCAGGTTCATCAGTTTTATATAACCTTCGAAAACCACTGATCGCCAAAGTAGTGGCTGTGTACCTGTTGCCCTTCAGTAGCATTTTGCCTTTGGTCTTTTTATATTATATGAGTACATGCTAGCTTGCATACCAGATCATACCTCGGCTTATACGGCGTATGATGCTGAAATAAGGAACTGTGACATGCTAGAATAATGCCTGGTGTATATTGAGGACAACATCCGGGCAGTTCGACTTCGTATTGCGCGGGCCTGTGAAAGGAGCTATCGGTCACCAGACGAGGTGACCCTGGTGGCAGTTACTAAAGGTGTACCGCCAGAGATGATAAGGAGTACCTACCAGTGCGGTATCAGGCACTTCGGCGAAAACAGAGTCCAGGAAACGACAACAAAGATGATGCATCTTTCCGATCTCAAACCGGACACCACTTGGCATATGGTGGGACACCTGCAAACCAACAAAGCCAAAATGGCAGTGGAGTTATTTGACATAATACACAGTGTGGATTCACTGAGGCTAGCTGAGGTCATTAGCAGGCGGGTGGAAAGACCGGTGCAGGTGCTATTGCAGGTCAATGTTTCTGGGGAGACGAGCAAAAGTGGTTTTTCTGTTGCTGAAGTGGCCGCTGCTCTAGGGAGCATATCGCGGATGGAGAATATCAAGGTGATAGGCCTAATGACCATTGCACCGCTTTCAGACGATCCAGAGAAAGTGCGTCCAGTTTTCAGGAGGTTGCGAGAGCTCAGGGAGGAATTGGGTTTGAAACATCTATCCATGGGGATGAGTGACGATTTTGAGGTAGCAATTGAGGAAGGGGCTACCATGGTAAGGATAGGGCGAGCTATTTTTGGTGAAAGGAGGTAGCATGAGATGAGGGTTGCGTTCATTGGGGGTGGGATTATGGGGGAGGCGATGGTAAAAAGCCTTCTGGCTAAAGGGGTAGTTACTAATGCGGATGTTGTGGTGAGCGATATTGCCCAGGAGCGTCGCAAAGCTCTGAAGGAGAAGTATAGTGTGAGAATAACAGATGATAACAGGGCAGCGGTAGTTGATGTAGATGTTGTTGTGCTTGCTGTAAAACCGCAAGAATTGAGCGGTGTCCTTGACCAGATTAGAGGATCGCTTTCAGGTCAACTGGTTTTGTCAATAGTTGCTGGTGTCTCGTTGGACAGCCTGCGACGGGGACTTGACTATGGGCGGCTGGTAAGGGCGATGCCCAACATGCCGGCACAAATTGGCGAAGGGGTTACAGTTTGGACCGCGACCAGCGAGGTCACAAGCCGGCAAAGAGGAATGGCGAAGTCCATTCTGGGAGCCATGGGTGAGGAAGTATATGTTGATAGTGAAAAATATGTGGATATGGCGACCGCGTTAAGCGGCAGTGGTCCTGCCTATGTTTTCTTAGTCATAGAGGCGTTGGTGGATGCCGGTGTGCATATTGGACTACCCCGCCAGCTGTCTGAAAGGTTGGTCACCAGGACGGTGCTGGGCTCGGCACAAGCGGTTGAGCTCACCGGTAAACATCCTGCTGAGCTTAGAAATATGGTAACTTCTCCAGGGGGCACCACAGCTGAGGGCTTGTTGCAGCTGGAGAAGGGTGGTATCCGCTCATTGTTATCGCAGGCTGTTATCGCCGCGTATGAAAAGGCAAAATCGCTTGGGCGTTAAATAGTAATTCTTTGCCTGAAGTCGAAGCAAAGACGGGGGTGTACGTCTATTGCTATTGTCATAATATCTACCAATCTGTTGACTAACAGATTGCTTTCTACACGATGGTGGTCTAGGACTTATGAACGAGGATGGTTACAAGTCCCGCATTGATCTAGCGTGGAGCGATGACCACGTAGTGCCCGAAGTCGTTACCCCTGAAGTGGAGTTCATGTTTCGAAGGATGATAGAAATTGTTCTTCTGGAGGCAGATATCAAGCCGGAGGAGGTGGTGCTGGATGTGGGCTGTGGGAGGGCACTGGATAGCGTGCGCATGGCTGAGTGGGGTGCCCGGGTTGTTGGCATCGAGCCTTCAACGGCGATGCTGAGACATGCCTGTGACCATATAAGAAGAAATGGCGCCAGCGTGATGCTGGTAAGAGGTATCGGTGAAGATTTACCATTCCGTAGTGCTTGTATAGACAAGGTGATATGCAAGGGCGCGGTTGATCATTTTGCGGATCCCGTTAGAGTTATGGAGGAGATGTCGCGTGTGTTAAAAGATGGTGGTAGAGCGGTGGTGGCTGTGGCCAATTTCGGAAGCCTCGGTTTTAAACTAGGGAAGGCAGTGTACTGTTTGTGGAAGATGTTGGGTAAGAAGGAGGAGCACGACTTCAAAATGCCTTGGGAGGTCCCGGCCGACCACACGTACCGGTTTGACTATGTGTTTCTAAAACAGATGCTCAGCCGGTGTTTTGGGGAATACAGAATTAGAGGGGTCTCCTTGCTTTTTGGCCTTCCTTGGTGGGGGGCTTTCCTGGCCAAGTGCCCTCAAAAGGTATCGCAGGCCATTTTAGCATTTCTGGATAAGATAGCCTGCTATATCCCGAGATTAAGCGACGTTCTCGTGGCAGTTTGTATGCCGAAGAATCAATGAATTGTCACTTGCTGACGCCCTACCACGCGTGTTTTTACCAGAATATCACGAAGTGACATTTTTGCGAGCGTACAGGACGAGGCTCTTGGAGAAAAAGCGGTCGAGAACGGTTTCCAGCATGCGCACAGGGCGTGGATTGTGGTAGATGTCCCAGACAAGGAACCTGTAGTAGAGGGATGTGATCAGCGCGCTATCGTTATTTACCCCGAACAGGCATCGCAGTATCCAGTAGAAAGAGTGCAGGGCATGCTTGTGGCGTGTTTCATATACCCATAGGTTGTTCTCTTTCAGCTTAGCAACGAGCTCGCTTTGTTTGTATATTCTCACATGCCCGCCAGGGCGATCGTAATAGTTCCGGTCTATTTCCCAGCAGACCGTTTCGGGTAAGTATGAAGGGACACTGATGGCGATCGTCCCCATGTCCTTCAGCACCCTGACCAATTCACGAATTGCGGTGGTATCGTCAGGTACATGCTCCAGCACTTCTGAGCAGACAATTTTATCGAAGCATTTGCTCTTGAAAGGGAGGCTTGTGATATCTGCTTTGGCTAGTGCCCAGTCCCCTTTAATTTCCTCCTGCTTCTTTAGGAGATAGAACGCATAGTGGGCTTTCTTCAGGCTTGTTTCATCGATGTCCACACCGTAGACGCAGCATTTGCTGCGCTTGCATAGCTCCCAGGCATGCCTACCTTCGCCGCAGCCGATATCCAGCACAAGCTCTCCATCCCTAACTTGCATGAACCCGAAATCAACGGTAAGCATCGTGTTTTTCTGTCTTCACAGCATGCGTTGGGCACAGGTGCAGCAACAAAACATACAACCCACCGTTTGCCGGGCTGCGAGACGCTGGCGAAAGTCGCACAAATATTTTTTAATCTTGGACTTGCCGGGACTAAGTAGCGGCCGGTGTTTGTCCCGGGTTTAGCTTCTTCCACTTTTCTAGGAGCTGTTCCTTGGTCTCCTTGTGGGCTGGGTCAGGGACGCAACAGTCGACTGGGCACACCTCGGCACATTTGGCCGAAGCGAACCAGCCGACGCATTCTGTACACTTGTCCGGGTCGATTATATAGATGTTTTCCCCTTCCTTGATCGCCTGATTCTTGCATTCAGGCTCACAGGCGCCACAACTGATGCACTCTTCAGTAATTTTGTACGCCATTTCTATTTCTACCTCCTTCTTGCTATGTTTATTTAATAGTTTAAGTTGTTTGCGCTTTAGTGTTAAAGGGCTGTCCAGTGATGGCTGCTCAGGGTGACGAGGCAAACTTCTTTCTCAGGGCGTTGGCGACATTAGCTGGTACCATATCTTCGAGACAGCCACCTAGCTGTGCCACCTCTTTTAGCAGGCTGGAACTGAGAAACTGGTATTGCAGGCTAGCCATAAGGCAGACTAGCTCAAGGTCAGGCGCCAGTTTTTTGTTCATCATTGCCATTTCAAATTCTCGTTCGAAATCCGAACTCATGCGTAATCCACGAACCATTACTTTTGCCCCTACCTTTCTGGCAAAGTCGACGGTAAGGCCTGAGTATGCTTGTGCACGGACATTTTTGAAACAGGCTACCGCCTGTTGTGCCAGCTCCACCCTTTCTTCGGTGGTAAACAGAAGACGTTTTTCAGGCCGATCATATATTCCGAGGATTAGCTCATCGAAAATAGCTGAAGCGCGCCTGACGATGTCCAGATGCCCATTTGTTATCGGGTCGAAGCTGCCGGGATAAATGGCGACGGTCAAGATGTTACCTCCTTGTGAAATATTGAGATACAGGTATCGCCGTATCTTTTTTCCTTCAACAGGGACAGGCCATCATATTTTTCTTGCAAACGGTTTCTGGAAGCATGTGATATCACGACAACGGAGTTGCTATCTATAAGCTTGGAAACAGCAATTTGCCTGATGACGTCCTCGGCTGATTTGTCAGTGTAAGGTGGATCGAGGAATACTACGTCATATCTGCTTGCAAGGAAGGAAAGAGCTTTGCTGACGCTACAGCAATATACGTGGGCTTTCTGCAGAAAGCCGGTTCTGGTCAGATTGTCTCTTATTATGGCGCAGCATTCTGGCTCGCGGTCGACAAAGTCTACCCACGTGCTGTTGCGGCTAAGCGCTTCAATTCCCAGGGCCCCACTGCCGGCGAACAGATCCAGGCACCGTGACCAGTCCGCACCGAGTGACGATAGAATGGAAAAAATAGCCTCTCTCACCCTGTCCGTGGTTGGGCGGACAGCAGCACTTTTAGGCGTTTTCAATGGATGTCCTTTAGCTGTGCCACCTGTAATTCGCATCTTCTCAAGACCAGCCATTATTATACCGCGCATAGCTAGTTAGTCAAGCTTGTCGCGTTTTTTTAAGTGTGTTATACTTTCGGGCGGCGTTTTGGGCTCAGGAGCATTCGATTTGATGCACGATTTTGGCTACATCGGAATACTCCTGGCTGTTGCTATCTTCTTTGCACTGACCACGCTGCTTTTGCCAGTGACGTTACGTCTTTTAGGAATCGTTCCACGGAGGAGTACCCCAACCAAGAACTCCACCTATGAGTGCGGCATGCCTACTATCGGAAAGACGTGGGTGCAATATAATTTCCGTTATTATTTTTTTGCAGTCCTGTTTGTGGTACTGGATGTACTGTTAGTTTTGTTGTTCCCATGGGCAGTGGGGCTGAAGACACTGGGGCTTGCTGGACTGATAGTTGTGTTAGTTCTTCTCGTCATGCTGGCAGTTGCCTACGTTTATGCGTGGTTCAAAGGGGCGCTTGAATGGAAATAAAAGGATACGAGCCAGTTATATCTATAGGAGATGTTGACATACTGGAAGGTAGGAGGATAGAAGAGCTGAGAGCAGCCTCCCAGCAGCCGATTGCTGACCCTGATGACTGGCTTGAGGCCGAACTCAGGCGCAATATACTGCTAACGACTGTGGACTACGCAGTAAATTGGGCACGGTCGCGGTCGATATTCCCGTTAATGTTCGGTCTGGCATGCTGTGCCTTTGAAATGATTGCCACAGCGGCCTCACGCTTTGATATAGCTCGCTTTGGTATGGACATCTTCCGCTGGTCGCCACGCCAGGCCGACTTGATGATAGTGGCAGGCACCATCACCTGGAAAATGGCGCCTGCTGTGAAGCTCATTTATGAGCAGATGGCAGAGCCTAAGTGGGTAATAGCGATGGGCGCTTGTGCCATAAGCGGTGGCACCTTCAGGGAATCATATAGCGTAGTACCGGGGCTGAACCGCATCGTGCCCGTGGACGTTTATGTACCGGGATGTCCACCACGTCCTGAAGGGCTCATCCATGGTATACGGCTGATACATCAGAAGATAATGAGCGAGAGTATCAAGAAGCGATGACTGTAGCTTTGGACTGTGAACAAGTAGCCAGACGATTGTCCCAGGCAGTTCCCGACTCGGTGTTGTCGCTGGAAAAGTCGGCTATAGTGGTAAAAGGTGAGAAGCTGAAAGAAGTAGCCGGGTTTTTGAAGGGTGATCCGGATTTTAGTTTCGATTATCTAGCCAACCTCACTGCGGTAGATTATCTGGACCGTTTTGAGGTCGTCTATCACCTGGTCTCTTTAACACATAACCATAGCTTGGTGTTAAAGGTAAGGTGCTACGAGCGACTAAAACCGACGGTGCCATCGGTGGTGGGCGTATGGCGAGCTGCCGATTTTCAGGAGCGGGAAGTATATGACCTCATGGGGATTGTGTTCCAGGGGCACCCTAACTTGAAGCGTCTGTTCTTATGGGAGGACTTTGCAGGGCACCCGTTGCGAAAGGACTACTTGTAGTATGGGACTGAAGACAGAGCCGTTCATTCTCAATGTTGGCCCACAGCACCCTTCCACTCACGGGGTGTTTCGCATGAGGGTAACGCTTGATGGGGAAGTGGTGGTGGACCTGGAGCCTGTCATCGGGTATCTCCACCGGGGGATAGAGAAGCTGGCTGAGTCAAGGACTTACACTCAGATCATTCCGCTTACCGACAGACTGGACTATCTGGCTTCGATGACTAACAATTTTGGCTATGTGCTGGCTGTGGAGAAGCTCGGTGGGATCAAAGTTCCCGAACGGGCTGAGTATCTCAGGATCATCATGGCAGAACTGATGCGTATTTCCAGCCACTTGATGGCAGTGGGGTTCTTCCTCAATGACCTGGGTGCCATGATGACGCCGGTGCTGTATATGTGGCGTGAGCGTGAAAAGATTATGGACCTGTTTGAGATGGTCTGTGGACAGCGTTTAACGTACAACTACATGAGGATTGGCGGTGTCTCCCAGGATATCCCGGAAGAATTTCTGCCAGCATTGAAACGATTTATAGACGAGATGCCACGGTTCATTGATGAATATGAACAACTCCTCTCGGAGAATGAGATTCTGCTCGTTCGGACAAAGGGGGTTGGTGTGTTGCCAAGAGAGACGGCGATAAACGTTGGTGCCAGTGGACCGGTGCTAAGGGCGAGCGGAGTGAAGTGGGACATCCGTAAGGCTGACACTTATTCCATCTATGACCGTTTTGATTTTGATGTACCCGTAGGCAACGCAGGCGACTGTTATGACCGCTACTGGGTAAGGATTCAGGAGATGAGACAGAGCATACGGATCGTGCAGCAGGCGATGAAACAATTACCGGCGGGTGAGGTTTGTGCTAAATTGAAGCAGCCGCTGCGACTGCCTGTGGGGGAGGTATATGGACACATCGAGGCGCCGAAGGGTGAACTTGGGTTCTATCTGGTCAGCGACAATTCGATAGCGCCGTACAGGTTTCATGTGCGCCCACCGACTCTGATTAACCTTACGGCGCTGAGGGACATGGTCATAGGATGGAAGATAGCGGACCTGATTGTTATTTTTGGGAGTATAGACGTCTGCCTTGGTGAGATAGACAGATGATGACGCTGCTCGATCAACTTCGTGTCTGGCTTAGTGCTGCGCTTCCAGAGTGGGCAGCTTATGTCATAGCTGGTGTTGTGGGTATAGTTGTCATACTAGTCTTTGTGCTAACCCTGGTGATAGTGTTCATCTGGTACGAACGGCGCTTGCTGGGTCGGTTTCAGATTCGTCTGGGACCGAACCGGCTTGGTCCTGAAGGAATATTTCAGCCAATTGCCACTGCTGTAAAAGTATTGCTCAAAGAAGATATCGTCCCGGAAAGGGCTGATAGAATCGTTCACTGGCTGGCACCGATAGTTGTTTTCACCCCGGTACTTATGGTCTTCGCAGTCATACCTCTGGGACCGGGGGCAATTCTGGCTGATTTGAACGTCGGGGTGTTGTACTTTGTGGCCGTCGGTTCTGTTTCGGCAGTGGGGATTTACATGGCTGGATGGGGCTCAAACAACAAGTACGCCCTAATAGCTGCTATGCGGACGGTGGCCCAGATAGTGAGCTATGAGTTGCCGCTGGTGCTGTCATTGCTTGGTGTGGTGCTGATGGCTGGGTCAATGTCCATGACAGAGATCGTTGATGCCCAGAACCTACCTTTTATTATTGTGCAACCTTTAGGCTTTCTCATTTTCTTTTTAGGTGTACTGGCTGAGATGAACCGTTGTCCCTTTGATCTTCTGGAGGCCGATTCTGAAATCGTTGCCGGCTACCATACAGAGTATTCCGGGATGAAGTTTGCCATGTTTTATCTGGGGGAGTACGGCCATGCGCTGGCGTATGCTTGTATTATCACCACCCTGTTTCTCGGAGGCTGGCATGGTCCGGTATTGCCACCATTCCTGTGGTTTCTAATCAAAGTAGTGGCTGTTTTTTCTCTGGTTGTCTGGCTGCGAGCCACGCTGCCAAGGTTGAGGGTCGACCAGCTTATGGCTTTTACCTGGAAGGGACTTTTCCCCATGGCACTGATCAACCTGTTTGTAGTGGCTGTGGAGGTGCTGTGGCTGTCCAGTCTGTCATACTGGCTGGTCGTGGCGGTAAACATAGTGTTAGCTGCTATCTTAATACTGGTGTGGTCCAAGCTATTTGTTCTCGGGAGGGGTAAGGTTGAAGTTTGAACGGTATGGTATAGGTATACTCAAGGGGATGGCGGTTACTTTCAGGCACCTGTTCCGCCCACCGATCACTGTCCAATATCCCGAGGAGAAGCTGATTGTATCCAGAAGACTGCGGGGCTGCGAGCTGGTGTGGTACCCGGAGAGATGCACTGGCTGTGCCACCTGTGCTAAGGCGTGTCCACAAGGGAATATCGAGATCGTTACCCACCTCGGCGACCGGAATAACTATGTGGTTGATAAGTTTGAAGTCGATACCGGGCGATGCATGTTCTGCGGACTGTGTGTGGAGTCATGCCCTTACGAAGCTCTAGCAATGGGGTTGCGCTATGAAGGGGCACAGTACCGCCGCCGCGACTTGGTGATGAGTAAGAATGATCTGGCCATTTCAGATTCAAGGAAGCCGAGCGCATATACCAGACCAAATATTGAGTTGAGTTTGCCTAAACAGAGCCTGCTGGTCTTTTGGGATAGGGCAGACGGCGGTCAGAAGTTGAGCCTCATTCCATTAAGCAAGAAAAGGGGACGAGGTGTTTGACATAATATTCTGGCTTTTAGCACTGACTGCGGTGGTGGCAGCCTTAGGGGTGATAGTGGTACGGGATGTGTTCCGGGCTGCGTTGAGCATGATACTGCTTTTTCTGGCTGTAGCCGGGATCTATGTAACGCTTTATGCTGATTTTCTGGCCGTAGTGCAGGTTCTAATTTACGTTGGTGCTATTTCGATACTTATTGTGGTGGCGGTGATGTTGACGCAGGACGTTTGGCGAGGGAGTCCGTCGGGTAAGTTCCGCTTTTCTGCATTTGTAGTAGCTTTGGCATTCCTGCTGGTACTGGGTTGGGGTATAGTGGGCACCAAGTGGCTTGTAAGTGATGAGCTGCCAAAACAGCCCACGGTGGCTGGCATTGGGACGGCGCTATTTGGCGAAAGCGGACACGTATTGGTGGTGGAGGTCGCGGGCGTTATGCTGGTGGCAGCTATACTGGGAGCTATCGCGCTGATGAGAGAGAAATAGAGATATGTCGGTCGGCTTGGTACATTATTTGCTACTTTCAGGAGTCCTGTTCAGCATTGGCCTCTATGGTGTGTTGGCCAAGCGCAATGTCATCGTCATTTTGATGTGTATTGAGATAATGCTTAACGCGACCAATATTGCGCTGGTGGCATTTTCGAGACACGTTGTGCCAACACTCCTGACTGGGCAGATATTTGCTATTTTTGTCATTGTGGTAGCTGCAGCGGAGGTAGCGGTGGGGATAGCCATCGTTTTTACAATTTACCGGCGGCGTCACTCTGTCGATATTAACGATTTTGACCTGATGAAATGGTAGCTGAAGATGTGGGTACAGGTTAGAACAGCGCCGAATCCGATGATAGCCGAGATGTGGAAAGAGTTTTTCGAGGGCGAGGGGATACCAACGCTGGTATTGCCCGATACCGAGAAGCCCGATGTTGGCGAACTGGCCAGCTATCGTATTTTTGTGTCGCAGGAAAGAGTCCACGTCGTTGAGGAGATTCTGAGGAGATTGTGATGCCTCACTATGTTCCTTGGCTGATATTTCTTGTCCCACTGGGATCGTTTGTTGTCAACTCGCTGCTGTTGAGGCCGTTTTTTAAGCAGCACCCAAGGGTCAGCGGCTATGTAACTATAGGTTCTATCGGTGTTTCCTGTCTTCTTTCCTTCTGGGTATTGGGAGAAGTTCTGGCGGCTCCGGGGCATCGCATCGATGTACCCGATGTGCAGTGGCTTGTTATCGGTGACCTTACAGTGCACGTAGGGCTGATTGTAGATTCTTTGTCTGCGGTAATGGTGGTGGTAGTAAGTGTGGTCAGCCTTTTGATTCAGGTCTATTCCCAGGGGTATATGCGGGGTGATCCAGGCTACCACCGCTATTTTGCTTTTATGTCGCTGTTTACTGCCTGTATGCTAGGTCTGGTTTTGGCCGATAACCTTGTCTTACTGTTCCTGTTCTGGGAGGGGGTCGGCCTGGGTTCCTATCTGTTAATCGGCTTCTGGTTCCATCGTCCATCAGCGGCTAATGCGGCAAAGAAGGCTTTCATAGTCACCAGGTTTGGTGACTTCGGTTTTTTGGCGGCAATACTGTTTCTTTTCTACCACACCGGTACCTTTGATATCGAGGAACTTCATAGCGTTGTCATCGCTGGCACTTTGGCTGGCAGCACATTAACCTTGGCAGCGCTTGGTGTATTTATGGGGGCTGTGGGAAAGTCGGCTCAGTTCCCCCTGCATGTATGGTTGCCTGATGCTATGGAGGGCCCGACCCCTGTTAGTGCGTTGATACATGCAGCTACGATGGTGGCTGCCGGTGTATTTCTCGTTGCCCGTCTCTTTCCGCTGTTTGAGCATTCCCAGGTGGCGCTCACCACTGTGGCGGTGATCGGTGGCTTCACCGCCATTTTTGCTGCCAGCACGGGATTGGTGATGACGGATATCAAACGTGTCCTAGCGTATTCTACTATCAGTCAATTAGGTTATATGATGCTGGGCCTGGGTACTGGCGGGATCGCCGTAGGTATTTTCCACTTATTTAACCATGCTTTTTTCAAAGCCTTGCTTTTCCTCGGCGCCGGCAGCGTCAACCATGCCACCGGAACCTTCGATATGAGGGAGATGGGAGGACTGCGAAGGATGATGCCCTGGACTTATGCTACCTTTGTCATCGCCTCTATGAGCCTAGCTGGCATATGGCCGCTTTCAGGGTTCTGGAGCAAGGATGAGGTCTTGGCTTCTGCCTTGGAGGGAAACATAGTGCTTTTCTATCTGGCACTTTTGACGGTATTTATGACGGCCTTCTACATGTTCCGGGCTGTATTCCTTACTTTCCACGGAGAATATCGGGGGGTAGCAGGTGGGCATAATGGCGGGCATAATGAGAAAGCTCACGAGTCACCTGCTGTCATGGTTGTGCCTATGGTTATCTTTGGAGTGTTGGCGGTCATCTCCGGCTGGCTGAATGTGACCGGTACTTTCGCTGGTTTTCTAGGGCATGGCACAGTCGGTGCGATCCATAGCTTTGCTGAGGGGTTCTTCGGTGTTCTGTCACACCCTCTAGCGCTGCTGTCTTTGATCGTAGCTGCAGCGGGTATTCTCTTGGCATATGCCATGTATGACCGCAAATGGATATCAGCGGAGGCAGTTGGGAGAATCTTTAGGCCGCTATATGTCATGCTGTGCCGGAAATACTGGTTTGATGAGCTCTACGAAAAAATCATAGTAGTACGGTTTCTGGTGGGCGGCATTTTTGCTGCTTTAGCGCGTTTCGATGCCCAGGTGATAGACGGTGCGGTAAATGGTGTGGCTGGCGGTGTTTCTTCTGCAAGTACAGCTATAAGGCGCGCTCAGACCGGGCAGTTACAGGTCTATGGCATTACTATAGCTATCGGGGTAATTGCTATTGCTGTCTGTTTTTACTTTTTCAGTTGAGGTGAGCAACGGTGACTTTTAGCTTCCTGAGTGCAATTGTCTTTCTCCCTGTCATCGGGGCGGTGGTCATAGCGCTGCTCCCCGGACTGAATCCAAGGTTGCTAAAATTTGTAGCTTTACTATTCACTGTCGCGACCTTCGCGCTTTCGCTGACCGTTTTCTGTCAGTTTGATAGGTCGGTCGGTGCCATAGGGCAAATGCAGTTCGAAGAGAAGATACTGTGGATACCAGCTATTGGTGCCCACTATCATCTTGGTATTGACGGGCTCAGCCTGCCCATGGTCATATTGATGACCTTTCTGGGAGTGTTGGCGGTCTTAGTCTCCTGGCGCATAGAGCTTCGTCCCCGAGAGTATTTTGCCTGGCTGCTCTTTTTGGAAACGAGCATACTGGGTGTATTTTGTTCTCTTGACCTTATCCTATTTTTCCTGTTTTGGGAGTTAGAGCTCGTCCCGATGTACTTCCTCATCTCTATATGGGGAAGCGGCAGGAAAGAGTATTCAGCTATTAAGTATGTTATATACACGCTACTCGGCAGTGCCTTTATGCTGGCAGGTATTCTGGCCGTGTACTTTTCTACGGGCACGTTTAGCATCGTTGAACTTACCGGCCTGCACGGTGTGAGGGGAGCAATCCCTTTAGCTGCTATGTTCTTTTTGCTGCTGATTGGCTTTGCTGTCAAGTTGCCGGTGTTTCCATTGCACACCTGGCTGCCTGATGCTCACACTGATGCACCGACGGCTGCAAGTGTGGTCCTTGCTGGTGCCCTGCTGAAAATGGGTGGTTATGGCATGATCAGGGTATGTGTCAGCATTTTCCCTGAGGTCGCACTGCAGTATGCGCCATTGCTGGTGACTCTTGCTGTAGTAAACGTACTTTATGGCGCTGGTGTTACCTTGAGACAGAAAGACCTGAAGCGGCTTATCGCCTATAGCAGTGTCAGCCACATGGGCTATGTACTTTTGGGCATATTTGCTTTGAATCAGGTGAGCCTAACTGGAGCCACTTTGCAGATGTTCAGTCACGGCATTGTGACCGGGCTTCTGTTCGCCATGGTGGGGCTGGTATACGAGAAGTCTCACGAGCGCAATCTGGACAATCTGGGCGGGCTGGCGCGCCAGATGCCGGTTATTGCAGTGGTGTTTACTATAGCTGGCTTAGCCTCACTGGGATTACCTGGCACCAGCGGTTTTGCCGCCGAGTTCATCACGTTTATCGGCAGTTTTTCCAGCACTGTAGTGGAGTGGATACAGATATACACTGTCTTGGGTGTATTCGGGGTGGTACTCACAGCGGGTTACATCCTGTGGATGCTCCAGAGGGTTTTTTATGGACCGCCACAGGAGAAGTTCGATGGGGTGTCTGATGCAGATATTGTAGACAAGGTGTGTATCTTCTCTTTTGTGGTGGCGATAATGCTTGTAGGGCTCTACCCCGCGATTCTGACTAACGTTATCAGGATGGGAGTTGAACCCCTAGTAATGCTATTAGGGCTCTGAGGTAGCGAAAAAATGCTGTTGAGCGAAGTTCGTTTTCTGATACCGGAGATTGCCCTGTTAGTTGGCGCACTGGTTATAGTCCTGCTTGACCTGTTCGTACGGCAGAAGAAAGTGTTGGTGGGTGTCAACCTGTTTGTGCTGATCGCGGCGGTTGGTTTCAGCGTGTTGTTATGGGGCAAAAGACCGGTCAGTGTTTTCTACGATGTGTTGTGGGTAGACCAATTCGCCATTTTCTTTAAGTTCCTTTTCCTTGCGGCAGCCGGACTGGTGGTGCTCTGCTCCCAGGACTATGTGGACAAATTCGAGAGATTTCAGGGTGAATATTACGCCTTGGTGCTTCTGGCTACTGTGGGTATGATGTTGCTAGCGGCGACTGCAGATTTGATCGCTATCTATATTGCTTTAGAACTGAGCAGCATTTCGCTTTATGTTTTGGCTACATTTTTGAAAGATGAGAAATCGACCGAAGCAGGTCTTAAGTATTTACTTGTTGGGGCCGTAGCTTCAGCAATGTTGCTTTATGGGATGGCTATCACTTTTGGCCTCACTGGCACGACAAGGTTGACCGATATTGCGCAGATGGTACCGTCACTGGTAGCAGGTGGTCTGACACAAAGTCCGGCTTTGCTTATTGGGATGGTGCTTTTGACTGCTGGTTTTGGCTTCAAGATCGCGTGTTTTCCTTTTCATATGTGGGTGCCGGACGTTTATGAAGGCGCCCCCACTCCGATCACTGCTTACCTGTCTGTTGCTAGTAAAGCCGCTGGCTTTGCCATAATACTCCGTGTCTTCTCGACCGTATTCGGTTTTCCGGATTGGCTGAGCGGTAACTGGGGGATGCTGTTTGCTGTCCTCAGCGCATTGACAATGAGCATCGGGAACGTAATCGCTCTGTTGCAAACAAATATCAAACGCCTTCTTGGTTATTCCAGCATTGCGCAAGCTGGCTATCTAATGGTGGGGCTGGCTACAGTGGGTGTGGCGGCTGGTATGGACAAGCTGGGGCAGAGCGGACTGCTCTTCTTCCTTTTCAGCTACACTGTGACCAATATGGGCGCTTTTGCTACCGTCATAGCCATCTCAAACAAGGTGAATAGTGATCTAATCGACGACTATGCTGGAATGGGTAAGAGGGCTCCGGTACTGGCGTTGGCTCTAACTCTATGTCTGGTCTCTTTAATCGGGCTACCGCCAACTGCGGGGCTAATAGCAAAGGTATATATTTTCAGTGCCGCGGTGCAGCATGGTCTGTTGTGGCTGGTGATTGTGGGGGTAATAAACAGTTGTATTTCAGCGTATTACTACCTGAAGGTGGTGAAGGTCATGTGGTTGGGTGCCCCCGCATCATCCGAGCAGGTACCTTCCTCATGGGCATTGCGTACAGCGGTTCTGATCTGCTGTTTGCTTGTGCTGGTTTTGGGTATTGTACCGGGCAGCTTTGTCAGACTTGCTGAAATAGCAACGCACACTTTAGGTTTCTAATTTGTAGCATTGAATCCTCTCAAGGATTGTGTTTCTTCTATCGAGACATGTTCCGGATGCGGGCTTCTTGTCGGTACGGCGTGCTTCTGTGGTGCAACTCCACTTTGGCTTGACACCCTTTATATGGCGATGATAGACTCAACTGGCTGTGAAGCAAGTAGGCATTTTGTATCATCCTAGGATAGAGCGAGCTAAGGCTTTCGGTGATGAGCTGAGCAGGTTTTTAGAGGCGAAGAGTGTTTCTTCATGGACATGCTCAGCATGGGATGAGGAGGAGGCAAGGGCGAAAGCGTCGGGCTGTAGTTTGGTATTGAGTGTAGGGGGTGATGGCACTATCCTGAGGGCAGTCCGGGCTGTGGCTCCTTATTCAGTACCTGTGGTGGGGATAAACTTTGGTCATTTAGGCTTCATGACCGAGCTTACCGTTGATACCGCCTTAGATAAATTACCTGACTTGCTTGCCGGTAGAGGGTGGCTGGAGGAGCGGGTGATGCTTCAAGTCGAGCTGGCATCTGGCGGGACGGTGTTGCACGGACTGAACGATGTGTTCGTGGGAAGACGCAGTCTGGTAAGGCTGGTCCGTGTGGAGACCAGGGTCGATGGGCAGCTGCTGACCGCCTACAGGGCTGACGGGGTAATTATAGCTACTGCCACAGGTAGCACAGGCTATTCTCTGGCTGCGGGTGGTCCTATACTGCACCCCCAGGCCAGGGAGCTGGTGCTTAAGCCAGTCTGCCCCCATTTTTGTTTTGACAGGACGCTGATTTTGCCGCCTGAATCGAAAGTTGTGATGAAAGTAAACACCACTCACGAGGCGGTGATGAGTTTGGATGGACAGATAGAATTGCCCTTACAAGATGGTGACGGGGTTAGGGTCAGCGTCAGTCCCTACGTGGCGCGTTTTTTAAGGATCCAACCTGCGCATTATTTCTACGCCTCCCTGGAGTCCAAGCTGAGAGGTGCCGGGTTACGAGCATGATGAAAGTAGAGAAAGCCAGAATAGCCGATGTCCAGAGGATTCATGAGCTTGTTAACAGCTTTGCTGAGAGGGGTGAGATGTTGCCCAGGGCATTGAGCGAGATATATGAGAACCTTAGGGACTTCTTTGTCATTAGGAGTGAAAATGGGGAAGTTATCGGCTGCGTAGCCCTGCATATTAATTGGTCGGACCTGGCTGAGATAAAGTCGCTGGCGGTCAGTGAGGACAAACAAGCCCAGGGGCTGGGTTCAATGCTGGTAGAGGCCTGTCTGAGGGAGGCGAAGGAGCTGGGCATACCTACGGTGTTCTGTCTAACTTATAAGCCGGCGTTTTTTGAGAAACACAGTTTCCGCCGTGTGGACAAGATGCAACTACCAAGGAAAGTGTGGTCAGAATGTTATCGGTGTCCTAAGTTCCCGGACTGTGACGAAGTGGCCCTTATTTATCAGTTTGACGATATGCAATCAACTTAGACCTTATCAGAGTGAGAGAACTGGAAGATGATGTCAAAGGGTGAAGGTAAGATGGAAAAACCATTGTCAAGCCAAAGAATATACGAGGGTCGGGCAGTCAATTTGCGTATTGATACGGTGCTTAAGCCTGGCGGCAAGCAGACAACAAGAGAGATAGTGGAACATAGCGATTGTGTTGCAGTGGTGGTTCTGGACTCTAAAGATAGAGCCATCTTAGTCAGACAGTACCGTAAGGCAGTGGATAAGTTCTTGCTGGAGATTCCTGCTGGGGGAATTGAGCCGGGCGAGCAACCGATTGAATGTGTTCGCCGGGAGCTACAGGAAGAGATCGGTTATCTACCGAACCGGATAGAAAGATTGGGGGGATTTTATGCTGCTCCGGGATATTGTACTGAATATTTGCATTTATATCTAGCCACTCATCTGATGCCCAGCCGCAAGAAGGCTGAGGACACTGAAGAGATAGAAATCGTCCGTATTCCGCTGTCGCGCATTCCTTACATGATTGCCTCGGGAGAGATCTGCGATGCTAAAAGCATTGCCGGGCTGCTACGTGTAATCTCTTTGGGATTGCACGGGAGTGGCTGATTTGTGACTAGGGCTCTAAGCTTTTATCTTTTTTCCTCTGGTTTCTAGGCTATCCGATATTTGGCTTTACCCTCTTCATAGAGGTCTCCACCGTAAATGTCATTGATGACGGTAACGGGAAAGTCTTCTACCTCCAGGCGGCGGATAGCCTCAGCCCCAAGGTCCTCGTAGGCTATGGTCTCGGCCTTTTTGATGCATTTGGAGGCTAGTGCTCCAGCTCCACCTATGGCGGCGAAATAGACCGCCTTGTACTTTTTGATGGCGTCCTTCACCTGTTGGGACCTGTTGCCTTTTCCGATCATGCCGCGAAGACCAGCGGCAAGCAGGCGTGGGGTATAGCTGTCCATTCTGCCACTGGTGGTGGGCCCAGCAGCACCGATCACCTGTCCTGGCTTGGCGGGTGTCGGTCCCATGTAGTAGACGATCTGGTCTTTGATGTCGAAAGGAAGTTTTTCAGCCTTGTCAAGTGCCTCCACCATCCGTTTGTGGGCCGCGTCCCTTGCGGCATATATAACCCCGGTGATCAGCACTTTATCGCCTGACCTGAGCTTTTCTGCTGTTTTTTCGTCAAGTGGGGTGGTAATTCGGATGACATCCATATTTCATCCCTCCACGGTAGCTGTTTTGTCGTTCACGGTAAACTGTGGAAATGGGAGTTTGGGTTTACTATAGGTTGGGGGTGTGACCGTTGGAGCAGGTTTCCTCTTCTTTGCCAAATTTGTGGCTCGGGCTACCAGGCGTCTTTTGAGCAATTGAATTGCCAGCGCCGGGTCGACCCCTTTGGGACAGGCGTCGGAACATGCTCCGGCAAGGTGACAGTGCCATATGCCGTTTTCGCTGTCAACTGACAAGAGCCTTTCCTGTTCGCCGTCGTCTCTGGTGTCGGCACAGTAGCGATAGCACTGGGCTAGAGCTTGGGGGTTCAGGAATTGTTTATCCGTGGCGGAGGTAGGGCAGGCAGAGATACATATACCACATTTCACGCAGTATGTGAATTGCAAGAAGCTCTCGAGTTCTTCAGGTGACTGGTAAAATTCAGCGGTCGGGTTATCCATCTCAGAAGTGTCAGCACGGATGATATAGGGCTTGACTAATTTATGCTTTTCGAAGAGTGGGGAAAGGTCCACCACCAGATCCTTTATAACTGACAGGTTCGGCAATGGTTCAACGGTCACCGTCTTGGCTTTGAGTTCTTCTATTTGTGTGTGGCAGGCGAGGTGCGGGCGCTTGTTAATCAGCATGCCACAGGAACCACATATTGCCATCCGGCATGAAGTGCGAAATACCAGGGTACTGTCCAGATTCTCCTTAATGTATAGCAGTGCGTCGAGTACCGTTATACCGCGTGTTACGGGGACAGTAAATATGTCAAAGTGGGGTTTGGCGTCTCTCTCTGGATCATAGCGCCGGACCTTGAAAATCATCTCTTTTGGGCCATGCTCTTTCATGACACACGTTCTCCTATTTGCTCAGCAGGATTATAGGCACATAAGTACCCCAGGCGAAGGCTAATATCCCGAAGGCTAGTATGCTCCACGTTACTACCAGTCTGATACGACGCGATTGTATCGATTCGAAAATGATGTTTCGGAGTCCGTATAATGCGTGGTAGAGGCCGAAAGCGAGTAAAAATATGTACAGTACCACCCAGCCGATGTCGCGGGAGCGCTGTATCATGGACGCCCAAGAAGTGGGTTCGGTAGCGTCGATGCCCAGAGCGCTGAGAATGGTATCCAGGTGCATCCACACCATGTGTATGCCGAGAGTAACCGCTATAAGTATTCCAGTGACCAGCTGAGCAAGCCACAAATAGGTGTTTTTCATCTTAACCCCCGACAATGAAATCGTAGAGGAAGACTAGGGAGATTACAGCTGCTGTTCCTATCAGAGCCATCGACCAGCGACGGCTTTTACGCAGAGAATCGCGGTAAGGGTATATTGGGGGCACAGGCTTCCCCATGCCAAAGCCCAATTCCTGAAGGATGAGGCGTAACCCGTTCAAGGAGTGATAGGCGAAGGCTATAACCACCAGGTATTCTCCTAGTTTGAACCACGGGTTGTGCAATATCGTCATGGCAGCTTCCCAACTGTCTTGTTGCATGCGGAAAAACGTAGTAACGCAGAGGTGGATCAAGGAGAAGAGGAGGATACCGAGCCCGGTGACCCGGTGCAGCGTATAAAGGTAACGCTCGATTCTGTAGTTACCCCCCCATATCCATCCTAGAATGCCCAAGTAGTTGCTTTTGTGAGGCTGCATTCGTTTCATAACTGTCCCCAAGGTTAGTACTTTCTTTCTACCGGCTGCCATAATGTGATTTTTACTGGGATGTATTCCAGTCGTGGACCCGCGGGGGTATAATAAGCCAGCGTATGTTTGAGCCAGTTAACATCGTCGCGTTGGGGGAAGTCCCTTCGCGAGTGGGCGCCGCGGGACTCTGTCCTTGCCAGAGCGCCAACGGTTATGACTTCTGCCAGATCGACAAGGTTTTCCACCTCCAGCGCGCTGAGCAAATCGGTATTGTACACACGGCTTCTATCCATTACCCTGATATTTGGCAGGCATTGCTTTATCTCCTGTATCTTTCTCAGGGCTGTGTTCAAACCTTCGGCATCACGGAAAACACCCGCGTGCTTGTCCATGGTCCTTTGTAGTTCTTTACGTAGGGCATAGGCGCTTTCTTTATTATCCGGTGAAAAACGGCTGAAAATGCGAGCCTCTTCATCCTTAAGGTCTGTTGCTGTTGGTGTGGGAGGCAGTGCCTTCTGCTTTTTAGCATGCTTTGCGGCGTTGTTTCCTGCGATTTTCCCCCACACCAGACATTCGGTAGTGGAGTTGGAACCCAGGCGGTTGGCACCGTGGAGGGAAATACAGGCTGCTTCACCTGCGGCCCATATCCCCTCTACCGGGGTGGCACCTTCTATATCAGTGTGGATACCTCCCATGAAATAGTGTGCTGCCGGGCGAACCGGAATAGGTTCGTAGATGGGGTCGATGAAATTGAATTTTATGGCAACTTCTCTTATCATCGGTAACCGCTCATTAATCTTGGCAGCCCCGAGATGGCGGAGGTCGAGGTGGACATAGTCAAGTCCATCGGGGCCAGGAAATCCTCTCCCCTCCTCGATCTCGGTCATTTCTGAACGAGAGACGATGTCGCGGGGTGCCACCTCGAGTCTGGATGGGGCATATTTTTGCATGAACCTGTCGCCTTTGTTATTTAGCAGATAGCCCCCTTCCCCTCTGGCGGCTTCAGTGACCAATATTCCTGAGGGCACCAGCCCGGTGGGATGGAACTGGACGAATTCCAGGTCTTTGATCGGCAGCCCGGCACGGTAAGCCATAGCCATACCATCGCCTGTGGCGGTGAGAGAATAGGTGGTAAAGCCGAACATACGGCAGGCACCGCCGGTAGCTATTACCAGTGACTTACCCCGAATGAAGAAGAAATCGCCTGTGGTCAAGTCCCAGACGGCGATACCGCAGAATACCCTGTCCTTGATGAAAATAGAGGTGACATAGCATTCATCATAGCGGGTGACATTGCTGTACTTTTGCAGGGTATCATAGAGCGTCTGCATCTCAGCGAAGCCAGTTTTGTCGGCGGCGAAGACCGCCCTGTCGAAAGAATGCCCTCCGAATGGCCGTTGGGCGATCCTGCCATCCGGTCGCCGTGACCAAGGGATTCCCCAGTGTTCCAATAACAATATTTCTTTCGGTGCCTCTTCAACGAAACGCATCACCACGTCTTGGTCGCAGAGAAAGTCAGCCCCTCTAACTGTGTCCCAGGCATGGAGTTCGAAGCCGTCTCCTTCTTCAGGCTGCATCACGGCCGCTGTGCCTCCCTCAGCACAGACGGAGTGGGAGCGCATTAGCTGGACTTTGGAGACTATAGCAACATCGAGCTCCGGGTTTCTAGCTGCTTCAATTGCTGCTCTTAGCCCGGCAAGGCCTGAGCCTAGGATTATGACATCGTGCTGGAGGCCTGTCATATTATTGTCTCCTTGCGCCTGGCGCACCAGCACTGGATGTTGACAGCTACAGGAAGGCTGGCGATGTGGGCTGGGAAAACTTCGGCATGAACCGCCAGCGCAGTAATTCTGCCACCGTAACCCATTGCCCCAATACCCAGATTGTTGATGCGCCTCAAAATTTCTTTTTCCAGTTCGGCAACTTCGGGGTCTGGATGGGGCTCTCCGACTCTGCGCAATAGTGCCTTTTTGGCTATTGTCATGGCTTTGTCGGTGGTGCCGCCTATACCAATTCCCACTATTATTGGCGGGCAGGGATTGCTACCTGATTCTTCCACAAGGTTCACAACGAAGTCGATGATGCCCTCACGGCCTTTGGCCGGGGGCAACACTGTCAATCTGGAGCAGTTTTCCGAGCCGCCCCCTTTTGGCATCACCACAACCTTTATTTTGTCTCCGGGGACGATTTCGGTGTGAATAACTGCGGGTGTGTTGTCCTTGGTGTTGACACGTGCCGAAAATGGTTGTTTCACCATCGATTTTCTTAAATAACCTTTGTCATAGGCATGGCGCACGCCCTCGTTTACACATTCCTCTAAGTTGCCGCCGGTTATTTGTATATCCTGCCCGATATCCAAAAACACCACTGCCGTCCCTGTGTCCTGGCACAGAGGGATACTCTCACTGGCAGCGATGTCTACATTCTTTAGCATGCTTTCAAGTACGTCTCTGGCTACGGGTGATTCTTCTTGCCGTGCTGCCCGTTTCAATGCCTCAAGTACATCATCCGGCAGGTGGAGACAGGCATCCAAAAACATGGCGGAGACGGTATTTGTTATCGTCTTGCAGTCTATCTGGCGCATTGGCGTTACTCCAGATTCATAATTTTTACCAGTTCTCGCACGGCCTCAGCCGATTTCTTAAGGGCAGCGCTCTCTTCCTGCGTTAGCTTTAGCTCGATTATCTGTTCGACACCGTCTCTCCCAAGTTTAACCGGTACGCCTACAACCACGCCTTTGATACCGTATTCTCCGTCCAGATACACGGCGCAAGGTAGTATCCTTTTTCTGTCAAGCAAGACAGATTCTACCATTTGCTCGGTAGCTGCCGCTGGAGCATAGAACGCGCTACCCGTTTTTAGCAGGGCAACTATCTCGCCACCCCCTTTAACCGTTCGCTCCACAATGCTATCGATTTTCTCTTTGGGCAAAAGCTCGGTCAGAGGGATATTGCCCACCGTTGTGAGTCTGGGGATAGCTACCATGGTATCGCCATGTCCACCAAGGATGCAGGCATGGACATCCTGGGCTGAGACGTTTAGTTCTTGAGCTATGAACGTCCTGAACCTAGCGGTATCGAGAATGCCCGACTGACCGAAGACACGGTTTCTAGGGAATTTGCTCACATGGAAGGCTAGCTGTGTCATCGCGTCCAGAGGATTGGCTACCATGATGATAATACAGTTGGGTGAATATTTGACTGCCTGTTCGGTGACCGACTTTACAATGTTCATATTGGTAAGGACGAGGTCATCACGGCTCATTCCTGGTTTTCTGGGAACACCAGAGGTGATCACCACAATATCAGAGCCAGCGGTCTCTTCATAGGAATTCGTCCCGATAACCTTTGCATCTGAACCGACGATCGGGCCACTCTGCAGCATGTCTAACCCTTTACCTTGGGGCAGCCCTTCAACTATGTCCACAAGCACTACATCCGCGTATCCTTTTTCGGCGATACGCTGGGCAAGCGTTGCTCCCACATTTCCAGCACCAATTACAGTCACTTTTGAACGCATTTCGCCCTCCTTATTGTTTTGCTTTCATTTTTTCGATAACGGCATCTGCGACTTCAAGTGTGGTGGCTGCCGGCTGGTTGCGGTCAGGTTTAAGGTCGTAGGTGACCGTTTTGCCCTCTAGGATAACTTCGGCTATTGCTTTTTCCAACCTGAGCGCTGTTTCATGTTCGCCGAGATGATGGAGCATGAGGACAGCGGAGAGCATCATTGCCATCGGGTTGACTTTGTTTTGTCCGGCGTATTTCGGGGCGCTGCCATGCGTTGGCTCAAATACTGCGGTATTATTACCGATATTTGCGCCCGGGGCTAGACCAAGGCCACCTATGAGCCCAGCGCAAAGGTCGGAGACAATGTCGCCGTACAGGTTGGGCAGAACGATGACATCGTACTGGTGAGGGTCTCGAACCAATCTCATGCACAGAGCATCAATGACTACGTCTTCAAATTCTATATCAGGGTAATCTTTTGCCACCTCGCGAGCTGTGGCGAGGAAGAGTCCGTCAGAGAACTTCATGATGTTCGCTTTGTGAGCGGCGGTGACCTTTTTTCTGCCGTTAGCACGAGCATACTCGAAGGCGAATTTGACGATGCGTCTGGATGCGGTCTCGGAAATTACCTTAAGACTGAACCCGCTGTCTTCCTTTAACTTCTCCCCTGAGCTTCTTGCTACCAGTTGTGCTAGCTGGTTTGCCTCCTCACTCCCTTTAGCGAATTCTATGCCGCTATAAAGATCCTCGGTGTTTTCCCTGACAACTATAATATCGACGTTCCGAAAAGGAGTGGGCGCTCCGGGATACGTCTTGCACGGACGGAGGCAAGCATACAGGTCCAAATTTTTTCTTAAGGCTACATTTACGCTACGAAAGCCGCTACCGACCGGCGTGGTCACCGGGCCTTTCAATGCCACTCTGTTTTTTCTTATGGATTCAAGGACAATTTGCGGTAGCGGCGAATTGAACTTGTCCTGTGCCTCTTGCCCGATGATATGGACTTCCCATTCAAACTTGAGTCCGGTGGCTTCAAGGACCTTTGCGGTAGCCTTGGTGATCTCTGGTCCTATGCCATCTCCAGGGAGAAGGGTCACGCGGTAGGTCATAGCTGCACCATATTATAGCTTGAAATCGCCATACTTGTTAATATAGGGGATGAGTCCGCCTTCATTCATAATATTCAGCATAACTTCGGGGATCTTACCGAAGGTGAGCTTGACGCCGGAAGTAAGGTCGGTTATTGTCCCGGCGACCAGGTCCACCTCTATTTCGTCACCGTCATTGATCTTGTCGGTGTCGCATATTAGCACAGGAAGCCCCTGATTTATGGCGTTGCGGAAGAATATTCTAGCGACCGATTTTGCCAGTATGGCGCTGACGCCAGACATCTTGATGACCACTGCAGCGTGCTCACGGCTGGAGCCAAGTCCAAAATTTTTACCGGCGACGATAAAGTCGCCTGGCTGCACCCTCGAGACAAATTCAGGGTCAGCGTCTTCCATAACGTGTTTAGCTAGCTCGGGGAGGTTGCTCCTGAGGTATGCGTATTTGCCCGGTACTATGTGGTCTGTGGAGATGTTATCGCCGAATTTGTGTGCTTTGCCTTTTAGTAATGTATTACTCATTTGACAAACCTTCTGGGATCGGTAATTTCGCCGGTGATGGCCGAAGCTGCGGCTGTTGCCGGGCTGGCCAGATAGATTGATGCCTCTGGATTGCCCATTCGACCTTTGAAATTACGGTTGGCCGTGGAGAGGCAGGTCTCACTGTCTCCCAAAGCACCTTGATGCACCCCGAGGCAAGCGGCACAGCCGGGTGGCACTAGGATAGCTCCAGCCTTCACTAGGGTTTCGATGTATCCCAATTTAATTGCATCTAATAGCACTTTTCGGGAGGCTGGTGCTATTATCAGTCTGACGTTGGGATGGCATCGCTTACCTTCAAGGATCTTGGCAGCTGTTGCGATATCCTCTAGGCGTCCATTAGTGCAGGTGCCGATGAAGGCTTGGTCGATCTTTATACCTGTCAGCGTGTGCGCCGGGGCAACGTTGTCCACAGAATGAGGCATAGCTACCATGGGCTCTAGGTTGCTGATGTCGATGGCAATTGTCTGTTCGTATGCGGCATCGCTGTCGGGATAAAGCGCCACGTAGTTTTTGCCCCGTCCTTGTTTTCGTAAGTATTCTCTGGTGATATCGTCGCTGGGGAATAGACCGACCTTGGCACCTGCTTCCACAGCCATGTTGGCTACGGTCAAGCGCTGTGGAATGGTCATACGGGAGACGGCATCACCGCTGAACTCGAGAGCTTTGTAGGTAGCACCATCTGCACCCAGCATACCGATAAGATGAAGCACCAGGTCTTTGGCATCTACGGCTTTTTGAAATCTACCGGTCAGCTCTATTTTGAACGATTCCGGGATGCGGAACCATGTCTTACCCAGGGCGAAAATGACAGCAACGTCAGAGGAGCCCATGCCAGTGGCGAATGCTCCCAGCCCGCCTGCAGTCACCGTGTGCGAGTCGGCACCGACGATGACCTCGCCGGGACTGGCCAGTTTTTCTGCCACCAGCTGGTGGCAAACGCCGCTTCCAGGTTCGAAGAAAAGGCAGCCAGTTTCTTGGGCAAACTGACGAAGGAAGTGGTGGTCATTTGAGAACTGACGATTGGGACTGGGTACAGCATGGTCGACAAAAATGACGGTCTTCTGCGGGCTGGCAAGTCCAGCATGTTTACTTTCTTTAAACTGCCTTATGGTCAGTGTACCAGTAGTGTCCTGGACAAATACCCAGTCCACAGTTGCGATGACTATATCTCCGGCTCGGGCATCGGTGCCGGACTTCTGGGTGAGAATCTTTTCGCTGAGTGTCTTTCCCATTTATGTCTGAACGATCACAGCAAGCATAGCACCGCCACTGACCTTGTCGCCAGGCTTGAAGTTTATTGACTTTATCTTTCCGCTGACTGGAGCGAGGATCTCATTTTCCATTTTCATGGCTTCAAGGATCACGACTGCTGCCCCGGCCTGGACCTCATCCCCTTCTTTTACCAGGTAGCGTACAATCGTACCTGGAATTGGTGCCACTACCGGTGTCTCATTGGCGGCCATTGCGACCCTGGCGGGCTCTTCTTTTTTCTCTATCGTGGGCGGAGCGGCGTGTGGTGTGGTAGATTGAACTATTGCCGGTTGAGGCGTCGGGGAGGGCACGGGTGGTGCTGCTGCAGCACCTACGGGTTCGACTTCGACTTTATAGTACTCATCGCCTATGAAGACGTTGAATGTTCGCACAAAGGGCCCCTTGGCGGGCGCCTTAGTTTCTGTCTTTTCGATCAGTATACCGGCTTTAGCTTTCTTGATAAGTTCATCTTCACGCTTTACATCCTCAAGCGTCTTCGGTTTGGTTTCAGGCGGTGGTGTTTCAAGGCCGTATTTCCATCTCAAAAAGCGCATTCCGGTAGTGGGATAGAGGGCATAGATGAGCACATCGCCAATGTCCTTGGCGATGCCTTTAGTTGCCTCCTTCGCCTTTTCCAGTTCTGGCTCCAGGATATCAGCCGGGCGGCAGGTGATCGGCTCGTTGCCCCTTTCGTAGCCACTGAGCACGATCTTCTGCACTTCGGGGTCGATCGGTGCCGGAGGCCTGCCGTAGAGCCCATAGACATAATCTTTGGTTTCTTTGGCGACCATCTTATATCTGCCGAAGAGGACGTTCATCACTGCTTGTACCCCCACTATCTGGCTGGTTGGGGTTACCAGCGGTGGGTATCCAAGCTCCTTCCTCGTCCTGGGGAGTTCAGCATAGACCTCTGATAGACGGTCAAGGGCATTGGCCTCCTTTAGCTGTGCTATCATGTTGCTGAACATGCCTCCAGGGATTTGATGCCAGAGTACACCGGTATCGATTACGGAAAATTTGGTCGTATCAAAGTAGTCACGGTATTTAGGCGTAATCGATTCAAAGTACTCTCCCAGCTTGAGTAGGTGTTTCAGATCGATTCCTGTATCTCTCGGGGTGCCATGGAGGGCCACCACGATGGGTTCGATGGCTGGATGGGCGGTGCGCAGCGCCCAAGGGGCGATGCAGGTATCTATGAAATCAACGCCGGCTTCGATTGCCTTCAAATAGCTCATGCAGGCCATACCGCTGGTGAAGTGGCTGTGCAGGTCAACCGGTATCTTTAATACCTGCTTCAGTGCCTTTACCAGCTCATAAGCATCATTAGGGGCGATGAGGCCAGCCATGTCTTTAATGCAGAGACTATCTGCCCCCATGTCCTGAATAACAAGTGCTTTTTTGACATAATAATCGAGGTTATATACAGGCCCCCCAAGTTTAGCCTCGGTGAGGGAGTAGCACAGGGTGCCTTGAATATGTTTACCCTTATCTTTGATAGCTTTGAAGGCAGTTTCGAAATTACGTTCGTCGTTCAGTGCATCAAACACGCGAAAGACGTCGATGCCGCAGTCGGCAGCGTGATGTACAAAAGCGGTGACCACATCGTCCGCATAATTCCTGTAGCCGACTAAGTTTTGCCCCCGCAAAAGCATCTGTAGTTTGGTGTTGGGCATGAGTTTCTTGAGGATGCGGATCCGTTCCCAGGGGTCTTCGTTCAGGAATCTGGTCATAACGTCGAAGGTAGCGCCGCCCCATACCTCCATGGACCAGAAGCCAGCCTTGTCCATTGCTGGTGCGATAGCCGCAAGGTCCTCAGTACGCACCCTGGTGGCAAACAGTGACTGATGCCCATCGCGTAATGTAACATCAACGATCTTCAAGGGGTTTCTATCTGACTTTTTCACCGGGCCCATATGATACTCCTCTGTTTTCGCTTCTCGATTTCGGTGACATCAGTGCCTGCTCTTTTTGAGGTGCAATGTATTTCTGCGTCGCATTGCTTCCTGCAGATGAAAAAGGCGCCAGGGGCTAAGCTTTGGTGGGGTAACTGCCCTCGGTGCAGCCATTGCAGTCTGTTCCTCCTGTATATATGCCGTGACGGCACTGATTATGGCAGCTAGCTTATTTTTCTCCATAGTTTACTACAGTTTACAGAGGGATATTACCGTGCTTTTTCGGGGGGATAGCATCAGCCTTATCGCGAAGCATTTCTAGCGCCCTTATTATTTTAGGTCGGGTTAGCCGCGGATCGATGACATCATCGATATAGCCCTTGCTGGCTGCTATATAGGGGTTGGCAAACTTATCACGATATTCAGCTATGAGCTTCTCTCTGGCCTCATCGGGGTTTTGGGCTTTGGCTATTGAGTCTTTGAATATGATGTTCACCGCTCCCTCCGGTCCCATGACGGCGATTTCGGCACTGGGCCAGGCATAATTTATATCGCCCCGCAGGCTCTTGCTGCTCATGACAATGTAGGCACCGCCATAGGCTTTACGGACTATTACGCTGATTTTGGGTACAGTGGCCTCAGCATAAGCGTAGAGAAATTTGGCACCGTGTCTAATTATGCCCCGATGTTCCTGGTCTATACCTGGCATATACCCGGGGACATCGACCAAGGTTACTAGAGGAATGTTAAAACAGTCGCAAAACCGGACGAATCTAGCCCCTTTGTCCGAAGCGTCAACATCGATGGCCCCAGCGTAGACTGACGGCTGCTGTGCCACTATGCCAACGGTGTGCCCACCCATGCGGGCAAAGCCCACTATTAGATTCGGGGCAAATTGCTCATGTACCTCCATGAAGTCAGCGTTGTCCACAATTTTATATATTACCTGTTTCATGTCATATGTCTTATTTGGATCGTCTGGCACGATATGCAAAAGCTCTTCGGTGATCCGATCTGGATCGTCTCCGGTATCCATAAACTGTGGCTCTTCCGTATTATTCTGGGGCAGAAAGCTGAGCAGACGACGAACCATTTGGAAGCATTGTTGTTCGTTGTCAGCTACGAAGTGGCAGTTGCCGCTTTTGGTGGCATGTGCTGTGGCGCCCCCCAGCTCCTCGAGGCTGATCTCCTCACCAGTAACTGCTTTAATGACTGCTGGACCGGTGATATACATCTGTCCTACGCCTCTGACCATGAAGATAAAATCGGTTATCGCCGGTGAGTAGACAGCACCGCCGGCACAGGGTCCTGCGATTATGGAGATCTGTGGGATTACGCCGGAGTATATGGTGTTGCGCATAAAGATATCGCCATAGCCAACAAGGCTATCTACTCCCTCTTGAATGCGGGCTCCTCCGGAGTCCAGAATTCCTATGATCGGTGCCCCGGTTTTGGCAGCCAGGTCCATTACTTTACAGATTTTTTCCGAGGCGGCCTTTGACAGCGAACCACCGAAGATGGTGAAATCCTGTGCAAATACAAATGCAGTACGCCCGCCGATCTTTCCGTATCCCGTGACTACTGCATCACCAAGCGGCTTTTGCTGTTCAAGCCCAAAGTCAGCACAGCGGTGGAGCACGAAGGGGTCAAGTTCTTCGAAGGTCCCGGGGTCGAAAAGCAAGCTGATGCGCTCCCTAGCAGTAAGTTTGCCCCTCTTGCGCTGGACCTCGATGCGCCCGGTGTCCTCATTGCCGGTGGCTTCTCTCCTCAACCTGCCCAGTTTGGCTATTCTTTTCTCCATACTTCGCCACGTCTCCTTGCCGCTGGAGTTCTAGCGGCTTGTCGAAGACACATTTTAGCACATTTCCTGCCTTCTGGATAGCTCTTTGTCCTTACCCGTCGTGTTTTGGTTAATACGCTGACGTCCCTATACTACGCCGCGATCCTTAAGCCGGGGAGAGTAGGAATGCAACAATGTGGAAAAGGCAGCGGGCCTGTTGACACTCTTTAGAAAATGTACTCCCGAGTAACCTCACTCGTCCCCAGCCTGCACTACCACCCTTTCCACCATTCCCTCTCTGTTCTCTGGCAGGGAACAGAGAGTACACCTCCCTCCACCCTTCCTGCTGGTTCTAAGTTTGACTACTCGGGATTATAATTAATATAGCATAATTTGTTACATTTGTCAACTACCCAAATTTGCCTGACTGCCAAACATAGCATGGTTATTGCGGTCAGACGTCTGGCGCATGCTCCTCCTATACTTCCTTGTGCTAAACTTTGTACTGGGGCGCTCAAGGATATCTGTCCCGCAAGCTTGTAGCGTCCCAGCGTTTTGACCCTTATGCTTCTACATAGTCCACCTTGGGGAGATGTGCCAGTGCTTCCTTAACTTTTTCCTCAGGGTACACGTAATCCTGCAGCTTGCCTGTCAGGTATTCATCATATGCAGCCAGGTCGAAATGGCCATGACCGCTCAGTGCGATAAGTATAGTCTTGCTCTCTCCTGATTCGCGGCAAGCCAGTGCTTCGTCTATAGCCACCCTAATGGCGTGGTTTGGCTCAGGAGCTGGCACTATGCCTTCTGTCCGAGCGAATTGTACCCCCGCCTGGAATGTTGCTACCTGGGGTACCGCTTTAGCCTCAACAAACCCTAGGCGGTGGAGGTGGCAGATTATCGGTGCCATGCCGTGGTACCGTAGCCCGCCGGCATGGATGCCCGGTGGCATGAAGGTGTGTCCTAGGGTGTACATCTTGATTATGGGTGCCAGCCCGGCGACGTCACCATAGTCCCAAGTATATAGCCCTTTGGTGATGCTCGGGCAGGCTGTAGGTTCAACGTTTATGATACGCAGGTTGGGCTTCTTGCCATCGAGCTTGTCCTTGACAAAAGGCAGGAACATCCCGGCAAAATTACTGCCGCCGCCGATACAGCCAACTATGATGTCCGGATAATAGCCTGCCTTTTCCATTTGTTTTTTAGCTTCTTGTCCGATGATCGTCTGATGTAGCAATACCGAATTGATGACGCTACCAATTGAGTAGTAAGTGTCGTCGCGCTTAAAGGCGTCTTCTATAGCTTCGCTGATGGCGATACCCAGACTGCCTGGGGAATTGGGGTTCTCGGCCAGTATTTTACGCCCTATTTCAGTATCGGGGCTGGGACTGGGCACGCACTGCGCCCCCCAGGTTTCCATGAGGATGCGGCGGTAGGGTTTCTGATAGTAACTGACCTTTACCATGTAGACTTTGCATTCCAGTCCGAAAAACGCGCACCCCAGCGATAAAGCACTGCCCCACTGTCCGGCACCTGTTTCCGTGGTAAAGCGCTTGATGCCGTCTTTTTTGGCGTAGTAGGCCTGGGCTACAGCGGTGTTGAGCTTGTGACTGCCTGCCGGGCTTACTCCTTCATATTTATAGAATATCCTTGCCGGTGTATCTAGGGCTTTCTCGAGGCGGTATGCCCGGATCAGAGGAGTGGGCCTCCAGAGTTTGTAAATGTCCAGCACCTCTTCAGGGATCTTGATGTAGCGTTCCGTGCTGAATTCCTGTTCCCGTATACCCGATGGGAACAATGGTGGAGGTAGGATTGTAGGTTCCTTGGTGACCGGGTGCAATATCGGTGGCAGGGGCTTAGGTAGGTCAGCAAGCACATTGTACCATGATGTTGGCAGCTCTTTTTCGGTGAGAATAATCTTTATCTCTTTACCTTTCATTTATCTCCCTCCTTTCTGTTTTGTGTCACCTTTTGACTTTAGGGTCTGAAACTTTCCTGATGATACTCTTTCTATTTCCTTGTACATTTTGGTCCTTAGCTCATGTGCCCATTCCTCCTTAAAAGCTAAGCCTCTCGCCTAAGGGGCGAGAGGCTTAGAACCTTCGCGGTGCCACCCTTTTTGGTCGTAACGACCATCTCTTTGTCAGGCAACACCCCACAGGGGGTAGATGCCCTGGGTTCTGATAACGCTACCCCGTGCGTCAGAGCCTACTCGGAAAGCATGAGCTGTACCTTTCGGTCTGCAGCTCCCAGGTCCATTCCGCCTTGGCGACAGCGTCAGCTCTCACCTACCCTGACTCTCTGTGGCTGCGCTTATCAGGCGTACTAGTCCTGTTCACAGCCTTTTACAGTATTCAGTTGTGGGTAGAATTCTATGATAACCCTTAACCTTTGTCAAGCAGTAGCCGTGAAGTGAGATGATAGGCTTTGATGAGATGATTCTATGCCAGCAGATCGATCTCAGTCGATTTTGTATACCATCTGGACGGTGACGCGGAACTCCAGTTCTCCGGGACTGATCGGGGTAGGTGGCGCTGCCTCAAGAGCTTTGAGGGCATAGTCCCTTACCACTGGGGGTGCATATGCTGTCCCTTCTGAAATATATATCGGTCTGCCCAGCTTTACGTTTGCGACTCGAGCGATCTGCTGGGCTTTGCTCATAGCGTCCTGCAGTGCTTTTTCTCTAGCCTGATCGTAGAGCGGTGTGGGGTTATCTACCGAAAAGCTTATGTCGCTGATGCGCGTCAGGTCACCACCAGCTTCAGCCACGGAGTCGATAATGTTGCCAGTCTTTTCTATATCGCGTATTTTGGCGACCACTATGTTTGTTACACGGTAGGCGATGATCTCTTCCCTGTTCTCCTTCTCAATCCATTGTCGCACGGGCTGGATGCTAAATCTTTGTGTCTGTATATCTTTTTCTGCCACCCCTTTGTCCCTCAATGCTTTTATGACCCTGTTCATCGCTTCGGCGGCATCCTTTTGTGCTTGCGCTACGCTCTTCGCCTCGGTTTCTATTCCCAACGTCAGCCGGACTATGTCAGGTGTTGCCCATGCTTTTCCTTCGCCGGTCACCCAGATGCCCACCTGTTGCTGACCATATAGAATGCTGAGATCGGGAGCTTCTAGATAGGCTGATACAGGGGGAGCCGGGCTGCTATCAGTCGCCGGTGCTGTGCATCCTGCCCCAGCCACCAAAGCGGCTAGTAGTACGCACCACGATGGTACCCATAGCCATTTCATGTTTTTACCCTCCTCCTTTATGATACCATAAATAACTTACTTGACTGGCTTTCATACTTCTGTATCTCATAAAACGTCAGTTGAGCTGGTGAGGTTTAGCTAATTACAAGGTAGCCCGAAGGTATATCGGTGATTTATAATAACAGGCGCGACTATTGTAAGAGTGCTTGTTGATCAGGTGAAAATGAAGTTTGTCAAGGATATCATACTCCCCGTAGTAATCGGTCTGGCTGTTTTTTTCTTATTTAGGACTCTGGTTGAACCATTTGTAGTTGAACATTCTTCCATGTGGCCTACCATTGAGGAAGGTGAGTATATTCTGGTGGACAAAGTGAGTTACCGTTTTCACCAGCCCCAAAGGGGCGACATAGTTGTTTTTCGACCACCTTGGAATTTTGGTCGGCCGTACATAAAGCGTGTTATAGGGCTGCCTGGTGATGTTGTTGAAATAAAGGATGGCTCCGTATTTATCAACGGCAACCCCCTGGATGAGCCTTATGCAGGAAGGACCCAAGAGCTCTTACTACCGGTGGAGGTTCCAGAGGGAGAATATTTCGTGCTCGGCGATAACCGTAATAACAGCTACGACTCGCGCAGGGGCTGGACTGTCAGTCGCAAGGATATTGTAGGCAAGGCATGGGTTACGTACTGGCCCCCAAGGAGGTGGAGACTCATCGAGCACGCTGACTTGCAGGGAAAGGCCGGGCTGATTGTCCCTCTGGTTATCGAAAGGCAAATATGTCTGACGAAGTAATGGCGATATTTAAGGCGGCTGGGGCGATACTCGAAGGGCATTTTTTACTGACCTCCGGGTTGCATTCGCCGGTATACTGGGAAAAATTTCGTGTCCTGCAATACCCGCATTATACTGAGAGACTGTGCCGGCTCATTGCGGACCATTTCAGAGGGAAAGGTGTGCAGGTCGTTGCCGGTCCCACCACAGGTGGTATAATCATTTCCTTCGAGGTAGCAAGGCAACTGGGTGTGAGGAGCGTTTTTGCCGAAAAAGAGGGCGGGAAAAGGGTCTTCCGACGGGGCCTTGCCATAGAGGAAGGAGAAAAAGTCCTGGTCGTGGATGATGTACTGACCACGGGCAGTTCGATTGCCGAGGTTATGGAGGCGGTCACCAAGGCGGGCGGAGATGTTATTGGGGTTGCGGTGCTGGTGGACAGGGCGGAGCAAGAAAAAGAATTTGGCGCCCCTTTCTTTAGCTGCCTGAGGGCTGTCACGCCTACCTATCAACCTGCTGATTGCCCGCTATGTGCTGCGGGCATACCGCTGGTCAGTCCCGGTGGCGAAACCAAAGGTTGAAGCTGGGTGGCTTGACACTGCATGCAGGAGAATTTACAATGGCTATGCGCCGAGGTAGCTCAGTCGGTAGAGCAACGGACTGAAAATCCGTGTGTCCCCAGTTCGATTCTGGGCCTCGGCACTTCGGAGTTGTCTCACTGGATTCCTCAGGTGTGGCACCTTGTTCAGAGTTCGCCAGCCTGTTTCCTTTACCTGTCGATCGTGTGTGCAGAAGCGGCGGTGCCCCGTCTGCTGAATTTGAAGACTGTGATCTTTTCCGGCCCAGTGAGCAGAGGTGCCACCTTTGCCATATCCTCCTTGCGTTCCGGGCTGGCCTCCCATGCTTTCCATTGCTCAGTATCGGTCCAGGTGCTGATAATCAACCAGTGAGTCGGGTCATCGACTGACTGCAGTGTTTCTCCAGATACGTAACCTGGCTGGCGTACGGCTTTGGCCCGGAGATCGATAAGGAGACGTTCCAGCTCAGCAACCTTGTCCGGATGACAATGTCTTTCGATGATAACTCTAATCATTGCTACCCCCTGAGAGCCCCACTATATTCTCGTATTGCATTTAACGGGATGAATAACGGGTCTTGTCTACCGCGATCTCCTTAGACGCTTAGCCTTGGGTAGGTATTACTGGTTTCTCTGCCATCCACTCGTAGCCGAGTGCGGCAGTCCACTGTGCCAGTTCCAGTCTCAGCTCTTCGTAGTCTTTCTTTACGGATTCGTACAGCTTGGCATTTTCCAGGGCTATAGCACCTAAGTTGGCTACTGCACCGACGAAGTAGATGTCGGCCTCAGTGAAGTGCCTTGGCTCGGCGGTGTAGACGCGTACCACGCCGATCACCTCTCCCCGGAGCAGCATCGGGACACTGAGGATCGAGGCGATCCCCTCTTCCTTTGCCTGCTTACGGTACTGGACCCGCTCGTCTTCGGTGGCGTGCAGTACGGCTATCGGTTCACCTTCCAGCGCCTTCGAGATGCTCTTATCCGCCGAAACCGGCCCCTTTCGTACATAGCGATCGCTGAGGCCGTAAGCCGCCGCATGAAGTAGAGTGCTCTTGTCCGGCGTGAGCAACATCAGGGCACATCCCTTGGCTTCCAGCGTTTCAGCAACACTCTTGACGATGTTATAAAGGATCTCATCGGATGCAAGCCCGGAATTCAGCGTGGCAGCGATTTCGAAGAGACTGTGATAGTAGCGACTTTCCCGCTCATCCATCTTCCACCTCCCTGTGGTTGATAATACCATTATCCGTCAGACACATGTAATTGTCAATCGAGAGCGGCCTTTAGTATAGTT
>DAISKD010000005.1:0-56291 GCA_036821185.1 Chloroflexota bacterium | reverse complement strand
TAATTGTCAATCGAGAGCGGCCTTTAGTATAGTTCCCCTTGGATTAAGGGTTACGTAGTCTATCTGGTATAATATAGTTGTCCCAGTTTGCCCTTTGGTATAGTATGCAATAGACAGAGGGCGACGATTATGCTAGTGAGGTGTAATCATGAGTAAGGGGGTGTCGACGCTCGGTTTTGCCGGCGGGTTCCTGCTGGGGGCACTGGCAGGACTGGCCTTGGGAGTGATCCTTGCCCCACAGTCGGGGTCGAGGAGCAGGGAGGTGTTGAGGGAGAAGCTGTCTGAGGTTCCGGAAACTGTGCGGGAGCTGACCGCTAATAGAGAGAAAGTTTACAAGGAGACCCTAAAAAAGCGGAGAGGGCAACCTCTGGTCAGCGACTCTTATTTTCAAGCTTGAACTTTGGCAGCCGACGATATTGTAGCAGGCTCTGTGGTCATGTACCTTAGCTGGTAGATACCTTTGCCCGATGTGGGCCACAGTGGTAGAATTTCAGTACTCGACAGAGAGAAGTTTTCTTCCTGCCGAAGTGGCGGAATGGTAGACGCGGCAGTCTCAAAAACTGTTGAGGGGCGACCCTCGTGTCGGTTCGAATCCGACCTTCGGCACCAATTTCACGCTGCCGAGTTGTGTAGCGGTAGCACAGGGGACTTTGGATCCCTTAGCCCAGGTTCGAATCCTGGCTCGGCAGCCATTTCCCCCTCAGACTGACCTTACAATTATCATTTATCATTATCACACTGCCTTTATCTTGAATGCTGGATGCAGTAACCAGTATGCAAGAGCACATTTTGGGCCGAAAAGTAGTACAATAGCCACGGCCAATGTCAGCCGATACTTGTGGACAGGAGGCATTTGAGATGTATAAGGAGTACTCCGTGTTATTCCAGCCAATAGAGATAAGCGGGCTACGGCTTAAGAACAGGCTTGTTGTGCCGCCGATGGGTACTGGTTTTGCCAACGAGGATGGCACCGCCTCGGAACGCCTGATCAGGTACCATGAGGCCAGAGCTAAGGGGGGCTTTGGCCTCATTATTCTGGAGGTGACGGCAGTAGATGGGATGGAAGGCAAAGGAATGGGGCACCAGCTAAGCATATACGATGACCACTTTATTCCCGGCTTGAAACGTCTGGTGGAGCGGGTGCACAGTGCTGGTGCAAAAGTAGGCATACAGCTATATCATCCGGGAAGGGTGACATCGCCGACTGTTATCGGTGGGCGGCAGCCTGTGGGGCCTTCGCCGGTGCCTGATCCTATATGGCGACAGCCGACCAGAGAGCTCACCATCGAAGAGATTAAAAGTTTGGTGGAGGCATTTGCCCAGGGGGCGAGGCGTGCCAGAGAGGCTGGCTTTGATATGGTAGAGTTGCACGGTGCTCATGGCTATCTTATCTCGCAGTTCATGTCGGCCTATGCCAACAAACGGACAGATGAGTATGGGGGTAGCTTTGAAGGCTTCTTGCGTTTTCCTGTGGAAATAGTTCGTAGGATAAGGCAACTGGTCGGGGCCGACTTCCCCATCTCTTTCCGCATAAGTGCTGAGGAGCGGGTCCCCAATGGCAGGACACTGCCTGAAAGCGTTGAGATGGCTAAGAGGCTGGTAAAGGAAGGTGTTAACATCGTCCATGTTTCCATTGGCGTTATGGAATCGAGCGCCTTCACCAGCGCTCCCCCGGATATGGAGCAGGGGTTCAATGCCGACGCAGCAGCGGCATTCAAAAAGGCCATTTCGGTGCCTATCATAGCGGTGGGACGTATCCATACTCCCCAGGTCGCTGTAGATATAATAAGCTCAGGCAAGGCCGACCTAGTCGCCATCGGCAGGCAGTCCCTGGCTGACCCTGAATGGCCCAACAAAGTTGCTGCGGGCCGGGAAGACGACATCGTCAAGTGTCTTTCCTGCAATGAGGGCTGCATCGAGGGCATTGCCACATGGGGTAGGCCATCGATCACCTGTGTCCAGAACCTTGCCCTGGGTAGGGAAGCCGAATATGCTGCGCCTCTTGCCACTAGACAAAAGAGAGTGTTGATTGTCGGTGGCGGACCGGCTGGCTTGGAAGCGGCGAGGACTGCAGCTCTGTGGGGGCATCAAGTGCTCATCTATGAAAAAGAGGATGTCCTCGGTGGTCAGGTGAACATTGCGATGGTACCGCCCACCAAGGATATTTACAAAGAAGTAGTAGTGTCGCGGGTCAAAGAGATAGCGAGACTGGGGGTTGAGGTACACTTGGGCGAAGCGGTCACGCCGGACACAGTAAAGAAGATATCGCTGGATGTCCTCATAGTGGCCACTGGGTCAAAGCCTCTTGTCCCCAATATAGCAGGTGTTAACCGGAAAAACGTGGTCACTGCCAGTGAAGTCCTTAAAGGTGCGAAGGTAGGGGATAAAGTGGTCGTGGTCGGTGGTGGGCTGGTGGGTTGTGAAACTGCGGATTATCTTGCACAGCAGGGCAAACAGGTAACCATAGTGGAGATGCTCCGCCATACTGCCCGTGATATAGGTCCGGCGGCCCGCTATTTCTTGCGTCGGCGGATGGCTGAAAAAGGGATTAAGATACTGACCTCGACGACTGTGGAGGAGATAACTGACCAGGGCGTGAGGGTGAGGACGGAACAGGGGAGCCAGATTTTGTCTCCAGTGGACACTGTTGTGCTAGCCACCGGGGCTGAGCCTGTTAATGAACTGGCGGGGGCAGTGAAGGGCTTAGTCCCCGAGATGTATGTGGTTGGAGATGCTGCTAGGCCAGGTAAAATACTGGCAGCGGTCGAGCAGGCGGCAGAGATAGCCCGAAAACTATGAGGGTGTGTATCCGGGGCGATAGTAGATGTGGACTGGAAATAGTTGTCCTTTTCAGACTTGCTGCTGACTTCTAGTTGGGAAATTGAAGCAGTGCGAGCTGTCGCAAATCTGCCACATTGGCCTGACAGCTTTGGGTATCGTTTGACTCCAATACAATGCGAATGTACTGGTGGACTTGCTCTCTCCTTCCAGTGTTCTCCCTTTTTTGTGCTTTGCAGAGTAATGCAGAGCACGGTTGGCGCTTAGTAACTCGACCTCATCTAGCTTAGAGATGAGAATGCTGTAACACATAAGTAACGGGTGTTCCTGAGGTATATAAGCTTGTATCCCTTGATTTAGCAAGGTGTGCGAAAGGACTGGCCGGACGTTCGATAACGTATGTATCAGACTATTAGCCTTCGTCTCATGGTGACCATAGAGAGAATGAAGAAGGGAATGGTGAAGGCGAGGACGACAAGCACCAGCAGCAGAAGGTTGAGATGCAGATTTCCACTCACCAGTCCCCTGGTGAGATGGACTACAGGGGTTAGCGGGATCACCCAGCTTAGTTTTTGTACTACCGTAGGGAAGGATGACAGCGGGAAGAACACTCCGCTGAAGAAAAACATGGGTGTGATGAATAGGCTGAAATAGTAGTTGAAGCTGTAAATGGAGGGGACGACGGAGGTGAAAAATAGGCCTATGGAAGCGAACATAACTCCCTCCAGAAAGCAGACCAGGGGTATCAGCAGGGCATATGGGGAATGTACCAGACCAAAGGCTGCAGCTATGACCAGCATAGCAGTACCGGTCATGGCTGCCCTGGTTGCTCCCCAGAAGATCTCGCCAGCGGATACATCCTCGATGTCCAGCGGTGTGGCTATGATGGCATCGAAGGTGCGCTGGTGCTCTAGGCGGACGAAGCTGCCGTAGGTGCATTCGAAACTGGCGCTGAACATGGCATAGCCTGCTATTAGCCCGGGGGTGATGAATTCGATGTACCTCTGTCCGTCAACCAAGCCTACATAAGCACCTAAACCCAAGCCCATAGCGAGGAGGATTATCACTGGTTCTGCTACAAAAGCTGGGGTCTCAGCATGCCACAGTCTGAAAAATACATCTCGGTTGCGCTGCCAAACTCTGATGGACCGGCGTGAGAAAAACTTCATTCGGTGAGGTACCTCCCGGTGAGTTTGAAGAACACGTCCTCAAGCGTAGGAGGCCGGCTCCTGACCTGCTGTGTCGGGATGATTCCTTGTATTGCGGCTAAATCCTCTCCCTTGAATAAGTAAATCCTGTTTCCAGCCATCTCAGGATGGATGCCTTTTTCTTTAAGCATTTGGACAACGCTGTTTTTGGTGTTCGGGTGTAGTTCTATCTCCCAAACTTTACTACCTATGTGTCTGTGTAAAAGCGCTTTCGGGGTGTCGGTCTCTATTATCCTCCCTTGGTGCATTATGGCTACACGATCGCAGAGGAAGTCTGCCTCCTCCATATTTTGTGTGCATAGTAACTGCGTGACACCTAGGGCTTTTAGCTCAACCAGTTTGTCCCATACCAGGTGTTTTGCCTGTGGGTCAAGCCCTATAGTAGGTTCATCGAGGATCAGAATTTTTGGGGAGTTGATGAGCCCTCTGGCTATGAGGAGTCTGCGGCGCATGCCGCCGGAAAGTTCTCTGATAGGGCTGTTCTTCCTCTCATCCAACTGGAAAAGCTTCAAGACTTCATGACTACGTTTTATAGCTTCCCTCTTCGGGATATCGAAGTAGCGGGCAAAAGTAACCAGGTTCTGGATGACAGTGAGGTCTGGGTCGAGATTGTCCGTCTGGGGAACCACGCCAAGCATGGCTTTTATCTGGTGTGAATGAGACTTCAAGTTGTTACCGAAGATATATATTTCACCAGCGGTCGGCGGTGACATGGCCGTTACCATTCTAATAAGCGTGGTCTTGCCGGCACCATTGGGACCAAGTAACCCATAGCATTCACCTTCGTTGACCTGAAGGTTGACCTCGCTTACGGCAGTGATGTCTTTGAACTTTTTGGTCAGGTTTCGAGTTTCAATGGCATTCATTGGGCGAACATTCTAAGATAAAGCGCTTTTCATTGTACCAAGCAGGTTCTGCGGACAACAACCTTTGGTGCGCGAGATAGGTGCTTGGCAGGCGGTTGCTGCGTTTTGACAGGGGATGCCCTTCGTAGCTAAAATGAGTACGGTGTGCGGGAGTAACTCAGGTGGTAGAGTTCCTGCCTTCCAAGCAGGTTGTCGCGGGTTCGAGTCCCGTCTCCCGCTCCAGTAATTCTTAGTTGTGCTTGCTTTCGGTCCTCTGCTTGTGGTACCTTCTTCGGGCTGTGTAATAAGTATAGTTGTCCAGGGCTGCAACGGGTTTTACCTCCAGTAATTGTCTTCCCGAAGTGGAGAGGGCAAGGCAAATGCTGGCTTCCCGAAGGTGAGCTTCATTCTTTCTTCTTGAGGGGCTAAAAGAGCCCAACCAGAAATACTGGTAGCGTGTCTCTCAGTCCTTGTTTGGCAGTTAGGTTGTATGGTATATTTAGGCGTAATTTCTAAAACGGGAAGGAAATGACCCAACTGGAACTGGCAAAACAGGGTATTCTATCACCCCAGCTGAGGCATGTAGCAGATGCTGAGGGGGTGGATGAAGAATTTGTTCTCAGGAATGTCGCTGAGGGAAGGATAGTCATACCCGCAAATGTGAACCATCGCAACCTTATCCCCTGCGGGATTGGACAGGGGCTGCGTGTTAAGGTCAATGCTAACATCGGCACCTCTTCTGACTATGGGACGGTGGAGAGCGAACTGGAGAAGTTGCGTGTTGCCATAGAGTTTGGTGCTGACACGGTGATGGACCTGAGCACGGGGGGAGATATTTCTGTCATCCGCAGAGCAATCATCGAAGCTAGTCATTTACCTGTGGGCACCGTTCCGATTTATCAGGCCGGGATCGAAGCCATTGAGAGACGAGGCGCCATAGTAAACATGACTGTGGACGACATCTTCGCCGCTCTCGAGCAGCAGGCGAAGGACGGTGTGGACTTTATGACTGTCCATTGCGGTGTTACTCTGGCGACTATCGAACGACTGAAGAAGCGGAGGAGGCTTACTGATGTAGTCTCTAGGGGCGGAGCGTTCCTCATCGGCTGGATGTTGCATAATGACCGGGAGAACCCGCTTTATGAGTATTTCGAGCGGCTCCTTGATATAGCACGAGAGTATGATGTAACTCTGAGCCTTGGCGATGGCATGCGCCCAGGCAGCTTGGCGGATGCTACTGATCGTCCCCAAGTTGAGGAGCTTATCATTTTAGGTGAGCTGGTAGAGCGGGCAAGGGAGTCCGGTGTGCAGGTGATGGTAGAGGGGCCGGGACATGTACCGATGGACCAGATCGCTGCTAACGTGCAAATCGAGAAGAGTCTCTGCCGGGGGGCTCCGTTCTATGTACTCGGTCCTCTGGTTACAGACATTGCTGCTGGCTATGACCATATCGCTGCTGCCATTGGTGCTGCTATAGCGGCGGCAGCAGGTGCGGACTTTCTCTGCTATGTTACACCTGCAGAGCACCTGTCTCTGCCGGATAGCGAGGATGTGAAGGTAGGTGTGATAGCCTCCAGGATTGCTGCTCATGCTGCCGATATTGTCCGCGGAGTAAAAGGAGCTGCCGACTGGGACCGGAAGATGTCCAGCGCCAGAAAGAACCTGGACTGGGAACTCCAGGCAAAGGTAGCCCTCGATCCAGAGAAGGTCAGACTGATCCATGATAAGTACAGAAGCAGTGGCCCAGCGTGTAGCATGTGCGGTAAGTATTGTGCTATGGCGCTGGTAGAGAAGTATCTCGGCATCTCCGCAACAAGGTGTTGATGCATACGGTGAGAAGCACAAGATGAAGGCTGAGATAATCACCGTTGGCACCGAATTGTTGCTGGGGGAGATAACTGATACAAACTCCGCTTATTTGGCAAGCGAACTGCCTCAGCTCGGGCTCGACTTGCACTTCCTATCCACTGTGGGCGACAATCAGAAGCGCATCATCGACACCCTGAAATTAGCCTGGCAACGTTCGGATGTTATTCTGGTGACCGGTGGTCTGGGGCCCACCCAGGACGATGTCACCAGGGAGGCTATCGCTGAGTTTCTGGGCGAGGAAATTACCATTGATAATGAACTGGTGAAGCGGTTTGAGAAGATGTTCAGGCGCTACGGGATGGAAATGCCACCGAGCAATATCAGACAGGCAGGAGTGATCCCCTCAGCTAAAGTTATTCCCAATCCCAGAGGGACGGCACCTGGTTGGTGGATAGAAAAGGACGGTCGAATTATAGTTACCATGCCAGGACCTCCGGGAGAGATGCAGTTGATGTGGACTAAGGAGGTGCTTCCCAGGTTAAGGCAGATCGCTGGCGGTCAGGTTATTGTTTCCAGGACAATAAAGACCTTCGGCTTGACGGAGGCGGAGGTGGATGAACGGGTTAGCAAGTTTCTGGCGTCCGCAAATCCGACATTGGCAACGTATGCCAAGAGAGATGGCATATATTTACGTATTACGGCTAAAGCTACCAATGAAAACGAAGCTCGAAGCCTCATCGAGCAGAGAGAAGCTGATATCCGGGGAATAATCG
This sequence comes from Chloroflexota bacterium, assembly GCA_036821185.1. Taxonomy (GTDB): domain Bacteria; phylum Chloroflexota; class Dehalococcoidia; order GIF9; family UBA5629; genus CALJTV01. The sequence goes on along the minus strand of DAISKD010000005.1, from coordinate 48,878 downwards.
GTGACTACATTTGGGGGATAGATTCGGACGCTCTGGAGAGTACCGTCGGTTCGTTGTTGGTGTCGAGGGGGTTGACTATTGCTACTGCGGAGTTGTATACTGGCGGCTTGCTTGCCAGTATGATGGCAAATGTCCCTGATTGCTCAAATTATTACAAAGGCGGGTTTGTCGCCTGTAATATAGAGGACATGAAGGCTTTTGGCGTCGACTTTAACGTTGTGGACGAAAAAGAAGGTGCCAAGATGGGGTTAGCTGAGGCTATGGCAGGTGCTGTCAGGAATACCATGGGGACGTCTATCGGTTTCAGCCTTATCGGTATTGAGGAAGGAGTGGTTGAGGATAGCACCGCAGGAAGTATATTTGTTGGCGTTGATAGCGATAGGGGACGGTGGAGTTTTCAGAGGAGGTCATTTGGCAACCGTGCACGAGCAAGACAGAGGGCGGTCATATCAGCCCTCTTTGAACTGCGCAGAATTTTACTCGAGGAGGCAGAATGCACCTGATCATCGATGGTTTTGGCAACGACCCTAAAATTATGCAGGACGAACAGTTCATATATGAGCTGCTAGATACCTATCCTGCCAAGATAGGCATGACCAAAATCTCTCAGCCCTTTGTTCTCACCTATAAGGGTCCCAAGCCGGAAGATTGGGGCGTCTCCGGTTTCATCTTCATTGCTGAGAGCCACATCAGTGTTCATACTTTTGCCGAGCGGTGCTATGTAAATATAGACGTTTTTTCCTGCAAGGATTTCGATGCTGACTCAGCTATAGAGTTCTTCCAGGAGCAGTTCAAGCTGGTAAAATTCTCGACACGCCTGCTTAACAGGGATTGGGACAGGGTGGAGCTTTCGGCGATAGGTGATGCCTCTCTTGGCATGCACTCTGGTAGCTAATGGGCGAAGGACAGGATTTCCCTCAGTTATTGCACAATTTCGCCGGGTTGATGCCTCCTTATAGCGACCGTGCACGGGCTAAGGTCGTCGTTGTGCCGGTACCGTACGATGGCACTTCTGAGTGGCATAGTGGTTCGCGCCACGGCCCCAAGGCGATTATCGAAACCTCACGGTATCTGGAACTATATGACCTGGAGACGGACACCGAGATACATAGAATAGGCATTCATACCCTCAACGAGATAGAACCGGTGATGGAAGGACCTGAAGCCATGGTAGAGCTTGTCTACCAAGTGGTAAAGGGGCTGGCTGGAGAGGGAAAGTTCGTAGTAGTACTCGGTGGTGAGCATTCAGTTACTCTGGGTGTGGTGCGTGCTTTGGGAGAGAGCTTTCCTGGTCTTAGTGTTCTGCAGCTAGATGCCCATGCCGATCTCCGCGACGAATATCTAGGGACAAGGTATGGCCACGCCTGCGTCATGCGTCGTGTATCCGAGTGCTGTCCTGTGGTACAGGTGGGCGTGCGCAGTCTCAGCCTTGAAGAAAAGCAGTTTATAGAGCGCAGCGGTATCAAGTGCTCGTTTATTCAGGAGCCAGAGGGTAAACTTGGTGACCCTGAGGAAATCATAGCTGGCTTAGGACAGCATGTCTATATCACTATAGACCTGGACGTTTTTGACCCCTCGGTGATGCCGGCAGTAAGCACCCCCGAACCTGGAGGCATGCAGTGGCATCAGGTATTGAATCTGCTCAAGCTTGTTGCCCGGAGACGGCATATCGTGGGTTTCGACCTGGTAGAGCTATGCCCGCGGGAAGGGCCAGACCATTGCGCTTTTCTTGCGGCCAAACTTGCTTACAAGCTGATAGGTTATGCGCTGCTGAAGTAGGAATAGCGGCTCGCGATTGGTTTTCCGGGGTCGGTGTTGACAGGTCGTTGCTGCTGTGTTAACATATAACTGCCATCGACCGTAATGGCGGTGAGCACATTATCAAGCTAGGTCACAGGACCGCTTGGATCAGCAATGACCGAGACGGGAAAGAGAGGAAGACCAAAAAGCCTTCTCGGCGAATGCTGAGAAGGCTTTGTTTTTCTGAGGGGCGGCATGTTCAACGCAATAACCGATGTGCCTGGGATAAAGGTCGGGCATCATACCGATAAGACGGCGATGACTGGTTGCACGGTCGTCCTGTGTGAGAGTGGGGCTGTAGCAGGTGTTGATGTTAGAGGCTCAGCACCCGGTACAAGAGAGACCGATTTGCTTCGCCCGACCAATCTGGTTGAAAAGGTGCAGGCAGTCATCCTCAGCGGTGGCAGCGCTTTCGGGCTGGATGCCGCCGGTGGCGTAATGCGGTTCCTGGAGGAGCGCGGATATGGGCATGAGACTTCGGTGCTCAGGGTGCCAATAGTGCCAGCGGCCATCATTTTCGACCTAAATGTTGGTGACCCCTTCAGGAGGCCAGGCGCTGAGGAGGGCTACCAGGCATGTCTGGCAGCTAGCGACGGGGTGGTGGCTGAGGGGTGTGTGGGCGCTGGCACGGGTGCCACGGTGGGCAAGGTCATGGGCATACAGCGGGCTATCAAGAGCGGACTGGGCACGGCTAGCCGGCAGATTGCTGGAGGTGTGGTCATCGGTGCTCTTGTGGTGGTGAATGCTGTGGGCGATGTGGTTGACCCTTGGACAGGGAGACTTCTGGCTGGGCCAAGGGACTTAGAGCGGGGGAAGGGTTTCTTGAGTACCATCGAACTGTTGATGGGAGGGCAAGCGGTAAGGGGTAAAGTGCTGTCTGAGAACACGACTTTGGGGGTGGTGGCGACAAATGCTGCCCTAACAAAGGAGCAGGCAAACAAGATAGCTCAAATGGCACAGGATGGTATAGCCCGGTGCATAAGGCCTAGCCATACTATGCATGATGGCGATGTCATATTTGCACTTTCGCTGGGCAGTGGACGTGCTGACGTTACCGTGGTGGGTGCGGTGGCAGCGGAGTTGGTCGCAGAGGCTATAGTGAGGGCGATCCAGAAGGCGGAGAGCATGGGTGGTATACCAGCGGCGAAGGATGTGGCATGAAGGACTACAACGAGGGACTGACATTAGGTTTCGTAGGTGCGGGGACAACGGGCACAGCCCTGGCCCTCAGTCTTTGGCACTGTGGTTACAGGATTGTCGGTGTGTCCAGTCGCAGCATTGGCTCCGCACAAAGGCTGGCCGGGATGGTTGATGGTTGCAAGGTTTATGAAAAGGCGCAGCAGGTGGCAGATGCTGCCCAACTTGTCTTCATAACTACTCCCGACGATGTTATAGCGCGTGTGGCTCAGGAGATCCAGTGGCGTGGTGGTCAATATGTGGTGCATTGTAGTGGTGCACATTCGGTGGACATTCTTGAACCAGCGTACAGAGCCGGGGCTATTACTGGCTCGTTCCACCCATTGCAGACTTTTGCCAGTATTGAGCAGGCCATAAAGAACATACATGGCTCTGTGTTCGGCATTGAGGCTGAGGAACCATTGCGGGGTTTGCTTAAGAAAATGGCCGAGGCGCTGAATGGGAAACCGGTAATATTGAGGGCCGAGGACAAGGTCCTTTACCATGCGGCAGCCGTGTTTGCCTGCAACTATCTGGTGACGCTGGTAAAGCTGGCTACAGACCTGTGGCAGACTTTTGGGGTATCTCAGCAACAGGCGACTAAGGCATTGTTACCCTTGTTGCAGGGTACGTTAAACAACATTGGCAATGTCGGTCTACCCAATTGTCTCACAGGACCAATTGCCCGGGGTGATCTGGGAACTATAAGAAGGCACTTAGACGCTTTGGAGAAGGTAGCCCCTTCAATTCTGAGTACGTATAAAGAAATGGGATTGCAGACTGTGCCTATAGCCCTAGCCAAAGGGCGGGTCGATCAAGCAAGGGCAAAGGAAATGGAAGTTCTGTTAGGAAAAAAGGGAGGGTAAGCATGCGCACGATGCTCAAGAGTAAGATCCACCGAGCAAGAGTTACCGAGTGCAACGTGGACTATGAGGGAAGCATCACTATAGATAAGGACCTCATGGAAGCGGCAGATTTGCTCCCTTATGAGAGGGTGGATGTTTTAAACATCAACAATGGTGCCAGGTTCAGCACTTATGTAATTGAAGGTGAAAGAGGGTCGGGCACGATCTGCCTCAATGGCGCTGCTGCCAGACTGGTGGCAAAGGGAGACATCGTTATTGTGCTATCTTACCACGAGGTTACCGAGGTAGAGGCTGCTACTCTTGCTCCCCGGCTGGTATATGTTGACGCTGCCAACAGGATTGTTGAAGTCAAGGGTGGTCTGACCGAACCGGAAAAACTATTGCGGGCCAACAATTAAATTTAAGACAAAATAAAGGAGGGTTGGGAAGATGAGAGTCACTGTCAACACTATCAGGGAGATGAAGCAGCGCAAGGAAAAAATAGTCATGCTAACAGCTTATGACTATTCTACCGCCAAGCTTGTTGACGAAGCTGGCGTGCCACTGATCTTGGTGGGTGATAGTTTGGGTATGGTGGTGCTTGGTTATGATTCAACTATACCTGTGACCATGGACGATATGATCCACCATACTAGGGCAGTGGTCAGGGGCACGCAGCAGGCAATGGTCATAGGCGATATGCCCTTTATGACGTATCATACTAGCGTATCTGATGCTCTCCGGAATGCAGCGAGGTTTATCCAGGAGGGTGGGGCCCAAGCGGTGAAGCTGGAGGGCGGTGTGAATGTAGCCGAGACGGTAAAAAGGATTGTGGATTGTGGTATCCCGGTGATGGGGCATATTGGGTTGACCCCGCAGTCCATTCATCAGCTTGGTGGTCACAGGGCACAAGGGAAAACCCCGGAAGCGGCGCTAAAATTGCTAAATGATGCTAAAGCTCTGGAACAGGCTGGGGCTTTTGCTGTGGTCCTAGAGCTGGTGCCGGCACCACTGGCTAGGGTAATCACACAGGAACTGAACATTCCTACTATTGGCATTGGCGCTGGACCTGACTGCGATGGGCAGGTGCAGGTGATTAGTGACCTTCTGGGGCTCTATTCCGATTTTGTGCCCAGACATGCCAAACAGTACGCAAGGCTGGCTGGTGAGATCAAGGCCGCTATCGCCAGTTACATCTCCGAAGTCAAGACTGGAGTTTTTCCTACCTTGGAGCACTGTCCGACGATGGACGAGAGATTGCTAGAGGGTCTGGTGCGGTCCTAATGCTATGCAGATAGTAAGGACGATCGGCGAAATGAAGGCTTTGCGGAAGCAAAGCCAGGGCACGGTTGGTTTTGTGCCCACAATGGGTTATCTGCATGATGGGCATCTAGCGCTGGTCAAACGGGCGAGAGTGGAGAACTCCTTAGTGGTAGTGAGCATCTTTGTTAACCCGACCCAATTTGGCCCTACAGAGGACTTCAATAGGTATCCACGAGATATTCCACGTGACTTGGCCCTGTTGGAGGGGGAAAACACTGACGTTGTATTCATGCCATCCAGCGAGGAAATGTATCCGCCGGGTTTCAGCAGCTGGGTGGTTGTTGAGAAGGTGACAGAGCGACTTGAAGGAAAGAGCCGGCCAGGCCATTTCAGAGGAGTGGCCACGGTGGTTAACAAACTGTTCAACATCGTAGAGCCGACACGGGCATACTTTGGGCAGAAGGATGCTCAGCAGGTGGTGGTGATCAAGAGAATGGTCTCGGACCTGAACATGAATGTGGAGGTCGTGGTTGTGCCCACAGTGCGCGAGAGCGATGGTCTGGCGATGAGCAGTCGTAATGTCTATCTTAATCCCCAGGAGCGCCAGGCGGCAACGGTGCTGTTCAGGGCTCTGAGTCTGGCGGAGAACTTGTGGCGAGGTGGCGAAAGGGACGCTGAGGTGATCAGAGAGACAATGACGTCCTTGATTAGGAAAGAGCCTCTGGCTGAAATCGATTATGTTAGTGTGGCCCATCCTGAGACGCTTGAGGAGCTGTCCGCAATAGATGGTCCTGCGCTGGTTTCACTAGCTGTCAGGATTGGAAAAACAAGGCTTATCGATAACACAGTACTGGAATAAGGCTCACTCACGGACCAACAAGGCCAGCCCCAGCATAGCTAGCAGTGCCAGGCCAGCACCGAAGTAGAAGGGGGCAGCGGGACTGAGCGAGTGCCATAACCACCCGGCGATGATGCTCGCTGGCAGGAGAGTAAGCCCGACTACGGTGTGAAAGAATCCGTAGGCAGTACCCCTTTTGTTTGCTGGCACAAGGTCAGCGACAAAAGCTCGGACCACACCTTCCGCTAACCCATAGTATACGCCGTATAGCATGAACAATAACCAGGCCTGCCAGGCGCTACTAGCCACGGCAAAACCTAAGTAGGTCATGCCATATGCCAGCCATCCCAAAAGAATAAGTCGGCGTCTTCCAAGTCTGTCAGAAAGAGTGCCGGCAGGTGTGGAAATGAGGGCGTAGACGAGATTAAAAAGGACCAGCATAACAAGGATGCTGAAAACAGGATTGCCCAGGTTCTGAGCGCGTAGAATGAGAAAAGCGTCGCTGGAGTTTCCCAGGGAAAAAACAAAGATAATAAGCAAGAAGACCTTGAAGCGCACATCGAGTTTGGTGGAAATGTTTTTCTTGTTTGTCTCTTGAACTCCTGGCGTGTCTACTGCTTTGTCAGGCGTTGCTTGTTCCTTCTTGGTCTCTTTTATGAAGAGAAAGAAAACCAGTGCCAGTATCGCAGGAATAACACCGATGATCACCAACAACTGGTAAGTGTCCTGTGCCAGTTCTAAGGCGCCTTTTTGTGTAAGGAAGACCACGATGGCGGCGAATACCAGCCCACAGACTGCACCGGAGGTATCCATGGCGCGGTGGAAGCCAAAGGCTTTCCCCCTGTTTTCCAGCGTGGCAGAGTCGGCTACCAAGGCGTCTCTGGGGGCGGTACGAATGCCTTTACCTAATCTATCTGAGAATCTGATGCCCAGAACCATTGCCCAAGTGCTGGCAAGGCACATGAAGGGTTTTGCTACGGCAGAAATAGCGTAGCCCGCAAAACTCAAAGGCTTTCGCTTCCCCAGTCTATCGCTGAGCCAGCCGCTGACTACTCTCAAAACTGAGGCTATGCTGTCAGCCAGGCCTTCTATGAAGCCGATGATTACCGTGGTAGCCCCCAATATGTTGGCTAAGAAAAGGGGCATAAGGGTAAATATCATTTCACTACTGACATCGGTCAAAAAGCTCACTATTCCCAGAAAGAAGATATTTGGATGAAGGGCGAGCAATGTTCTTTTGCTCGGTGTTGATTGTGGAGATTTTGCAGTCAACCTTGTAAAACCTCGTCGACTAGTTTTTCGACCTTGTCCATCGGTTGCTGTGGCAATTACATCCCCTTATCAGTAGCTTCGTAATACTGGAGCATTTATCGCCAACCACACATCTATTACCCCTGAGGAAACCTTCTTGTTCAATACAGCGGGGGGTAGGGTGTACCTGCGTTGATAGGGCAATCGCTACTGTACAGCTCTTGCTATTCCTATCCCAAGCATGATTTTTGTAGCATGATGTAAAGCGTGGTCTTTTATTAAGCCAGGAGGAATTGCCTATCATGTTTTTACGTTATCGGATTGCGGTATTGTAACTCAGCAGGCAAATTGCGTCAAATAGATGTCGAATACAAGTAAAGCTGTTTTGACAACCATGACTTTTTAGGCTATCATAAAAGGTTGTTAGCCTCTGGTGGTCAGAGCGAGGTGGAACCACCCGTTCCCATCCCGAACACGGAAGTGAAACACCTCAGCGCAGACGATACTGAGGGGGCAACTCCTTGGGAAAATATGCCACTGCCAGGGGCTTTTAAATTTGCTCATTTAGCTGCATATCTTATTTGCAATGTCCCCAATTTGACACATTGTGGTGAACAGCCTATAATTTAATTCGATAGCCTTGGTAGCTAGGAATGATTACCAGCAAGTGAGAGCCAAGTATGGCTAACAGGTTTGAGAAGTTTTCTGAGAGAGCCCGTCGTGCCTTGAGCAGAGCTCAGGAAGAGGCACAAAGGTTTGGGCACAATTACATCGACACGGAGCACATTCTCTTAGGGCTTGTTGCCGAGGAGGAGGGTGCGGCCAGTAGGGTATTGACCAATCTGGGTGTGCCACCAAATAAAATAAGGGCGGCTGTTGAATTTGTGGTGGGGCGTGGGGAGAGGACAGCCATAGGCGAAGTGGGGCTTACCCCAAGGGCGAAGCGGGTCATTGAGCTGGCTGTTGATGAAGCGCGACGAATGAACCATAACTACATAGGTACTGAGCACCTTTTACTCGGTTTACTTCGTGAGAGGGAAGGCGCGGCAGTAAGTGTGCTTGAGAGTTTTGGTATTACTCTGGAGAAGGTACAGGCGGAGATAAATGCCATATTGAGCCAGGGCACGGCTCACTCCCGTTCTGCCATGCGTGGCACGGTGAAGACCCCGGTGCTGGACCAGTTGGGGATAGACCTGACAAATGCCGCGAGATTAGGGAAGCTTGACCCAATCATAGACCGAGAAAAAGAAATAGAGCGTGTCATACAGATCCTGAGTCGGCGTACCAAAAATAATCCGGCACTTATCGGTGAGCCTGGCGTCGGTAAGACGGCTATAGTGGAGGGGCTGGCGCATAGAATTGTGGCCGGGGATGTCCCTGAAACATTGCAAGGGAAGCGTTTGGTAACTCTTGATATAGGTTCTCTGGTTGCCGGGACAAAGTATCGCGGTGAGTTTGAGGAAAGACTTAAGAAAGTTATTGAAGAGATAAAGACCGCGGGCAATTGCCTGATCTTTGTTGATGAGTTACACACAATAGTTGGCGCTGGTGCTGCTGAGGGTGCTGTGGATGCTTCAAACATATTGAAGCCATCTTTGTCTCGAGGCGAGATACAATGTATAGGCGCTACCACATTGGACGACTATCGTAAGTATATTGAGAAAGACGCGGCCTTGGAACGGCGCTTTCAGCCGGTTTTAGTAGCTGAACCAACTGTGGAGCAGACTCTGGAGATCCTCCGCGGTATCAAGTCAAGATATGAGGAGCACCACAAACTGATCATAAGTGATGAGGCATTGCAGGCAGCGGCTTTGCTCTCGGCGCGGTACATCCCTGACCGCTTTTTGCCAGACAAGGCTATTGACGTGATGGACGAAGCAGCTTCTAGGGTGCGTATCAAGCGAGGCGCAGTCCCCTTAGGGCTTACTGAAGCTCGGCGAGCCTTGGAAGCGGTTCGCAGGGACAAAGAAGCTGCTATTGCAGAGAAGAATTATGAGCATGCTGCTGAATTGCGAGACAGGGAAGTCCAATTGATGGAAAAAATTGCTGCTATGGAACAGAAATGGCAGACAGAGCGGGAGCTTGACAAGCCTGTGGTGACTGCTGAAGACATCGCCGAAGTGGTCAGTATGTGGACTGGTGTCCCGGTGGCGCGTTTGACGCAGGACGAGACGAGCAGACTCCTCAATATGGAAGAGGCTCTGCATCGGCGCATCATCGGACAGGACGAGGCGATAAACATCGTATCCCGGGCAGTTAGACGGGCTCGAGCTGGACTCAAAGACCCGCGTCGGCCGATAGGTTGTTTTATGTTCCTAGGACCCACTGGAGTTGGCAAAACCGAACTGGTACGGGCACTGGCCGAGTTCATGTTCGGTACTGAGGATGCGATGATACGCCTCGATATGTCCGAGTTTATGGAGAGGCACACGGTTGCTAGGCTGGTTGGGGCACCTCCAGGATATGTAGGCTATGAAGAGGGAGGGCAACTCACCGAGGCTGTGCGGCGTAAGCCCTATTGTGTGATACTGCTTGACGAGATTGAGAAAGCACACCCCGATGTTTTCAACATATTGCTTCAAATTTTTGACGATGGTCACCTGACCGATGCCAAAGGCAGGAGGGTGGATTTCCGTAATAGCATCATAGTGATGACCAGCAATGTTGGTGCCAAGCACATTAAAGGCGCTATGACAATTGGCTTTACGGCGCGGTTTGACGAAGAGGAAAGCCGGCAGGCAGAGTATGAAAAGATGAAAGAGAAGGTGCTTTCTGAGCTGAAGACTACTTTCTTGCCCGAATTTTTGAACCGAATAGACGAAGTGGTAGTCTTTCATCCACTTACCAAGGAGCATATCAAACAGATCGTTGACCTGATACTCAGCCAGGTGGCCAAATCGCTTTCTGACCGGAATATGAAACTGGAAGTTACCGATTCAGCCAAGGAGTTTCTTGGCGAGAAGGGGTACAACCCCACCTACGGAGCCAGGCCTTTGCGCCGTGTGATCCAGAGTGAGGTTGAGGACAAGCTTTCCGAAGCACTGCTCAGAGGTGAATTCAGGCCAGGTGACACGGTGGTGGTCGATTACGATGGCGAGAAGATCGTGATCAAGGCTACTGCTGGAGCGCTGATGGGCGAAGCGCCTACCGAACAATTACCGGAGCATTGATAGCTGAAGCAGCGTTTCTGCACTGAAGTAGAAGGCGTGGTTTGTGTCATTGAAGTGGGGACGGGATTGGTTAATGTAACAGTCCCGTCCCCTTTAATCTATGTATGTTAGTATGTTATAGTCCACTGTATTTGGCGGGTACCAAGGGTACTGGTTGTGAGTAGGCCCAGGTATAAGACCGTTTTTGTTTGCCAGCAGTGCGGGAAAGAAAGCCCCAAGTGGTTGGGGCGATGTCCCAACTGTCAGGAATGGAATAGTTTTATAGAGACTGAGGTTGTTGCTACTGGCTCGATATCGCCGGTCAAGTTTGGTGATAGTACCCCTCAGGCGATCTCCAGTTTGACGACTGAAGGTGTGCCCAGGCTACAGTTGCCTACTGCTGAGCTGAACAGGGTCCTGGGCGATGGGCTGGTGCCTGGCTCTCTGGTGCTCATCGGCGGTGACCCCGGAATAGGCAAGTCCACGCTATTGCTCCAAGTGTGTTCAGGCATGGCTAGTTGTGGCAAAAAAGTCCTGTATGTTTCTGGCGAGGAGTCTGTCCAGCAGATCAAGCTGCGGGCAGAAAGGTTGGGGGTGGAGGGTGAAGGGCTGTTTGTTCTTTGTGAGACGCGTCTTGAGGTGATACTTAGGCAACTTGAGGACCTGGCGCCAGCTCTCGCTGTTATCGACTCTATTCAGACCGTCTATTTAGAAGATGTGGTAGGTACACCTGGGAGTGTCGCTCAGATACGGGAATGCACCTTAAGGCTTATGCAGTGGGCAAAACGCAGCGGTGTGCCAGTATTTATAACAGGACATGTGACTAAGGATGGAGCGATAGCGGGACCGAGGGCACTGGAGCATATCGTGGACACGGTACTTTACCTTGAAGGCGAGGCTTTGGGTAGTTATCGTATACTGCGAAGTACAAAGAACCGTTTCGGTTCGACAAATGAAGTGGGCGTCTTTGAGATGACCGGTCGGGGTCTGATGGAGGTGTCGAACCCCTCCGAGGTCTTTTTGACTTCGCAGCGTGGGGCTATGGTTGGGTCAGCAGTGGTGCCCACGCTTGAGGGGAGCCGCCCTTTACTAGTTGAAGTGCAGGCGTTGACGAACCCCGCTAGTTTCGGACCGCCGAGACGGATTGCCAACGGGATTGATTTCGGGCGGCTACTGCTGATTGTGGCGGTGCTGTCCCGGCGTGCTGGGGTCAATCTCTCAGGGCAGGATGTGATAGCAAGTGTAGTCGGTGGCTTAAAGATAAGCGAGCCGGCTGCTGATCTTGGAATCGCTTTAGCTATTTCCTCAAGCTTTAAAGACAGAACTGTTCTCCCTGAACTGGTGGCCGTGGGTGAGATTGGGTTAAGTGGCGAACTCCGTGCTGTACCTCAACTGGAAAGGCGGGTTGGAGAGGTCGTTAGGCTGGGCTTTAGACGGTGTCTCGTTCCGGCAGTTTCACCCAAACTGGCGGTAGACGGGGTGGAGATTTTGAGATCAGCTACTGTGTCTGAAGCGCTGAGGTTAGGACTATCGAAGACGCCTAGAAGTAAACCTAGTGAGGGAGACTCATGATTTCAAGGGTAGGGGCAATTATCGTTGCCGCAGGAAGCAGTCGGCGGATGGGTGTAGACAAGACACTGTTGCCTTTGAAAGGTAAACCTTTGATAGCTTGGTCGGCGGATGTCTGTCAGGCTTGTGATTTGGTCAACCAGATGGTTATTGTCTTAAACAAGGCCAATTTTAATGCTGTGGAAAAACTAGCTGTGGGGAGGGGATGGTCAAAGTCGCGGCTCTGTCTTGGTGGTTCCAGGCGCCGCGACTCTGTCAGACAAGGGCTGGACCTGCTAGAGGGATGCCACTGGGTGGTCATACACGATGGAGCGAGGCCATTTTTGACAACAGAGCTGATACGTCGAGGATTGGAAGCTGCGCAAGAAACCGGCACAGCTATAGCGGCGGTTCCGGTTAAGGACACGGTAAAGTTTTGCGATGGTGATATGACTGTCCGCAAGACGTTACCCCGTGACATGGTATGGATGGCACAGACCCCTCAGGTGTTTCGCTTTGATATAATAGCTGAGGCCCATGCGAGGGTAAAAGACGATGTGACTGATGATGCTGAACTGGTGGAGAAGCTGGGGTATACTGTCAGGCTATACATGGGATCCTATAGCAACATTAAGGTTACTACCCCAGAGGACTTTCTGTTAGCCGAGATCATAGCTGGAGAGGATAATGCGAGTAGGTCTGGGATATGATGTCCATCCTTTGGTACCGGGACGCAAACTGGTCATTGGCGGTGTGGAAATACCTTTTGAAAAGGGATTGGGTGGCCATAGTGATGCCGACGTTTTGATTCATGCGGTTGCCGATTCTCTTCTAGGTGCAGCGGGGCTAAAGGATATTGGCAACTATTTTCCCCCGGAGGATCCCCGGTATGCTAATATTTCTAGCTTGGTCATACTAGAAGAGGTGGAGAAACTGCTCAGGCACAGTGGGGTGGTGGTGTGCAATATTGATGCGGTTGTTGTTGCCGAACGCCCCAGGTTGTCGGCTTTTATTGACGAAATGAGAGCCCGGATAAGTCGGGTGCTGGGCATAGGAGTTTCGCAGGTCACAGTCAAAGCAACGACCAACGAAGGTTTAGGTTTTGTGGGGAGGGGAGAAGGTATAGCTGCTTACGCTGTGTCGATGGTTACTGAGACCAAGTGAACACTTGGTGAGGAAAAATGATAGGGCTTTACAGAAGCATCAAGAAGGACATACAGGTGGTGTTCGAGCGTGACCCGGCGGTAAGGAGCGTTTGGGAAGTTATTTTTGCTTATCCGGGTTTCCACGCCCGTCAATTTCACCGTCTGGCACACAAATTATGGTGCTGGCGTATTCCGTTTTTCCCCAGGTTTATTTCTCATATAAGCCGCTTTTTGACCGGGATCGAGATTCACCCCGGAGCCAAGATAGGGGAGGGGTTTTTTATCGACCATGGTATGGGTGTGGTGATTGGCGAGACTGCTGAGATAGGCGACAATGTCGCCCTATATCAGGGTGTTACTTTGGGTGGCACCAGCCTTATGAAAACAAAGCGCCACCCGACCTTGGGCAACAACGTGGTAGTTGGTGCCGGGGCAAAGCTCATAGGTGCCATCACTATCGGCGATAATGTCAAGATAGGTGCTGGCTCAGTGGTAATAACCTCGGTACCAGCTAATGCCACTGTGGTGGGAGTTCCCGGCAGGATAGTGGAGATTCGAAATCCAGATACCGATACCGTTGAGAAATTACCAGACCCTGTTTGGGAAAGGTTGGAGAATCTGGAGAGGCGCATTGCTGAGTTGGAATATAAACTGAGAGCGATACAGTCTGAGGCACGCGAAACAAATTAAGCCTTTTGGAGAAGAACATGAAGGTTTTTAACACTCTGTCTGGAACCAAAGAGGAATTTTCTCCCGCTGGCAACGAGGTCACCATGTATGTTTGTGGTGTAACTGTATACGACCATTGCCATATAGGGCATGCGATGAGTTACATAGTTTTTGATGTCATAAGGCGTTACCTGGAGTTCAAAGGCTACAAGGTGAAACATGTACAGAACTTCACTGATATAGATGACAAGATAATCAACCGGGCGCGGGAACTGGGCATTCCAGCGCTGGAGCTAGCGGAGAAGTACATTGCTGAGTATTTTGAGGACATGGATGCGCTGAATATAAAGAGGGCTCATATTTACCCCAAAGCGACGGAAGAGATACCGAAGATGATCGAAATAATAGAAGGCCTGATAAAGAGGGGACATGCATATGTATCCAAAGGCAGTGTGTATTTTAGAGTGAAAAGCTTCCCCGATTATGGGAAGCTGTCACATCAGAGTCTGGATGATATGCTGGCACGCGGCTCCGCCGAAGGTGGAGAGAAAGAGTTTCCGCTTGACTTCGCTTTATGGAAGGCTGCCAAACCAGGAGAGCCTTGGTGGGCGAGCCCTTGGGGCGAGGGGAGACCTGGATGGCATATTGAATGCAGTGCGATGTCGTTGAGATATCTGGGTGAGGGCATTGATATTCATGGTGGCGGACAGGACCTTATTTTCCCACATCACGAGAACGAGATAGCGCAATCCGAAAGCTATACGGGGGTGGTGCCCTTTGTCAGATATTGGCTACATAACGGCCTGCTCCAGTTTGGTGAGGAGAAGATGAGCAAGTCGCTGGGGAACCTGATAACTGTGAAAGATGCGCTTAAACTGCATAGCCCTGATGCGTTGCGGCTGTTTGTTTTGAGTTCCCACTACCGCAGTCCATTGACTTATTCCGAGGAAGCGCTACGAGCGGCCGAAGCTGGTGTAGAACGGCTGCGGCAAGCGATGAGAAGCGAAGGAGATGAGGGGGCTACAGGTGAATTGGATGCTGAGTTATTTAGAAAGCGGTTTATCGATTGCCTGGATGATGATTTTAACACGGCCCAAGCCGTAGCTGTGCTCTTTGACCTAGCGAGAGAGATCAACAAAGCACGTGCAGCAGGAGTCGGGGTAGCCAAGGCGCGGGGCGTTCTGGCGGAGCTTGCCGGCATTTTAGGACTTACTTTACAGGAGCCGGTGAAGTCAGCGCTAAGTGCTGAACCTTTGGTCGAGCTGTTGATCGAGGTGCGCGACGAGCTACGCCGTACCAAAGCTTGGAGTCTTGCCGACAAAATACGCGCTCGCCTTTTGGAGCTGGGTGTGGTGCTCGAGGATACCGCTAAAGGAACCGTCTGGCGGCGCACCCATTAGTTTTGCTGGGGCAAAAAGTGTCCTTTTTCTAGATGAGCTGTAGACTAAGCTGCCGATCCTAAGTTTATGGTGATCTTATCTCCTACTCTGGCGTTTAAAATTTCAGCAGCGCTCCCGCCAACCAGTGAGACCTCCAGGTAGCCGCTGCTTCCTATTAGAGCTATAAGACCTTTTCCTTGCGCATAAAAAGAACTAACCCCTTTTATACTGTTTGTGCCTACTGATATTGTTACTTGTCGCGATGGTAGATCAGTGCTTTTAATGTTGGTGATCAAGTTACCAAAATGGTCTATATGTATTATCAGGCCAGTTATGTTGCCGCAAGCTTCCCGGTAGGGGCGAGGTATGCGAAAAACATGTATCTGGTTTAATTTTCTACCGAAGTTGCTCAATGGCGTGCCGAGAGAAAGATGAGCTGCCACTGGAGCGAAAATATCTCGCCCATGGAAAGTTGTGCTAACTGGCTGTCTCCAGTATTTAGGGTTGGTTATAGCCACTGCAGTGGTCTCTGGGCCGAGCCTTTGCTGTTTTAGCCGTAGGTCTTTGTCCAGTGATTCACTCACAGAGGTTGAGCTTGTTTCAGCGATTATGTAGCTGAGCACACCGTTGTCCGGTGCTAAGAAGAAGGCGGAACGGGTCTTCAGTATAATAGCTTTCCGTGAGCTGCCCACCCCAGGGTCGACTATGACTATATGTATTGTCCCTTCAGGGAAGTAGCTATAGGCAGTGCTGATTATAAAAGCAGCCTCGAAAATATTCTGGGGTTTTATCGAGTGGCAAATATCGACAATTGTTGCTTCGGGGTTAATGGTAAGGATAACCCCTTTCATGGCAGCGACATAGGCATCGGCTGTGCCGAAGTCCGTGGTAAGAGTTATGATCGCAGCCATACTCTAGTGTTATCAAATGTTATCAAACTGCATCAGGAAGCCCGGACAACTAGTACAGAAAGTATCACAAAGAGTACGGTCAGGGCGATGGTAAATTGAAAAAGACTTTTTTCCACCCCTCGGCGCGTTCGGTAGACTGTGTCTGGCTGACCGAATATACCCCCAAGTCCCCCGCCTCTTGCCTGAAGCATGATGACGGCAATCAAAGCTGCAGCTACTAGAATCTGCGCGATAAGCAGGTAAGTGGACATTTTATCCTCCTAAAATTCGTACCAGGGTCTCTTTCGCAGTATTAGGGTTGGCTCTCCCTCTGCTGGCTTTCATCACTTGTCCAACTAGATACATGAGAGCTTGCTCTTTACCCGCCTTATAGTCGGCAACTGCTTGACTGTTGTTGGTGATCACTTCGTTAACTATTCTCGTTATTTCCGAGACGTCACTTATCTGGCTCAGACCTTTTTGATTTACAATTTCGCTAGCTGTTTTGCCAGTGAGGAACATTTCCTCGAATACTGCTTTTGCGGTGGGCCCGGTAATACCCCCTTTCTCCACTATGGCGAGTAGTTCGACGAGATGAGCAGGGGTAACCTTAGAGCTTTCGATACTGGAGTTGGTGGCGTTGAGCATCCGACTGCAATCGCCGAGCAGCCAGTTGCTTATAGTCTTAGCCTTTTTCTGTCTCTCCTCGGTTGTCTTGGGGTTGCTTAATCTAATACATTCTTCGAAATAGTCTGCCATCGCTTTAGATTCAACGAGAAGGCTGGCATCGTAAAGAGGTAATCCATACTCGTTAATGAAGCGGTCGCGCCTGGCATCGGGTAGTTCAGGCAAGAGGGACCTTATTTCTTCTATCCAGGCCCTGTCGAAGACTAACGGTGGTAGGTCGGGCTCGGGAAAGTAGCGATAGTCGTGGGCATACTCTTTGCTCCTCTGGCTTACGGTTACCCCTTTGGTGTCCACCCAGCCCCGTGTCTCCTGGGACAGCTTTCCACCCTTCTCCAGTATTTCCTGTTGCCGTTTGGCTTCGTATTCTAGCGCCCGGTATACGGCTTTAAAGCTGTTCAGGTTCTTCACCTCCACTTTGGGCAGGTACTCGGTGCTGCCCTTGGGACGGATGCTAATGTTGGCGTCACACCTGAAGCTACCCTCTTCCATGTTACCTGTTGATACCCCGAGGTACTGGAGTATAGAGCGCAGCTTGACAAGGTACTGTCTTGCCTCTTCGGGAGAATTTATATCGGGTTCACTAACGATTTCCATGAGGGGTATACCCGCCCTGTTGACATCGACAAGAGTATAACTTTTGCCTTCTGGTCCTGTCAGATGGATCAGCTTAGCGACGTCTTCTTCAAGATGTACGCGAGTTATGCCGATCCTTTTTTCTTTATTCCCCACCTCGATTGTTAGCCACCCTCCTCTGCCAATCGGAGCATCATATTGAGAAATCTGGTATCCCTTCATCAGGTCAGGATAGGGGTAATTTTTGCGGTCGAATTTGGCATATTCAGCGATAGTGCAGTTTAGGGCAAGAGCTGTCATTATGGTGTATTCCACTGCCCTTCGGTTAATGGTTGGCAGAACACCGGGCATGCCCAAACAGATAGGACAGACATGGGTGTTAGGAGGTGAACTGGCATAATCAGTACTGCAAGAGCAGAACATCTTGCTCCTGGTGGTGAGTTGGGCGTGGACCTCGAGCCCGATGATGATTTCGTATTCCACAGCAGTGGTTAGTATATCAGCCTCGTGGTGAACTAGCAAGATTGTGCGATAACCATTTGACCCTGGGCAAAGTAACTAGATAGACAGCGCTATACAGCACCTGATATGCTATCAGTAAAAATTGTATTGCCTATTTGTTAGGAAAAAGCTTATGGGGTTACAGTCTTTAAGAAATCTTAAGACCAGTTTCATGGGGCGGTGCTGTTACAGGTACAGCGAGTTGCCCACTACTATGGAGACAGCCAGAAAGTTAGCCAAGGAGGAAGCATCGGAAGGCACAGTTGTTATCGCTGATGTTCAGACTGCTGGCAGAGGGCGTTCAGGTAGGTCATGGCTTTCTCCTCAGGGTAGCCTTGCCATGTCAATTGTCCTCAGACCTCCCCTCGATTACCTACCTGGTATGGTTATGATAGCCGCGCTGGCTGTGGTGAGGGCTATAGAAGAGATGACAGGTCTGAGATGTGCCATAAAATGGCCCAACGACGTCTTGGTCAGTGGCAAGAAAGTCTGTGGCATCTTGGTGGAAAGCGAGGCTGCAGGGAAGCAGATTAACTATGTCATTCTGGGCGTTGGTGTAAACATCAATTTTGAGCCCTCGGTTTTTCCTGAGATTGCAGAGATAGCCACCAGCATTTCACACGAGCTTGGAAAGGAGATAGACAGGGAGGAATTTATCTGTCTCTTACTTTTTGAGTTGGAGAAACTATATCTCGAACTTCAGGCCGGAGGCTGTAGTTCTGTGTATAGACAATGGCGGGAACGTCTCGAGACCTTAGGTAAGCTGGTAAACATTAGAAGCGAGCAGAAGGTGGAGAGGGGAATAGCCGAAGATGTAACCGAGGATGGCAGTCTCCTGTTGAGACGTGCTGATGGTAGCCTTGTTGAGATTGTGGCTGGTGATGTTACGGTGGTTAAAGAATAGGGGCTACCCACCTTTTGATTGGGGATAGCCCCTGCTGATCTAGCCAGAGTTGTGGCTATTTACTGAGCCAAGGCTTTAGCAAATCTATCGGAAGAGGAAAGACCACGGTATTAGTTCTCTCAGTGGAAATAGTGGTCAACGTCTGCAAATAGCGTAGTTGAAGAGCTGCTGGTTCACTTGCTATTACTCTAGCTGCTTGAGCCAGCTTTTCAGCGGCCTGGTACTCACCATCAGCGTGAATGATTTTCGCCCGTCTTTCCCTCTCTGCTTCGGCTTGGGCTGCCATAGCCCGTTGCATCGTCTCGGGTAGCTCGACGTCCCTGATTTCTACCATACTGACCTTGATCCCCCACGGTTCTGTCCCCTCGTCTATTAGTATTTGCAGGCGTTCATTAATTTTGTCCCGGTGTGCGAGCAGGTCTTCGAGTTCTGATTGTCCCACCACATTGCGGAGAGTTGTTTGTGAAAGTAGTGAGGTAGCCCTGATATATTGTTCCACATTGAGTATGGCGTCTTCCGGTCTTACTACTCTGAAATAGACAACCGCGTCAACTTTGACCGTCACAGTGTCTAGGGTGATGCACTCTTGCCGTGGGACGTCCATGGTGACAACACGGAGGTCTACCTTTACCATTCGCTCGATGAACGGTATGAGGAAGATTAGTCCCGGACCTCTTACGCCAACATATCTGCCAAGGCGAAAAACCACTCCACGCTCGTATTCATTGACAATCCTTATAGCTGCGGCAAGTATTATGATAGCAAAGATAACGATAGCGGAGATTACTAAAATGTTCATCTTTTCCTCCTCTTAGTCTTCTTGGTCACCGTGAGTTTCAATCCTTCGACTCCGACTATTATCACCTCCTCTCCTGGTTTTGCTGTATCCTCATCAATTATAGCTGTCCAGAGCTCACCGTCTACTAGTACTGTCCCTTTAGGGGCCAGTTCTGTCTTGACAGTAGCTGTCTTCCCGATCAGGGCTTGTGGACCGGTTACTACACGTCGCCTCTGTCCCCGCACGACGGCGCCTATGACGAATACCACAAAGGCACCCACCAGGACGGTTACTGCTGCAATTAGCCCTCTGTTGACTTCCATCTGCGGCGAAGCACCGCTGAAGAGAATGAGAGAACCGATAACCAGCGACACAAGCCCGCCTGCAGTCAGTATACCAAAAGCAGGGGTAAAAAGCTCGGCAATAAACAGACCAAAAGCGAGCATAATAAGCAGTACACCGGCCCAGTTGGCATTGAGGACTCCTAAAGAGTAGAAGGCAAGAAATAGGCTAATGCCTCCAAAAACCCCCGGAAAGATCATGCCAGGATTGGAGATTTCGGTTATTAGACCTATGGTGGCGAGACTAAGCAGTATGTAGGCGATGTTTGGGTCACTGATGATGTGCAAGAAGCGCTCTGCAAAATTCATCTGATTTCTGTTTATGGTATAGCTTGTAGTCTCTATAATTTTTTGCTCGCCATTAGCTAGAGTTACCCTTTTGCCATTTATTTGTTTGATTAAGCTTTGTAGGTCGTCAGCCACAAGGTCGATAAGGCCGGCCTCGAGAGCCTCTGAAGGGGTAAAGGACTTGCTTTCAGTCACTGCCAATTCGGCCTCTTCCGGGTTGCGACCCCGTAGTTGGGCTACACTCCTTATCCAGGCAGAAGAAAACTCGGTTGCCTTTTTCTTCATTTCCTCTGGCATCTCCTGTCCAATGGCTACGGGGTGGGCTGCTCCGATGCTTGTGCCTGGGGTCATGGCGGCGATGTGGGCTGCTATTGTGATAAATGTTCCTGCTGAAGCTGCCCAGCTGCCACTGGGCGAAACATATACTACGATTGGCACTTTAGCGTTTAGGATCCGCGTCACAATTTTTTCTGTGGAGTCGAGGAGTCCGCCGGGTGTATTCAGTTCTATGATGCAGGCGGTACTGCCTTTGGCTTCTGCTTGGCGAATGCCACGGTCGATGTAGTTGGCTACTGCTGGCACGATGGTTCCTTCTACCTTTAGAACTTCCAGCTGTGCAGTACCGGTGTTTGCTTCGCCAAAGGAAACCAGGCCGGCGAGTAACAGGGTACATAAGGCCAGCAAGCGTGTTTTGCCCGGCGGTTGCGTTGCGAATGCCATTGGCTGATCTCGACACAATTATAATTTAACTCTCTTGCTGGTAGCAACGCGTTATTTCAATAGTTTGCCAGTTGCTACATTGAACATAGCAAAAAAGTTAGTGTAGAATAGGTGAACCTGTAAAGCATGTGGACAAAGCCTGTAAGTCAAAGATGTAAAGGGGCGAGGGATTTACTTCCAGAAGACCTGGAATTATTCCGACACATTGAAAGTGTGTTCTGTCGCTCGTGCTCAAGCTGGGGTTATCGTGAGGTGCGAACCCCAACGCTGGAGTACTTGTCGCTGTTTACAGCTGCCGGTACGCTTACTCCGAATATGCTGAGCCGTGTCTATTCTTTTCTTGATTGGGATGGGTGGAGTGGTGAACGTGTGGTATTGCGGCCCGATGGGACTATTCCTATTGCCCGACTATATGCAGAGAATTCGTCTTGCTGGAAACTGGCCAGGTTGTTTTACATTACTAATGTTTTTGTCTTCGAGGAGACAGGTACAGAAAACAGGGAACGCTGGCAGTGTGGGGCTGAGCTTATAAATGGTAGTCCACCGGCCGCAGATATGGAGATAATAGCCCTAGCTATTGAAATTCTGCGGAATTTAGGCATGGATGATGTTGAAATTCTGCTTTCCCATGCTGGAATACTCAAGGCTCTGATAAACGAATTGAAGCTGGATTTGGATGAGAGGGCCAAACTGCTGGATAGGGTGCTTGATGGTGACTGGCAGGCATTGGCTCCAGCGGAGTCAAATGAACCTGCTGTGCAAGGATTTTTGTCACTGATTTTGACGTCCAAAGGCACGCGTTCCTCATTTGTGAGAAATCTGAAATCTTTGCCGAATTTACCACAGAGTATACACTCAGCACTTGAAGAGTTTGATAAAGTAGCTGAATTGCTCGATGTCTTAGGTATACGATACCGGATCGACATTACCGCGGTAAGAGGTTTCGAGTACTATACAGGTGTGTGTTTCCAGTTCTTGTATCGAGGGCAAAAGGTTGGCAGTGGTGGCAGGTATGACAATCTGTTGTCGCTTGTCGGCGGTGAGAGTACGCCGGCCTGTGGTTTTGCATTATATATGGACCCTTTGATGAGTTTGGTTACAAGAGGGCGGCAACAGGATAGCAAGCAGGGAGTTGTAGTTAAATGTGAAAGGGATACACCAGAAGCCATCAAGGTCGGGTTTGCACTTGGGGATATGCTTCGTAAGCGCGGCTATCTGGTCGAGTTCGCTTTCACTGGTCTCAGGCCAGCATCACAGCGTCGGTGGTTGGTCAAAGTAGGGGACAAACCGGGCGAATTCTTAATAGTCGACAGACAAAGTCAGCGAAGGCGGAAGGTACGTTCTGTTGATCAGGTGATCAGTGTGGTAGGAGGTGAATGACGCTTGCTAGATAGCTCTGTCCCAACCTCCATTAGGATTGCTTTGCCCAAAGGTAGATTCTTATCAGCTACCGCTATTTTTCTTAAAGAAGCGGGGGTCGAGTTTCCGAATTATAGTGAGCAGGCGCGGATATATCGTCTAAAGTCGAAAGGTCACCCTTCCATTTCAGCGAAGGTGTTTCAGGAGAAAGATATCCCTGTCCAGGTGGCTATCGGTAATTACGATCTTGGGATATGCGGTGCGGATTGGGTTGAAGAACTGGTGAGCAAGTATCCCAGCAGTCCCTTGCTGAAAGTTTTGGATTTAGGATACGGGCGGGGTGCTATTTATGCCACTTCAAGCAAGTTTGGTGGGGTAAGCGATTTTCAGAATCTTGTGGAGCAGTGCTGTAGCTTGCGCATTGTTACCGAGTACCCAAACCTAGCCGAAGCAATGGCTTTGAAGTTCAGATTGCGGAAGTTCAAAATTTTTCCGGTATGGGGTGCTACTGAAGTATATCCGCCGGAAAACGCCGACCTCGCATTGTTGTGGGCCGAGAATGAGGCTGAAATTATCGCCCAGAATTTGGTGCCATTGAAGAGCGTGCTCCAGACGAATGTCCTTCTCGTGGCCAATAAAGTTAGTTGGGAAACAAAAGACTTAGGCTGGCTAGTAGGCGTTTTTAGTAGTGCTCTAGGTAGGGAGAACAAGCCATGGTTGGATATCAGACCGGGCACGAAAAGAACTGCCAATGGCTTCCGGCCTAGTATGGAATCAATTAAGATTTGGTTAGCGTTACCGGACGGTCACCAACAGGCCCCCGCTTTAGAATTTTTAAGCCGGGCTGGGCTTGAGTTGGATGGTTATTCCTCTGATGTGCTTGACCGGCGGCCAAGGTCTGCTTTTGACTGGTTGGGCGTGAAGGTTGTTAGACCTCAGGATATGCCGTTGCAGGTGGCGAATGGTAACTTTGACCTTGCTATTACCGGTGAGGACTGGTTCCTTGACCACATGTATCGATTCCCTTCAAGTCCGGTTACGAAATTACTCAATCTGGGTTTTGGCCGTGTTAGAATAGTGGCTGTGGCTAGCCAGGACTTACCCATAAATAATATCGCCGATATGCGACGTCTAGCACAGTACGGGAAGCTGCCTGTGCCGAGAGTGGCTTCCGAGTATATAAATATTGCTGATAAATATGTGCGCGATAATCATTTCTCCAGGTACAGGTTGATTCCTACTTGGGGGGCGAGCGAGGCTTTCCTACCAGAAGATGCCGATCTGCTCATTGAGAACACACAGACCGGCAGGACGCTGGCTGAACACGGTTTAAAGATAATTGATACTTTGTTCGAGTCAATGGCTTGTCTTATTGGTAATAAGGACAGCCTTAAGAACCCGACGAAAAAGGGAAAGGTTGTCGAGCTGATAAAGGTCTTCAGCCGGGCAATTGAAGGTAACTAGATGAGACTAGTAACAGGTTTTCAGAATGCCAGAAAGTTGCTCGGGCGAGAAGTCCCGCAGTATGGGCGTTACATTTCATCCTCAGGCAGCAAGCGGAAAAGGACGAAGGAACCTGCTGAGTTACGGGCGGTTGAGGAGATAGTTAAGAACGTTTGTGAGAGGGGTGACAGTGCTTTACTTGATTACACCAGGAAACTTGATGGGATTGTGCTCGATTCGCTGGAGGTAAGCAGAGCGGAAATATCCGAGGCTTACCAAAGAGTCGACAAGAGGTTGATATCAGCGCTGCAGCTAGCAGCTGATAGGATAAGGGGCTTTCATGTTATCTGTAAAGAGAAGTTGTCTGCCGCTTTTCTGAGTAATGGTCTGGGAAGGCAAGTTAGCCCCCTAGATAGGGTAGGCATTTATGTGCCGGGTGGCACTGCTTCTTATCCTTCTACCGTGTTGATGACAGCCATCCCGGCTAGAATAGCAGGGGTCAGGGAAGTCATTATGGCAACCCCGCCTAACAGGGACGGCACCGTACATCCTATAACTTTGGTGGCAGCTGATATTGCTGATGTTGACCACATTTTCCGGGTTGGTGGTGCACAGGCCATTGCAGCTCTAACCTTTGGTACAGAATCTATTCCTAAAGTAGACAAGATTTGTGGCCCCGGGAACATCTTTGTTGTGCTGGCAAAGAAACTGGTCTTTGGATCGGTCGCAGTTGAGAGTCTGGCTGGACCTAGTGAAATTGTGATAGTGGCTGACGAGACTGCTAACCCGAGTTTATGTGCTGCCGATCTCCTTGCTCAAGCCGAACATGATGTGCGGACATTTGTAGCTCTAATAACGGTTTCCTCGAGGTTAGCTAGGGAGGTGGTCGTGGAGATAGAGCGACAGTTGGAATCTCTGGAACGTAAAGCCATTGCCAGCGAGGCAATTTTAAGGGGCGTGATAGCAGTGGTGGACAGCATGGATGAGGCTATCGAGCTGGTCAATTTGTGTGCACCGGAACATGTGTCACTGATGGTGAAGGGGGCTGCTGGCTACATTAGCAGGATACATAATGCTGGTTGTATTCTTGTTGGTGATTGCCCGGCGGCGCTGGGTGACTATGTCGCCGGTCCTAGCCATGTATTGCCCACCGGTGGAAGCGCTCGTTTTGGCTCACCGCTGGGCGTGGAGGACTTTCTTAAGGTGACCAATATTATTGCTTTGGATAGCGAGACCTCGAAGTCTCTGAGCGAGGTTGCTATAGTTATAGCTGAAGCTGAAGGGCTGTCTGGTCATGCCAGAGCTATGAAGATGAGAATGCTGTAACGCAGGAAGCGGATTGTCTCGTCAAGTGTGGGAGCTCATAAGAAAAGACATTAGAGATATCGAGGGTTACACACCTATTGAGCCTACTGATATCCTCAGTCGGCGTGTAGAAGTGTCGCCGGACAAGGTCGTAAAGCTTGATGGTAATGAGAATCCCTACGGTTGTTCTGAAAGAGTCCAGCGGGCTCTAGCTGAATATAAATATTATCACCTTTATCCTGACCCTGAGCAGCGAGAGTTACGCCAAGCACTTGCTGAGTATGTGGGCGTGGGCTCGGAGCACATAGTTGTTGGTAGCGGTAGCGACGAGCTTATAGATTTGATACTGCGTCTGTTTCTTGAGCCTGGTAATGTGGTCATCAATTGCCCGCCTACGTTCGGCATGTACTCTTTCAGCACGGGCGTGTGCGGTGGCACGGTGATCAATGTCACCAGAAAGGAAGACTTCTCATTAGATGTGCCTTCGGTGAGAAGGGCGCTCACTGAGGATACCAAGGTTATTTTCGTTGCTTCGCCGAATAATCCTTCTGGCAATATTACGCCAGAAGGCGAGATTCGTGAGCTTTTGGAAAGTGGTGTGGTGGTGGTAGTCGATGAGGCTTATTATGAATTCAGTGGTATCACCGTAGCCCATCTGGTCACACAGTATGCTAATCTGGTGGTTCTAAGGACCTTTAGCAAGTGGGCTGGCTTGGCGGGGCTAAGAGTGGGCTATGGGGTTTTCCCGGTTGACATTGCCCGAAACCTTATGAAGATAAAGCAGCCATATAATGTAAACTGTGCTGCACAAGTAGCGGCGCTGGAGTCATTGAAAGACATGGACTATCTCCGCAGCGTTATTAAGGCTATAGTCAGTGAGAAGGAAAGATTGATTAGGAAGTTGAGTCGTTTCACCTGGCTCAAAGTTTATCCTTCTCAGGCTAACTTTGTTCTTTGTAGGGTGCTTAACGGTGAGGCTAGAAAGATACATGTGGAGTTACAGCGCAGTGGCATATTTATTCGCTACTTCGATGTGCCCGGTTTAAGGGATTGCCTGCGCATTAGTGCTGGTAAACCAGAACACACAGATGCTCTAATTGCTGCCATGGAAGGCCTGTGTTAAGATTTACCACTGGAGATATGAGGTGGTCATATGGTTGAAAGGAAGGCGAAAGTAACAAGGGAGACCAAAGAAACCTCTGTCAAGGTAGAGCTTGACCTCGATGGTACAGGTGAGTTTGAAATAGCGACGGGGATCAGGTTCTTTGACCATATGATGAGTCAGCTTGCTCAACATGGTCTATTTGACATAAAACTTTCAGCCACGGGTGCTGATCAGCATCATGTTGTCGAGGATGTAGCTATCTGTTTAGGTCGGGCTTTTGTTAGAGCGCTGGGTGATAGGCGAGGGATAGTAAGAATGGGAGATGCTGTTGTACCCATGGACGATGCTCTGGCCCTAGTGGCGATTGATATAGGTGGCCGAAGCTATGTTGTATTTGAAGCGTCTTTTAGCGGTAACAACATCAGTAGAATGCCTGCTGATTTAGTACGTCACTTTTTCGTTTCTTTCTCCTCGGAGGCGAAGCTCTGTGTACATGCCAGGCTACTGGGCGGCGTTGATGACCATCATAAGGCCGAAGCCTTGTTCAAGGCTTTAGCTCGAGCGCTTCGTGCGGCTACTAGGCTCGATGAGCGTTTGGGTGACAAGGTGCCAAGCACTAAGGATGTGATTGATTAATAGGAGGGAATCGATGCAGCTCATAGAAGCCGTCAAAGCTAGAAAGAGCATCAGGGGTTATAAGCCAGACCCTGTGGCTAGGGATATCCTGGCGCAGATAATCGATGTAGCAAGATGGGCTCCGTCAGGATCGAATACGCAGCCTTGGGAGTTTTTTATCTTGGGTGGGGAGGTGCTTGAAAAAGTAAAGGATGCCTTACAGCATAGATTTCTGGCAGGGGTAGAGCCCAATCCTGATTTCCCAGTGGTTTCTTCACCACCGGAGATTTATCGGGAACGGCGGGTGGCTTTAGTGTCTGCCTTGTATCCATTGCTGGGCTTTTCCAGGGAGGACAGGGAAAGGCGGCGGGAGTGGTATCTGAAGATGATGCGTGCCTTTGATGCCCCGAATGTAATATTGGTGGTCACAGAGGCAGATGCCGGCGACCCATGGGCGCTATTTAACATCGGCGCGGTAACACAAACAATAGCCTTGGTAGCTCTTGAATTTGGGCTCGGTACCTGCATAGAGGGTGCGCTGGTTCAGTATCCAGATGCGGTGCGGGAGGTTATTGGCATACCACGTTCAAAGAAACTGGTCATAGGTATAGCCATCGGTTATCCTGATTGGGACCTGCCGGTGAATCAATTCAGGAGCTCTCGCGAGCCTTTGGAAAAGTTGGTCACCTGGTGCGGACTGTAGCTGGTCTATCCTTCTTTATAAGTAAGCGTTTATCATACAAGCGCTCTTAATAAGACTATTCAGATAGTTGATTGCCCAATCAACTAGCTGGTCTCCCTCAAGGTCAAGCGCGAAATCTGGCGACAAACCGACACCCTCTATTGGTTTACCGTGTGGAGTAAGCCAGCGATAGGCAGTGATATGTACAGCTGACCCGTCGTTGAGTTCTCTTACCATCTGGACGCTGCCTTTGCCGAAAGTCTTACTTCCGGCGAGTTTAGCTTTTCCGTAGTCCTGAAGCGCGCCAGCCACAATTTCACTGGCGCTGGCGCTACCGTTGTTTACTAAGACGATGAGATGTAACTTGGTACCGATGCCACCCGGTCTTACTGGTATGACGCTCTGGTTACCTTTGTTGTCGATGACCTGAGCTACAGTGCCCATAGCCAGAAACTCGCTGGCTACATCCACAGCAGCTTCGAGCACACCCCCTGGATTGTTTCGGAGGTCGAGGACAACGCCTTGCCCGCTCCTATTGATAATGTCTTTGAGCGCGTTGCGTAAGTCCCTGCCTGTGGACTTCTGAAACCGTGTTATTTTTACATAGCCAATTTTATCCCGCATCTCGTAGATGACACTCTGCAGCTTTATTTCGTCGCGAATTATCTGGACCTCAAAGGGTTCCGCATTGTCATCGCGAAGGATTGTCAGGTTGACCGCGGTGCCTTTAGGCCCCCTGATCTTCAAGGTAGCTTCGACCAAGCTCATTTTAGAAGTTGGTTCACCGTTTATTTTTACTATCTTGTCCCCTGGTCTGAGCCCGGCTTTCTCTGCTGGAGAATTGGAGAGTGGGGTTACTATCGTGAGCTGCTTATCTCTTATGGTTATCTCAGCACCTATACCTTCGAATTTACCCTCAAAGTCGGATAGCTCCAGCTCCCGGATTTCCGGTTCCACATATGTGCTGTAAGGGTCGTCCAGTGCTTCTAGCATGCCACGGACTGCGCCCTGGCTTAGCTTCTTGGGGTCAAGTTTGTCTTTATCTATGTAGTCCTGCTGTAGTAGTTGCCAGGCTTCAGTTACGATGTCAAATTCGGGCGGCAGCTCTTCGTTCTTAGCAGCAGGCCTGCAACCTTGAAGACAAGACGTCAGGACAAAACAGATGACCAGTGCAGCAAACGCAAATTTTCTAATCCACATTTTCTCTTCACACTCCTGTGAAAGAATAGGCAAGAAGCTTAGAGATATTCTACCAGTTTGTGGGGCAAACAAGAAGGTCAGCGCTCTTGGGGCTGACTTACAACCTGTTTTACTATCTCGAGGGTCTCGTCTAAACTGTCGAGTGCCAGCGAGAGCCCAAATTCTTTCAATTCGGCGATGCCCAATCCGTGGAACAGACGCCGTGCCGCTACGCGTGCCATTTCATCATAAAGCGCCGGCCACTCCATGCCGCGGCGTTCGATACAAAATAGGATGAAATCTCTGATCAACGGACTTGGCTGCCTCATTGCCTTGGTTCATTAAGCAAAACGAAGCTGGAGGCAGGAAAGTTTATCGCTTCTCGGAGATAGAAAGCTAGAAATTTATTTCATTTACTATGTCTGGTAGCCTTCTCAAGAGCTGCCTTGGCTAGCTGGTGCGCAGCATAGTTTTCTTCGCTTCTGATATTCACTATTTGGAGATTGGTGAACCTAGAAAGCAGTTCGCTAGCCCTTTTGTGCAGAGGGTAAAGGGTCGGGCTCTTTACTCTGTAACGTTTGTCCAGCTGTTTGGCGACTAGTTCTGAGTCGAGATAGAGTGTGATTCTTTCAGCCTTGAAATTCCTTGCTGCTTGAAGTGCTGTGATGACTGCCTTGTATTCAGCTTGATTGTTGGTGGCGTTCCCGATATATCGGGCGATTCTGAGCAGGCTTGCGTCGTTTTCGTTTTTGATTACCACTCCAATTGCTGCCGGGCCTGGATTTCCCCAAGAGGCGCCGTCGGTGAATATCTTCAGGTGCATTTTGGCCCCATTTTGTCTAGCCTACAAAGAGGATCCTACCGCAGTTGCTGCAGTATGCTAGATTGCCGCTTCTAACTTTGTGCCATTCGCTAACGGGTAGGGTGATATGGCATCCCTGACATTTTCCTTGTTCTACCTTCACCACAGCTTGTCCCTTGCGCAGTCTCAGGTTTTGGTATATTCCCAACGACTGAGGATCAATTTGGGAGATGATGGTATCTCGTTTTTGTACCAGTTTGGCAAGTTGCCCCTCTATCTCTGTGTGTCTTTCACTGAGAATTTTGTGTTCGGCTTGCCATTCAGCTTCCAGTTTTTGGAGCAGTTCCTGGCTTTTGTTCATTTCACGACGCATTTTTTCTATCTCAGCCATCACCTCTAGAAGTTCCTCTTCCGCCTGTCTGGTCCTAGATTTAAGGATCTCGACTTCTTTCTCTAGACTCACCAATTCCTTTGGATTTTTGACCGTACCGCTGTAAAGCTTGCTGGTTAGCTGCTTAATGCTGTTTTCCAAGTCATCGATTTGCCATTCCAGGTCACGCTGTTGTTTTTCCTTTTGGCCCAGAGAAGATTTCAATGCTGAGAATTCCTCTTTTGCTCGCAGTAGTGCGGTGTTTTCGCCGAGCCGATGGCTTAATTCATTCAAGATTTCCTGCTGCCGTTGAATCTCTTGGTCGGTTTGCTGTAGGTCATACAGCTTTTTGGCCAGGCTCATAACCGCCGTTATTCTACGGTAGTGGCTGAGATGCTGTCAAAGATTGTCTTTCAATGTAAATATTCCAGGACAATCACTTGTGGTGTGTTCACGGGAAGTGAGGAGCGAGTGACGGAGAGCTTTGGTTGACGGGGTGTCTCTTTCAATCCCAGTTCCTTAAGAAATCTGTCGACGGGCTCCAGATCTCGGGTTAACACCGGCGTCCTGTAATGCATGGGTATGACAAGTTTGGGTGTTAGGCGCCTTACCATCTCAGCAGCCAGCGTTCCACTCAGAGTTGATATTCCGCCAACTGGTATGAACAGTATGTCAATATCACCAATTTCCTCCGTCAGCTCAGGTGACGGGAGGTGTCCGATATCGCCAAGGTGGCACAATATTAGCCCGTCTATCTCCAGGATGTAGACGGTGTTCTTACCCAGATTTTCCCCTTTGACTTGGTCATGCCAGGTGGAGATGCCGGTGACAAAGGTGTTTTTAAGCTCGTATTCGCCAGGGCCCTGCAATACTCTAAACTCTCCAGTGATCGTCTGTATGAAGGTATGGCCAGTGTGAGGGTGGCTTATTGTTACTATGTCAGCCGGGAGCTTGCCTATCGAGTAGCCTAAGCTCGGTGGACAAGGATCGGTGACGATGTTTACCGCTTTCCCTTTGAGTCGGAAGCAGGAGTGTCCTAGCCAGGTAATTTCCAAGCTGTACCTCGAGAACAGGCTCTTGTTATTGTAGGCCCATCACTTCTTAAGGCGTTTGAGCATTTGCCAGCTGCCTGGCAAAGCTAAAGAGGCGGCTACCAGTTTGATAGCATCTCCAGCGATGAAGGGATATAGCCCGACCTGTAAGATAGAATTTTTGGGCACAAAGAAAGCTAAACGTGACAGCCCGAACACGTATATTACAACGTTGCCTGCGAGCATAGCCAAAGCTGTCTTCCAAACACTGCGATCCCACCCTTTTTCTGCCAGCCAGCCGGTGATGAAAGCCCCGGCGACAAATCCGAGTAAATACCCTCCTGTCGGGCCCAGTAAACGTGCTATTCCTGGGACACCGCCTGCAGCAAACCAGAACGGTATACCCGTGGCTCCAATGGCTAGGTAAGTTAGCTGGCTCAGTGCCCCGCGCACGCTACCAAGCACGGCACCTGCCAGTAAAACTGCAAAAGTCTGACCGGTTATAGGTACTGGACCTATCCAGAAGCTCAGCTGGGCTGATAAAGCTGTGAGCAATGCAAAGCCAAATACTAAAGCAGTGTCTGTGAGTAATCCTTTTCTGGGTATGACAATGTCAACCAGTACCGAGTGTTTTAAAGTCTTCTCCACGATGTAATCGCCTCCAGTAAACCGGGAATTTTTAAAAAGTATAGCAGTGGCCGACCAAAAGGTCAATTGTAAGTGTGACGTTTATTACGGGATGCCTCCTGCCCCCTGCTTGAGAAATATGTTTTTGGCGCCTGTGATTTTCAACGAGCAGGAAATTGCACAAGCTTTACCGGTAACTACCCTCGGTAGTCTTGATAGAACAAAACTGGAATTTCTGTATTTCCTTTGGGTGTGTGCTGCTATTGACTATTTTGGCAGGACCGACCAGAAGAGACATTAGAAGCCATATTATCGGGAGCTATTCAGTAGCTAGGTTGTGAGATAAATTGACGGAGCAACTAATGACAGGTAGAATCTTGACATAGTGTACCAGAAAACGACATTAGCTAACGGCCTACGTGTAATTAGCAGCGAAATGCCGCACGCGCGCTCGATATCGGTAGTATTTTTTGTGGGCGCTGGACCCAGATACGAACTGGAGTCGCAGGCTGGTATCGCACACTTCTTGGAGCATCTCTGTTTCAAAGGGACACGAAAACGAAAGGGTGCCAAAGAGATCAGCGAGGCCATAGAGAGTGTTGGTGGTTTGCTTAATGGTGGTACGGATAAGGAATTGACATCATTTTGGTGCCGGGTGCCCAGTAAGTACTTGGCTCTGGCTGTTGATGTCCTGGTGGACCTGATTTGTAATCCCCGCCTTGAGGCGGGTGATATAGAACGGGAGCGTCAAGTGATAATCGAGGAGATAAATATGACACTGGATTCACCCAGGCAACGTGTGACGATGCTGATTGACGAGCTTCTTTGGCCAGGGATACCGTTGGGCCGTGATATTGCTGGAAGTAAAGAGACCATAGGTTCTCTGACCAGGGAGCAAATTATTCAGTTTCATCGTGACCATTACCTACCTAATAATACGGTGGCGAGTATTGCCGGTGATATTGACCAGAAACTGGTGCTGGATGTTATTAGCGAGGCGGTTTATCAGTGGGAGAGTGGTAAGGCACCCCATGGTTTTTCCGGCGCTGAGTGTGTTAGACAGAGGCGGCTGGCGATAGAATTTCGGGAAACGGAGCAGCTCCAGCTTTGTTTGGGCGCACCCGGCGTGTCATTCTTTGATCCCGACCGTTATGCTGTTGACCTCTTGAGTATTGTCTTGGGCGAGGGGATGAGCAGCCGGTTGTTTCTCAAGTTAAGGGAAGAGAAGGGACTTGCTTATGAGATTCAGAGTTATGCTGACCACTTTAGGGATACCGGCGCTTTTATAGTTCATGCTGGTGTTGATCCGATGCAAGGGGAAACTGCACTTAAGGCAATTATCGATGAGTTATTTGCTGTTAAAGATACCCTGTCAGAGGCAGAGGTCTGCAAAGCTAAGGAGATAGCCAAAGGAAGGTTACTGCTGAGCCTGGAGAACAGTCGAAATGTTGCCGGGTGGCTCGGGGCGCAGGAGTTGCTGATGCAGCGCATACTTAGCATTGATGATGTTATTGCTTTGGTAGAGGCGGTGACCAGAGATGATCTAGAAAGAGTAGCCCACACGCTTTTCAGCACCGAAGCTTTCAGTTTAGCAGTGGTGGGGCCGATCAGAGATACTGGCCCGTTCGAAAGGGTGCTCGGTGTTTAAAAACCCCGGAGCTACCCTTCTGGATAGCCCCGGGGTTCAGTGCGGATTAGTATTCAGGCATAGGTGGTGTGGCAGCCTTTTCCTTCTCTGGAATGTCAGTCACCAGTGACTCAGTGGTGAGGATCATGTTTGCGATGCTGGCAGCATTCTCCAGCGCGGTTCTGGTCACTTTAACCGGGTCGATGATGCCTTTAGCCACCATGTTCCCGAACTCGTCTCGCAGCGCGTCATAGCCTACACCCTTCTTGCTGCGCTTGACCTTGTCTATCACCACCGAGCCCTCTTGGCCAGCATTTTCAGCAATCCATCGCAGTGGTTCTTCCAAAGCCCGTCTCAAGATGGTAATGCCTACAGCCTCGTCGCCCTCCACTTTTACCTTATCCAGTGCGGGTGCAGCATTTAACAGTGCTACTCCGCCACCTGGCAGGATACCTTCCTCTACAGCAGCTCTGGTCGCAGAGAGGGCATCTTCAACCCGGTGCTTCTTTTCTTTAAGTTCTACTTCAGTAGCAGCACCAACTTTGATGACTGCTACCCCACCGGCCAGTTTAGCCAGTCGTTCCTGCAGCTTTTCTTTGTCATAATCCGAAGTGGTCTCCTCGATCTGCGCCTTTATCTGTTTGATGCGGGCTTGAATCGCTTCCTCGGAACCCTTGCCTTCTACGATGGTGGTATTGTCTTTGTCGGCTACCACCTTTCTGGCTCTGCCGAGGTCAGCTACTGTGGCTGAATCAAGTTTTCTACCTACTTCCTCAGATATGACCTTACCGCCGGTGAGGATTGCTATGTCTTCGAGCATTGCCTTCCGCCTGTCCCCAAACCCAGGCGCTTTAACTGCGAGACAATTGATGGTACCGCGTAGCTTATTGACTACCAGTGTGGCTAGAGCTTCGCCCTCCACATCCTCTGCGATGACCACAAAGTTCTTAGAGACTTGCAGTACTTTCTCGAGGATCGGCAAAAGTTCAGAAATCGCTGAGATCTTCTTGTCGGTGATTAAAATGTATGGGTCTTCGAGTTCCGCCTTCATCAGTTCGGGGTTGGTGATGAAATAGGGGCTGATATATCCGCGGTCGAATTCCATACCCTCTACATAGTCGGTCTCAAATTGTAGCCCCTTTGACTCCTCAACAGTGATCACCCCGTCTTTGCCTACTTTTTCCATTACTTCGGCAATTAGGTTGCCAATTTCAGGGTCTGCTGCTGAAATGGTGGCTACTTGGGCAACCTGCTCCTTAGTCGTTACCGGGATTGCCATTTTCTTGAGCTCTTCTACGATGGCGGCTGTACCCTTTTCGATGCCACGTTTTATCGCCATGGCATCAGCGCCGGCGGCAATGTTCTTGAAACCCTCGCTTATGATGGCCTGTGCCAGAACCGTCGCTGTAGTTGTACCGTCACCGCATTTGTCATTGGTCTTAGTGGCTGCCTCTTTGACCAGCTGAGCCCCCATGTTTTCAAAGGGATCAGGGAGCTCGATATCTTTTGCTATGGAGACACCGTCATTGATTACGTTGGGCGCACCGAACTTTCTCTCCAGGGCTACAGGGCGCCCTCTGGGACCAAGGGTTACTTTGACAGCATTGGCAAGTGCATCAACACCTGCTTTTAATGCGCGTCTCGCTTCTTCACCGTAGATAATCTGTTTTGCCATGTGTTAAACCACCTCCTTTTGCCTTATTTATTTCACCTTTTTGGCCAGGATATCGCTTTCTCTGAGAATGATCAGCTCTTCGTCATCCTCTTTTATTTCAGTGCCTCCGTATTTGGCGTAAATAACTATATCGCCTACTTTTACATCCATAGCTATTCTCTTACCGTCGTCGGTAAGCCTGCCAGGTCCAACTGCGATAACCTCCCCCTCTTGGGGTTTCTCCTTGGCTGTGTCTGGCAGGACTATGCCACCTTTTGTGACTTCCTCTTTGGGCTTGGGTTTAACTACTACCCTGTCACCCAATGGTTCAAGCTTTGTTGCCATTTCTCCTACCCCCTTTCAGTTATTATTTTTAGCACTCTGTGCGTTAGACTGCTAATTATTTTAGCACAGCACACCTGACTTGTAAAGAGGTCATAGTTGACAGAGCGACTGCGGCTGGTCACAGCAGTCTTTTTACCCTTGCTACCAGCTCGTCGAACTTCTGTCCGTAAATTCTGTCGTGTTCCAGTAGAAAACTTCTCCACTGGGGATTTGTGCGCGCTGTCGCCTCCACCGAGCCCTTTATGTCTATTGAGATATTCCTGTTGCTGCTTTGCCTTAGCACCTGCCGGGCTGCCATTGCGACCTGTTGCTGGATGCTTTGCTTGATATTGTTGAAAGCCCTTTCTTTTTCCTGTTGGTACTGCAGGCGGAGTGACTCAAGCATTTTCAGGCCATGTTCTAGGTCAGAGTATCTGCTGTGTTCTTTGAGGGTTTCACAACCTAATAGCGCATTTCGGCAATGTTCGAAATCTGCTTGGTTGCTGGTAAGCGTGATGGCGTTAAGCAGTCTAATCTGTGTTTCTCGGATGATTGATTCGTGTCCTTGTTCTTTGCATTTCTTTAGCTCCAGCCAAAGACTGTTTACATCGATCCTCTTAGTGAAATAGTCTGCCAGCAGCTGAGTCAGCTTCTCGGATATCTTTAACCTTTCCTTCTCTCCGGGTGACAGCTCGCCGATCTTAGCTAACTTCTCTTTAGCTAAAGGAGATAGCTCCATAGTTAACCTCCTGGGCTAACTGTGCCGTTCTTTTCGGTGCTAAGCGCTTGGGCTGAGTGTTGATTAGAATGGGAAGCTTCTACAATGGCAGCCTCCGATTTCGGGTTTTTGCAGAAGGCGATGATCTGGACAAAGATTTTTGTCATCATTTAAAGCTATATTTTCGCCTGTTTAGCTTGCTTTTCCTTCTGTAGTTTATCGAACTCCCTCAATAGTGCTTTCTCTCTCTGGCTCAAGTTTTGAGGGGTCACTACTTTAACTCTTACAAATAAATCGCCTTTACCTTCCTCCTCAAAGCGGGGGAGCCCCTGGCCTGGTATCTGCAAAATTGTGTCTGTCTGGGTTCCCTCGGGGATGTTGATCCAAACAGGGCCGTACAATCCTGTCACCTCAACCCTGTCGCCAAGCGCAGCCTGCGTAAAGGATATCTCCTTGGTCGTATAAAGGTCATTTCCCCGCCTTTCGAAGTTGGGGTGTTTCTTGAGTCTCAGCACAATGTAAAGGTCCCCGGGGGCAGCACCGTTCCTTCCCGGTTCACCTTCGCCTCGTATCTTTATGACATACCCATCATCGGCCCCTTTGGGAACCTCTATTTGAATCTCTTTGTTTTCATAGATAAGACCCCTTCCTTGACAGATGGAACAATGTTCGGTAACGATGTTGCCTGCGCCCCGACATCTTGGACATACATTGATTTGCCGAAAAACACTGTAGCCAGATCGCCGTTCAAACACGATCTGCCCTGTACCCCTGCATCGATCAAAAGTGACTAATCCTTGCGGACTAGCCCCGCTACCCAAACACAGGTTACACTGTCGTGTATATTGGACTTCGATTTGTTTATTCGCACCGTTAACTATCTCTTCGAGAGTGACTTCCAGATCATATTTCAGATCAGCGCCTTTTCTTTGATATCGTTCGGCTTGTATAGTCCCGAATATGGAGTCAAATATGCTGTTGCCGAATTCGAAACCCAGATCGCTGAGTCCAAATTCCCGGAAAAGGCTATCGAAGTCTACTCCTCTATATATGTCGGCAGTGGTATAACCTTCCAAGCCGGCGTGCCCGTAAGTATCATATAGACGTCGTTTTTCCCGGTCGGTAAGGACAGCATAGGCTTCGTTTATTTCTTTATAGTCACGCTTTGACATGGCGCTACAGTGATTTCCAGGTTATCCCATTCCATATCCGAAGCAGCTTGCCGCACCTGGAGCATATTACATGGATAGCCCCGTTGGTGGCATGTTCCTGGCATCTAACCAAGCGGCGACAGTTGGAGCAGTAGATCTTCTTTACACAGACCTTCATTTGCTACCTCCGTAGCGTTTAATGTTTTTACTGTCATGTCATAATGTGGTGCATGTTGCAAGCTAACGAAGCGAGTTAATAAATGAGTAGAACCGGGCCACGTCATCTTTATTGCCCTGCAAATTACCCTCTTGATCCACCCAGAGCTTCCAGAACTGTGTTAGGCCTGCCTGACATTCTTTTCTGAACAGGCTTGGTGTCCAATCGCGGCAAACTGACGGCTTGAAGACATGGATCGTGCATGCGGCTATCTTCTCGTCTATCTGCTCGAGAAAGACACAAGCGCCATTGTTTTGGCGCAGTAGGAATCGTTCCTCACCAAAGTAACGACTGTCGAGATAATTGGCAACGAATTCCTGCCAAGTAATACCAAGACCGTCAGCTATGACTCTTGTCTCTACCAGGTCAATGCGTGGCTGGTAGCGATGGCAGCATATCCCGCAGCGAAAGCAAGGCAAACTGGAAAGCACCTGACTTCCAGGCACCTCTTCAGTGATAACGCTAGTATCTGCATAATACTGATCTCTCGGTGTCTCCATAATGGGCACTCTCAAACGCTTGGTAGCAAGCGGTTAATCAATCGTTCCCTTTAGTTCGCAGGGTTACTTCTGTTTCTTTGTCGCACTCTTACCACGGAATGGTGCTTTGCTAGGTGGTCTAATGTAAAAATCGACCTTTGAGGCACAGCAGGAGATTAGCTTTTCTCCTTTCTCACCACAGGCGGGACAAAAGCCCGGTGAGTCGCATTGACTGAGCGGGCGCATTAATTCGAACTCCCTGTTACATTTTAGGCAGTAATACTCGTAGATCGGCATCGCTACCTCCTCAAGATTACCTTGTTTGAGCTACTTGCTTTTCAAGCAACTGCGTGTCCTTCTCCTTATTTGATGGTGCAAAATTGCCATCGAGATCTACAGTGCCAATGGTGAAAGATGGTTTGTGTGCTTCGAGTACATGTTTTTCCCAGCACCAACTATGGACAAGGCTGCCACAGGAACAACGGAATACAGTCCTACCAATGAAGAAAGGTATACCGCAAACCCTGCAATTCATATCTACCGATTTGCTCTCCTTTCTCTGGCAGATATCTTTGCAGCCGTTTGCACACTACGAAGTTAGCAGTCTAAACCATTGACTGCTAATTAATTATAGCAATGGTCTGTTGGAAAATCAAGGGTGGGGCTTACTTCGCTCTCTTAGCACATCGGTTACAGTGTATGGCTGCATCTTTTTAAAGGATTTTGTATTATGCTACGAGGTATAGGGTACATTGAATGTTTACACGGTACCGTGTAAAATACAAATACAATGGGTGGCAAAAAGCGGCAAGCTAAGTGGGACAAATACAGTATCCGTGCGTTACGAAGGCATCTGGGGCTGACTCAGGTTGAGCTGGCCAAAATTCTGGGTACCCGCCAACAGACGATAAGCGAATGGGAAAGTGGCGTTTACAAACCGAGGGGAGCTACGGTCACACTGCTCAACATTGTGGCGGATCGTTCCGGATTTAAGTATCAAGCAAAACAGGAGTGACTAGCGTTGTGGGGCAAATAAAAGTGGGTTGCTGTGGTTTCCCGAAAGGGAGACGGCGGTATTTTGAACTGTTTAATCTTGTCGAGGTGCAGCAAACCTTTTATAGACCTCCTCCGGTGGACAGTGCATTGAGCTGGCGAAAGGAGGCACCCGCAGAATTCGAGTTCACCGTTAAAGCATGGCAGTTGATAACACATCCACCATCGAGTCCTACGTACCGAAGACTTGGTTGGAAAATTCCACTTATGCAAACACAGCAATACGGGTTTTTCCGTCCTACCTCCGAAGTTCTAACAGCTTGGGAGAAGACCAAAGAGATTGCTCTGCCGCTTGGAGCCCGAGTGGTGGTTTTTCAGACCCCTGCGTCTTTTGTGGACTGCGCGCAAAATATGGAAAGCATGCGGCTTTTCTTTAGGAAGTTGGGGCGGAACGATTTTATTTTTGTTTGGGAACCAAGAGGGGCTTGGAGCGACGACAGCATAAGTTCTATATGTCGGGAGATAGGGCTTATCCATTGTGTTGACCCCTTAGAGAGACTGCCATTGTGTGGTGACTTAAGATACTTCAGACTGCATGGGGGGCCGAACTACAGGCACAAGTATAGCGATGAGGAGCTATGCCGTTTGAGAAATTTAGTAGGTGATAATGCATATGTTTTGTTCAATAATATCGAGATGTTTGATGATGCGTTAAGGTTTAAAAATCTTTTGTAAAGGGTAATGGGCTCATATCATAGACCTGTTTACAGCTTGGGGACAAGTATCCGTTCCGGCGATGAGTTTGTTCGGTTGCTCAGGTGCTATGGGGTTGAGCTTGTGGTCGATGTGCGACGTTTTCCTGTAAGCCGGTTTGAGCATTTTAATCAGCAAGAGTTGGCGAGACTACTGGCAGAAAAGGGGATTGGATATTTGTACCTTGGGGACAAGCTCGGCGGTTATAGAAGAGGGGGTTACCCGGCTTTTGTCAACAGCGAGGAATTTAATAAAGGTATGGAGATGCTTGAGATCGCTGCTTCGGAAAAGGTGAGTGCCATCGTATG
This sequence comes from Chloroflexota bacterium, assembly GCA_036821185.1. Classification (GTDB taxonomy): domain Bacteria; phylum Chloroflexota; class Dehalococcoidia; order GIF9; family UBA5629; genus CALJTV01. The sequence continues at coordinate 9,391 of DAISKD010000005.1, read as the reverse complement.
TGCTGAAAGGTTACCTTGGCGATGTCACCGTCGGTTTATTGCCGCGGAACTGGAAAAGAAGGGTTGGGAAGTGAAACACATTATCAACGAGAACAGGGTATGGTCGCCCAAGGGCTATTCGGCAACGATCCGAGAGACTGGAACCGCGATATGAAGTGGCAAATTACTGAGAAGTTGATAGTTGTCATCTGGCAGCAGAAGCTAGTAACCCGTCTAATAGCGGATACTGGTGAGAAGGTGGAGATCATCTATCCCGGTAAGCGGAATTTCGCAGAGGGGCCTGACTTTACAGGTGCGGTTTTTGAGATGGATGGCAGAGTTGTGGAAGGTGAAGTGGAGCTTCACGTAGCTTCCAGTGAATGGTATGGACATGGGCATAATCGAGATGCCAGGGCTGATAACGTAGTTCTACATGTCGTGTGGTACTATGATACGTATCAGCAAGCAAAGCTCCGAAATGGGAAAACAGTTCCCACTATAGCTTTGAGTCAAGCACTCGGGAGTATAGTTCAGCGCCTGGGTCATAGTCATATGGTGCTGGCCGAGGCTTTGCCCAGATGCCCGAATAGCCATCATGTACCCGTTCTTAGCATTGCCACGTTGACGGGTGAAGCAAGATTTTTTGCCAGGGTGAATTCGATCAAAAATGTGTTAGCAAGGGATAAAGCCACTCAGGTATTGGTCAAATACCTAAGTCGAGCTCTTGGATATGCACAGAACAGCGTCCCTTTCGAAAAATTAGCCGACGGGTTACCAGCCGGAGTTCTAGAGGACAACATGGGCAACACGGAGAGAAAAGCACTGCTTTTCGGTTTTGCCGGGCTACTACCAAGTCAGCGAGTGGCTAAACATTGGGCAACATGTAATGATGGTGAAGTTAGAGAACTAGAGGCGATCTGGGGGTCTACCAACAATAGAAGGATCCTTGATGAGGGAGAGTGGCGTTTCTACAGGGTGAGACCTGACAATTTCCCACCGCGCCGCATTAGTGCGTTAAGCGAGCTATTGTCCCGGTATGACGGACCTGGGTTGCTGGATGGGATTTTAGGCTTGTTGCGAGAGGCACCTTGTGGAGCCGAGCGGTCTTGGCTGGAGAAGGGATTGAAGGTAGATGGAGTAGGCTACTGGGGAAACCATATTGATTTTGGAGCAATAAAGTCCAGCAATTCAGCCCAGCTAGGCAAAGAAAAGGCCGCTGAAATAGTCGTGAATGTTGTCCTGCCTTTCACGTTTGCTTGGGGGGAGGTATTCACTGAGCCGCATCTGAGTGAGAAGGCGTTTGCTGTTTTCCAGAGATATGGAAAGGTTGTCGATAACGAGATAACGAGATACATGCAACAGCAGCTTGGGTTCCCTCCGGAATTGGAACTCTCTGCCAGTCAGCACCAGGGGCTGGTTCATCTTTTCAAGACCTATTGTCATGCCAGAAAATGTGCCTCTTGTCCTTTGGCTAGTCCAGAGAGAGGTTGGGCAACACATCTATATTGTAATGGCTGATTTTTCCGCTGATAAGACGGAAATAACCACAGGCGGCAACCATCGCTGCATTATCGGTGCACAGATGGGGTGGTGGGAATAGGACGGGGATGGGCGAGTTGGTCGCTAGGTAATGACGGAAAACCTTATTGGCGGCGACCCCGCCAGATACGAGTATCTGTTTAGCACCTGTTTTCTTGGCCGCATCGATCGTCTTGACGGATAACACCTCGACCACTGCCTGTTGAAAGCTAGCTGCCGCTTGAGAGACGAAAAAAAGGGTGATGTCGTTATCGGCAACCAAGTGGAGTAGCGCCGTTTTCAGCCCACTGAAGCTAAAATCATCGGTTCCTTTGAGCCAGGCGCGGGGCAAGGGGAATGTTGGTGTGGCGTCTCTGGCCGCTTCTTCGATAGCAGGACCGCCAGGGTAACCCAATCCGAGGATTCTGGCCGCCTTATCAAAAGCTTCGCCGGCGGCATCATCTCGTGTTTGCCCTAGCTTCTCGAATTCGCTATGGTTCTTCATAAGGACAATATCACTGTGCCCGCCTGAAACAACGAGACAAAGGCAGGGAAACTGGGGCTGTTGACCTGATAACCAGTTTGCATATATGTGACCTTCAAGATGGTTAACGCTGGTCAGAGGTAGATTATGAGCTAGGGAGATTGACTTGGCCACATTGACTCCAACCAGCAGGCACCCCGCCAGGCCTGGTCCGCTGGTCACGGCGATAGCATCTATGTCTACCCAGCTGGTTCGGGCGTTCTTCATAGCGCTTTCTATTACAGGTAATATGTTGAGAAGGTGTTGTCGGGAGGCAACCTCGGGGACGATGCCTCCGTAGTGACGATGGATATCTACCTGTGAGGCAACAATATTTGAAAGGACGATGGTCCCGTCTTCTACAACGGCCGCTGCTGTATCGTCACAGGAGGTATCTATGCCGAGGATCTTCACGAGTTAGCATTATAGCATACAGGGATCGTGTTACCTGAAATTCTACTTTACGAGAAGTCAGTGGTATAATTTTTGTTGTTGGGTGCAGAAGCTGTTAGGGGGATATATGCTTTGGCCTCCGTTCAGGTTTTTGTGGACGAACGAAGTTCCCAAGCAAGGAAGAGCAATTGGGATAGATGTAAGAAGGGCTGGAACGAAAGCTACCAGAGTAGAGGACCTGGAGCAAGGTAAGATATATAAGATATATATGTATAGCTGTGTTGCTTTGATTAGGGGACGGCAGTAAAATATTCTGCGGAAGGAGTTAGTTAAGAAGATGATAGATACCGGGACGTGGAAAGTCAAAGCCGGGCTTGCCCAAATGTTGAAAGGCGGCGTGATAATGGATGTGGTGACGCCAGAGCAAGCGAAGATTGCGGAAGATGCCGGTGCTTGTGCGGTGATGGCACTGGAGCGTGTACCAGCGGATATCAGGGCAGCTGGAGGCGTAGCTCGTATGGCTGACCCTTCGGTTATCCTTGCCATAATGGAGGCAGTTAGCATTCCCGTGATGGCGAAATGCCGTATTGGTCATTTCGTCGAAGCTCAGGTGTTGGAGGCGCTCGGGGTTGATTTTATTGACGAGTCTGAAGTATTGACGCCGGCTGACGAAAGTCACCACATATGGAAGCATGATTTCAAAGTTCCGTTTGTATGCGGATGTCGCGATCTTGGCGAGGCCTTGCGTCGCATTGCAGAAGGGGCGGCTATGATCCGGACGAAAGGCGAAGCCGGTACCGGGAACATTGTTGAGGCGGTGAGGCATATGCGAGCGGTACAGGATGGCATTAGAAGGCTGCAAGCTTTACCTGTGGATGAACTTACTACGGAAGCGAAAAACCTTGGCGCACCTCTCGAACTTGTGCTGGAGGTTCATCGCACCGGGAAGCTACCTGTGGTCAATTTTGCGGCCGGTGGCATAGCAACTCCGGCTGATGCGGCACTTATGATGCAATTAGGTGCTGACGGTGTCTTTGTCGGGTCGGGAATTTTCAAATCAAGCAATCCAGAGGCAAGAGCTAGGGCTATAGTTAAAGCAACAACTCATTTTAGAGACCCTGCAATTATTGCGGAGGTGTCTAAGGGCATAGGTGTTCCTATGCCTGGGATAGACATAAAGACTATTCCACCGCAAGAACTTCTTGCCAGCAGAGGGTGGTAGTTTGAAGGTTGGTGTACTCGCCCTCCAGGGAGCCGTTACTGAACACATCGAGTCTTTTGCTGCCCTTGGCGTTGAAGCTGTCCCAATACGTTTGCCATCCCAGATAAATGGTTTAGCTGCTTTGGTTCTGCCAGGCGGAGAAAGCACTACTATTAGCAGACTGATGAAAGATTTTGCTCTTCTAGAGGAGGTGCGTAGGCTAGCGCAACAAGGATTTCCTATGTTTGGCACTTGCGCAGGCTTGATATTGCTGGCTAAAAAGGTGGTTGATTTTAAGCTGGACACCATAGGTATCCTGAACATTGAAGTGCGACGTAATGCATATGGAAGGCAGGTGGACAGCTTTGAGGCGGATCTTCATATCGATGTATTGGGCGCTCCGCCGTTTCGTGGAGTCTTTATCCGGGCTCCGATGGTTGAGGCGGTGGGCGAAGGTGTGGAGGTTTTGTGCCAATTAAACGGTGTTCCTGTTGCGGTGCGACAGGATAAGATTCTTGCTTGCTCTTTTCATCCGGAATTGACTGAGGATATCCGATTTCACAAATATTTCTTAGATATGATTAGATCTTAAATAATGAATGAGTGCCATGAAATATAGCCAACATATTAATCCAGCAGACTTGGGAGCAAAAGCAGACATGATTGGTGGAAAAGACCTGCCAATGGTTGTCAGGGATGACCTGGACGCTTTGTTGAACGTTTTGCCATCTCGTATTCGCCAAACTCTATTGGAACAGCCTGACAACAGCGAGTTGTTGGAGGTGGTTTTAGACTTGGGCCGTCTACCTGAAGCCCGTTATCCACAAGGGGAAGTGATTTTAAGTGATTCTGAAGTCACTGAGACTGACATCGAGCATGTAGTGTCAAACATCGGAAGTTTTAGCGGTGATAATCGTGCTGGGATTGAGCGCACCTTGCACCGGATTTCAGCCATACGAAATCGAGAGGGACGAATTGTTGGCTTGACTTGCCGAGTTGGCAGAGCCGTCTTTGGCACAGTGAGGATTATTCAGGACCTTGTCGAATCGGGTAAAAGCGTTTTGTTGCTGGGCCGACCGGGAGTAGGTAAGACTACTATGTTGCGTGAAGTGGCAAGGGTGCTTGCTGATGATGTTGGGAAGCGGGTCATTGTGGTCGATACCTCCAATGAGATCGCCGGGGATGGCGATATACCGCATCCTGCTATTGGGCATGCTAGGCGCATGCAGGTCCCCACTCCCAGCATGCAACACGCCGTGATGATCGAGGCGGTCGAGAACCACATGCCTGAGGTGATCATAATCGATGAGATCGGGACTAGTTTAGAAGCTGAGGCGGCTCGAACGATAGCTGAACGGGGTGTACAGCTTGTAGGCACCGCCCATGGTAACACGCTTGAGAACTTGATGATGAACCCTACTCTGTGTGACCTGGTTGGTGGAATTCAGTCAGTGACTTTAGGTGACGAGGAGGCTAGGCGCCGTCGTACTCAGAAGTCTATTTTGGAGCGCAAAGCGCCACCCACCTTTGATGTAGTTGTTGAGATACGTGAACGCAACATGGTAGTCGTCCACCCTGATGTTGGGCAGGCAGTGGATACTATCCTACGGGGCAGACCCCTTGAGGCTGAGGTTCGATGGTTCGGTGAGGATGGCGAGGTGAAGAAAAAGAGGGTGATTTTCCATGGACTGGTAGAGAAGGAGCTCAGGCCTCAGCGGCAAAAGGTTAAGTTATGCCTTTTTGGACTGAACCGCTCTAAATTGCAGGAGGCTAGCAAGGAGAAAGGAGTTGACATAGAGTTTACTACTGACCTGTCGCAATGTGACCTGCTACTGACGACCAAGAACTATTATCGTCGCAAGCCACAGAGGATAAGAGAGGCTGAGATGCTCGGTGTTCCTATCTATGCTGTTAAGAGCAATAATCTGACACAGTTAAGGCAATTTATCGACGACTTTCTGCTAACGAAAGGTGATTCAAAAGTAAGTTCAGCACTCGGGGAAGCTGAGCGGGCTGTTATGCTGGTCAAAGAAGGTAAAAGGCCCGTTGATCTAAGTCCTCAGAGCGCCTATATTCGGCGCTTGCAGCATCTGCTTGTAGAGCAGCACAGCCTGACTTCGTATAGTGTGGGCAAGGAACCAAAGAGAAGAGTCAGGGTCGTGTGATCACCAGCCAATTGGGGGCAAGCTTGAGCCTGTTCGTCACGTTTGAGGGCAGCGAGGGGTGCGGCAAGAGCACACAGGCGAAGATCTTATGGCAGAAGCTTTTAGATTCCGGCATTCCTGCGGAATTGACTTATGAACCTGGAGGTACTCCTCTGGGTAATAGATTGAGAAGAATATTAAAGGAGGGTGCTGGAGGTAATCTTACATCTTTGAGCGAGTTGTTGCTGTTTATCGTCTGTCGTGCCGAACTGGTTGATAAGGTTATAATGCCCGGGTTGGTACAGGGTAAGGCGATTATCTGTGATAGGTTTGCAGACTCCACAGTTGCTTATCAGGGTTATGGGCGCGGGCTCGATATGGGGATAATTGATTATATGAACCGGCTTGCCACCGGAGGCCTGAAGCCGGACCTGACGGTGTTGCTCGATTTGCCAGTGGTAGAAGGTTTGGGACGGAAGTCGGGCAGTGTATACGACCGTTTTGAAGCTGAAGATATCGACTTTCATGAGAGGGTGAGGAAGGGGTATCTGGAACTGGCTATTCGAGAGCCGGGACGTTGGCTCGTCATCGATGCAAACCGACCCAAAGGTGAAATTAGTGGGGTGATTTGGGAAAAGGTTGTAGATTTGCTGCGACAAAAAGGAGAGGTTATACGATGAGGCAGCGGGTACTGGTTGCTCTAAGTGGTGGCGTTGATTCGTCTGTAGCAGCTTTGCTCCTGAAACAGTCGGGATATGAAGTTGTTGGGGTGACGATGATTTTGTGGACTAATGACGAAGGAACCTGTGGGGAATCAACTGGTGGACGTGAGATTGCTAGTCATATCCCTATAGTGGAAAGAGTCTGCCATGTTCTTAATATACCACTACACATCATCGATGCCAGGAGGGAGTTTAAGCATTGCGTAATCGACTACTTTTGCCGAGAATATGTACAAGGGCGCACGCCTAATCCTTGCATTGCGTGTAATTACCACATAAAATTCGGCTTTATTCTCGATTATGCCGTCTCTTCTGGATTTGATTATCTAGCCACTGGCCACTACGTAAGGGTAGCGCAACGCAATGGCACTTATTGCCTACTTAAGGGTAAGGATCTGAACAAAGACCAGTCATATATGCTATATACGCTCAGACAGGATAGACTTCGGCGGGTGCTATTCCCTCTGGGCGAGTATTCTAAAGCCGAGGTAAGAGGGTTGGCGAGAAAATACGGATTACCGAATTCTGATAGAAAGGCGAGTCAGGATCTCTGTTTCACTTCTGATTTCAGGAGGTTGCTCAAGCGCTATTTAGAACCTCTGGAGGGGAAGGTGGTCGACTCTCAAGGGCGGGTCATCGGTAAACACGAAGGGATTATGTTCTATACAATCGGTCAAAGACATGGGCTGAGACTTGCTACTGGGCGACCTACCTATGTAGTTAAGATTGACGCTGCTAATAACGTGTTAGTGGTCGGATGTGAAGATCAGCTATTTAAGTCTAGGTTTTCAGTTACGATGGTGAACTGGGTATCAGGAGAGCCTACACTTGGGCCTATAGAAGCAGGTGTTAAGGTACGATATAAGACCCCTGAACAGCTTGCTATTGTGTACCCGAAGGAGAGGTCGGCTGAGGTAGTGCTCCACAAAGCGCAGCGTGCGGTAACACCGGGACAGGCTGCGGTTTTCTATCTCGGGGACGAAGTCATTGGTGGTGGGATTATCATCGATGGGTAAGCGATCTGTACCAAGCTCTGGATCACCAACTTTAGTTCAGGAGTTGAACCTCAGCTGCCAGGGTTATAAACTTATAGCCGGGATAGACGAAGCCGGCAGAGGGGCGATAGCTGGTCCTGTGGTTGCCGGAGCTGTAATTCTTTCTCAATCTGCTGGCAGTGCAGAGTGGTTGACCTCAGTTCGCGACAGCAAAGAGCTTACCCCGTCTCAGCGTCATGCTCTTTTCGACATCATCGTTGGGAAGGCTGTAGCTGTGGGTGTGGGGGTTGTAGGTGCGGATACTATTGATGACATTGGTATTGTCGCTGCCACCAGACTTGCTATGTGTCAGGCAGTGGAGCAGCTTGCCTGCGTGCCAGATTTCCTACTGATAGATTGTATTGGCCTCTCCGAGCTACCTATTAAGCAGAGGTCAATAGTGAAGGGTGATAAGCTGTCCTTCTCGATTGCATGTGCCTCAATTGTTGCCAAGGTTACTCGTGACCGGATTATGGCTGACCTTGACCGGCGCTACCCGGGCTACGGGCTGGCTGACCACAAGGGGTATGGTACAGAACGTCACTTGGCGATATTGCGTGAGTTGGGACCTTCGCCAATTCATCGCCGTTCATTTGCACCGGTAAAGGAGTTTGTTATTTCGCCTTGAAGCGTAGTGAGTCTGGTAGTATCGGGGAAAAAGTAGCTGCGCATTTTCTGAAAAAGAAGGGCTATCGCATTATAGAAACCAATTTCCGTTGCCGTGTTGGGGAGATAGACATTGTGGCGGAGAAGGACGGCTGTTTGGTGTTTATTGAAGTGCGTACCAAAACTAGCCACAAGTTTGGAATGCCGGAAGAGTCGGTCACTACGGCTAAGAAAGAAAGGCTTGTCAATACGGCGCTTACCTATATTGCCGGTCTGGCGAACGCACCTGACATGTGGCGCATTGACTTTGTGGGTGTGGAGATGAATCAGCAAGGAAAGGTAATAAGACTTGACCTTATCGAGAATGCTGTAATCCGGTGACAAGGCTTTGGGACAGCGTTTTTAGTCTGTAAAGGAGCGGTGTCTTTGAAGGGCGACAAAAGGTCGACAGATTATCGAATATCGGCGACGGGGTTCCGGGGATATTGACACAACTTGCAGCCTATGTTAATATAAAATTTGCATTTGCTTTAAAGCACCTTAACAACTGGATAGTGGAAGGAAGAGTTTATATTGAGAGTTTGATCCTGGCTCAGGATGAACGCTAGCGGCGTGCCTGATGCATGCAAGTCGAACGCTCCAGCGGTTCGCAAGGGCTGCTGGGGAGTGGCGAACGGCTGAGTAACACGTAAGTGACCTACCTCTAAGTGGGGGATAACTCGCCGAAAGGTGGGCTAATACCGCATGTGGTGGCGGAACAGATGTTCTGCCACTAAAGCCGCAAGGCGCTTGGAGAAGGGCTTGTGTCCTATCAGGTAGTTGGTAGGGTAATGGCCTACCAAGCCGATGACGGGTAGCTGGTCTGAGAGGACGGCCAGCCAGACGGGGACTGAGACACGGCCCCGACTCCTACGGGAGGCAGCAGCAAGGAATCTTGGGCAATGGGCGAAAGCCTGACCCAGCAACGCCGCGTGGGGGACGAAGGCCTTCGGGTTGTAAACCCCTTTTCCCGGGGAAGAACAATGACGGTACCCGGGGAATAAGCCTCGGCTAACTACGTGCCAGCAGCCGCGGTAATACGTAGGAGGCGAGCGTTATCCGGATTCACTGGGCGTAAAGCGGGTGTAGACGGCTTTCTAAGTCGGGCGTGAAATCTCCTAACTCAATTAGGAGGGGTCGCTCGATACTGGAGAGCTTGAGGGCAGCAGAGGAAGGTGGAATTCCCGGTGTAGCGGTGAAATGCGTAGATATCGGGAGGAACACCAGTGGCG
>DAISKD010000004.1:0-118814 GCA_036821185.1 Chloroflexota bacterium | reverse complement strand
AGACCCAATTGGCTATCCGCTGCGGTGCCACCATAAACTTTTATAGTATATCATAGCATGTGATAAATAGAGGTAGGACCGACTGACCAGGCGTCTCTGCCGGTAAGGTGAAAAGACCGATGTTTGTCTCCACGGGCAGTCTTGCGCAATCGAGGGTGACTTCGAGTTGTGGAAAGGTCTGGGGGTTGTCTATTGCCAGATGATCCTGCTTACCGAGTAGGGTGGAATTTCAACCTCGTCGCTTGCAGGTATTATCCGCACTGATGGCGCTGCTTTTAAGTAGTCCTCGGTAGGGATAACCTGTGAGCTTTCAATCCTAGCGGGGGACTTCCCGGAGATGAAGCCTGCCAGGGTCAATTTTTTGGCTTCGGGGCTGGCATTATGGATAATTACCGTGGTTGTGTCCCCTTTTTGGAGCTCCAGCGCCTCGATGTCATAGTAGCTTTCCTCAGCGGTCACGCCGCTATTGATCAATCGTGCACCATTTACTGTCAACTTCCGGTAGACTGCCCCGCCGTTTGCTGCCTCGTTGAACCATTTCAGTATTATTGCGGACCCGATCGGAATGTAGGTATTGCTTTTAATATCGCGCCGGAATAGGGACAGTGGCCCGCCTGAAAAATTAAGCATATGATACAGGGCCATTGTTACCGAGGGATGTTCCAGGAACTTCATTAGCATGCGGGTGGTGAGGTGGATGTTAAGACCGAGGATCGGCGTTGTGGGGTCCGATAGATTCGCAATCCCCGGAAAGGAGCCGCTGAACTCCGTAATCCAGATTTCCTTGCCACCGAGCTGCTTCTCGATGGCGGCGATGGCTTCATCGACTCCCTGGTCGCAGCGGGCCATCAGGGAGGGGAACACCCTGTCCATGCCTTCAGGCAATGCCGCTTTCATCTCGGTACCGACGATGCGCTCCACCGCTGGGTACATATGTATGGTCACGGCGTCAAACCAGGGCTCAGGTCTAAGCGCCTCGTCCCACCTTTTCAGGGATGCTGGATATACAAGCTTGCCATCGACGACTGAGGCGTTGAAACGACTTGCCGCCGCCTGGACCGCAAATTTTGTCCCCGGGAAGACATACGGCTGCAGCGAGTCCCTGTATTCTTTCATAACGCGCATCGAGGTTGGTGCGTCCGGCCACTTTCTCAGCACATTGGGGTCACCGAGCATTGCGAGCCAAAACTCGTTACCGAGCTCGATGTACCGGGGTAAAACGCCCTGGTCTCTCATACTTTTGAACCAGGCCACCTGGTCAGGGATCGACGATGTCTCCAGGTTCACTAGTAAAACGATTTCGGCACCGATTTCCTGGCTGAACTGGTGGTACTGTTCGATGAAGACGCCCTGTGGGTGAAGCTTCCTGACCTGCTCTGCTAAATTGGCGTAAAACCGGTAGGTAGCCGAACTGTCAGGCCGGACATCGAGCTCCAGATGGCCTGAACGCCAGTTGTAGTAGTTGCCGACCATCCCTCCGGGAAAGCGCACGAAAGCCGGGGACATTTCTTTGGCGATGGCCACCTTTGTCGGGTCGTCAATAAGGTGCTCATACAGTGGCACGGCTTGGAGACCCAGCAGGCGCGCCGGTAGCTCTCTGGGTCCTGCTGTTCTAACTAGGTCTGTTTTGCCTTTGCTTGGGACTGTGGTCGAAATGGGGGCTGTCTCGTCTGGGTGGTCGGGTGGGGATGGTGCTATAGGTTGATTTACGCAACCAGTGAGTACAATCGTAGTTACGATTACGAAGATTATTATCCCTTTAGTCATGTCCACCAACCGCGAGTTACATTCTACACCAAGGGGTTATCTCGCTGCATCATTTGCTGCCTACGCTGTTACGGTGCAGTGGTCGACACCCGGCGGGGGCTGGCGCCCGGTGTGTCACCGAACATCAAAGCCTTAATGGTGGACCTCGCCCTCCGCAACCCCAGGCTGATTATCGCCTCTGCAATTGGGACAACGATGATGCTGTCATGAGCTGCCGCCACGTTCAAAGACATATTTCCAGATGAGGGCCGCGATAATGCCTCCTATTATGGGTGCGACGATGAAGAGCCAGAGCTGCACAAGGGCATCGCCGCCGACAAAGACGGCTGGCCCGAGGCTTCTCGCTGGGTTTACCGAGGTGCCCGTGATCGGTATTCCCACCAGATGGATCAGCACGAGGGCCAGGCCTATGGAGAGGCCGGCAAACCCTTTGGGCGCGTCCTTATGCGTGGAGCCGAATATCACGAAAAGGAACAGGGCTGTTAAAACTATCTCTGCAATAAGACACGCCACCAGGGAATACCCCCCAGGAGAATGGTCTCCATATCCGTTCTGCCCCAGCCCGTTTGTTGCCAGGGAGTAATCGAGGTTACCGATAGCAATGGCGAGCAGTATCCCAGCCCCGATTATGGCGCCTATACATTGGGCGATGATGTAGAAGACTGCATCCCTTCCCTTAATCTTGCCTGCGACTAGCATGGCAACCGTTATCGCTGGGTTGATGTGACATCCGGAGATATTGCCTATTGCATAGACCATTGCAAGTACGGTCAGGCCGAAGGCGAACGAGATTCCGGTAAACCCTATATACTTGCCAGCGATTACCGCACTACCGCAGCCAATTAAGACGAGAAACAAGGTCCCTATCAGTTCAGCCCAGTATTTTTTCAATTCTTCTGCCCCTCCTTTCCGAATTTGCCACATTATAGCCTGACTACTCGGTCACCGCAATGGGGTCGCCTGGTTATCTGTAGCTTTGAGGTAGATGGGTGACATAAGTAGCGTAGAAGGTGTTACGGGGAAGGTGTTGAAAGCCATCTAACAACGATGCCGGACTTAGTGGCGAAAGGTCGGTAAAAATCAAGGGGTAGCTAATACTGTAGCTTTGCTGCATAGCGACGGAATGGTAATTGCGCGGCGGTTACCAAAGGGGTTTGGTTGAGCTATTATACCGCGATCTGGGAAAGAGGGACGGCGGTCGCTGGTAGCGTTTTCATTTTTGCCAGGCGAAGGCCTGTCATGATAAGTTATAGGTGGCCCGTGGTCGTAACGCCAAGACAAGCACGGTCTTCTCCGGGGACGTAAGCGATGGCAGGCATGAAATCGTCTAACTCTGGCCCAATTCAGTTCAGAAGCGAGCGGTTGCAGCCAAGGATCCTGGTGCGGGACACCTCGGGGAAGCTGAACGAGGTGACGGTTCCCATAGAAGTCCGTTTCGATCCATTGACCGGACAATCATGCCGGCTGGTTGAATTCTCTCTGCAGAGGATCCGCCGGCCCGATTTATCGGCATTGGTGCAGCGGTCGCTGGAGATGCCGTGTCCGTTCTGCATGCCCCTTATAGAGAAGGCAACCCCCAGATTTCCCCCTGAGATTGTACCCGAGGGCACCATCCGCATCGGCAGGGCTGTGGCCTTCCCCAATGCCAGACCGTACGATGTTTACGGTGCTGTGGTGGTTATCTCTGATGAGCATTTTATCCCGTTAACCGAGTTTACGCTTGAGACCCTGGTGAACGCCCTGCTGGCGGCACAGGAGTATATCGTCAGGGTCAAGCGGGCCGATGCCCAGGTGAGGTTTGATTTCATAGCCTGGAATTTCTTACCTCCTTCCGGTGGCAGCCTGGTGCACCCACATATTCAGTGCAATGCCGGCTATTTCCCTACCTTCTATCAGAAGCAAGTCCTGGAAGCTTGTGATAAGTATCACCAAGCCACAGGCAGGAATTTCTGGAGCGATCTGGTGGAGGAGGAGAGACGCAGGCAGGAAAGGTATATCGGGACGACAGGTAATGCTTGCTGGCTGACGGCTTTTGCCCCCAGGGGGCGTCTCATGGACGTGCTGACAGTATTCCCGGGCAGGAGTTCGATTACAGAATTGTCTGAGGAAGACTTTCGCCAGCTGGCGACCGGCCTGCTTAACATATTCCGCTATATGGACGAGCTGAATCTGGTCAGCTTTAATCTTTCCACCTACTCGGGCACGGATAGCAACCGCTTCTGGACGCATGTGCGAATTATACCTCGCTCGCTTCTGTTATATACACCTATAGAAACAAACGACCATTTTTACCTGCAGGTGTTACATGATGAAAGCGTCTGTCTGCTGTCGCCAGAGGTTGCCTGTCAGGAGTTGAAAAAGCGGTTTTTCCCAACGGCTTGACCCCGGTGCTTTTGTCTTCAACCTGCGGCATCCCGGTCCATCTCACCATTCTCTTACGACCATCGGACTTATCTACCGGGTGGCGCCCGGCGCGCAGACTGCTATGTTTAGGGTAGCTTTCAGCCAGGGCGGCTCTCCTTCTCACCGTTCATTATCGGTGCTATACTAAAATTTGAACAGATGACGGACGCAAGCCTTAGCGCAGTAAAACAGAGAATAGAAAAGCTGCGTGAGCAGATAAACTACCACAATTACCGCTACTATGTTCTGGACAGCCCTGAGATCAGCGATGCTGAGTATGATGAGCTCATGCGGGAGCTCAGGGAGCTGGAGGCGAAGTACCCCCAATTTGTCACACCTGATTCGCCGACGCAGAGAGTAGGGGCGGCGCCGGTGGAGGAATTCGGCGTCGTGGAGCACCCTCAACCGCTGCTCAGTCTGGCAAACGCTTTTGACGACGAAGACCTCGAGGGGTGGTATCGCCGGGCGGCAAATCTTCTGGGCAACCGTAAGTTCGATTTTGTCTGCGAACTCAAGATAGACGGGCTGGCGGTGGCGCTAACTTATGTGAACGGGCTGTTCGAAATCGGGGCCACCCGTGGCGATGGTTTCAGGGGAGAGAACATAACCCAGAACCTGAGGACGATTAAGAGCATACCCCTTTCCGTTCCGCGGGACAAAGCCCCGCAGCGGTTTGAGGTCAGGGGTGAGGTCTATCTGTCGAAAACTGGCTTCAAGAAACTGAATGAGGAGCGGGCTAAGGAGGGGCAGCCGCTTTTTGCCAACCCGCGCAACGCTGCTGCCGGCTCGGTGAGACAACTTGACCCCCGCATCACCGCTCAGCGTCCTCTGGACATTTTTATCTATCAGTTGGGCTGGGCTGAGGGCGGCACGGTGCCGGACACACACTGGGACATCCTGCAATATCTGAAGTCCCTGGGCTTCAAGGTCAACCCCAACATTGCCCGCTGTGACACGCTTGATGAAGTGAAGAAACATTATGCCTATTGGGTGGAACAGCGTGAGAGGTTGCCTTACGATGTCGATGGCGTGGTGGTGAAGATCAACCCCATTCCTTATCAGGTGGAGCTGGGCTATGTGGGCAGGGAGCCGAGATGGGCGATCGCCTACAAGTTCCCCGCCACGCAGGCTACCACCCGCCTTATAGATATCGGCATCAACGTGGGCAGGACGGGCAGCCTCAATCCCTACGCCATCCTTGAGCCGGTGCAGGTGGGAGGGGTGACCGTCAAGAGCGCTGCCTTGCACAATGAGGAGGACATCCACCGCAAGGACATTCGCATAGGTGACTGGGTCATCGTACAAAGGGCTGGCGAGGTGATCCCGGAGGTGGTCGGTCCCATAATCAGCCGGCGCACCGGTGAGGAAAAAATCTTCCGCATGCCCAGCCGGTGTCCCGTCTGCGGTGCAGAGGTGATAAAGCCCGAGGGTGAGGCGATGCACCGCTGCACCAACGCTGCCTGCCCGGCCCAGGCACTGGAGCGGATAAAGCACTTCGTCAGCCGCAATGCCATGGACATAGAAGGCATCGGCGAAAAGATGTCCCTGGCTTTGTTCGAAGCCGGGCTGGTCAGGGACGTGGGCGATATTTACTATCTCACCAGGGAGCAATTGCTGACGCTGGAAAGGATGGCGGACAAGAGCGTCTCCAACATCATCAACTCCATAGAAAAAAGCAAAGACCGTCCGCTGTCCCGGGTGATATTTGCTTTGGGGATAACGCACGTCGGCGAGGAGACTGCCGAGCTGCTCGCAGAGCACTTCCACAGCATTGACGAACTTGCCAAAGCTTCCCGGGAGCAATTAATGGAAATTCCATCTATCGGGCCGAAGATCGCTGATAGCATCGTAGCCTTCTTCCGCCAAGAGCAGAACCATAATATCATCGAAAAGCTGCGCCGGAAGGGAGTCAGGCTGGAGGAGAAAAAGGCCGAAGCCAAGGAGCTACCACTGGCCGGGCTGGAGTTTGTCATCACCGGCAGGCTGGAATCCTCCACCCGTCAGCAGGCCGAGGCCAGGATAAAAGCCCTCGGCGGCAAGGCAGGCTCCGATGTCACCAGAAAGACGAATTATCTGGTAGTCGGTGCCGAGCCCGGGTCCAAGCTCGACCGTGCCCGGGCCCTCGGGATCAAACAGCTCACTGAGGCAGAATTTCTTGAGTTACTCAGAGAAGCGGAAGAAAAAGTAAAGCGAAGTTAAATCCGCTTGCGAAGACCGTAGAAGGGGCATTCCTCCAAAAAAGGCGATAGATGAAGTTAATAGTAGGCTTGGGCAACCCGGGTAAAGCATATGCCCTAAACCGGCACAACGTTGGCTTCCGTTGCATCGATTTTCTGGCGGAGACCCATTCTATACCCCTGAAAAAACGTCAGTGCCAGGCCCAGATCGGCGGCGGCAATATTTCCGGCGTTCCGGTCTTGCTGGCCAAGCCAAGGACCTTTGTTAACAACTCAGGGGAGTCAGTGAAGCAGTTGGTGCAGAAGTATTCCCTTAGCCTAAGCGACGTTATCGTTATCTACGATGACCTGGACTTGCCGCTGGGGAGGATACGCATAAGGCAGGGCGGAAATTCCGGCGGGCATAAAGGTATAAACTCAATTATCACCGCGCTCCAGGACAAAGGATTTTACCGCGTGAGGATAGGCATCGGTCGACCGGTATCCAGTGACGGGATGCCTGTGACCGATGAAGAGGTGATAGTAGACTACGTGCTGGGGGATTTCACAGCGGAGGAGGAGCTGGTCGTTAAACGGGTGATTGCCCGGGCGGGCGAGGCGGTGGAGTGCCTTCTTGTCGAAGGCCCGGCCAAAGCTATGGACAAATTTAACCGGGCGACAGCTCTTTCATAAGAGCCCTACTTGCTGTATATTAGCGAGTGGTGGCCGGTACCGTAGGATTTGACATGCCGTACCTTCCTTTCTATACTGTGCCGCGGGGTCGACGTGATCGTGTCCATCTGGTCTCGCACTTTCGTTGCAGCGGTACCGATGATTTTCGTGATGTTGACCGGCGCTTGCACCATAAGCCAGCGAAGCAACAATCTGGAGGTGGAAAAGATGGTCACCATAATAGACTTAAGCCTGCCGATAGAGGACAGTCCCAGTGAGGTTAGTCCGGTAAAGGTCGTCCACGAGCCGCACCAGCAGAGCGCGGCGTTGATGAGCCAGATATTTGGCTGTCAGGTAGACGACTTGCCCCAGGGGCTGGGATGGGCCAGTGATTCAATTAATCTGTCCACTCATTCGGGCACCCATGTGGATGCCCCCTGGCATTATGCGCCGGTGTCTGAGGGTAGGAAAGCCAGGACTATAGATGAAATGCCTCTGGACTGGTTTTATCACGATGGGGTGGTGCTGGATATGAGGCATAAGCCCAGGGGCTCCGGGGTTACCGTCGGCGACCTGGAGGAAGCGCTGAAGAAAATAAACTATAAACTGAAGCCCTGGGATATCGTGCTGATACAGACCGGTGCCGATAAGCTGTGGGGGACGGCGGACTATTTCAATGCCGGGTGCGGTATGACACGCGAGTCCACCCTGTGGCTTATTGAGCGGGGGGTAAGGGTTATGGGCATCGATGCCTGGGGCTGGGACCGCCCCTTCTGGGCTATAAGGCAGGACTACCTGCAGTCAAAAAATCCTACCATAGTATGGGGTGCCCATTATGCGGGCATTGAGAGGGAGTACTGTCATATCGAAAAGCTGGCGAACCTGGACAAGCTGCCGAAGCCGTTTGGCTTCAAAGTTGCCTGCTTTCCAATAAAGGTGACCGGCGGCAGCGCCGGCTGGGCCCGGGTGGTGGCGATATTTGAGGACTGAGCGGGGTTGAGTGGAGGGGATGAAACGGCTAAAATGTGTTAGCTTTACGGCGCAGTGGTAAAGGAGTGGCAGGAGGACGTATTCAAGACAACGATGGTGGAGACCTTCCTCTGTCCTAATTGCGGTGCCGAAAATCTGATGCACCATCGGTTCTGCGGTAATTGTGGCGCCAGATTGGCAGCGAAGGTGCAGTCGGTGGTGAAGAGATGTCCCAGGTGCGGTACGGAGAGCCCACCCGATTTTAAGTTCTGTACCGATTGTGGTGCTGTGCTTGATCTATGTTGTCCCAACTGCGGTGCTGTGGTGCCATCGGACTCCCGATACTGTCCCAAATGTGCCTACCTCTGTGGCGAGGGGCGGTACAGCGACGTATAGACTGCTGGGTGCTGTCCAAACAACGGTCTCATCTTGGCGAATGGCATTATGAACCCTAGGCCTCCGTTATGGTATATCGTGCAGGCTATTGTTGGTGCATTGTTTGAGCAGGTACTGCTGGTGGTTGCGGTGCTCTGGTTGCTGCCCCGGTTTGGTATTAGCCTCCCGCTGTGGCTGCTGGCGGTCCTCATGCTCGGGCTGGCGGTGCATTCCTACATCATGTACCGCGTGGGCAGGCCTACCTTTTCCCTCAAGCCAAAGGTGGCGTTTGAAAATATCATCGGTGCAGTGGGTGTGGTCACCAGATGGCGTTCGTCCGAGGGCTATGTCAAAGTGCAGGGTGTGCTGTGGAAGGCGAGATGTCCTGAGTATGGACTTAAAGTGGGAGATGAGGTGGTGGTGACCGATGTCAGCGGACTCAGTCTGGTAGTGGTGCCCAAAGCTGCGTATAAAGGTGCCGGCAGGACATGAGAAGTGGGGCCTACTGAGGTAAATTTTGCCCTGGGCATGCTTTGCCCGATATTTGTTGTCCCAGAGCTATCGGATAGCTATTCCGAGGAAGTAGGGCCAGATGACTATGCCGACTATGATCTTCCACCACGATAGCTGGGCAAAGCCGATGGTGAACAGCCAGCCAAAGAACCAGATTGTGCCGGCAAGAGCACCGGTGGGATTGCCGCTGCGCTTGCTCTCCTGTGCCATAGGGATTTCCTCCTTGTTGAAAGTTTAGTATAGCACCTATTATGGCAGCCAAATCAAACGTGTAATACCCCCGACAGCATGTGTCATCGTGTACCGGACGAGTACCAAATCTTTACGTCTGGAGTTGTTGGCAGTAAAATACACAAAGTGCCGATAACCGCTGGTATGTACTCTGGCGGTTCAAGCGTTTGGGCTGGGTGGTGGTCTCGGCGTGGTTTACCTATCTAACGAATCTGTAAGGAGTAGACCATGGCAACAAGAAAACGAGGTGCGTTAGAAGGGCTAAGGGTACTTGATTTCACCTGGGTGTACGCTGGGCCTTTTGCCACCAGACAGTTAGTTGATATGGGTGCCGAGGTGATAAAGGTGGAACCCTTTGGCACCGGTGCATTGGAGAGACGCTATTCCCTGGTTATGGAGCGCAACGGTGTCAAGCAAAGTAGCTACCATGTGTTTCTTAACCGCGGGAAGAAGAGTCTGTCCATAAATATTAAGACAAGAAAGGGACTAAGGATCATCAAAGAGTTGGTCAAGAGGTCAGACGTTATGATCTCCAACATGGCACCAGGGGCGATGAAGGAACTTGGGCTGGGATACGAGGCGGTCAAGAGGATCAACCCCAGGATCATCTATTGTACAATTTCCTGCTTCGGTCATTACGGTGCCTATGCTACCGAGCCCGGGTTTGACCTGATCGCACAAATTGCCAGCTCGTGGTGCGGGCAGACCGATCCGCCGACACCGGCGCCAGTGGCTATAGGAGATTGCAATGCTGCTATGCACGCCACCACAGCCATCCTAGCCGCCCTGTACTATCGTGAAAAGACAGGACGGGGGCAGAATATAGATATCTCCATGACCGACTGTCTGTTCCACCTCAATGAGAACAATGGTCCTGGGTATCTGTTCAGCGGTCGCACTGTGCCGGCGGTGCCCAACACACGCTGGGCGGCGGCTTATGCCCCTTACGGGCTGTATAAGGGAAAGGACGGGCTTATCGCCATTGCGGCGCTAAGCGACGTCCTCTGGGGGAAGCTGGTGAGGGTGATGGGCGAGGGATATAAGTGGTTGCTTACCGACCCGCGTACCAGCGAGCTCGAGGTCAGGCTAACCTATCAGAATGCCCCCTTCATACACCACATATTGGAGGAGTGGGTGGGCAAATTTGACTCGGTACAGCAAGTGGAGGACCTCCTCCGCCAGGCTGGCATCCCGGCGATGCGGGTAAGGACTTTTGCCGAAGTGGTGGACGCTCCTTACATCCGTGACCGTGATATGCTGATGAAGATGGAGCAGCCCTTTGTCGGTGAGATCGAGATCTACGGCAGCCCTTTCAGGATGTCCGAAACGCCCGGCAGGGTTATGGGGCACGCTCCACTGCTGGGCGAACATAGCCGCGAGGTGCTTTCACTGCTCCTCAACTATGGCGATGATGAGATCGAGAGACTGTTTAATGAAGGGGTTATCTATAAAGAGCCAGCGGTAGACCGACTTAGCGAATGGTACAGCAAACAGCCCCAGAGGCAATAGGCTTGGTCTGGCTGACCGCTAAGTCTATCTTAACCCCTTTGTTCCCTCCACCACCGCAATCGTGGGACCCGGCGGTATGCATGGAGAAGTTAGCCCCGATTTTGCCTATGATATGCCCAAAGCCTTTGCTGTGGCCTCCAAGCCCCTGGGCTTTACCCAGAGGATGGCCCCGTAGCGCCCTTCGCCGCTGGCTACTGCCTGCATGGCGGTGATGTTGACCCGCGCTTGCTTCAATTTGTCCACTATGTCAGCGACGGCACCGGCGCGGTCATCACCCTGGATGAGGAAAGCCGTCCTGGGTCCCACGATTTTGATGTTCGCCTTTCTGGCTGCGGCAAGGAAAGCCTCTCTGTCGTAAGGGATGAAGTCGAGCTGGGCACGACCCCAGCCTACGGGGAAGCCGAGGAAGGCAATGAGGTTGACTCCTTCTGATTTGAGTGCGTTGAGCACTGCCGCCCCGGCACCGGCTTTGTGGGGAACGATGGTATAGTAGTACTCGATGCGCTGGACCTTTTCCGCCATGGCAACCACCTCCTGAGCTATAACGTCTCACCCACTATCATAGGCCGTCAGGCAGCCAGGGTCAACCCGTGATCAACTTCAAGGCGCAGGGTGCTACTTATAATCATCACCGCTGTCCGTGCACCCGGCAGCAAAAATTGTTAGCATAGCTTTGCACCCGGCGCCTGCAACCCTTGACAAACTTTGGAAAAGTCGAGATAATAATAGTTATCAATTTTCATCATGCAACGCAAGACTAGGCAGCGGGAAGTCATTCTGAAGGTACTGCGGGGGACTAATACGCATCCTACTGCTGACTGGATATTCAATGAAGTCAGAAAGGAGATACCGAACATTAGTCTAGGCACAGTATACAGGAACCTGCGTCTTTTGTGTCAGAAAGGAGATGTGCTGGAGCTCGACATGTGTGGCACGTTTAGCAGGTTCGATGGCAGGACGGACAACCACTACCATTTCCGCTGTGTTAAGTGCGGTCGAGTGTTTGACATAGATGAGCCGGTGGATGAGCAGCTCAACAGAAAGGTGGCGGAGAAGACAGGGTTTGAGGTTCATTGCCACCGACTGGAGTTCGGGGGGCTGTGCTTTGACTGTCGGGGCAGTTGAGCAACGTGCAATATAAGGGGATGGTGAAGTGACGGCACGGGCTTTTGTCAGGGCAAATATTGACACAGAGGCAGCGGTGGACTATAGTGTACTTGCGTGCACCGGCAGCGGAAATGGGGCGCAAAGGAAGTGTGGCGCGCTGTTTACTGGTCTCCATTGTGAATTAAAGGGACTGCTGCGTGTTTCGGTGGCAGCCCCTTTTGCTTTCCGGAAAACGGGGGTGGGGAAGCCCGTTAGTATAACTTAAGAAGAAAGGAGGTGTTAGATATGGCGATACAGAGATGGCGTCCGTGGGACGAGCTCCGCGAGCTGGAGAGGAGGATGGAGGAGATGATGCGGCACCCCCTCCTTTCCCTGAGGTATCCGCTTGCCTGGTGGCGGGCACCCACTGAAGAGGCGGCGTGGATACCTCCTCTAGAAATGTATGAGAAAGAAGACAAGTTCATCGTCAGGGCTGAGATACCGGGGATGAAAAAGGACGACATTGAGATCTCCGTCCTGGGCGATACCCTGACCATCAGGGGTGAGCGCAAAGCCGAGACTGAGGTGAAGGACGAGGACTATTACCGCTGCGAACTGTGCTACGGCAGGTTCTCGCGCTCGATAACTTTGCCCTCAGCGGTGCAGACAGCCAAGGTTGAGGCTGTCTACAAGGACGGGATACTGGAGATAGTCCTGCCCAAGGCCCCGGAGGCGAAGCCCAAGAAGATACAGGTCAAGGTCAAAGAGGCTTCGGAAGGGACGGCGGCAAAAGCAAAGGCGACTGAGACAAAACCAAAAGCTGGTGAAGCTAAAAAGTAAGTTCCTGATCGGCTATCCCTGCTCCCTGTGGATAAGTATTAAGTAAATCGAGGAGGAAAAAGTGGCAAAACAGGTCAAAGTCTATTCCACACCCACCTGACCCTGGTGTGTTAAGGTCAAGCAGTGGCTTGACGCGCACAAGGTGCCGTTTCAGGAATTGAATGTGGCGGTGGACAAGGCGGCCAGGGATGAGATGGTGACCAAGGCCGGGAGGCTGGCGGTCCCGGTAGTTGAAATCGACGGCGAGGTGATGGTGGGTTACAACGAGAACTGGATGAAGCAAAAACTGGGTTTATAGTTTTGGGTCATGCATGAGCTAGTAATCATCGGCGGCGGTCCAGCGGGGATGACCGCAGCTGTCTATGCAGCAAGAAAGAAACTGGACACTGTGCTGGTAAGCAAGGACATCGGCGGCCAGGTGAACTGGACGCTGGGCATCGAGAACTATATGGGCTATCAGTTCATCGAGGGACCGGAACTCATACGTAAATTTGAGGAACAGGTGAAACAGTTCCCGTTAAAGGTGGAACTCGGTGATCCCGTTTCCAGTATAAGTCGGTTGAACGGTGGATTTGAAGTTAACACAGAGAGCGGTAAGTCAATCCGGTCCAAGACGGTAATAATCGCCACCGGAAAGCGCCCCCGGCCCCTTAATGTCCCGGGAGAGGACAGGCTGGTGGGCAGAGGGGTCACTTATTGTGCGGTATGCGATGGACCCCTATTTGCCGGCATGAAGGTGGCGGTGATCGGTGGTGGCAACTCGGCACTGGAGGCTGCCGATGATATGCTGAAGATAGCTGAGCATGTTTACCTGGTGTCGCTGACACAGTTCACCGGCGATGCCATCCTGGTGGACAGGGTGAAGGCGGGGCGCAATGTCACCATATTTTTGGAACATGAGGTACTGGAAATACTGGGGGAAAATATGGTGAGCGGGATAAGGATAAGAGATTTGAACAGCGGCAAACAAAGGGAGCTTGAGGTGAGCGGTGTCTTTGTGGAGATAGGGTTGATGCCCAATTCTGACCTGGTAAGAGGCCTGGTGGAATTGAACCCATCTGGCGAGATAAAAGTCAACTGCAGAAATGAGACGAATGTGCCAGGTCTGTTTGCTGCCGGGGATGTTACCGATGTTCCCGAAAAGCAAATAGCGGTGGCGGTGGGGGAAGGGGCTAAGGCGGCCCTGCAGGCACATCGCTATCTGCAGAGGCTCAGTTGATGCGCGGAGGACAATATGCAACTTAAAGGCAGTAAGACCGAAGAGGTATTGCGTCGGGCACTGACGCGGGAACTGCATGCTCAAGCTTACTATAAATACTATGCCGAAGCTGCCCGAGCTGTGGGGCTGGAACAGATAGCAGAGATGTTCCTTGCCACCGCTCAGAACGAGGCTGAGCATGCCTGGCATGAGTTCCAGTTTCTCGGTGGTGCCGGGGATACGGCGGCTAATCTGAAAACAGCCATTGAGCGCGAGCATGAGGAGGCAACCCTACTTTACCCGGAGGCGGCAAGGATAGCACGCGAAGAGGGCTTTGATGAAGTGGCTGACTTCTTTGAGCGTATGGCCAGTGTGGAGGCAAAGCACGAGCAGAATTTCAGTGAGCTTGCAGGAACGCTCGACCGGGGCGAGGTCGCCAGAGGCAGGACAGTGGGGCATTCTGAGGTGTGGATGGCGCAGCTAATGCTGCCGGAGCAGGCTAACCCCGCTGGATTCGTACATGGGGGTGAACTGATGAAGCTAATGGACAATGCCGCCGGCGTGGTGGCAGCTCGACACAGTCGGGCAAACCCGGTCACTGCGATGGTGGAAGACATCAACTTCCACACACCGGTGCGGGTGGGCGAACTGGTGCTGGTGCATGCCAAGGTCACTTTTGTCAGTCGTTCCTCTATGGAGATAAAGATAGAGGTAGATGCCGAGAATTTGATTACCGGTGAGAGAAGACGGGCACTAAGTGCTTACTATGTAATGGTTGCAGTCGACCTCAAAGGCGGTGCTGTGGAAGTGCCGCCGTTAATAGTGATAACCGAGGAAGAAGAAAGGCTGTTTAATGAGGGCCTGCAAAGATACCAACAACGAAAGGAGCAAAAACGACAAAAAGGAGGTGCAGATAAATGAGAAAAATGACCGAAGAAAACCTCAAAAGTGCCTTTGCTGGCGAGAGCCAGGCACACATGAAATACCTCATCTTTGCGGAGAAGGCTGAGGAGGAGGCTAGACCAAATGTGGCTAGGCTTTTCCGGGCTATTGCCTATGCTGAGCAAGTGCACGCTGCTAACCATCTTAACGCTCTCGGATTGGTAGGGAGTACCTCAACGAACTTGCAGGCGGCGATAGACGGTGAGAACTTTGAAGTGGACGAGATGTATCCGACTTACAAGGCTGTGGCGGAGCTTCAGGAAGAGAGGCGGGCATTGCAGAGCGTGAATTTTGCCCTTGAGGCAGAAAAGATACATGCCGGTATGTACCAGAAGGCTAAACAGGCGGTGGAAAGCGGCAGCGACATCGGACTGGGTGATGTGTTCATTTGCAGTGTTTGCGGCTATACGGTGGAAGGTGAGGCACCGGAGAGATGCCCGGTGTGCGGGGCAGTGAAGGCCAAGTTTAAAAAGTTCTGAGAAAATAAATGTCAGCCAAACGCGAAGTCTATCTCGACCATATGGCCACCACGCCGGTAATACCTGAAGTGCTGGAGGCGATGCTCCCTTATTTCAAGGGTGTCTTTGGCAATCCACAGTCGCCCCACTCTTGGGGAGACAATGCTCGGGAGGGTGTGGAACGAGCACGGGAGCAGTTGGCAGCGTTGATAAACGGGTCAGCGGAGGGGATAATTTTCACCTCCAGTGGTACCGAGGCCAACAATCTGGCGATCAAAGGAATAGCCCAGGGACAGGCGACAAAAGGGAAGCACATCGTGGTCTCTGCGATAGAGCACTTCTCCGTGCTACATGCGGCGCGAACACTGGAAAAGTCTGGATTTGAGGTCACAGTGGTGCCTGTGGACAAGTATGGGCTGGTTGACCCTGACGAGGTAGCCAAAAGCATCAGGAAAGATACGGTTCTGGTATCAGTCATGCATGCTAACAGCGAAGTGGGTACCATCCAGCCGATAGCTGAGATTGCCAGAGTGGTAAAAAGGGCAGGAGCGTTGTTCCACACTGATGCGGTGGCAAGTACCGGAAATATCCCTGTAGATGTAACGCAATTGGGGGTGGACGCACTGAGCCTAGCAGCTAATCAGTTCTATGGTCCTAAAGGGGCTGCTGCCCTGTGGCTGAGAAAGGGCGTTCGACTTATTCCTTTGATGGATGGCGGCGTTCAGGAGGGCGGGCGTCGGCCAGGGACCGAGAACGTGCCGGCGATAGTGGGTATGGGCAAGGCTGCTGAGCTGGCGCAAAGCGAGATGGGCCAGCGCCTTCAGAGACTGCAACAACTCCGTGACAAGCTGATTAACGGCGTCCTTTCGTCCGTGGAGCATGTTATCCTGACGGGACATCCTCAACAGCGTCTGCCACACCATGCCAGCTTCTGCGTCCAATTTATTGAAGGCGAGGCTATGCTAATGCTGCTTAATAACGAAGGCATCGCTGTCTCTAGTGGGTCGGCATGCACATCCAGGGCGCTCAAAGCTTCACACGTCCTCATAGCGATGGGTATACCGCATGAAGTGGCTCAAGGTTCGCTTGTTTTCAGCGTTGGGCTTGACAATAGTGATGAAGACATAAAGTATGTTTTGGAGAAACTGCCGCCGGTAGTGGCGAGACTGAGACAGATGTCGCCGTTATATGCCAGATTTGTGAAAGGACAAAGGGGGTGAGGCGGCCATGCCGATGTACAGCGAAAAGGTGATGGACCATTTTATGAACCCGCGTAACGTGGGTGAAATTAAAGATGCCGACGGCGTCGGTGAGGTAGGCAATCCGGTATGTGGCGATATGATGACTTTCTATATCAAGGTGAAGGATAACCGTCTTGAGGACGTAAAGTTTCAGACCTTTGGCTGTGGTGCTGCTATAGCCGTTTCCAGCATGGTGAGCGAGATGGCGCAGGGAAAAACTCTGGAGGAAGCTCTGAAGATAACGCCCAGTTTGGTAGCCCAAGAGCTGGGTGGTCTGCCCAAAAACAAGTACCACTGCTCCAACCTTGGGGCACAGGCGCTACGCAAGGCGATCAAAGATTATGCCACGAAAAACGGGCTAAAGCTCGAAGGACTGGAGGAGGAAGAGCATGAAGAAACAGAAGAAAGTTGAGCAGAAAAGGTGTCTTTGCCCCTACTGCGAGGAGGAGCTGGTCGTTGCCCACATGCCCTTTTGCCGGGCGTGCGGCGTGGTCTTCAGTTGCTGCGTAAGGTGCGGGGTGACTGTTCTGGAGAAGAGTGCGGTTACCTGCCCCAAGTGCGGCGGTCAGCTAGAGTAAGGTGAGGTAGGCATGCAAGACAGCGAAGTTAAAAAAATTAAAGCAGACGAGGTTCTCGATTGCGTGGGGCTTTATTGCCCCATGCCGATAGCGCATACCGCCAGAAAAATGAAGGAGATGATGGTGGGACAGATACTTGAGGTGCTAGCGGACGATAAAGGGATAAAGGAGGATATGCCCAACTGGTGCAAGATGACGGGCAATGAGTTCTTGGGTATTGAGGAGGAAGGCGGTATCTATCGGGCATTTGTGCGTAAGTTGGTGTAAAGGAGAATATTTGAGATGACGGAAGAACAGGGCGTAGTTCTGGAAGCATTACAATTTGCTATCAAGATGGAGACCGAAGGAAAAGAGTATTATTTGAACGCCAGTAAGGAAGCCAGCGATAGGCTTGGGAGCGAGCTGTTTGAATGGCTTGCTGGCGAAGAGGACAAGCACCGACGGAAGTTTGAGCAGATATATGAATCATTGAGAAGGGACAGGGGCTGGCCTCAGACTGAGGTCAATCCCGAGGCAGGGAAAGGCTGGGTAAGCCTGTTCCGTAAAGCTGAGAAAAGGACAGCTGTTGCTAGCAGGGAGCTCGATGCTATAGACAAGGCTATGGAAATGGAGCTGAAAACACAGCATTATTATGAAGGCCAGAGCCGGAAAGACCTACCGAAGGTGGCCAGGGAATTCTATTCGGCACTGGCAGCCGAGGAGCGGGGACATTATCTGGCGCTTGTGGACTACCGTGAATATTTAATTGACCCAGCGGGCTGGTTCCGCAAGATGGAACATCATTCCCTGGACGGTGGCTAAGGAGGTATGATGGACACAGATAACCTGCTGGAAATAAAAGACCTGGCGGTTGAGGTTGGGGGTAAGGAGATACTGCATCGTGTGAATTTGACCATTAAGCCAGGCGAGACGCATGTCCTCTTCGGGCCCAACGGTAGCGGCAAGACCACCCTGCTTATGGCAATAATGGGGCTGCCCAGGTACCGTGTCGCCAGAGGTGGCATCTGGTTCAAAGGCAGGGACATCAAGGACTTGTCGGTGGATGAGCGGGCGCGACTGGGGATCGGGCTGGCGCTGCAGAAGCCGCCGGTGGTGCGTGGGGTGAAGACCAAGGACATGATAGCCGCCTGCATGTGGGAGCGTGCCAGCGAAGAAGCCATCGTCAGACTGGCGCAGAAGGCAAATCTGGTGGAGTTTCTTGACAGGGAGGTCAATCTTGGTTTCTCCGGTGGGGAGACCAAGCGGTCGGAGCTTTTGCAGCTTTTGGCACAGAACCCGGAGCTGATACTTCTCGACGAGCCTGAATCTGGAGTTGACCTGGTAAATGTAGCCCTGATCGGGGAATTGATAAACGAGTTGCTGCACAAAGGGCACCCCATGCGTGAGCGTAAGCATTCAGGGCTGATCATCACCCACACGGGACATATCCTGGAATATGTGCATGCCCGTACTGGTTATGTGCTCCTTGACGGGCGCATCGTGTGTGAGGGTGACCCACTGGAGATACTGGAGACGATAAAAAGGAAAGGTTACGAGGAGTGCCGTAAATGCGCCATGTAAAGAAGCCCGACGGTCTGGAGGAGAAAGTTAAAGCCGCAGCTGCCAAACCGGCTGCTTTCGGTGAGGACATTGATTTGGGCCAGTTTGTGCATGTATCCGAGGAATTGCCCTATCAGCAGGAGCTATCGCTTTTACCCGAGGAGACGAAAAAGCAGATGGTGCAAGTGGGTGTGATGCCGGAGAGCAGCGACCAGCGCGCCGGGACGTTCATACAGATGGACCACTCGGTGGTGCACAGCCTGGCAAAGCAGGAAGGGGTGGAGGTGATCGGCATCGCGCAGGCGCTGGAGCGTTATGACTGGTTAGCTGATTACCTATGGAAAGCGGTGGCGGTGGACACGGACAAATACACGGCGCAGGTGGAGCTTGGTCAGAGCAACGGCTACTTCATCCGGGCTTTGCCCGGGAGCAAGGTTATCTACCCGGTGCAGGCCTGTCTCTATCTTTCTAAGGCGAGACTGGCTCAGAAGGTGCACAACATCGTCATCGCTGAGGAGGGCTCGGAATTGCACATCATCACCGGTTGCACCAATGCACCCAGGGGGGAGCCTGGACTACATATCGGTGTCTCCGAGTTCTATGTCAAGCGTGGCGCTAAATTGACGTTCACTATGATACATAACTGGACGCCTGAGATAGCCGTCCGTCCCCGTACCGGGATAATCGTGGAAGAAGGTGGGGTGTTCATCAACAACTATGTCATCCTGAAACCTGTCAGATCGTTGCAGACATACCCGGTAGCCAAATGCGTCGGCGAAAATGCCGTGGTCAGGTTCAACAGTATTCTTGTCGCCACCACCGGTTCCACCATGGATGTGGGCTCAAGGGTGCTTCTTGAGGCACCCCGTGCCAGAGGCGAGGTTATATCGCGGGCGATAACCACTGGCGGGACGATAATTGCCCGGGGGTACATCGAGGGCAGTGCGGTTGATGTTAAAGGGCACCTGGAATGTCGCGGGCTGATACTCGGCGAGAGAGGGGTCATTTATGCCATACCGGAGCTAAAGGGCACTATTCCAGGTGTGGACCTCTCGCATGAGGCGGCTGTGGGCAAGATAGCCGAGGAGGAAATCGAATATCTGATGATCCGCGGTCTAACACGTGACGAAGCCACATCAGCCATTGTCAGAGGCTTCCTCAGGGCGGGCATCGAGGGCTTGCCTCCTGAACTGGATGCTGAGGTCCAGCGTGCGATAGAAGCTAGCGAAAAGACGCTTATGTAAACAAATTTTAGTATAAGGGGGGACGATGAATTTAAAGGCATTTTATAAACTGAGCTATGGGCTATATGTGATAGGCTCCAAGAAGGACGGCAAGCTTAACTGTCAGATAGCCAATACCCTCTTTCAGGTCTCTTCAGAGCCACCGACCGTCGCTGTGGCAATAAACAAACAGAACCTGACCCACGAGTTCATCTCCAGTAGCAAGGTGTTCACTGCTTCAGTGCTGTCGCAGGACACACCGTTGGGCTTCATCGGCGGCTTCGGTTTCAAATCAGGGCGCGAGGTGGACAAGCTGAAGGGAGTGAATTACAGGCTGGGCATCAGCGGTGCACCGATAGTGCTGGAGAATACTCTAGCTTATCTGGAGGCGAGGGTGATTAACCAGATGGACTGTGGTACACACACCCTGTTTCTGGGGGAGGTGATCGAAGCCGATGTGCTTAAAGAGGGCGAGCCGATGACCTATGCTTATTACCACCAGGTGAAACGGGGCAGCACTCCGAAGACGGCCCCCAGCTATGTTGAAGTAAAGGAGGCGCCACCGAAGATGGCAAAATACAGATGTACAGTGTGCGGTTATATCTATGACCCCGAGATGGGCGACCCCGACGGCGGCATAAAGCCGGGCACGCCGTTCGAACAGTTGCCCGATAGCTGGGTCTGCCCGGTGTGCGGGGCAAGCAAAGACCAGTTCGAAAAGATATAGGGGATGGGAATGAGCGAACAGTTCGGGACTAATAAGCGTGAGGTGTTGAGGCGGCTGCTTAAGAGATTACATGAAGGCGCCTCGCAGACAGAGGTCGAGGCGGAGTTCCGCAAGCTGGCGAAGGAGATCACCCCGGTGGATATTGCCCAAGTGGAGGAGGAGCTAATCAAGGAGGGCATGCCGCGGGAGGAGATACAGAGGCTGTGCGACGTGCACCTGGCGGTGATGAGGGAATCACTGGAAGCGGGAAAGTTGACCGTGCCACCGGGCCATCCGCTCCACATTTTGATGGAGGAACACCGGCTGCTCCTCGAGTTTGCTGGAAAGCTGAAGGATGTGGCTGGAAAGATGAAGGAAGCGGCCGGCTCAACTATTGCCCTTGCGGAGATGGAGCAGCTAGCGCACATCGTCCAGCATTTTAAAGACTCGGAGAGCCACTACGTCAGGGAGGAGAACGTGCTCTTTCCACTCCTGGAGAAGCACGGCATCACCCAGCCGCCGGCGATAATGTGGATGGAGCACGACAAGATACGGGCAATAAAAAAGGAGCTTTATCAGGTAGTTGATACCGTCCACAGCGCTGCTTTTGCCGACTTCGTCAAACGGCTTGACCAGGCATCCCTAGAGCTGGCGGAGATGCTCTCCAGCCATTTCTTCAAGGAGAATAACATCCTTTTCCCCACAGCCCTGAAGGTGATAACCAAGGGCGAATGGCAGGACATCAGACAGCAGTTCGACGAGCTGGGGTATTGCTGTTTCACTCCCGAGGCGGCGAGAGTTTCTCCCGCCGGTGCGCCTAGCCAGAAGGTGTCGCCTCAAGTGGAGGGCATGGTCGCTCTCGAGGTCGGAAGCCTCTCCACGGAGGAACTTGAGGCGATACTCAATACTCTGCCGGTGGACATCACCTTTGTGGATAAGGACGATACCGTCCGCTATTTCAGCCAGTCGAAGGACAGGATCTTCACTCGCACCAAGGCGGTAATCGGACGGAAAGTACAGCAGTGCCATCCTCAGAAGAGCGTCCATGTGGTGAATCAGATACTGGAGGACTTCCGGGCCGGAAGGAGGGATGTGGCCGAGTTCTGGATAAACTTCAAAGGAAGGCTGATTTATATCAGGTATTTTGCTGTGCGCACCAGGGCGGGTGAATATCTGGGCTGCCTTGAGGTGACTCAGGATATCACCGATATTAAGAGGATAGAAGGAGAGAAAAGGCTGTTAGACTGACGTCGTTCGGTCTGAAGCGGTTCTGGAAGGAGATGACAGATGAGACCGAGGGAGATAAGGTGTGGCGTCTACTGGGTGGGGGCGGTGGACTGGGATAGAAGGCTGTTTGACTCGCTAATACCTTTACCCGATGGCACCAGCTATAACTCATATTTGATCCAGGGCAGCGAAAAGGTGGCCCTGGTGGATGCCGTTGACCCCACCATGGAGAGAGTGCTTCTGGAAAACCTGGAGGTGCTGGGTATTAGGAGGCTTGATTATCTCATTGCCAACCATGCTGAACAGGACCACGCTGGTGCCATCCCCGCAGTGCTGGCGAGGTACCCCGAGGCGAAGGTGGTGTGCACACCCAGGTGCAAAGGGATGCTGGTTGACTTACTGATGGTGGCTGAGGAGAGGTGCATAACTGTGGAGGACAGAGCTACCATCTCGCTGGGGGACAGGACGCTGGAGTTCATCCATGCCCCCTGGGTGCACTGGCCGGAGACGATGCTCACCTACCTGAGGGAAGAAAGAGTGCTGTTCACCTGTGACTTCTTTGGCTCTCATTTGGCCACCGCGGATCTGTATGTCACCGATGAGGGGCAGGTGTATGAAGCGGCTAAGCGCTACTATGCCGAGATCATGATGTCCTTCCGCACCACCATCCAGAAAAACTTGGAAAAGGTGGCGGAATACAAGATCGATCTCATCGCCCCGAGCCATGGTCCTATGTACGATAAGCCGGATTTCATCCTCAAAGCCTACCATAGCTGGGCATTTGATGAGCCGAAGAACATCGTGGTGCTGCCGTATGTGTCCATGCATGCCAGCACACAGCGGATGGTGGCATATCTGGTGGGGGCGCTGGTAGAGAGGGGGGTTACGGTGAAGCAATTCGACTTGCCGGTAACTGACATCGGCAAGCTGGCAATGGCGCTGGTGGATGCCGCCACCATAATTATTGGTACGCCCACAGTGTTGGGCGGGGCACACCCTGCTGCTGCCTATGCAGCATTTCTGACAAATGCGCTGCGGCCCAATTTGAAGTTTGCCTCCATCATCGGTTCTTACGGCTGGGGCGGGAAAACGGTGGAGCAGCTCACCGGCATGCTGAGTAATTTGAAGGTGGAGCTGCTACCTACGGTACTGGTCAAAGGCTATCCACGCGAGCCCGATTTCAAGGCCCTTGACGGGCTTGCTGAGATGGTGAGACAGAAGCACCAGCAGATCGGCGTGGTGCAAAAATAAAAATAAACAAGGAGGGGGTAAAGATGTGTATAAAGGTGGGTAGACCGGCACCGGACTTCACGGCACGAGCATACCACGAGGGAAGGATAAAGGACATCAAGCTTTCCGACTACCGTGGCAAGTGGGTGATGCTATGTTTCTATCCCGGAGACTTCACTTTTGTCTGACCGACGGAGCTTTCGGCAGTTGCCGCCAGGTATGCTGAGTTCCAGAAATTGGGCGTGGAAGTGCTTTCTATCAGTGTGGACAGCCCGTTTTCCCATAAGGTCTGGCAGGAGGAGGAGCTCTCCAAGATGGTGGAGGGTGGGGTACCTTTCCCCATGGTCTCCGACCCCGGGGGCAAAATCGGTTCGCTCTATGGCGTCTATGACGAGGAAGCCGGGGTGAATGTGAGGGGGCGCTTTCTCATCGACCCCAACGGTATCGTGCAAGCTATGGAGGTCCTGACGCCACCGGTGGGGCGCAATGTTGCTGAAACGCTGCGTCAAATAAAGGCTTACCAGCACCACCAGGCTACAGGCGAGGTCATGCCCTCTGGATGGCAGCCGGGGAAGCCCACTCTAAAGCCAAGTACGAAGCTGGCAGGTAAGGTGTGGGAGGTCTGGAACCCCAAGATGGAGTAATCTGAGCGGAATGAAGGCAAGGCTCCGGGTAAACCATAAGCCGGTGGAGATGAACCGGTTCGTCGAAGACCTTCTGGGGCGCGTGACCGTGGCTATCGTCTCAGCCTTGAAGGGCACGGAAAACCTGCGGGAGCTTGATGTCAGCCTGACAAAGGACGAGGTAAGGGTGACGGTGAACGGGCAGGACATCCCTTTGAATTTGTTCACCGGCGAGGTTATAGGAAATACCCTGCGGGGGCTGGTGTCATCTCTCAAGGGGGTAACGGATACCGGACAGGTGGATATCAGGGTGGAAACGGATTAAGTGGCTACCAGGAAGTCAGTTTTTCGCGTATATGGCATGACCTGTGCCTCCTGCGTTGTCCGGGTGGAGAAAGCCCTGGCAGAAATGCCAGGTGTGGTCTCGGCTAATGTCAATCTGGCCTCAGGGACGGCACTGGTGGAATATGAAGGGGATGTCAGTCCCGCCGAGCTGAAGCGGGCGGTTGCCGATGCCGGCTATGAGCTGGGGGCTGAGGTCGGGCTTGAGGGCATGGGGCTGGCTGCTGTAGACGAGGCGCGCGGGCTAAAGGTCAAGCTAATCCCGGCACTTGTCCTGGCTGCGGTTGTAATGGTGCTGGGGATGTGGGCTGATTTCCCGGGTAGGCCGTATCTTCTCTGGGCGCTGGCTACTCCGGTGCAGTTCTGGGCAGGCTGGCAGTTCTATCGGGGTGCCTGGGGTGCGCTCAAGCACCGGACGGCTGATATGAACACGCTTATCGCCGTGGGCACATCAGCGGCTTATTTCTACAGCGCGGTGGCGGCCGTCATCCCCCAAGCTTTCTCAGGCGCCAGAGCGGCGCCTGAGCTCTATTTCGACACCTCATCCATGATCGTTGCCCTAGTCCTGCTGGGGCGCTTTCTCGAAGCCAGGGCTAAAGGACGGACTTCGGAAGCGATCAGAAGGCTTGTCAGTCTCAGACCGGACAGGGCGGTTGTGGTCAGGGACGGGGTTGAGACCGAGGTTATGGTGGAGGAACTACAGGTGGGTGATATAGTCCTGGTGCGCCCCGGGGAGCGGGTCCCTGTGGACGGCGTCCTCAGGCAAGGCTACTCCACAGTCGATGAATCGATGATAACCGGTGAGAGCCTGCCGGTGGAGAAAAAGGCAGGCGATACCGTCATCGGCGGCACCATTAATTTGACCGGCAGCTTTCAGTTCGAGGCTGTGCGGGTGGGCAGGGACACCATGCTTGCCCGCATCATCAAGATGGTCGAGGAGGCGCAGGGGAGTAAGGCGCCGGTGCAGCGTCTGGCAGATGTCATCGCCAGCTATTTTGTGCCCGCAGTGGTCGGTATAGCGGTCATCACCTTCGTCGTCTGGTCGCTTATAGGACCGGAACCAGCTCTGACGCATGCCCTGCTCAACTTTGTGGCGGTGCTCATCATCGCCTGTCCTTGCGCACTGGGGCTGGCTACGCCTACAGCCATCGTCGTGGGCACCGGTAAGGGCGCTGAGAACGGCATCCTTATCCGTAGCGGTGAAGCCCTGGAGATAATGCACAGGGTAAATTTTGTCCTGCTGGACAAGACGGGCACGCTGACCAGGGGCAAGCCCGAGGTCACCGATACAGTGCCTTTATCTCCGTTCACCAGGGATGAGGTGTTGCAGCTGGCGGCCTCGGCGGAGCATAACTCGGAACACCCACTAGCCCGGGCTATAGTTGAAGCCGCCTCTGCAGTCGGCCTACCGCTGCTCGAGGTGTCTGGTTTTAACGCCATGCCCGGTCATGGCGTTGAGGCGGCCGTGGGGAATAGACGGCTTCTGGTGGGCAACCTCGCCTTAATGCAGGAACGAGGGCTTTCAGCGGACGGTGTTGTCCATGTGGCGGAGCAACTATGGGCACAGGGAAAAACGGTGCTCTTTCTGGCTGTCGATGGCCAGATAGCCGGGGCGATAGCTCTGGCTGATACGCTGAAGCCCGAGGCTAAAGAGATGGTTGCTACATTGCACCGGCTGGGGGTGGAGGTGGCGATGCTCACCGGTGATAACTGGCGCGCTGCCAGGGCGATTGCCGCCGAGGCGGGCGTTGACCGGGTGCTGGCTGAAGTCTTTCCGGAGAACAAGGCCCTCGAGGTGCAGCGCCTGCGTGACGAGGGAAAGGTAGTGGCGATGGTGGGCGACGGGATTAACGATGCACCGGCGCTAACGCAGGCTGATGTCGGCATTGCCATAGGCACCGGAACCGACATAGCTGTGGAGACCGGCGACATAGTGCTCGCTAGCGGCGACCTTCGTGGCATCGTCAACGCAATATCCCTGAGCCGGCGCACTATGCGTACCATCAGACAGAACCTCTTCTGGGCGTTCGCATACAATACGGCGCTGATACCGGTGGCGGCTGGAGTGCTCTATCCGGTCTTCCAGGGCAGCGGCGTACCGGCGGCGCTCCGTTTTGCTTTGGGTGAGTATGGCTTCTTAAATCCGGTTCTCGCGGCTGCAGCTATGGCTGCCAGCTCGATAACCGTGGTGCTTAACTCTCTGCGCCTGAGGGGTTTCAGGCCAGTAAGAACAGAGATAACGGAAATACCTGTGAAAGGAGGTGAGCAGATGGCAATTGACCCGGTCTGCAAGATGGAGGTAAAGGAGTCGGAGGCTGCAGCGACATCGGAGTATAAAGGGAAAAAGTATTACTTCTGCGCCGAAGCCTGCAAAAAAGCTTTCGACAAGAACCCGGAGAAGTATCTTGCCCCTGAGATGCCAAGGCGCCGCTGAGGCATATAAGGGGCTATTTGCCCGGGATAGCCGTGGGCTATCTAAAAACGAAAAATAGTCTAGCAGGAGGTGACAGATATGGAAAAAGAGAAGATCATCGCTCTATTGAACGAGGATCTTGAAGGTGAACATGGTGCTATCATCCAGTACCTCATCCATGCGTATGCCATGGGAGAGGGCGAGCTGGCCTGTGAGATCGAGGCTATCGCCAGGGAAGAGATGCGCCACTTTGACTGGCTGGCTGAGATGATCGTCGAGCTCGGTGGCAAGCCCAGTCTGAAGCGGGGCAAGATGCGTATGGAAGGTAAGACGGTGAGCGAGTGGATGGGACAGGACGTGTTGCTGGAGAAGGATGCCATCGCTATGTATCGGGAGCACATCGAAGCCATCGATGACCCGAAGATAAAGCTGGTGCTCCAGCGCATCCTCTCGGATGAAGAGTCCCACCGGGACGACTTCCAGCACTTTGTGGACAAGGCGCAAAAAGAAGGGCTGAAGGATCTCAGGGGGGAACGCAAGGACAAAATTGTCCAGGTGCTGGACTGGGGCATTGAGCATGAGTATACCGTGATACTCCAGTACCTCTTCCACTCCTATATGGCGCAAGACCAAGAGATCAAAAGACAGATGGAAGACCAGGCGATAAACGAGATGCAGCATCTGGGCTGGCTGGCTGAGGAGCTGGTCGGTAGCGGTGGCAGTCCCCGAATCGAGCATACCGCAGTGGACCAGTCCACCAAGCCCGAGGCTATGCTGCAGGCCGATATCGAGATTGAGAAGAAGGTGGCTGCCGAATACGACCGGGCGGCTAAAGAAATTAAGGATGAAAAACTGAAGAAGCTGTTGCTGCGCATCAGGGACCATGAGGTGTACCATACCGATGTATTTACCGACTTGCTCAATAAAGTGAAGAAATAAAGAGCCAGCTTCGAGATTGCCGCTTTTGGTAGCAAGTGTGGAAACTTAGATCATAAGGAGGACAGTATGGCTTACGAAGCTAAAGATTACAGCAAGTTAATTGGCATGGAGGGGTTCAGCGAGGCACTACTGAAGAACCATTTCACTCTGTACCAGGGCTATGTCACCAATACCAACAGGCTGATGGAAAGTCTGGCTAATATGCTTAAGGAAAGCAGACAGGGAACGCCGGAATATGCTGAACTGAAACGGCGGTTGGGTTGGGAGTTCAACGGCATGCGGTTGCACGAATATTACTTCGGCAACCTCGGCGGGAAAGGGGCATTGGACAAAGGAAACAAGTTGGCGCGCAAGCTGGCTGAGGAGTTCGGGAGTTACGAAGAATGGGAAAAAGATTTCAGGGCCAGCGGCACCATGCGCGGCATCGGCTGGGTCATCCTGTACCAGGACAGCCTTACCGGAAAGCTGTTCAACCAGTGGATAAACGAACATGATGTCGGACATCCCGCCGGCTGTGTGCCCATCTTGGTGCTGGACGTGTTCGAGCATGCTTTTATGCTCGACTACGGTCTCAAGCGGGCGGACTACATCGAGGCTTTCTTCCGTAACATAGACTGGAGTGCCGCTGATGGCCGGCTGCGGTAAATAGCTTAAGGAGAAAAAACATGGGCGAGTTTATTCCGGTGGGCAAGGTCAGTGATTTTCCCGAGGAGGTGATGAAGGAGGTCAAGGCGGGCGACAAGGAAGTCCTCGTAGTCAGATCCGGCAGCAAATTCTACGCCACAGCCAGCCGCTGCCCGCACATGGGCGGCAGGCTGGCGCAGGGTAAGCTTGAAGGGATGGTGGTCACCTGCCCTTTACACGGCTCGCAGTTTGATGTCACCGATGGACATGTCGTCCGCTGGCTGAAGGGCTCAGGCGCATTGTCCGCCATCGGCAAGGCGATGAAGGGCCCGAGAGGGCTAGCTGTCTATAATGTAAAAGTAGACGGCGATAAGGTCCTGGTGGAGGTATGAACCAGAAATGGCGTTACAGGGAAAACGCATAGCTATACTGGCTGAGCAGGACTTTGAGGACTCGGAACTGATGGAGCCGCTTAAGGCGATGAAGGAGGCTGGCGCGCAGGTACTTATCATTGGTAGTGGTTCCAGCACCGTATACAAAGGCAAAAGGGGCAGGGCAACGGTGAAAGTAGACCTGCCGGCTGACAAAGTGAGGGCTGAGGATTTCGATGCTATTATCATCCCCGGCGGCTATGCGCCGGACAAGATGCGGCTACATCAGCGGATGATAGACCTGGTAAGGCAGGCTTATGAGCAGGGAAAAGTGATAGCTGCTATCTGCCACGGGCCTCAGCTACTTATCTCCGCCGATGTGGTCAGGGGACGGCGGGTCACCTCTTGGCCCTCAATAGTGGTCGACCTGAAGAATGCTGGTGCCATATGGTCGGACGAACCTGTGGTGCGTGATGGCAACCTCATCACCGCCCGCAAGCCGGCTGACCTGCCGCTATTTAACTCTACCATCATTCAGGCGTTGGAAGGTCGCTGAACCATAGTGGCGGTGCGGCTGAGTCCTCAAGGTGATAGTTGATTGTGTCCAGAAACCAGCGGTTGTCCCTCAAGACCCTGTCTGTCTTCACCAGTCTGATCTTCTTGCTGAAGATGGGACCGCCTGTTACCAGAGTGTGGTACTCGCCGTTCTCACCGCAGAGGTCGATGTTTTTACCTTTGAGGTAGTCCATAAAGGGCTGGGACACGGGCTGCCCGACCCAATCTGGGTCTATGAGGTCTGCCTGGGCGCTGACGATGACTGCCTCAAAGCCGCTGTTGATAAAACGGTCGAGCACCTCCTCAGGCGATTTACCCCATAGTGGCTCCAGTGCCCTGATGCCCAGTTCTCCGCACACCCTTTCCACCCATGCCTTGTGCTCTTCCAGGTATATATCGCCGAACACCATACCTTCGACACCTTCGGGGATGAGGCTTCTTACCGCCTCCTTGAAGGCTGGCTCATAGTCGTCCCAGGATGTTTCTTGTTGCACCAGCGGGATGCCCAGAGAATAACTCTGCAACTGGATGAGCCTGGCTTCCGTTCCATGGAAGCTTACTCTGCGGTACTCCCTGGAGATAAAGTTCACCAGATGTGATACCTGATATCCCTGCCTCATGGCTTCATAGCAGGCAAGGCAACTGTCTTTACCGCCGCTCCAGGAAACGATGTAGCCCATTTTTGGCTTTATTCTCAGGCCTTCCATTCTAGCTTTTTATCGTCGGTGGTGTCCACAGGCTGTGTTCTTTCTAATAACAAGACTAGAATTGACTTTCCCCTCGACTTCGGCATTTATTGCCCCGGTGCAGGTCTCCCATCGTACATCGCGTGCCTGGTGGTCTTTGGCGGCGCATGCTATGTGTGAATTGTCCAAGCAGTCTCGATTAACTGGGAGCGTCGGTAACTTGTTATAATTTTCTGTACAGCTTTAGGCTTTTGGCGCGGAGGTTTCATATGCAAGAGAAAATTAAAGTGGGAGTAATCGGGGCTACCGGGATGGTGGGACAGAACTTTGTGGTACTGCTGAAAGACCACCCCTGGTTCGAAGTGGTGTATCTGGCGGCGTCGGCAAGCTCGGCGGGAAAGAAATATTGCGATGCCGTGGCCGGGCGCTGGCATATGCGGGAGGAGATCCCGGAAAAGGTCAGGGACATTGTGGTGGAGGATGCCAGCGATGTGGACAGGGCGGTGGGGAAATGCAGTCTGGTGTTCTCTGCGGTAGAGATGGACAAGCAGGCGATCATTGAGATGGAGGCGAGGTATGCTGGCAAAGGCTTTGCCGTGGTCTCCAATAACTCTGCCCACCGTCATACTGAAGATGTACCCATGGTCATCCCGGAGATAAACGCTGACCACCTTAACATCATCCCCGAGCAGCAGAGGAACCACGGCTGGAGCAAGGGGTTTATCGTGGTCAAGCCCAATTGCAGCATTCAGAGCTATATGTTGCCCGTCTACGCCCTGATGAAGGCTGGCTATACTGTAGACAAAATGATCGTCACCACCCTGCAGGCGGTGTCTGGGGCGGGCTATCCTGGTCCGGCCTCCATCGATATGGTGGACAACATCATCCCGTACATCTCCGGCGAGGAGGAAAAGTCTGAGGTGGAGCCCAAAAAGATATTCGGCAGAATAGAGAATGGAAAATTTGTGCCTAACGAAAGCATTAAGATTTCGGCCCACTGCAACCGTGTCCCGGTGTGCGACGGGCACACTGCCTGCGTGAGCCTGCAGTTCGCCGGCAAAAAACCGGAGATGGATGAAATCATTTCTATCTGGCAGAACTTCACCGCGCTGCCACAGGAACTGAAATTACCGTCGGCACCGATCCCACCGCTGGTCTACCGCACTGAAGTTGATCGCCCCCAGCCGCAGAAGGACAGGAACACGGGGAGGGGGATGACGGTCACGGTGGGCAGGCTGCGCAGGTGCAATGTGTTTGATTACCGCTTCGTCGGTCTGCACCACAACACCATACGCGGCGCCGCTGGCGGTGCCATCCTGATAGCCGAGCTGCTGAAAGCCCAGGGTTTTGTAAAGTAAGTCCCTGGTCCCTTCCGGGTCTACCCAAATCTAAAAAATAAGGAGGCATCATGGACTATCAACGGATGACCGCCCCGTGTGGGCTGGACTGTTTTAACTGCCCTGTATATCTGGCAAAGGACAACGAGCGCCTCAGGGCAGCCGTCGCCCGGAACTTGAATGTCCCGGTGGAGCGGGTGGTCTGTCGGGGGTGCCGGGACGAGGGCGGGACGATCGGTTTCTTAGGCATGACCGAACCCTGCAATGTGTACAAATGTATCCAGAAAAAGGGGCTTGATTTCTGCTGTGATTGCCCGGATTTCCCCTGCGATCATCTTCACCCTTATGCCGATAAGGCAGCAGAAAGGCCTCACAATACCAAGGTGTTTAACCTGTGCCTGATCAAAAAGATGGGGCTGCAATCTTGGGCGGAGACAAAGGCAAGAAGCGTGAGGGATACCTATTTCAGGGGACAGTTTAAACTGTAACGGCCATAGTAGGTGGACCGGCGTAGGTGGAGCGAAAGAGATAACGAAGCCCCACCCGTTGCTGGATGTCAACGGGACTTGACTGTTCTCCCAGATGGTACGGTTGAATATGAGCGGTCAGAAAAAAGATAGTGTATCCCCACACCCAAAACGGTGGATGTTATGCTAAAATTTAGCAACTTTTGGATTTCAAGGCTGCATAAAAAGTTGCCTGAGGCCCTCCCAGCGGTCTAGCCAACTTGGTATGCCCCTTGAGGTGAGCAAGATTTGGAACGGTCTAACTTTCGTAGCGCATAGGTGGGGTCAAAAAACCTGAGCAGGAGCAAAAATGGAAGAGATGATTGCTGAGACCAGAGCAGGAAAGGTTTGCGGAATGAGGGAACGGGGCGTCCTATCGTTCAAGGGCATCCCCTACGGTGCGCCCACTGGCGGCAACCGAAGGTTTTTACCACCAAAACCTGTTGAACCATGGTCGGGCATTCGTTATGCCGGTGACTACGGGCCGATCTGCCCGCAGCTAGGACACCTGGTGGATGAATCAAGACCTTACACAAACCCACGATCGGAAGGACATATTAGGTACCTGCCGCAGAGCGAAAATTGCCTGACCTTGAATGTCTGGACACCGGGAATAAACGACGGTGGGAAACGTCCGGTGATGGTATGGTTGCACGGTCGTGGTCATTATGCCGGTGCCTCTTCGGAGACCATGTATAATGGCGCCAACCTGTCAAGGCGCGGCAACATTGTGGTCGTTTCCGTTAACCACCGCCTCAATGTCTTCGGTTACCTTTACCTTGAAGAAATAGCCGGTCAAGAATTTAAAGGGTCGGGCATCGCTGGTGAGCTGGATATCGTCCTCGCTCTGAAATGGATTAAAGATAACATTGAGTTCTTTGGTGGTGATCCTGAAAACGTGACGATATTCGGTCAGTCGGGTGGTGGCGCCAAGGTAAGCTTTTTGATGGGTATGCCTGCGGCAAAAGGACTGTTCCATCGTTCTATTATTCAGAGCGGACCGGCGATCCGCGGCGTCGAGCCTAAAGATGCTACGGACTATGCCGAGCGCCTGCTGTGGAAGCTTGGTATTAAGGCAAATGAAATAGACAGACTACAGCAGATGCCAGCACAGGAATTGCTACTGGCAGCCAACAATGTGTCGCAGAAGTCCAGGGTTAACCTCACAGGCAGGGTAATGAATGACTTAATGCTGCTGCAGCCGGTGGTCGACGGGTATTATTTACCGGCCCACCCCTTCGACCCCATAGCAGCACCAACTGCGGCAGACATTCCTCTGATACTCGGTACCGCCCGCGATGAGAATGCTACCTATGTAGCTGCAGACCCACGCCGCCGCAGGCTAACAGAAGAGGAGTTGCGGCAGAGACTGGCCCCGATGCTGGGTGAAAAACTGGACCATATACTTGGTATTTACAAGAAGACGCGGCCCAATGACACCCCCTGGGACTTGTATATAGGCATAACCAGTGAGGCTTTCCGCCGGGCGACAATACGCCTTACGGAGCGCAAATTGCAGGGCGGGAGCGCGCCGCTCTACATGTATCTTTTTACCTATGTTTCTAATTTCCTGGGCGGATTGTTTAAAGCGGGGCATGGCACCGAGATTGCTTTCGTCTTTGACAACACTGATGATGTACCCCTGGCCGGTGACCAGCCCGAAAAATACCTGCTGGCGGCGGCTATGAGCGAAGCCTGGATCGCCTTTTCCCGGGGAGGAAACCCCAGCCACCCAGGAATCCCGGAGTGGCAGCCGTATACGCTGGAGAAGCGGGCGACGATGATATTTGATGTACCCTGCCGTTTGGAGTATGACCCGGGGCGTGAGGAACTCGATGCCTGGGAAGGCATGCCTATACGCCGTTAAAAAAAGCGAGAAAGAGGATGGTGAAATGAGCGATGTAATTGTCAACACAACTGCGGGGAAGGTACGCGGTACCAGGGAGAGGGACATCCTTGTTTTCAAGGGCATCCCCTATGGTGCCTCCACCGGCGGTCATCGCCGTTTCCTGCCTCCGGTGCCACCGGAGCCCTGGGCCGGCGTGCGTGACGCGCTTAAATTCGGGCCGAGCTGTCCGCAACCGAGACAGTCGGCCGAGGACCTAACTTCAGGAGATGCCCAGGCTTTACCCCAGGGCGAAGATTGCCTGGTGCTCAACATCTGGACACCCGCCGTCGGCGACCACAAAAAACGCCCGGTAATGGTTTGGTTGCATGGTGGTGGATTTGCCGCCGGTTCAGGCTCATCTCCACTATACAACGGCACGAATCTCGCTAGACGTGGTGACGTGGTGGTACTCACCATCAACCACCGCCTGAACGTCTTCGGCTTTTTGCATCTTGAGGATATCGCCGGTGAGAGATTCGCCGGTTCGGGAATGGCAGGAATGCTGGACATAGTGCTGGCGTTACAATGGGTCCGTGATAATATAGAGGCATTCGGTGGTGACCCGAACAATGTGACCATCTTCGGCGAATCGGGCGGTGGCAGAAAGGTAAGCCTGTTATTGACCATGCCTTCGGCCAGGGGGCTATTCCACAAAGGCATTATCCAGAGCAGCCCGGCGTTACGCGGCATGCCACGTGCCACCGCTTCTGAGGTGGCAGAACGTCTGCTGCAAAAATTGGAAATCAAGAAAAACGAAATCGAAAAACTACAAAACTTGCCAGCCCAGCAGCTACTAGAAGCAGTAATATCGCTGCCGCTTCGTACCCAAGTACGTCCGGACGTTGAAGCGCCGGGCAGCCTGATGAGCTTCTCCCCTGTCGTGGACGGTCGTTACCTGCCAGCCAATCCATTTATCCCGCAAGCCTCCCCTTACCTCAACGACGTACCCATCATCATCGGGACCAACAGGGATGAAATGGCAATATTTGTGGCAAGGGACCCGAGGCGGCGCCGGCTTACAGAAGAGGAGCTGGTCGAACGGTTAAAAGCGAGACTTGGTGATAGGTACGAGGGCATATTAAATGTGTACCGAAAAACACGTCCCGGCGCCACACCTTGGGACCTGTACATCGGTATTCTGAGCGAAGACCGGCGGTTGGGCTGCATCAGGCTGGTCGAAAGCAAGATGGCGGCGGGGAAAGCTCCGGTATTTATGTACCTGTTCACCTGGGAGTCCGACTACAAAGGTTACCTTTTCAAAGCTTGTCATGCCCTTGAAATTCCATTTGTTTTCGACACTACGGAAAGCATGCCGCTAACGGGGGACCGCCCTGACAAACCTCAACTGGTCGATTTTGTAAGCGGCGCCTGGCTTGCCTTTGCCCACACCGGCAACCCCAGCCACCCGGAAATCCCGGAATGGGAGCCGTATACGTTAGAGAGAAGGGCAACCATGATACTGGATGTACCATGTCGCTTGGAATATGCCCCGGGGCGTGAGGAGCTTGATGCCTGGAAGGGCATGGACATCATCCCGTAGTCTTAATAGCAGTATGTCCTGACATCTGTGGGCGGTAACACCGCGGCAGAAAGCCCGTAGTAACCCGCCATTCAGTCCCTGCCCTGTGCCTCAGCCACCAACCGTCTTCCGTTCTTCCTCGCTGAGCAGGCAGCCGCTTCTGCAGGCTGGGCTGCAGGAGCCATCGCAGGGCTCAATGTGCACGAGGACGTCCACATCGTGAGGGAAGTGGGCTTTGAAATCACCCACTATCCTGTCACCGATGCTGTGTGCCTCGCTCACGGTCAATTTTGGATCGAACGCCAGGTGCACATTGATAAAACGCGTGGCACCGGACTTACGTGTTCGGAGCCGGTGGAAAGAGCGCACCGTGGGGTATAAGGCAGAAAGATAATTTTGCATCCATTCTTTCTCCTCCACAGGCACACTTCGGTCAAGCAGGTCCTGCACGGCGTGTTTGGTCAGGTCATAGGCGCGGTTAAAGATGAGCATGGCCACAGCGATGGCTATCGCGGGGTCGAGCCAGACGAGATTGAGTCCGGGCAGAGCATATCTGCCAAGCCAGATGAGTCCCAGCCCCACCATGACCCCTGCCGAGGTATAGACGTCTGTACGTAGATGCCATCCATCAGCGATCAGGGCTGCGGAGTCGGTCTCCCTGCCGACTTTGAACAGCAGTCGGGACACCGCCAGGTTAGCGCACACCGATACCAGCATGACGCCGATGCCCCAGCCGATTGTTTCCAAAGG
The DNA here is from genome assembly GCA_036821185.1 of Chloroflexota bacterium. GTDB lineage: Bacteria > Chloroflexota > Dehalococcoidia > GIF9 > UBA5629 > CALJTV01. The sequence continues at coordinate 83,398 of DAISKD010000004.1, read as the reverse complement.
TTGCGGATTTAAAAGCTTATGTACAGCTTCATAAATTATCCAGATAGCAGCGGCGAAGATCAGCACGGCTTCAATGGCGGCGGAAATATTTTCGACTTTGGTGTGTCCGAAGGGGTGTTCCTCATCAGCCGGTCTGCCGGCTATCCTGACGGCGAAGAAGGCTATGAGCGCCGCGATGAGGTCCATAGCCGAATGTATAGCTTCGGAAAGGACGGCAACCGAACCGATTAGTGCGCCAACTATGAGCTTAAATATTGCCAGCAGGCTGTTAGAGGCGACTGATAGTGCAGCTACCCTGGTCTTTTTTCTCTGTACATCCATTTTGTCCATAAAAAAGTCCCGCAGAACACTTAGTCCTGCGGGACCCAAAACCCGCTGCCTTTTTCAGCCCGGCTGCATCCCTGCCCCATCGGGACGGGACCGCCTGCTCCAAGCGTCGCCTTGGATTATAAAATACGCTTTTTAGCCCTGTCAATTGAAATAACACCAGCCGCTGTCAAATGCTTAATCACCGCTCCAGGCGGGGTCTAATGTCGAGGGCATCCGTTTGGGCCAGCTAGGAAGCTTAACCCCCAGGGCATTTCGGACTATAATAGAGCCTGGTCATCGGCTGCAGGCGATTCCAGATGGTCCTGGGGGTGTGCCTATGGTTGGGGCTATTGCCGGAGATATAATCGGTTCTGCTTACGAAGGAAGAAGAACAAAGACCACGGACTTTGAGCTGTTCACCTCTTATTCAAGGTTCACAGATGATACCGTCCTCACAGTGGCTGTGGCGGACTGCATATTGAACGGAAAGGATTATGCCAGAACATTCAAGGAATACGGCAGACGGTTCCCGCATGCTGGCTATGGTGGCATGTTTAAAAGGTGGCTCTGGTCGGATAGTCTGCTCCCATACCACAGTTTTGGCAATGGTTCTGCAATGCGGGTCAGCCCTGTAGGGTTTGCCTGTAGCACATTGGAAGATATGTTAGCAGAGGCAAAAAGAAGCGCCGAAGTCACGCACAACCACCCTGAGGGCATAAAAGGTGCCCAGGCAATCGCCTCAGCGATATTCTTGGCAAGGGTCGGCAGCAGTAAGAAGGAAATAAAGGACTATATTGAAAAAAATTTCGGATATGACCTGGGCCGGACGTTAGACCAGATTCGTCCCACTTATAGATTTGACGACACCTGTCAGGGCTCCGTGCCTCAAGCGATAATAGCCTTTCTGGAGTCGGAGGACTATGAAGATGCCGTTAGAAAGGCAGTGTCACTGGGTGGTGATGCTGACACGCTCGCCTGCATGACCGGAGGTATCGCACAGGCCTACTACAAGCAGGTCCCCGGATACATCGTGGCTAAGGTTAGAGAGCTCCTTGATAAAGACCTGTTGGCGGTGGTGGACGAATTTAACAGGCGTTACGGGCTATAAAAAAGCACTTCGGGCGCATGCTGTGGGGTGGCATACAGGACGGGTTGTTTCGGCCTGGTTATACCCCAGTGCCTGGTCCAGGAACATCGAGGTTGCTGAAAGACTATAAAAATGCCGTGGGTGGAGAGGTACAGTGAAAAGGCCTGGGCTTGGTTCAAAATCGCAACAGATCAGATCGTACAGTGTCCAAAAATGTTTAATACCCAACTCATTAGCATCAGTTGACGCATTCTTGACTTCACTCCCAATACTCATTATAATGAGTATATACTCATTAAGAGGAGCGATTTTTTCAATGTTCAGCCCTCATATTATTTTTACGGTGATCCAGAAAGTCCTTTGCCTTTTTGCTAAGTTTTCAGATAAGGAATTTTACGAAAGGCAGATTGCTCGTAAGCTCGGTATAGGCTATAGTTCTGCCAATGGTGCCCTTAACGAATTGTATTCTGCTGGTGTGCTCAAACGAAGACGAGAGGGGAAAATGTATTTTTACTCTGTTGACCACTCCAGTCCGATTGTGCTCGCACTCAAGAAACTGGTAAATTTGTTGCTGATTGAGTCCCTGATAGAAGAATTGAAAAAAGCATCCAGTCGTATAATCCTGTATGGAAGCTGTGCTAAGGGAACAGACACTTCTAGAAGTGACCTCGACTTATTCGTTGTGTCAAATAACAGGGATAGGATCCTGGATATAGTCAGTAGTTTCAAATTTCCCAGAGGATTTGAGGAAATCCATATACAGGCTGTAGTTAAGACACCCGTTGAGCTACTGGAAGTTAAGGGCTCGGACCAGGCCTTTATTGAAGAAGTAGAGCAGGGAATAGTCCTGTGGGAGAAGGCTGCCAGTGAATCAAGAATTTAAGCAATGCTTGGAAAACGGTAAAATCGTCTCTTTCCCTGGAGGCAGAGAGCTTGTCGCAAAAGAGCTATCGGTTGCCCGCAGCGACTTTCTGGATGCAAAGGCCGGCTATGAAAACCAGCGCTACAAATGGTCCACGATTCAAGCCTATTACGCCATGTTTCATGTCGCCAGGGCCCTCATTTACTCCCGTGGCTACCGTGAAAAGAGCCACTTTTGTCTTTCTGTCGCCCTGAGAGCACTATTTAGCACTATTTATTGAAGAAGGCAAACTGGATGCTCAAACCGGGCGGGACTTTCTCAATGCTATGAACTTGCGTGAAGCAGCCGACTACGAAGCCGAGTTTTCAAAGGAAGGGGCCAAAGCGGTCATTGCCTCTGCCGAAAGGTTTATAGAGAAGGCAGCGGCAATTCTGGATGTTAAGGGTGAATTTTGGAGAAGGCCGATCCGATGAGCGAGCAAAAAGGTAAACAACTCTCATCTCAGCAGGAGTCGTGGTTCGTAAACTGTGGACTATTTTCAGATCACTTTCTTAAAGCGCGTCTGCCCGAGTGGGAGGAGTGGCAGTGCGATATTGAATTAGGCGAGTTCCGTAAGAAATTAGTATCACTGTATGAATCAACAAAGGCTATATTGCCCAACTTGAACGAAGCCCAGACCGAGAAGGAATTTGTCCAGCCGGTTCTTGACCTTTTAGGTTATGCCAATAGTTACATCGTCCAGGCCCCTACCCACATAGGAGAGCACACTAACCGCCCCGACTATGCCCTGTTCCCTGACCCATCTACCAAGAACAAAGCATATGAGAAGCTCAAGAACAATGATTATACACTATGCATTGGCATAGCCGATGCCAAGTATTGGGATCGGGAGCTTGATTTAGCCAAGACCAGCCCCCGGGATACCTTTACCAATCAGAATCCCTCTTTTCAGATACACCAGTACCTCGTTGGAACGAAACAGACCTGGGGTATTCTTACTAACGTGAGGCTCTGGCGGTTATACTGTGCCAAGTCGCATCTACCTTTAGGCAATTATTACCAGGTCGACCTTGTCCAGCTTCTTAAAGCCCCTGAACGGGCCCTCAAATATTTTTACCTCTTTTTCCGCAAGGCGGCTTTAGTCCCGGTTGACGGCAAGTCTTTCCTTGACCGGGTGCTCGAAGACAGCAACCAGTATGCCGTAGAGCTTGAAGCCGACATCAAAGAGCGTGCCTATGAAGTGGTGGAACTCCTGTGCCGTGGCTTCGCCGCTGGTTTTTCGCCTGACCAGCTTACTGGGCAGACTTTGAGAGATATATATGATAATTCCCTGACCCTCCTTTACCGCTTGCTCTTCGTTTTCTACGCTGAGGCGAGAGACCTGCTGCCTCTGACCGCAAACCAGACCTACCGTGATAAATACAGTCTCCACAGGCTGGCACAGGAGATCGACGAGGCTCTGGCTAAAGGATATCAGCTTAGCACGAAGTCAACCGTTTATTACAATCGCGCCAGGGACTTATTCAAGCTGATAAATGAAGGCGACCCCGACCTGGGCGTGCCCGAGTATAACGGCGGGCTTTTTAACCCTGAAGAGCATCAATTCCTTGAAAAGTATGCCATTGCCGATACCTTTTTAGTCAAAGCTATTCACCAGCTGGCACGGATTCAGGACAAAAAGCTGGGGCGAGAGGTCGCGGTAGATTACAACACCCTCAGCGAGCGGCACCTGGGTAGCATCTATGAGGGTCTGCTAGAGTTTAAACCGCGGATAGCCGACTCTGACCTGGTAATTATCAAAGAGAAGGGCAGTACAAAATATGCCCCGGCTGATAAACATCCCGAAAAGAAGGTAGCCTACAAGAAAGGCGAGCTATATCTGGCTAATGACAGGGGGGAGCGGAAAGCCAGTGGTTCCTATTACACTCCGGAATACATCGTCAACTATATCGTGGAGAACACACTCGACCCGCTGACCAAGGAAGCACACGAAAAGGTCAAAGCACTCAAGCCGGAGGTTGATAAAGCTGTTGCCAAGTGGGAAAAGCTGAAAGAGCAGAAACAGGGTCTCGAACCGACGGAGAAGTACGACCGGGCGATTGCCGAGGAGCGTGAGAGGCTCCTTGAACCGTACCTATCCTTGAAGGTGCTCGACCCGGCCATGGGCAGTGGGCATTTCCTGGCAAGGGCTACCGATTACCTTGCCGAGGCTATCACCACCGACCCATTCATCAAACCGCCAGGCGAAATCGGCGAGGACTCAGAGCTTACCTATTACCGCCGCCGGGTGGTGGAAAGCTGTATCTACGGGGTTGACCTGAATCCCCTCGCCGTTGAGCTTGCCAAGCTGACGCTGTGGCTAAAAACTATGGCCAAATCCAAGCCCCTTTCCTTCCTCAATCACCACCTCCGTGTAGGCAACAGTCTTATTGGCGCCAGGGTGTCCGACCTTGATGAGATACCCAAAGCAAAGCCTAGGCGGGGTAAACCGGTTGACCTCAGCCGGGCGCCGGTGCAGCTGGGGCTTTTCCAGGAGGCTTTCAACAAGAAGCTTTATGACCTGCTACAGAACCGGGCGCTGATTGCCCAGCTACCCACCGAAACTCTGGAGGACGTCCATAACAAAGAGAAGTGGGAACGTGATTTTGAGTATAATATGCGACGTTTCCGCATCCTGGCCGACCTGTGGGTAAGCACCTACTTTGGCAATAATGTTGCCTGGGATACATACAATAAGCTGGTAGAGAACCTGCAGTCGCCGGAACCCGAGTGGGAGAATTTGCTGCAAAACGAGAGCGTTCAAAAGGCGATAGCCATGGCCGAGGACAAACGCTTTTTCCACTGGGAGCTTGAGTTCCCGGAAGTCTTTTACGATGTCAAAGGCAACCGCAAACCCAACGCCGGCTTTGACGCCGTCATAGGGAATCCGCCGTATGAGGTTCTCTCAGTAAAGGAAACAAAAGATTCGGCTCTGGAACAGCAGATGGAGTTCTTCTCCGAGATTTCGAGAGTGGCAAAGGGAAAACAAAACCTATATCGCTTAATGGTGGAAAAGGCATATTCACTGCTACGGCCAACCGCGCATTTCGGCTTTATTATTCCCGCCACTATTCTGGCTGACCAAAGCGCTGCACTCCTAAGAAGACTCGTGCTAGAAAAATCAGAGAAAGCGAGCTTTTATGTATTTCCTGAAAGCGCCCGTGTCTTTGAAGATGTTATACAGTCCGTGTGTATCCTGATTACAAAACAGGGACGCGGTGTTCTGACCGTCTCGTTGGTTACAGATTTGATGGACGCTGAAGACCTTCAGAATTCCAAATCTTTCACCATTCCAATAGATGTGCTTAAGGCGATTGATAGTACCGATTTCAGCATACCATCCGTACCGCAATCTGGGTGGAGCATATTAGGCAAGATTCATAAGTGGACTGCATTGGTTCCACCGAATGACACGGGCTTAGCTGAAATATACCAAGGTGAGGTGAATCTGACCGTCTTTGCCGATTGTTTGAGTAAAGCTGACACAGGCACTCTCCTTATACGTGGTGACCATCTAGAAAGATATGTGGCTAGGCTAGATAGGGTACCTGGCGAAGAAGGCTGGATTGATAAGAAAAAGTACATCTCTAAGGCAGGTGAATCTGTCAAGGCTCAACACCATCTTCAAGAGCGCATAGCCTTTCAAGAAGTAGCTAATATGCAACTGGAGAGGCGCCTGAACTGTGCATTTGTCCCGCAAGACGTATTTCTGGGGCACACAGTAAACTACCTATGTAATTTCAAGGCCGAGCGTTATTATTTGCTTGGCATCCTAAATTCGAAGCTGTTGAACTGGCGCTTCAAAGCCACGAGTACTAATAATCATGTATCAGGGGATGAAGTGCGAGCACTCCCTATCCGCCGTATTAACTTCACCACTCATAAGAACGAACGCAAGCAACTGCTGGAAAAGGGTAAAAACCTGTACCAGCAATACCTGATGAGCCACGACTGGGGCGAAGTTCTAACTTTCGTAGGTGAATGCCTGCCGCAGAAAGCGGACGGGACGCCGGACATGGAGCATGAAAAATCAGACGTCGTGCACGATTTGCTGGCTTTCCTCGCCGAGGAAATGACCCGGCTCAACAAAGAAAAACAGTCCAGGATTAAGGAGTTTTTATCCTGGCTGGAAAAGGAAATACTCAAAGGCTCTGTTGAGGACCAGAAAAACAAGACCAGGATTAAAGATTTTCATAACGGCAATCTCGAAGACCTGCTGGACGTGCTCAAAAAGAACAAGGTTGTCCCTAGCCCGTGCCCGTCCGGTATCCGGGATACAATAGCCAGCGAATTCTCGGCGGCGGTCAATGCCATCACTCCTCTCAAAGCCCGGATAAAAGCGACCGATGACCTCATTGACCGGATAGTCTACAGGCTCTACGGGCTTACCGAAGAGGAAATAGCTATTGTAGAAGGACAAGAGCCCCTCAAGAAAATGGGCTAGTTCGTATCTGACAATCCCAACACTTTTTGTCAAAAGATACAAAAACCAGGCTTCCGGTTTTTTGGCCCGGGCCTTTTCACCGCTGGTTGCAGGGCTGGTATTTTCAGGTCTGCTGCGGTTCACAGGTGTATCTGTCGCTCCGCGGACTTAGCTCGTTGGTTCAGTCAGTGATGCATTCTCTAGCGGGGGGCTTGCTGGTGGAATTCGGCCTGGCCCGGCCCTTTTGTGGCTGCTTGGCTAACAGTAATGTCGGCAAAATGTTTGCAACAGAGGGTAAAACAGGTGGCGCGCCTAGAGGGATTCGAACCCACGACCCCCGGTTCCGAAGACCGGTGCTCTGGTCCGCTGAGCTATAGGCGCACGGACTGCACAAGGTACCGGGCAAAGTAACAGCAGGTGGGGTGAGCGGAGGGATTCGAACCCTCGTTCTTCAGGGCCACAACCTGACGCCTTAAACCACTCGGCTACGCTCACCACGGGGTTACAAGCGTTATTATAGCTTACTGCGTGTGCTATTGACAAAGGCCACAGACAGGTTTACAATTCGCCATTAAAAATAAGAAATTCTGTGGCGAATAGTTGGCAGCCCAAGCTAGGTGACAAGTTCGTCCGCCGCCCCCGGGTGAGCCCACACCCATTAAGGCGTGTTCTCGGTGTTTCCGGGCTGTTCAGTGCAGGCTACGGCAATGTAGGTTCGTCCATCTATTATGCTTTGGGCCTGGTGGCACTGGTGGCTGGAGGTGCCACCCCGGTAGTCTTGGGGATAGCTGGTATCCTGTTCATCTTTACCGCTCTGACCTATGCTGAAGGTACAGCCATGTTCCCCGAAGCTGGCGGCTCTGCTAGCTTCGCCCGCCACGGGTTTAACGACCTGATGGGATTCATCGCCGGCTGGGCCCTTATGTTCAGCTACATCGTCACCATTTCGATCTCGGCTTACACCATACCGTCTTACCTGGGACTCTTCTGGGAACCTTTGAAGACATCACCTTTAGCCCACACCGGGGTGGCTATGGGCATTGTGTTGTTGCTCATGTTGGTCAATGTTATTGGTGTTAGGGAGTCTTCCCAGGTTAATGTCTGGCTGGCCATTCTGGATATTGCCACTCAGTTGCTGATCATCGTCCTGGCCCTGGTGCTGCTTTTCCAGCCGGCGGTCTTCTGTCAGCGGGTCACTGGCTACTGGCCTTCAACTGCCAATCTGATCTTCGGTATAGCCATTGCAGCTATTGCCTTCACCGGCGTGGAGACGGTGTCCCAGATGGCTGAGGAGACCAAACGTCCACAGGTGCGTGCGCCTCGGGCTTACATGTTGATGATTGTGGTAGTATTGCTTATCTTTAGCGGTGTATCCGTTTCCGCTTTTTCAGCGATGACGCCCTCTGAGTTGGCTTCTGAGTGGGCGACCGACCCGATAGCAGGCATAGCCCATAATGTCTCAGCGACTATTGTCCCTGATGAGATAGCGGCGAGGTTATTTTCCGACCCGATACAGTTCTTCCTGGCCAGCTGGTTTTTGGACGTGCTGCGGTTCTCACTCCCTGTGCTTGTGGCTGTACTGGCAGCGACCATTTTGTTCATTGCCACCAACGCCGGGCTATTGGGGATTTCGAGGCTGGCATTCTCTCTGGGAAGGTTTAATCTTGTACCTGGCGTTATGGGGAAGGTGCACCCTCGTTTTAAGACGCCTTATATGTCCATCGTCGTCTTCACCATGGTAGCGGTCCTTTTGCAGGTGCCCGGATTCTTCCGCTCGGACTTGTTTGAATCGCTAGGTGGTCTTTATGCTTTCGGCTCCATGTTGTCTTTCGCCTTAGCCCATCTTTCCATCCTGGCATTGCGTTGGAAGATGCCGAAGGCGGAGAGACCGTTTAAAGTTGGCTGGAATATTCGCTTTAGAGGTGTGGAGTTCCCGGTAAGTGCGGTGATTGGGCTTCTGGGCACGGCGGTCATATGGGCTATAGTGGTGATTATGCAGGAGTACAGCCGCTGGGTCGGTTTTGGCTGGATGGGGCTGGGACTGGGTATATATTTCCTGTTCCGCTGGCAGAGAAAGGTTTCTTCGACCAGGGCAGTGAAATAGGCTGACTTCTTCAGGTCGAGGTAGCAAACACGATTGCGCTGACACACAGGCGAAACTATAATAGTAGACGAGTGTCGTAGATTATGAAACTGGAGAGAATGCTGGTCGCGGTGAACGGCAAGGACAGCGATGTAGAGACAGTTAAGTTGGCCTGCGACCTGGCAAAGAAAGCCAAAGCCAAAGTCTATGTGCTTTATGTTATTGAGGTGAAGCGCAGCCTGCCTCTGGACGCTACCGTTGAGCCGGAGATGGAGAAAGCGGAAAAGGCGTTAAGCCGCGCTGAAGAGATTGCCGCTGAGCGTGACTACGAGGTGGAGACCGAGCTGGTTCAGGCGCGGGACGTTGGTCCCGCTATAGTGGATGAGGCTGTGGAAAAAGACGTGGACCTGATAGTGATGGGGTTTGGCTACAAAAAGCGCTTCGGTCTGTTTAACCTGGGCAGGGTGATCCCATATGTACTGGAGGAAGCCCCCTGCCGGGTATTATTGTACCGGGAGAATACCTCTTGAGGAGAGCGGTCTCATGAAGGTGATTATTATGGGTTGTGGGCGGGTCGGTGCCCAACTAGCCAGCCTGCTGGATGCTGAGGGACACGATGTCACTGTACTTGATATAGACGCCCACAGTTTCAGGCGTTTGCCGCCGAGCTTTAGCGGCACTGCTCTTGTTGGCGATGGGACCGACCTCGAGATGCTGAAGAAGGCGGATATTGAGCGTGCTGATGCCTTTGTGGCGGTGACCCAGGGGGACAATCGCAATGTGATGGCTGCCCAGATCGCCAAGCAGATTTTCAACGTACCTAAAGTTGTCTGTCGGATATATGACCCGCTGCGCAAGGATGTCTATGAGGCGCTCGGGCTTGATGCATTAAGCCCGACTACGATATTTGCCGAGATGCTAAAGGAGAAAATTATTTCATGAGTGAGGTTAGGATAGGATGTACATAATAATTGTCGGTGGAGGCAGCGTCGGCTACAGTCTGTGTAAGGTGCTGTTAAGAGAGGGACATGAGGTGCTGGTGCTGGACAAGGACCCTAGCAAGTGCGAGAAGTTTGAGGACGAGCTTGGCAGCGTCTGCATGAGGGGTGATGGCTGTGAAGTGGCTGTGCTCGCTGAGGCCGGGGCTTCAAGGGCCGATGTCTTTATAGCGGCTACCAACGAGGACGAAGACAATCTAGTGGCGTGTCAGGTGGCGAAATACAAGTTCGGGGTACCGCGTACCATAGCCAGGGTGAATGACCCCAAGAACGAGGAGATCTTTAAAAAGCTGGGTGTGGACTGTCCGGTCGGCGTGACCAACGTGATTCTGGAGCATATAGAGGAGAAATTACCCACACATCCGTTGGTCCATCTGTTGAGTATGGGCGAGGGTAAGATGGAGGTGGTGGAGGTCAAGGTGCTTAAGGGTGCCAGGTCAGTAGGTAAGGCGATCAAGGACCTGCCCTTGCCTGCTGATACCGTGCTGGCGCTGTTGATAAGAAACGGTCAGAAGCCACAGGTGCCCAGCGGCAATACAGTGCTCCAGGCTGACGACCGCATAATCGCTCTCACCACCACAGACAGCGAGGGTGTCTTAAGGGCGGTGCTGGTGGGGGGGTCCAACGACTGAACCGGATATGGTCAGAGTTACCTTTCAGGGGGAGCGGGGTGCCTTCGCGGAAGACGCTGCCGTCAGCTTTTTCGGAGATGCGGAGCTTGTTACCTATCGCCACCTGGAGGACGTGTTTATCTCTGTCCTGAAGGGTGAAGCCGATTTTGGTGTGGTGGCGGCGGAGAACTCTTTAGCCGGTAGCATCAACGAGACTTATGACCTGCTGCTCGAGCATGATGTGAACATTTATGGAGAAATAGAGTTGAGGATAAACCATTGCCTTGTGGCACTGCCGGGCGAAAGACTCGCAGATATAAAGACGGTCTACTCCCATCCCCAAGCGCTGGCACAGTGTGAGGACTTCTTGAGGAAAGAGCTGGATGCTGAGGTGGTGCCCACCTACAATACCGCTGCGGCTGCTAAGAGGATTAGGGAGGAAGGGCTTAAAGGGTGTGCTGCCATAGCCAGCCGTCGGGCGGCGCAGATCTATGGTCTGGAAGTCCTGGCTGAGAACATCGAGACAAGTGAGGACAACTATACCCGGTTTTTTGTCATCTCTCGGCTCAAACCGGCACCGGCAGCTAAGAACAAGACATCGTTGGTCTTCAGTACCAAAAACGTCCCCGGCGCGCTGTATGCCTGCCTGGGTGCATTTGCTAACAGGAATATCAATCTTACCAAGCTGGAGTCCCGGCCCAGCAAAAAGAAACCCTGGGAATACGTGTTCTATGTTGATTTCGAGGGGCATGTGGAGGATGAAGTGTGCCATCAGGCCCTTGTGGAGCTAAAGGAGAAGACAAACTTCATGAAGGTACTGGGCTCTTACCCGCGTGCCGAGAACCGGGTGTCAGCGTAAGGTTGCCAGCTTCTGCTTCAGCTTCTGGTAGGTCGCTGCCAGTGTCTCGGGGAGGACTTTGGTATCAGCGATCACTGGCATGAAGTTGGTATCACCCTGCCAGCGAGGGACGATATGGGTGTGAATATGGTCGGCTACCCCTGCCCCTGCTGCCCTGCCCAGGTTCATGCCGATGTTGAACCCCTCAGGTCTCATCGCTTCGGTCAGTACCCTGAGCCCCAGCTTGACCATCTCCAGGTGTTCTTTAGCCTCGGCTTCGGTGAGCAAGGCGGGGTCGCCTACATGCCGATATGGGGCCACCATAAGATGTCCGGTGTTGTAGGGGTAGGTATTGAGGATAATGAAGTTGCTCTCTCCGCGATACAGTATTAAGTTCGAGGAATCGTTGTCCTCTTTCGGTTTTTGGCACAGGAAGCAGCCCGGCTCCTCATTAGCCCTGTTTATGTATTCCATTCGCCAGGGTGCCCACAGGCGTTCCATTTGCGCATCAATATTAACTGAAAAAGTGCTTATCCGCAACAGCCCGGTCGCGGCAACATGGTTGCTATTGACTTTAACGACTAACATTGTTATCTTGTAGCTAGGCATGGCTGATGTCCAGCTCAATGTAGTCACCAGTGGCAGTGTAACTTGGGTCACCAAGCGAGAGATAGAGAATACCTTCCGCGACTGCTACCGTAAATTCAAAGTCAGGCTTCTCTACCGCGTGGATGTCCACATAGTGGACACAGAGGCAAATGTGCAGGCATTGCTCAAAGAGGAAAAACTAAGGATGGGCATAACCACCGCCGGAGATGAGGAATACATCTGCTACCATGATGCCTGGCGTGGCTACCCGCGGATAATCTGCTGTCTGGAGAAGCTAGCAGCCCTGAGCAAACAGGCTAAGCTTGGTGCCTTGAGGCACGAGGCGGCACACAGTGCCCTACATGGTTCGCTCGAGTACTACATCTTCAAGATCCCCGAAGAGTGCCGTTATGTAGCCACAGTGAAAGGGCTCGATGCCTCGGTGCTTGACCAAGCGGCATATTTTGTGTCCGTGGCGGTGAAGGACTTTGAAGCTACCAGGTTCCTGGTGCAGCGGGGCTTCATCGAGTGCCAGTTTGCCTTTGCACTGGAGTGGATACATTCTTCTGAGGAGGACAAGGCAGCCTGGAAGACGGTGCAGGGCAACCGGCGTGCTAGGTTTATCTATTTGACTGCTTTGCTCAAACCGGTGCTGTTTGCACACCCACTGCTGGCATTGCCCAAGTCGAAAAAGGTCCCTTTGGAACACCAGGTACTTCTGGCGAGGAGAGTTGAAGAGCTGCTGGAACATTTGGGACAAGCCGAGCGCAACAGGTTTCTTCAGGTAGCTAACCTGGTGGTGGAGGAACTGTCAGCAGACACGCACAGGAATGTCGACGCGGCATTGCAGCAGGTTATGAACTTTGCCTAATGCCCTTTTCGTCCGACCCCTGCTTTAAAGCTTTTGTCCACAAGGTCTTGTGCAGCAAATATTTCGATGTGCGGCGATGATAGAGATAGATGGTTCGGCAAAATCGGGCAGTGGTACCTTGCTGAGGTATGCGGTGAGCCTTGCCACACTGCTTGGTGAGGAACTGCATATGTGGAACATACGTGCTGCCCGGGAGAAGCCTGGCCTGCGCCACCAGCACCGGCAGGCCGTGCTGGCTTGCTGCGATGTGTCCCAAGGCTCGGCTGAAGGTGCGGCTCTAGGTTCTATGGAGCTGTGGTACACGCCGGGGAGGGAGGTAGTGGGAGGGACATATAGTTGGGACATCGGCACCGGTGGCTCCACTACCATGCTGGCTATGACTCTGCTGCCGGTGGCTTGTTTTGCCGCCGGGCCGTTGACCTTTGTAATCTCTGGTGGGTTGTTTCAGGACTTCGCCCCCTCAGCCTATCATATGAAGTATGTATTTTTCCCCTTTCTAAGGAGGATGGGAATCGATGGCAACCTGGAGATAAGGCGTCCCGGCTATGCCGAGCGGGGTGGCGGTATAATCGAGGTGGACGTCAGGCTGGTGGAGGGGAAGATCAAGGCGGTGAGGTTGATCACCCCCACGCCGGTTTCGCGGATAAAAGGAGTGGCGCTTAGCTCACATCTGCAGCAAGCTCAGGTCAGCGGGCGGATGGGGCAGGAATGCGAGCGCGTATTAAAGCGTGCCGGCTACCACGTCGACATAGAGGCTGTCTATGACAGCACAGCCACTCATCCCGGTGCAGCCCTAGCTATTTGGGTGGACGTTGAAGGCCGCTATCTGGGCTCGGATATGGCTGGCAAGAAGGGCAGGCGGGCGGAAGCGATCGGCAAACAGGTGGCGGAAAACCTTATTGAAGACATCAATTCTGGAGCTACTGTGGACAGGTTTCTGGCCGACCAGGCGGTCATCTATGCCGCTTTAGCAGAGGGGGTCACCGAGTACCTGATACCACATCTAACCGACCATGTGGAAGCGAATTTATGGCTGGTGGAGACGGTCCTGGGAAAGTTTGGTGCCCAGGTAGCGGTAGAGGGCAAACACCTGAAGATTAAGGGGATCGGGTATTCGAGAGAGTAACCTCAGTGAGGAGCTTCTTCAGCGATTTCAGGGTCTCTTTGTAGGGGGTTGCTATTTTTTCTAGCCTTTTCTGCCATTCCTGCTTGGCGCGGATGTTTATCCGGCTAATCGCCGAACCTGCGATGCGCATCTGGTGCAGGATCTCTCTGCCGGCTTTTTCTACATCCTCTCTTTCTCTGGCCTGTGCTAACTGGTACTCCTGTAGCACATCTTTAATTCTGGCTACGGTGTCTTTGATAGCACTGTTCTGACCCAGACTGAGGATACCATCCATCGCCTGTTGTGCCCTGGTGCCGGAAATGTCTATCGCATCGACAAGCTGGCGGATGAGGAGCCTGGTGATTGAGTCCCTTTCCTGACCATCGTGCTTTGCCAGCTCACCGGTCAGCAGTTTCGCATCAGGGTGGGCAAAATATTTATCAGCCAAGGTCCGGGCAATTTGAAGATGCTCCTTTTCCTTCTGTCTCCGTCTCTCTTCCGGTGAAAGGTCACCCAGCTTTTTGGCCTTTTCCAAGGCTATTTCTCGGGCGCTTTTAAGTTCCCCCATTTTTGGTCCTTGTTGTCTGGTTGCCAAATACGGCATACACTTCGTGCCGAACTTGTCAAGTGCCGCAATAATTATGTGGAGTAACCCGTATTTGGTGTTCGCAAGCATTTTACCTTATAATTGAGTTGCAATCAAAAAATGGTTTACAGAACGTCCGGTTACTATAGCGCATTAAAGCTTGCCGATAACCTTTACTGCTATGTGTGGCAGGGCAGGGGCAATAATTGCAACACCTGTCTATTTACAAACGTGCTTCGGGGCGGGCATCCTCACGTGCTTATTGATCCGGGGCATATAACAAACGAGTTCGGGGAGACCTGTTTTGAGCATCTGACCAAGGCGATGGAAAGGACCGGTTTTAAGGTGGCCGATGTGGGGCTAATAATCAATACCCACAGCCATCCCGACCACTGTCAGGCAAATGAACTGCTGGTGGAGAAGAGCGGTGCCTGGGTGGCCCTCTCCGAAGAAGAGGACGAGTTCCGCAATACATTAGGACAGAAGATGTATTCCATGTTCGGGATAAAGCCGCCGCAGTTTGAGCCGCTCTTCTATTTAAGAGAGGGCACGCTGAGCCTTGGCACTCAGAACAAGGTGGAGCTACAGATACTGCACACGCCGGGGCATTCCCCGGGCTCTATCTGCCTCTACTGGGCAGAGAAAAAGATACTCATCACCGGGGACGTGGTGTTCTACGGGAGCATAGGCAGGACAGATTTTCCCAGCGGTAGCCTTTCTCTATTGAAGAAGAGTATAGAGAGACTGTCACAGCTTGACGTGGAACTGTTGGTGGCGGGGCATAGTACTGAATATGGTAGTATTGTCCGTGGTAAGTCGAATGTAGAGCGCAATTTCCAGGCGGTGAAGCTGTTTCTGTAAAGGTGCGAGGTGTGCACCCGTGGAAGTAGACGAGAAGATCCAAAACGCCATCGAAAATACCAAGGTGCTCAGAGCACCGAAGCAGAGTTTAGCCACTTTTGGTAGCACCAACATATATTATTACCTGATAACCGAACTCACCGAGTGGGTAAATGTGGTGAGAGAAGGCAGGGTGATTGCCGCCCGGCCCAAGATCGTGACGCCGAGCTACTTGATAAACCTTGAGGGGTTCAGTACTGGGGCGAGGAGGTTCATAGAAATGATGGCAGAGCAGCATCCTCACGAACCGGGGATCTTTTATAGCTACAAGAACGAGCCCAAAGAGATGAACATCGTCTCGGAGCCTGTGGCGGCGATAGTGGAAAAGATAAATCGTCGGATAGATAGCCAGCGCGACCCCTTGGCTGCCATCATAAAAGGCGTTGAGGAGATGTGGGACGTCTCGTTGCTCAAGTTCACTTATGAACTGACCCAGAGCTCGGTATATGCCAATGTGGCGGAGTTTGAACGCAGGGGGCTGCTGAGCATCGATGCTGCAGGGATACCACGGGACGCGCGTCACTACATCGAGGAATTGTTCTCAAAGGCTGAACGTGACCTGCGCTGGGCTCAGGAACTGGCTACCGAGCTCGGGCGCTGGGGATTGTTTCAAGAATACCAGGATCGCTTCTTTCAGCTGTTTCGCAGAAGATGAGTGGGGATGGGTTGGCGTGGGGGTCTTGACAAAGCGTAGAAGTTATGTTAAATTTACCGACCAGCTACGCTGGTAAGTCAGGAGTCAGAGTCGGAGGAGTAAATACAGGAGAATATAGCCCTAAGCGGCCGATCTGGTTCGGGGTGCGATGAAGCATCAGCGGCAATGCGGTCACTTAGCTGGTGTGGAGCAAGTAGTGAGACCGACCCGAGAAGGGTCGGTCTCATTTTTTGAGACTACTGAAGGGAGAGAGTTCTGACAATGAATGCAGCAGCATTGATTTCCCTGGTGACCGCGGTAGCCTTCGTCCTGTTGGGTGTAGTAGTTTTACTTAATCGTCCGTGGGGCAGACAACAAAAACTCTTTGCCCTGTGTGTACTCGCCACCATCCTGTGGACATGGAGTGACTTTCTTTTTCGCAGTAACTTTTTTGCGCAGCATGGACTTTTTTTGCTTCAGATCACGGCCTACTTGTTCATCTGGGCAGCGGTACAGATCCACTATTTTCTTGCCTCCTTTTACGATAACAGGGGACTGCGTTTTCCCTTTGCTTACATCTTGATGGTAGCCCTGGTGGGCATGGTGCTGGCTGGTTACGTTGTGACTGACCTCAAGGTAGACAATGGCGTCGCTGTTCCGGTCTATCACAAGTGGGCCTTTGTCCTGCCAGCCGCCTTAGCGGTCCTGTTTGGCAGGGACTTTTACCTGCTATGTCGGAGGCTCGGAGCCATCACTGACCCGCTGTGGCGCAATCAGTACATGTACCTGCTATTCGGCATCGTGCTGATGGCGTGTTTCAGCTTACTGAACGCTTTCAGCGACTTCGGCAAGCGTTATCCTGTGGCTGGCGTAGGCGCGTTATTGACTGCTGCTACCTTGGCCTATGCGCTGCTGAAACACCGTTTGTTGGACATACAGATCGTGCTGCGGCGGGCATTAGCCTGGGTGGGCCTGATATTTGCCGGTGTTGCAGTCTATGCCTGCCTCCTTGCTTTGGCTTATTGGCTTGCCGGCAAGTCATTCGACTGGCTGGCGCTGGGAGTCTCTGCTGTCTCAGCAATAATAGTTGTTGGCGTCGCTTATGGGCTGAGGGGCTTGATCTTCACCGGCATGGAGCAATTGTTTGTAGGCAGGAGAGAGCGCAACTATCGTCACAGGTTGCTGTATTTTGTAAACAGTGAACTACCTCGTACTCCTAGTTTAACGGAGCTGGCGCATAAGTTGCTGCCCCTGATTGCCGGCAGTCTAGGCGCCAAATCGGCGGCGCTGCTGCTGCCTGTACCGAATGACGGCAGTTATAAGGCGAGCTTCGTCGAGCCCAAAGGCGTAGACGCTTCCTCACTGAGCATCGGCAAGTACACTCCCATCGTCAGGTGGTTAAAGCGCGAGCGCAGGTATCTCCTGCGTGATGAGATAGAGGTTTCGCCGGAGTTCATGTATCTCGGTGCCGAGGTAAAAGCGCAGCTTCAAGCTCTGGATCTCGAACTGCTCCTCCCTCTAATCAATGACGACAATCTAATTGCCATCCTGGCGCTTAGTAGGAAGAGGTCGGGGAGATATTCTGCCGAGGATATTGCGCTGCTGGAGTCGGTAACCAAGCAGCTAGCTGCGAATTTAGAGAAGGAATATTTCCACGAGCAACTAAGAAAACGGGAACAGGAGCTAGCGCTGATAAATGAACTGGTCAGGGTGATGACCTCGAGCCTTAATATCCAAGAGGTATACGCTGCCTTTGTGGCTGAGCTGAAAAAGGTTGTGGATGTGGACTGGGCAGCCATCGCGCTGGTCGATGGAGAAGAGCTTGTTTTTGAGGCTCTGTTTGCTACAGATATCGATTCGCCGTGGCAGCAAGGAGATAGAATTCCTCTGGAGGGGACGGGTACGGAGTGGGTACTGAAGTACCGTAAAGCCCTGTTTGAGTCCGACCTGTCTGAAAGTCGAAAGTTCTGGACTGGAGACCTGCACCTCAAGCAGGACATCCGGTCAATAGTCTATCTACCTCTGATCGCCAAAGGCGAGCCCATCGGAGGACTGATAATTGCCAGTCGCAGACCCAATGCATACACGCAGGAGCAAGTGTCATTGCTCGAGCGCCTGGCTGCACAAATAGCAGTGCCGGTGGAGAACAGCCGCCTCTATGGCAGGGCTGAGCAAAGGGCAAGGGTAGACGAGGTTACCGGGCTGTTCAACAGGCGTCATTTCGATGAACGGTTGAAGCAAGAGATAGACTTACGCCAGAGATACGGTGGCACATTTTCTTTGATCTTGCTGGACCTCGACCTTTTCAAGGCGTACAACGATGTCCATGGCCATGCGGCTGGCGATAAGCTGCTGGCTGATGTAGGGAGGATAATCCAGCGGTCGGTGAGGAGCACTGACCTCTCTTTCCGCTATGATGGTGATGAGTTTGCTATACTGCTACCTCAGACGGACTCCGCTGCAGCTTTTGTGGTTGCCGAGCGCATCCGTGGCAGGATTGCTCAGGAGATGGGCAAGGTCGACCCTAGGATAACGGCCAGCGTAGGTATAGCCACCTGGCCCAATGACGGGGTAATGCCTGATGCGCTACTCAGCGCTGCGGATAGGGCTCTCTATTATGCAAAGAAGACAGGTGGTGACCGTACCTGTATCGTGTCTCGGATTTTGAGCACTGCGGTAGCTTCGATGCCTGGGACAGCTTCCGATAAAGAAGCCCTCAATGTTATATACGCACTGGCAGCTACGATCGAAGCTAAAGACCGGTATACTTACGGGCACTCTAGAAAGGTGAGTAACTACGCCGTTGCCTTAGCCGAGAAGTTAGACTTATCGCCAGAAAAGGTGGCCGTGATCAGCACCGCTGCCCTGCTCCACGATATCGGCAAGATAGGGATCCCTGACGAGGTGCTGAACAGACCGGGAGCCCTTGACGCGCAGGCGTGGGAAATGGTCCGTGCCCACCCCAAATTGTCAACGACTATCGTGAGCCATGTGCTTGACTTAGTCTCTTGTGTGCCAGCTATCCTCCACCACCACGAGCGATGGGACGGGAGTGGCTATCCTACAGGACTGAAAGGGGAAAATATTCCTATTGAGGCACGTATACTGGCCATAGCCGATGCATTTGATGCTATGACCTCATCGCGTCCCTATCGTGGTGCCTTGTCCTATCAGGAGGCGATAGCAGAGTTAAAGCGATGCGCTGGCAGCCAGTTTGACCCACAGCTTGTGGAAGCTTTTCTGCCCATCGCCCTTTCCACCTTCACTGAGGGGCTATAGTCCAGCGCCTAAGAATCCGTATACTGTCAGCGTTTTCCAGACGCTGAGCTGCTACGCATCCTGTCGCCCGCAACAACTGTTCCAAAGCTGGTTGCTGGCCGAGCAACGGGTGCTATTTTTTGACCAGCGCACAGATATTTCGTGACAGCAAGGGGAACGGCGAACGGTGCATTTTTTCAGGGGAGAGGCGTAGGGCGGTAAATCCTACCTGCTTCAGCAACCTGTCGAGCTCTGCGTAGGAGAAGAGGTAGTAATAGCGGTATAGTATGCGTCCTCTTAACCTCCATGGCATATTGACCTCTTTGCCCTTTAGCCAGAACCCGGGCTGCCAGCGGTTCCATGCGGTTATGAAGGCTTCGCCGCCGGGCTTGAGTACACGCTTCAGTTCCAGGAATGCCTGATATCTTTCCTTTTCTCCTCTAATGTGGTGGTAAACTGCGATGGCGATAGCCCAATCAAAGGAGTTGTCGCGGTAGGGAAGGCTGATGGCATCTGCTATTGCCAGGTTCACCTGAAGATTAAACTTTGCGGCATATCTTTTAGCCAGCGCTATCATCTGCCCTGAAACGTCAAGGCCCCATAATTCGAATCGCTCCCTGAAGGGCAGAAAATCGGGACCGTGGGCGCAGCCGATATTGAGCAATCTACCTTGCTGCCACCTCAGGGACAGCTCTTTAAGCTCATGGCTGAAGCGCGACCAGTGGTGGACGCGGTACCAACTTTCAGCTATTTCATCAAAAACAGTAGCGTTTGTTCCCATAGTGTCAATTTGCTAAACTTCTTTAAGGAAATCACAGTATGCGGAAAATTTCAAGGACTATATCTGGAGTGACCCCGGTGGCGGTTATGGCAAAGCCGTTCGGCTGCCCGGGCAAGTGCATTTATTGTCCCGATTTCGCGGACACACCCAAGAGCTACACGCCCGAGTCGCCAGCGGTGTTGAGGGCGAAAGCTTGTGAATATGACCCCAGGAAGCAGGTCGAGGTGAGACTGAAGACCCTTTCAGCTATGGGCCACCCAGCGGACAAGGTGGAGTTGATAGTAATGGGCGGCACCTTTCTCGCCTGCCCTGAAGACTATCAGTATTGGTTCATCAAGAGCTGTTACGATGTCCTCAATGAGTGTGATTCACCAACCCTGGAAGCCGCCAAAAAGATAAACGAGACGGCGAAGCACCGTTGTGTGGGACTATGCATTGAGACCAGGCCGGACTGGTGCAGTGAAGAGGATGTGAAGCGAATGCTGGAATTCGGCACTACGAGGGTGGAGCTGGGCGTACAGACACTTGACGATGATATTTTCCGCTTGGTAAGACGTGGGCACACCGTGGATGACGTGGTTCGGGCGACCAGGCTGCTCAAGGACTACGGCTTCAAAGTCTACTACCACTGGATGCCGGGACTCCCGGGCTCTACTCCTGAGCACGACCTGGAGCTAACGCAAACCCTTTTCCAGGACGCAAACTTCAGGCCTGATGGGCTGAAACTTTACCCCACCCTGGTGGTAGCCGGCACCGAACTTGAGAGTTGGTATCATGATGGTCGTTACCGACCTTACAGTATGGAGGAACTGGCGAATTTGATGATAGACATCAAGCTTCTTATTCCGGCGTATGTCCGGATTGCCAGGGTCATGCGAGATATTCCAGACAAGTACATAGTCGCTGGCTGTAAGGACCTGGCGTTGAGGAGTTCCCTGAAGAGAAAGATGGCCGAGTTGGGGCTGAGCTGTCGTTGTATCCGTTGCCGTGAGTACGGCCACCGGACGCGTGACGGTTGGAAACCTGGTGAACCGGAATTAAGAAGGCAAGACTATACGGCATCAGACGGCAGGGAGGTCTTCCTTTCTTTTGAGGACAGCGAAGGTACTCTGTTTGCCCTGTTGAGGATGAGGGCCAGCGGTAAACTTATGGACTCCGACGGCACAGTCATGGTACGGGAGTTGCATGTATTCGGCACAGAGGTGCCGCTGGGTAGTCGAGCGGACATCGCCGTGCAACATAGGGGACTGGGTAGACGACTGCTCCAGGAGGCTGAGCGTATTGCCAGGCTCGAATTCGGGGCATCAAGGATAGCGGTTATCAGTGGTGTTGGCGCCAGGGAATACTTCCGCTCTGAGTTTGGCTACGAGCTAGACGGAGCCTATATGGTGAAAGAACTGGCAGCACAGGTGCCAGCCCAGGCCGGTCCGATCGCAATCTGCCCGGATGCTGCTCCTCATATCTAGCGCCGGTGCAGGTGGCAGGCTACGGAATGTCCCTGTGATACCTCTATCAGTACCGGCTCTTCATGCTGGCAGACCGGTATAGCGTAGGGGCATCTAGGATGAAAGCGGCAGCCGGATGGTGGGTTGAGTGGGGAAGGGACCTCGCCGGGCAAAATAGTCCTTTTTCTGCCCTTTGTTCTCAGGCCGGGTACGGCGGAGATAAGCGCTTCAGTGTAAGGATGCAGGGGGTTGTGGAATAGTTCCTTATTATCAGCCAGTTCCACAATCTTGCCCAGATACATGACAGCTATACGGTGTGCTACGTACTTGATTACAGAGAGGTCGTGGGCGATAAACAAGTAGCTCAAGCCCATCTGATCCTGGATGTCTAGCATCAGGTTCAATATCTGCGCCTGAATAGAGACATCCAAGGCACTTACCGGCTCATCGGCGATGATAAGCTTGGGGCTCAGAGCCAGGGCGCGGGCAATGCCGACGCGTTGTTTCTGTCCACCGCTGAGCTCATGGGGATAAAGGTCTGCCTGGTGCGGCTCCAGTCCCACTTGCTCCAGCAACCGTGCCACCGTCTCTTCCCTCTCCCTATCATCTCCGACATTGTGGATCAGCAGGGGCTCACAGATAGACTGGCCAACGGTCATCCTTGGGTCGAGTGATGCCTCGGGGTCCTGGAAGATTATTTGCATCTCCTTTCTCAGCTCTCTGAGGGCACGTTTGTCCAGTCTGGTGATGTCAGCCCCTTTATAGAGGATCCTGCCGCTGGTGGGCTCTTCTAACCTGAGGACGGTCTTGCCCAGGGTAGATTTACCGCAGCCGGACTCACCGACCAGCCCCAGGATCTCCCGCTCTTTAATGTTGAAGGTCACCCCATCGACAGCCTTTATATCGCCTATGTGGCGAGAGATTATGCCCGCGGTCAGTGGGTAGTATTTTTTAAGGTCTGTGGCTTCCAGCAATGACTTTTCTTTATCAGGCATACAGGTGGCACCTCACCTTATGCTCTTTCGAGATTTCAGTTAGCGATGGCTCCTGTGTACGGCAGATGTCCATTGCTTTCGGGCATCTGGGATGGAAGGTGCAGCCCGGTGGTAACTTTGAGGGGTCTGGGGGCATGCCAGGGATCGAACTCAACCTGTCCACCTCCCGGGACACATCCGGCAGGCATGCCAGCAAACCTTTGGTGTAAGGGTGCGCCGGAGTGGCGATTACCTCTGATACTGGGGCGGTCTCGATGTCCCTGCCGCCGTACATGATTACTGCCCGGTCACCGATCTCAGCTACAACTGCTAGGTCATGGGTTATGAAGATGATGGACATCTGCCGTTTCTCCTTTAGCTGGCGGAACATGTCCAGGACCTGGGCTTTTATAGTCACATCCACAGCGGTGGTAGGCTCATCGGCAATAAGTATTCGGGGGTCGCAGCAGAGGCTCATGGCCACCAGTACCCTCTGCTTCATGCCGCCGGAAAGTTGGTGGGGGTAGTAGTCCAGGACGTCTTCTGCCGACGGTATGCCCATTTCGCGGAGCAGGCTTATGGCTTTCAGCCTTGCCTCTTCTTTACTTAAAGGGAGGTGGATTTTCATCTGCTCTATTATCTGGTCGCCTACCGTCAGCACGGGGTTAAGCGCCGACTGTGCTTCCTGAAGCACAAGGGCGATTTCCTTGCCGCGGACCTTTCTTAATTGCTGCTCTGGGCACGATGTCAAGTCTAAGGAGTTGTAGACCACGTTACCGCCGACTATCCTGCCAGGGGGACTATCGAACAACCTGAGGATAGAAAGTGCGGTGACGCTCTTGCCGCATCCCGACTCCCCCACCAGGCAGAGGCATTCGCCCTGTCTCAGCTCAAAGCTAACCCCGTTCACCGCCCTGACTATGCCGCGACGGGTGAAAAAGAAGGTCTGCAGAGCGTTTACGCTGAGTATGATGTTGTTTCCGCTGTGAGACTGCATTTCCGGCTTTTCCTGCTAAACATTGCTTTTCGGGTCAAAGGCATCCCTCAGCCCGTCGCCGAGGAAGTTGAAGGCAAGGACGGTCAAGAACAACATGATCCCGGGCTCCACAGCCACCCACCAGGCGGTATCCAGGCTGTGTTGTCCCTCCTCCAGGATTATTCCCCAGCTCGGTGTGGTGGGGTCGCCAAGACCGATGAAGCTAAGGGCGGCTTCAGCCAGGATTACGCCGGGGATAGATAATGTGGCAATGACGATGATCAAGCTGATGACGTTTGGGATCAGGTGGCGGAAGACCACTCTGCTATCGCTGGCTCCCAGTGCTTTAGCTGCCATTACAAATTCACGTGTTCTCAGAGATAGTGACTCGCTCCTTACCAGGCGGGCGGTGCCCGTCCAGCCGGTGAGTCCGATGGCGAAAACGATGAAGGCTAGGCTAGGTCCGAAAATGAACACTATGAGCACCAGCAACAGGAAGAAGGGGAAGGTCATCATCACATCGGTGAACCTCATCAAGGCGTTGTCCACCCAGCCACCCAGATAAGCTGACATGACGCCAATGATGGTGCCGATGATTACGGCTAACCCAGTGGCAAGAAGACCTACCTGCAGGGAGACCCTTGCCCCGGAGACTATCATCGCCAGCATGTCCCGTCCCTTCCGGTCAGTACCCAGGGGGTGTTTCCACGTGCCTGAAATCTTTTTGGTGATAAACTGGTCGGTGGTTATGTCGTAAACAGCCTGAGTGGTGGTGAATCCGATGGGTGGCAGGTTTTTCGCCTCGAAGTCCACCTGCGTGGGGTCAGGGGTGAAGAAGGGACCGATGATGGCGACCAGTGCTAGGAAGATAATGAAGGCGAGGCCGAAGACAGCCAGACGGTTCCTCGTCATCCTTTGCCAGTAGTAGCTGACCAGCCTGAAACCACCGCCGTGAAAAGCTGTTCTGTCTTTGCCTGCTACTTCCTTTCTGTCAGTCATATCTTATCCTCGGGTCGAGATAAGTATAGGTTATGTCTGTAATCAGGTTGACCAGCAGCACCACCAGTGTCCCGATAAGGGTGATCGCGACCACCACCGGGTAATCGTTGGCAAAGATGGCGTTGAAGGATACCTGCCCTAGCCCCGGGATGCCGAAGACGATTTCGGTGAGGTAAGCACCGCCGAATACGATGCTACCCAGGTCAAACATGATTATAGTCACCAGGGGGAGCAGGGCATTTCGGAAAACGTGCTTTCCGATGACCAGAGGCTCCGGTAGACCTTTAGCTCGTGCTGTGATGACGAAGGGCTTTCTTAGATTGTCCAGCATAGCTGACCTGGTATATCTGACATAGGCAGCGAGCATGCCCGTGCCCAGGGTTATCACCGGTAGCACCAATGCCTTGAGGTTGGCCGGGGAGAACAATGGCAATGTGGTGTCATAATAGGTCTTGAACAGTCCGAGCTTTACAGAGAAGACAAGGATGAGCATCACGCCGAGCCAGAAATTGGGTATCGAGATGCCGATGAAGGAGAGAAAGGTGAAGGCATAGTCAGCCTTGGTGTATTGCTTCACTGCCGAATAGATGCCGATGAGGATACCAAGCACGGCAGCGAAAATGCTGCTCAGCAGTATCAACTGGAAGGAATAGACCCAGTGGCGCTTGATCAGCTCCATCACCGGCATCGAGGTGCTGAACGACCACCCCCAGTTTCCCCGGAGCAGGTTTAGCATGTATTCCCCGTATTGCTGGAGTATAGGCTTGTCCAAGCCGTATCTGGC
Organism: Chloroflexota bacterium; assembly: GCA_036821185.1. Lineage (GTDB taxonomy): Bacteria > Chloroflexota > Dehalococcoidia > GIF9 > UBA5629 > CALJTV01. The sequence goes on along the minus strand of DAISKD010000004.1, from coordinate 58,247 downwards.
TTCTATGGCAGCTATCACCTGTGAGGGATCCTGTCCTTTAGCAGCCAGGTTAGCCAGGTACTTGTCGGCTGGGGAACTGGGGCCCACCCTCACCAGGATGAAGGTGACGGTGAGTATGCCCCAAGCGATAAGTATTGAGTAAAGGAGCCTTTTTATGATATAGTCGCGGAGCCAGCTTTTCCTCATAGTCGCCTTTGCCCAGCGCTTCTGGCTGGACTGCCTCACGCCTGCCCTTACGGTATATTACTGCTACTCAAAATACCACAAATGGTAATTGTAGCCCATGTTCACCCCGGGCTCGATGCCCATGACGTTCTTGAGGAAACCGCGGTTGGCCCTGTGGAAGGCGAGGAAGTTCACCGGTTGTTCTTCGGAAAGCAGGTGGGAAAGTTCAGCGTAAATCTTTTGCCTCACCCCTTTGTCCAGTGCTTCCTTCGATTTCGCTCTGGCGAACAGTTCATCGACCTCCTGGTTCGAGTAGCCCATAAAGTTAAGCCCGCCGTGTGAGGCAAAGAACACATGGCTCCCGGAAGGTGCCAGCGGGTCGGTACCGAAGCCCATGAGGATGAAGTCCCATTCCTCCTGGCTTACAGCTTCGGGGCCTTTGTTATAGGCTGGCTCCTGCTTCGAGCCGGGCACGGTATTCATCACATATTGCCTTAGCAGGGTCGGCCAGGGCACCAATTTGATCTCCGTCTCTATCCCCAGTTCCAGGAGCTCTTTTCTAATGAAGAAAGCCATATCCTCTGCCGGCTTGCTGCCGACGTTTACCACCAGCCTCAATTGCAGGAGACTGCCGTCTTTTTTGGTGACTTTTATGGTATTGTCTGCCTGCCTTATGCCGTACCCCAGCCGGTAAAGTATCTCGGCAGCTTTTTGTTTATCATACAATGGGCTGACTCCGTACTTTACAACACTTTCCTCTGTGTACCACGGGGAGACCTTGGGAATGAAGCTGAATGCGGGCTCGGCGAAGCCCAGAAGTATGGTCTGGGTTATCGCCAGCTTGTTTATCGCCATGGAAAGGGCCTGCCTAACCTCTTTGTTCTTCAGCCCTTCCCATCCATTAGCCCTCTGGTTGTAGGCTAGGATGGTATAGCCGGAGGTGGGGACGGTATAGACTTTGATGTGGGGGAGGCTCTTAAATTTAGCTACCAATTCCGGTTCGATGCCGGTGTAGGTAATGTCCCCAGCTTCCAGCGCTGCCTGCCTGGTGGCGGAGGTGCCGAACAGTTTAATTATGTACTGCTCGAAGTAAGGGGCACCGACATCTTTGCCCAGGTAGTAGTCAGGGTTACGCTCCACCACAAACCTATCGTTGCGGTTCCACTCTTTGAAGCGGTAGGGACCGAGGTTACCGGTATAGCTCAGGTTGTTGAACTCGGGTGCCTGCATGAATGCTTCAGCAGCCCCCTCGTACTTCTGGGCTATGTGCTTGGGGTACGGAGTGAGGTCGTAAAGGGTATAGACGAACTCGGGGTCCACCGTCTGACGGGTTATGGTGAATGTGGTCTCATTCACTACCTCGGGAGTAACGAATACTTTCTCTCCGTTGACCTCCTCCTGCCAGTCGCTCTTATAGGGATAGGTCAACCAGTTGGAGAACATGAGGTTCTTCAGGGTATATACATAGTCTTCGGCGGTGACCGGGGAGCCGTCGCTCCACCTGAGGTCATCCCTGATGGTAACGGTATAGACCAGACCGTCCGGCGACACTTCGATGTCTTTAGCCAGGCAGCGGAGCTGGATATTGAAGTTGTTATCGTAAGTTGCCAGCGAGTCCAGAGTGTGCCCCACGTAGCTAAAGGAGGTGGCATCGGCAGCTAATATCCAGTTGAGCGTCTCGGCATCGCCGCCAGATTGCCCTTCAATGAAGACGCCCTTGACCTTGGTTTCTCCAGGCACCCTTGTGCTGGTGGTGCGGGTGAGATATATACTGCCTAATACCAGACATATGGCGGCCAGTGCCGCACAGGCTATTATCGCTATTCTCTTTTTCATTTATTCACCAGCCTCCTCTTGGACAGTCCTTTATCTCTTCTCTGCGCTGCTTGTTTTTTGACCGATTTGCCTGACTTGAAACGGTTTAGATTGAGGTAGCCCTTATTGGACATGGCTATATTTACAGGTAGCTGACCTTGAAATTCTGGATGACCTTTTCCACATCTTCTCCAGACTGCATTATCCGTCTTAGCGCTTGGTCGATGTGCTGGTATTTCGTCGGGTCATGTATGTCGTCCAGTCTTTCGTAGAGCCCCAGCCTCCTTCCCAGCTTGAAGTTCAACCTTTCGTTTTCCGGCAGCGAAAAATATCTAGAAATGATGGCGAGGCAGGAGTCTCTGGCTTCGGGGAACTTGCCTTCCAGCTCAGGCAGCAGGTTCAGGATATGGTCGCTCTTAAGTTCGCCGGTGAACTCAAGCCTGGAAATGAACTCACCGATCTCATGGACTATCTCATCCTCCGACTGGAGCTGGAAGTCGTCGGACTCCAGTTTTTCCCACAGCGGCGTGTTCGGATGCACCTGTAGGGTGCGCAGCCTGATATGGTCGGGGTTGATCTCATTTAGTACCCTGGCGGTCTCTCTGGCGTGTTCAGCGGACATCTTTCTGCCACCAAGGCCAGGCATGACATATTCGCAGAGCGAAATACCAGCTTCTTTTACCTTTCTACCACCAAGGACGTGTTCCTCGGCAGTCACTCCTTTATCCATGTAGGCGAGGACCGCGTCCGAGCCGCTCTCCATACCGATGTGCAAGCGTGATAGACCGGCATCCTTCAATTCCCGCAGCTCTTCCAGGGACTTCTTCGCCGCTGTTTTGGAGCGGGCGTAGGAAGTTATCCGGGATAACCCGGGGAAGGCCTGCTTAAGTGCGGACACCACCTTCACCAGGTCGGGTGTCCTCATTATCAGGCTATTGGCGTCCTGAAGGAAAGCCGTTGTACCCCCAGCCCAGAGCCATAGGGCGACATTGCGTACGCTGGCGTTGTGGGCATAGCTGTTGTAGATGCTGGCGGCTATTTCCCTCACCCTGTCCCCATAGCCAGCTTTCCAGGCAAGCTTCCTAATACCCTCGGCGATGGCTTTGGCGGTCTCGATGTCTTTCACCACCTCATCCGCAGGACGCAGCTCAAACCTTTGCCCTTTGTACACCGGGCAGAACTGACAGCGGTTCCAGGGGCAATTCCTGGTGGCCCTGATAAGCAGCGAAAATGCCTCGCTTGGGGGCCTTATAGGTCCCACTTCGAAGCAGAGGTTAAGGTTGTATGTATCGGTAAGGTAGCCCAGGCGCATCATCTAATTTTAAACTTTAGCCGTTCAAATTTCCAATTTCGTCTTGGAATTAGCAAGGGGAAATGATAACATTTTCTGGGCAAAATGGGTAAACTTGACCAGATTAAAATAGTCTCTTTTGATGCCGAGGGTACCCTGGTGACCACAGATTTCAGCTATTCCATCTGGTACGAGGCTATCCCGGAGAAATATGCCGAGAGGTACGGCGTTGACTTTGCAACGGCAAAGAGCATCATCGAGGAAGAGTACAAAAAAGTGGGCGATCAGAGGCTGGAGTGGTACGATGTGCGCTACTGGTTTAACAGATTCGGGCTGGGCTCACCGGAGCCAGTTATGGCAGGCTATCGTCATAAAGTCTCGTATTACCCTGAGGTCAAGAGTGTGCTGGCTGAGCTGGGTCAGCGGTATATACTGATTGTGGCTTCAGGTTCCATGCGAGAGTTTTTGTGTCATCTTCTCGAAGGTATAGAGCCCTATTTTAGCAGGGTATTCTCCTCGCTTTCCGATTACCGGCGACTAAAGACGCCAGAGTTCTATCAGGAGATTTGCAGAGCAATGGGCGTGTCTCCTGAACAGATCGTCCATGTCGGTGATAATAGGGAGTTCGATTTTGTATTTCCTCAGAAGGTGGGTATGCATGCCTTTCACCTTGACAGGAGCGGGGGAAGCGATGGCTCGCTGACAAGCCTTGTGGAACTGAAGCCCATGTTGGTCGATCTATAGACCAGATAGGTCAAACACAGAAGGGAGGTTTCGGAGATGAGTGAGACGGTAAGGGTGGTTTTGGGCCGGAGGAGCATCAGACGGTACAAAGAAAAGCAGGTGGAAGAAGGAGCGTTACAGACGATTATGGAGGCTGCTGTCCATGCGCCCAGCGCTATGAATGCCCAGCGCTGGTACTTTGCTGTGGTGCAGAATAAGGGTCTACTGGACAGGATGGTGGAAATCATCAGAGAAAATGTGTTGAGCTCCGGTCCGGAAATAATGAAGCAGAGGGTGAGCGACCCCCAATACCATACCTTCTATCATGCGCCCACGGTGGTAATGATATTTGCCGATGATAGGCACCGCTTTGCCCAGATTGATTGTGGTCTGGCTGCAGGGAACATCGCTATTGTGGCTGAGTCGCTGGGCTTAGGCTCGTGCGTGATGACTTCTCCGGGGCTGGCGTTTACCTCGGGGAAAGGCGATGAGTTGAAGAAAGAGCTAGGCGTACCTGAAGGCTACAGTTTCGTCTGTGCCGTAGCGTTGGGTTATATGGACGGGGAGAAGCCAGCCGCACCTCCCAAAAAATCGGGATGTGGTCAAATACATTCGCTAAGCGGGCAGGCCCTTAAAGCTGTTGTACCGTTACCTTAGGGAGGAGTTTTTCCACGTCTTGGCGACGGCAGAGTTCGGTGCCCGGGGTAAGCGTAGCTGCCGTGCCGGCGGCAACTGCCCAGCGGCAGGACTCTTCGAGGCTGTAGCCCTGACTTAATCTAAGGATTAAAGCGGCAAGGGCGGAGTCGCCCGCACCAACAGTGCTGCGAACGCGCACCCGTGGGGCTACTATTTTCAAGACCTTTTCACTGTTGGCAACGATCATACCGTGTCTACCTCTAGAAACGGCTACCAAACCGATGCCCTGTTCAACCAGCGCTCGAGCGGCCTTGACGATTGACGCCTCGTTCTTTAGCTCTGTGCCGAGCAGCTCTTCCGTCTCGTGTACATTAGGTTTGATTATGTCAGGTTTTGCCTTGATGCCCTCTCTTAACCACTGTTTATCGGAGTCCAGCACCGTCTTTATGCCGTAGCTTTTGGTGCCAATTATCAGCCTGTAGTATATGTCGTCGGGGATACCGGGTGGCACGCTACCGGCGAAGACCAGGTAGTCGGGCTGTTTCTTCATATGTATCAATGTGTTAACAAGTTCAGCCAGTTCTTCTCTCGAGATGCGCGGACCGGGGGCGTCGATCCTGGTCTGGCGGTTCGTCTTGAGATCTGTGATGATAAAGTTGCTTCTTACTTCTCCTTTGATCGGGGTAAAATCGAACGGGACCCCTTGCTTTCTCAGCAACCTTTTAAGCGTCTCACCGGCGGCACCGCCGATGAACCCATAGGCTATGGTCTCGCCACCAAGCTCGTGGACGACGCGTGAGACGTTTATACCTTTGCCACCGGGGTCTTCACGGAAGCTGGTCCAGCGGTTTGCCTCCTCGATAATCAGTCCTTCAACGGTGACCGTCCTGTCCAGACTGGGGTTCAGAGTTACTGTGGCAATCATGTTTACCTCACTCTTTCCACCTTAAGCAAGTTGGTGCTACCCGGAACACCGATGGGCACGCCGCCGGTGATCACCACTATATCATCTTTCCTGGCCAGACCAGTCTTTTTAGCCAGCCGGCCACCGCGAGCGAAGAGGACTGTTAGGCGCGAAGGTTCGGGGAAGTGAAAGGCGCGCACCCCCCATGACAGGGAGAGCTGGCGCTGTGTGCTACGGTTCGGGGTGATAGCCAGGATGGGCGCTCTGGGACGATACTTTGAGGCGCGTCTGGCGGTGCTTCCTGAAGAAGTGAAGGCTACGATGGCAGCGGCTCCAAGCTGGTGGGCGGTATGACAGGCGGCGTAGCTTATGGCATCATCGGTTTTCGGCTGCACGTCCTTTTCCTTGTTCAGAAGTATCTCCTCGTAGGGCAGGGCGGCCTCGGCTTCCAGAGCGATCTGTGCCATTATGGAGGCGGACTCAACCGGGTACTCTCCTATCGCTGTCTCTTCGGAGAGCATGATGGCATCGGCACCGTCAAAGATGGCATTGGCGACATCGGTGACCTCAGCCCTGGTGGGACGGGGGGAACTGACCATGGACTCTAGCATCTGGGTGGCGACGATGACCGGCTTGCCAAGGCGATTGCATTTTTTGATGATCTCCTTTTGGACGACAGGCACTCTGGGCAGCGGTATTTCAATACCCAGGTCGCCTCTGGCGACCATGGCACCATCGGCTGTGTCAAGTATCTCATCCAGGTTATCCAGGGCTTCCTGTCTTTCTATCTTGGCTATTACTGCAGGGGGAGTGTTGCCCCGGCGCAGGAATTCTTTCACTTTCTTAATGTCGCCAGCCTCTTCAATGAAAGACAGTGCCACAAAATCTACCTCGTGTTTAAGGCCGAAGCGAAGATGCTCCCAGTCCTCATCGGTGATTGCTGGCGTATCCCAGTCTACATTAGGGACGTTTATACCTTTCTCCTCCCCGAGTATGCCCCCTGTCACCACCAGACAGCGGACATCGGTGGAGCCGGTTTCGATCACTTTCAGTTCTATAGCACCATCATCCAGGTAGATTGCATGTCCGGGTTTCACTTTTTTAGGCAACTCTGGTAGCTCGACAGAGACTAAGTGCTCATTGCCCAGCACCTGCTTTGTGGTCAAAATAAATTCTGCCCCCTCTCTTAGTTCTATGGTGCCATTCTTCAGTTTGCCTGTCCGGTTTTTAGGGCCAGGTAAGTCCTGCATTATAGCCAGAGGGAAGCCAGCTCTCCTGGCTACCCTGCGTAACGTTCTTATCACCGCGGCATGTTCCTTGTGAGTGCCATGAGAGAAGTTGAGCCTGGCGACATCCATACCAGCCTCAAGCATTTTCTGGATGGTCTCAGCGGAACTGCTGCTCGGTCCGATGGTGCAGACGATTTTGGTCCTGCGATAAGGCTTTGGTGGGATGTAAAGGCCCATATTTCAGTACTCCCGGTACCAGCCGTCACCGATTGGGGTAAGACGGGAGTTGTCCATGTTTAGCTTACGGTACCATGGCATACCGTATCTGGAGGCTATATCCGTCAATTCTTTTAGCCTATCGACCACAGTGGTAGAGAGGAACTTCAGCCGCTCTTTCCTGTCCCTTATCGCTACCGCCTCTTGCCATATGGCACGGCCGCCGAGGAATCCCGAAGCTCCAGCACGGCAGGCAAATTCTACCTCTTTGCGGAAAGCCGGATAGTCTATACCTGCGCTGAGTATTACCCAGGGCACTGTCGCCGCCTCATCAAGCTGGTGGCAAAGCTCTAGAAGCCTCTTTTCATCAGTCTCGTACTCGAAATCAGCGGGAAACTCTACCTTAAGCACGTCCAACGGCATGGAGGTCAGCTGACGCACAGTCTCAATGACAAGGTTGGGCCTACTGGCAGCGAACTGCGCTGACCTCGGGTCCTCATTCCGCAAAGCGTATGTCTTCGGTTCGACCAGAAAGGGTATGTCGTATTTAAGACAATCCTTCGCTACTTTTTTGATGGTATCCTGTTGCTTTGTGGCTGCTTTGGTAATGTCAGGGCGATAATAGACGAGGATCTTTACGGCGGAGGCGCCCATTCGCTTGATTTTGTCCACACCCCATCCATTGAGCAATCTGGTTACCCGCCCTTCAGAGGTACTCTCATAGCCGGTGGCTTCAATGCTGACGAGCAGGCCCGTGGTACGCGGCAGCACTCCGCTGGCGATACATTGCGGTGCGCCATAAATGGGGTCTAGAAGCACGGCACTGGCGTGGGGGGCAAGTGCGGCGCACAGGTCGAGTTTGTATTCGACCATCTCCTCATATCCAGGCTGTTTACCCTGTGCCTTTTCGATCATGCTCTTCAGTGAGTCGCGGTGGTCCATGGCGCACATGGTGAATATGCCATCAGCGGTCGATATCTGCTGCAACCCTCTTATTTTGCCGATGCTCAGCGTTCGCATTTTCCTTGCCCCTGTAGTCCTTATGTTACACTATAGCTTTTTGCTGACTACATATCAAGTGACATTTCCACCAGAAAACGCTGGCCTATTGGCTACTTTGAGGGCTATTGAGTACGTGGTGGGCTAGTGGTATACTGAAGTCCACCTGCGGGCTTGAGTGGGGTTCTATTGCGGGTGATAGTCCTGATGATGGCAACCACTAAGCGGGAGATAGTTGACGATGGCTGAACTTTTTGCTGTGCCGATAGACACGTTGGCGGCTATGTCCCAAGGGGAAAGGGAGCGCTATCTTGACGAGAAGCTGGCACAAGTGGTCATCTATGCTTGTGAGAGGGCACCGTCCATACGCGAAAGGTTTGAGAAAGCGGGCATAGACCCCCGTAAGGTCAAGGGTATAGGCGACCTGCAGGCTTTGCCTGTGCTGCGGAAGGACGAACTTATAGACCTATTTAAGAGCCGGCCGCCTCTCGGGGGGCTGGTAACCTTGCCGGTAACTGAGCTGGAAAGGGTGTACGTATCTCCGGGACCGATATATGACCCGCACCACAAAAGCGAGGCTTTCTGGGAGAGACATCGACATCTGGTCCAGTCTGTAGGGTTCGGCAAGGGCGATGTGATCATCAATGCCTGGTCGTACCATCTGGTGCCCGCCGGGTTGATGGTGGACGAGGCTTTAAGGCGGGCTGGCGCTACGGTGATACCAATGGGGGTGGGGAACACCGAGCTCCACGTTGAGGTGATGAGGCAGCTCCAAGTGACCGGTTTCTTCGGCAGCACCGGGTTTTTTATGAATATTATCAACAAGGCTGAGGAGCTGGGTTACGATGTGATCAAGGACTTTAACCTTAGGCTGGCATGTATTGGCGGGGAGATGGGGGGTGGGCCTATAAGGAGGCTGGTGGAAGAGAAATACGGCATCACCACCAGAGATGTCTATGGGACCGCAGACGTGGGGCTATTCGCTTACGAGTGCGGTGGGAAAGAAGGAATGCATATTGCGGAGGGAGTGATAGTGGAGATACTGAACCCGGATACGGGAGCCCCGGTGTCTCCGAGGGAAGTCGGTGAAGTAGTAGTCACACCGATAGACGAGACCTATCCGCTTATAAGGTTTGGCACCGGCGACCTTGCTGCGCTGATAGCAGAACCCTGCCCATGCGGCAGGACCTCTCTGAGGATAACGCGGATCTTGGGCAGAACGGGTGAGGCGGTGCGGGTGAGGGGGTTGTTTGTTCATCCCAGGCAGCTCGAGCCGGCGATGGCGCGATTTTCCCAGGTAGCTAGATTTCAGGCTGTGGTGACCAGGCCGGGCTATCGGGACGAACTGACGCTGAAAGTGGAGCTTAAAGAGGGGGTGTTACCCACCGCGGGGTTGGCTGAAGATATAAAGGAGACGGTCAGCGGGGCGATCAGGGTGAGGGTGGATCGGGTTGAATTCGTACCTCAGGGGACAATACCCGAAGGGCATAAACTTATTGTAGATGAGCGTGTCTATTAGCCTACAGCCTCTTTATCGCAGTGTGCTAAAATAGGGCAACAAATTTGAAGAAGAATAGGTGGTACCGTGGCTGCGCCCAGAGTGGACATTAAAGACGGGCTGAATGTTACCTCAATCAGCTATGGTAAGCTGAACTGGGTCTATATCGAAAAGCCCACTGAGAAAGAAGTTGAGTACCTGCGACAGAACTTCAACTTCCACCATTTAAACCTGGACGATGTGCTCAGCCGGGTGCAACGTCCCAAGATTGATGAATATCAGGACCACCTGTTCATTGTGCTCCATTTCCCCGTGTTCGATAAGCGCAACCGGGTAACTACTCCCAGCGAGGTGGACATCTTTATCGGCGAGACCTATGTGGTCACGGTGCACAAACAGGGAGACTTGAAGCCGCTGGCTAAGTTCTTTGAGGAATGCCGGCTGGACGAAAGGATATCCAGTACATATATGGGGCGCAGCTCTGGGTTCCTGCTTTACTATATACTGGACAACCTGGTCAACTATTGTTTTCCTATCCTGCGTAAGGTAGTTGACAATATTGAAAAAGCGGAGAGCATGGTCTTTGCCCGTCCCGTGCCGGAGACGGTTAACGAAATATCGCTAATCCGGCGCGACCTCATTTCCTTCCGACGTGTTATCCATCCCCAGATACCAGTCATGGAGGCATTGGAGAAGGAGGAGTACCCCTTTTTCAAGGAGGACCAGGACATATATTTTGGTGATATTGCCGACCATATCAGGAAGATCTGGGACGGTCTTGAGGATGCCAAAGAGGTAGTTGATGGCTTGATGGACACCGCCAATTGGCTGACGTCCCACCGGTTACAGGAGACGATGCGGGTGTTGACCATTGTGATGGCATTACTAACACCACCTATGTTGATTGCCAGTATTTACGGGATGAACGTGGCTTTGCCCGGTGGTGTGGATGAAGGATCCCTGACCTCCTTCGGGCTTCTTCTTTTGATAATGGTAATATCTGTGTTGGGGATGCTGTGGTTGTTGCACCGCCGGGGCTGGCTGTGATGCTGGAATGAGACATGGGCTTTTAGAATGACGGTGTCACACAGATTTGTAGTCGTAGCCGCCCTATTTGTCACCTGTCTGATAACAGCCAATATCATCATCGTAAAGCAGGTAAGCATTGCCGGCTTGGTCCTGCCAGCGGCGATAATCATCTTTCCGCTGAGCTATATCATCGGTGACGTGCTCACCGAGGTCTACGGCTACCAGCAGGCACGGCGAGTTATCTGGCTGGGTTTCCTGTGCAACTTGGTGGCTGTGGCAGCTATATGGGTGGCCAAAATATTGCCGCCGGCTTCGGTCTTCGAAGCGCAGCAGGCGTATGAGCGTATACTGGGCAGTACTCCACGCTTCTTGCTGGCGTCCTTTCTGGCCTACCTCGCTGGCGAGTTCACCAACGCTATAGTGCTGTCTAAGATGAAGGTGTGGACTCGTGGCCGGTGGTTATGGACCAGGACCATCGGCTCCACTGTGGTGGGGCAAGGGGTGGACACCGTGGTGGTGCTCAGCATCGCTTTCGCTGGGGTATTGCCTGTGGCAGTGCTGGTGACAATGGTGCTCAGCCACTGGCTGGTCAAAGTGGCCTATGAGGTGATGGCCACCCCATTCACCTATCTGGTGGTGGGCTATCTGAAACGCAAAGAAGGGCTCGATGTATATGACTACCAGGTCGATTTCAATCCATTGAAGGTAAGCTAGCCATGTCCCAAACAACGCAGTCTGACGAACCGAGATTTGTGGTAGACCATAATGTGGGAAAGCTGGCGAAATGGTTGCGGATGATGGGTTATAACGCGGTGCTGTTCAAAGACGAGGACGACGGCAGCTTGGTCAGGACGGCATTAGTCCAGAACAGGGTGGTGCTGACCAAAGACAGCCAGATTATGAGAAGGAAGGTGGTCACCAGCGGTAAGGTGAAGGCTGTGTTTCTGGATGTGGACAACCCTAAAGAACAACTGCGTAAGGTGATACAGGCACTTCATCTGGACTGCCGCTTCAAGCCGTTCTCCATCTGTCTGGAGTGTAACCATACTCTGGTGGAAAGGACAAAGGAAGAGGTGCGCGGGCGGGTGCCTCCCTATGTTTTCAGAACGAAAGAACAATTTATGGAGTGCCCTTCCTGCCACCGCGTTTACTGGCGGGGTACTCACTGGCAGGCTATGAACCGCATCTTGCAGAGACTTGTCATGGAATGTGGGGATGGAGAGGAGGGTGGACACGAAGGCTAGAGGGAACGGTCTGTGGCTATGAAAGTGGTTTCCGCTGAGGAGATGCGCCGTATAGACCGTGCCGCTGCCGATATCGGCATTACCACTGAGGTGCTGATGGAAAACGCCGGGCGAGCCGTGGCTGAGGAGACACGAAAGCTCATGGGCGGTGCTGTCAGTAGAAAGGTGTCGGTGCTGGTGGGACCCGGCAACAATGGCGGCGATGGGCTGGTGGCTGGGTGCTATCTCTCGGATTGGGGAGCTGAAGTCGTGCTCTATCTTTGTGCCCAGCGGTCTCCTGCGGACAAGAATCTGGCACTTGCTGTGGAGCGGGGACTGGCACTATTCAAGGCCTGGGAGGATGACGATTTCAGAAACCTCGACAGTCTTTTGAGTTCGTCTGAAGTTGTGGTTGATGCTGTGCTGGGGACGGGGAAAAGTCGGGCGCTGGAAGGCGTGTTGGGCGAAGTTTTGGGCAAGCTATCACAGCTCAAGATGAGCCGTCCGGAGGTCATCATCGTGGCGGTCGATATACCCTCAGGGCTTGATGCCGATACCGGGGCTGTTGATCCTAGATGTCCGGGTGCGGACTTTACGGTGACGCTTGGCTACCCCAAGTTAGGGCTCTACAACTTTCCCGGTGCAGAGAGGGCGGGCAAGGTCATCGTCGTTGATATCGGGATACCGCCAGAATTGGCAGAGGGGGTTAAGGCTGAGTTGATAACTGCGCAATGGGCACGCTCGGTCTTGCCTGTGCGCCCCCGGGATGCCAACAAAGGAACGTTTGGCAGGGTGCTGGTGGTGGCCGGCTCGATAAACTATATAGGTGCGGCCTATCTCGCCTGCATGGGGGCTGCCAGGGTGGGTGCCGGACTGGTAACACTGGCTGTGCCCCAGAGCTTGCAACCCATCCTGGCGACGAAGTTGACCGAAGTGACCTACATTCCGCTTCCTGAAAAGGAGACAGGCGTTGTTGGTGAGAAAGCTGCAGTAACTGTGCTGGAACATTTGCCTAATTACGAAGTGCTGCTGATCGGCTGTGGACTGGGGCAGAGATCCTCGGTGGTCAAATTTGTAAGGTCTCTCCTGCTGGATATGTTGGTAAGACAGAGGCCCCATCTGGTCATCGATGCCGACGGGCTGAACATCTTGTCGCAGGTGCCAGAGTGGTGGCAGAAGCTGAGTGGTGGTGCTATACTAACGCCGCATCCCGGAGAGATGGCGCGCTTGAGCAGGGCTACTATCGCTGAGGTGCAGCAGCGGCGCGTAGAAATAGCGAGAGAGAAAGCCAGGGAGTGGCAACAAGTGGTGGTGCTCAAAGGTGCTTATACTGTGGTGGCGGCACAGGATGGCGAGGTGAAGATCAGTCAGGTGGCTAATCCCGGTCTGGCCTCGGCAGGCACTGGTGATGTGCTCAGTGGGGTGATTGCCGGGTTGCTGGCGCAGGGACTAGCGCCTTTTGATGCTGCTGCCTGCGGTGTCTATCTGCATGGAGAGGCTGGAGAGGTGGTGAGAGAAGAGCTGGGCGACGCCGGGATGCTGGCAAGCGACCTTTTGCCCGTCCTGCCCAGGGTGATAAAACATCTCAAAGCGACTGGTTCGGGAGGTTAGACGTGTTGCTGGCTCTTGATGTAGGCAATACCAATATTACCGTTGGGGTGTTTGATGGCAGCAAATTGAAGGCGACCTGGCGAATAGGAACGGACGTGCATCGCACCTCTGACGAATATGGCAGCCTGTTTCTTCATCTCACGGAACGGCATGGGCTGACAGCAGCCAGTATAAATGAGGCTGTGCTGTGCAGCGTGGTGCCGCCGCTGGTAGGCGTTTTCGAGGAGATGTGCCGGCGGTATTTCAGGACCAAGCCACTCGTGGTGGAGGCTGGAGTGAAGACGGGGGTAAAGATTCGCCTGGACAACCCCAGGGAGGTGGGTGCTGACCGAGTGGTGAACGCGGTGGCAGCACACCATCTCTACGGTGGGCCGGTGATTGTGATTGACCTGGGGACTGCCATCACCTTCGATGCTGTCTCCGAAGAGGGGGACTATCTGGGGGGTGCCATTGCTCCCGGGATCGCCATTGCCACCGAGGCTCTTTTCACTCGGACGGCTGCCCTGCCCAGGCTGGAGCTTGATGTGCCCAAGAGGGCTATTGGCAGGAATACGGTGGCAGCGATGCTATCAGGGATTGTATATGGTTACGCCGGGCTCATCGAGGGGGTGATATCCCGCATGCAGAAGGAGCTTGGCGTGAAGGCGAAGGTGATTGCTACTGGCGGGTATGCTGAGCTTCTAGCTAGAGAGACTCCGGTGATTGAGGAGGTGAATCCTGACCTTACGCTGGTCGGCTTACGTCTGATATACGAGATGAACAGAGGCAGGGAGTGAGTACATGATAAAAGGCAAGACAGTGGTACTCGGGGTGACTGGAAGTATAGCAGCTTATAAGGCTGCTGAGCTGGCGAGCCAGCTGACTCAGGCGGGGGCAAAGGTGGAGGTGGTGATGACCGAGGCGGCAACCCAGTTCATCACGCCACTGACCTTTCGCAACATCACCGGCAGGCCGGTGGTGACTAAAATGTTCGAGCTAGCTTCCGAGTATAGCGTGGAGCATGTGGCACTGGCTGAAGCGGCTGATGTGGTGGTGATAGCACCGGCGACGGCAAATACCATTGCCAAAATAGCCACCGGTATAGCCGATGATATGCTGTCCTGTACGGTGCTAGCGACCAAAGCCCCCGTGATCGTGGCACCGGCTATGGACGTCAATATGTATGAAAACCAGATAACTCAGGAAAACATAACTAGACTCAAGGCTCGTGGCTTCATTTTTGTCGGTCCCGGTTACGGCAGGCTGGCTTCGGGGAAAATGGGCCTGGGGCGGCTGGTGGACGTAAGCGAGATTATGGCGGCTATTTCCCGGGTGCTGGGCAAGAGCGGTGACCTGGCGGGGAAGCGCATTGTGGTGACCGCGGGCGGGACGCAGGAGCCCCTGGACCCGGTGCGCTGTCTCACCAACCGCTCCTCGGGCAGGATGGGCTATGCCATTGCTGAGGCCGCCAGGGACCGCGGTGCTGAGGTGGTGCTAGTCACCGCCCCCACCACCCTGCCCAGACCCTACGGTGTGGAGGTGGTGGAAGTCATCACAGCGCAGGAGATGTACCAGGCGGTGAAGAGGGCGGTGGAGAAGGCCGATGTCCTGATTATGGCAGCGGCGGTAGCTGACTATCGTCCTGCCAGAATGGCTGAGAGCAAGATAAAGCGCGACAGGGCGGAGAGGTTGACCGTGGAACTGGAGAGGACGCCCGATATCCTCGGTGAAGTAAAGGGTAATTTCCTCAGGGTGGGTTTTGCTGCCGAGAGCGAGGACCTGCTAGCCAATGCCAGGGAAAAACTTAGGAAGAAACAGCTCGACCTAATTGTTGCCAACGACGTGTCTGCAATCGGTGCCGAGACAAACCGGGTGGTGCTGATTGAACGGACTGGTGGAGTTGAAGAGCTACCATTGCTTCCTAAGCGAGAGGTTGCTGATAGCATACTTGACAGGGTGGTCAGGCTCCTCGGTCCGTGAGCCGGCCGCTTCTGAGATAGCTATCCATTTGAGTGGGCAAAGTTTGACCGCGGGTTCGATGTGTGTGGTCTTTTGTTATCGTACGGAATGCGGTCATGAGTTTGAATAAGAGGACATGGCGATGAGCGAGATACCGAAGGCTTATGAACCAGGACAGGTAGAGCAGAAGTGGTACCGCTTCTGGTTGGAGCAAGGTTATTTCACCCCGAAGATAGACCGCAGACGCAAGCCCTTCGTCATCATCATGCCGCCACCCAATGTCACCGGCGAACTACACCTGGGGCATGCGCTTACGGCGACGCTGGAGGACATCATGGTGAGGTGGCACCGGATGAAGGGCGAGCCCACGCTATGGTTGCCCGGCGTTGACCACGCAGGCATCGCCACGCAGGTGGTGGTGGAGCAGAAGCTTGCTCAAGAGGGGCTGGACCGTCACAAGCTAGGCAGGGAGAAGTTCCTGGAGCACGTCTGGGAATGGGTGAGAAAATCGCGAAGTGCCATCACCTATCAGCACCAGCGATTGGGGGCGTCCTGTGACTGGACGCGTGAGCGGTTTACCCTGGATGAGGGACCGAGCCGTGCGGTGCGTACCGCTTTTGTCCGCCTGTACAACAAAGGGCTGATCTACCGGGGCGAAAGGCTGATAAACTGGTGTCCCAGGTGTCTCACGGCGCTTTCCGACCTTGAGGTGCAACATAAAGAGGTGGCTGGCCGCCTCTATTACCTGCGTTACCCCTTCGCCGATGGCAGCGGCTTCATAACCGTTGCCACCACCCGGCCTGAGACCTACCTTGGCGATACTGCGGTGGCGGTGAACCTGGACGATGAGCGGTTCAAGGCAATCGTGGGGAATAAGGTGGTGCTTCCTGTAATCGGCAGGGTGATACCTATCATCGCGGACCCAGCAGTGGACCCATCCTTTGGCACCGGCGCCGTAAAGATAACCCCGGGGCATGACCCGGTGGACTTCGAAATATCGGAGAGGAAGGGGTTGCCCATAATAAACGTAATGAACCCCGATGCCACCATGAATGAAGAGGCGGGACCCTATGCCGGGCTCGACCGCTTTGTCTGTCGGCAAAGGGTGGTGGAGGACTTCGAAAAAGCTGGACTATTGGAGAAGATAGAGCCCTATTCACATTCGGTGGGGCACTGCGACCGCTGCCAGACGATGGTAGAACCCAAGGTGAGCAAGCAATGGTTTGTCCGTGTGGCACCTCTGGCAGACCCGGCGGTCAAGGCAGTCACAGGGGGAGAGATAGTCATCATACCGGAGCGCTTTACCAAGATATATCTCAACTGGATGGAAAATATCCGCGACTGGTGCATCAGTCGCCAGCTCTGGTGGGGGCACCGCATTCCAGTGTGGTACTGCCACAAATGTGATGGGCTAACTGTGTCCGTTGATGAGCCCACTGCCTGTCAGCACTGTGGTTCGGCTGACATCTTCCAGGACCCGGACGTGCTTGACACATGGTTCAGCTCCGCCCTCTGGCCCCACTCCACGCTCGGCTGGCCGGATGACACCGAAGACTTTAATTATTTCTATCCCACCTCGGTCATGGAGACCGGTTATGACATACTCTTCTTCTGGGTGGCGCGGATGATCATGATGGGGCTGGAGGACACGGGCAAGGTGCCGTTCCGGGTGGTGTATCTCCACGGGCTCATCCGTGATGAGAAGGGCGAAAAGATGAGCAAGATGCGGGGCAACGTGCTCAACCCCACCGAGCTGATCGAGCAATATGGCACGGATGCACTTCGCTTTGCCCTCACCGTTGGTACGGCGCCGGGCAATGACGTCAATCTGGGCAGGGACAGGCTTGAAGCTGGCAGGAACTTTGCCAACAAATTATGGAACGCGGCCCGGTTTGTCTTCAGCAGCCTTGATGCCGACAAGGAGAAAACGAGCCGGGTGCTGACGGAGCTGGCACAACTGGCAAGGCTGAAGGGAGTGGACATATGTCGGGCTTTAGCCATGGCCGCCGCCACCAGCCATGTTGAGGACCGCTGGATTGTGAGTCGGCTGCATAACCTTATCCTCGAAGTGGATGAGCTTCTATTTGACTACCAGTTCGGCGAGGCTGAGCGCCGTATCCATGACTTTTTCTGGGGAGAATTTTGTGACTGGTACATCGAAATAAGCAAGATCCGTCTTTCCCACCCCAATTCATCCCCTTTGTCCTATCTGGCTATAGTGCTGGAGACTACACTGCGTTTGTTGCATCCCTTTATGCCCTTTATCACCGAGGAGCTATGGCAGGGGCTGAAGCGACGGTTGCCGGAGGGGCTGCTGATCGCCCCCTCGATAATGGTGGCCCGCTATCCCCGGGTTTACAGAGGGGCTATTGACCCGCAGGCGGAGCGGGCGATGAGTGCGGTGATCGAGATCATCCGTGCCATGCGTAATGCGCGGGCGGAGCACAAGGTGGCGGCGGGCAAGTGGATAGCGGCGCGCGTGTACACGAATGAACTAAAGTCAGCCATCGAGTCTCACAGGGCAACTATAGAGACGCTTGCCCGGGCAAGGCCGGTGGCAATCCTCGGTCGGGAGCAAAGGCAAAAGGGAGAGAAAGGACTTGTAATGGTGCTGAAGGAAGCGGAGGTAGTCTTGCCCTGGGAGGGTATGGTGGACGTGGTGGCGGAAAGGCAAAGGTTGGAGAAAGAGATGGCAATGGTGCATGAGGAGATCAGTCGTCTGGAACAACGACTGAAGGACGAGCAATTCCTTTCCAAGGCGCCGGCAGCAGTGGTGGCGAAAGAGCAGCAGAAGCTTGAGGGCCATCGGGACAGGTTGCAAAGACTGAAGCAGGAGCTGGAGCAGTTCAGCCCTTAAAGGGCTTAAGCCCTTTAACTTTCATATCGCGCTGCATCTTAAGCAGCGCCTTCTTAGTATCGCTGGCGACCCTGGACCTCTCAGCCCGGTTCACCCGGTACTTGAACAGCCAGTAGGTGAACTCTTTAAGCTCGTCCAGGGTAAGGGACTTCCGCTTGCGGTAGTGCTTCTCTTTCCTGAACATGTCGAGGAGGACGTCGCGGCTTTCGCCATAGACCCGGCGGAAGGCCTTATTAAGCACGTCTTGGTCGCTGGTTATACCCAGGACGGAATGTTCCTTACGCAGCTCCTCCACCACCGCAGCCACCAGCGCCTCCTCGACCAGCACGCCGTAAAGAAAGTTCAGATAGGCGCGGTACTTGGCGGGGCCGATAAGCTCCTTGAACTCCTGATGGCTTAGCTCTAGAGGTGGACGATCGAAGAAAAGTAAATCTATTTTCTCCTGCTCAGGCACGGCATCGCCGAGCTCATCGAGGAGACGCTCCGCCAGAAGCAACCAGTCAAAAGCCTCACTGGCGATGAGGTAGCGGTAGTGGCGTCCCTCGTAGTCTTCTTCAGAGCTTTTCCACAGCCTGATAGCTTCGAGCAGGGCGATGTACCAGTGCTTGCCCTCGGCTACCGAGCGTTTGAGGTGTTCGATGGCTCTGGCGTCAGCCTCGTTCTTCGGGGCGTCCTGCGTTATTTTGTCCGACATATAGGTCCCCACTTCTGTCGCATGTATGTAAACGCAACGACCGAATCAGATTTTACGATTTGTCAGCGACGGAAGAAAGCCAGCACCTGGTCGAGCGGTCTAGTATTGAGCACATCTTCTGCCCGACACCAGCCCCGTCTGGCGATGCCCACGCCGAAGCGCATAAAGCCCAGTTGGGTGGCGCTGTGGGCATCCGTGCCTATAGCCAGCTTCACGCCGAGCTCCCTTGCCCGGTAGATATGTGTGTCTTTGAGATCCAGCCTGTCGGGCATGGCATTTATCTCCAGTGCCTTATTATATCTGGCTGCAGCTTTGAACACCGCTTCCATGTCCACGGCAGCTGGCTCGCGCTCGCCGATGAGGCGGCAGGTGGGGTGGGCGATGATGTCCACATGCGGGTTCTCAATGGCATTGAGGATGCGCCTGGTTATCTGTTCCTCGCTCTGTGTCATGGCGGAATGAATGGCGGCGATGACCACATCCAGTTCGGCGAGGAGTTCGTCCGGCAGGTCTATCGTACCGTCAGCCCTGATATCCACCTCGATGCCGGTTAGGATGGAGAAATCACTCATGCTCTCATTGAGGCGCCTTATTTCCTCTATCTGCTGTCTCAGACGTTCCTCGTTAAGCCCTTTGGCTATGCCCCGCCCTATGGAGTGGTCGGTGATGGCGATGTACTTATACCCCAGCGCTTTAGCTGCCCTGACCATGTCCTCGATAGAGTCGTGCCCATCGCTCCACTTAGTATGAACATGGAAATCGCCCCTAATGTCCGAAAGCTCAACGAGCCTGGGCAGGGCGCCCTTTTCGGCAAGTTCTATCTCACCCTGGTCTTCCCTCAATTCCGGCGGGATATACTGCAGACCGAGGCGGTGATAGAACTCCTCCTCGGTGGCGAACTTCTCCAGGGTGTTGGTGGACAGGTCAGTTATCCCGTACTCACTGAGCTTCAGTCCTTTCTTCTGTTCCTTAGTGCGCAGGGCGATGTTATGCTGTTTGCTGCCGGTGAAGTACTGAAGGAGTGAGCCGAAAGAGTCATGTTCCACCATCCTCAGGTCAGCCTGAAGCCCGCCGGGGAGGATGACGCTGGCTTTGGTAGGTCCCTGTGCCAGCACCTGTCTGATTTGGGGCAGAGAGACGAAGGCCTTGATTACCTCCTCGGGGTTATCGGCGGTGCCCATGAGGTCGATATCGCCCACCGTTTCTCGGAAGCGGCGCAGGCTGCCAGCGGGGGTAAGATTTTTCACGCCCGGAATGTTGCGCAGGGCACTGAGCACCTCCTCGACGATGGGTAGGGCTTCTCCGATTGGGATGCGCTGATCCTTACGTCTGAGCGCCTGGATTTGCTGCAAGATATTCTCGGCGGTCTTCTCGCCAAGGCGGAACAGTTTAGCCACCCTACCGTCCTTGATTGCTTGCTCCAGCTCGTCCACTGACCTGATACCCAGTTCGGTAGACAGCCTCTTTGCCGTCTTGGGACCGATGCCGGGTATTTCCAGCAGTGCGGTTATGCCCTCAGGGAATTCAGCTTTCAGCTCCTCATAGATGCGCAGCTTACCGATGGTCACCAGTTCGGTAATTTTCTTTGCTATCGCCTCGCCGACGCCCGGGATACCCTGTAGGTCCTCTTCCTCTTCGACCATGATTTCCAGCTCTTTGGGCAAATGTTCGATGGCCCTGGCGGCACGCTGGTAGGCGCGGATCTTAAACGGGTTTTCGCCCTTAAGCTCCAGCAAATCGGCCATATCCTGGAAGACTTTAGCTATTTCGATATTCTTCATGGTCAATTGTCCAGTCCAAGGCGGCGGATCCGCTCGTCTATTTCATCCCAGTTCGGGTCGCCCTTTTTGAAGAAAGGTTCGAAATAGTCCTTGAGCCAGTCGAAATACTCCTCGTCGAGGGCTTCGGATACGACTTCCTCTGCCAGCATGTCCAGATCGAGGTCATCGGTACTTTCCAGGTCAAACTCGTCCAGTTCCCAACCTGCGGACTCGTCCTCAAATTCGCTGTCTAACATATTTAAATTCCCCCTCTCTCATAGAGTATAAGCCGAAGACGGGCGGTGTGCAATCGGGGCCTATTTCTAGGTCATTTCCAGGAGTGCGATTTTCCGTCTTATCCACTCCCAGTCAGGGTCTCCGTGGTTAAAGAAGGACTTAAAGTTGTCCTTGAGCCATTCGTAGTAGTCGTCCTCGACATACCGAAAAAAGCCTCGACGAGAGCCGCCCTATCGATATCGGCGGGCATTTCTATGTCTGCAAGCTTGCAGTTAAGGAATTGCTCCACCACATCCCGGTCAAGCATGTCTTGTGTCTCTTCTGAGAATCTAAATGCTAATACCGAGTTCCTTTTCGAGTTCTATAAAAGCCATTTTCCGCTGGTAAAGCTCCTGCACCTTCTCGGTTTCGATGAACTTGGTTCGGTCAGCTATTTCGTGGAAAGTCCCTGACAGGAGGCCTCTTGCTTTATTATAGTCATCCTTGGATGCTACTAAATAAAGGTGACTATTCCACATGTCGTATGCGTGCTTAAGCTTTGCCAGGGCATGGTAAATGTCCCCGCCGATTTGAATCTCAAAGACGAAGGTAGGTACTGAGCGCTCTATCCTTCTCCAGACCACATCGAGCTTTCCTATGTCAAAAGGATACTCTGATTCTGCAATGTAGTTCTGGAGTCTACCAATTTGAATTAGTTTTTGCTGGAGTTCTTTATGCGAGAGCGCCTCCTGCGGTTGCTCGATCCCATGCTTTTTGAGCTCGGAGATTATTTGCTCGGCTAACTGAGGGTCAAGCGATTGAAAGCCTATGGAAACCCTGAGCTTTAAAGCGTCGGAGGTTATTCTTTCAGTTTGCCACGCGTCTGGCGGAAGACAGTGTTCCACATTGAACTCAAAACGTAATGGATATATTACCTTGTTCTCTTTAATTTCTTCATGCCAGAGTGGCTTATCTTGGCGAAACTTTGTTTGCACCAAGCCGTAGCCTATGATGCCAGCAATTGGCTGAGTGGCGTAGAACAGGATGATATCATTTTCGTGAAGTTTGTCCCAACGATGTTCTTGTCTTGCTGTAAGCCCCCATATATTTCCCTTTTCGAACGCCTCTTTCCAGTTTGCCGGTGAACCTACTGCCATCCAGTAGTTCATGAGCTTATAATCCTCCGGGGCTTATATGTTCCTCATTGTCTATAATCCTGTCCCAGCATTCGCGGTGGCAGGGCCCTGTCGGCTCCAGCTTCGTCAGCTTCTTTTATCCTGTCCCAGCATTCGCGGTGGCAGGCGTAGTGGACGCAGGAACCGTCGAAAGTCAAAATGTCACCTGACTCGGCGATGTCGCCCTCAACTACTATAATAACAGGTTGTCCTTTGGTCATGGGTTGCTGGCATTTGTCACAGGTGGTGACCCCCAGGCTGGCTTTCATTTGCAGCCCCCCCTGCCGTTTTCTATCCCCGAATGTTTCTTGATACTAGTGTAGCAGATTTCGGGGGTGGTGACACATATGAGCGCTTAGTGGAATGGGGACTTTTTGTTAGTCCTTGCCCCTCACCCTAATCCTCTCCCCATCAGGGGAGAGGGGAAAGCGGGCTATCTGCCGCAGCAGTGTTTGTATTTTTTGCCTGAGCCACAGGGGCAGGGGTCGTTGCGCCCCACCTTTTTGCTTGCCCTGACCCCGACCGGGGCCTTCTGGGGCTGCCTCTGTGGGGCCGGCTCTTTCTTTAGCTCTACTCTAAAGATGGTGTGGACAACATCGTGCTGGATGCTGGCGATGAGGCTGTTGAAGCGGGCGTGCCCCTCTTTTTTGTAGATGACCAGGGGCTCAATGCCCCGGATGGCGTACAGGTTAGCCTCCTGTCTCAGATGGTCCATGGCAGTGAGATGCTCCATCCACAGGGTGTCTATGGTGCGAAGCATCACCAGCCTTTCCACCAGGCGCATGTTGTAACTGCCGATCTCCTTTTCTTTCTGTTCGTAGAGCTCCTCAGCATGTCTGACAAGGGACTCGGCAAGCTGCTTTGGTCTGAGGCGGGTGATTAAATTGGGGTCAATCCGGGGAGGTGTGGGGAAGATTAAAGCAAGCTCCTGTTGTAAGCCCTCGATGTCCGGTTCAAGTACCTCTTCACCGCAGTGGATGGAGACCAGCTTTTCTATCTCCTTCCTCACCATATTCAAGATGTTGGCTTTGAGGTCAGCGCCCTCGAGGATTTTTCGGCGTTCGGAGTAGATGACCTCACGGTGTTTGTTGACCACATCGTCATATTCCACGAGGTGCTTGCGGATGTCGAAGTGGTAGCCCTCTACCCTTACCTGGGCATTTTCGATCGCTTTGCTGACCATTGGGTGTTCAATGGGGGTGTTCTCGTCGAAGCCCGCCCACTCCATGAAGCCTTTGATACGGTCGCCGCCGAAGCGTCGGACGATATCGTCTTCAAGCGAGACATAGAAGCGGGAGCTACCGGGGTCGCCCTGTCTACCAGCACGACCGCGGAGCTGGTTGTCGATCCGCCTGGCTTCATGACGCTCGGTGCCGGTGACATGCAGGCCGCCGAGCTGGACGACCCTGTCATGTTCTTCTTGCCACTCTTTGGGGTCGCGGCCCGCCGGATTGCCACCGAGGATGATGTCCACGCCACGCCCCGCCATGTTGGTAGCAACGGTGACAGCGCCAATACGTCCTGCCTGGGCGATGATGGCAGCCTCTTTTTCATGGTGTTTGGCATTGAGCACCTGGTGGGGGATGCCTCGCCTCTTGAGCATGTCGCTGAGCTTTTCCGATTTTTCTATGGAGACTGTACCGACCAGTACCGGTCTCCCCTGGCGGTGCAGCTCCTCTATTTCCTTGACCACAGCTTTGAACTTGGAGTCTTCGTCCTTGTAGACTTTATCGGGATAGTCCACACGGATCATGGGCTTGTTTGTGGGGATGACCACCACCTCTAGATTGTAGATCTTGTGGAACTCCTCGGCTTCGGTGGCAGCAGTACCGGTCATGCCTGCCAGCTTCTTGTACAACCGGAAGTAGTTCTGGAAGGTGATGGTGGCCATGGTGATGCTTTCCGGCTGTATTTTTACCCGTTCTTTGGCTTCAATCGCCTGGTGCAGGCCTTCAGAGTAGCGTCTGCCGAACATCAACCTGCCGGTGAACTCATCGACGATGATAACCTGCCCGTCCTTGACCACATAGTCGCGGTCACGCTTGAAAAGTACCTGTGCCCTGAGGGCATTATTTATGTACTGGTTTAGAGCATAGTTGGAGGGGTCATAGAGGTTGGGGGCTTTTAGCATGCCTTCCTGGCGGAGCCACCGCTCCATCTTACTCATGCCAGATTCTGTGAGGTAGACCTGGCGCTCTTTTTCTTCCATAGTGTAGTCTTCGTCGGGTCTGAGCTGTGCCACCAGGCGGGCGAAGGTATAGTATTTGTCTGTGGCTTCTTGGGCGGTACCGCTGATGATGAGCGGGGTGCGGGCTTCGTCTATAAGGATGTTGTCCACCTCGTCCACGATGGCATAGTTCAGTTCGCGCTGGACACATTGGGAAAGGTCGAGAGCCATGTTGTCCCTGAGGTAGTCGAAGCCAAACTCGTTGTTGGTGCCGTAGGTGATGTCTGCCAGGTAGGCCTCCCGGCGGGTTATAGGACGAAAATGTGTCCACCGTGTGTCTTTTTCATCGTTGTAGGTTGGGTCGTAGAGTCGTGCTGGCAAGTGCTCGTCCGGATGGAGGGGAGGGTAGATGCTTGCTACGGTAAGTCCGAGAAGGTGGTAAATGGGGCCCATCCAGTAGGCATCGCGGCGTGCCAGGTAGTCGTTAACGGTGACCAGATGACAGCCCTTGCCGGTGAGGGCGTTTAGGTATAGAGGGAGGGTGGCAACTAGTGTCTTGCCCTCACCGGTCTTCATCTCGGCGATTTTGCCCTGGTGGAGGACGATGCCGCCCATTAGCTGTACATCGAAGTGGCGTTCTCCCAGCGTGCGTTTGGATGCTTCCCTCACGGCGGCGAAGGCTTCAGGGAGGAGGTCATCCAGAGTCTCGCCAGACTTCAGGCGGGTTTTGAACTCTTCTGTTTTGTCACGGAGTTGGGCGTCAGTCAGCCTCTCGAACTGTGGCTCGAGGGAGTTTATTTTTGCCACCAAGGGTTCGAGACGTTTCAGTTCCTTTTCGTTGGAGTCCAGGAGACTGCCAAGCCATTTAAACATAACGTTTATTCGAACATGGCGCCTATAGAGAGGCCGGTATGGATGCGATGGATGGCTTCACCGAGCAGCGAGGCTACGGAGAGCACTGTCATCTTGCCCAGTTTTTTCTCGCCGTTTACCGGCACGGTATCGGTGACCACAACCTCTTTGACCGGTGACTCAGCGATGCGCTTTATAGCTTGTCCGGAGAATATGGGGTGGGTGCAGCAAGCATAGACCTCGGTGGCACCCTGCTTTAAGAGAGTATCCACGGCGCCGACCAGAGAGCCAGCGGTATCTATTTCGTCGTCCACGGTGAGGGCGCGTTTGCCCTCGACCTCACCGATGATGTTCAGCGTCTCAGTGGCGTCGATGTTGCCGATGCGCCTTTTTTCGATAATAGCCAGCGGAGCATGGAGCTTGGCTGCCAGGTCGCGAGCGCGTTTGGTGATGCCGATGTCGGTGGCAACTACCACCAGGTCATCGAGCTTTTTCTTTTTCCAGTACTCGCTGAGGATGAACAGCGCGGTGAGTTCGTCCACGGGGATATTAAAGAACCCCTGGATCTGGGGGGCATGGAGGTCGATGGTGAGCAGACGATTGGCACCGGCGGTGGTGAGCAAATCAGCAATGAGTCGGGCGGTGATGGGCACCCGGGGCTGGTCTTTCTTATCGGTGCGACCGTAGGCATAATACGGGATGACGGCGGTGATCCTGCCCGCGGAAGCCCGCTTGAAGGCGTCTATCATGATGAGCAGCTCTACCAGGTTCTTGTTCACCGGCGAGGACAGGGGCTGGACGATGAACACGTCCCGCTCGCGTACATTTTCCAGGATGCGGACGAAGATGTTCTCGTTGCTGAACTCAAACACCTCAGCCTTGCCCAGCGGTATGCCGAGGTAATCGCAGATCGCCTGAGCCAGGACCGGGTGGGCATTGCCGGTGAAGACCTTGAGTTCGTCCATTGGCTTTCCCCTTTGCTATCGGTGAGATAATTATAGCACCAATGCTCTTCGGTGTGTTATGTAGAAGGTTATCACCCTCACCCTAACCCTCTCCCTAAAGGGAGAGGGTTTTGTGGGGGCTCTCCCTAAATGGAGAGGATTTTTGGCGGTCTCCCTTAAGGGAGAGGGGGAGTGTTCCAACGGTCGATTCCCACACGGACACATACTACCCTGTCCATCAAGGGAGAGGGGGCTTCCAAATGCTCTTGTGCTATCGTTCCACTTCGCCTGCGCTTTCCCTCTCCCTTGACCGTGGGAACTCCGTTTTTCATTTCTGGTCGAATTTCGGTTTTGTTGGCTCTCGCCTTCGAGGACGGTGAATACCAGTTCTTGTTTTACCCTGTTGTATAATAGCATTCATGGCAAGGAAAGACCCAAAGCGGATTTTACAGCTTCTAAAACAGGAGTACGGGCTACCGCGGTGGCGGGTACGTGGCGACCCGATAGCGGTGCTGGTGCAGACCATCCTCTCACAGAATACTTCAGACAGAAACTCGGAGCCAGCTTTCAGAAGGCTGATGGGCTCGTTTCCCACCTGGGAAGAAATGGCCCAGGCTGGTGAGGAGGAAATAGCAAGATGTATTCAAAGCGGCGGTCTGGGAAAGGTTAAGGCAAGGTACATTAAGCAGGCGCTTACGGAGATAAGGCGGAGGTGCGGCGGTTTCGACTTGAGTTTTTTGAAGGAAATGTCGGTCGAGGATGCCAGACGGTGGCTGACGGAGCTGCCCGGGGTGGGGATGAAGACGGCGAGCTGTGTACTGCTTTTTGGTCTCAGGATGCCAGCATTGCCGGTGGACACACATGTGTATCGGGTGGCAACCAGGCTGGGACTGATAGAGGAAGGGACTTCGGTGGAGATTGCGCACCGGGAACTGGAGTCAATGGTGGCGCCTGAGGATGTATATCGCTTCCATGTCCTGCTGATAACGCATGGTAGGCGGGCTTGTCGTGCCCGCCTACCACTCTGCACGAGGTGTTTATTAAGGGAGGTGTGTAAATTTTATGGAGGGGGGTGAGTGCAGTATATTTATTTT
This sequence comes from Chloroflexota bacterium, assembly GCA_036821185.1. Lineage (GTDB taxonomy): Bacteria > Chloroflexota > Dehalococcoidia > GIF9 > UBA5629 > CALJTV01. The sequence goes on along the minus strand of DAISKD010000004.1, from coordinate 31,211 downwards.
ACCATGTTGCCGGCGGTCTGTTCAAATTCTGCGTATAGCTCCCTGTGCCCTGGGCATTATTGGGATTTGTCTGCTGCTTCCCGGGTTGCCAGGGCAGCATGTGCTTGCCAAAGCGTCCCGGTGCCAGGCCGGGGCACAATATACCGGGTGCACCCTCGGGCCTTGACTCTATCCAGTCCCTGTAAGCCTTGGCCTGCTCTTCAGTGAGCACGCCTTTCTCTATCAGCTTGTTCAGCCAGGCATCAAGCGCTTTTTGTTGCTGTTCCTGCCGTGCCTGCTTGAAGGCGTCCGCCAGCTTTTGCTGGTCAATGCCCAGTATTTCAGCGACTCTGGAGAGGATCTCATCCTGTTTACCGTCAACGCCAGGGCGCATAGCCCATGCCCTCACGGGACCGAAGCCATACAGTCCCCTCAGTCCAGGAATATCAGGTTTCGCCTTAAGCCAGTTCAGGAAAGACTGTGCCTGTTCCTGGGTGATCACACCCTTTTCCACCATCTGGTTGAGCCTCGCCTCCAGGGCTTTCAGCCACTGTTCCTGCTGCGCCTGTGCTATGGCGTTTTCCAGCGCTTCCTGCTGGATGCCCAGGATCTCAGCCACGCGGGCGGTGAGAGCGTCCTGCGGCGGCTTGGGCTGTTCATCTTGGGCCAGGGCAATGCCTGAAGGCACCGCCAGCAAGGTAGTTGCTAACAGGACGCTTAGAGCGACCTTGACCCATCTGTTCATTGCGACTGACCTCCTTCTGTTTTTGTAACTACAGCGGCTATGAATATGTCCCTGCCGCCGCAGTTGCTTATTTAGCTGTTTTCTCATATAGTATAACGACGAATTGTTAGAAAATTATTAAGCGGTTAGCCCTTTTTTGACAAAATCTTTGCAGCCGGAATAGCGGGCAGGTCGGAGGAAAGATAAGATGAGACGGGTCACTCTGAACTATATCGTCGACATTATCTTTGGGATTTTGCTATTGGGGCAGGGTATCACCGGGGCGCTGCTCTGGTTTCTGGCCCCGGGAGGGTACAGGTACCGCGGAGGGCTCGGCGATGAGCAGGCTGGCAGCTTTCTTCTAGCGAGGCAGGAGTGGAAGGACGTGCACCAATGGCTGGCGCTTGCCCTGGCTATAATGTTTATTGTTCATATCGCCATCCACTGGCAGTGGCTGGTAAGCATGACTAAATCGTATTTCAGGCAGCGGTAGGACCGTTAGAGCGGTCAATCTATCCCAGGCGCAGGAAAGCGCCGGCACAGGGAAATCACCTGCTCTCTGACCTGTTGCTGTATTTTCTTGTCCTTCGGGTCTGAGAGCACTTTAATTATTGAAGAGGCTATCTGTTTCATCTCCTCTGTGCCGAAACCGCGCGAGGTAACAGCCGGTGTGCCCAGTCTGATACCACTGGCGATCTGTGGCGGTCGGGTGTCGAAGGGGATAGCATTGCGGTTGACCAGTATGCCGGCAGCTTCCAGAGCGTTCTGGGCTTCCCTGCCGGTGATGCCGGTGGGGACAAGGTCGATGAGTATCAGGTGGTTATCGGTGCCGCCGCTTATGAGCCTGAGGCCGTGGCGCTTGAGTTCGGATGCCAGCATCTGCGCGTTTTCCAGGACGGCCTTCTGATAGCTGATGAACTCCGGTTGCATGGCTTCGAAGAAAGCTATCGCTTTGGCAGCGATGGCATGCATCTGGGGGCCACCCTGTGTCATCGGGAAGACGGCGGCATCGATTTTCGCTGCCAGTTCCTGTTTACACAGGATAAAGCCGCTGCGAGGACCGCGTAACGTCTTGTGGGTAGAGGAGGTGACCACTAGGGCGTGGGGGACAGGCGAGGGGTGCACCCCGGCGGCGACGAGTCCGGCGATGTGTGCCATATCGACCAGGAGGTGGGCACCGACGGCATCGGCGATGGCGCGGAAGCGCTGGAAGTCGATTATCCTGGGATAGGCACTGGCACCGGCGATTATCAGTTTAGGTCTGTGCTTGAGTGCCAGTTTCTCTATTTCCGCGTAGTCCAACCTCTCAGTCTCCCTGTCAACGCCGTAGGAGACAAATTTGTACCATCTCCCTGAGAAGTTGGCTGGGGAACCATGGGTGAGGTGTCCGCCATGGCTCAGATTCATCCCCATAACGGTATCCCCCGGTTCAAGGAGAGCGAGGTAAGCTGCCATGTTTGCCTGAGAGCCGCTGTGGGGCTGGACATTGGTATGTTCAGCGCCGAACAGCTTCTTAGCCCGTTCGATCGCCAGGCTTTCGATGGCATCTATGTTGGTGCAGCCGGCATAGTAGCGCTGTCCCGGGTAGCCCTCGGCATATTTGTTGGTCAGTACGGAGCCCTGAGCTTTAAGGACAGCGGCGCTGGCATAATTTTCGGCGGCGATGAGGTTTATGGTCTCCTTCTGTCGCCAGGCTTCGAGCTTTAAGAGACGGGCTATTTCAGTATCCCGTATGGCACGGCTGCTGGCCAATAATATACCTCCAAGGGTTGTAAAGAATAATACCACTGAAATGAGGTAACGGGCAAGTGTGCGGCATTTCAGTTGCACACACCAGGAGGTACCGAAGTGCCGTGTGGAGGCATGACTTTACGCTGGTGTTAAATGGTGTTATACTCAAGTCAGCCTGTACAAATGAACAACAGCAGGCGTTGAAAGAAAGGGGGTCTATTATGAGGGTTAAAGGTAGAGGTGGGGTGCTTTTTGCGGCGATGGTTACCTGCGTACTGCTGATCCTGCTGGGTGCCTGTGGGCCTAAGCAGGAGGCACCGGCGACGCCACCGCCCACTACGACTGTGGGCAATCAGCCACCGATGGTATCGAGGCTGGTAGCGGCACAGCCGCAAGTCTATCCATCGGGTACGGTCCAAATACAGTGCGATGCCGCAGACCCCGATGGGGACCAGGTAAGTTTTGAGTGGTCCTGTACCGGGGGTGAGTTCAGCGGCGCTGGTCCTATAGTGGTGTGGAAGGCACCTACCAAATATGGTGTTTACACCATTGTGGTCACGGTTAAGGATGGCAAAGGTGGGTCAACACAGGCGAGCATTAACATGTCGGTGGTGGCTAACCAGGCGCCGGTTATCCAGAGCCTGGAGGCTAATCCGTCAGGGGTGATTTATGGTGGCAGTGCTACAATCACCTGTATCGCCTCCGACCCCGATGGCGATGTGGTCAGGTACAGCTGGTCAGTTAGCGATGGCACCGTCACCGGGACGGGCAACAAAGTCACCTGGGTAGCGCCGAACCGGGGCGGGCAATACAATGTGACAGTGATCGTGAGCGATGGCAAAGGTGGCGAGACCAGGGGGAATGTTGTGGTCACGGTAGGGGCGGTGGTAAAGACAGTGACCATTTCCATGGTGGAACAAGAGTCGGGCTGCGTGGACTCTACAGGTGATAAAGACAATTCGAGATTTCTTGCCGGCGACGATGCTGATAATGTGGGCTATCGGGCTTACTTCAGTTTCGATGTCTTCAGTCTTGCCGGGAAGAAAATACAGAGCGCGAGCTTAAAGTTCACCACCAGACAGGTGGTGGGTGACCCATTCTCCAGCGTCACAGGACTGGGCGGTCTGCAGCTACGCAAGGCGACGCATGGCAGCAAATTGCCCAGCTGGGGCTATGCCGGTGGGAGCAGGTTGACCGGTGCCAGCGCTATCCTTAACAGCCCGCCCAGCGTCATAGACGTTACCTACGAAATAAACGCGGTCACTGCGGCGGCAATTAATAGGTTCCAGGTTGAGGCATTGTTCCAGAAAGTGGCTGATGGGGACAATGTCGCCGAATTTATAGAGTGGTCGAACGTCATCCTCGAGGTCACATACTCAGACTGATCCTGGCACACAACGGGGATCACCTCAAACGGGGCGGTCTGTTCTAGACCGCCCCGTATAGTTTATTCTAGAAGGAAATAGGGCGCACCGGGTTGGGATGTTCACTGCCACACCCTTTGACATGCCGCCATAATTATGATAAAGTATGAGTGATGTTAGCAGTCGACGCTGGAGAGTGCTAAAAATGGCAAGGAGTGTTGCTGCGCGCAGGGAAGCTGTCCTAAGGATCATAGTCAACGGGTATGTTGCCACTGCTCAGCCGGTGGCATCGGAGGTTATTTATCGGAACTATGATCTCGGGGTCAGCCCGGCCACCATTCGCAATGACATGGCATATCTGGAGAGGGAAGGCTATATCACCAGGCCGCATACTTCGGCGGGTGGTGTGCCCACGGACAAAGGCTATCGGCGTTATGTGGAGTCGTTAGCCAAGAAGTACGAGCTCCCGTTTGAGGAGCAGTACCGCATACAGGAACTTTTCCGTGAAGTGAGCGAGGGAATTGAGAGATGGCTGAAGCTGGCGGCGATGGTAATGTCGCATCTGGTGAGGAGTGCTGCTGTGGTCACATTTCCCAAACCCAGCCGCTGTCGCTTCAGGCACCTGGAGCTGGTGGCGCTGCATGAGTTTTTGGCGCTGATGGTACTGGTGCTGAGCGAGGCGATATTGAAGAGGCGGCTGCTGTCATTCAACGAGCAGGTGACCCAGGCTGAGCTGACCAGTATTGCAGGAAGGTTGAACTCTTTGTGTTTCGGGCAGACAAGCTTTGAGATCAGCAAAAAGCGCCTGGAGCTGACGCCAAGGGAGGGACAGGTGCTGGAGGCGGTGCTGGACATCATGAGGGCCGAAGATGAGGCAGAGTATGAGGAACCCTATTTTGAAGGCATACGTTTGATGCTTGACCAGCCTGAATTCGCCCGACGGGAGAGAATGCTCAGTGTGATGGAGCTGTTTGAGACCAGGGAATGGATCAGTTCCACACTGGCGAAATGGTCGGGCGATGTTGGTGTTCAGGTGGTGATAGGCGGTGAGCATGGGGATGAGGTATTTCAGGACCTGAGCCTGGTGTTCAGCAGGTATGGTGTACCGGGGAGAGCAAGCGGTGCCCTCGGCGTCATCGGTCCTACCCGGATGGACTATCGCCGGGCTATCTCCACGGTAGACTATATGTCGCAGGTATTGAGTGACCTGGTATCCCGCGTTTGTGCGGGTGATTGATTGGAGCACTGGAGGAACAGGTAGATTGTTTGAAGAAGAAAAAGCGGCGCCCGGTGAGGAGGTGGTCGGTGCTGGCGAGGAGATAGAAAATGATATCAAGTCCCTCCGCGAGGCATTAGCCAGGGAGAAGGAAAAGGCTCAAAGGTACCTGGCCAACTGGCAGAGGGCGGAGGCTGATTTCAGGAACTATAAACGGCGAGAAGAGGAGGAGAAGAAGGATTTGATAAAGATGGCTAATTCAGCGCTGGTTTGCGATATACTGCCAGTGCTTGATGCTTTCGACCGGGCATTTAAGGGGGTTTCCCCTGACGATGAAAAGTGGGGCTGGATCGAGGGCTTCAGGCAGATCCAGCGTATGCTGCTGGACGTGCTGGGCAAACACGGGCTGTCTGAGGTGAAGTGTGTTGGCGAGGTCTTCGATCCCCAGGTCCACGAGGCAGTTGCCCAGGGCGAGGGTGAGGAGGGATTGGTGGTGGAGGAAGTGCGCAAAGGGTACTGGCTCAGGGACAGGTTGCTGCGGGCGCCTCAGGTGGTGGTGGGGAAAGGGAACGGCACTGCGAGGCAACAAGGTGAAAATTCAGAGAGAGAGCAGGAAAGGTCTTAAGTAAGGAGGTTAGTTATGGGAAGAGCAGTAGGCATTGATCTTGGCACTACCTTCAGTGTAGTGGCGGTAATCGAGGGGGGCGAGCCCAAGGTTATCCCCAATGTTGAGGGCGAGAGGCTGACGCCCTCTGTGGTTGCTATCGACAAGAAGGGGGAGCGGCTGGTGGGGCTTCTAGCGAAAAGGCAGGCGATAACCAATCCGGAGAATACCATCTTCAGCATTAAGCGGCTGATGGGGCGGAAGTTCCGTGACTCTGAGGTGCAGTTCGATATGAAGCGGCTGCCTTACAAGATTATTGAGGCACGGAACGGCGATGCCTGGGTGGTGATGGGTGGTAAGGAGTACAGTCCGCCCGAGATATCTGCCATGATTTTGCAGAAACTGAAGGCCGATGCCGAAGCATACCTCGGGGAGAAGGTGACCGATGCGGTGATCACGGTGCCGGCTTACTTTAATGATAGCCAGCGGCAGGCGACCAAAGATGCTGGCACTATTGCCGGGCTCAATGTGCTGCGTATCATCAATGAGCCTACAGCTTCGGCGCTGGCTTACGGGCTAGACAAGAAGGGCGAGGAGACGATTGCGGTCTATGACCTCGGCGGTGGCACATTTGATATTTCTATACTTGAGCTCGGTGAGGGCACGTTCCAGGTGAGGTCCACTGCCGGTGACACCCATCTCGGGGGTGATGATATTGATCAGAGGATCATCGACTGGCTGTGCGAGGAGTTTAGGAAAGAGACGGGCATAGACTTAAAGCAGGACAGGATGGCGTTGCAGAGGCTCAAGGATGCCGCTGAGAAAGCCAAACGCGAGCTGTCCACGGTGGCACAGACGGAGATAAACCTGCCGTTTATCACTGCCGATGCCTCGGGGCCGAAGCACTTGAACATTACCCTTACGCGGGCGAAGCTGGAGCAACTATGTCTGGACCTGCTGGAAAAGACCCTCGGACCCTGCCGTCAGGCGTTAAGCGATGCCGGGCTCACGGTGGCGCAGATAAATGATGTGATCCTGGTGGGTGGTCAGACCAGGATGCCCAAGGTGCAGGAGCTGGTGCGGCAGTTCTTCGGTAAGGAACCCATAAAGGGCATAAACCCTGACGAGGCGGTGGCGCTGGGAGCAGCCATTCAGGCGGGTGTGCTCAAAGGTGACGTCAGAGAGGTACTGCTCCTCGATGTGACACCGCTGACACTGGGGATCGAGACACTGGGCGGTGTGATGACGCCGCTCATCCCGCGCAATACAACTATACCCACGGCCAAGAGCCAGATATTTACCACTGCAGCCGACAACCAGACGAGCGTGGAGATCCATGTGCTGCAGGGGGAGCGCCCCATGGCAACGGACAACCGTACCCTTGGCCGTTTTATACTGGACGGGATACTACCAGCACCCAGGGGTGTGCCTCAGATTGAGGTGACCTTTGACATAGATGCCAATGGCATTTTGAGCGTGCGGGCAAAGGACAAAGGTACTGGCAAGGAGCAGAAGATAACCATTACTGCCTCCAGCGGGCTCAACAAGGAGGAAGTGGAGAGGATGCGGCGGGAGGCTGAGATGCATGCTGCTGAGGACGCCAAAAAGAAGGAGGCGGCGGAGACTCGCAATATGGCTGACAGCCTTGTCTATACCGCTGAGAAGACGCTCAGGGAGCACGGTGATAAGATCCCAGCCGATTTGAGGCAAGAAGTGGAAGGTAAGGTGGCTGCGGTGCGTTCAGCTCTACAGGGCACCGACATAAATTATATAAGGACGACGGTCAACGACCTCTCCCAGGTAATGCAAAAGGTCGGGGCTGCGGTCTATCAGCAGGCAGGGACTCCTCCCGGCGGCTCGACAGGGCAGTCCGCTAGTGGCGACGAAGGGACGGTCGAGGGCGAGTTCAGAGAAATCTAGGACAGACACCGCGTTTGTGAAGAAAGGCAGGTGCTCTTTCCACAGAGCACCTGCTTTTTTGGCGGCGGGAACGTACTGCAAACCAGTACGCAGGACAGGAATTGACAGACTGATGACAAACTCGATATCATACTTACCGTTTATGTGAGGCTGCCATGGCGAAGAAAAGCATCACTTTGAGCGAAGTAGCACTGGGGATACTGGCTATTGTGGCTGGTATTCTGGTGATATGGAAGTTCTATATCGCCCAGTGGATAATCGGTATCTTTCTCATCGTTTGGGGAGCGCTGACGCTGATAAGAAAATAGGAGGTAACATTGCCCAAGAAGAGCAAGTCTGTATTGAAGGCTGCCCGAGCTGCTGAAAGGAAGAGAATAAGGAATAAGTCGGTGAAGAGTGCCACCAAGACGTGGATCACTAGGGCGCTAAAGGCTGTCGCTTCTGGTAACCTTGCGGAAGCTGAGCCGCTGGTGGTCCGGGCCATAAGTGCTCTGGATAGGGCTGCGGAGAAAGGGGTGATTCACCCCAACAATGCTGCCAGGCGCAAATCGCGCCTGATGAAAAAGTTGAATGAGGCAAAGCTCTCTGCTGCTGGTGGGACGAAAAAGTGATTAGTGCCTGTTGTTGGTGCGGATTAGAGAAATTGTCCTGGCCCAATTGTTGACAGATGAGGTTGATTTGACTTTCCTGCGGGGTTGGTGTAAAAGTTAGGCGATGCTTATCCGGCAGTTTCAGGCAGTGGGGCGTGAGCTCTGTGCCAGAGGGCTGGTGTCGTCGCACAGCGGTAACCTCAGCATCAGGCTTGGTGAACGGCTGTGCATAACCCATCGGGGCAGCATGTTGGGGCAACTGGAAGAGCATGACCTGGTGGAGACGGGAATATATAAGAACGACCGCTTCACGCCGCTGGCTTCAACTGAACTGCCGGTGCACCGCGAGATATACAAGCGTACTTCAGCTTCAGCCATAGTCCATGCCCATCCGGCCTATGCCGTTGCTCTCTCGTTCTGCGAAAAAGAAATTGTCCCCTGTGACATGGAGGGGATACTTTTGCTCTCGAAGGTACCCGTACTCGGCAAGAAGGGACCAGTGGTCCCTGGGGAGATGGCTGAGGAAATAGCTGAGGCGCTGACCACGCATAAGGTGGTACTGGTACGCGGTCACGGGAGCTTTGCTGTAGGACAGTTGTTGGAGGAAGCTTACTACTATACCACCACGCTTGAAGAGAGCTGTCGACTTCTTTGCTTACTCAAGATGCTGCAGATCAAGGTGGGCTGATCGTAAGCTGTCTGCCGCATTTTTTAAGAGGTTTTTGCTCAGGCGCGTTTTTTCTCAGCTACCTTTGTGTATACCGGTGTACACCAGTGAAGGTACTTTGGGTTTTTACCCCTGATGACATCAAAGTATAGCTCTTGTAGTTTCCTGGTAATCTTGCCCACTTTGCCATCGCCGATGGGGCGGTGGTCAATTTCGAGTATCGGGCTGACATGGGCAGCGGTGCCGGTAAAGAAAGCTTCGTCAGCCAGATAGAGTTCGCTTCGGTCGATGGACCTCTCCACGGTGTCTATGCCCAGTTCGTTCCGTGCCAATTGTATTACCGTGTCCCGCGTTATCCCCAGTAGGATGTTGTCTGAGCTGGGTGGGGTGACCAGTTTATTATTGCTGACGATGAATATATTTTCGCCGCTACCCTCTGACACATGGCCGTCCTGGTTGAGTAGGATAGCCTCATCAAACCCCAGTTCGTTTGCCTCTGTCTTAGCCAGCGCGCTGTTGACGTAGATCCCGGTGATTTTGCCCCTCGGGGGTATCATGGTGTCGTCCACGCGTCTCCATGACGAGGTGCAGCAACGAACGCCCTTGTCGGTGTCCAGATAGGCGGGGAGAGTGGTGACGATGATGAAAAAGTCGTCCTCAAGGTCATGCAAACGGACGCCAACGGCCTGTGAGCTTTTGTAAGCCAGCGGGCGGACATACACATCCTCACGGTAGCCGCTTTTCTCCACCAGTTCTGTGGTGGTAGAGCAGAGCTCCTCTACGGAGTAGGGGAGCTCTATTTTTAACAGGCGGCAGCCTTTCTGCAGGCGCTCATAGTGCTCTTTCATGCGGAATAGGTACAGTTGCTCCTGTTCTGTGTTCCAGTTACCCCTGATACCCTCAAAGCAGGCGGTGCCATAGTGCAAGGCATGGGTGAGGATGCCGATTTTAGCCTCAGCAAGCGGCATAAACTGTTTTTGAAAGAAAGCATATGGCGGCATGCTCACCTCTCCTTTCCATTACCGTTCACCAAAACTGATTTGCAAGCGATGGACTTAATTATAAACTTAGGGCTGTGGAAAGGCAAGAGTGGTTGGCGATTACGGCCTAACATGGGACGTCTAAGGCGTTGTTAGTTCCGGGTCGCTAGCAAACAAGTCTTTGAGGGGCAGGGTGTAGCCGGTCTGAATGGAGGTGAAGCTATACTTCTTGCGAATACGGTCGATCGCCCTGTCTAAGTATTCCAGGCGCTGTGGGGATGGCTGGAAAAGATGGAGCTGTCTGCCGTAGTCCACCAGGTTGGACACCTCGACACCTATCAGGCGGATCAGATCTCGCCTCCGGGAGAGCGCCCTATGGAGCAACTCTTCGGCTCTGGAGAAGATGACGTCATCGCTAGCAGTTGCTTCTGCGGACGTTGAGCTCCGGGTCACTGTGTCGAAGTCAACATATCTCAGCTTCAGGGCCACCCGTTTTGCCTGCTTGTTCTGAGTACGTAGCTCGGCACCCACCTGCTCGCAGAGGTAGCGGAGCAGTGCTTTGAGCAGGGACTGGTCCAGGGTGTCCTGGGCTAGCGTGGCCTCCCGGCTGATTGACTTAGCTTCACCCGGCGGCTCTACCCGTCGGGTGTCAATGCCGTTGGCGTAATTGTGCAGCACGACCCCGCTCGTGCCCAAATACGATTTGATGAGGGAGAGGGGCAAGACAGCAAGTTGCCCAATTGTGGTTATACCCAAAGACTTGAGTATTGCCTCGGTCTTACTACCTACGCCAGGTAGGCTATTGACTGGCAGCGGCGCCAGAAAGTCCTTCTCGGTACCTGGTGCTACTTCAACCAGGCCGTCCGGTTTGGCCGCGTCGGAGGCGATCTTGGCTACTACTTTGCAACTGGCGATGCCGATAGAGGCTGTGAGTTTCAGCTTTTCCTTTATTTCCCCCTTTATGCGTTGGGCTAAAAGACGTGGCGTCCCGTAACTGTTACAGCCGGTGACGTCCAAATATGCCTCGTCCAGCCCGGCTGGCTCCAGGTCCGGTGAATATCCAGCCAGTATGGTCATAAATCGCTGCGAAGCATCCCGGTACCGAGGGGCATTTCCTTCGATGAAAATTGCCTGGGGACAGAGCTGGTAAGCACGGTAAAGCGGCATTCCAGCCTTGATGCCGAATGCCCTGGCTTCGTATGAGGCAGATGCTACCACTCCCCGCCGGTCGGGCCTGCCACCGACGACCACAGGCTTACCCCGCAGTTCTGGCCTCAGGGACTGCTCAACGGAGACGAAAAAGGCGTCAAGGTCTATGTGAAAGATGCAGCGCACCATATCCGGTGCGATTATAAGCTACGAATGAAGAAGCTATCAACTACAAACTTTCCGGAGAGGTCTACTGCCCCGACGGTGGCAGATGCTTTTAGTGCTGAAAAACTAGGATGCTCTGAATTTAGGATAGGGCATTTTTCTGAGGTTCAGCCCCAGTTCTTTTAGTCCCTTATTCCGAAGGTTGTCGAGCAATGACTGGAGCTGTTTCTTCTGATCCTCGTTGAGTGCTGAGATTATTTTGTGGATGGAAGTCCTCTTTAGCGCCTGGGAGAAAGCCCTCTCGCCCTTCTCGGTGAGGCTGATCCTGACCAAGTTTTTGCGGTCCAGGTCTTTAGACTTTTGCACCAGGCCGGCTTTGGTCATTCTATCGAGGATACCTGAGACCGAATGCGGTCTGCGGAACAACCAGCGGGCTATGTCTGCCGGGGTAGCTTTACCCCCGATGGCTTTTATGGCGAACAGGACCTCCGCCTGCATCCCGGGGAGATTGAACTCCTTCAATTCCTGCTCCCGGGCGTAAAATATTACGTCAGAGACCTGGCGCAGTAATAACCACAAGTTGTAGTTGCTGTCTACTTCTGTAAATTCAGGCATGGCATCTCCTCCGTCTTAGTCTACTGTTAGCAGCACTATACCCTAGAGAGGTTGGCTGGTTCTTCGAGAACACAAGTTTTCCATTGTAACAGCACCACCCCTGTTTGTCAAAACAGGCTATTTGTGGGCTGTGGTGGTGCAGTCTTGCCTGAGGCTGCCCTAACCGGGTGATGGAATATTGCAGTCGTTAGCGGAGAGGGTAGCTCTGACACGACGTTCGAACTCGCTTCTCTCCAGGAGTACGTAACGCTGGCACTTCAGACATTTGATGCGGATGTCGGCACTCACTCTGACCACCTCCCACCTATCGTTACCGCAGGGGTGTTTTTTCTTCAGACGGACGATGTCACCCAGTCGGATCTCCATTTCTACCCGCTGTTACGTTCGGGCCTGTCCCTTTGGGACAGATGTCGCTCCGCTTCGACGAGTTCGTTTATCCTGTCCCTGAGCCCCATAGCAGCCCTTCTGGCTGCGGCGGCGAACCCCTTGCCTTGGGCGGCATAGAGGATCTGTCGTGCGCTGACGATGATGGCCTTTTCACCGTTCTCATCGGTGCCGTGGCGGACTGCTGATGCCAGGTCACCACCTTGAGGACCGACGCCGGGAATAAGCAGGGGCATGTCCGGGCAGAGCCGGCGCACCGATTTCAGTTCCTCGGGGTAGGTGGCGCCAACGACCAGGCCAATGTTGCCGTGGGTATTCCAATCCCGGGCTTTCCTGGCCACCAGCTCGTATAACGGAGTGCCCTCGGGATCGGGGATGCTCTGGAAGTCCATTGCTCCTGGGTTTGAAGTGCGGCAGAGAATGAAGACCCCTTTATCCGGGTAACTGGTGAAGGACTCAATGCAGTCGGTGCCAAGGTAGGGGTTTATCGTGGCGGCGTCGAAGCCGAATGTGAGGAATAGGGCGCGGGCATAAACTCTGGCGGTGTTTCCGATGTCGCCCCGTTTACCATCGGCGATGACCGGGATATGTTCGGGGATGTGCTCGACGGTTTTCACCAGTAGTTTCATCCCCTCTATGCCCAATGCCTCGTAGAATGCCAGGTTGGGCTTGTAGGCACAGACGAGGTCGGAGGTGGCATCGATGATAGCGCGGTTAAATTCCAAGAGGTCAATTCCCGAAATGAACTCGGGGTCGGGGTCTAGCCCGATACAGAGCAGACTGTTGTTTTTTCGGCTGGCTGCCAGCAGCTTGTCTATAAATTTCATGCTCTGCAAAGATTATAGACCACGGTTGCTATATCTCCAAGTCTATATTTGAAGAACAATTGTCCTCATACTCTCAGCCGATGGTATAATTGTGCCATGATGGACTTTAACCAAGCAGAAAAGTATATCCTGAGCTTCACCGATTACGAGAAAATCCCCGGTATTTCCTATACGGCGGCTAACTATGACCTAAGGCGGATGGAGGAGCTGCTCCGCTTACTGGGCACCCCGCATCTGGGGAGGAAGACAGTGCATATCGCCGGGACCAAGGGCAAAGGTAGCACGGCGGCAATGGTCTCTCAGGTGCTTATTGCTGCTGGTTATCAAACTGGCACATATACTTCGCCACACCTTCACACCATAAGGGAGCGCATCAAGGTCAATGGGGCCATGATCTCGGAGCAAGAATTTGCCGCGCTGGTCTCTGAGATTAAGCCAGCGGTGGAGGCAGTCAACAGTGAAGCCAGATATGGGGCATTGACCACCTTCGAGATATTGACCGCAGTGGCTTTTGCCCATTTCAGGAACAAAGCTGTGGAGTTTCAGGTGCTGGAGGTAGGTCTTGGTGGCAGACTTGATGCCACCAATGTAGCCCAAGGGGATGTCTGCGTGATTACCTCCATCAGCCTTGACCACATGGAAATACTGGGTGACACTGTGGCAAAGATCGCAGCCGAGAAGGCGGGGATCATTAAGCCGGGCAGTATAGTGGTCAGTGCCCCGCAGGTAGAGGATGCCGCTATAGTGATCGAGAACGTATGTGCCGAGAAAGGGTCAGAGCTGGTCAAAGTAGGTAAGGACGTCACCTGGGAAAGGAAAGGTGGCGACCTAAATGGTCAGCGCCTGGTGGTGCGTACCCGGAGAAGCGAGTATGAACTTGAGATACCACTGCTCGGTGATCATCAACTGGAGAATGCAGCTACCGCAGTGGCAGCGATAGAAGCGCTGATGTCCCTGGGGGTGGTAATTCCCGACGAGGCAATCCTCCAGGGGATGAAGGGTGTGGTATGGCAGGGAAGGCTCCAAATTCTCAAGAAGGAGCCTCTGGTGGTGGTAGATGGGGCGCACAACGCCGATTCTATGCGCAGGCTGGCGGAGGCTGTGAAGAGGTATTTTCACTATGATAAGTGCATAGTTATCTTTGGCACATCCTGCGATAAGGATATTCCGGGGATGGTGAGGGAGTTGCGCTCGCTGGCAGACCGGGTCATTATCACCAGCTCAACTCATCCCAGGGCAGCTTCTATCCCGGTGCTAGTTGAGGCATTTGAGGGTAGTGGTGTGAAAATTGAGCGGAGTACCAGCGTCCCGGAGGCGCTTTCACGAGCCCTGAGCGTGACCGGGGAGACTGACATAGTGCTGGTCACCGGCTCGCTTTTCGTGGTCGCCGAAGCGCTACACTATGCTGCTACGCGGTTGTCTTCGGGGGTTGGTGAGAGTTAAGGCAGTAGTGGTAATTGGGGAGGTAATCGCCTCCTCCGGTAGCATTTTCGCCAGAACTTGCTGTAATGCCATAGTGTGGCTGCACAGCTTCCACTGGGAGAAAAAGTGACAGGTGCACTGCCATTTCTTGTCCTTGTAACTCACGGTGTAGCTGCTGTGCTCACCATAGAATTGGGCGGTGAACTCCTGAAACTTGATGCGGTCTGGCTCCTCTGCGTAGCGCCTGGCTTTCTCTATCTTCCCAATAAGGCTGGACTGCATTGTGTTTCGGTGAATAGTATACATTGAACCGCGGAGGAAGTCCATTATCTGTACTCGTCCAATAGATCAGTGACACTTTAGTCTTCAGTCCTGAGGCCAGAACAGCAGGCTTCCTCTCTGTTTGTTTTACCCTTCCCCTTTCTCCTTCTTTTGCCCTCCCCCTTTTTATTTTGCCCTCTCCCTTTAAGGGAGAGGGTTAGGGTGAGGGTAAGCCAGACACCGGTAGCTGAAACTAAGGTTAGCGTTGGCGTGGTATAATTATAGGCACCGTAACGGGGAAACGAACTATGCGTGATACCATTTTTGAGGCTCTGAAGGGACACAGCGCCGACTATTTAGAGGTACATGTTGAAACTAGCCAGGCAACGCGGATCGTGTATCGTGGTGGCAGGCTCGATGAGGTGGGCAGGACATCGGCTGTGGGAGGTAATGTCAGGGCGCTGGTGAATGGTGGTTGGGGTTTTGTCAGCTTCAATACTCTGGAGGGACTGAAGGAAAAGGTAGAGATGGCGGTGAGGCAGGCGAGGCTGGTGGGCAAAGAAACTAGCAAGCTGTGCTTCACCGGTCTTATAGTGGATGTTGTGGTGCCTGAAGTAAAGAAGAATCCCGTGGAAATACCGCTGGTGCTCAAGCAGCAGTTGCTGGACGAATACAACGACATAGTGATGAGTACGCCGAAGGTGCGGAGCTGTCAGATTGGTTATCAGGACAGTCATCGGAAGTCAGTGTTTGCCAATTCTGAAGGCAGTTACATCGAACAGACAAGGCTGGACATCAACCTGCGTCTCTCAGCAATAGCGGCCAGTGATGGAGAGGTGCAGCAGGCGGGCTTGAGCCTGGGGAGCCCTGGAGACTTTTCGGTAGTGGAAGGACTGCAGGAGAAGGTGAGGGAGACGGCCCATAGGGCGGTGAGACTCCTTTCGGCACCCTATGTCAAAGGCGGGGAATACACTGTGGTGCTCGACCCCATTCTCGCTGGCGTGTTTGTACATGAGGCCTTCGGTCACCTCTCCGAAGCTGACCATGTCTATGAGAACCAGAGGCTGCAGGAGATAATGGTGCTCGGGAGGAAGTTTGGCAGCAAGGAATTGAATATCGTGGACGGCGCTGCTATCCCCGGGTTGAGGGGCAGCTACAAGTATGACGACGAAGGTGTGCCGGCGGGGAAGACTTATCTCATCAAGGAAGGCGTATTGGTGGGCAGGCTGCATTCTAGAGAGACCGCGGCCAAGATGGGAGAGCAGCCCACTGGCAATGCCAGGGCGATAAGCTATCTCTATCCTCCTCTAGTCAGGATGACCAACACATACATAGAGCCCGGAAAAGTCTCGTTTGAGGACATGATAAGTGATATTAAAGAGGGCGTCTATGCCAGGGACTGGTACGGGGGTACCACCAGCCTAGAGATGTTCACCTTCTCCGCTGGAGAGGCATACATGATACGAAATGGGAAGCTAGCGGAGCTGCTCCGTCCGGTGGTGCTCAGCGGCAACGTGTTCACTACCCTGATGAACATCGATGCCATCGGAAATGACCTCGCGATGGAGCAGGGGGGAGGTTGCGGCAAGGGTGACCAGTGGCCTTTACCGGTCTCCAATGGCAGCCCGCATATAAGGGTATCGCGATGTCTAGTGGGAGGCAAACAATAGTAGAAGAGGTCCTGGAGAAAGCTAAAGAGGTGGCGGAGCAGGCTGAAGTGTTTCAGACGGTGTCGGCGGCGACGCCAGTGCATTTTCATGCCAACCGGTTGAAGCAGGTGGAAACCAGGGAGAGCACCGTCACCGCGCTCAGGATCATAAGAAAAGGCAAAGCTGGCTTTGCCCAGGCAAGCGGCTTTATTAAGCCGGTGGACCTGGTGCAGATGGCACTGGAGGCTTGCTACTTCGATGTACCTGAAAGTTTTTCTTTTCCTGCGAGGGTGGATCATGCACCGGTGGAGACCTTTGACCCCGAAGTGGACGGGGTACCTATCGAGGATATGGCTGAGTTGGGGCAAGGGCTTATCGACGTTGTTCGGTCACATACGCCTGAACTTTTGTGCGATGCTGTGGTGACAAAGCGGATCATCTCCGTGCGCCTGATTAACTCTAATGGCGGTGAAGCCAGCTACAGGAAGAGTTATTTCAGAATAGGCATCGATGGTATGTTGGTCAGGGGAGAGGATATGCTGTTTGTCGGCGATAGTCGGAGCTCTTGTCGCCGGCTGACGGAGTTCAAACCGGTGGCTGAGGAGGTGATAAGACAGCTTGAATTGGCGAAGCGGAATGCAAGTATCAAGGGAGGGGCGATGCCGGTGATTTTCACTGCCTATGGAGTTGCCAGTTGTCTCCTGCCCTCGCTTGTAGCAGCGTTTAATGGCAAGGTCGTCTATGACGGAGCTTCACCGTTGAAAGACAAGTTGGGAGAGCAGGCATTTGATGCCAGGTTTAACCTGTGGGACGATGCCACTTTACCTTTACAGTCCCGTAGCTATCCCTGTGATGATGAGGGGGTGCCCGGTCAACGGACAGCGCTGGTGGAGCGTGGGGTGGTGGCCCATTTTCTTTACGACCTGCATACTGCAGCCCTTTCCGGTTCCACGAGCACTGGCAATGGCAACCGGCAGGGCGGATTGCCCGCGCCCCACCCCAGCTCGCTGGTGGTTGGCGAGGGGGACGGTAATTTCTGGGACATGGTGAGGGACGTCAAAGAAGGGCTGGTGGTGGAGCTGGTGATGGGTGCTGAACAGGGAAATGTGCTTAACGGCGATTTCAGTGGCAACGTCCTGCTGGGCTACAAAGTGGAGGATGGAGAGATTGTAGGCAGGGTGAAGGACACGATGGTATCGGGTAATGTGTACCAGGTGTTGAATCGGATTGAGGGCATCGGGAAGGAAAGAAGATGGGTGGAGGGTATGTTGCTGACCCCGTGTTTGTATTGCCGAGGCCTGTCGGTAGCTACCAAGGGCGGTTAGACCGGGGGTGATCGGGGCATGAGGGCAAAAAGTCCGATAAAGTTGCATAAGGAAGTCCACCCTAAGGTTTGTGATATGCTGGCTGCCTGGCCGGGCATCGGTAATGTAGGGCTAATTGTGGCCAAGTACCTGCAAGATAAACTGGGTGCCGAGGAGATCGGGGAGCTGGAGCCCTTTGAGTTTTTTGACCCCATCGGCATCATGGTGAAGGGCAATCTGATCGAGGCGCCACGATTTCCAGAAAGCAAGTTCTATTACTGGCATAACTCCCGCACTGACCGCGGTCTACTGCTGTTCATTGGTGAAGAACAACCCAGTTTCAAGGGCTACGACCTGGCTCGCCGCGTGCTTAATGTCGGGAGGACTCTGAAGGTGAAGAGGGTCTATACTACTGCTGCGGCTATGGCAAAAATTCATCATACCGAGAAGCCGAGGGTATGGGGAGCAGCCACAAACAGGAAGCTTATTGAAGTCTTGAAGAAATATGACGTGGTGCTACGCGGCGATGTCCAGATCGCCGGGCTCAACGGGCTATTTCTTGGCGTAGCTAAGGAATGTGGTGTGGAGGGGATATGTCTTCTTGGTGAGGTCCCTTCTTATACTACCAAGATCCCTAATCCTAAAGCCGCTCTGGCGGTGCTCGAGGTACTGGTGCAACTACTGGACATTAACATAGACCTAGCAGAGCTGGCCGCGCTGGCAAAAGAGTCGGACGAAGAGATAAAAAAAGTGGCAGCAGCGGCTATGGGCGAATATATCGACCGCTATACCAAGCCAGTGTGGCCTCCGGAAGACGAGGAAGAGGTAGAAGAGGAAGAAGATGAGGGAGAGGGTGAGGAAGAAGAGGATGACGATGAGGAGTTCTAAGGTATGCAGCAGGCAGCGCGTATAGAAAGGATAAACGGTCTGCTCAACTCTGATAGTCCGGTGACCAGCTCTGAGCTTGCATGTCTCTCGGGCTTGGGACTTGAAGAGCTGAAATTTTTCGAACTTAACTGGGCGGGGCTGGATTCAGCGCGAAAAAAGGACATCATTTCGAGGCTGGTACATCTGAGTGAGACAGACTTAGGACTGGACTTCACTGCTGTGTTTGTCTCTTGCCTAAGCGATGATGATGAGACGGTGAGGTTGCAGGCAGTACTGGGTCTGGAAGGTGAGGACAACTTTCAACTCATCATGCCGCTGGTGAAACGCTTGAGAAAGGACAGTTCAGCTAGAGTGCGAGAGGCGGCGGCTACAGCCCTGGGTAATTTTGCCCTGCTTGCTGAGTGCGGTGAGATATCTCCTTACTATAAAGACCTGGTGTATGAAGCCTTGCTTGAAGTTATTAACAACGAACAGGAGCCTGTCCAGGTCAGGCGGCGCGCCCTCGAGGCTATCTCTGTGTTCAGCCAGCCGCGGGTGAAGGAGTTGATAGAGCAGGCATATCGCCAGGGCGGTGCCGAATTCAAACTGAGCGCCATATATACCATGGGACGCAACTGCGACATGTTGTGGTTGGACTTCCTGCTCGATGAGCTTGAGAGCGATGACCCCGCTGCAAGATATGAAGCAGCCAACGCCTGTGCCGAGCTGGGGGCTATGGAGGCAGTGCCACAACTTTTGCGATTAATTGAGGATGTCGATAGCGAGGTGCAAGAGGCGGCGATACGGGCGTTGGGCGAGATCGGTGGAAGGGAAGCGAAGCAGGCGCTGATAAGGCTACAGCATAGCAGCGAAGAGCGAATCCGCCAGGCAGCAGAAGCAGCTCTTGAGGTGCTGCGTTTCAACGAAGAACCATTGTCGCAATCGCTGGACGATCTTGATTGAGCAGTTATCACTGGTTGGTGAAAAAGTAAGGTTACGCCCAAAACACCTCGGGGACGCAACTAACGACTATGCCTGGCGGCGGGATGCCGAACTATGTCGTCTTGATGCTGCTTCGCCCCTCACCTGCTCCTTTAAAGAGTTTTTGCAGGACTATGTGTGGGAATTGCAACACCATTACTCAGGGCAGCGGTTTGCTATAGAGACCCTAGAGGGAGAACATATTGGCAATTGCGGCTTTTTCAATATCGATGAAGGAAAACGGGAAGCGGAGCTGGGCATAATGATCGGCAACCGGGCTTATTGGAACCGTGGTTATGGGGCAGACGCCATTACTACCCTGCTGAAGTACATTTTCACACACACCAATCTGCGAAGGGTGTACCTTAAGACGCTTGACTGGAATATACGGGCACAGAGGTGCTTTAAAAAGTGTGGCTTTACCCCCTGCGGGAGCCTTTTCTGCTGGGGCTACTCTTTTTTGGTCATGGAGATATTTCGTCCGGAAACGCCCTCTGTGGGACAGTCGGTGTAGGGACTTTATTTCAGTGTGGTGGTGCTGAAGATATCAGCGGATGACAAAGGGGGTGTTGTCCGTGGCGATCCTCTGGGTGGATGCCACGCGGCGGCGGATATGTCTGGGGAGGGTGAACATAGCCAGATGGGAAAGCCCGTCGTAAGACTTGGGCTTTGTTACCATTCTGGTGGCAATTCTGCGGTTGACCTCTCGGGGGGATAGCTTGCTTGCGTCGATGCTTTCTGAGGCTGCGGTGAACCCCCACATATCGACAAATGAGGGGACATAGATGTGGTAGGGGCGGGCTATGGGAAAAATGCTTTTCAATGTGTTGACTATTGCAGTAAACAGGGAAAGGTTTGCCCAGCCGGCGGCGCTGGACTGGGTGCAAAGAATACCGCGGGGGGCTAGCCTGCTTCTAACGAGCTGGTAGAATTCCCGTGTGTACAGCAGGCAGGCTGGTCCCTCTTTTATCGGCTCTACCAGGTCTATTATTGCCACATCGAAGTTTTCCGAGGTCTGTTCAAGGTATTTTCTAGCGTCGGCGAAGTGGAGATCGAGGCGGGCATCCTCAAATGAGCCCTGGTGAAAAGCAGGAAGATGGTGCTGGCAGACATCTATCACACGCCTGTCTATATCCACCATGACCACTCTTTTAACGGTCTTGTGCTTTAGCACCTCTCGTAATGTGGCACCTTCGCCTCCCCCGGCGATGAAAACGGTCTGGGGGCTATCATGTGCCAGCATGACCGGGTGGACCAGCGCCTCGTGATAGATGAACTCGTCGCGCTCGCTGGACTGGATTCTTCCATCCAGTACCAAGCATATCCCGAAGCTGGCTGTTTCCACTATCTCCAGATACTGGAATTCTGTCCGCTCCGAGTATATCCGTCGCTTTATCCTATGGAGCTGGAAGAGGTTAGGGTTTATTGGGTCGTATAGCCAGTTACCTTTATCTTTATCAGGACTATCTGGGTCGCCCATTTGGTTCACACTCCGACTCGGCTGTCTTGCAGGATGCCCCTCTTCATTTCAATAAAAGAAGGGTTTTTGGAGCCAAGTTTTTCTACGAGTGGTTTCACAGCCCCCTCGGGATCCACGGTATCCCCGCAGGTGAATATATCCACAGCGGCGTACCCGTGCTCCGGCCAAGTATGGATGCAGAGGTGTGATTCCGAGATAATGACCACGCCGCTAATACCATGGGGGCTAAATTCGTGGAAACATTCACTGACTATGGTGGCTCCAATATCCTTGGCGGCTTGGTAAAGGCATTCTTTAAGAAACTTCAGGTCATTGAGCACCTCCGAATTGCAGTCTCTCAACTCTAGTAACAAGTGTCTCCCTAGTGCATTCAAATCACCTTCCCTCCTTTTAAGATTTTGTCGTGAAGTTCTCACCTCCTATCTGCTGCGTATTTGACAACAGCAAGCTGTAATTTTATATCTTGAAGCACTGATTTTCAAGACTTTTGCTGGCAGACCTCTTGACAATAGGGTCTTTGCCTTGTAAAATCAAGGCACCAAAGCCAAGAAGGAGGTGACAAATTGAGGAAAGCAGTAAGTATTTTGTTTGCTGTGGCATTGGCATCGTCTCTGGTGTTGATGCCGACTGTGGTATCGGCGGAGGATACTTATGCTGGGCTGGCGAAGGGCGCCTGGGACAGGGTGAAATGGCAGGACAACGTTGATTCGTGGAACCTGTATTTGAAGAATTGGGGCAGGACGCCCATTCAGGCGATGTCGAGGCTCTCAGGATTGTGTGCTCCAACTAGATGGTGCAGTGATTTCTTTGGCATAAGTTGCCCAAGCAGGGACTGTGGTGCTACCGCCGGCTGTCCCGCTTGCCGTGATGTAGAGCAGGGCGGTCTTGCGATTTGTTCAGACCCGGCAGCCTGTAAAGGTTCACTTTCCAAGGCAGCATGTCCAGCCACCGGTCAGAAAGAGGTCGAATGCCCATCAAAGCCAGTGTTGAAGAACAAGCTGGCTACCTGCTGTTGCTGCTGGGGCCGGAGCTTGGCTTTCGCCAACAAGAGCTGGGCAGGAGGCAGCATCAGTGCCCATCCGCGGGTTAGCGACGACCACCCGAACCATTTTGGCGTGAGCGAGTGCAGCGGTGGCGGTAAGGGCGGTGACTGGGGCATCAGCGGCTGTCCGCACACCGAGCATTGCTCGCTGACCTGGTGTCTGCAGGACAACCTACTCAGCAACCCTGGTATCTACAAGAAATAAGTAGGACTTTGGTCTAAGTAAGGACGAGGCCATTAATAAGCCCTGGCGAAAGGTATGTTGCCTAGTAGTCAGGGCTTGTGTTTATTCTGAAGTCCTTACGGTGTGCTAAGTCCAACTGGCTGAGGCGACGTAGAAGAGTTGCCTGAAGAGTACCATTTGGTGACGGTATATGTAGCCTGGGGGCAGCCTGAGGCAGAGATAGTCAAGGGGCGTCTGGAAAGTGAGGGGATACCGGTTGTCCTGCGGTATGAGAGCATCGGGCTGGTCTACGGGTTTACGGTTAATGGGTTGGGTAAAGTGGAGGTCAAGGTACCGGCAGCGTTCGCCTCTGTTGCCAAGGAGCTTCTAGCTGACGAACAGCCGCTTACCTAGTCTCGATACCGAGCTTTGCGTAGAGCGTAGCAAAGTCGAAGTGGCTTTCCAGGATGTTGCTCAGCTTTTGTAGTTTTTCGGGATGGGCAAAGCTAACCTTTTCCAACGCCTTTTCGATGTCGGCGAGGACTTGCGGGACTTTCTTCCCTGCGGCAATGATCGGCACCCGTTTCTCTTCGGCTGCGGAGAGAACGGCAGGGGATGGTTTGCTGGTGGCACCGACGAGGACAAGGCACCTTAGGGATGTCTGCAGCGCGGCTAGCTGCATATCAGGTCGGTCTGCTTTCAAGATAACCGCTTTGTTGTCTTTATGTGCAAAGTAGTCTACGCCTGAGCCAGAAGTAGCGGCACCGAGCATTATATTTTCTATAAGAGCGTTTGTGTCGCCGTTATTGGGCATGAGCTCGGCACCGAGGGCTTTGCTCAGCTCGGCGACTGTGATGCCGAGCAAACTGCGAATTTGGGGTAATATCCCGAGGACGGGTATGCCGCTCTCCTGAAACTGCCTGGCGAGATGCTGTTTCGCCCCTTCGATTTTTGACTCGGGTGTCAGGTTTATGACCACACCCAACAGGCTTTGGCCCAGTTTTCGGCATATGTGTATCAACCTGGCTGTCTCCGGTCTGGTGGTGTAGCGGAGGACGATGACCACCTTAGCCCCGAGTGCTTCGGAGATGGAGTAGCAGGCGAGTTGGGAGACCTTGTCATTAATTAGGTTGCCCAGCCCCTCCATGATGACCATGTCCTTGCCTCGTGCGATGTCCTGGTATATCTGCTGCAACTTCTGACTGAAGTCTGGCAAATCTTCTGTGAGATACTGCCATAATTCAGCGGGCGATAACACCAGTGGGCAAATTTGTTCTATATCTTGTGGCAGTTGAAATACTTCTTTGAAGAAGGCAGCGTCCGATAGCGGGTCGCCGGTAGCTTTAGCGTCGTGGAACCTAACGGGGATAAGAAAGCCGACCTTTTTCCGAGCCATCAACTTCTTGCCGATGCCAGCGCACAACGTGGTGCTTCCACATGCGGTCTCTGAGGAGGCGACGTATAGCGGTGTTACCACACTTTTCCCCTGTATGCGTTGATGAGTAGCCAGTAGCGCGCAGATATTATAATCGTTGCCCCAGTGACTTTACAACCGGCTTATATGCGCCTATAATATGTCCACGTCATCCGAGGTAACTGAGAGTGTCTGTAAAGCTCTCAGTTTTTTTACTAGCTTCTGGAGAGGGGGTTGGCTATCATGGCGCAGAAGAAGTTCCTCATTACAAAAGAAGGTCTGGCTAAACTTGAGGCGGAGCTACAGCATTTGTTGACGGTACGCAGGGTGGAAGTCGCCCAGAAGATAAAACGGGCGAGGGAGATGGGGGGTACTGAGAACAATGCTGAATATGAGGACGCCAAGAATGAGCAATCTTTTGTTGAGGGCAGGATTCTGGTGCTGGAGAATATTATCAAGAATGCAACGATCATAGAGTCACCGGCAGTGCCCGGGGTGGTCGAGCTGGGAAATAAGGTACTGATACAGAACCAGGATGGCAAGATAGAGCAATACACTATAGTAGGCAGCACCGAAGCCAATCCTATTGAGGGAAAGATTTCTAACGAGTCACCAGTGGGGAGGGCATTGCTGGGGAAACGGATCGGCGATCAGGTCGACGTGCGGACGCCGGCTGGGGTGCTGAAGCTGCTTATCATGGATGTAAGCTAGGCGGTTGACACGGAAGTGTGAATGGTATTTTGGTTATCGGGTAGTCTATGGCGCGACTGGAGCAGATAGCACGGCAGCGGCTGGAGAAGCTGGAGAGGCTCAGGGAGCGGGGGATTGAACCTTACCCGCATTCTTATCGCCGGACACATACCTGCAAGGAGGCCCTGGAGTTATTTCGCCAGGTGGAGGCCGGGAAGCTGTCCTCCCCGCCGGAACTGAGGCTTGCCGGGCGTGTCACTGCCATCCGCTTCATGGGGAAGGTAGCCTTTTTCGATTTGCGCGATGGCTCGGAGAAAATACAGTTGTTCCTCACTCGGGAGCGGCTTGGCGACAGCGGATATGAGTTGCTCCGCCAGCTTGATATCGGTGATATCATAGGGGTAACGGGAAGCCTTTTCCGTACTAAGACGGGCGAGGTCACTCTAGATGTCGCCGATTTTACCATCCTGTGCAAGTCGCTTCAGCCACTGCCAGAGAAATGGCACGGTCTGGTGGATGTGGAGAAGCGGTACCGGAGGAGATACCTAGACCTGATTGCCAACCAGGAGACAAGGTCCCTGTTTGCGGCGAGAAGCCGGATAGTCTCTGCTGTACGCGAGTTTCTTGTTCAGAGAGGGTTTATCGAGGTGGAGACGCCGGTGCTGCAGCCGGTGGCTGGTGGCGCTTTAGCCCGTCGTTTTAAGACTCACCACGAGGCGCTGGACGAGGAACTTTATCTGCGCATTGCGCTGGAACTCCATCTGAAGAGGCTGGTGGTTGGGGGGTTTGACAAGGTGTTTGAGATCGGGCGGGTGTTTCGCAACGAGGGCATCTCCACCAAGCACAACCCGGAGTTCACCATGCTGGAGGCCTACGAGGCCTACGCTGACTATACCGATATGATGAGGCTGGTCGAGGATATGGTGTGTTATGTTGCCACCACAGTCGTCGGCAGTACCAGGGCAGAGTTTGGTGACGAGACTATTGACCTCTCTCCGCCCTGGCGGCGGTGGACGCTGCGCGAAGCGGTAAAGGAGAAGAGCGGTATTGATTTCGAGGACTACCCCAATGCAGACTCACTGCGGCGCAGGATGGAGGAAATGGGCATGGAGGTTGACCCCACCAAGGACAGGGGCAGGCTGGTGGACGACCTTATTTCCACCTTTGTTGAGCCCAGCCTTGTTCAACCCACTTTCTTGGTGGACTATCCTGTGGAGATGTCACCTTTGGCAAAAAGGAAGCGGGGTAATCCGGGCATGGTGGAGCGATTCGAACTTTTTATCGGTGGCATAGAGATCGCCAATGCATTCACCGAGCTTAACGACCCCTTAGAGCAACGGGAGAGGTTCCGGCAGCAGCAGGAAGCTCAGGCCTCGGTGGGGTTGGTGGGGGAAGCGGAAACGGAGGTTATTGACGAGGACTTCCTGCTGGCGCTGGAGTATGGCATGCCGCCAACGGGTGGTCTGGGAGTGGGAATAGACCGTCTGGTAATGGTGCTCTGCGGGAAGCAGTCGATCCGTGAGGTCATTCTATTCCCGCAGTTGAAGACAAAGGGGGATTGAGATGCTGGACATTAGATTGCTGCGGGAGAACCCCGAGGTTATACGCGAAGCTTTAGCCAAGCGCGGCGAAGACTTTTCCCTGGAAAAGGTCTTGGAGCTGGACGTGCAGCGCCGCAAACTGCTTCATGAAGTTGAGACTCTGCGTGCGCAGCGGAACGAGGCAAGCAAGAAGTTGGGCAAGATGGCAGAGAAGCCGGAGGAACTAATTGCCAGCCTGCGTCAGCTTGGGGAGCGGATCGATTCTCTGGAGAAGCAGGTTGCTGAGCTGGAGGCGCAACTTGAAGACCATTTGTTGCGGTTGCCCAACATACCAGCAGCCGATGTGCCGGTGGGCAGGGGTGCTGAGGACAACATAGTGGTGCGTTCTTGGGGCAGTCCCCCGGAGTTCTCATTCTCTCCGCTGCCTCACTGGGAGCTGGGCGAGAGGTTGGGGATAATAGACTTTCAGCGGGGGGTGAAACTTTCGGGAAGTCGTTTTTACATTTTAAGAGGGGATGGCGCCCGTCTTCAGAGGGCGCTGATCGCATTTATGTTAGACCTCCACACCAGGGAGCATGGCTATACTGAAATCTTTCCGCCCTTTATGGTGAAACGTGAGTGTATGGTAGGGTCCGGCAATCTGCCCAAGTTCGCCGATAACCTCTATCATGACGACGAAGACGACTTCTGGTTTGTACCTACTGCAGAGGTGCCGTTGACCAACTTGCACCGTGACGAGATATTGCCCCCGGGTGTGCTACCTTTTTATTATGTCTCTTATACCGCTTGCTTCCGACGGGAGAAGATGGCGGCGGGAAAGGACACGCGCGGCATCAAACGCGGGCACCAGTTCGATAAAGTGGAGCTGTACAAATTTACCGAACCAGAGAAGTCTGACGAGGAGCTGGAGAAATTGGTGCAGGACGCTGAAGATGTATGCCGTCGCTTAGGCATACCTTACCGGGTGGTGCAGCTCTGCACGGCAGAGCTCGGGTTTGCCGCGCGGAAGGCCTATGATATTGAGATGTGGGCTCCGGGCTGTGCCGAGTGGTTAGAGGTCAGCTCATGCAGCAATTGTGGCGATTTTCAGGCGCGCCGGGCAAACATACGCTACCGTCCTGAGCCTGAGGCCAGGCCCCGTTTTGTGCATACGCTGAATGGCTCCGGGCTGGCGTTGCCACGGGTGGTCATCGCCCTGCTGGAGAACTATCAGCAGGCCGATGGGAGCATAAAGGTGCCCGAAGCGTTGAGGCCCTATATAGGTATAGACGTCATAGCCTGCCAGTGACTTGGCAGTGCGGTTGAAATGGACATTCAGTTGTGTTACATTGCTCATGGATAGAGACAGAGCATAGGCGTTATGGCTGAAGATACCAGGTACGAATATGCCTGTCCCCGTTGTGGTGCCGGACTTAAGACCGACCTGGGCTATTGTCCTGAATGTGGCTTTATCGGGCATCTAGAGCACCGTGTGTTGCGGCTCACCGCAATGACCGCGGCGGGGAAACTGGTGATCAGCGAGCCGCCACTTCAAGTTCCAAAGAAGAAACTGCAAGCGGAGCGCTCCGGTAATAACAACGGTGCACTCGGATATAGATGTCCCCGTTGCGGTGCCAGGACGGGCAGGGCATTTGGGCGTTGTCCCGATAGCCGTACCTGTGGCTATGTCGGTCCCATGCAGAGTATAGCTGCCCGGGGCGAAGAAGTAGCGAAATGAGTATGGGCGGACTCACGGTAAGCATGGCGGCAGCAAGGTTGCCAGCGTTGTCCCTCTTTGGTGACGCGTGATGGCAGGAAAGGTTTTGTGCCCCAAGTGCCTGGTGGTGGTTGACGAGGATGATATTGGGGAACGAGTATGTCCCAGGTGCAAGTCGAGGCTGTGTCCCAACGCGCATATAGTTGAAGCCAGGATATGCATTTGGTGTGGGTGGGAGGACCCCAACTACTACCTGTGGCAGAAGAGGCAGCGGGAAATTGCTAGACCTTCGCACGGTGGGCAGTCAGCTGAGTACCACGCTGCTAAATCAAGTCGCATCTGCCCAAAATGTGGGGTCGATGCTGAACCGGGTGCAAGGCGCTGCGCCAACTGTGGCTGGCTTTTCCCGCCGGCGAGTGGCATGGAGAGGACGGCACCGGCGGAAGCCCCGTCCTCTGTAGTGCGGCATAAGACCTCTTCTGTGCCGGGCTTGGGGGCAGAGGTGCCACCGGAACGGCAGGCGGTGTCAGTGCCGCGCAGTCCGATGCTGGCGGAGGTCGGGACGGGGCGCAGCAAGTGGCGCGACCACTGGCATGACCAATGGCGCGGCCGGGACTTTAGCAGCCTCAGGCGTCTGTTCCGACCGGTCGGTGCCGGTCTGGTGGTGCTCTGTGTGCTGGTGCCGCTCGTCTGGGGCCTTTATCTCGGGGGCAAATATGTCGCCCAGCGGATCGGTGGTGGGAGTGAAGGCAGCCAGCCGGTGCCGGAGCAGCCGGTAGTCGGTGGCGGCAAGGTCTACCCCTTCAGTCCGAATGTGGTCCCGCCTGATGGCGGCACCGTCAGGTGGTCACCGGAAGGGAACGCTTTTGAGCCCGGGACGCGGCTGGTGCTTTTTGCTGAGCCTGCGGAGTGCTATGTCTTTGACCGCTGGGAGGGAATAGCAAGCCAGTCTGCGGAGGTGACCATCGATTTTGAACCCCAAAATACCGTCACCGCGTATTTCAGACTGGAGGACAAAGTGCCACCGGTGATAACAGGGGTAAGGGTCACCCGCTACTCCGACGTTGGCGCTACCATAGTGTGGCGGACAGACGAGCCTGCCAGGGGAAGGGTACGGTATGGACTCACCAGTGAGTATGGGATGGCTGTGGAGGATAAGCGGCTAGCTACTGACCATGTGGTTAATTTGACGGGGCTGAGCCCGGGCAAGACGTACTACTTCGAGGTAAGCTCGCAGGACAAATGTGGGAACGAGTCTACCGTACCGACGGAGAGGTTTACCACCTTGAGTTTCGTGGCTGTGGGGTATTCCGTTGGCGAGCGTGCCCCCGATTTCACACTACCCTCGTACAAAGACAATTATCCTGATTCGCCGAATAACCCTAGATCACCATATTATATCGGTGACCAGGTGACCTTAAGCCAGTTCAGGGGAAAGTGGGTCTTTCTCAATTTATGGAGCACGTTCTGCGCTGCCTGCCTGGGGGAGTTCCCCCACATCCGGGAGTTCTACGAGGATAGGGACTGGGCTAACCGGAACTCCCCGAATGCTGAATATGTAGTGCTTACAGTCTGTATTGATGGCAGGGTGGATCGGATCGTGAACCTCGAGGAGAAATATAAATACCAGGTCGGACTTTTTACCTTCCCGATGTTGGTTGACGATACAGAGAAAAAGACGCTGACCGAGCTTTATCGAATTATTTATGTACCCACTTCTGTAATTATTGACCCCGATGGCATCATCAGGGCAGTGAAGAGAGAGCAGTTCAAGGGTGTGGAGGAGTTAATAGACTTGGTACGGAGCGTGTCGAGCTCTTCCCAGTAAGAGGCCAGTACCCGCTGAAATTCCACTTTTGTCTGCAGTTGCGTGTATAATGGTGTGTAATGTATTGTGGTTTTTGGTCGCTGAGGGCTGGGTGGCACGATTTGGCAATGGAGGCTAGCCTATGAGGCCAAGGATAGCCCTGTGTCCTAAGTGCCATGCCAGCATGACACCAGGAGAACGCTTTTGCCGCAACTGTGGTGCGGTAATATGTCCTAACTGTCAGGAGCTGTTGCCACAGCGCTCAAGGTACTGTCCCAAGTGCGGTTTTCTGTGTCTCAATGAGCCGGTTAGGGAAACGCCGCCCGCGGTTGTCTCCCCGTCCACTCCTAAACAGGCAGTTTCCGGCAGTCAAGCCTTTTCTCCACCAAAGCCCCAGAGACCCGCCGGGACAATGGGTGCCGGGGCGGGCGGTGACCGCACGGCATGTCCGCAGTGCGGTTCAGCCATTGACCTTGATTCCGGGAGATGTACTGGTTGTGGGCTGCTTTTTGGGGTTAAACATCGGACGGTACAGACAGGGGTGGGGCCTGCGCCGGTGTCGCAACGACATGCGCCCTCACCACAATACGTTTCGGGACCTCATGGCGCTGCCACGATGCCGTCGGCTATGCCGGCAGGTAGTGCGGGAGTAGCGCACGCCGGGCATGGTAGGCTACCGACGGCGTATCCTCCGGGACCGGCGCGTCAGGTGCCTGTGGCTCCGGCTGCGGTGGGGGCAGGTGGTGCCGGTACCGTGGGGAGGCTCAGTGCACCAGCAGCGCCCAGAGAATATGGTCACAGCTTTCGGGGGGCTACTGCGGAAGCCGCTACACCATCTGATCTCAGACAGACACTGCTTAAGCTGACATTCGCGCTTTTTGTACTGTTTATCCTCCTTTTTGCTGGCACAGTACTGTATTACCTATTTTCCCAGCAGGGGGGCGAGGTACCGGCGATTTCCGGGCCCTCGTCCTCACCCCCGTCAGGGGCATCAACGCCACCGCCTTCTACCGTGTCACCGCCGGTTATCTCTGATGTGGTCGTGACCAGCTTTACTGACAGGACTGCCGTGATCTCCTGGAGGACGGATAAGCCG
The DNA here is from genome assembly GCA_036821185.1 of Chloroflexota bacterium. Taxonomy (GTDB): domain Bacteria; phylum Chloroflexota; class Dehalococcoidia; order GIF9; family UBA5629; genus CALJTV01. The sequence continues at coordinate 883 of DAISKD010000004.1, read as the reverse complement.
GCGACCAGCCAGGTAAGGTATGGGAAAACGGATGCCTGCGGACTGGCGACGGGGGAAGTTAAAAGCCTGGTCACAGAACACTCGGTGCGCCTCACCGGGCTGGAGGCGGACACCACCTACTATTTCAGGGTGATATCCAAGGTTAACGGCGCCAAGGCGGAGGTTGATGGCGAACCATTCACCACGAAAGCTGCTATCCCGGTGGGCACGAACGTGGGCAACCGCGCCCCTGATTTCACCTTGAAGACAATAAAAGGCGGCAGCATTACTTTAAGCGAATTACAGGGGAACAAGGTGCTACTCAACTTTTGGGCGACCTGGTGTGAGCCCTGCAAGAAGGAGATGCCCTTTATCCAGGGGGTACATGACGCATGGGGGCAGAAAGGCGTGGTGGTGCTGGCGGTGGCAGTCAAAGAGAACCAGTGGGTTGAAGGGGTGAAGGAATACATAAAGGACAATAATTATACCTTTACCGTCCTCTTTGATGACGAAAAGAAAGTCGCCGGGCTTTATCAGGTGACTACTATCCCTGTGACAGTCTTCATAGACGCCGATGGCATCGTGCGGAAGGTGCACGTTGGCGAATTTACCAACCAGCAGGATATAGAAAACATCCTTACCTCCTTCTAAGGCCATTGCCCCCGCGATTAGATTACGAGTGGTGGTTGAGGCGCAGGTATCTTGGTGTAATATTTGCCCGGCGTGCTGAGCTGGTCCAAACAGATCGGTGACACCGATGTTTAGCTTACCCTCACCCTAACCCTCTCCCTTTAAGGGAGAGGGCAAAAGAAAGAGAAAGGGAGAGGGTTGGTATATCTTGGAAGCTTGCCCTCACCCTAACCCTCTCCCTTTAAGGGAGAGGGCAAAAGAAAGAGAAAGGGAG
>DAISKD010000003.1:116124-224197 GCA_036821185.1 Chloroflexota bacterium | reverse complement strand
CCGAAGCCCCAGTGAACGGCGGCCGTAACTATAACGGTCCTAAGGTAGCGAAATCCCTTGTCGGGTAAGTTCCGACCCGCACGAAAGGTATAACGACTTGGGCGCTGTCTCAACGAGGGACTCGGCGAAATTGAAATGGGGGTGAAGATGCCCTCTACCCGCAACTGGACAAAAAGACCCCGTGGAGCTTTACTGCAGCCTGACATTGGATTAGGGCCTTGGATGCGTAGGATAGGTGGGAGGCTGTGAAGCCGGACTTCCGGGTCCGGTGGAGCCAACGGTGAAATACCACTCTTCCTCGGCTTTGGTTCTAACCTGCACCTTCATAGGGTGCGGGGACAGTGTCTGGTGGGCAGTTTAACTGGGGCGGTTGCCTCCTAAAAGGTAACGGAGGCGTCCAAAGGTCCCCTCAGCACGGATGGAAATCGTGCGTCGAGTGCATTGGCATAAGGGGGCTTGACTGTGAGACTCACAAGTCGAGCAGGGACGAAAGTCGGGCAAAATGATCCTACGGTACCGTGTGGAAGGGCCGTAGCTTAACGGATAAAAGCTACCCCGGGGATAACAGGCTGATCTTGCCCAAGAGTTCACATCGACGGCAAGGTTTGGCACCTCGATGTCGGCTCGTCGCATCCTGGGGCTGGAGCAGGTCCCAAGGGTCCGGCTGTTCGCCGGTTAAAGCGGCACGCGAGCTGGGTTCAGACCGTCGTGAGACAGGTCGGTCTCTATCCGTTGCGGGCGCAGGAGATTTGAGGGGAGCTCTCCCTAGTACGAGAGGATTGGGAGGGACAGACCTCTGGTGTGCCAGTTGTCGTGCCAACGGCAGTGCTGGGTAGCTATGTCTGGACGGGATAAGCGCTGAAAGCATCTAAGCGCGAAGCCCACCCCAAGACGAGATCTCCCACCGGGCTAACCGGGTAAGACCGCAGGTAGACTACCTGCTTGATAGGCGGCACGTGTAAGCGCAGTAATGCGTTCAGCTGAGCCGTACTAATGGTCGAGGTCTTTGACCTACATCAGGCTGAGCACAAAACCATTCACTTGTTACCAATACCGCGGGGTGGAGCAGCGGTAGCTCGTCGGGCTCATAACCCGAAGGTCGTTGGTTCAAATCCAACCCCCGCTACCAGAAAAGCAAAAGGCGAGGAGAGCATCCTCGCCTTTTTCGTTTATCCTCTGTCACCACATGGGACCACATTTTCCCTGCCCCATATCCTCAGTCAGGCCATCAGTTACAGAAAGGCCAGCTTATACTTTCAGCCAAAATTAAAGCTACCATTGGCTATTGTAATAGAATCTTGCCAAACCTATACTGCTAAAAGGACGGTGTGCTATACACCGACACAACTTGTGGGCACCGAAAGGTTCCCGGAATGAAATTTGTGCCAAAAGGAAATATGTTAAAATGGCTACAATGCAGATCAGTGAATGCAGCCCGATAGCTGTCAAATTGCCAGGCCGCATCGCCGGGTTATACAGGCTGGCTTACAACCTGTGGTGGAGCTGGCACCTTGAGCCACGAGAGTTGTTCAAGTCGCTGGACCGCGCCCTATGGAAAGCTTGCGACCATAACCCCATCAAGCTGCTACAGCGAATTGAGCCCCACCGCCTGGTTGCTGCAGCTCAGAATCCAGCTTTCCTGGCAAAATACGATGCGGTAATGCAAAAGTTCGACGCCGAAATTTCCTCCCGCTCAACCTGGCTGAACTCAGTACACCCTGAAATTGCAGCTAACACCATCGCCTATTTTTCCCCCGAGTTCGCTATACACCGCTCGCTTCCTATTTACGCAGGCGGACTCGGTATCCTGGCCGGCGATTACTGCAAGGAGGCAAGTGACCTTGGACTCCCGCTTGTCGGCATCGGTTTCATGTACCCTAAGGGCTACTTTCATCAGCACTTGCTAAGCGATGGCTGGCAGGAGGAGATCTTCGAAGAACTCGACTTCAACGAGGCGCCTATTATACAGGTTCTCACGCCAGATAAGTCACCCCTCATCATCGAAGTGCCACTGAACGATAGCACCATCCGGGTGGCAGTGTGGAAGGTCAGCCTTGGCAGGGTGAGTCTGTACCTCATGGACACCAATATTGAGCAGAATCAGCCGCAAGACCGCGAAATCTCCGGTCGCCTATACGTCGGCGACCGCGAAATGCGCCTGAAACAGGAGATCGTATTAGGCATCGGCGGTGTGCGGGTTCTCCGTGCACTCAGACTCAACCCATCCATCTGGCACGCCAACGAGGGGCACACCGCCTTCATGATGCTGGAGCGCATCAGAGAACTGATAGCGGCAGGCAATGATTTTGATACTGCGATGCGACAAGTCCAGGATACAACGGTATTCACCACCCACACACCTGTACCAGCGGGTAACGATACCTTCTCTGCAGAGCTAATCGAAAAATACTTCAACAGGTTTCGAGAATCCCTCGGACTATCCCAAGACGATTTACTCGACCTTGGCAGAATAAGAAGGGATGACAGCACCTTCAATATGACAGTCCTCGGACTGAAACTGTCCAGCCACCGAAATGGCGTCAGCCAGCTCCACGGCTGGGTGTGCCGCCGAATGTGGCACTCCCTCTGGCCCACAGTCGAGGAAACGGACGTCCCTATCTCCGCAGTTACAAATGGCATCCATGTGCCTACCTGGCTGTCCCACCAGATGTTTCGTCTTTTCAACAAATACCTCGGCGAAAACTGGCTGGAGAACCATGATGACCCCACCCTATGGGAACGGGTTATGAACATTCCTGACGATGAGCTAATGACCGCCCGACGGTGGTTGAAAGGCAAGCTAATTTCTTTCATTAAAAATCAAGCTCGCAGACGTTGGTGCCAGGACTGCATTCCGGCTGAGCAGGCACTGGCACTCGGTGGGCTCCTGGACAGCGAGACACTGACCATTGGCTTTGCCCGCCGCTTCACCGATTACAAGCGTCCCGCTTTGATCCTGTATGAAGCGGAGCGCCTACAGAGGCTCCTCCGCAACGACCTCCGCCCGGTGCAAATAATATTCGCTGGCAAAGCGCACCCACAGGACGAACGTGGTAAACAGCTCATTAAAGAGGTGTTCCAGATAGCCAAGGAGCCAAAGTGCGGCGGTCGGATAGCCTTTGTTGAAGACTACAATATGCAGTCAGCGCGCTATCTGGTCCAAGGCGTTGATGTCTGGCTGAACACACCGCGTCAGCTCCAGGAGGCAAGCGGTACCAGCGGAATGAAAGCCGCCATCAATGGTGTGCTCCACCTCAGTGTCCTCGATGGCTGGTGGTACGAAGGCTATAACGGCGCCAATGGCTGGGCAATAAGTAGCGATATACTGCCTCAGCCATCGGCGGACCAGGATCAGCGCGATGCCAAAGCCCTGTATGATATTTTGGAAAATAACATAATCCCACTCTATTACGAAAGGGACATAAGTGGTATTCCTCACCGCTGGGCACGGATGGTGAAGGAGTCCATACGCTCGATCTTGCCTCGCTTCAGCGCCCGCCGTATGGCCAAGGAGTACACCGAGCTCTTTTATCTACCAGTAAGCCAGCGCCTGCAACAAGCCTAAGTAGGGAGCCCCGGATAAGACCAGCAGGACAAGAATATTCCAGAAGGCTACGGCACCATAGAAAGCAACCATGCCCGACGCCGCCGCTAGCGCCAGACGCGGGAATAGTCTGTATGTGAAGTATATAACCACTACAGAAAAAACCGCCCCGGCTACTTTCAGTAATAAGAAGCCACCCCCAAGTACTAGAGGCTCCATCAGCGGATTTCCTTCCCTAACAACACCATTCCCAACGAAAAGCTGCGTCAGCAGTCCGTCCGCAACTTGAAGGCCACCGAGCAAACCCAGGAAATACTTCATAGTACCGCAGAAGCTAGCAGTTTCTCCTCCCACTGCCATAAAGATTGTGGGCCATCAGGCTCAAAAAGTCAAGCCTTTCGGCTCACCATACCTGGCACTTAACCCTGCCAACACCACCTTGACATATTAAAACCGATTAGATTATGATTCAGCCTAACTGCGTCAGGGCACAAACAGGTTGGGGCCATGAGACTGAACCAAATTTCAACCACCCCGAACATCTTTAACACCGCGGTGCACAGCGCAAGACCTGACTTTGGTAATCACCATACTGTACCACACTGGCTCACAATTGCTATCCTGCCGTCTCTTGTCTGCGCTGACGAGAACTGTGACAATAGTTGTGTTATAGGGGTAAAGACCGAAAAAGCAGAGCGCGCTTCTAATATTTAGCTTTTGCAGATGTAGGGGGAAAGTATGTTAAGCAAATTTTTTGCCAGCATGCAAAGAACTGGTGCCGGAAGTCCCGTGAAACCACTGCGGCTCACCGCTGTCGAAGAAGACTTGACAGACCACGAAAGTCTTAAAACCTGGGAGCGAATCATCAAGGACACTATCGAGCATAGCAGCCGGCGCCTGCTCAGAATGACTCCCCAGGACACAGCAGCACGGCTACTGAAGCTGGAGCCGACGGAAGAAGACGTTGCCACAAAGAGACTTGGCGGACCAACAGCTACAGTCAGTGCGCTATACATGTACTTAAACGCACCCAACTGCACCAGCGGTTGTATAGCATTAGCCTTCCAGCTGGAGTTCGTTAGCTTCCTCTCCGGACTTACCCGATATATGGCAATAAACACGTCTGAGGCACCAGTTCAAGACCAGGGGTACGATTTCTGGCAAGTAAGCACCATGCTCGGCTACTCACTTGCCTCTGTAGGTGCAGAACTCTGCACCCGACCACAATACTCACCACCGGTCATCATAATAGACACCGTCCGGGCTTTCTTAGAACTAGCCCGAGCAGAAATGCCAGAGATACAGAATGACAGCCAGTTCTTGACCGGCGTCGTCGGTATCACTGCGAACAATAAGAATTTTGAGGGGACATTTGTCTTGCATTACCCAGCCTCGCTGCTGGGAGAACTCAGCAGGAATAGCAACGCAGAACCTCTCCAAAAACGGACGGCGTTACGGCTTTCTACCTTTAGCGGTCAATTATCAAGGCGGTCTTAGTCAGGGGAAAATGAGATAGACTGGTTACAATAGAAGATTTGTTGGCTGTGGGGCAGCGGACAGCAAAACGGCGCAGGTGCTAGCAGTACCATTATAGTAATGGGAGGTGCTGTGGTCAGAGGAACAGTCCTGGTTGTTGAGAGTGAGCCCAGCCTGCTCGAGATGGTGGCAAGAGCCCTTATAGACGAGGGCTACTCCGTTAGCGGCGCTACCCACGGTCAGGAAGCCCTGGCAATCATCGCAGAAAACACCATTGAGCTGCTGGTCACAGATCTCAACCTTCCAGACTTCAGCGCCACCGAGTTGATCAAGAGGTCACGCCTGTTCGACCCTGAGATTGGCGCCATTATTATAGTTGACGACCATTCCTACCACACACTTATAGAGGCGGTCGCAGCCGGCGTGCACTCCATCCTGATAAGGCCATTTAGCCAGGCCCAGCTTATCTCAACTTGCGCTGAGGCGATGGAAAAGGTACACTCCCTGAAAGAGTATACTCGCCTAAAAGCGCTCATGCCGCTATTCGAAGTTACCAGGTCCATTATCTCGGAATTACAAATTGACAAGCTGTGCAATTACATCGTCAGGACGGTAAGCGCCGAGACTAGGGCGGATACCGTAAGCCTGATGTTGCTGAATGACTCCTCTCAAGAGCTAGTACTTAAAGCAGGAATCGGGGTGCCACAGGAGGCAATTGGAGAGCCAGTCACCAGATCAGACGAGCCACTGTCCTACAAAGCTATCGCAAATGTAGCACCCATCCAGGTCAACGACTTGCCCGTATCACAGGCAAAGTACCATTATGGCATTACCAGCACGCTGTATATCCCCCTCATCAGCCGGGGCAAGACCATAGGTGTCCTGAAAGTAGGTAATAAGACCCACAGGAGACTGTTCACCCGGTACGACCTTGAAATGCTCACCATACTCGCGGGTCAGGCGGCAACAGCCATAGAGAACGCCAACCTCTTCGACAAGATTAAGGTGGAAAAATCAAGGCTCTCCCGCCTGGTTAAAAAAGTCCTGCAAGCGCAAGAAGAGGAACGCTCAAGGGTGTCTGATGAACTCCACGACACCGTCGTTCAGTGGATCGTCAGCGCCTCTTATCACAGCCAGACGGCCAAAGCTTTGATCGCCAGGGGACAGATCAGCGATGCCACCACAGAACTGGAACAAGCTAATCAAATAATCGACCAGTCCATCCGCGAGATCCGCCGCATCATCATCAATCTCCGGCCCAACTTGCTTAGCGAACTCGGCTTATTGGAAGCCCTGCAGTACCACCTCAGAGCAATGGAAAAGGAGACCGGGATCTTCTGTCACTTTGCGGCGCAGGGTAAACCCCATCCCCTCACCTGGCCCCAAGAAATAACCATATACCGTATAGTGCTGGAAGCGCTGAACAACATTAAAAAGCACTCTCAGGCCAGCGAAATGGAGCTCGTCATCCGCTTCTTGCCAGATGCAGTGCGAATCTCGGTAACAGACAATGGTATAGGATTCGACCTCGCCAAGGTAACGGAGAGCGTCCATGAAAATAGGAACATCGGCTTGTTGAGCATGCAAGAAAGGGCGAACATGGTCGGTGGTGAACTACAGATAGAATCGCGCCCAGGCGCCGGGACCAGCATAACTTTAGGCATCCCCATCAAAAAGCGTGAGGGTAAAAGCGGCAACAGTGTACCGTCATTACCTACCAATGTCAAAGGAGGTAGCCATGGCCATCAAAGTCATGATAGTTGATGACCACCGTGTCGTCAGAGAAGGATTGCGCAGCATGCTACAGCTCGATCCTGCCATCAAAGTAGTAGGTGAGGCGGACTGTGGAGAAAAAGCGCTCAAAGAAGTAGAAAAGCTGTTGCCAGACGTTATCTTGATGGACGCCAAGATGTCGGATATGAGCGGCATTGAGGCGACCAGGCAGCTCAGAGAGCGGGGGTGCGATGCCAAAATAGTTATCCTAACCGGTTATGAAGACAAGTACTTAGCTCAAGCAGCTGAAGCCGGTGCCAGCGGCTACCTGGTCAAAGCTATCAGCCAAGAGGAACTGGTAAATGCAGTGAAGTCAGCCTACTACGGCAAAGCGCCGCTGTCACCTGAGGTTACTCAGAGTTTGTTCCACACCTTCGCCACCTTTTCCAGGCTCAACCGCAATAACCTGCTTACGCCGCGCCAGCTTGAAATCCTCAGGCTTATCGCCGCTGGTGCCACTAACAAACAGATCAGCCAGAAGCTATTTGTCAGCGAGGCTACGGTCAAAAGGGAGACCAACGCCATCTTTGAAAAACTGGAGGTTACCGATAGGGCACAAGCAGTGGCTGAAGCCTATCGCAGAAACATCCTCTGACCTCAGCCATGAGGTATCACTGGCTACCCCGCAAAAGCCCCGATAAAGGGGCTTTTTGCTTTGTCATTTACAGTTACCCGAACAGTCAGGCGCCCATCCCACTAACTTTTCTGCTCGCAAAACATTAGCTTTTTGGTCGGTTTTTATTGCCTTTTTAGCACTTCCAGCCCCTTTGCCCTAACTGTCACAATAATCACAAACACTTTAGCACAGCGGGGGATAACAATGGATATAGCGGTCCACAGCCATCTATCTGATTCTATACACGGTGATAATCACGATAACACCATACGTGTAATGCTCATTGAATCCAGACAGGCGATGCGCGAAGGCTTGAGGCAAATGTTAGAAGGCGAAAACGGAATAGAAGTGATAGCCGAGGTGCCTGACAGCCATACCGCAATTAACCAGATGAAGACCCTTACTCCGGACACCATCATCGTAGATATTGAACCTGAGGTCGATCACACCTCTGAAAAAGTAGAACGCCTGAAAAAGGTAATACGCCCGCTCAAAAAGGCTGCCGAGCAAGCCAGCATCATCGTCCTCAGTGACGACCATGCACTGCTGGCACCGGCGATCGCCAGCGGTATATCAGGTTACCTGACAAAAAGCGTCAACCGCGATGAGCTCGCCGCAGCAGTGCGCATAACCAACTTGTGGCGGCTGGTGCTTTTCTCAAACCAGCGAAGTTTCGCTCTGGTCAAGATTTAGACCACATTAAACCTAATGATGCAAAGGAGGTGAGAGCAGAAAGATGTAAGACGATCAATATAAACAAATAGAATGGCATCACGCCATCACAGACCTAGCGAAAGGAGGTAACAAGTGGATAAACTCATCAAAGCAATATCAAGAATACACAAAGGAGAGCGAGGCATGACCGGTCTGGAAACAGCCATCATACTCATCGCCTTCGTCACCGTAGCTGCTGTGTTCGGCTACGCTGTGCTGAGTGCCGGGCTGTTCTCCGCAGAGAGAGGCAAGGAGGTCATCTTCGCCGGCGTCGAGCAGGCAAAATCAAATCTAGAGGTATCCGGCTCAGTCATCGGCTATGCTGACAACGCGACTCAGACGCTGACAAATCTCATTGTCACAGTAAAGAACGCCGTTGCCGGTAACCCGATCGACATGACGCCCAATTGGGGTGCTACCGCGGGGCAAAATAAGACAGTCATCAGTCTTAAGACAGAAAATGAATACTGGCCCAACATAGCATGGAATATTGTCCCAATAGGCGCCTCAGACGGTGACAACCTTCTAGAGGTGGGAGAGCAGTTCCAAATCGAGATTGACCTGAACAACATAGATGGAAGGAACAGCCCGTTACTAGCACCGCTTGGACCCAATGACAAATTCTCATTACAAGTGAAGCCTGCTCTCGGCTCCACCATCATCGTGCAGCGGACACTGCCACCCGAGCTGGATGCCGTTATGGACCTGTACTAATAAAGGTATCCGTCGGTGGGGCACTGTCCTGAACTCATTTCTCGGGCATCCTCACTGAGGTGGGGATGCCCGAGAAACAAAAAGGGGATCTGAAATGGGACTGGAACAGAGGATAACAGCCCTAGAAGACGAAATCAAAGTCCTGAAGAATGAAATAAAAGCAATCCTTCTGGACATAAGGGAGCATTACCTGCACCTGAGCAACCCTTTCACCTCCCTCAATACCATCAGGATCCCCACCACTGATGATAGTGCCAGTTCGTCGGACAACGATAGATACGCAATAGAAGAGGACAAGAGCTCGCTGAGAGGTAGCAGGACTATCACGCAGCCCAAACCTGCCGAGACAGAAAAAGAAAAGATAGCAACACACGACTACCAGTTCGTGACCGCCGAGCCTTCGGCCTCTGACCTAGAATTGCTTCACTCCATAGACAACTATTCGCCACCGGCCAGGCCTAGAAGGCAACTGGCCAAATCAGCACAGGGCAGCAATTTTGACCTGGTGATGATTGCCGGGCTCACCCAGTGGGTAGACCAGGCAACTGCCACTCTGGGCAAAGAAAGGGCTGAAGCCCTTGTTGAAATAGCCTACACCATGCGCCATTTCCCCACCGAAGTGAGAGATGCGCTTATCAGACTAATAAGACTTTCGCCGCGCGAAAACGGCACCAGCAAGATTATAAGCGCCAAGGACTATCTGGCGATACTCGCCCAGCTGGACAACCTGCTGGCAAGTGAGCATCACGAAAACACCCTGCTCTCCATCCTAACCATGATGAAGGAGGCATCGGATGGATAAGGCACTGGTTACCATCCTGCTCATCATCGCTGGTGTAGTCTGCACCATGGTCATAGTCAATGCGGTATACCCCCTGATAACCGGTACCAGCGGGGCATTGACAGACGCTGTCCAGAGGATAGATGACCGTATCAGGAGCAACATCGAAATTATCGAGATCTCCTCTAACGGCACAGATGTTTATATCTGGATAAAGAACATAGGCGCCTCGACCATCGGTGCCATCGAAAGGAGCGATGTCTTCTTCGGTCCCGAAGGGAACTTCGCCAGAATACCATTTGGAACCGCTGGCTCACCGCTGCCATATTGGGACTACACCCTCGAGGACAGTAGCGACACTTGGAAACCATCTTCGACCTTGAAGATTACCATCCATTTACAGGAGGTCCGATCCGGTACGCAGTTCGTTAAAGTAGTTACCCACAACGGGATATCAGACTGGCAATTATTTAGCCTGTAGTGAAGACAATGGAGAACCTGATCATAACCCTGGCTTGTATCTGTCTGATACTGTTTGGAGCAGCAAACGTGATGATGGTTTCACTGCACTTAGTAGACGAATTCAGTCAGTCCTGGAACGAAATCCAGAAGCTGTTTAGCGAAAGGACGCTTACCCAGATAACTGCCACAGGAGCCGATACCAATATACAGGGCGACCAGGTGACCATAACATTGCTGAACGAAGGAAATATACCGATCTCTAAGTTCCCCGATTGGGACGTTATTTTGAGGTACGGCAACGGGGACACGGTCCGCCTACCGTACGGGCAGACAACACCCGGCTGGAGCATCTCCGGCATCTCGTTTCAGGGACTGCCCGAAACCGTTCAGCCAAATATCCTGGACCCAGGAGAAGAAATGGACATCGTTCTAAGGCTTTCCACCCCAGTGAGCGAAAACGTCACCAACCAGGTGACTGTTTCAACACATAATGGCATCACCACCAGACTACTTTTCAGGAGGTAAAGAAAGTGCCACAGGTGGAAAATGAGCCCAAAAAAGAATTGACCGTATGCACCGGGCAGTCCGAAATAGACAAAAGGCTGGGAGGTGGCATACCTATGGGCTCACTAGTCCTCCTGGAAGGACAGTCAGATTCAGGCAAGTCCGTCCTCGTTCAGCAAATGACCTGGTCTTCTCTCCAAAGTAAGCTGAGGACGTTGTTTTATACCACCGAAAATACGGTTAGAAGCCTAGATAAACAGATGGAAAGCCTTGGGTTGAGCATTACTGACTACATACTGCTGGGCTGGGCCAAAATATTTCAGATAAAGTCCAGCATCGGAATAAGGAACAATGCTTTCAATACCATTATCAAAGGCATTGAGGCGCACCCCGAATACAAGGTGGTAGTCGTAGACGCCGTCACACCATTTGTAGCCCATAGCTCCACGGAGGAGGTAATCCGTTACTTTGAAGCCTGCAAAAGCTTGTGCGATAGCGGCAAAACGATATTGAACGTAGCGCATACTTATGCCTTTGACGAACAGCTACTTATAAGAATAGGCTCGGTATGCGATGCCCACCTGCGCCTGCGGATAGAGGAGGTGGGCGAAAAACTGGTCAAGGTGCTTGAGGTGGCAAAAATAAGAGGCGCTGACAAAAACACCGGCAACATTATCAGCTTCGATGTAGAACCTGGAATGGGGCTGAAAGTGCTGCCAATGGGCAGAGCCAAAGCCTAACTGGAGGGATATCCCGTGCCACAGGCGGTACTGCCATTTGAAATAAAGCAGGACAAACAAAGGGACACAGCAGCTTTTAGGGCAAGCGTCCAGCAGAGCTTGCCGCCATACTTCCAAGAAGTTACCAAAAAAAGCCCGTTCCTGTTGAGATACCTTTGCATGTTGCCCCTTAAAGAAATCGGCCTGCCCACATATTGCGCCAAACTGGAAAGAAGTATGTCCGAAATGCGCAAGCCGAATATCATCTACCCTGTCAAAGGCGGCACCTTTGTCCACGTCCTTTTCGATCCCAATGACGCCCGTCACCACTACATTACCATCGAACCGGTCCTCAATGAGAACCTAGAGCCGTTGCTGCAAGAGTTGGAACTGAAAATGCTTAATATGTCAGACATATTGCTGACCACCAAAAGCGACGACGAAGAGTCAAAGAAAGCCACCTTCCTTCGCATATTGGACGAGTTATGTGAGGTCAGTACCTCTGCACACAACACTCCTGCTAAGAACAACAGAAAAAATGGCAAGTTACCGTTCCATCCCAGGGAACTGAAGAGCATCCTCACCAGAAAGACTGACAAAATCTCAGTCATGCCACACCAGTTGGAGTGTCTCAAGTATTTAATTTTAAGGGACAAACTCGGACTGGGAATAATAGAACCTCTGGTACGTGACACCTATCTTGAAGACATTAGTTGCAGCGGGATGGGCACCATATACGTAGAACACAAGGTCTTCCACAGCCTCAAGACCACAATATCTTTCCCCAGCCACGAGGAACTGGACCTGTTCGTCATGCGTCTCTCTGAGCGTATGAAGAAGCCGGTCAGCATCCACAACCCTATTTGTGATGCCACCCTGCCCGATGGCTCCAGAATAAACATAGTCTATGGAAAAGACATCTCCAAGCGCGGCTCCAATTTCACCATACGCCGCTTCAGCGAGACGCCGCTTTCCGTGCTGGAGCTGATAGAGATGGGGACATTGGACTACAACATAGCTGGTTACCTGGCAGTAATGATAGGCGAGGGAATGAACACATTTGTCTGCGGCGAGACAGCCTCAGGAAAGACGACCACCCTTAATGCGCTGACCACTTTCATCCACCCCAACGCCAAGATAGTGAGTATAGAAGACACCCCAGAACTTCAGGTGCCACACAAAAACTGGATAAGGGAGGTAACATCGACGAAAGAAGGAGGCGAAGGCGGGGTGACCATGTTTGATCTGCTCAAAGCAGCGTTGAGGCAGCGACCCAACTTCATCATAGTGGGTGAGATCCGTGGTGTCGAGGGCGCCATCGCCTTTCAGGCGATGCAGACAGGCCATTCCGTTATGGCAACCTTTCACGCCGCGTCAGTGGAAAGATTGATCCAACGCCTTACCGGTAACCCGATAAATGTGCCTAAAACTTACATGGACAACTTAAACCTGGTGGTCATCCAGAGCGCCGTCAAACTTCCATCGGGCAAGACGGGACGTAGGATGACCAGTATATGCGAAATTGTAGGGTATGACCCGGTCAATCAGTCCTTCTCCTTCGTCGAGGTCTTCCGTTGGGACTCTATAAACGACTCCTTCATTTTCAGCGGGTTCGGCAACAGCTACCTAATGGAATATAAGATAGCGCCAAAGCTGGGGATACCATCATTTCAAAAGAAAAGAATTTATGCCGAAATCGACCGCCGGGCTAAGGTGCTTGAAAAACTACACAAGCAAGGAGTGACCAACTTTTATGAACTTCTCAGCATTCTTGCCAAAGCTAAAAACGAAGGACTCTTCTAAAGAGGCGAACAACGTCCCGACCAAAAAAGGGGCCGTCAACACCGAATTGCTCGGCGTCGACTTGTTCTGTCACCTGACATACATGGCGGCTATTTCAACATCGAAACTGCCACGCCATATAATCTTCGACTATTCGTCCAAATTGCCTTACATGTCTTCTCGATACATAAGAGACGTCACCTTCCTGGCACACCAGCTAAATTACGACTATCCTGAAGCATGTCGGATTATAGGGCAGAGAACTAAAGAACCTGAAGTACGAGCCCTTCTCCTTAGGATGTCAAACTCATTCGCCTCTGGCGAAGGTGAAAGCGAGTTTTTGGCCCGTGAGGCGTGGGTTGCCGGCGAAATATATTCCGAGCAGTATCAACACAGCGTCGAAAGCCTGAAGAAATGGACAGATGCCTATACAGCGCTCACTCTCTCAGCTGCCTTAATCGTGGTCATCTGTGTGGTCTCTATGCTCATCTTTCCCATGGACAAAAACGCCATAGCTGTGCTCACCTGGTTCATGCTCGTAGCTATCATGGCTGGCGGCTGGATCATGTACCGCGCCTCACCAAAAGAGTCCAAAACTCACTCACTTGAAGTTAAATCGCCCGAACAAGAGATAGGCACCAAGCTGCTTAAAGTCACCGCACCTCTGGCTGGTGTCGTCGGGTTGGCATGCCTGATTGCAGGGGCACCGCTGGGTCTCACCATGTTGTTACTCGCTGTCCTGCTTCTACCCCCGGGGCTGGCACTGTTTATCGATGATCGGAAGATAGACAAAAGAGACGCCGAAATAGGAGGTTTCCTTCGGTCGCTGGGCAGCATCAGTAAGGCTATAGGTGCTACCATAGCTGAGACTTTGGACAGACTGGACTATAATGCCCTTCATTCTCTCAAAAATCTGGCACAGAGGCTAAAAGCCTCGCTGAGCTTTGGCATCACACCACAATTATGCTGGCAGAGGTTTGTTGGCGAGTCGGGGAGCGAGACTATCCATCGCAGTGTGCGTACTTTCTACGATGGAGTCGAACTGGGCGGCGATCCTGAAATAATCGGCACCGAATGCGCCGACCTCGCTATGAAAATCTCCCTACTGCGAGATAAAAGGAAGGCGGTGTCTTCAAGCTTCGCCTACCTTTGTCTGGTGATGCACGCAGCCATAGTAGCATTGCTCGTAGGCATCTATCAGGTCGTGCTCAAATTCTCAGAAGCCCTGCAAACAGCCGGTGAATCGGGGGCCATGGAAGGACTTACCGGCCTCCCCGTGTTCCAGCTCATACATGATACCAGCCAACTCACCCAGCTCCAACTCATGACCACAGCGCTGATAATCATACTTACACTGGTAAACCCTGCGGCGATAAAATTCGTTGAAGGGGGCCATAACTACAAGTACCTTTTTTACCTCAGCCTTACCCTGGCAATCTCGGGATTTTGCCTGTTATTGGTGCCATCCATGGTCTCCAGTGTATTCGGTTTCATATCCCTAATTAAGTGAGGTTGAGCTATGGACTTCTGGCAGTTCGGTATCTACATAGTGATACTCAGCGGGGCCTCCGCCCTGGTGATTATGACCATAGCCCTCATAGTACGGAAAATGGACCAAGACAGGTCTCCAAAAGCTAGGTCCAGAAGCAAAGCAGCCGCTCTCGAGTGGGCCCAGGCCCCCCAGGTCGGGAAAATGAGGACATCACCCACTTCGCTCACACCAAACAACATCGAGCAAAACGAGACGTCTCATGACGAAAGAATACAACCAGAACCTGCCCCAGAGAGTGCCAAACAGGACGCAATCGAAGAAATTTCGCTGACGAGCCCGCTGAGCACACCGGGAACAGTAGAACCAAACTTTATAGGAGGAACCAGTATGCTCGATACTTCGGGAGCACCCGATGCTCTTTTAACAGGAGTGACTAATGCGATCCCGGAAGAAGAGGACAGTCAGGTGAACGAAGAGGACGACACGGCAGGCAATGAAGATAGTGACCCATTGAGCATCTTCCATATGGAGGACAACCAGGAAAACCCCATCTCCGAACTTAGCGCCTCACTCCCTGATATTGATATCTTCAATCTACTCAGGGAAAGTAAGGAAGTCATGAGAATCTTGGGAATCGAAACGGAAGAGGAATCAACTACCAGGGGGTTGCTATGAACAGGCCAAGCATCTTCAAGCCAATTAGCTCGCTATTAAATTCCAGACGGAATCCCCTAACGCACAAAAAACAGCACATCCTACATTCCGCATCCCGAACCGTTGCATGCAGTTTCACACGCCTCCTCTGCCTGGCAGTACCCCTGGTGACACTTCTATTTTCTGCCAATACAGTATCCGCCGAGGATCACAAACCGCGCATCAGTATACTCCCGGGGCAGGGCCCTATAGGAACCGAGGTCATCGCACAAATATCCGGCTTTCCTGCTAAAACAGGAATACTCATCGCTGCACGAGAAAAGACTTGCATCGTACAAAAGACGGTCACAGATAGCGATGGGGTTGCACTAGCCACTTTCAAAATAGCTGAACAGCCAGCTGGCTGGTGTCAGATATGGGCTTATGACGAGACAAATGTGGCATGGGTTATGTTCACTGTCGTACCTTCGGTCGAACTCAGTAAGACGTCCGGATACGTAGGCGAGGAAGTGTCGGTCAATGCCTATGGCCTAGCTGCAAAGAAAGAGGTAACCGTATACTACGATGGTAAGAAAGTGGCGGTTGGTCAGACGAACGAAAAAGGCACAGTGAGTGGCCTGAGCTTCAAGGTACCAAAAAGCCCCCGTGGTAAACATATCATAACCGTTGACGACGGTAAAAACGAAAGCCAGGAGGCTTCGTTCCTCGTCCACCAGCGGTTTACCATTGCGCCTAAAAGCGGGCAACCCGGCACCGAGATCACGGTCTCTGGCACCGGCTTCGCTGCTTCTACTGACGTAACCATCTACTTCGATGACAGGGATATCACTTTAGCGCCCACAGACGACACTGGTAGCTTCACCGTCAACTTCAGGGTGCCTAAAGCTGCCGGGGGGATGCACAGCATAAAAGCTAACGACGGCACCAACCGCTACTACGAGGACTTCGCCATCGAAGCTACAATAGCACATAACCCTAAAGAAGGTCCCGTCGGTGAAAAAGTGGTTATCGAGGGCACCGGTTTCGGTGCTAACATGCCAGTGACGATCACCTTCGACAATAGGAAAATCGGGTCAAGCACCACCACCAGTGAAGGTTCGTTCATCTTCACCTTCAATGTACCTTCCTGTCTTCACGGAGAGCGGACGATTACAGTATCGGACAGCACAAATACCAGACAGGCCAAGTTCGTAGTAGAGTCCACACCACCTCCTGTGCCCCGCTTACTCAGTCCGTCAAATGGTTCGCGTCTCACCAGGCTAAACAGCTTCGAATGGGAAGAAGTCAAAGACCCCAGCGGCGTTAAGTACCTCCTTGAAATAGCCACAGACGCAGAATTTTCAAATGTAATTATCTCGGCAAAAAGTCTAACCGCACCCCGGTTCACACTTTCAAAAGAGCAGCAAGAACTGCTTAAACCAGCCAAGACCCCTTACCTTTGGCGAGTGAGGGCCATTGACGGTGCCTTCAACTCCAGCGACTGGTCTGAAGCAAGGAAACTTTTTGTCGGGGCCACAGTGTCCACTGTAATAAAAAACATGCCAACCTGGGTGACATATTCACTCCTAGGCTTACTTTTCGCTCTGATCGCCACTTTCTTTTATTACCTCGGCTATATAAGGCACCAGAGACAGAGCGACTATGATGAGGAATTGACGTTCGAAGGGGAAACAACCCAGTGGGATCAGTACGACGAGAGCAACTACACTGGCAACAAAAAAATGAGCTACAAATAAACTAAAAAGGAGCCGAACATGATGACCACACGCATTTACCGCAAAATAAAAATCGAGTCCCGGCAATTGAAATGGCTGATCCTGGCTATGGCTGGGACTGTCCTGGCAGCAATACAGATAATGAACTGCATTTTCTCAGGCAAGGAGCCCATCCATGGTATATTCGATTGGGCATTTGCTATGGCAATAATTGCTGCGCTTGTCATCTTCAGCTTCCGCTATCTGGACAAGATTCAGGAAGAACTGGTAATCAAAGAACAGGAAGCTACCGAATCCAGAAGAAGCCTACAACATATAATCGATAATACCGAAGATGCGATACTGGTATTCGACAAATCGGGAAACTTTACCTTCGCCAACAGGGCTCTGGAAAGAATGAGCGGCTATCCGCTGGAGAAACTGACCCTGATGAACCTCCGTGAAATTCTAACACCCGAAGATTATCGCTTCCTTATGGATAAGACACAGAACAACCCTCTGGACGAGCTTGCTGCTCACGACGACTTTTACTGCATTCTCCAGCAACAGCACGGGGGGGAAATTCCGGTGAAAATGCATCTCATGCCAGTGAAAGGCAGGGCTGGCGAGATATCAGGGTTCGAGGCAGTTATCCGCGAGGTCAAAGACCAACATTATGAAACAGAAAGGACACGACAGGACAGAGAACGTTGTCTCAAAGCAGTCGCCAAAGTGGGACAGATTATAATCGCTTCACAAACAGAAATACCCTATGAACAGATACTGGAATTGCTGGGTGAAGCCATAGAGGCTACCAGTGCCAGCATAACCCTGCGCAACGGTAACTCGGCTGGTATAGAAAAACTGGCCAAAATAGCCGATTGGCAAAGCCAACATTTTGTGGTCGGGACATATAAAAATACTCCTTATCTCACGCCGGACGCACAAACCATCCAAAAAGGACAGACGACGAGCACTATCCCAGACCTGGCAGTTTGCCATCATTACCATTGTCCAGCACTTATTCTGTCCTTGGTCACTGCCGATGGACCGCTGGGATTTATCACCTTTTGCAAGCAGCCGGGAAACGGTGAATGGAGCCAGCTGCACATCAACCTACTGCAGACCGCCTCGAGCATGCTGGCTGGGGCCATTGAACGGCAGAGGGCAAATAAGCTGCTCAAGCAACACTTCTTCTCTCTGGCTAGAGCGATGGCTGGCTCTATCTCGTTTATCGACCCATACACCGCCAGCCATCAGGAGAACGTGGCGAGAATGGCACGCCAAATAGGAATGAGACTAGGACTGACCAGCGAGCAATGTGAATGGCTGCATTTCGGCGGGCTTCTCCATGATATAGGGAAAGCTGCCATCCCGGTCTCAATCCTCTCCAAACCAGGAAAACTGGAGGCAGAAGAATGGATATTGATCAAGTCACACGTGAAGCGGGGCTGCCAGCTTCTGCAAGAAATCGAACTCCCTGAGATAGTGATCAAAATGGTGCTACAACATCACGAACGGCTCGATGGGTCGGGTTACCCTAATGGCATCTCTGGTGACGAAATCTGCCGCGAAGCACGTATTCTAGCTGTCTGCGACGTAGTTGAGGCAATGGGCTCACATAGACCATACCGCCCTGCTTTACCCGTAGACCAAATAGTCTCCGAACTGAAGAGCAACCGAGGGGTCAAGTACGACGAACAAATAGCAGAATTAGTGCTAGAGCTGATAACCTACGAGCCGGGATTTCTCGTGATGGATAGCAGAGCACAGGCAAACGCATTACCGGGTAAGACGACCTGATATCTCAGACAGGAACTTATCTACAATTCAACGCTTTGCCGATATTTCCCGATAGGCAGCAATGGCGAAAGCCACTGCCATAAGCCCAAAAGCCACAGCAATGAGCGGGGTGTCCTGAAACACAGCACCCGCTATGGCACCAAAAAGGGCTGCTACCGTGGCTATTGACCAGATGACCGCCATTGTCCTGCATACCTCCTCTTAGTTGCCCGCAGCATCGTCAGTAAAGCCTAGACAACCCATGCTGCAAAGCTAAGTCTGCTACAGTATACAACAACTGAAGGCACGAGGCTAGACCCCTGGCACAAGCCTACCAGCGCATGCTGACTAACCGGCACTTTCCATTTACCTGACAGAGTCCATCCACCGCACCCGGGTCATATAGGATGCCTCTGTGTCTCACAATCTCCTCCAACGCCCTCTCAGGACTGTATGCCGGACGATAGGGTCGGTGGGAAATCATAGAATCAAAGACGTCAGCTACTGCCAATATCTTAGCCTCAAGGATTATCTCGTCGCCACGCAGACCGTCCGGATAACCGCTACCATCCAACCTCTCATGGTGGTGCAGCACCGCTTGAGCCACAGGCCAAGGGAATTCGAGGTTCTGCAGTACATTATAGCCGACCCTGGGATGAGACTTAACGAGGTTAAACTCCTCTACATTAAGTCTGCCCGTCTTGTTAAGAATCTCACCGGGGAGAGTTATCTTGCCTATGTCATGGACTAGGCCCATTACACAGATACCCTCGCTTTGCTGCTCACTCAGCCCCATTTCTTTGCCCACAGCATAAGCGAGCTCGGCCACTCGCAATTGGTGCTCAGCAACACACGGGTCCTTCTCTTCACACAGCGTGACCAGCGCCCACACCGCCGTATTCAACATTTTCTGCATTTTCTGCCCAAAGACAAAACCCGATCCTGTCCTGTCACCTGGACTAAAAAGCCCCTGGCTTCCGCTGGCACAATCGCTCTCAGCGTTTTGAGTGTTTTGTCCGCAAAAGCAGTCCATTTTTTCCTCCGTAATTCCAGACTTTTATGTATCGCAATATATGGTGTATCCGAACCCCGTACTAAGCTGGGCTAAAACCAGCTGAACTTAATAATGTGCTCACCGACTAAGAAAACGGTGCGCAAACGAAACGGTTTAGTCATCTAAGAACAAGGGTTGCAGCGCCCTTTCAACTGGCAGAGCACACTGACCAGCTTCCGCCCCACAGCTAGGGGCAGTTCTGGTTCCGGAACCATCTCGCCATCAACTGACTCGCCAGCCACCACCACTGTGGCTAATTTGCCGATCCTGTTTTCTGCTCTGTCCGCACAAGCCCGCGAGCAGCCACACAGGATGACCACCACCCCAGCATCCCCCGATGCCAGAGGCACTATCTCGAAATCATTGCAACTCTCGGCAATAGTATGCAAATAGCGTGCTATCCGGCTCAGGTCCACATAGGGATTGCAGCAGCCACAGAACTTAAAAGCTACTCTGCATTTACGCAAATAGCGGCCCAATTCTCAACAAACAAACAATGGCTGCTCGCCTATCTTTGCCAGCTTCTCCGCCAGCCGCTTCTTGTGCTCCAGATTGGCCCGTCTTTCTATCATAATGCGTTGTGCCTGGGGGGAGCCAGCCCCGTGCATAGATTCCACCAGTGCCGTGCCACAGGTCATGGACTCCAGGAGGCGGATGAGCCTTATTCTCGCCTCCGCAGATATACCCGGCACGCCCTTCATATACTTGTCTACATATTTACCTACTTTGGTATCTTTCCAATCATTCTCAGACGGTGCTGTAGCCAATATCCCGCCGGCGATATCGTGTGCCAGTCTGGCGATCTCGTAAACATGACGGGTGACGTTAAGTTTGGTGACATTCGCCAGAAGAGGATCAGCCATATACGAGCCTGCAGGTAACGCATAACCCTGGCAGGAACAAGCAATTGAGCAGCAGTATAGCGTCTCGGCGAGATGTACCATCTCCACTATCTTATCTCTGATGTGTGAAGCTCTGTCCGTGCCCTGAATTTGTGCCAGTGCATATGCAGCACCGATGAGCGCATCAGCAAGTCCGGTCTTGCAACCGCCGTAGTTTTGCCGGTGTGCGGTGGCAAACCTCTCTACAAGCTCATAGGCAAACTCGTACTCTCCGCACATAAACACGTGCTCCCAGGGTACAAAAACGTTATCAAAAACGATCAACGCCTCGCCACCGACCATGCCATAGTCAACGTTTCCTTGGTCTAGAAAGCATTGCCACTTGCGCGTGTCATTCGTCTGCCGCCCGAAGATATGGACTACTCCGGGCGCGCCCACTGGCACATAGAAACAAACAGCATAATCAGCGTCCTCTTGTCTCATAGCCGCAGTAGGCATGACCAGATGCCCGTGGGAATTGACTGCCCCGGTGATGTGCATCTTGGCACCACTCACTACAATCCCATCACCCCTTCTCTCAACCACATGTACATACATATCAGGGTCGCTTTGCTGGCTGGGCGAAAGGCGTCGGTCACCCTTGGGGTCCGTCATCGCCCCAGAGATCATCAGATCCTCGGACTGCACTTTCCTCAGTAGCTGGATAAATCTTTTATGGTACTCCGTCCCTTTCTTCCGGTCTATTTCAAAAGTGATTGAGTACACCGCGTTCAGTCCATCATGACCCACACACCGCTGAAAACAGCTCCCCGTCTGTTGACCGATAGCACGCAGCATCTTCACTTTTTTAATCAGGTCATCATGACTATGATGTATATGAGTAAAGCGGTTTATCTTCTCGCCAGTAAGATGTGAGGTTGCTGTCAGCAGCTCCTCAAACTCCGGAGCCAGGGCCATATCGTATGTCAAGGCCGCTGCATTCACATGTGGCACAAAAGCCGGATGATCTACCACACTATCGACCTTTTCACCAAGGTAATAAACTTCCGGCTCCAACTTCCTCAAGCTCTCTCTGTATTCCCTGCCACTTTTCATAACTGCACCTCCTGGACTAACAGCATTCTGCTACGGTCAATAAGTTCCACCAAGATGTCTAACTTTATGTCAAATTACCCCATCCTACCCATGCTAGGTTCTATATCACTTTGAAACCCAAAAGTCAAACCATCAGGCCTTTATTTCCGCCCCCTTGCTATCCGCCCTCGCATAGGTTACAATGCTGACTTGAGCCTTTTCGAAATGCTTCAAGACAACTCCGAAATCGAATCGCGCGCCAGAGAACTCCTTTCCAAAATGACCGTGCAGGAAAAGGTTGCCCAGATGGGCGGCGTTTGGAGTTTTGAACTTCTGGACTCCGGCAAGTTTTCCGCAGACAAAGCGGAAGCCCTTATCAAAAATGGCATCGGGCACGTGGCAAGACCCGGATTTGGCACTGGACTGGACACCCAGCAGCTTGCCGACTTTAGCAACGAGCTACAGGAGTTTCTCATCAAGAAGACCCGTCTTGGTATTCCGGCAATAGTCCACGAGGAATGCCTCAGCGGTTTTATGGCAAGAAAAGCCACCATCTTCCCACAGATGGTAGGCATGGCCAGCTCCTGGGATCCGGACTTGCTCGAGAAAGTCGCCGCCATAATCAGAACTCAGATGAGGGCAGCTGGAGTACATCAAGGTTTGGGCCCAGTTTTGGATGTTGCCAGGGATCCAAGATGGGGACGAATCGAAGAGACCTTTGGCGAAGATCCTTACCTCATAGCTAGAATGGGGGCAGCATATGTAAAAGGACTACAAGGTGACGATTTGAGGAACGGCGTTGTCGCTACGCTGAAGCACTTTGTTGGCTATGGCGCGTCGGAAGGTGGACTGAACTGGGCACCGGCCAGCATTCCCGAACGCATGCTGAGAGATATACACCTCCAGCCATTCAAGACTGTTATCAACGAGGCAGGAGCGCTGTCGGTAATGAATGCCTACAATGAAATAGATGGCATCCCCTGTGCCGCTTCCAGACTCCTGCTCACACAGATATTGCGCCAGGAATGGGGGTTTGAAGGGGTAGTGGTATCAGATTATTACGCCATAGAGAATCTGCATACCTATCACCGCATCGCCGACAACAAGGCCCATGCCGCCCTTCGAGCAGTACAGGCTGGTATCGATGTGGAACTCCCCAAACTAAACTACTACAGCACACTCATAGAGCAGGTACGAAAAGGTGATGTTTCCCAGTCCCTGCTCGACCTGGCGGTACTCAGAATACTAAAGCTAAAACTCCGGCTCGGACTATTTGAAAACCCTTACGTCGCCACTGCCGAGACAGTTAAAGTGTTCGACCTACCAGAACACCGACAGCTTGCCCTAGAGGCCGCACGCAAAAGCATCGTCCTTTTAAAGAACGATGGCAACATCCTACCTTTGAGAAAAGACATCGCGACGATTGCCGTCATAGGCCCCGGTGCAGACAGCAAGCGGAACTTACTCGGAGACTATTCATACCCGGCACACAGACCGCTTATAGATATGTTCATGTCAGGCAGCGATGATGCTAAGCCCAACACAGATGACATACTTCTAGAGATTGCACCCAGGATAGTGACAGTCCTACAAGGTATAGCGACGAAAGTGGGGCCAGAGACCAAGATTTTCTATGCCAGAGGTTGTGCCACTAACGACAGCACCAGAGACAGCTTTAACGAGGCCGTGGACGCAACACGGGCTGCAGATGTGGCTATAGTCGTGGTCGGAGGAAAGTCAGGATTGACACCAGACTGCACCTGCGGAGAGATGAGAGATAGTGCCTTTCTCACCCTTCCAGGCGTTCAGCAAGAGCTTGTGGAGGCGGTATACCAGA
Source organism: Chloroflexota bacterium (assembly GCA_036821185.1). GTDB lineage: Bacteria > Chloroflexota > Dehalococcoidia > GIF9 > UBA5629 > CALJTV01. The sequence goes on along the minus strand of DAISKD010000003.1, from coordinate 200,683 downwards.
CCGGCACACCCGTCGTCCTCATATTGTTGAACGGTAGACCGCTTACCCTGGGCTGGATGAAAGAAAAGATACCGGCCATCGTCATGGCATGGCTCCCCGGGGAAGAAGGTGGCAACGCTATCGCCGATGTCCTGTTCGGCGATTACAACCCCAGCGGAAAACTCCCTGTCACCTTCCCTCAGGCACCGGGCCAAATACCGCTCTACTATTCCCATAAACCCTCGGGGGCCAGGTCACAACTCTGGGGGGAGTACACAGACCTAAGCACCGCTCCTGCCTTCGAGTTCGGCCACGGCTTGAGCTACACTTCTTTCCAACTGACCAATCTGCAAATAGAGCCTGCCAAAATCACAAAAAATGGTACAGTCAGGATTACCGTTGACGTCACCAACACCGGCAAAATGGCCGGCGAGGAAATAGTACAACTGTACATCAGCGACGTGGTCGCCAGTGTTACCAGGCCCGTGAAAGAGCTGAAAGGCTTTAAACGCATAGCTCTAGAACCATCGGAAACCAAGACAGTAGTTTTCGAGCTTCCCGTTGCCAGCCTTGCGTTCCACAACGAGTATATGCAACACGTTATTGAACCCGGTATTTTCGAGGTAATGGTTGGACACTCATCAGCGCGGATACCACTTAAAGGACAATTCGAGGTAATCTAATTAATCTAAATAAGGTAGCTAGTGTAATCGGCGATGCAAGCAAAATTAAAAGTGTTATTGACTGAGACAGAAATTAGACAGGCAGTGGTGAGGTTGGCCACCCAAATAAGGGAGGACTATAAAGACAAAGACCTCCTGTTAGTCGGCATCTTAAAGGGCTCGTTTATTTTCCTTGCCGACCTAGTCCGCGAACTCGGGATCCCGCTAGAACTAGATTTTATAAAGCTCGCCAGCTACTATTCTGGCATGGAGACCTCAGGCAAGGTAAAGATGGAACTGGGACTAAAAACAAAGGTGAAGGGAAGGCACGTGCTCATTGTCGAAGACATTGTTGATACCGGCATAACCATCTCTTTTGTAGTAAGTTATGTAAAAAGGAAAGGGCCGGCATCGCTCAAACTCTGCGCTCTGGCTGACAAGCCCTCCCGACACCGTGTGCCCATCCATATAGACTACCTGGGCTTCACCGTGCCTAACAGGTTTATCGTTGGCTACGGGACCGACTGGGATGAAAAATTCCGCTACCTCAAGGACATCTGCTATATTGAATAGAGAGATGAAAAATTTGAACCTCAGCAAACTCGTCTCCGTCGCGCGCGGCGATGCCCCTGCAGACCTGATATTAAAGAACGCCAAAATAGTCAACACCTTCGTTGGCATAATAGAAGAAGGAAATATAGCCATCGTTGGTGACAGGATCGCCGGCATAGGCAGCTACGCAAAGGCGAAAAGGGTCATCGACCTCAAAGGCACCTACGTGGCACCCGGTCTAATGAACGGCCACATACACATCGAGAGCTCAATGCTCCATCCAGCATCCTATGCCCATGCTGCAGTGACCAAGGGCACTACCGCGATAATCACCGATCTGCATGAAATAGCCAATGTAGCTGGTCTGAAGGGGATGCAGTTCGCTGCCAAATGGGCACAAAAATTACCCCTGGACATGTTCATTATGGTGCCATCATGTGTACCGGCTACCAATATGGAGACAAGTGGTGCCACAATCACTGCCGCTGATCTCAGAAAAGCTTTGAAACTTCCGAATGTGCTCGGCCTGGGCGAGGTAATGAGTTTCCACGACGTCATCGCTGGCAACAGGCAGGTTATCAGCAAAATAACCGCAACCAAAGGCCGCGTCATCGACGGACATGCCCCCGGCCTTGCCGATAAGCAGCTCAATGCCTACCTTGCCACCGGCATACGCTCTGACCACGAATCGACCTCTATTGAAGAAGGTAGAGAGAAATTGAGACGAGGTATGTACCTCATGATCCGGGAAGGGTCTTCAGCAAAAAACCTCGCCGAGCTACTCCCATTGGTCACGGACAAGACTTACAAGAGGTGCCTCTTCGTCACCGATGACCGCACCTGCACTGACCTGCTGTTCGAGGGCGACGTCGATGCTGTAGTCAGAAAAGCAATACAACTGGGACTCGAGCCTGTCCGAGCCGTGCAATTGGCCACCATAAACACCGCCGAATATTTCAGACTTTACGATCGCGGTGGCATTGCACCCGGCTATATTGCCAATCTGATAACGATGACCAATCTGTCACAGCTACAGATAGACATGGTCTTCTACAAGGGACAGCTCATAGCCAGAGAGGGAGAGTTTCTACTACCACCCGGCGAAGTTGTAGAAGAAGACTTGATGGATACCGTCCACATAAAACCGTTTGATATCGAGGCGCTGAAATTGACCACAAATGAGGAAAGCCTTCCTGTAATTGAAATAGTCCCCGGGCAGATAATCACCAAGAAGAGATTTGAAAGGGTCAAGAAACAAAATGACTGCGTTGTACCCGACCTAGAAAAGGACATCCTCAAGTTAGTAGTCGTCGAAAGACATAGGGCCTCAGGTAATATCGGACGAGGACTGGTCAAAGGGTTCGGACTAAAACAAGGGGCTCTGGCTTCTTCTATAGCCCACGACTCGCACAATATCATAGCTGTAGGTACAAATGATTACGACATCTTTGTAGCTGTAAAGGAAATAGAAAGGCTGCGCGGCGGACTGGCCGTCAGTGCCCATGGAAAGGTCCTGGCTATACTACCGCTGCCGATCGCTGGGCTATTATCTCCAGAACCGCTTGCCAAAGTAGTAGACCAGTTCAGTAATTTAGAAAAGGTCGCTGCCAGTCTGGGGAATTTGCCCCCATCCCCCTTTGCAGTGCTGTCATTCCTGGCACTGCCAGTGATCCCAGAGCTCAGGCTCACCGACAAAGGGCTGGTAGATGTTCAAGAGTACAGGTTGATTCGATAGCGTGGCTACTTTCCCGTGCCCGTGTACCACCTCACTGTGCAACCTTCGCCCCAGGGACAGGAGTGGTAAGTAGATTAGGCTACCTGGTCTTCTTCAGGCTGGATATCAGCTCGTCAACACTGACCGCCGCCAGCGTCATCGTCTGAAGGGTCCCTCTCGACCCAAGTTCCACAGCAACTCGGCTCACCGTCTCATTATTGGGGGCTTCCAGAATATTCACAAAATCATAGGGGCCAAGCAAAGCATATTGGGCAATTACCTTGACGCCCATAGCTTCGACTTCTCTGTTGACCTCCTTAATACGGTCCGGATGTTCTTTTATGGTCTTTCTACCCTCGTCGGTAAGAGTTGTCAGCATGACATAAACCGGCATCTTCTTTTCTACCTCCCATTTTTTATTCCTGCCCGTTCACAATACCTGTCCCTGGAGCACCTTCTCTAATTCTATCAGTTTACTGCCTTGATTAGAATACCCCGGAAACGGAAAATTAAATGCCGCTGTTAACCTGAAAGACTGTAAGGACCGGTAAGAAATGACCTAGTTAAACAGACTTCCGGGTCCCGATCCGTCCACTTCGTGCCAGCACCCTGATGGCCTCAAGCAAATCCTGACGTCGACAGTCCTTAGTCAGGTACCAGCTTGCCCCGGCTTCCAGCGCAGAACCAACGTAATCACCGTAAACAGTGAGAAAGAGGACCTTCACGTCAGGCAAGTCTTTCTTAATACGGCGGGTAGCTTCAGTGCCGTCCATGCCCGGCATATGCGCATCCATTAGTATAACATCGGGCAACAATTTCTCTGCTTTTGTAACAGCGTCGAGGCCGTCCACAGCTTCTCCGACCACTGTTATATCAGCCTGTGGGTCAAGTATGCTTTTTAGACCTTCGCGCACCACTTCATTATCGTCCACTATCAATACCTTTATCTTTTCCATTTCTACCCCCGATGTGTGAAACTACCAGCCAATGCTATCATCAGTCTATCTGCTGAGCCCGAATATCACAATCAGCATACAAGCCAGTTTGGACATAAGGAAAAAGGTTGACCACTGGGTCAGCCTTTACTCCTACCGCAGACTCAGACTAAAGTATGACCTACAACCGAATGATGCCCCTCTTGAGGGCTTGTGTCACCGCTTCAGTGCGGTCATTGACTCCCAGTTTCTGAAAGATGTTGCTTATATGGGTCTTGACCGTGCTTTCCGAGATTGAAAGCTGTGCGCTTATCTCCTTGTTGGCAGCACCCTTAGCCATCAATTGCAATATTTCCAGTTCTCGCTCTGTAAGTTGCTCTCCTGAAGGTGCCTTACGGGACAGCTCTGCAAACCGGTCAATCAACTTAGATGCCACCACAGGTTGAATAAGCGATTCGCCCTTATAGACCGCCCTTACCGCCTTAAATAGCTCCTCTCTTGGGGCATCTTTAAGCAGATAGGCACGTGCCCCGGCCTGAATGCCGCTGAAAATATACTCATCGTCACTGTATGTGGTGAGAATGATGAACTTTATATCTGGATTGGTTGACCTTATCTGCCGCATCGCTTCAACGCCGTCTATCCCAGGCATTCTCAGATCCATAAGTACCACATCTGGCTCAAGCCGCCTAGCCATTTCCACCGTTTCAACCCCGTCCTTTGCCTCTCCAACCACCTTGAAATCAGCCTGCCGGCTGAGCATGGCAAACAGGCCCTCTCTCACCACCGGATGGTCATCAGCAATCAGAATCTTAATCTGCTCCACTGCCAACCTCCTGAAGTGGGACCGTAACCCTTACTATCGTCCCTTTGCCGCTCTCGCTCAATATCTCAAAGTGACCACCGATGCTACGCGCCCTTTCCCTCATACTTATCAGTCCGAAAGTGCCACGCTTTCTCACCTCCTCCTCAGAAGGTACTTTCGCCTCGAAGCCTCTGCCATTGTCAGACACCACAAGTTCTACCGCCTCCTCATCAAACACCAGCCTCACCTCCACTTCACTGGCCCCGGCATGTTTCCTGACATTAGTCAGTGCTTCTTGACATATGCGCAATAGCACCGCCTCTACTTCAGCAGGTAGACTGCGCTTGGCACCTACCACCTGAAACTCTGCACTAACACCTGACACCTGGGCAAACTTATCTACTTCATGTTTCAGTGCCTCAGGTAATGGGAACTGCTCCAAAGCTTGAGGGCGCAGGTTCCACACCGAACGTCGTGCTTCGGCGAGACTCTTGCGTGCCAGGCTTCTGGCTTGATTGATGTGACGCTCCACTGCTGCCATATCTTCTCCTAACGCCTGCTCTGCCGCCTCCAGTTGCATAATAATGCCACTAAACCCCTGTGCCAGGGTATCATGGATCTCTCTTGCCATGCGGTTTCGCTCTTCCATCACCGCCATGTGCCGCGTCTCCTCATAAAGACGCGCATTTTCAATAGCTATGGCAAGCTGATCAGCCAACGTCTGTGCAGTGAACAGGTCTGCCTCGTCAAAAGCATCGACTTCTGTACTCTCGATATCGAGGATACCCAAGACCTTATCCCCCAATTTTACCGGGACGGCCAGCTCCGATTTAATGTCTTTTAATGCCTCTACAGCTTTGTATCTAGGTTCCTCGCTGATATCATTCGCCAGGATCGGCTCACCTGTTTGCGCTACCCAGCCCACTATGCTTGACCCACCCACCTCGAGCGGTACTTCGACCGGTATTATAGCCTTCTGTCCACTCAAGCAGACGGCTTTCAGAACAAGCCCTCCTGACTCCGGATCCAGCAAGAAAATATTAACATTGTGGTAGTTAAAAGTCTCGCGCAGTAAATTCCCCACATGGAGCAGTAATTCATCAAGCTTTACCACGGAACTGATTTTGCGACTGACTTCGTTTAGGGTACGCAATTGCTCAGCACGCAACCGTTCTTGCCTCGTCCTCTCCTCCACTTTCCGTTCCAGATCAGCATAAGACTCCTTCAACGCCATGGTCATAGCGTTAAACTGCTCCGCCAGTTGTTGAATTTCGTCTCCCGTCTCCATCTTTATCTTGTAGTCAAGCTCCCCCCTACCAACCACCTCAGCACCTTTGGTCAGTGCCAGAATCGGTCTGGTTATAGCCCGCGAAAGCAACACTATTACCACCACTGCGACTAGCACCATGACCGAAAACACAATGACAAACACCAGCTGCGCCCTTTCCAACTGCTTATCAACATATTCAGAGGTCTCCAGTACAGATTGAGATATCTCCTCTTTGAACTGCTCTGCCGGTGAAGAATACTCGTCGATATAGGTAACCGCCGCCACCACCAGTCCAGTTGCACCTACTGGGACACAATGCATGTACTTCTGCCGCTCCTCGTTAGACTCGTCCTCCCACTCGTAATAGCCAGAAGTCTCCCCTAGAAAGCTCCTTTCCACAATAGATGAGAAATATACTGGCTCACCACCAACTTTAAGCAAGTTGACCCCCACCATCCTGCGATCAGGGTGAAAATAGACAACACCATGCCTGTCATAGACGAAGGTATAACCGGTGAGCCCAACCTGCTGTACAGCTATTTTGCCCGCTTCAGGGCTGTTTCTTAACGTTGAAACATCCAGCAAAGGTTGCTCTTGCAGAAAAAGGACTAGCTGGTTGGCGGTGTACCACGCCTGTCTCTGGATCAATCGTCTACCCAGGTCCTCCAGCGCAAAAATGCTACGCCGCGTCACATCCTCTGCCATGGTTACGCTCTGCTCTTTTACCAGATAGCTCACCTCGTAGATTGTACGAAATGCCAGTGAGCTGGTCACCCCTAAAGATATAAAAGCCAGAGCCAAAAAGGGGATCAGAATCTTGGACCTGATGCCAAACCTTATCTTTACTTTTCTGCCACCCTCATTCAGAAAGCGATCTAGCATCTGCACAACACCTTCATTAAACCTCTGTGACCACTACCCCCAAAACCGATACTCACCGCTAGATGTTACCAGTCCCTTTTGCCGTCCACAACGGCTGCGTGGCAAATGACTCACCTGCCAGCTTTGCCCTTAATGTCTCAACCAGCCCCTTGATCGGCAACCTGATTTGCGCCATGCTGTCCCGCTCACGGATGGTAACCTGATTGTCTTCGAGCGACTGAAAGTCGATGGTCACACAAAAAGGCGTCCCGATCTCATCCTGTCTGCGGTACCTTCGTCCTATACTTTGGGCATCATCATACTGAGTCATAAAATGGCGGCGCAGCTCCCTATAGACCTCCTTGGCCAATGGTACCAGCCTGTCATTGCGGCTCAGCGGCAGCACCGCCACCTTTATCGGAGCCAGTTGCCTGTGTAACCGCAATACCACCCTCTTCTCGCCTTCGACAACTTCCTCATCATAAGCGTCAACCAGAAAGGCAAGCGCTGAGCGGTCGACGCCTGCCGAAGGTTCGATCACATAAGGTGCATAACGCTCGCCAGACTCCTCATCAAAGTAGCTTAGGTCTTTCCCGCTGTGCTGTGCATGTTGCTTCAAATCAAAGTCGCCCCTGTTGGCAATGCCCTCAAGCTCTGCCCAGCCCATTGGAAACAGGTATTCAATATCATAACAGTCCTTGGCATAGTGGGCTAATTCCTCTTCCTCGTGCCGGCGAAGTCGCAAGTTCTCTGGCTTTATTCCTAGACTCAAGTACCAGTTGAACCGCTCATTCACCCAGTACTCGAACCATTTCTCATCCGTCCCCGGTTTGACAAAATACTCAATCTCCATCTGTTCAAACTCTCTGGTCCGGAAAATAAAATTGCCTGTGGTGATCTCGTTACGGAACGACTTCCCGATCTGGGCAATGCCAAAGGGCAACTTCTTGCGCGATGTCATCATAACGTTTTCAAAATTGACAAAAATACCCTGGGCCGTCTCCGGTCGTAAATAGATGACATGGGCATCATCTTCCACCGGCCCCATAAACGTCTTGAACATTAAGTTAAACATCCTCGGCTCAGTAAGTTCCCCACCACAATCAGGACATCTTTTGCCATCCAAGTCAGTGGCACGCCATCTCAGGTGACACACCTTGCACTCAACGAGAGGATCAGAAAAGCCGGCAACATGCCCGCTGGCAACCCAGACCTGAGGGTGCATCATTATGCTGCTGTCCAACCCCACCATATCATCCCTTTCCTGGACCACCGCACGCCACCAGGCCTCCTTTATGTTCCTCTTTAGCTCCACACCCAGTGGACCATAGTCCCAGCAACTCCCCAACCCACCATAGATTTCGCTGCTCTGAAAAACAAAACCTCTACGTTTGCACAACGAGACGATCTTTTCCATGTCTACTTTGCGCTGCTCAGGCACTGTAACCTCCTGCAAACACTTACCACAGCTTATCAACTTTATGTAATCATGTCAAAAGGTAGTTAAGAAGCTGTTAACGAACGTTTTCCCACCATCATCCGGATTTGGCATTTATACCCCAAGTCCTGTTAGAATTACCTTGATGGGGGCCAAGCGCAACTTCGGGGCCATGTTCTTGGTTAATATATTAGCCACTGCCATACTTTGCTGTCTATCAGCCCTATCATGCTATCGGGCGGAGCCCACCACCCCCGCTCCAGCAACTCCTCCCCCGCCACCGGAAGACCTCAGTCCACCGGAGACAACACTCACCGCATTCCCTGCAGAAAAGATCGGCATCAACAAGGTGACCTTCGAATGGAAGGGCAACGACGATGCTACAACCGCCACCGGACTCACTTTCTCCTGCTTTCTCGAAGGATACGACTCTGAGTATTCACCATTCACCACAGACACTTCCAAGACCTATACAGAGCTTCCCGACGGCAAATACACATTTTATGTCAGAGCGCGAGACCTGGCTGGCAATGTAGACCCGACCCCAGCAACAGCCACCTTCGTGATCGAGTCCCCGAGACCGGAGTCAGACAAAGAAACCGCTTTTGTGCCAGTTCCCAGCCCCCTCCTTATCGTCCTCGGAGCTGATGTCAATTATATTGCCGTCACCTACAACAATATAGTCTATGCCCTTGATTCCGCCAACTCCCGACTGTACAAGTCTGACCCTGGTGGCATAGGCTGGAAAGACATCTCAGGGTCTCTCGGTGCTACACCTGTATGGACTAACCTTGCTGTAGCGCCGGACGACAATAACATCATCGCAGTGGTCACCGACAGTGGCAAGGAGGTGCACATATCTACGAATGGCGGAACCAGCTTTGGAAGCACTGCGCTGAACAGCAAACTGGCTACGCTTGAGCGAGTAACCTGCATCTCTATTTCTCCACGCTACGGTAGTAACCGCTGGGAAATTGCAGTTGGCACCTCCACAAGTTCAGGTGGTGGACGGGTATGGATAAACCAGATCAGCGGTTTCGCCAGCGGTTGGTACGATATGAGCAGCGGTGCTACAGGCTGGTTACCATCCCCAATAACGGGTGCTGATGTGTTTGCCATCAGATATTCCCCTAATTTCGCCGTAGACGCCACGTTTACTGTTATCGTCGCCACCACCCCACCTACCGAGGATGTCTACCTCTACATGGGCAGCAGGGACCTTGGTGACAGGACCACACGATGGAACGCCTCGCCCGGGTATCCCGTAGAGGTCTGCCAGTCAGGCCAGGATAGTCCGGGCACTCCCCTCAAATATGCTGACATCGCCCTGCCAGCAGATTACTCCGGGACATCTCCGTGGCATCGTCACATATATGCCTGCTGGAGCGACAACCCGCCTAGCACACCCGATTTTGGCAATCCAAACGACGGAATATACCGCATTGACGATACCGTCTGCTACCGTATTTTCACCATCCCGGATACGATATGCAGCCTGGCACATTACGGCATATTCACTAGAGGCAAACTCCTCGCTGGAGCCGCTTGGAGCACACAGACAGAAATATTCCGCGGCCCCCAGACCTATTTTAGTACCGACCCGTACTCCTCTTGCCCCACCTGGCAAAAAAGTCGAAAACCACCCACTGGACCAGCACAGGCAAAGGTAGCCTGGTCACCCGACGGCAACGTAGCCTATTGCGGTACCAGTTCCGTCAGTGGCAGTCACCATGACCAGAGCGCCTTCTCTGTAAGCATCAACAACGGGCTAACATGGAACCAGACAGGGCTGATCGACCTTTAGGCTTGACATACACCTGCAACTGCCTCATAATTGCTGCTTGGCATGATTAAAGCGGTGTTCTTCGATTTCTACAATACGCTTGCCACCCACCAGCCACCGCGCGAAAGAGTCTATGCCGAGGTCTGTAAAGAGCTGGGGATCGATGTAGAACCCAAAAGGCTTTTTATTTCTCTATCTGAGGCTGATATGTACATGCGTCAGGAGACCAGCCGTTTGCCTATGGACAAGAGGTCCGACCAAGAAAAGCTGGAGTTCTACATCGAATATGTCACCCGGATTCTCAAAGGTGCTGGGGTAGACATCAGCCGGGATACTGCCCTGCAAATAATCCCTGGACTGCAAAAACGAAGGTGGGAACTAAAAATCTGCGAGGACACGCTACCAGCACTAGAGCAACTGAAAAGACGTGGACTGATAATAGGGCTCATCTCTAATGTTATTCAGGACATGGACAGCATCTTCACTCGTCTTGGTCTTCAGCCCTACCTCGATATCAGGGTCACTTCAGGAGAGGTGGGGCACGATAAGCCGGAACCTGAGATTTTCTGGGTAGCCCTGAAGAAGGCAGGCCTGCCACCCGGAGAGACGATTTACGTGGGTGACCAGTACGAGATAGATGTAAATGGCGCCCGGGGTGTGGGTATGCAAGCTGTGCTTATTGATCGAAATAATTATTTCCCCGAAATAACAGACTGTCCCAGGATCAACAGCCTCACCCAAGTGATAGAATATATCACGTAGGAAGCATAGCCCTCAGCGTAACTTGGCTACATAACTCCCTAGGGGTACCCCTAGCGAATCAGCCACGGGTTTGCATTTAGCTTTGAGACAATACAAAACCCTGCCCTCCGCAGGGAGTTCTGCGAGCGATTCCCAGTACCCCATCCCCTTAGCCAGTACCAGATCGGCATCAATGAACTCACTCTTAAACTCAGCAGATGCCACAGCCATGTCTATCCCCGGAGTTGCCGTGCCGGTGGTGATTATCTTCCCTAACTCAGCCTCTAGCCGTAATTCTCTCAAATCGTCCAGAGTAACATCGTTCTGCACGGGTGCATCCTTGACCACATAGACCACGGTAACGCGCTGTCTCAGCCATTTAACTAGAGGCAGGTCAAACAAAACTTCACCAGCGTTGTCGGCGAGGTAGAGCAGTTTCTTAGCACCCCTTAGCCTGCCCTCAAACTTTTTGGAATCGTCGATGACAAGCCTCACCTTTTGCCCCACCGCTGCCTTTACCTCTTCAACTGGTCTGAAAAAGTCCATGTTGTTGCCCAAAACCGCAAATTCGAGGCAGCTACGGAAATCGCTCCCATCAACACTGACCTGCGCTAGTACTTCCCTTGCCACAGCCATCTCCTTCTTCTTCATCTCGCGATAGGGGTCAGGGTTCCCGGTTGCCCGCTTGATTGCGCTGTGAATCTCGGCAGCGACAACAATGGTGACCTTCTCCAGCGAAAAACTCCGCCGCAGGGCTTCCAAGCCCTCCTTGATAGCTACCTCCCTGATAGCCTCCTCGTTGCTCGCTAGCTCAGCCGCCTGGTATACTAGCCTCTCCAGACAGGAATAGCATTCCGGTGTAGCTTTCATATTGCAGAACCACATTGTAAAAGGAGCATGGCATCGATTTCAACCAGAGCATCGATCATCAATTCCTGCACAACGGTTTTGTCGCCCCCCGCATCGTCTGATACAATATCGAGAGATGGCCTAAATGCGCAGCTTATCAACTTTCTCACATAAGACAGCGGACAGAACAAGTCTGGCTGCAAGCGTACTTATCGGTGTAGTCTTCCTCGCCTCGGGAAGCGGCAAGCTGCTTGCACCGCACGAAGCACCGGGACAGGTTATTGATTTCATCAGCGCCGTAGCTCCACAGTTTCTACTCGCGCCCTGGGTGCTCCACTTCCTGTACGACATTCTGGTGCCCTACATATTTCCCAGCGCTGAACTCGTCATCGGCATCATGCTGCTAATCGGCGCGGTGCCCCGCCTAGCAGCCGCCCTATGCATCCCCCTAACGATAGCTTTCGCTTCAACGAATATCTGGGCGATAGCACGCGGCGACTACCTCACCTGCGCCAATTGCTTCGGAATCTGGGAAAATTTCTTCGGTCACCTCACACCACTGCAATCGCTCATCATCGATATCGTCCTCCTCCTGCTCGCCGTGGCAGTGATCGCCCTTCACCCCGGCACCTTTTTCTCCAGCCGCAAAAGGCTAACCACAGCAACTTCAAGGAGCAAACTCTGGCTACACACTTTTCAATCAGACCTCAAACAATACGGCATCCGCCAGACCACCCTCATGTACCTAAAGGGTTTAGTTGCTAGGAGCAGACAAGCTTGGAAAACGATTACCGGTGACTGGCGCCGGGCAACTGCTATCATCGTTGTGTTTCTTGTCATAGCAGCCGCAGCCTCGTACCTGGCAATTCTTGACCTCAGGCCCAGAGTAGTAAGCATAAACATATCTGACGTCTCGGACTCGTCTGCATCTGTCAGCATTACATTGAACAAGCCGATGGCAGTGACCCTCACCCTCTACGATGACCGTAACAACCAGATCGGTGTCTGGACAGCGACCATACCCAATACCCAGCATGGGATCGTGCTTGACGAGCTTTTGCCAGCCACAGAGTACCACTTTGAAATAACCATCGAAGGTGTGCGACAGGGTTCCGAAGTATATCGGTTCGCCACCACACCCCCAAAAGAGCCACCATTTATATCCCGAATTACCGTCCTGGATGTGAGCGATACCAGCGCCACTATAACCTGGACGACTACTCGCCCCACCACCAGCGAAATCGTCTACTGGTCAATGGAGTCCAGCGAGCAAAAAAGAGTAGTGGGCAACGGCCTCACCATAGAACATAAAGTCACATTGACGAACCTTTCTCCAGAAAGCACCTACTACTTCAGAATAAAGGCCACAGATGCCTACGGCCAGACCGTTGTAGCTGAAAAGGACGGTGTATTCTCCCCGGCTATAGCACCGGAGATAACAAAGCGCGCCCCGGACTTTACCCTGCCCTCTCTCGATGGCAACACCGTGTCATTAAGTCAGTTCAAGGGCAAAGCAGTCGTGCTCAATTTCTGGAGCATGTGGTGCTCGGCATGCCGGAAAGAGCTGCCCGTGATCCAAGAAGTCATCAATCAGTCCATCCCCGAGACGGTGGTACTGAATATTCATGTAGGAGGACGAGAAGAGACCATCAGAAACTACCTTGAAGGCCAGGGCTTACACCTCACCGTCCTCCTCGACAAGGACGGTAGCGTCCAAAATATTTACAATGTAGCGGAGACACCTACGATGTTCATCCTAGACCGCGCCGGTATCGTCCGCTTCAAAAACCCGAAGTTCAGCAGCGCCGCTGGGCTAATAAATACCGTCCAGAAAGTCCTTGATAGCCCGGCTTTCATCGGCATTACCACAACTCCGGGGAAATAGACATATAATCTCTGCTGGCTACCTGGTCTGGTATAACTAGAAGGTATGCACCTGTATCGCCTCGCAGGCACAGCCGTACTAAGGAAAGTCCAAATAGCGGCACACTCTTTAAGCTACTACTGAAGATTGTGCTAAAATGAGTCACACAGAGGAAACAAACCATGCCGGCAAACTTGCCACCACAATATTTCGAAGCTGAAAAACGCTACCGGCAGGCCAAGACACCGGAGGAAAAAATCGAGGCCCTCGAAGCCATGCTCGCCATTATGCCCAAGCACAAGGGAACTGACAAACTGCATGGGGAACTGCGCCGGAAAATAGCCAAGTTCACCGAGGAGGCGGAACGGAAAGCTGCTATCAGCCGTGCCAGCTTCTACATCAAAAGGGAAGGGGCTGGACAAGTAGCACTCCTTGGCCTTCCCAATTCTGGTAAATCACAGCTCCTCGCTGCCATAACCGATGCCGTGCCCGAAATCGCTGCTTATCCATTCACCACTCGGACACCAAACGTGGGAATGATGAAATTTGAGAACATTCAAATTCAGATAGTTGACACACCACCGATAACCGCCCGTGGCTCTAGAATCTGGCTGAACAATATCTTAAGAAACGCCGATCTCCTTGCCATCGTCGTTGACCTCGGTGACCACACGACACCCCAGATTGACATCGTTCTCAACGAATTAGAACGGATCGGTATAGTGCCCCCCGATTACCCCATCCAAGATACCGTGGGTAAACGCCAGAAGAAAATGTTGCTCGTCGGAAACAAGAGTGACCTCGCCGACGCCGGACTTACTTGGAAACAGATTAAAGGCAAGTACCCCAATTTCCCCGCCGTCTCAATCTCAGCAGCGTATGGAAACAACCTTGAGGAATTTAAGAAAATTGTGTTCAACGCCCTCGAGATTATCCGCGTGTATACCAAAGCGCCGGGCAAGAAGCCTGACCTCACAGAACCGATTATCTTGAAAAAGGGTAGCACCGTTAAAGAGGCAGCCGAGGCTATACACAAGGACTTCAGATACAAACTCAAGTATGCTGTGGTCTGGGGGTCGGGCAAATTCGACGGTCAGAGGGTAAGCCAAGAGCATGTGCTGCAGGACGGAGACATAATCGAGTTTCACATTTAAGGAGACAACAGGCCCTTTTCCTTCAGCTAGAACTCTTAAATTTGCTTCCGATCCCCCGATGTATGCTCCGCCCTCCAGCTTCAAACATTAGTGCTGCGGTACCCACATCTGCAATAAACAATCGGAGATAATGCCAAGCCAGCACCATTATGTATCGGTCTCACCCCAAAACCATACTCGCACCAACACACTGCTGGTGTCCTGTCCACAGGTGGCAAAATCAGACGCCCGCCGAGACTTTCCAAAAGGATTATTATATACTAACCGCAGATAGTTGAGACGGGGACTATTGGGGGTACAGTGGAAAAAATAGCTGGCCCTGTCATAACAAAGATTGATAGTTCTGGACATGCTTCCTAAGCTCGCTGACCGAATAAACAAGATCTCCGCAGACACCATCCATGGCGCTAGCTGGCTGACGAGACAAGCTACAAGCGTCCTGATCTTTGCCGTTAAGGAGAGTCGAGCTGAGACCGTAGAACAGTTTATTGAGGAGGTCACAAGCATTACCTCCGCTGTAGCCAGGGCTAGGCCGGGTATGGTCTCAATAGCCAACTACGCCAATTTTTTCCTTGCCCAAATACTTGCAGCTGGACAACAGAAAGACCTCGCCGCGTTCAAGTCCTATTCTATGGCGAAGGGGCAAGAACTGATAAAGTCCTCTAGGCAAGCCTTCCTGAAAGCTGTGGAATACGCCAGTGCCATAGTCAAGGACGACGACACCATCGCCACCTGCAGTTATAGTTCAACCGTATGCCGAGCCCTGGCAGTGGCAAAGCACAAGGGCACAAATTTCCGGGTTCTCATTGCTGAATCTAAAGTTGGCAACACCAGCTACGGTGAGGCTACAGCCGCTGAACTCGCTAAACATCATATACCTACAGAAATATTCGCCGATAGCAACATTACACGCCAAATCACAAAAGCAAGCAAGACGCTTCTCGGCGCCGACGCTGTTACCGCCAGTGGCCATATTGTCAATGGTACACCCAGCCTACAATTGGCCCAAGCCTCCGGAAACAGACACATCCCAATGTATGTGGTCTGCGAGACAGCAAAGTTCGACTTCTTTGGACACCTAGGAGAAAACACAGAACCAGGCTTTGACATTGTCCCGCTCAGTACATGCACAGCAGTAATAACGGAAAAAGGCACCATGAAGCCAGATCTAGTCACCGCCTATATCCAGCAAAAAAACGAGGAGATGACCCAGATATTTTCCCAGCGAGGATTCCAGCCTCTGTAGACAGAAAATATAAATCAGGAGAGTGCAAAACGGTGAAAACTGAGTACCGGAAGCTGCCAGAGCTGATCGACACGCATGCCCACCTGGACGAACTGGAAGACCTGGAAAAAGCGCTCAGCGAGGCCAAAAGCGCCGGTATAACCGCCATTATCGCTGTCGGCTCAAATCAAATTTCCAACGAGAGGGTTTTGGATGTCTCTCACCGGCACCAGGGTTTCGTTTACCCTGCGCTGGGACTCCATCCCTGGGAACTAGGAGATCTGGATCACGCAAAGATAAACTCCACACTCAAATTCATCGAGCAGATGGGGCAGGCCATCGTAGCCATAGGTGAGGTGGGACTAGACTATGACAAAAGAGTTACCAGAAGGGCACCCAAGGAATTCCAAAAGGCGGTCCTCAAGGATATTTTGGCGCTGGCTCGACAATGTGGAAAGCCATTAATACTGCACAGCCGATATGCCTGGCAAGACTGTTTGCAGCTAGTTGAGGAGGCAAACATCGGTGCTGGAAAAGTAGTATTTCATTGGTTCACCGGATTTTCCAGCGTGCTCAAAAACATACTCAATGCGGGCTATTTTATCTCTGCTACGCCAGCAGCGGAATATCATGAGGAACACAGAAGAGCAATAAAAGAGGCCCCGGTGGACAGGCTTCTTCTTGAAACAGACACGCCGGTATTTTACGGTCGCGAGGTGAAATACCGGTCACGGCCCACCGACCTTCTTAGAAGTCTCAAGGCCGTTGCCGGACTCAAAGGGATAGACGAGTCAGCCATAGCCTTACAGACTACAGACAATGCCAGACGCTTTTTCGATCTCCAGCCCCAAAACACCAAGAACAATAGGACGAGACCACCTCGTTCTGCAGTTCCTTCCAAACCGCTCTTACCGGCAAAAATTTGCTTTGGCAGCGGGAAACTGCTATAAATTAACGACTGTGAAAGCAGTTGTCCTTGTCGGCGGTGAAGGCACCAGGCTGCGCCCCCTTACCCACCACACAGTAAAAGCGATGGTGCCCATACTAAACAGGCCGTTCCTAGAATACCTGCTGCAACACTTGGCAAACCATAGCGTCGATGAGGTCATACTGGCTATGGGCTACAAGCCAGACTCCATCCAGAACCATTTCACCCATGCCCACGGTCTTCCGGTTAAACTCGTCTACAGCATCGAGCCGGCACCACTGGGCACCGCTGGTGCAGTCAAATACGCCGAGCAATATTTGGACAATACCTTCTTTGTCCTCAATGGCGACGTCTTTACCACCATCGACCTCACCGCAATGCTCCGCTTCCACAAAGAGAGTGGCGCCAAGATAACCATCGCACTAACTCCTGTAGAAGATCCAACGCGGTTTGGTGTGGTGGAGACTGACAACCGATTTAGAATTAAGAAGTTCATCGAGAAGCCACCGCCTGACCAGGTGACAACAAATAACATCAACGCCGGCGTGTACATCCTTGAAAAGGACGCCTTGAAAAACATTCCCAGCGGTAGACGTGTGATGTTTGAGCACGACGTGTTTCCGGAGCTATTGAGTGCTGGCGATCCCCTCTACGCCTACCCTACCGATGCTTACTGGATAGATATCGGTACACTGGAAAACTACCACCGACTGAACTGCGATCTGCTAACCGGCAAATGCCCCCATCCAGACCCGAAAACAGTAAGACCTGTGCCGCCTGAAAGTTCATTTGTCCACCCGCAAGCCAGAGTCCAAGGACCGGTCCTGATAGGTGAGAGATGCAGGATCGGTTACGGTGTACAAATCATAGGCCCGGCCGTCATCGGCACGGGTTGTCACATTGAAGATTGTGCTATAATAGAAAAGTCTATACTATGGCAACATGTTACCGTGGGAAAGAACGCAATACTTAGGAATTGCATCGTGGCGAGTAACAGTTGCATCGCGAGTAATAGCGCCCTGGAAGGAGTTACCATCACTCCGGAGCACAAAACTCCCTGAACGGCTACCGCAGACTCAGCCGGCAGAATATCAGGAGGGACGATCATGTCGCAAGGCATAAGTAATATCGACCAAGGAAACTTCGAGAGGGCTGTGCTCCAATCGAATAAACCTGTACTGGTCGATTTCTGGGCACCTTGGTGCGCACCATGCCGTGCCATAGCACCCATTATCGAAGAACTGGCCAATGAGTATAAGGGAAAAATAGAGTTCGCCAAAGTTAATGTTGACCAGGATCCCTTCATAGCCTCAAAATACGGAGTGATGAGCATCCCCACCCTGATCCTTTTTAAGAGTGGCAAACCTGTAGAGCAGGCTATTGGTTACCAATCGAAAGAACAGCTGAAGAAAATACTAGACAGGACTTTGGGAAAGTAGGGGCAATGACTGAGATCACTTACGCGGTCGCTTTTACCGGCGGGATACTTTCATTCTTCTCTCCGTGCATCCTGCCACTTGTCCCAGCATACATTGCCAGTCTGGCCGGAATAACTTCTATCGAAGCCGCAGCCCGCCGTAGATACCTCCCCATGATTTTCCACAGCCTCAGCTTCGTCCTCGGATTCTCTCTGGTCTTTACCTGTTTCGGCGCTTCGGTCGGGCTCATCGGCACCGCTCTAGTAGCCCACTCCGTCCTCCTGCGCCAGATAGCCGGCGCCCTGATCATAGTCTTCGGTGCCCTCATCATCGCCGCATATAAGCTGTCCTGGCTCAATTATGAAAAGAACTTCGTTGTCCACCTCAGGGGGAACCCGGGGTATCTCCGCTCAGTCATCCTTGGTGCTGCCTTCGCTCTGGGATGGACACCATGTGTGGGCCCCGTGCTTGGCGCCATACTCGCCCTAGCCTGGAGCTCACATACTGCCGTAGAAGGTGTATACCTGCTAGCTACCTACTCCTTGGGTCTGGGTATACCCTTTATCCTGCTTGGTGTCGCCTGGGGAGCGCTGGTGCCACTTTGGAAAGGTATCAACCGGCACCTCGGCCCCCTTTCTATAGCTAGCGGCATCCTGCTGATAATCGTCGGCATCCTCATCCTTACCGGTAGCTTAGAATGGCTGGCTAGTTTCGTCAGCTGGTAAATCACCCGCTACAAAACGACAAGAATCTTGGAGAATGCTGGAATGAAGAAGATAACCGCGAACTTCGTCATGGGTGTCGTACTACTAGCTCTTCTTTGCGCTGGATGCGGAGTTGCAGGGACTATTCCCCAGATAGGCGATAAGGCCCCAGACTTCACCCTGAAGGACATCAATGGCGAGGCTATCAGCTTAAGTCAGTTTCAGGGCAAAACAGTGATCCTAGTATTCGCCAGCATTAACTGTAAAGGTTGTGAGGACCAAATGCCGCATCTCGTCGCTATAGCCCAGCAAGAAAAGGAAAACCTCGTCATCCTCGAAGTCTACCAGTTCAACGGCGCTAACTTGGTACGGGAATATGTCTCCAGAAAAGGATATGTGCATTTCCCGGCCCTGCCCGACCCCAAGGGTGAGGTAGCTACGCAATACGGCGCCATCCGCAATCCGCCAACGAATTTCGTAATTGATAAAAGCGGCATTATCAGATACCAAAAAATCGGCCCCTTCAAAAGTCCTGAGGAAATAAGCTTCATCATCAGGTCTTTGTAACCAGACGCCACAGGTTATGGCACCACTGTCGCGCCATGCTGGCAGAACACGAGGTCAGCATTACCATTAAAGTGGCCACCATCAGGGATGGCGCACCGGGCATAACTATAACCACTCCGGACAGGCTGCTGGGAGAATGGCCCGATAGCAGGGCTGCTTCACTGAGCATTACGGACAACCTTGCTATTTCCGTTCGAGGAGAAAACGGTGACGAACATTACCTGATCACCATGCCTGGAACGCCAGTTCGGGGTGAGCAAATATCCGATACCGAGGCACTCATCGTCGTCCGCTTCTAACTTAGACAGGAGTTCACCACGAAATTACATAGCGCACGATGGCATCGTCGCGTGGTGCCGGGATAAAACCATTGGTCTGCGCGTAGCTCTTCCCCACCACCAGCCTGACCTCCCGGTCGAACTGCGGCTCAATGAACACTAGGCCCCTGTCCGCAGTATCAAAGGCCACCACAGTATGCCCGTAACCTTCGGGGTGAAAGATGTCCACAACGGCACACCTTATACCTTTCTGCTCAGCGTTGTTATTTACTTCAGCGGCGAAATCTACACAAACATACTGCCCCTCCGCATACGCCTTTAAGTTCGTGGTATCTTCAGCTAGAAACTCCTTCACCTGCTGATAGGTGGGCTTCCGAAGAACAATAGCTTCTCCTTGAGAGGCCAATTGCAAGGTCGGCTTGTATGCCTCCTGTCGCGCTCTATACCCCTCATCATAGCCGGCCTGGTAGCCTTTTTCCTTGCCCTGTGCATAGCCCTTACCATAACTGACCGTTGTAGCGACTTTGTAGCCGTAGAAATAGCCTAGCAAGCCAGCGCCACTGCACAATATAACCGCAGACAAAAACAGCCCCAGCACTATAGCAAACCTCTGACCGTAATACATCGAAACCTCCGAAACCAGATTTTCCGTAGTCGTGTCGTCCAGTCTAGCGCTTTGTTCCTTTCCTTGCAAATATCCTGCCTTGACGGTCAACGCCAAATAGAGTAGGCTATTATGTTACTGAAAGGGGTTAACTGACCTTGTGGTGTCGTGGTATCAGAGGTGCCACTATAGTTACGGACAATACTAAAGAAGCTATCCTTGCTGCCAGCAGGGAGCTACTTGAGGTCATGGTCAAGGCAAACGAGGTAAAGACCGACGACATAGCTTGTGTCTGGTTTACCACCACTACGGACATTAATGCAGCCTTTCCAGCGGCTGCCGCCCGTGAGATGGGATGGAACAATGTTGCCTTACTTTGCAGTCACGAAATGAATGTCCCCAATTCTCTCCCCCGCTGCCTGCGGATTCTAATGCTTATCAATACTACCAAAAAGAACGATGAAATAGTGCATGTTTACTTGAAAGGAACCGAGGTTCTCAAGGAGGGAGTGTAGAAGATGATTGTGGTTATGAGGGTTGGTGCTACAGAAAAGGAAATTACTAGAGTGGTACAGCGCATTGAGAGCGCTGGCTTAAAAGCGCACCTGTCACAGGGCACTGAAAGAACCGTTATCGGCGTCATTGGTCAAATATTTCCAGAGCTACAGGATATGCTGGAAGCACTCCCGGGGGTGGAGGATGTCATCCGGGTCAGTAAGCCATACAAACTGGCCAGTCGTGAATTTCACCCCTTAGACACCGTGATCGACGTCGCTGGTGTAACTATTGGAGGGAAAGAGGTGGTGGTAATAGCTGGCCCCTGTGCCGTAGAGAGCGAAGAACAAGCCATTGAAACAGCCAAAGCTGTAAAAGCTGCTGGCGCCACAATTCTGCGCGGGGGTGCCTACAAGCCGAGCACCTCGCCTTACAGCTTCCGCGGCCTGGGCAAGGCCGGGCTGGAAATACTGGCAAAAGCCAGAAAGGAGACCGGCCTGCCGGTCATTACTGAAGTTATGACGCCGGAAGATGTGGAGTTGGTAGCTGAGTACTCAGACATTCTACAGATCGGTGCACGCAATATGCAGAATTTCAACCTCCTGGTAGAAGTAGGGAAAACAAACAAACCGGTCATGCTCAAGCGGGGACTTTCAGCCACGATTCAGGAATGGTTGCTGGCAGCCGAGTATATACTGGCCCAGGGTAACAGCCAGCTCATGCTCTGTGAGCGGGGGATCAGAACCTTCGAGACTTACACACGAAATACTTTTGACGTGAGCTCTATACCGATAATCGAAAAGGTCAGTCATCTCCCCATCGTCGCTGACCCAAGCCACGGCACCGGTAAATGGTACTTGGTAACACCCATGGCACTGGCTGCAGTTGCCGCTGGAGCCGATGGCATCATGGTCGAGGTACACCCTAACCCAGACTCAGCCCTTAAAGACGGTGCCCAATCGCTCACCTTCGACAATTTTCATCATCTAATGGCCCAGTTGAAACCAATAGCTGAAGCTGTGGGCAGACGGCTGGCTACCCCATCAGAAAGACCCACACCCCTTAACCTGGAATGAAAAATGCTACTACGCAAATTGAAAAAGAGCTGGCGAAATTCAAGCCACAGAAGGAGGCCCTGCTGTCCATCGGTGTCTTCGACGGCGTACATCTGGGACATCAGCGCCTGCTCTCGTATCTGAAACAAGAGGCCCAAAGCAGAGGCTACCTCAGCGGAGTAGTTACCTTTAAAACTCACCCCGAGTCGGTGCTCTCTTCAGGGACCACCATACCCTGGCTTGTCCAGCTTGAGGACAGGGTAGCCCTGATACGGGAAATCGGCATAGAGCTAATCGCTGTCTTGCCCTTCACTTCAGAGCTCTCGCAGCTCAGCGCCAGAGAATTCGTCCGGATATTGAAGGACAACCTCAAGATGCGTGGGCTAATAATTGGACCTGACTTCGCGCTGGGCAAAAACCGGGAGGGCAACATCGAAAGCCTTCGCTCGCTGGGTAAGGACTTTGGTTTCTCTGTCGAGGTATTCCCATCGGTGACCCTGGATGGTACCGTGGTCAGCAGCAGCATCATCCGCCAGTTCCTGCTCCAAGGCGACATAAAAAGGGTGGAGAAGTTGGTCGGACGCCGCTTTAGCATCAAGGGACAGGTCGTCAGTGGCGATCGGCGTGGTGGCAAGCTCGGCTTCCCCACGGCCAATTTAGAAGCAGCGCCTGACCAGGCATTGCCTGCAGATGGCGTTTACGCTACCGTAGTTTATATCGACCACCAGCCTTTGCCGGCGATAACCAACATTGGCACCCGCCCCACATTTGGCGGCAATAAACGCCTGGTCGAGACCCATGTGCTCGACTACAGCAGCAACCTGTTAGGACAGCAACTTAAGGTCGAGTTTCTGGAAAGGATAAGGGAAGAAAAACGCTTTGCCACCGCGGACGACCTGAAAGCACAGATCGCCAAAGATATCGAAAAGGCGAGAGAAATCCTAGCTGGGCACCATCATGGACGATAGGATCCTTAACCGTCTTTTGAAACGTGGCGTAGCTGAAGTAATAGTGGAGTCTGAGCTATTGGCGTTACTAGAGTCTGGCAAGCCGCTCAGGCTCAAACAGGGCTTCGATCCCAGCTGTCCTGATATTCATCTGGGTCATGTGGTTGGTCTAAGAAAACTGCGCCAGTTCCAGGAGTTAGGACACAAGGTGATACTAATCGTAGGGGACTGGACAGCGCAGATTGGCGACCCCACTGGCGTTTCCAGCACCCGCCCCATGCTTACAGCTGACGAGGTACGTACCAACGCCCGGACATATATGGAGCAGTTCTTCAGGGTGGTGGACAGGGACAAGACCGAGGTAAGATGGCAAAGTGAGTGGTTCGGCAAATTCGGTCTGGAGGATGTGATAAAGCTCACCAGCAAGTTCACCGTAGCTCAGTTCCTGGCTAGGGAAGACTTCAGTAAGCGGTACACTTCCGGGCGCCCCATCGCCCTCACAGAACTGCTTTACCCGCTACTGCAAGCCTACGACTCAGTCGCTATAGAAGCCGATGTTGAGTTTGGTGGCACCGACCAAAAGTTCAATTGCCTCGTGGGCAGAGAGCTTCAGCAAATGGTGGGACAAAAGCCACAGCAGATCCTGCTCGTGCCGCTCCTCCTGGGTACTGATGGTAGCCAGAAAATGAGCAAAAGCCTGGGAAATTATATCGGTATCGACGAGCCGCCCAATGAAATGTACGGTAAGGTCATGTCCATCCCAGACAGCCTTATCTTGGACTACTTCGAACTACTCACCGATGTCAGCGATGAGGAGATCTGTGAATACAGCGCCAAAATGGCCAGCAACGAGATCAATCCCATGCTTATTAAGAAGCGGCTTGCTTTTGAAATCGTATCTCAGTTCCACAGCCCAAAAGCCGCACAGGAGGCCGAGCAACACTTCGCTAAAGTGTTCCAAAAAAGAGAGACTCCTGACGAACTGGTCTCGCTGGCAGGTCTATCGGACAGCAATATCACTCTCACCGTCGCACTGGCACGCGCCGGCCTGACCAGAAGCCGCTCCGAAGCCCGAAGGCTCCTTGAACAGGGGGCTATAGAAGTCAACGGCAAAAAGATCACCGAAGACCTTGAGCTATCTAGCATCGCTAAAGGAAGCGTAATCAAAATTGGTAAACGCCGCTTTGCTTCTGTGTGAAAAATAAAAAACTACAAAGGAGGACTTGGAACAATGCAATTAAGGATACCCGGACCAACCCCATGCCCACCACAGGTCCTGAAAGCCGTGGGTAGCCAGATGATAGACCATCGAGGTGACAAATTTGCCCAGATCATTCGCGACGTCACCGAGAAGCTCAAAAAGCTGTTCCAGACCAAAAACGATATCTTCATCCTCACCGGTTCGGGCACCGGCGGCATGGAGGCTGCCGTGATCAATACCCTTTCTCCGGGCGACAAGGTGCTGGCGCTTTCCTGTGGCTTCTTCGGCGACCGCTTTGCCGAAATCCCGGAGTGCTACGGTGCCGAGGTAAAGAGGCTAAACTTTGAATGGGGCAAGCCGGTCGACCCCGATGCCGTCCGCAAGGCCCTTAAAGAAGATGCCAGCATAAAGGCGGTGCTGGTGACCCATAACGAGACATCCACCGGCATCACCAATGACCTCAAGACCATAAGTGCTATAGCCAAGGAGTATGACAAGCTCGTCCTCGTTGATGCCATCAGTAGCCTCGGCTCCATTGAACTGCCGGTGGACGAATGGCAGTGTGACGTGGTGGTCACTGCTTCACAGAAAGGCTGGATGGTTCCCCCGGGGCTGGCAATGGTCAGCGTGAGCGAAAAAGCCTGGCAGGCACACGCAAAAGCCAAAATGCCCAGATATTACTGGGACTTCACCAAAGCTAAGAGCTACCTGGAAAGGGGACAAACGCCGTGGACGCCATGCGTCTCCACCTTCTTCGGCTTAACCGTCGCCCTCGATATGTTGCTCGCTGAAGGCTTGAACAGTGTCATCGCCCGCCATGCCCGAATCGCCAATTTCACCCGTCAGGGTGTGAAATCTTTGGGATTGTCCCTTTTCCCAGAGGAAAGATACGCTTCCAACACGGTGACTGCGGTCAAGGCCCCGGAGAAACTTACCGTATCAAAATTCCTACAGGTACTCAGGAATGAATACCAGGTCGAGCTTTCCGGTGGTCAGGGCAACCTTTCCGGAAAGATTTTCCGCATCGGCCATCTCGGCTGGGTACAGGAAAAGGATATGAAAGAGGTGCTCAAGGCAATATCCAAAGCTCTCCCCAAAGCAAGTGCATAGTTGAATAAGTATGTGATAGCTGGTATAAGGAAACTGTTATGAAGGTTCTTATCACTGACCCCTTGGCAGAAGCAGGAATCGAGGTCCTCAGGTCTCGAGTAGAAGTGGATGTCAGGCTGGGCATAAAACCCGAGGAGCTACAGAGCATCATCGGGGACTACCATGCCCTAATAGTGCGCAGCGAGACAAGGGTCACCGCTGACATCATCGAAGCTGGAAATAATCTCCAAGTAATCGCCCGCGCCGGTGTCGGCTTGGACAACATCGACGTCGAGGCAGCTACAAGACGAGGTATCGTTGTGGTAAATGCCCCTACCGGAAACACTATCGCCGCCGCTGAACACACCATGGCACTGATGTTGGCACTAGCCCGACACATACCGCAGGCCAACAACAAGCTGAAATCAGGAGTATGGCAACGAACTCAGTTCGTGGGCACCGAGCTGAAAAACAAAACACTGGGCATCATTGGCTTGGGAAACGTCGGTTCGGAGGTCGCCAGACGCGCTCAAGCATTCAAAATGCGCCTTATCGGCCACGACCCTCTAGTCTCGTCGGACTATGCGCGCAACCTCGGTGTCGAGCTCGTCCCTCTAGAACAGCTACTACAAGAGTCTGATTTCATTACGCTCCACCTGCCTTTAACCCCAAAGACGAAAGGACTCATCGGTGCTCGAGAGCTCTCGAAAATGAAGCCCACAGCACGCATCATCAATTGTGCCCGCGGTGGTCTTATCGACGAGGAAGCCCTGCACCGCGCTGTCGAATCTGGCAAAATAGCTGGCGCCGCTCTGGATGTCTTCTCCAAAGAGCCTATCACCGAGAGCCCGCTCTTTCGCTGTGAAAACATCATCGTCACCCCTCACCTCGGCGCCTCCACTACAGAAGCACAAGAAAGCATCGCTTTGGAAGTGGCCGAACAGGTAATCGCCGTACTAAATTGCCAGCCAGCAAAATACGCGGTGAACGCGCCACAAATACCTGCCGAACTTTTCGCAGTGCTTTCCCCCTTCATGCAAGTGGCTTCCACGCTGGGAAGTCTAGCTAGACAGCTCATGGAAGGGCAAATAAAGAGTGTCCATATTAAGTACAACGGGGAAATAGCTAACTACGACACTGCTGCGGTGAGAGCAGCAGCCATCGGTGGCTTGCTTGAAGGTATAAGCGAAGAAAGGGTCAACCTGGTCAACGCCAACATCCTTGCCAGTCAACGGGGAATAAAAGTGCTAGAACAGAAAGAAAGCACCTGCGAAAACTATTCCAGCTTGATCACCCTAGAAGTGGTTACCGAAGCTGGAAAAACAATCGTTGCCGGCACAGTTATGCGGGGCGAGACACACATCGTGCGCGTAAACGACTTCTGGCCAGACATTGTCCCCACCGGGGGTTATTTCCTTTTCAGCGACCACCGAGACCGCCCTGGCCTTATAGGCGCCGTAGGCACCATAACCGGGAAGGCAGACATAAACATCAGCTCCATGCAGCTCGCTCGGCTCCAGCCCAGGGGCAAAGCTCTGATGATCCTTGCCCTGGATGAGGCGCTCTCCGAAGAGCACATACAGCAAATCCTGGCACTTCCCGACGTCCACACCGCCAAGCTGGTAAGACTATAGTCGGACAAGCCGGAGCTCGCTAAAGTTAAACACTGAGCGGCACCAGCAGCGCCGCAAATGGCTTGTTATGCTCGCTTTGTCTCAGGACTTAACACTAAAGTGTCACCATCCAGCGGACGAGCACGCATACTTGACAGGATTGGGGGGAAAGGATAAAATGAGTCTCCGTTGACTTGTCCTCCATTAAGGGTGGTATTCTTATTTAAATTAAACCAAGAAGGAAGTGATCGAGCGTGCCCGAGGTAAAACTTGAACCTGGAGAGAGTTTCGAAAGTCTTTTGAGACGGTTCACCAAAAAAGTACAGCAACAGGGGATAATCAGTGAGGTGCGGCGGCGTAGCTTCTACGAAAAACCCAGTGTGAAGCGGAAGCGAAAAGAGGCAGCAAAGCGGCGCAAAAGCAGCAGAAGCAGCACCAAATAAGACAAGATGTCTTCTCTGAGCCAGAAAATCAAAGCTGACTTAGAACAAGCGATCAGGAACCGGGACAACTTCAAATCAACCGTGCTCCGCTCATTGATGGCCGCCGTCAGAAACGCTGAAATCGCCAAGCAGAAGGCCCTAGACGACCCCGGCATCATCGCCGTCCTCGAAAAAGAAGCTAAGATGCGTCGCGAGAGTATAGAGGCGTTCCAGAAGGGGAACCGCCAGGACCTGGTAAGTAAGGAAAAGGCAGAGCTGGATATAATACTCGGGTATTTGCCCGAGCCCATGAGCCGCGATGAAATCATAAAGATAGCCCGCCAGGTAATACAGGAACTGGGCGCCAAAGGGCCCAAAGATAAGGGCAGGGTCATGTCACAGCTAATGCCCCAGCTCAGAGGAAAGGCATCAGGAGAGGAAATCAGCAACATTGTCTCTGAACTGCTGGGAACGGTGTAGGCAGTAGTGACATCGCTAACCCATGCCAGGCCCGAGCAATATCGCCCTCCACACCATGGTAGAACGCAAATGAGATTCGGCATAGTTGTTTTTCCCGGCACGTGGAGCGATAGAGACTGCTATTACGCCATCAAGGATATTTTAGGCCAGGACGTCAGCTACGTCTGGCATAAGGAGACCGACCTTTCGCAGTATGACTGCATCGTGCTACCGGGGGGTTTCTCATATGGGGACTACCTGAGGCCTGGGGCCATCGCCCGTTTTTCGCCAGTTATGGCTGCAGTTGAGGAATTCGCCTTCCGGGGCAAAGCGGTTATCGGTATCTGCAACGGATTCCAAATCCTCTGTGAATCAGGGCTATTGCCTGGGGCCCTGCTGCGCAACGACCATCTCGAGTATCGCTGCCAATGGACCCATCTCCGCGTAGAAAATGAGCTCACTCCGTTCACTTCATCGCTCCAGAAAGGTCAGGTGCTTAAGATCCCGATCTCCCACTACGACGGCAGGTACTACGCCGACGAAGCCACATTAAAAGACCTTGAGGCCAACAAGCAGATCGTCTTCCGCTATGCAACCCCTAACGGTAAAGTGACTCCGGCAAGCAACCCTAACGGCTCCCTAAACAACATCGCCGGGATCACCAACAGGCAGAAGAATGTGCTGGGGATGATGCCACATCCTGAGCGCGCCTGCGAGCCACTGCTCGGCAGCAGCGACGGCAATATTATCTGGGAGTCCATAATTGCCAGTATCCAAGGAAACGCTCGATAGCATCGCCTTAAGCGAAAAGGAATACCAGCTCATCGTGAAAAGACTTGGCAGAGAACCCAATGAGGTGGAGCTGGGTATGTTCGGTGCCCTCTGGAGCGAACACTGTGGCTACAAGCACTCAAAAGCGCTCCTCAAGCAGTTCTTCTCCCGCGCCAGACGTGTACTCGTCGCACCGGGCGAGGAAAATGCCGGCGTTGTCGATATAGGCGATGGTCTGGTGATAGTCATGAAGATAGAGTCACATAACCACCCTTCGGCTATCGAGCCTTTCCAGGGCGCAGCCACCGGTGTGGGCGGCATTGTAAGGGACATCTTCACCATGGGCGCCCGTCCCATTGCCCTGATGAACTCGCTGCGCTTCGGCCCCCTCTCCAATCCCCGCAACCGCTACCTCTTCCACGGCGTGGTAGGTGGCATCGCTGCCTACGGTAACTGCCTCGGAATACCAAATGTGGGCGGTGAAATCTTCTCCGCCGATTGCTACTCGGATAACCCGCTGGTCAACGCCTTTTGCCTCGGCATCGCCAGAAGAGAAAACTTGGTAAGGTCAAGGGCACACGGAGAGGGTAACCTGCTGATGCTGGTTGGCGCTGACACCGGACGCGATGGCTTACATGGCGCCTCTGGCTTGGCATCACGGACATTCGACGAGGACACCGAGCTAAGGTCGGCAGTCCAGGTGGGAAACCCCTTCCTAGAGAAGCTCCTCATCGAGGCTTGCCTCGAACTCGCCACAACTGACTGGATCGTAGGCATGCAAGATCTAGGTGCTGCTGGACTGACCAGCGCCTGCGTTGAGTCGGCCGCCAGAGGGAACGGGGGTATCGACATCGATGTCCTCAAAGTGCCCAGACGGGAGAAGGGCATGACACCGTATGAAGTGATGCTATCTGAATCCCAGGAGAGAATGCTGATAATTGTGAAGAAGGAGTACGAGGCGCAGGTAAAAGCGCTTTTTGACCGCTGGGAGTTGCGCTCTGACATAATCGGCCGAATCACCGGCGATGGTATAGCCAGAGTAAGAGAAGGAGAAAAGGTGGTGGCTGAAGTGCCTATCGGGCTGCTTACCTCACCCCCCATATACCGGCGCCGCATCAAGGCCCCGCCCTGGATTGATGAACTGCAGAACATCAGTCTGCACTCCATCCCTGACATATCGCCCCGGAAGGCAAACAGGATACTGCTCACCCTACTGGCTTCTCCAAACATCGCCAGCAAACATTCCGTGTACCGCCAGTACGACCATCAGGTGGGTAACAATACTGTGGTCCTGCCGGGAAACGACGCCGCAGTGCTCCGCATCAAAGGGACGAAAAAAGCCCTCTCTCTGACCACAGACGGTAATGCCAGGTATTGCTATCTTAACCCCTACCTCGGAGGTGTGATCGCTGTGGCTGAGGCTGCCAGGAACCTGGTCTGCAGCGGCGCAAGGCCACTGGCGATAACAGACTGCCTTAATTTTGGCAACCCGGAAAAGGACGAGGTCTACTACCAGATGAAAGAATGTATCGCAGGTATGGCGCGCACCTGCCGTGAACTCAGAGTCCCGATAATAAGCGGCAACGTGAGCCTGTACAACGAGACCAGGGGCAGGGCAATATACCCCACCCCGGTGGTAGCCATGGTGGGCGTTATCGAGGATGTGGAAAAGCACTGTACTGCTGGCTTTAAGCACGAGGGGGACTACGTATACCTCCTGGGATGTACTCAGGCTATCGACACCAGTATCGGAGGCAGCGAGTACCTGCAGGTGGTGCACGGCATGATAAAGGGCAGCCCTTATATCGATTTGAAGCTGGAAAAACGACTACAAAACTGCTGCCTCGAGGCAATAAGGCGAGGCATAATCAAATCGGCACACGACTGCTCCGAAGGCGGGCTGGCTGTAGCTCTGGCAGAAAGTTGCCTGCTCGGCAATCTGGGCTTTACCAGCTTCGAGCCTGATTTCGAAGGTAGACTGGACGCTGCCCTTTTCGGTGAAGCACAATCAAGAATCATTGTATCCGTATCCCCAGAGCACGCCTGGCGTCTGGAAAAGCTGGCGGACCGCATGGAGGTGGGGGCACTGAGGCTGGGTGTGGTCAGCGGAAGCAGGCTGACGATCAAAGGCATTGTAGACCTGTCGCTCAGGGAGCTGGGTAAAGCTTGGTGGAACGGACTGACAAATTTCTTCGACTGAGGAGGTAACTTGGCTGAGATCTGTCCTTTCTGCGGAGTGCGCTACAACCTAGAAATAGTGAAAGATATGGCATCGGTCATCTGCCCACCTTACGACGTGATCTCCAAAGATGAGCAAAAAGCCTACTACGAGAAGAGCCCATACAATATCATCCGCCTCGAGCATGCCATGGAACTGCCTGACGATTCAGACAACGACAATAGGCACACTCGCGCCAGTGCCACACTTAACCAATGGCTAAAAGACCGCGTGCTGGTCACCGACCACGTACCCTCACTATACATCCACGAACAGACCTTTACTTATCAGGGCGTCAGGAAACGCCGCCTCGGATTTACTGCTTGCGTGAGATTGGAGCCCTGGGAAAAAAGGATGGTTCTCCCCCACGAAAACACCGTCGCCGGGATCAAAAGCGACCGCCTGGACCTGATGCGGGCATGCAATGCCAACTTCAGTCCTCTTTTCGGCCTCTACGAGGACCCCGGCCAGAAGATCGCTAAGCTGCTCAGCGTGCAGACTAGCAGAAAGCCAGCGCTCGACTTCGCCACAGACGGTGAAGTACACAGACTATGGGTAGCCAGTGAGCCAGAATTCATCCAGCGGATAAGCCATTTCCTGGCACCAAAGCCCATCTACATCGCCGATGGACACCACCGCTACGAGACAGCACTGGCTTATCAGTCCGAAAAGCGCCAGCATAGCCCTTATTTCAGCGGACATGAGGCCTTCAACTTCGTTATGATGACGCTGGTATCTTTCTCCGACTCAGGACTGCTGGTCCTGCCAGTCCACCGCGTGGTAAGAGGCATTTCCACCGAGGACATTGACCGCTTTGCCAAGGAACTGGCTGCTGTGTTTGACATAGAATCACTCCCCATAGAGAACGCAACCAAAATGCCTGAGATAAGAGGTGCCATAGCCAGGATGGTAGGACTGAAGAAGGGGTTTATTACCGGACTGAAGCTCCGCCCCGATGTGCATGTTAAGACGCTTATGCCACGGGACCATTCCGACGCCTACAATAAGCTGGAGGTAAACATCCTGCAACATCTGGTCCTGGACAAGCTCACAGCCATCGAGAGCGGTGTGTCAATAGCCTATACACCAAATGCCGAAGCGGCGGTAAATATGGTAGACCGGGGTGACTACCAGCTAGCCTTCATCCTCAACCCCATCGCGCTCAGCGCCATCAAAGCAGTAGCCGATGCCAACGATAGGATGCCGGGAAAATCAACCTACTTCTACCCCAAGCTCCCCACAGGACTGGTCATCAACCTTCTGGAAGGGACATTATGAGCGGGACGTCTGTCGCTTTACAAAGCTTTCGCGCAGGTCAGGTGTATATAGCTTGTACCTTGCCCTCCCCTCCTCCTTAGCATGGTACATAGCAGTATCGGCATTGGTCAGCAACAAATCAGCCCGGTCACCACTCTCCGGATAGATAGCGATGCCAATGCTCGTAGTCACATTCAGCTTATAGCCGTTAATTGCGAACGGTTCGTTAAATGAGTCGAGAATTTTTTGAGCTACTTTAGTAGCATCGTCTATAGCCCCAATCTGCGGGAGCAACAGCACAAACTCATCACCACCCATCCGCCCCACCGTATCGCTCTTGCGCAAGTTGCTGGCCAGTCTCTGGGCCACAAGCTTAAGTAGCTGGTCACCAACACCGTGCCCGTAAGTATCGTTGACGCGCTTGAACCAGTCCAGATCAAGCATCATCACCGCCAGCCTGCTGCCGTTGCGCTGTGCCTGAGCCAGCCCCATATTCAATCTGTCGTCCAGCAACACGCGGTTGGGTAGTCCGGTGAGTGGGTCATGGGTAGCCATCTCAGACAGCTTTTGCTCAAGTATCTTGCGCTCGGTGACATTACGGCTGATGCCTCTGAAGCCGATGGTCTCACCACTTTCATTGCGCAACGGCAAGACAGAATTCTCCACATATATCTTTCTGCCGTCCTTTGTAAGCTGGGTCATCGGGTACCACCTTAGGGAGGTGCCGGTGCGGTATACCGAGTTGTAGGCTCGATATATGTTCTCCCAGTCGTCCTGCGGCGTATAAGCGCGATAGTTGAGCCCGATAGCCTCTTCCTTGGAATACCCCAGGAGGCGACAGAGCGCATCGTTGACAAATGTAAAGTTGCCTCTCAGGTCCACCTCATAATACGCTTCGTCCATCTCTTCAAGAAGCGTGCGGTACCTCTCCTCTGACCGCCGCAGTTCCTCCTCTGCCTTAACACGTTCAGTGATATCCTCTGCCACCCCCCGAAAACCGATTATCTCTCCCCTTTCGTTGTGTATCGGAAATGCCGATAGCTCCACCCACCTTACCTCGCCTGTCGTGCTGATATATCTGCTCCGAAAGCCTCTTGTTGGTTCGCCGGTCCGGTACACCCTATTAAAAGCCCTGAATACCTTGTCCACATCCTCCACAGGCGTAGTTAACTTAAAGCTGGCACCGATTAACTGCTCCCTGGTAAAGCCCGTATTCCGACAAATAGCCTCGTTGACAACGGTATAACGACCGCTCAGGTCGATCTCAAAGTAGGTCTCATTCATCTCGTCCAGAATCGTACGGTACCGTTCCTCAGAGCGTTGTAGCTCTTCATCTAACCGCTTGTATTCGGTAATGTCCATAAAACTACCTACGGTAGCCAGCTTCCCTTGGTACTGCACAGAGATCACCTGCTCTACTATCCACGCCACCTCACCGTTTTTCTTGATGAACCGGTACTGATAAGGCTCCGAAGCTTTGCCCTTAAGGCTCTCTATAGCCTTCTGTCGGACAAACTCCCTATCGTCCGGATGCACTAGGTCCAGCGGATGCTTTCCTTCCAGCTCTTCCAACGTGTAACCGCTGACCGCCAGGAAGGTAGGGCTGGCATAGATAAACCTCCTCTCCTGGACGATGTATATACCTACGCCAATCTTCTCGATCAGGTCACGTGCCAGCTCGAGAGACACTTCTCCTGAAGGCTTGCCACCCTCACTCTGCTTGTTCACCCTATTTGCCATGGTCGTTTACCCGGCCTTCTCCTGCGATTTTCCCCATTTTATGGTACATTATACGAATAGTCAATACCCCCTGACCCCTATTTACTAGTACTTTACAGATGGTAATAAAGTACTAGTCCACAGCCCCTACCATGGACTTTCGCGCCCGGTGCTGCCTCGGTGTTGATTTCCAGGTCGTGGAGGGAATAAAATGCACCTTAGCAAGTACCAGCGCTGAGCGCGCGACAGCACCAGTGATGATCTATGGGCGAAGAATATAGCCAAAGACCTGACTTCGGAATCGGCGTGGACATAGAAAGCGTCCACCGCTTTCGCAGGCTGGCTGCTGACGACGCTTTTCTGCACCGAGTGTTCACTCAGAAAGAACTGGACTATTGCCTTGCCCACAGGTCACCGGCACCCCATCTCGCTGTCAGGTTCGCCGCCAAGGAGGCGATCGTAAAAGCCCTGTCAGGGCTCAACAGGACCGGCGTCAGCTATAAAGACATCGAAGTGACAAACAACGAGTCCGGCTTGCCCACGGCCCACATCCACAAAAGGGGCTTTGAGAGGCTCCGCATAGCCCTTACCCTCTCTCATTCACACTCTCAAGCCGTCGCCTTCACCATCATAACAGAGGCGCCATAGCGTATCCGGTATCCACGGACTGACCGTTCAGGGCAAGATCACCAGCTATGTCCGATAGCATTTGTAGGACAAACGCTGTGACAGTTAACCGCATGTTGTTGGCTGCAACGGGCAAAGCCAGGGCAGAGCAATGCCAGCTTTTTCCTTGCCTCGTCCCTCACCACAACTCTACTTCCCCTATCATCCATAACCAGTATGCCCGCTGGACATGCTTTCACACATTCCCCACAGCCATTGCACCGAGGCATGTCGATGGTAATGTAATACTCACCGGTACCATCGGAATAGCCGTACTGTGCTTTTCCCGCTTCGGCACTCTTACCTTCCAATCGCTCCCGGGCGAAAAGCGCAGCCCCCAACGCCCCAACCAGTTGCGGGTCATCACACAGCAATGGTTCCATTCCCACCTTTTCTGCCAGCCGTCTCACCATCCCTTTGTTTTTGGCAATGCCGCCGGTGATGCTAAACTCACTCTGAATGGAGACCCGGTTCAGTAGGTTCACAGCACGCACCGCTATGGCATCATGGAGCCCGGCTAGGATCTCACCCTTGCTCACGCCTTTCCTCAGATAAGCTATGGCTTCTGACTTGGCAAAAACGGCACACACAGTATTAAATGGGATGCCACTCCCGGCTGCCAGAGAAAGCTCACCGATGTCCTCGAGTCGCACGTTCAACACATCAGCTATCAGCTCAAGAAACCTACCGGTACCCCCGGCGCACTTATCGTTCATTACAAAATTGGTGACCAAGCCTCTCTCATCACAGTTAATCGCCTTACAGTCTTGGCCACCCATATCCAGGATGGTCCGTACCGAGGGGAAATACCAGGTTATCCCTTTGGCATGACAACTGATCTCAGAGATGTTCTCATTGGCAAAAGGCACCAGCACCCGCCCATAGCCCGTGGCAACAATATAGACGATGTCCTCGAGGGCTAAACCGGTCCCCTCAAGAGCCAGACCGATAGCAGTATATGCCGTTTTGACGCTTTCCGGACCGGTGTCCGTTATTGCCGAGGACAGTATCTCTCCATCCCTCATCACCACCACCTTGGCGGCACGAGAGCCAATATCTATCCCGGCAACGATCATGAGTTTGCTCCTCTTTCATAGTTCTCAGCCGCAATCAGGGCAGCCCCCACCGCCGCCACAATCCGCGGCTCCTCAGGCACCAGAACATCGAAGCCCAGCTCCTTCCCCAGCACCTTTATCAGCCCTTTGTTCAGCGCCACCCCTCCGGTCACCGCTACTTCTCTGGCAACACCCACCCTCTTGACAAGCGATATCACCCGCCCCACCACCGAGTAGTATACCCCGGCAACTATTTCCTCCTTCGGAGTGGGAGGGACACGATGTATGTGGGATATTATTTCAGACTCGGCAAACACGGCACAGGTGTTGGTAATTTCAGCGAACCTATCAGGCACGGGCAAGCTGTCCATCTCTGACAAAGATAGATTCATCAACTTGGCCACCTGATGCAGAAAAAGCCCCGTCCCCGAAGCGCACTTGTCCTGATTGGCCCAGTCCATCAAGCGCCCTTTTTCACTGACCCTGACTACCGTGCTGGTCTCAGCCCCAAGGTCTATGGCCAGCCTGGCTGCGGGAAACAGGGAAAAAGCCCCCCGTGCCAGACAGGTGGCAATAGCCTTCTGCGCCTGACCAAAGGAAATGCCCCTGCTACCGATCCCGGTGGATATTATATAGACGTCCTCGCCCCTAATTGCACCGGCCTTCTCCAAAGCGTGCTCAACAGCGCGCTTTGCTGACTGCTCGACCTCATCTCCTATTTCATCAACCACATAGGAGACGATCCTGCTGTCCTCCATGACTACCACTTTGGTCGTCAGACTGCCGATATCTACTCCCACTGCTTTCATAGCTTTATCCCGCTAACGTTCCTCAAGAAGCTCGAAGAACTGCTCCAGTTTTTCACGCACCTCATCCTCAGAAGTAACTGTGGAGTCCACCACATCGCAGTCAACCACCAGCATGGGCACATCTTTCTCCGCCAGGATGTCTTTGAACAGCTTTATTGTGGCACAGCTATGCCGGCAGCCCACATCGGCATAATATATGGCACCATCCACCTTGTAATCTTCGACACAACGGACGATAGCGTTTAATGCCCGCTCGTCGAGGGGGCCATACATCCGCATCTCCGGTATCATGTATGACTTTCTGGCGACGCTTTCCAAGGGACGGGCCGGGTCCAGCCTGCCCTCCCCCCAATAGGTGAAGAAAGGCTCGATAACACTCACCGCCCCAAACTGACGCGATATCCTGTCAAGGAACCCCATCAGGTACATCGGCGGGATGAAAAGGGTCATCAGACGGAAACGTTCCGCCTTCACCGCCCCCCTCCCCTCTTTGACCGCTTCGGTCAGCTCCCGATGCAGGGTCTCGAGATACTCCAGTGCCTCAGGCTGTCCCGGGAAAAGATAGTCCACGGTGAGCAATTCCAGAAAGCCCTGGGGGCGGAAAGGCGTGGGCACTTTTTTTCTCAGTTCGTTTATCTTTCTTACCAGTTCAATCTGTCTGTCCATCCGGGCTACGATCTCTGACAGCCGGTCCCAGTCCATCTTTCTCCCCGACTTCTCCTCAAGAAAACGTACCATGTCCTCCAGCTCACTGACCAGATAGTCTATTTCATGCTGGCTTCGCTTGAACGGACGGTCAAGGAAAAATCCCGGGCAATGACAGACCTCCATGATCAACTCACCACTCTTGGCCGTGTTATCACAGACCATATTTGACCAGAGCATCACGTCGGGACGAGGTAAAGCACCGGAAGCGAAAGCACCGGCCAGCCCGCGGTGGGGCGTACAGATCTCCTGGGCCATCCCCAGGCGAGCGCCTGAAGCCAATATATCACTGCACTCACCGGTGAACAATGCCATTGTCCAGGTTGCCGTCTCGGTATGCATCGGGACCAGGCCCATGGCATAGATAATCTCGGCGGGAAAGAAGACCGTATGTCCCACCACAAACCCTCCTTCTTCTTTAGCCCTCAGGATGCGAGCAAAATACTCTTCCAGCATGCTGTAGTACATGAACTGGCTCTGCCGTGCCTCAGGGTCGGCACGCAACATGCGCCGCACCAAACGGCACGCTCTAACGATGACGCTTAACTTGTTCTCAGTTACCTGCGAGGTCATCTCCGCTTCGCCTCCAGCATCTCTATAAAAGCCTGCACCCTGGTCCTTATTTGCCCCGAGCCAGAGGCCCCGTACTCAATGTCGAGGGCCAGCATGGGTATCCCATATTCCTGCAGCCTCTTCTCCAGCAGCGGTAGGTCGTGAGCATAGGGCACACAGTATCTGATGGTCTCACTGATCACCCCATCCACCCTGAACTCCAGAGCAGCCTTGATTATTCGTCGGAAGCGTTCCTCCGAAGGAAACATCCGCGCACAGGGGAAATTATTCAAATAACGGCGGGAAATAGCCTCGGTAAGCGAAACGCCGGCATCCAGCACCACCGGATCGCCCCAGTACCTGGTGCTGGTACAGAGTTCGTCCGTGACAATCATCCCACCCTGGTCTTCGATAAACCTCACAAACTCCGTATTGGTGAGCACGCTGCCCACCAGCATTAACCTCACCCGCCCCGAATACTGCCTGTGGAAAGAGATGACCTCTTCAAGCAAGTCCACTAACCACTGATTAAAAATTTCTTTGGGCATCCGGAAGCTGGCGTTAAGCACTTCTAGCGTCTCAGCCCCGGATATCGGCGGCTTCCCTAATTTGCGCAAGTCATAAAGCTTATGTAGCAATTCCCGCGACTGGTTATAGAGTAGGGTAGAACGATAGAGCGCCTCCTCGGTTATCTTTAAGCCTAGATATTCCTCAAGGTGTTCCTTAAAATCCAGCACTTCACGATGATAAAGCGCGTGTGCCCGCCCTGTATATTTGCGGGGAACGGTAAGCACGTGATGGAACGGAGTCCGCACATATTGCCTCCAGAGGTCAAAAAGCCGCCGGGCACCATCGCAAGTCGAACCACCTACTACGCCATCGAGAAAATCGTATTCACCCCTCAGTCCCATCTGCAGACAACTGCGGGAAAAAGAGCAGTTGTTCACATACATGTAAGCGTTGCCATCGTCGAGGTCCATCTCCTGAGAATAGCCCACAATTCTGATGGGCAGAACACCAGCAGCATGGATAATCTCCTCAGGTACATAGATGCATAGCCAGCCAAACATCTTCCCACCCCTGCCCTTCCACTCCACAAGCTCCCTGTTCCTGGGGAAAGTCCTATTTACCTCTCTGAACCTTTCAAGTGCAGCTAGCCTGCCGACCTGAGCGTTGACCATTTGATGACCGTTTTTCTCCGACCTGGAAGCAATCTACATGGCTACCTCGGGATGAAAGCCGACGAAAATGACCCCGGGGCCAGCACCATAGCCCATCACTGGGCTAAACTCACCGATCACCATGCTGAGGCACCTGAAACGGCCTTTAAGCTGCTTTGCGAATTCCTCTGCCTGTTCAGGCACCGCCGCATGTGTGACCATAAAATGGAGCGCGCTGGTTCCCATCTGGCGCTCTATCATGTCCATGAGTCGGTTTAGCCCCTCAGCCTTCTTGCGCACCCTATCGACAAACTCCACTTTACCCTCATCGGTAAGTCTATTTATCGGCTTAATGTTGAGCAGCGAAGCAATCTGTGAGGCGGCCTTGGAGATACGCCCGGTGCGGTAGGCATAGCGTAAAGTGTCCAACAGCATCAGCCCACCGGCAACTTGCCTCACCTTCCGGGCAAAGCTCTCCACCTCGTCCAGACTTCTCCCCTGAGCCGCTGCCCTTGCAGCCGCCAGTACCACCAGGCCCTGGGTCGAAGCACAAGCTTTAGAGTCCATCACCCGTATTGTCATACCGGGCTTACGCTCACGAAGAAGGTCAACAGCTATGGTAGCTGTCCTTGAAACAGCGCTCAACGCCGAGGATATGGTGATAAAAAGCACCTCCTGATACATTTCTGAAAGTTCCAGATAGACTTTGAGCAAGTAGTCCGGTGGGATCGCCGAGGTGACAAACCTATCCGGGTCCTCGGTTATCAGGCGGTACGCCTCAGCGGCCTTGAGAGTAACACCTTCGATGTAACTTTGTCCGTTAACGATTATGTTCGCCGCCGGCACGACCTTAATGCCCAACTCCCTGGCCAGGTCTTCAGGTATACAGGCCACTGTATCAGTCATCACCAGCACTCTTGACATCAGCCACCTCCTGCCTGTAGTCTACAAAAAGCCTTATGTCTGCTCCTTAAGACACCAGATACCCACCATCGACAACTACCATCTCACCGGTGATATAGCTGGACAGGTCAGACGCCAGGAACAAGGCTACCCGGGCAACATCATCGGCTTCGCCCATCCTCCCCAGCACCATGCGGGACATGAATGCCTTAAGCTCTTTGAGCTGCGCCCTCTCTTCCTCAGCGGAACCTGATTTACCCAGATGCGAGAACACCCCCCTTGTCCTGATCGCCCCTGGCGCAATGGCATTCACACGTATGCCATATTGCCCTAGCTCCCGTGCCATGCTCTTGGTCAGCGCCCACACTCCACCTTTGGAAGCATCATAAGCAGACATCCCTCCCGCAGAGGGATGCACCGCCTCTATCGAGGCTATGTTTATAATGCAGCCACCCCTCCGCTGCTTCACCATCTCCATACCCGCATAACGACTGCAGAGAAAAGTGCCCCGCAAGTTTACCGCTATTACCCCGTCAAAGTCCTCCCCTCCCATGGCATTCAGCGGTTTCCTGGGATATATGCCGGCATTGTTCACCAGTATGTCCACCCCACCCGCCCATTCAACACAGGTACTGACCATCCGCTTCACATCAGCCTCTTTGCTGACATCACACTCGGACCAATCAACCCTGTACCCCAGAGCCTTCAACCTTCGAGCTGCTTCCTCTGCCTCTCCAGCAGCTATGTCCGCTATCAGCACCGAGGCACCGGCCTCAGCTAGTCTGTATGATATGGCCAAACCGATGCCCATCGCCCCTCCAGTGACCACCGCAGATTTTCCGCTAAGATCGATAAGTTCCCTCAGAGACTTGCTACCGTCCATCTTCCCGCTACCACAAACGAGGCCGGTATGCCGCTTAACTAGCTACAGTACCTCGCATAGCTAGGTATTATAGGTTCAACACCCCAACCTGTCAAGACAGGTGGCTAGCCCGGTTACTTCCTAGCCCCAATCGACAAACTGCCAGGTAAGGACGATCGTCCCCAGGCCAGACCGGTGATAACGCCACACCTATATTTTGCAATTCGACATATTGACAAAAGCACCCACCCACCTTAGAATCTTGATACCTAGCATTGCGAGGTATTTGCAGTCAAAGTTGTACCTTTTGACAGCAGTAGGTTCAAGCGGAAACAAGCAGGCATGAGCGAGGACAAGTTTGACTATTCCTCTCTGGATATCGACTTCGAATTCCCTCCAGCGAAGTTCGCCATCACCGAAGACTGGTATGCAGAATATGCAGAAGCTGTTGGCGAGGACACTGGACTGTGCCGCGAGACAGAGCTAGTCTCTCCAATGTCCATCCTAGCCCTGGCAATGGCGGAGATGTCGAAAAAAGCCTCGCTACCTGAAGGCTCCATACACGTGTCCCAGACCTTTGAATTCCGTCGGGCACTGCACCTGAATGATGTTATAACTGCCATCGCCAAAGTAACCCAGAGGCTTCGGTCCAGAAGGGTCGATTTGCTTACCATAAGATTCCATCTGTACGACCAGAGCGATGAGCAGGTAGCCTCTGCCGAAACAGAGTTTATCCTGGGCCACAGCTATGGAGGTTAAAGGAACGGTACCTGAGACACCTTCTGCCGGGACAGCCTTGCCGGTGTTCCAGAAAACCATCACACAGGCTGATATTGACCGATATGCCAGGGCAAGTGGGGACCACAACCCGATACACATATGCCCCGAATATGCCCGAAGTACACCACTGGGCACCACGGTGGCGCATGGCATGCTCCTGCTAGCCTACATTTCACAGGTGATGACAGCAGCTTTTGGCAAGCCCTGGCTGGAAAAGGGGAAAATCTACGCCAGATTTAAGGCGCCGGCGAGGCCCGGCGACACCATCTTTATCTCGGGCACAGTCACCAAAATTGATACCGACGGAGAGGAGAACAACATACACTGCGAGATAGTCTGCCGAAACCAGAACGGCGAGAAGCTGATCTTAAGCCAGACGGAGGTGCACATAACGCCATGAGAATAGCAGTTGATGGCATGGGAGGTGATTTCGCGCCTTCCGAGGTAGTGAAGGGCGCTGTGGACGCTGCCCGAACTTATAATGTGGACATCATCCTTGTGGGACCAAAGGAACTCATGGAGGTTGAGCTGAGCAAACACGATTGCTCCGGACTGAACATTGAGATCGTGCATACGGACCAGTACCTGCTCGAGGGTGAACCACCAGCGTTCGCCCTCCGTAGAAAACCGGAAGCCTCGGTCTTCATCGCCACTAGGCTGGTAAAAGAGGGCAAAGCAGCCGCCATGGTAAGCGCCGGACCCACTGGAGGTGTGGTTGCCGCTGCGCTTTATCTTCTCGGCACCGTAAGCGGCTTCTCCCGACCGGTGGCGGGCGGGGCTTTCCTCCGCTTTGCCCCCAACACCATAGTGCTTGACTTGGGAAGCAATGTCGACTGCAAACCACAGGAGCTGGTCGATTTCGCCATCGTGGGCACAGTCTACGCTAGAAAAATGCTGGGGATAGAAAACCCCACCGTTGCCCTGCTCAGCGTAGGCGCCGAGGAGGGGAAAGGTAACACACAGACAAAAGAAACCTATGCACTGCTGAAAAATAGCGGCCTTAACTTCATCGGCAACGTCGAAGGATACGATATACCCCTGGGTAAAGCAAATGTCGTCGTCTGCGATGGGTTCGTGGGTAACATACTGGTCAAGTTCACCGAGCAGCTGGGCAAGGTCATCTGCGACTGGCTGGAGGAAAAACTGAAAGACCACCTGGATAAAGATAAGCTTGGCAACATCACTTCAGAATTGCTGAAGGCAACCAATGTCGCCGATATTGCCGGCGGTGGCCCGCTGTGGGCAGTCAACGGGGTAGCATGTGTCGCCCACGGCCGTTGCAAGGCACCTGAAATCTGTAAGGCCATAGGGCAGGCTAAACTGGCGGTGGAAGAAGACTGGGTAGGAACCCTGAAACACGAGCTCGACGCCGCCAGAAGCAAGCTGAAAACCGAACAATTAGAGTAAGAACGAGGGAGGTCACCGATGCCATCACCGGTCGAAACAGCCGTAACCGAGATTGCTTCAAAGATACTGCGTAAGGACGTGGACCTGACCACGGTGAATAACTTCAAGGAGCTTGGTGCTGACTCACTGGACATTATCCAGATAATCGTAAGGGTCGAAGACCGGTTCGATATCGAGCTCCTTGAAGAGGACCTGCAGAACATAAAAGGTATCAAGGACTTCGTAGCCTACGTGGAAAAACGGATCGCGGAAAAGAACAATTGACAAACACGGGACCAGCAATATCACTCGCCGGTAGGACAGCCCTAATAACAGGTGGCTCAAGAGGTATCGGCAAGGCGATCACCCTCAAACTTGCCAGCAGAGGCGCCGATGTAATCATAAACTTCCTGCGCAGGCGCAGTATTGCCGAAGCCACCGCCGAGGAAGTGCGCGCCAAGGGGGTCAAAGCCCACCTCATCAAAGCCAA
Source organism: Chloroflexota bacterium (assembly GCA_036821185.1). Taxonomy (GTDB): domain Bacteria; phylum Chloroflexota; class Dehalococcoidia; order GIF9; family UBA5629; genus CALJTV01. The sequence goes on along the minus strand of DAISKD010000003.1, from coordinate 157,738 downwards.
CGTGGCTGAGCCGGAAGAGATAGACCGCATGTTTGCTGAAATTCAGGACAGGTTCGGTAAGCTGGACATCTTTATAAATAATGCCGCCTCTGGCGTGGCTAAGGCAGCCCTGGAACTGGATGTCCGCGGATGGGAATGGACCATGGACATCAACGCACGCGCCTTTCTGCTCTGTACGCAACGGGCGGTGAAGCTTATGCCGCGGGGCGGCAGGGTCGTGGCGATATCCAGCTTGGGGGCAAGGCTCACCTGGCCCGCTTATTCGGCGGTAGGTGTGTCCAAAGCCACGCTGGAGGCGCTCACTAGATACCTGGCTATAGAATGCGCCCCACTGGGTATAACGGTTAACGCCGTCGCCCCGGGCGCTGTGGAAAGCGAAGCTTTAAAGCTGTATGCCAGCCAGGAGACTTTGAGCAGACCGGACTGGAAGCAGACTCCGGCAGGGAGAATGGTAACGCCTGAAGATATCGCCTACCTGGTGCTGTTTCTTTGCAGCGAGCATGCCAGTATGATCGTTGGTCAGGTAATCGTGATCGATGGTGGGGTTAGCCTGGCCCCAATCAACTTATAAGAGGGACGATATGAGACTGGCTTACCCATCGCCAGAGCGCAGGGTCGTGGTCACCGGGCTGGGGGCCATCACCCCCTTAGGACTTACTGTCGAGGACTTCTGGAACGGGCTGGTAAGCGGCAGGTCCGGCATCGGGCATATCACGCTTTTTGATACCACCAACTACCCGGTGAAGATAGCCGCTGAGGTCAAAGGGTTTGACCCCACCCTCTACATGGACGAAAAGAGGGCTGACCGTACCGGTCGTTGCACTCAGTTTGCCATAGCGGCGACCAAGATGGCGATGGCAACAGCAAGACTACACATGGATAGTGAAGCCGCAGAAAAAGTGGGGGTGATGATCGCCACCAGCGGCATGACCTCTATGCTCGTAGACGAGGCAGAGACCATAAGGTCCAGACCAAACCGCATTGACCCGCTGCTCATCCCTAAAATGGCACCAAGCATGGTCTCATCTCAAGTAGCATTGGACATCGGGGCTAGAGGCCCCAACAGCAGCATCAATAGCGCCTGCGCCAGTGGCAACGACGTGCTGGGGCTTGCCGTGAACCATATATTGCTGGGCAATGCCGATGTTATCATCGCCGGTGGGAGCGAAGCCAACATCAACCCCGCAGCTATCGCAGCCACAGCCCGCGTCGGTGCTCTCTCCCGCGAGCCAGACCCCTCACGAGCTAGCCGCCCCTTCGATCTCAATCGCAGCGGCTTCGTCTACGGGGAAGGTGCCGCGATCCTGGTGCTGGAAAGTCTGGAGCATGCCCGGAGACGGGGTGCTCCCATACTGGCTGAGCTCGCCGGGGCCGGATGGTCATTCGATGCTTATAACGACACAGCACCTGACCCCAACGTCGAAGCCATAGCCATCAGGGCTGCCCTTGACAGCGCCGGTATAGCCCCGCAGCAGGTCGACTACATAAACGCCCACGGTACAGGTACCAAGCTTAATGACGCTGCCGAGACCAAAGCCATCAAAATAGTATTTGGCGAATCGGCTTACCGTGTGCCCGTAAGCTCCATCAAGTCCATGATAGGCCATCTGGCTTGCGCCGCCGGCGCCATCGAGGCCATAGCGAGTGTAATGACGATAGTCAAAGGCATCATCCCACCGACCATCAACCTCGAGACACCTGACCCCGAGTGCGACTTGGACTATGTCCCCAACAGGGCGCGCTGCCAGACGGTCAACATCTGCCTGTCAAACTCCTTTGGTATGGGCGGGCAAAACTGCTGCTTAGTGTTTAAGAAATTTGAAGGACAGGACTAGAAAATGACAAAGGAACTTGAGGGCAAGGTCGCCCTGATAACCGGGGCTTCCCGCGGCATAGGAAAGGCCATCGCCATTAGACTTGCCGCCCTGGGGGCAAAGGTGGTCATCAACTACCTCCAGCAAGACGAGAAAGCACAGCAAGTACTGAACGATATCTCCGCAATCGGCGGCATAGCACTGCTCAAGAAGGCCGATGTCTCCGACGGCACGGCGGTTAAGACCATGTTCAGCGAGGTCAAAAAAGAATTGGGAAAGGTCGACATCCTGGTCAACAATGCCGGCATCACCAGGGACACCTTCCTTCTCAGGATGACGGACAACGACTGGGATGCCGTCATCAACACCGACTTACGCGGGGTCTATCTCTGTACCAAGCAGGCGCTGCGTTCCATGATAGAGCAGTCCTGGGGACGCATCATCAACATAGCATCACCGGCAGGGCTCCTCGGCAATGCCGGCCAGTCCAACTATTCCGCAGCCAAAGCAGGGATAATTGCCTTCACCAAAAGCATTGCCCGTGAGGTGGGGGCACTAAACATCACCGTCAATGCCATCGCCCCGGGGTTTATCGTCACCGATATGACCGACAAACTACCGCAGGAGACAAAAGACTTTGTCCTCAGCCGTATTCCACTGAAGCGCTTTGGTGCCCCGGAAGATGTGGCTAACCTGGTGGCCTTTCTCGTCAGTGAACAGGCCTCATACATTACTGCCCAAATCATCGGCGTGGATGGAGGTCTGATCTGAAAGCAAATTGACCAAAGGCAACAAAAATAGGAGGTAAAAGCTATGGGAAAAGTACACCTCGTCACCGACACTGTCTGCTGCCTGCCAGACAACCTGGTCAAGGAATATGACATCAGCATTGTGCCTATGTCGCTCACCATCAACGGTAAACCGTACCGCGACCAGGTCGACATAGGTCCCGACGAGTTCTGGAAAATGTTCGATGAGATAAAGGAATTCAAGACCGGCGCCCCGGCGCTTCACGAGTTTACCAACATTTTCAGCAATCTTAGCAAGAAAACCGACGACATCGCCTGCGTCTTTGTGTCAAAGGCACTCAGCGCCACCTATGAAGCAGCGTGCCAAGCGCGAGAGCTCTTTCTTAGAGATAACCCCGGAAAGAACATCGAGATCATTGACAGCCGCACTGCCGCTGGCGCACAAGGGTTCATTGTTTTGGAAATGGCCCGCGCTGCTGCCGCCGGAAAGTCACTCAAGGAAGTTGTCAGCACCGCCAACAACATGATAGCTCGCGTCAAATTCGCCTGTGCCCTAGAAACATTGAAATACCTGATAAAGAGCGGCAGGGCTCCAAAGACGGCATACCTCGGTGAACTTATGCACGTCAGACCTATCATAGGCATGGTCAATAACACCGGGCTGGTGGAAAACCTGGGCAGGGCACGGGGGAAGGAAAAGTCCATGGAAAGGCTCGTGGAACTGGTCTCAGAATACGTCAAGCCAGACCAGCCACTGCATGTCATCGTCCACTACACAAATTCCATCGAAGACGGCAAGCAATTGGAACAGATGGTCCTTAGCAGGTTCAACTGTGTGGAACATTATATGACCCCTTATACTCCGGTGATGTCCGGCCATACAGGTCCAGTGTTCGCTGTCTCTTTCTACGTCTGAAACGCTCCAGATAAAACGGCAAATGTGCAATGGTAAACAGGCGCCATCTCGACGGAAATGACATACTGGCGATGACCATCGCCGGTACTCAGTGGCTGGAAAAAATAGTGCCTGAGATCAACGCCATGAACGTTTACCCCGTTCCCGATGGCGACTGTGGTACTAATATGTTTCTTACCCTCTACTCTAGCATAGAGGAGGCGAAGAGACTGACCGATACCAACCAGGTATCCGCAGTTGTGGTCGCTCTCGCCCGCGGGGCCCTCATGGGAGCCAGAGGGAACAGCGGTGTCATCCTGTCACAGATATGGAGGGGCTTCTCTGAAGCCCTCAAGGACAAGGACACCATCGGTGCCGCTGAGCTGGCGCTCGCATTGCAAAAAGCTGCCGAGGTAGCCTACAAAGCGCTGACCAACCCTGTAGAAGGGACCATCCTCACCGTCATCAAGGATGCCGCCAGGGCGGCTATCTCCAGAGCATCAGACGATGACCCCGACCCGACATCTGTCCTCGAAGCCGCCGTCCTGGCTGCCCGTGAGTCAGTGGCCAACACCCCTAACCTGCTGAACGAACTGAGAGAAGCGGGTGTACTCGACGCCGGAGGCCATGGACTATACACGTTTCTCGAAGGGGCACTGCTGCACCTGAAAGGGGGACTGGACCACCAGGTGCCACTGCTGCTCTCAACACAGCTGCCCAGGATCACCCCCAGCACCACGGTCGAAACGGCGTACGGGTACTGCACTCAGTTCATCATTAAGGACTGCGGCGTCAGTCTAGAAGAGGTAAGGACAGCTCTGGAAAGCTTGGGCACCTCCTTGCTCGTCGTCGGAGAGCCGGAGACCACCAAGGTCCATATACACACGCTGGAGCCACAGGAGGTCATTAGAGTTGCCTCAAGCTTTGGCAAACTCACCAACATAGATATCAACAACATGGACGAGCAGCACCAGACATTCCTACTGATGAACCGCGAGAGAATGCATATATTCGACTGTGCTGTGGTAGCAATAAGTACTGGCGATGGTTTAAGCAGGGTCTTCACCGACCTGAACGCTGCCGCGGTGATCCAGCCGGAGCAGATAGACAGCCTCAGTGCACTGGAAATCTTGCGCATAGTGGAGGAACTGCCCATCGACAAGGTGGTCATCCTGCCCAACCACAGAAAAGTCCTAGAGACCGCGCTCACAGTGCCACCGTTGACGAAAAAATCGGTGACCGTGATACCAACGAAGAACATCCCACAGGGGATAGCTGCCATGATAGAGTTCGTACCGGAAAGTCCTTACGAGGCTAACGTCCAGGCAATGCACCAGGCGCTGGGCACGGTGCACACCATAGAGGTCGAAAGCTCTGAAAGCACAGACCAAAGTGTGGCCATGAAATATCAAATAACGGGATGGCTGAACGGTAACAGGCAATTAAGCGGAGAAAGCTACGAGGACGTCGTCCTCAGTCTGCTCAGCCTCCTGGACATGCACCAGGCAAGTATAATAACCATATACTACGGGAAAACGATTACCGCTTCCCAGGCGGGGCATCTTAAGGCAAAAATCGCAGAACACTATCCGAATGTGGAAATCGGCACCACCGAAGGTAGACAGACCGACTACGATTACATCATCTCGGTGGAATAAGTCTTTCACAAGGCTTTTCCCTCCACCGCCGTAAAAAGCAGCTTCGGTCCAACCGGACACCATCCCCTCACATAGCCATCTCCTCACGCATTGGAATGTGCCACCCGTCACGGTGTATCATATTACGCCATGAGGACATATAGTCTGCCCCCATCTTTGTCCCCGCTGGCGTCCAGCCTTATCGCTGTATTCACCAACTGTGCCATAGAGACCTCGGTCATCTTCTTGCCCCTATTCGCCCAGGATATCGGTGCTTCCAGGCTCGATATCGGGGTAATCGGTGGCGCCTACGGCATCGCCTATGCAGCCTCATCATGGTTCTTCGGTCATCGGTCCGACAGGAAAGGGAGGGTGCTCTATGTCCGTCTGGGGTTGGGGTTGGCTATAATGGCGTTGGCAGCACAGGCAATGGCAAACAGCCCTGTTTCGCTGATGGGCATCAGGGCTGTGGTGGGACTATGTCTGGGCATCTCAGCCGCTGCGCTCATGGCATATAACTTCGAATCCGGCGGCAGCACCGGCAGATTTGCTTCCTTCGGCTCCCTGGGCTGGCTCCTCGGTGCCATCATAGCCATCTTCATCCCCAGCTACTACAAACTGTTCCTCCTCAGCGCTGCCTCCTGCACCCTGGGATTCCTCACCTCGCTTTTTCTCAAAGAACACGAAAACCGCGTCCCACTGGAACCGGTCACCGTGGATGTATTCCGACGCAACACCCGTATATACATACCCTTCTTTCTGCGCCATACAGGCGCCAATATGGCTTGGGTCGTCCTACCCCTATTTTTTGCCAGCCTCGGTGCCAGCAAGCCCTGGATAGCCATTCTTTCAAGCATTAACACCGGTGGGCAGTTCATCGCCATGATGTTTGTAGAAAAATTCAAAGAGGCACGTCTCTTCATCACCGGGTTCGCCCTCTCAGCGCTTGTCTTCCTCTCCTACAGCTTGTCCACCCACTATCTCCAGCTCATCCCGGTACAGGCACTTCTGGCATGCTCATGGTCGTGCCTCTATGTGGGTGCGCTTCTACTCCTGCTCAGGAACAATGAGGAAAGGGCAACCTCCACTGGCATCCTATTCTCCACCATCAGCATGTCCGGTGCCGTAGGGCCCTTCCTCGGTGGGCTGGTAGCCCAGCTCTGGGGATACCAACCACTGATGCTCCTCTCTGCCGCCCTTTCCCTCGCCGGACTGGGAATGGCAATACCGCGATCTAAATAGCCCAGCTCAAACCGGGCCGCTATTAGTTGTTCAACTGGTGGCTCTAATCACCATCGCACCGGCGGCGGTAACGCCTAGTGAGACGATGGTCAACAAACTGCCCACAAAGTACCCCACCGCTTTTATATAGCCGCCGACCCGCTCGAGCAAAGGACCAAAAATCCCGGTCATGCCCTGCGCAATGGGCGCCACCTGCGGTGGGAGCGTCATGCTGGATATCTTCGAGGGATAATCAGCTATCCACCCACCCCATGAAGGTACAAACACCAACACCAGGATGCCACCGGTTAACAGAATAAGCCCGAAAACCAAAATCGCTATCCCTTGCTGCTTCCCTAACTTCATTTCCTAGCCTCCTTTCCACTTTCATTAGTTGCCGGCTTGTTCAAATGCCAGCAAAACTCGGCTGAACGACAGCAGTGTGATGTCGAAGGGCAGCACATCGGACTTCGACATGGCCACCAGATCCCAGAATGAACTCACCCCACTGGGCTTAAAACAGCCCCTTAGCGCCCAAAAGCAAGATGCTGAACAGTATCATAATTATAAAGTAGACCAACCAGCCCACAATGCACACCGCCAGCGCCCGCCCGGTGGACACATCCAGCGCCTGTCTCACCGCCACCACGCCGGCGACCAGAAACCAGATGGTAGCAGCAAACGAGATTATACCACCGATGAAAGGAATGAATGAGAAAATGCGGAGCACACCCGGGGAATGTGCAAAACCAATAGTCCTTAGCAGCTCGCCCCACCTTGCCGAGGTATTCGGCCCCTTAAGCACCGTAGTGCCTAAGATGTATGTCAAGTACGACCAGGCTAGCCAGCCTATCAAAGAGGCGATCAGTCCCCCTACCAGTCCCCATAAGAAACCGAGCGCACCCCTGGCACCCAGAGCACCGATACCACTGCCGATCGCTGTCGCCAGGCTTACTATCACCACGGCTATCAATGCCTGGGAGGTAGCCTTGGTATCAGCTTCTACCTCCTCATATAGCGCCACCTCCAGCTTGGAAGCGCGCAGCATCCTGGTCACCAAAGAACTTGAACTTTCCACTTATGCCCTCCTTTGCTCCAAATTTCTCCCAGTATACCAGATACAGACAGGTCGCCCAATACCCCCAACCTGCTATATACACAGAAATACGCCAAGAAACATAAACACCTCGATCTTTAACAAGGACTACTTAAAGCTATAGAGGCTATGAAGGATGCATTCAAGGCAGGCTTATGCGTAAGCAACTGGTGGCAACCTCACCTGAGCCAGCTTCAGCAAAGCCTATTGCTGAGGATGCCGTTGGGGAACTTAAACATGATAGACTTTCAGCAACCGGTCAGCTTCTGCGACCTCTAACCCAAATACCTGAAAGTAATCCCATCCACTGTACCGGCAACGTCCTGATTTTTCTAAATGTGCTGCACTTACTGCCACGCCCCAGACAGGCCCGGAAAACACCAAAAGCTACCCTTCTTCCGTAAAAAGAGTGGTGGGCGGTACTGGACTTGAACCAGTGACCTCTGCGATGTCAACGCAGCGCTCTAACCGCTGAGCTAACCGCCCACAAGGGGATTTTATCAGTACGCCAGCACCAGCGTCAACGCGGCCCTTGAATAAAAACGCAGACTCCCATATACTTTCATCATAATATCAGCCAAACCACACTGGAAGGAGAGGAAAAACGTGGCTAAGAGACTGGACGAAGCTAAAGAATATGTGCTCAGGAAGGTAAAAGAGGAAAACATCAAGTTCATCCGACTGTGGTTCGCCGACATACTCGGCTTTCTCAAGAGCTTTTCGATAACCGCTGACCAGCTCGAAGAGGCACTCACCGAAGGCATGGGGTTTGACGGCTCATCTATCCTGGGCTTCGCCAGGGTGGACGAAAGCGATATGATCGCCATGCCAGACCCAAACACCTTCCAGACCATCCCCTGGCGCCCCAAAGAGCACGGTGTGGCCAGGATGTTCTGCGATATATATTGGCCCGGTGGACAGCCGTTCGAAGGCGACCCCCGTTACATCCTGAAGCGAAACTTGAAGCGGGCGGCTGATATGGGGTACACCTTCAACGTCGGTCCCGAATTGGAATACTTCTACTTCAAGAACTCAGGGCAAACAGAATTCGTTGACCTCGGCGGCTATTTCGATCTGACACCGCCCGAAATTGCCTCCGATATCCGGCGTGAGACTATCCTCGTGCTGGAAGAAATGGGTATAAAGGTGGAATACAGCCATCACGAGGTCGCCCCCAGCCAGCATGAGATAGACTTGCATTACACCGATGCCCTCACTATGGCGGACAATGTGATGACCTACCGGCTGGTGGTCAAGCAGGTGGCACAGAAGTATGGAGTCTACGCCTCTTTCATGCCCAAGCCCGTCTACGGTGTCAACGGCAGCGGTATGCACGTGCATATGTCCCTTTTTAAAGGTGACCGCAACGCTTTCTTCGATAAGGATGCCCCCTATCACCTCTCCGAGGTCGGTAGACGCTTCATGGCTGGACTATTGCGGCACATCGCCGAAATAACTTCCATCTGTAACCAGTGGGTGAATTCCTACAAGCGGCTGGTCCCCGGCTATGAGGCCCCCTGCTACATTACCTGGGCACGCAGGAACCGAGCTGACCTGATAAGACTCCCTGAATATAAACCGGGCAAGGAAGTCGCCACCAGAATAGAGCTCAGGTCGCCAGACCCCGCCTGCAATCCGTACCTGGCATTCGCCGTGATCCTCGCCGCTGGGCTTGAAGGTATAGAGAAAGGCTATAAACTCCCACCACCCACTGAGGACAATGTCTTCGAGATGGGACCCGAGGAGCGGAAGCGCAAGGGCATCAAGACGCTTCCCGGTAGCCTTTACGAGGCCATCGTCCTTACCGAAAAAAGCCAGCTAGTCAAAGAAGCCCTTGGCGAACATGCCTTCAATAACTTTATCCAGAACAAAAAGGTGGAATGGGACAGATACCGCACCTATGTGACCGACTACGAGCTGAAAAATTATCTACCCATCCTCTAGGTTCCCGGCAAGGCACCCAGAAACTCGCCAGGCGAACTGCCCACCAGCAACCCTCCGGCAGACAAAGAAAGCCCAGACACTAGCCTGGGCTTTTAGTCGAGGATTTTACATTGCTGGTAAGGAGTATCTGAATAACGCTGCCACACTTGGGGCAGGTAACCTCCACAGTCACCGGCTGTCTCATCACCCGCTCCACCAGAGCAGTGACCACTGAGTCGATGTTGTCCAGCCGCTTGTCCAGGGCCTCTATGCGCTTCTTCAGCTGTTCTTCTTCCACGTTGCGAGTCTTCCCCTATTTGGATAATCCCTGTATTGCACAAAAGGGGAGGCCATACCTTCCCTCCCCACAAAAACTTATGCTTGGATTTATGAAAAAGTTACAGGCTTTTCTCCGCTACCCCTAGTGAGGAAAGCTCAGACTTATCCTGCTTTATGAGGCTGTCCACCTTGGTATTGACCAGCGACTCAAGGTACTTGCGGAACGCCTCACGAGCACCAGGGGATAAGCGCAATGCCTCCTTCGCCCGCTGCCACTCCTCCTCTGTCCACCGGTTCACTTTCTCCGGGTCTAGCGGGAACTCTGAAATCATCTGCCGCTCAGCCCGGTCCAGCACTCTGCTGCTCACTGCCCTCTTGAGACGGTCGAAGGAGAGGAACTCCTCATTGGCGTAAGGCCTGGGCGTCCATTCTTCTCCCATAGGCACTCCTCCATCATCGTACTTGTGTGTACCTTTTACACTGTCCTCTTACTGCTATAATATGCCCCGCCGATAGCCATGTCAAGTCTTAGCAAGCTGGCACCATCTTCCCATCAGGGCTTTGCCACTGGGGCACCCAGGCTAAAGCTACCAGGCGGACGGAAATGTCTTTCTTAGCCGGTCTGATGGTGACCACTTCAAGCTCCTCGGTGAGCGGGTCGATCTTGGTCTGCAACTGCTGCATTTCAGCCCTGAACTCAGCCTCCAACGCTTCCAGTTGCTGCTGGTATGTTGCCAGCGTCTCTTTAGCCCGTTGTATGTCTTGGGACTCCTTCATTATCCGTCCCGCACTGCGGATGGTGGTGGTACCTCTGCTCAATGAGGAATAGCTTAGAGCTTTCCTGCCCACAAAGGCGCTGAGTAAAGTGGCCCCAGCCGAGATAGCCGTCTGCATCTTCTGCTGCTTCGCTTGCTCCGCTTCCCTCTCCACAGCCTGCTGGGCACGCCGTACCTTTTCCTCCAGCGCAGCCACCTTAGCAGCATACCTTTGCCTCGCTTTCTCCAATGCCTCATCGCGCTGCTCGCGCGAGGTCTGTTGCAGACGGATCCTGAAGTCGCGTTCCGACTCCCCCGGCCTGGAAAATATCTTGAAGGTCGGACTCTTTAATAGTTCTAATTTTCGGTTCCGATAAAGCCACTCGGCAAACCCCCTGTTCCAGATATCATAGCTCCTGGGGTTGCCGGCAGCCGATGGCAACGGCAGGAAGCCAGCCCTCTCCGCCGGGGACTTCTCTAAATCTGTCACGTCAAACAAAGCCTCGCTTGCTTTGTTCCAGTCCACCGGTATGGGGTCATCGGTAATTGGGGTAACATATGTGGACTCCTCAGCCACATCAGCTCCACTTTTGACATCTACAAAGTGCACCTGGGCATGCCCCACAACCATCGGGGAATATACCAGTGTATGCCCTGCAGGCTGACTGCCGCGAACAGGAACAAAGTACTGGACAATGCTCGGAGACAACACAGGTCTGGTCCCCGTCTGTGATATCTCAGCCCTCGATCGTACCAGTGGCGTCGTCGCTGCCATGGTATAGGCAGGTGCTGAGGGAGCCGCTCCTGGCGCCGCCTGTATTGTGGTCATTGCGGAGCGAAGCGGGTCCATAAGCGCTTTTATCTGAACACGGGTCATCGGTCCCCTGAGATAAGACATCGCCCAGCGGGTCTCAAAAATCACCGGGGCATCGTCATGCACATTGTTCATCAAGAATATGCGGTTGCTCAGACCAGCCAGAGTCTGCTCCATCGCCGCCCGGTCGAACCTTGTGCCCGTCGTGGCAGCCACACCTTCCAATCCCTCCAGCACCCGCATCTTGTCACGCTCCGTCTGTAACCGACCGATAAACCAGGTGCCGGTGTTGGATAACCCCTTGTAGTCCAGGTCAACAGGGTTCTGCGTGGCTAGCAATATGCCCACGCCAAAGGCGCGTGCTTGTTTTAGTAATGTCAGCAAGGGTGCTTTCGAAGGCGGATTGGCCACGGGCGGGAAATAACCGAAAATTTCGTCCATGTACACTATAGCCCGGAGGCTGGTGGTGCCTGACTGGGTACGCGTCCAAGCCAGTATCTGGTTCAATAGCAAGGAAACGAAGAACATGCGCTCAGAATCGTTCAGATGGGCTATGCTGAATATTGATATTCGCGGCTTGCCATTCGGCGAATAAAGTATCTGACCGATGTCCAGCGGCTCACCCTGCAACCATAAATCGAACCCCGGCGCCGCCAGCAGATTATTAAGCAATAGCGCCAGTTCAAACCTCTCCTTGGATGGGTAGAAGGACTCTATATCCAGCACGCCAACCTTGCTTACCGGGGGTGACTGTATCTGCTGTATCAGAGCGCCAAGGTCTAAGTCCCGCCCCTCCCTCCAGGCTATGTCGAGTATTGTGGATATCAAAATATGTTCCCGACTGCGGATAGGGTCAGCTTCTTTACCCAGCAGCCCAAGCAGGCTGGTCGCTGTAGAGACGATGCGCTCCCTGAGCAATTCGCTATCTTCCCTGATAGCAGGAGGTGGGGCAGCGAACGATTTCAGGATGGAAACAGGTAGCCCAGCATTGCTGCCCGGCGTGTATATTACGAAGTCAGCCGCCTGCCTAAGCCTGGCAATACGCTCGCCGCTCTGTCCCCACGAGGCTAACCCATTACACCATAATTCAGCCTGCTTTTTTGCATATTCGTCTACGGGAAGCCCTTTCTTGCGGGCATCGTCCTCGTTCACCCAGGGAAGGAAATCCTCCGGACGTAGCTGCGGGAATGTCAGCAATAAATTGGGTAAGTCACCCTTCGGGTCAATAACTATGGCAGGGATGCCATCGATCGCCGCCTCTTCCAGCAACACGATGCATAACCCCGTCTTGCCACTTCCGGTCATACCCACACAGACCCCGTGGGTGACCAGGTCTTTAGAATCGTAGAGGAGCAGTTCCCCTTTAGACTTTCTTGCGGCGAGGTCATAGGTCTTGCCCAAGTAAAAGACGCCTAGCTTCTCATAGTCTTCCATACTCACCCCCTGGAGATGCTCACATGTGCTACCCGACGGTAGCAGGTACGCCACTAGTCTAGTCGTCGACGAGCGAATTGTCAATCACCTGTACCCGCCCGGTAGATCACTGACACATTAATCTTAGGTCCTGAGGCCAGAAAGGTAGCCTTCCTCCTGTGCTGCGCTCGCCTTGCTCTTCCTTGGGAAAACGAGAAAGACAAAAGAGGGCCGGAAGTTCTTTGCCTACAGCCCACGAAGGTAGGCGTCTATCGAATCCGCTGCCCGCTTGCCCGCACCCATAGCACTTATCACCGTAGCGGCACCGGTGACCACATCGCCGCCAGCCCACACCCTGTCCTTCGTCGTCTTGCCGCTCACCTCATCAGCCACCACAGTGCCATTCTTTCTTGTCTCCAGCCCCTTGGTGGTCGAAGGAATTAGCGGGTTGGGGGTGGTGCCCAGAGCAACGATCACAATGTCAACATTCATGATGAACTCGCTGCCCTCTTTGACAATAGGACGGCGCCTGCCGCTGGCATCTGGCTCACCGAGCTCCATTTCGTAGCATTCCATCGCCGTTACCCAGCCCTGCTCATTGCCAATAAACCTCTTGGGGTTGGTGAGGAACTTGAAGATGATGCCCTCCTCCTCGGCATTCTCCACCTCTTCCTTTCGTGCCGGCATCTCGGCACGTGACCTCCGGTAGACGATACAGACATCCTCAGCTCCAAGGCGCAGGGCACAGCGTGCTGCGTCCATGGCCACGTTCCCGCCACCGATAACCGCCACCCGTCTACCTATCTTCACCGGCGTATCATACTCAGGGAAAAGATAGGCCTTCATCAGGTTTACCCTGGTGAGGAACTCGTTCGCCGAATAAATGCCATTAAGGTTCTCACCGGGAATGTTAAGAAACATCGGCAGCCCGGCGCCCGTGCCCAGGAACACAGCATCGTAGCCACTGGCTAGTACCTCGTCCACAGTGGCCAGCTTCCCCATCACCGAGTCCAGCTTTATCTCTACCCCAAGCGACTTCACATACTCTATCTCCGCCCGGACAATCTCCTTGGGCAACCTGAACTCAGGGATGCCGTATATCAGCACCCCACCAGCTACATGCAACGCCTCGAAAATGGTGACGCTGTGCCCCATCTTGGCTAAATCGGCGGCACAGGTAAGCCCGGCAGGACCGGAACCAATAACTGCCACCTTCTTGCCCGTCGGCGGTGGCAAATCGACAGCTTTATTAAATTCAGGATTATGTTTCAGCTCCCAGTCGGCTACATACCTCTCCAGTCGCCCGATAGCTATTGGCGCCCCTTTCTTCCCCAACGAACATACTTCCTCACACTGTGTCTCTTGAGGACACACCCGACCACATATGCCCGGGAGGCTGTTCTTGCCCTTCAGTATCCTCACCGCTTCCGGCATGTTCCCATCTCGCACCGCCTTGATGAACTCAGGAATATCTATATTCACCGGGCAGCCGGCAACGCAGGGGCGCTTGGGACACTGGATGCAACGGCTGGCTTCACGGAGTGCCATCTCGTCGGTATAGCCCAGGGCCACCTCATTGAAATTGCGCGCCCTCACTTTAGGGTCCTGGCGGGGCATAGGCACGCGGTTCAGGTCAATCTTTGGTCTGGCTTTCTCTTCCATCTCTGTGTAACTTCAAGAATTGCACTGGCACTGGCGTGATTTCCACAACTCGAAAGAACGTTTCTCTTCATCCAGATACATCCGCTGCCGACTCATCAGCAGTTCCCAGTCCACCTCGTGTCCATCAAACTCCGGACCATCAACACAGACAAACTTAGTGATACCGCCCACACTCACCCGACAGCAACCACACATCCCTGTGCCATCGACCATGATCGAATTAAGGCTCACGATGGTCTTGACGCCGAATGGTTTGGTCGTCAATGAGCAGAACTTCATCATTATCGCCGGTCCGATGGCAATCACACGGCTGACCTCTTTGTCCCTTTCCAATATTTCCTTCAACGGTTCGGTGACCACCCCCTTACGGGCATATGAGCCATCGTCGGTGGTCACTATGAGCTCATCGCTGACACTGCGCAATCGCTCCTCCCAGAACAGCAACTCTTTACTCCGCGCCCCCATGACGGAGATGACCTTATTCCCCGCCTGTTTCAAAGCCCTGGCAATGGGGAATATCGGCGCCACACCCACTCCACCACCCACACAAACCACCGTGCCAAAGTCCTCGACCTCAGAAGGGAGGCCCAGTGGTCCGATTATGTCAAGTATAGCCCCACCGGCTTCGAGGCATGATAGTTTATGTGTAGTGGTACCCACCTTCATCGCCACCAGAGTTATTGTGCCTTTTGCCTCGTCCCAGTCAGCCAGCGTCAAGGGTATACGCTCACCCACCTCATCCACGCGGATAACCACGAACTGTCCTGCTTTAGCCTTCCTCGCTATGGCTGGGGCTTCGAACTCAAAGCAGTCGATTGTGGGGCACAATTTCTCTTTAGCCACTATCCTGTACATCGTGTGACCTCGTTCTAGACAGATTTAACTTTAAGCGGAGGCAGTACCGGACGCGAAAGCTCCAATCTGGCATTGCAGCGCAGGCAGCGTGCTGCTTCGGCTCTAGCAATCCCCTCGTCGTAGCCCAGCTCCACCTCAACAAAACCGGCCAGGCGTTTATCTAAACCGATAGCAGGCATCTCAGGAAGCCGTCTATCGGCAAAGCCCTCTTCACTGCCGAAATACGGGGGCGCCTTCTCAAACGGCACCAGTACTTCGTCAATGATGCCTTTGCCACCAAGATATTTGTCGATGGAACTCGCCGCCTGCCTCCCCTGGGCAATAGCCTCGATCACCGAAGCTGGACCGGTGACCACATCGCCGCCAGCAAATACACCCCTGACATTCGTCGCCAGCGTCCTGGCGTCCACCTTTATCATCTCTCCACGCCCGACTTCCACGCCAAACCCTTTAGGAATATCAGACACCTGCCCAATGCTGGCTATGATGTTATCGAACTCCATCACAAACTCGCTCCCCTTCACGGGCACCGGGCGGCGCCTCCCACTGGCATCCGGCTCGCCCAGCTCCATCCTGATACACTCCAGCTCAAGATGGCCATTTCTGGTAGTAATCTTCGATGGTGCCGCTAAGAAGATGATCTTTACCCCCTCGTGCAACGCTTCCTCCACCTCCTCAGGTGCCGCTGGCATTTCAGCACGGGTGCGACGATAAACAATCGTTACCTCTTTAGCACCAAGGCGCAGTGCCGTGCGGGAACAGTCTATAGCTGCATTACCACCACCGATGACCGCTATCCTTTCACCTACCCTCACTTCCATACCCAGGCTGACCTGTCTGAGAAAGGTCACGCCATCCATCACACCAGGGCTGTCCTCTCCATCCACGCCCATCCTGGTACCGCGATGGGCCCCCAATGCCAGAAACGCAGCATCATAGCCCTCTTTAAACAGGCTGTTTACGGACTCCACCTTGGTGTTAGTCTTTATCTCAACCCCGACATTTTCAATCTCCCTGATCTCCGCTTCCAGGACAGCACGCGGCAAACGGTAGGTCGGAATGCCGACGCGCATCATGCCACCGGGCTGTGGCAGGGCTTCAAACACCGTCACCGAATGGCCCAGTTTGGCTAGATAGAAAGCCGCCGTCAGCCCCGCCGGCCCTGAGCCCACCACCGCCACCCTCTTACCAGTCGGCGGTGCTACCTTTGAATTCTGCTTCCACAGCCCACTGTCGTTGTCAGCGGCAAAACGCTTGAGGAATTTGATACATATCGGGTCATTCAAAGCCCCGCGCCGACATGCCTGCTCACAGGGATGTATGCAGACACGCCCCAAGACACCGGGGAAAGGCACCTTTTCTCTAATAACCGCCAGTGCTTCGGAATATTTTCCTTGTGCAATAAGATAAATGTACCGCGGTATATCTATATGTGCCGGACAGGCGTCCCGGCAGGGCACCACATAGGCTTCCCAATCAGGAACATCACGGTAACGCGCCTCCCTGTCCACCAGAGCACCGGTAGGGCAGACTTCCACACAGGTGAAGCAAAACTTGCATCCGGAGTCCTTGTGACTGTTATTCCGACGCGGTGCCGCCACCTTGTAACCATCCATCTCCACAAAATCAAGCGCCTTTATCCCCCTCAGGTCACCACAGGCCCTGATACAGCGTCCGCAGCCGATGCACAAGTTGTAGTCTAAATCGAAGAACGGGTTGTCCCGATTCACCGGCAGGGAACGGTACTCATAGGGAATGTCCTCCATTTTGATATCAAAGAAGTCAGCCACTAGTTGTAGTTCGCAGCGCCCGTTCTTGGGACAGGTAACACACCGCTCAGTGACGGCAACGTTGCGCAGGCAGACATCAAAAGGCTTACATCTCTCTTTGCGCCAGCAGGTAAGACAGGCATTGGGGTGCTGGGACAGAAGCTTTATCAGCGCCTGACGTTGCCTCTCTCGGACCTCGGGGGTATCCGTGCGGACGACCATTCCTTCCACAGCCTTAGTAGTGCATGAAAGGACAAGGTCAGCCTGTCCCTCCACCTCTACCAGACAGAGCCCACAATCACCCGAAGGTGGCAAATCAGGGTGAGCACATAGGTTAGGAATATAAATGCCTGCGCCGGCTGCCGCCTGAAACACAGTCGTACCAGTGGCTACGCTGACCTGCTTGCCATCGATGGTTACGGTGAACTCACCCATCTAGTTAAAGCTTTTCAACTCTTACGGCACAGACCTTCAATTCAGGTATCTTCGCTACGGGGTCGAGCGCTCTATTGGTCAACACATTTGCCGGACTCTCGGCAAAATGGAATGTCATATATACCACTTTCGGCGGTACCCTCTCCACCACACGCGCTTTAACCGCTACCTCGCCCCTACGAGACACCACCCTAACCTTTTCCCCGTCCATAATACCCAGTGCTTTGGCATCCTCGGGGCTTATCTCCACAACAGCCTCCGGGTCAATCGCATTAAGTCCCTTTACTTTCCGCGTCATTGTGCCCGTGTGGTAATGGAAAAGGCCGCGCCCGGTAGTCAGAATCAACGGGTATTCCTCGTCCGGTAGTTCAGCCGGCGGTTTATACTCCAGCGGAGTAAATAGCCCCAACCCACGGACAAACCTCCCCACATGCAATATCGGGGTTCCCGGGTGGTCCGTGGTCGGACAGGGCCATTGTAGACCGCACCCCTCCAGTCGCCCATAGTTGATACCACCATAGCTGGGCGTCAACCTGGCAATCTCGTCCATCACTTCAGAGGGATGGTTGAAATCAAAGCCGTGGGCACCCATCCTTTTTGCTACCTCGCAGATAATCCACCAGTCAGGCTTGGACTCGCCCAAAGGCTCAATCGCTTTTCGCACTTGTTGTACACGCCGCTCAGTGTTGGTAAAAGTACCGTCCTTTTCCGCAAAACTGGCTGCCGGCAGGACTACATGCGCCAGCTGCGCCGTCTCGGTGAGGAACATATCCTGCACCACCAGAAACTCCAATCGCTTAAAAGCCTCCGTAGTATGGTGCACGTCCGGATCGCTGAGAATCGGGTTTTCACCCATTACATAGGCTGCTTTAAGCTTCTTGTTATAAGCAGCATCGATCATCTCGGTAAGCGTCAACCCGGGGTTAGGGTTAAGGTCACAACGCCAGGCAATCTCAAACTTCCGCCGTATCTCCGGATTGTCCACCCGTTGGTACGCGGTATAAACGTTGGGCAAGGCGCCCATATCGCAGGCACCCTGGACGTTATTCTGTCCGCGCAATGGATTGACACCGCTCGACGGCTTCCCGACATTGCCGGTTAACATTGCCAGGTTAGCTATCGCCAGCACATTGTCGGTGCCATGTGTGTGCTGGGTGATACCCATGGCATAAATAATCATTCCTGGTTTACAGGTGGCATAAAGTCTGGCAGCCTGCGCTATAGCCTCCCCTGGCACGCCGGTAACCCTCTCCACAAACTTCAGATCAAAGTTCTTCAATGACTCTTTGAAAGCATCGAAGTTCTCGCAAAATTCGCTGATAAAAGCTAAATCGGCAAGCCCCTCCTCGTAAATTATCCTCATCATCCCCATCAGCAACGCCACATCACTTCCAGGAATCTGCCTCAGCCAAACATCGGCGTAACTACAAAGGTTAAACTCCGTGGGATTAGCGATGATCAGCTTAGCCCCATTGCGGACCGCTCGCTTTATCTCCAAGGCCACAACCGGGTGCCCCGTGCTGGTATTACTGCCGATGATAAAGATACAAGCCGCCTCTGCGATCTCGTTGACCGAGTTGGTCATGGCACCGCTGCCGAAACTGGTGGCCAGACCGGCCACCGTAGGGGCATGTCAGAGACGGGCACAATGGTCTATATTGTTCGTCCCCATCACCGCACGGGTGAACTTCTGCGCCAGGTAATTTTCCTCACTGGTGCATTTGGCAGAGGCAATGAAAGCGAACTCATCGCCCTTATGCTTCCCCAGTACTTCAGCAACAAAGCCCAACGCCACATCCCAGCTCGTCTCCACAAGTTGGCCGCCTTTTCTGATCAGGGGCTTGGTCAATCTCTCCGGATGATGGACAAACTCGGCAATACCATAGCGCCCTTTAACACACGCCTGACCTTTATTCACAGCGTTTTCGCTGTAGACAGGCACCGAACGCACTACTTTCCCCGCCTTCACCTCGAGGCTCAACTGGCAACCAACGCCACAATAGGGACAGATAGTCACCACCGAGCTGTCAGGCAGACCAAGCCACTTACCAGCCTTGTCCATCAAAGCACCGGTAGGGCAGATATCAACACAGGCACCACAGAACTGGCATCCGGAGTCCTGCAACGTCTTATCAAAGGCGGTCCCCACCAGGGCCTTACTGCCCCGGTAAACGAAAGCGATGGTGCCCGCACCCCTGACCTCCTGACACACCCTCACACACCGCCCACAGAGTATACACAAGTTGTAATCGCGGTCAAAGAACGGGCTATCCTGGTAAACAGGCAGGTCTTTTCGAACAGGTGGAAGGGTGAGCTCCTCTACCCCGATCCGCGAGGCGACCTGTTGCAACTCACAGCGTAAGTTCTTGGCACAGGTAACGCACTGCTTGGGGTGTTCTGCCAGAATAAGCTCAAAAATGTTCTTCCGCAACTCCCGCAACTGCGGGGTGTCAGTTCTGACGACCATGCCATCAGCGACCGGCGTGGTGCATGCAGTAGGGAAGCCACGCATGTTTTCGATCTCGACGATACAGAGACGACAAGCGCCATAAGGGCTCAAACTGGGGTGATAGCAAAGAGTAGGAATGTAGATACCAGCCTGCTGGGCCGCTTCCAGCACCGTGGTGCCTTCCTTCACGCTGACCTGCTGCCCGTCAATAGTTACAGTCATAACTTTAGCTTTTTCATCGACAACCATAGTGGACTCCGATTACCTATTTCTTTCTACACCACCGTATGAAACCATCACTCCGGTTTTTGCACCGGCACTGGCTGAGCTGGGACTTCAACCCGCTCTCCGGAGACCTTGACTACTGCCGAGAACCGCGGCGGACAGACATCCACACAT
Source organism: Chloroflexota bacterium (assembly GCA_036821185.1). Taxonomy (GTDB): domain Bacteria; phylum Chloroflexota; class Dehalococcoidia; order GIF9; family UBA5629; genus CALJTV01. The sequence continues at coordinate 137,573 of DAISKD010000003.1, read as the reverse complement.
GTGCCGCACTTTGTGCACTTATTCTGGTCAACAACATGGACAAGCCTCTTTCCGCCGCTAATCGCTTCCACAGGACAGCTACGCATGCATATCATGCAACCCTGACACTTATCGGGCAGGATGTAGAAAGATATCAGGTCTTTGCATACCAGCGCCGGACAACGTTTCTCGTTGATATGCGCTTCATACTCGTCACGAAAGTAGCGCAGAGTGGTCAACACGGGGTTTGGTGCCGTCTGACCAAGACCGCAAAGAGATCCCTGTTTCACAGTCATAGCTACTCTTTCCAGCAGTTCTATATCACCAGGGCGCCCTTCGCCTTTAACTATGCGCTCTAAAATCCCTAGCATCTGTCTGGTGCCAACCCGGCACGGTGGGCACTTTCCGCAAGATTCGGCCTGAGTAAAATTAAGGAAGTATTTCGTAAGATCTACCATACAAGTATCTTCGTCAGCTACTATCATGCCCCCGGATCCCATAATTGACCCGGCGGCAGCCAATGACTCGAAATCCACTGGCAGATCTAACAGAGAGGCTGGCAAGCAGCCACCAGAGGGGCCACCAGTTTGTACAGCCTTAAACTTTTTGCTGTCTTTGATACCGCCACCGATGTCGAAGATGATCTCTGCTAGAGTTATCCCCATGGGCACTTCTACCAGACCAGTATTGTTAACCTTGCCCACAAGAGAAAAAATCTTGGTGCCTTTGCTTGTTTTTGTGCCTATGGCACTATACCAATCGGCTCCCTTGTTAATTATTAAAGGCACGTTAGCCCAGGTCTCCACATTGTTAATATTCGTCGGTTTGCCCCATAGACCGGAGATAGCAGGAAAAGGTGGGCGAGATCTGGGCATTCCTCGTCTTCCCTCGATAGAAGCTATCAAAGCAGTCTCCTCACCACAAACAAAAGCACCTACGCCTCTCACTATATGGACATCGAAATCGAAACCTGAATTTAGGATATTGGTTCCTAGGATCCCTAGCTCCCTCGCCTGTTGAATAGCTATTCTGACATTATGCACCGCCAGTGGATATTCATGACGCACATAAATATAACCTTCACTCGCGCCTATGGCATAGGCACCTATGATCAACCCCTCTAGCACACTGTGCGGATTACCCTCGAGAAGGCTTCTGTCCATATACGCACCAGGGTCACCCTCATCAGCATTTACAACAACGTATTTAGGACTGCCCTTGGCCCGCCGACAGAACTCCCACTTGTTGCCGGTTGGGAAGCCAGCCCCACCACGTCCTCGCAACCCAGAGCGTTTCACCTCCTCGATTATCTCCTCAGGTGACATATGGAAAATAGCTTTGGAGAGAGCAGTATAACCACCTATAGCAATGTAGTCTTCAATGCACGTTGGATCTATGTGCCCGTTATCGCCGAAAATAAGTCGCAACTGCTTTTTATAAAACGGGACATCGCTCCTCTTTACGAATCTCTCTCCGGTAAAAGCGTCAGTATACAGCAAACGTTCAACAACGCCGCCGCCGTCCAGTAAACTACTAACTATCTCTGTACTATCTTCTGGTTTTACTCGCTGGTAAAAAACTTCTCCGGGTTCTACTACTACTACTGTGCCCCTCTCACAGAAGCCATGACAGCCAGTGATTTTGACTTCAATCTTGTCCTGAGCATTCAGCCTGCTTATCGCCTCCCTAAAAGCTTCTGACACTTTCCCGCAACCATAAGCCTGACACCCAGTGCCATGACAAATTGAAATCATTATTGAAGGCTTCTTTTCTTTGTCTGCCAGTAACTTGGTTCTAAATTTTTCCAGGGCCTCTTCAGAATCGAGCTTTTGCCTCATGATTTCCCTAACAGAAACACTAAGATTTGGCCAAATTGAGCACTTGATCGACCTTTTCAGGATTCATTTGCCCAAAATAATCTTCGTCTATCGTAACCACAGGACCAAGAGCACAAGCCCCAATGCAATTTACTGTCTCCAGGGTAAAATTATAATCAGGAGTAGTCTCCCCGCTTTTTATACCCAAGCTTTGCTCCAGCCTCTCCAGTACCCTTACAGCACCTCTAACATGGCAAGCAGTACCCAGACAGACCTTTATTTTGTGACGACCGCGAGGGGTAAAATAAAATTGAGTATAAAAGGAGGCGACCCCAAAAACCTCACTCTCGGATAAACGGCATAACCTGGCTATTTTTGAAATCGCCTCTGCGGAAAGATAACCAAACTTTTCTTGAACCCCTTGCAGAATCGAAATTAACGCACCCTTCTCTCCCCTGTACTCCTCCACTACTTGGACAAATTCATCTGACAACGTTTTTCTCCATAATACAATTTAACCCAAGCAATCGAGCAAGTAGTTTAGCACAGACAGATATTATAGTCAAACTAAGCTTAGTTCAGACTGGTTAGCAACTTTTGGAGTGAACCCCTGAAGCTGGATACTTTAAGTTAGGAATGCTAGGAGAGTCTGACAGGGTATATTGTTATTCTCCTGATTAAGCAGTACCTCCTCGAATTCATTTGGCGGCAGGTAATCAAGCGCCGAATGAAGTCTCTTCAAATTATAGACCTCTTCAAGGAAATAAGGAGGCCTGGTTACCACATCCTGAAATGTCTCATATTCCCATAGGTTCACCTCTCGCGTTTTAGTGTTTTTAAAAAGCTTTCCATCATGCATGGCATTTTCATAGGGGTTACCGGTGCGCGCTATGCTGATTTCAAAACCGTGTCTCTTTAGCTCGTCCACATAGTCATTCGAAGCATATTGCACTCCCTGATCTGAGTGGTGGATGACGCCGGGGCCAGGCCGTCTCCGAGTTATTGCCATCCTTAATGCCGCCAGCGTCAGAGATGTATCCAGCCTCATAGAAGCAGCGTAGCCAATCACTTTGCGGGAGAAGGCATCAAGAATAGCTGCCAGGTAAACAAAGCCAGTCCGGATGCGGATATAGGTGATATCTGATAGCCAAACCTGGTTCAAGTGCTCGATGGTCATACCCTTGATGAGATTGGGATACCTGGGAAAAGGGTGTCTTGAATCTGTGGTCTTCCACCTACACTTCACCTGGCAGAGAAGGTCACACTGCTTCATGAGCTTGAGCACCTTCTTGTGGTTGACCCTAAGTCCTCCTCGCTTCAAAGCCTCAGTAACTCGCCGGTAGCCATATCGGGGGAACTTAAGACAGATAGCCTCAATCCTGCCTCTTAAATCCGCCTCCTTTTGCATCTCCTCGGGTCTTTCCTTTAGGCTTGTGGTAGAAGCTGCTCCTGGCCAGTTTCATCACTTTGCACCCCCTTCGGACAGCGATGCCGAGGCACCCCCATACCTTGATGATTTCCCGATTCCTGGAGACCGGGTGAGGCTCATCTGCAAGCCCTTTTTTAAAACCTCATTCTCCAGTGTCAGTTTTCCTACCAACCGCTCTAGATTTTCTATCCTGCCCTTAAGAGCTCCTACCTCAGAAGGCTCATTGTTGAACCTACCTCGACTATACGTTTCCTTCCAGTGGTAAAGCAGACTGGCACAGAAATTGTATTTACGGCAGATCTGGGCGGCACTGCTTTCACCGCTTAACAGTTCTTCCACTACCTAGCGTTTAAATTCTAAGCCGAATGTCCTCTTGTTCTTCATAGCAGGGTCCCTTCTCCTTTCAATTGTACTCTGGCCCTGCCAAACCCTCCTAACGTTCCTAACCTGTAGTGTCCAGTGTCAGGGGTTCACTCCATCTTGTTCCTCAAATAGAATCCCCCTCCGCTCAATTGCACTCTGACCATGCACACCTTTCTAATATTCAAAACCTAAAGCGTTAACCTCAGGATAATCCCACTTTTAATTTATATAAGATGCTCTTTGAGATTTAGGGACACATTGGGGAACAAAAGTGATAAGCTTGCAGAGGGCAAAGAATAGTAAGAGACATAGGGAGAAGAAATTTTTGCGCAGCTATAAGGGCTAGGTAAGTCTTAATGATGAGGTCTAGCTTGTAGCCAGTGCTAACAAAGACAAGGTAAGGCAAAAAGGTTATTGAAGTAGCCCAAGAAATGGCTGGGGAAATACCAAAAAGCAACTTGAAATAAGTCCGGGAAAAAACCAAACCAGCCAGGGAACGGAAAACCAGAATCGCTCGTTATCAAATAATCCTGCCGCTAGCTAGACACAATGTTCACATCCAGGTCTTCTTCACCTAGACAAGGCAGGTTCTGCTCCTGACTCTGATAGCAGGTGAATGCGTTCGGTGTGCTCACGCCTGCGCTTTCCCCAGCCGCTGTAATAGGAATTTGCTCAACTCCAGCACCGGGAAGATAGATAGGGACAGGAGTATAGAAAGTGCCCAGTCAAGGCCGTCCAGCGGGTAAGTGCGGAACACTTTCTGAAGGAAAGGTACATAAATAATCGCCAGCATCAGCAAAATCTGGGAGCCCACAGCCCAATTCAGCCACCTGTTCTTGAATATGCCGAGCTTGAACACCGAGTGCCTCTCTGAGCGAAAGTTGTATGCTTTGAAAAACTGTATCATGACAAGGGTAAGAAAACAGAGGCACTGCGCCTCCACCATCTCTTTACCTACGTCCAGTGCCCATTTGAAAATCGCTAGGTTCACCAGACAGGACCATATTCCGCCTACGAGTATCAGCGTTACCACCGGTGCAGTGAAAATCCCCTGCCCCCGAGGCCGCGGCTTGCGCTGCATTATGTCCGGTGCCGCCGGGTCTACAGAGAGTGCAATCGCCGGCAGACCATCGGTTACCAGGTTGACAAAGAGTATTTGTATGGCAATCAAAGGTATCGCCCCCGGGGGGAGTCCGATCAAAGGTCCAAAGAGGATGGCACCTGCCATCAGCAAAATCTCTCCGACATTGGACGAAAGCAGAAACATCAAGTACTTCTTGATGTTGTCGAAGATGCCCCTTCCCTCCTCCACCGCTGCCACTATCGAGGCAAAGTTGTCGTCGGTGAGCACCATGTCAGCCGCCTCCTTGGTGACATCGGTGCCAGTGATGCCCATAGCTACTCCGATATCCGCCTTCTTTAGCGCCGGTGCATCATTGATGCCGTCCCCGGTCATCGCCACCACATGTCCTTTCTTCGCCAGAGCTTCCACAACCCGGAGCTTATGCGCCGGCGATACCCTGGAATATACTTCCACCTTCTCCACCAGCGCCTCGAATTCTTCATCACTTAATCTGTCCAGCTCATCCCCGCTGAGAGCGATGCCGCCTTTGAACATGCCCAATTCTCTGGCAATCGCCACCGCCGTGACTTTGTGGTCACCGGTTATCATCACCGACTTTATCCCAGCCTGCTCGCAAAGCTTCACCGCCGCCTCTGCCTCACCCCGGGGTGGGTCTATCATCCCCACCAGCCCCAGAAACACCATGTCCTTATCCGCAAGACTAACTCCAGCCTTCCCGTTGGGTAGCCACTGGTAAGCTACCCCCAGGACGCGCAGCGCGTCCTCAGCCATCTCCTGAGCCACGCCAAGAATATGTTTTCTGTCCTCAACGCCGAGCTCCACCTCCACCCCACCACGATAGATAGACTTACAACGATCGAGGACAACTTCGGGGGCACCTTTAGAAAAGGCGATGGCCCGTCCATCGTCAGTCCTGTGGATGGTAACCATCATCTTCGTCTCCGCACTGAATGGGACCTCATCGATGCGTGGCAGCAGCTCACATAGTCGTTGCAACTCAAGCCCGGCCTTCATAGCAGCCACCACCAAAGCACCCTCTGTGGGGTCACCCCTCACCTGCCAGCACCCGTCGAGACACACCAGTGAAGCATCGCTGCACAGCGTAACTCCCTGAAGCAACATTTGCAGGCCAGGCTCACTTTGAACATCCACAGGTAGACCATCGACATAAAAGCCACCCTTGGGTTCATAACCGCTCCCAGTGACCTCGATGGTCTTACCATCCACAAAGATACGCCTCACCATCATCTGGTTTTGAGTGAGCGTACCCGTTTTATCAGAACAGATAAATGTGGTACAGCCCAGGGTCTCCACCGCCGGCAATTTCCGGATGAGGGCATGGCGTTGTACCATCCTCTGTACGCCTAAAGCCAGCGATATGGTGACCACCGCGGGCAGAGCCTCCGGTACCGCGGCCACCGCCAAGCTTACCCCCCAGATGACCATCTCCAGTATCTCGTGCCCCCTCATCACCCCGATGGCAGCCAGGACAAAACAAAGCACCAGGGCCACAGCGCCTATTAACTTTCCCAGTCTATCAAGGTTGACCTGAAGAGGCGTCCTCTCTTTTTCCACCGCCTCGAGAAGTGCCGCAATTTTGCCAAACTCCGTTGACATACCTGTGGCAGTGACCACACCCACCCCTCTGCCATAGACTACGACCGTGCCCATAAACGCCATGTTTGCCCTATCGCCCAGAGGTACCTTGCCCTCCAGAGGCTCGACCGTCTTCTCCACCGGAGTCGACTCGCCGGTAAGAGGCGCTTCCTCCGTCCTCAGATTTACCGCCTGGACAAGTCGCATATCTGCCGGCACCTTGTCCCCGGTACTCAGCAACACGATATCTCCCGGCACCAGCTCCCGGGCTGGTACCACCATTTCCTGCCCACCCCTAATCACCCGTGCCACCGGTGCCGCCATCCTCTTTAGCGCCTCCATCGCCCGCTCAGCGCGGTATTCCTGGAAAAAGCCTAGTCCGGCGGCAAACAGCACGATAACGAAGATGACGATGGCGTCGGCCACCTCGCCCAATACCGCCGACAGTGCCACCGCCACCAGCAGGATTATTATCAGGAAGTTCTTGAACTGCTCAAGAAAAAGCTGCCACGCCGAGGCCCTCTTTTTCCCTGCCAGTTCATTGGCACCGCACTTAGCAAGCCGTTGCTGCACCTCATCTTGAGATAGACCCGATCTGGGGTCTGAACCAAGCCGATTCAGCACCTCGGCAACATCAAGGTTGTGCCAGTTATCCGCGGTCCTCATAGAAACAGCATCCACACAGTGGTCACCATAAATACAATGCCGAATTCGTTTGCAGTGCCAAAATAATGAGGAGAGCCCATCGATATCCGTTGCTTAAAGTCTCAAAACCTGCACCGGGGCAAATTATAGCAGAGCGCCAGTCTCCCACACAAAGGACCAGTTATCCTCCGATCAACCAGCCACAGGGCAATACCGTACCATCGCTATTTGGTGACAAAACGCCAGGCGGCACAGCACCGCTGGGGTTACTTCCCCTCCGTCCTTTCCGGCCACGGCTTCTCCCCCAGGGCAATGCGGCACAGGTCAGTTATGAAAATCTTGGGCAGACCGAATTGCGAGCTGGGCCGACGGAACACCCTGTCGCAGACCGGGCAACAGGTCACAATAGCATCGGCGCCACGGGCTATGGCATCTTCAAAGTTCTCCTTCTGTATCTCGATGGCAAGTTCCCTGTTAGTGTAGATAATCGGTGCGCTGCAGCACAGGGCATTTAGCCGCTCATATTTCCTCGGCGGTCTCTCCACGCCGATAAGCTCAAATATCCTGTCCAGAAAAGCATCATACTCAGGAATCCACCTGGTGGCACAGTTGGCCTGAAAGGCCACCTTTTTCCCCAGCTTGGTAATGCTGCCCCTGTTCTCCGTCAGGTACTTGTACAGGTATTCGTAAAGATGCATGTACTTGAAGGGGACATTAAATCCATACTCCTTAGCCTTCACCTGGGCCAGCACAAAGCCTTCGTTATGCATATAGACAACTTCCTTACCAAAGCTGGCCAGCCTGTTGAGGACGAGCTGGCCATAACTGCCGACAAAGCTCCTCCCGCCCATATGAATGCACCCGGCAAGCGACATGAATTCTGCACCTCTCACCACGGTCATGCCTTTAAATAGCTGGCTGTCCAGCGTGCCTTCCGGGAACTCGTCAATTCGAAAGGAGTCCAGCGATAACAGCGGTTTGCCTGGTTCGCCAGGTATCACTTGCCTTGGCTCTCCCAGCCCCTCAAGCCCCTTAGCCAGCCCTTCCAGCGTCTGTTTGCCAATCATCGCTATGGGGCAGGTGCCCACTTTCTCCTGCATTTGGAAGATAAGGTCAGCCGGGTCAGCACCCGTAGGACAGTAGCTACTACAGGCAAGGCAGGTAACGCACTTATGCAGAATCTCAGCATCCCTGCCCTCCATCAGCAGTTTGAGCTCAGCCACCGCCCTGTCCTTATCATAGTCCACATAGCGACACTTCACCAGACAATCACCGCACAGGTCGCACTTAGAAGCATCCCACATCGTTCATCTCCTTGAATTGGTCTTGGCTTTAGGCGATAGTTTACCATTGTCCGTTGTCAAAAATACACCGGGCGCGCCCGGTCGCCTATAAAAGGTTTTGTCAATTTTTATGACTATTCGTGTGCTCGCCATCTTCTCACTGACACCCGGCAGTGATATACTTCGTGCAGCAGGGACAAGCCTTCTAGCTCGGCACATAGCTAGCCCTACTGGGGAACCTGGCACCAGCAACAAACAATTGAGAGGTCAGACCAAAATGCTAGAACTGAAATTTGACAGAACCAAATGCGCAGACTGCAAAGGCATCTTCTGCCTCACCAGGTGTCAGTATCTGCGCCTGGATAAAGAGACGGCCAAAAGGGAATGGCAGAAGATCATCCACGGCGAGGACTCTTTCGTGCTAGAAGCCTGTACCACCTGTTACGCCTGCCAGGAGTACTGCCCTTTCGGCAACAACCCGTTCTATTTTATCGTGGAACGGCAGGAGGAAAAGGGCATCCTGCCGGCGCCCAGGCCCATAGTAACCATGTGGATTAACCAGTGCCAGCCGGTGGGCAGATTCATGGTGGGTAAAGTGGGGGAGAAAGCACTATCTTACTGTTTCCTGCCTCACTTCAACACGCTGGTCAGAGGTAAGCTGTTCGAAGATATCGCCGGAGCCGTAATCTTCGGACAGGAGTTTTTCTGCAATGCGGTATACCTGCACTATGCCAGGGCATCGGTGATAAAAGATAGGCTTCCTCGAATAATAGAAAACATCAGGAAACTCGGCATCAGGGAACTCGTCTGCCTCCATGATGAATGCTACGGCACCTTTGCCTCGCTGACACCGGCTTACGGCATTGAACTGTCATTCAAGCCCATCCATTATTTTGAGTACCTTTATGGCAGGCTCAAACAACTCGACAAACTGGTTAAGAAGCTAGGAATCAAGGCCGCTTACCAGCGCAACTGTTCGGCTCGACTCGTCCCCGAGACAGACCACTTCCTCAACGATATTTTCAACCTCATTGGCGTGAAAAGGTTGGAACGGGAATACGACGGAGAGAATGCCCTCTGCTGTGCCGAGATCATCCGCATGGGTAAGGGGCCGGCCCTGGCAGACGACATTCAGAAGAGAAATATAGATGACATGGTGAGATCCGGCGCCGAGTACTGCGTATTCAATTGTCCTGCCTGCTGGGACGCCCTTGCCGATAAAGTCTCCAGAAAGGGTATAAAACCGATACATATTATAGACCTGTGCAAGCTGGCAATAGGAGAAGCCCAATCGCTCAAGCTGCCCGAACTAGCAGTGGAGGTGTAAGCTATGGTGACCACTAATGCTATATACGAGTCACTGGTGAAAATAGTGGGCAAGGACTTTGTTTCTGTCAGCAAGGAGGAGAAATATTTCTACGCCCGAGACGGCGGTCTGATGCCGGCTCACGAGCCGGACTTCGTAGTGCTGCCTAAAACCACCGAAGAGGTGCAGGAGATAGTCAGGCTGGCAAACCGGGAGAAAATACCGATAGTCCCAGCAGGAGCAGGGCTGGCGCTCACCGGCCTGGTCATCCCCCAGAAAGGTGGTATCCTGCTGGACATGAAGAGGATGGACAGGATCCTGGAAGTGAACGAGACCGCAAGGTACGTAATCGTCGAGGGCGGTACCACCCAGGGCGCGCTGAAGAGCTACCTCCAAAAGCATCACCCGCACCTGAGGCATAGCATGCCCGATGCACCACCATCAGCCACTGTAGTAGCCAATGCCGTGATACACGGACAGGGACGGCTGGCCCACCAGCACGGCTTCAATTCAGACATGGTCTCCGGCCTTGAGGTCGTGCTCCCCACAGGCGAGGTTTGCCGCATCGGTTCCTGCTCAGTGTCCCCATACTGGTTTTCCAAAGGGCCACCGCTACCGGACCTCAGCGGACTTTTCCTCGGCTGGTTCGGCACCACCGGCATCATAACCAAGCTCGGCTTGAAGCTCTATCCCTGTAAGAAAATGAGAGACGTGATGGTGCTCCTCACCGACAAGGCTGAGCTGGTGCCCGACATCCTGCTCAAGCTCAGCCATACCGAAATGGTCGAGGACGTCGTCATCTCTGCCCAGCCCCTCCCCTTACGGTTCAGAGGCACGTTCTGGATCATGACTTACATCACCGGGGACTCGGATGAAGAGCTTGAATTCAAACGGAAAATGGTCTGGGACGCAGTCTGGGACTACTTTCAGAGCCGGGATGTGGGAATTCTCAGCATTTCCCCGGACACCAAGGCACCGCTGCTGTCCATGCCATCGAAAGATACAACAAGGTTCGCCGACGTGGCTAAGGGCGGCGGATTTCAATATGCCGGACCGATAACCCCCATCGAGAAGTTCCCCGCTTTCATCCGCAAGCTGGAGGAGGTGGCCAGCAAGTACAACGTCTTCTACGGCTCCACCACACGCCTTATCGGCTCGGGACATTGTATGATGTTTTCCTTCTCCTTCTCCTTCAATCGGGCTAACCCGGACGAGATGGCAAGGGCAAAAAAGGCACTGGACGAATGCAGCAAGTTCGCCCTCGAGGAAGGTGCCGTCCTCTGGAAAGCGGATATGGATGAGCAGAAAATGTTAATGGAGAAGATGGACCCCAACACCCTCAACCTGATTAAAAAGATAAAGCAGCTTCTCGACCCGAACGGGATTATGAATCCGGGCAATTGGGAGATGAGCTAATGCAGCAGAAATACGCCAGTCAGATACATAGATGCTTCCGCTGTGGCTATTGCAAATTCCCTACGGACTATTCATCATTCAATTGTCCGCCCTATCGCCGGTTCAGGTTTGAGACCTACTCCACCGGCGGTCGTCTGTGGCTAATTTACGCCTGGCTCAAGGGCGAGGTCGAATGGTCGGAGCACCTCGCCGAAATACTATACACCTGCACCACCTGTAAGAACTGCGCCGAACAATGCCCCATGAAGTTCGCCCCGGACATCATCGACTGGATAGTCGGTGCCAGGAGCGATATGGTGGAAAAGGGCAGGATACCACCCCGGGTGGCCCGCTTCTTCGAAGCCGTGCAGGGATACGGTAACCCGTTTAAACTGCTCAGAGGCGATAGGGCTGCCTGGGCTGACGGAACAAAGCTGTACTCCAAGGATGATGAATTTTTGCTATATGTAGGCTGCCTCGGCTCCTACGACGAAAACGGACAGAAGATGGCGAAGGGTCTAAGTGACGTGCTTAAATCGTCGGGAGTGCCCTTCGGCATCCTGGGCAGCGATGAGGAATGCTGCGGCAACGAAGTCTATATGCTGGGCGAGCTGGGACTGTTCCAAAACCTGGCTGAAAAGAACATACAGAAGTTCAAGGAGCTTGGCGTCAGTAAGGTGGTCACACTTTGCCCCCATGGCTACAATACCATGAAAAACAATTACCCCGGCATTGGTGGCAGCTTCGAGATATACCACTACACTGAACTACTGGCAGAGCTGGTTGCAAGAAAGAAGACGAAGCCCTCCCGAAAAACCTTGAAGGTCACCTATCAAGACCCCTGCTTCCTGGGGCGGTACAATAATATCTACGATGAGCCCCGACAGGTACTGAAAAGTGTCCCCGGGCTGGAACTGGTGGAGATGGAGCGGAATAGAAAGGACGCCTTCTGCTGCGGTGGCGGCAGCGGCAACTTTGTCATGGACCTGCTGGCTGGGGGCGAGGACAGCCCGGCGCGTATCAGGGTAAGGGAGGCTTATGCCACCGGGGCTGATGTCCTGGCAGTCGCCTGCCCCGGCTGCCTGACCATGCTCACCGACGCCGTGAAGGCTGAAAACCTGGAGGGAAAACTCGCAGTAAAGGATATCTCCCAGGTCCTGAAAGAGGCGCTGCCATAGAAGCACCCGCTTTGTTTTGAGCACGATAGTTTGACAGTTAGGCTTATGTAAAGCTTTGGTGCAATAGAATGACTTAGGATAATCTGAGGGAGACAAAATGACAACCAAGGCAAAGGTGGTCGTTGATTCGCCCCTGGGGAAAGCAGAGTTGGATAGCGACGGCTCGCCGGTGGCTGTGGTACGCATGGACCCGTTACAAGCCTACGTCGGGGTCCCCGAACTGCTCCAAAAGGTCATCGATGAATCAAGTGTCGAAGCCTGGCAAAAGATAATAGAGCGGATAGACTACATCTATAACAGCCTCGCCTTAGCTTTGAGCCTGCTAGACGAGAGGACGAACTTCAGCACCAGGGTCAAGTCCGAAGTCAACGCTGGCGAGAAGCTGCTTTTCAAACCAAACCTGGTGGCACCCACCGGACTTGACCCGATAACGCACGGCGAGGGGCTGGGCGATAGTGCCTGCACCAACTGGACGGTTATCGCAACGCTGATGCGTTGGTTCCACGATGTCCTGGAAATCAATTACTGTGACATGATGCTCGGTGAAGCTGCCAGCGCCACCGCCATGAACGCAGGCTACTACACTTACGTCTTCGGTAAGGGCAAAAAGGTCACCACCGAAGCCGTCATCGAAGGGCGCAGCGGCGACTTCTACGGCGGCTGGGGCTTCTACTTCGTCAGAAAATACCTTGCCGATAAACACCCCTCTTCCCACCGGGATAATCCGATGAACGGCTATGAAGAGAGTACCACCGGCACATACCTCCCGCCGGGCAGGGCTGGCAACCGTCTCATGGTCTACGACCTCAACCGTACTCATGACATGAAAGGCAAGTCCCGGACAATCCCCGTCCCCGATGGCGCCAACTACAAAGAGATAACCCTGCACAAGGTCATCGTCGGGGGCGACCCCACAGACCCCAAGGACCTAAAAGACTACCCCGGCTGCGTCATAATCAACGTGCCACGGCTAAAGATCCACGCCATCGATCTGATAACCAACGCCATTAAAAACCTCGGCATCGGTCTTTATCCCATGGAAGCACCGATGGACGGCGCCGACAGCACCAAATGGAAATACGCCTTCCCTTATAAGCCCGGCCCCGGTATGAAGACCGAACTTCCCCATCAGGTCTGGGTGCCCAGACTGGACGAGGATACCGGACTTCCAGCGAAGGATAAAGACGGTAAGTATATCGTCACCAGGACAGCCGGCATGTCGGGCACACAGACAGACGTCATCAGAGCGGTCATGGACCAGGGCATCTTCATGCTCCACGTGGTTGATGCCATCCAGATGGTGAACATCGACCACCAGGGCGTGGGTCTGGGGGCTAAAGTTAATGAGGGCCTAGCTCTGGCATCCCTCGACCCTGTAGCCCTTGACCTCTGCTGTGCCCGCTGCATGTTCGCCACCATCCCTATCGCGGAAGCAAGAAAACTCGCCCGGGAAAACAACCTCGCCACCGACTTTCTACAACATGTGCCCGTCGCTAAAGTAGAAGGACAGGACATTACCACCGAGCAGGGCTTCGATTCCCCCTTGCTACGCTACCGCCTGCACCAATATGCCGAGTCCAGGGGGATAGGCTCACAGAAGTACCACGTTATCGGCTGGGACACAACTAAGCAGGCACCCCTGGCATCGCTTGAAGGACATCTGGGGCAGGTAAGCGATGGAAAGTTCCGCGAGCTGAAGACTGGCGAGTTCTACCATGGTCCAGGAAAGCTGCTCTGGGACTGCCAGCGTACTGTGCTCAGCTATCTTCGAGCCAATGACAGGCTCACCGGCTCAACCTACTACAGGGAGGTGATGTCCGAATTCGACGAGGACGGCGATGGTATCATTGGCTACGATGAAAAGGGGCAGAATGGGCTGTGGCACACTATTTTACGCCTGGCATCGTACGGCATGCACGTAACCGGAGCAGAGAAATACGGCTTCTTGCACGGCTCGTTCCTTATTACCGCTCTGCGTCTTAAATACCTCAACGCACGGTGGAACCCAGAGGGCTACGACTACGGTAAAGCGTACCCCGTACTTCAGGCAGTTGCCATCGGGCTCACCATGTCGCGCACGCCGCTGGAGAACAAAGACCCGCTCTTCCCTTCCATGACCTGGGGGAAAGGCAAACTGCCCAGCCTCCAATTCGCCAGTTATATGTCAATAGCAACCGCAATATACGGCCGCGGCTTTCCCACCAAGGTCAGCTTGCCCTCGCTTTACGGGCTCACCTTCCAGTACGCCGATAAAACTTTGAACGGCGGCAAATACACCGGGAGCCTGGGGCCAGCAAGCGACCGCCGCGCTGTTGACCGCTACATCGAGGCGGTATCACAGGGGGCAACACCTTTGGACTTCATTATCTACGTCCCGCAGGGATTCGGCAACCTCGCTGGTAAGCCTACCCCTAACGTCGAAGAGACTGCTGACCCCGGGAAAATCTTCACCGCAACCTTTAATAACGGCAAGGAACGTTGGTAAAAATAGACGGCACAGCGAGAAAAGAGAAAAGGAGGAAACAATGGCCAAAGACGTCGTACTATATGAAGTCAAAGACCGGATCGCTTATATCACCTTGAATAACCCCGACAACCGCAACCGACTCGATCCTGATATGTGCATCGCGCTGGGAGAAGTCTGGGATCAGTTCGCCCAAGATGATAATGCCTGGGTAGCACTGCTGAGCGCCAACGGTAAGGACTTCTGCCGGGGGGCTGACCTGAGACATGAGGGGTTGCTCAGATATCTGAGGCGGGCCTTTCCAGCGAACGGGACCAAGATACTGAAACCGATAGTCGGCGCCATACATGGCATGGTCGCTGGTAGCGGCTTCGGCTTAGCAATATATGGCACGGATATCACCTACGCCGCCAGAGATACACAGTTTGTCTTCGCTGAGGTCTGGGTGGGAATCGTAGGCGGTATCGTAGAATACGCCCCATACATGCCCTTCAAGACCTCGCTGGAATTTCTAATGTCCGGACAGCCTATGAGCGCCGAGCGGGCTTATGAGGTGGGGCTGGTCAACCATGTCTGCAAAGATAAAGACGAGCTAATGACCGAAGCCACCAAGATGGCGAAGATACTGAGCGAAAATGCACCGCTCACCATTCGCGCCATCAAATATGGTCAGTACAAAAACCGTGTGGAAGCCCAGAAAAGGGCAGCCCGCGTAGCCCGAAAGGAGTTCGAGCTCTTCATCAGACCACAATTAGAGAGTGAGGACTTCAAGGAGGGCAGGGCTGCTTTGTTCGAGAATAGGAAGCCAGTGTTCAAGGGGAAATAGACCGATAGAAAGCCCCACAGGCAATTGCCAGCGCCCGCGCCGCTGGGTACAATCTCAGAAAAAAGTAGCATCTAAAGTGTCGCCGAGGAAAGGGAAAGCTCTAGAAGGAATCAGGGTTCTCGACTTCTCCCGGTATATCGCCGGCCCCTATTGTTGCATGCTGCTGGCTGATATGGGCGCCGAAGTCATAAGGGTTGAGCCGCCCGGAGGAAGCGAAGACAGAAATCTGGGCCCCTTCAGCCCCGACGGACAGGCGCTGGTTTACAGCCTCATCCTCCAGCGGAACAAGAAGAACATCACTTTGAATTTAAGAAGCCCGGATTCCACAGAGCTGCTGGAAAGGCTCGTCAGGAAGACAGATGTCCTGGTGCACAATTTCCCGCCGGGCACCGAAGAGGCAAAAGTCCTGGACTATGACACTCTAAGACGGCTAAACAAAGCGCTCATCGAGGCAATAATCACCGGCTTCGGTCAGTACGGACCGTATGCCCAAAGGACCTGCTTCGATTCAATTGCACAGGCTATGTCCGGCGCCATGAGCTATACTGGCTTCCCCGGCAACCCACCCACCAGAGCGGCAGTACAGTACGTCGACTTCGCCACCGGTCTCTCGGCTGCACTCGGCATCACCATAGCCTTGCTCAACCGTCAGAAAACGGGCAGAGGGCAGCTCATCGATGTCTCGCTGTTCGATGTCGCCTTCTCCTTTGTCGCCGCTGCCGGCGTGGCCGCGGAGTACAAACTGCTGGGAGAAGTCCGCCGGCAAATCGGCAACAACTCCTTCTACGCCTATGCCAATAGCTTCAAGGCTAAGGACGGCTGGGTGATGGTCAATGTGGTCGGCAATAGCGCCTGGCGCCGCTTCTGCCGGGCGCTGGGGAGAGATGGCCTGGCCACCGACCCTAGATTCAATGACAACCTCTCCCGCTACCTCAACCGCGACCACGTCCACCCCATCGTCGCCGAATGGATAAAAGACAAGACGGTCGAAGAGGTAATCCGCGTCCTTGAAGCCGCCAGGGTGCCCTGCGGTCACATACGGGACATCGCCGCTATCTACGGCGACCCGCAGGTTGCTGCCAGAGATATGCTGGTGGAAATTGACCAGCCTGGCGTAGGAAAAGTGCCGATGCCCGGCGTTACCATGAAGCTCTCGGAGACCCCTGGCAGCATAGATTCTCCGGCAGTAAGCCTTGGGGAACACAACCTCGAGGTCTACCACCACCTTCTTGGCTTGAGCGAACAGCAGCTTGCCCGGTACAGGGACAGAGGGATTATATAGGTCCGGAGCAGCCGGAAGTTCGTCTTCACCGGCACAAAAGCCTGCCAGCGAGTCGAGGAAAGTACTAAAGTATCACCAGCCCACCAATTCGCCCAGCACTTGACACAGCTCAGATAGGCGCATATGATGTATTGGATGGGCATTCCGTAGTCACGGAAGGTCAGGTCGGGTAGGGCGGGTGAAAGATGGGGGCTGGGACGAAGGACAGGGCTAACACTGCAGTCAAGGTTCTGGCAAGAGGGCTTGCTCCAGTCTGTCTGGCACTTCTAAACGCCCTTTCCTTTACTGCTGCCGTATCAGCAGACGACCCACTGACGGTAAAGGTCGGCATCTACGACAACAAGCCGAAAATATTCATCGATGAACGGGGCAACCCCTCAGGCTTCTGGATAGACATCGTAGAGTACATCGCGTCACAGGAAGGCTGGAAGATACAATATGTGCCCGGCACCTGGCAGGAATGCCTGACGAGGCTGGAGAAAAATGAAATAGACATAATGCCGGATGTCGCCTACACGGAGGAAAGATATCAGAAGTACGAATTTTCTCGCGAGCCCGTATACAATAGTTGGTCAAGGGTCTATGCCCGACCAGGGGCCCACATAGAGTCCATTCTAGACCTCGAAGGTAAGACCGTAGCCGTTTTGAAGGGCAGCGTAAATGTTGAGGGGCCGGAGGGGATTAAGAAGCTCGTCCAGTCATACAACATCAGTTGCACCTTCACCGAAGTGGACAGCTATGACAAGGTCTTTGCCCTGGTGGCGAACGGTGACGCTGACGCCGGCGTGGTGAGCAAGGACTTCGGGTATCAACACGAAACAGAATACAAAGTAGCAAAGACCGCCATCATCTTCCAGCCTTCGTTGCTTCATTTCGCCTTTCCCAGAGGCTCCGGCCTGACGCCCTATCTTATCGATAGGATAGACCACCATGTGGCAGCCCTCAAGAAAGATAACCGCTCCATCTATTACCTTTCACCGGACAAGTGGTTCGGCATAAGACCAGCCGAGAGACGCCCCATTCCGGCATGGCTTCTCTGGTCATTGGTAGGTGCTGGAGCAGTAGCCCTGCTGCTCACCGCGGGAAACTTTATCTTGAGGGCCCGGGTCAATGCCAGGACCAGAGAGCTGAGAGAAGAAATCAAGGAGCACAAGCGGACGGCAGAAGCACTGGCCAGATACCGGCAACGCCTTGAAGAACTGATAGAGCACAGGACCGCCGAGCTAAAGCAGAAAAATCTTGAGCTGGAACAGGCAAACGTCCGCCTGCAGGAAATCGACCGTCTGAAATCGGTGTTCCTCGCCAGCATGAGCCATGAACTGAGGACTCCGTTGAACTCCATAATAGGCTTCACCGGCGTACTGCTGCAGGGCTTGGCTGGTGAGCTCAATGACGAACAACGGAAGCAGCTCACCATAGTTAAAGGCAGTGCCAGGCACCTCCTCGACCTGATAAACGACGTCCTGGATATCTCCAAGATAGAGGCAGGCAGGGTGGAGTTATTTCCTGAAGAGTTCCAGCTGGACGAAATGGTAAATGACGTAGTCCACACTTTCTCTCCCGTGGTAAGCCATAAAGGTCTGGAGCTTATTACCGACATACCCGAGGGCATTTCGCTTTTCAGCGATAAACGGCGCCTGAAACAGGCTGTGATAAACCTGGTGAGCAACGCCGTGAAGTTCACCGAAAAAGGCACAATCAAAATTTCAGCCAGAGTCCTCGACGGGGCGAAGCTTGAACTCAGCGTCAGCGACACCGGTATAGGTATAAGAGAAGAGGACATGACGAAGCTGTTCGAGCCCTTCCAGCAGATCGGCGCTTCGCTCACCAAAAGGCATGAGGGCACAGGGCTGGGACTATACCTCACCAAGAAATTGGCAGGCCTCCTCGGTGGCGATATCACGGCTAAAAGCCAGTATGGTCAGGGGAGCGAGTTCACTCTCACCATACCGTTGCACTGCACTGTTCCGAGAGAAACGGTAAAAATTGAAGCGGATACTGGTGGTCGAGGACAACGAATATAACCTCTATCTCATCAGGTTCATGATGGAAAAACATGGTTACCATGTGATAGAGGCGAGGGAGGGCATGCAGGGCGTGGAGCTGGCAATAAAGGAGAAGCCAGACCTCATCCTCATGGACGTCCAGCTGCCGGATATAAACGGACTCGAGGCGGTCAGGAGGATCAGGTCATCGGAGATAGACACCAAGATACCTATCATAGCGTTGACCTCCTATGCCATGGCTGGGGACCGAGAAAAGGCTCTGGCAGCCGGCTGTACCAGTTACATCGCAAAGCCCATAGACCCGGATACTTTTATGGCAGAGATAGAGAAATTTTTAGCACCATAGCCATATCCTGAAGAGGAGCTACCGCAATGAAGGTCCTTATCGTTGACGACAACAAAGATAATCTCTATCTATTGGAGACCATGCTTAAGGGAAGTGGGTATGAGGTCGTCCCAGCTACAAATGGCACTGAGGCTCTGGAAAAGCTCCGCACCGATGACTTCGACATGGTCATCGCCGACATCTTAATGCCCGTGATGGACGGCTTCCAGCTCTGCCGCGAGTGCAAGAAAGACGATAAGCTGAAGCACATCCCCTTCATCTTCTACACCGCCACCTATGTGGATGAAAAGGACGAGGAATTTGCCCTGGCACTGGGTGCCGACAGGTTCATCAGAAAGCCGATCGACCCGGATGAATTTATGAGCATCATACGGAGCATTATCAAGGACGCAGAGACAAAGAGATTAACATACAGGGAACCTGTGGTAACAGAAGACAAAGAGGTGCTGAAACTGTACTCCGAGCGCCTGGTGCATAAGCTAGAGAAGAAGATGCTGGACCTAGAAAAAGAGGTGGCCAGACGCCGGAAGCTGGAGGAGGAACTTCGCCGTGCTGAAGAAAAGTACCGCCTCATCACCGAAAACACCAGAGACGTCATCATCACCACAGATATGAACCTGAATATCACCTACGTTAGCCCTTCTGTCAGGTATCTGGGTGACCGTAAGCCGGAGGAGATCATCGCCACCCCGCTGGAGAAGCTGCTCACACCGGCTTCATTCGATCTGGTAAAGAAGGCCTTTGACGAAGAGCTGCCTTTAGCTGAGAGCCCCACCCGAGACCCAGCGAGATCGAGGGTGCTCGAGGTAGAGGTCGTCCGCCGGGACGGCCCTCATCTGTGGGCAGAGGCACAGGTAAACTTCTTGCGCGATGCCAAGGGAAAACCAACAGGGCTCCTGGCGGTGCTGCGCGATATCACCAGGCGCAAAAGGGCTCAGGAAGAAAGGAGAGAACTGGAGCTGAAAGCCCAGGTTGCCAGCCGTCTGGCGTCCATCGGCGAAATGGCTGCCGGCATCGCCCACGAGATAAATAACCCCCTTACCGGCGTGGTCGGTTACGCCCAATTGCTACTCAGCCGCCCCGATCTGCCGCCAGATATCAAGGCTGACCTGACGATTATCAATGACTGTGCCCAGCGGGTCGCTGATATCGTAAGAAGACTGCTCACCTTCGCCCGTCAGACCAAGCCGGAGCGAAAGCTGGTAGATATCAATATGTTGGTACAGTCCACATTGGCCCTGCGGGCCTACAGTCTGAAGATGAATAACATCTCGGTGACCACCCGCCTTGATCCCGGACTACCCGCCACTGTGGCTGACCCCGGACAAATACAGCAGGTGCTGCTCAACCTCATCGCCAACGCCGAGACCGAAATGCGGCTTGCCCATGGCAGAGGCAACCTCACCATAACCACCGAGAAAATAGATAACGCAATAAGAATAGCGGTCAAGGACGATGGCCCGGGGATAAGATCGGAGATCATGGACAAAATATTTGACCCGTTCTTCACCACCAGAGAGGCAGGGCAGGGCACCGGTCTCGGGCTCAGCATCTGCTACGGCATAGTAACCGAGCATAACGGTAAGATCTATGCTGAGAGCAAGCCCGGCGAAGGTGCCACCTTTATAGTCGAACTCCCAGTGCTCGCTCCATCGCAACCGCCTCAACCGCCCGCCACAAAAAAAGCAAAAAGGGTGGAGGCCACCATACTGGTGGTGGACGATGAACAGGTGGTCAGAGACCTGGCAAGCCGCACCCTTACCGAACAGGGCTACAGGGTAGACACCGTGGACAGCGCTGCCAGAGCGTTGAGGAAAATCAAACGGCGAAAATATGACCTGCTGCTCGTAGATGTCAAACTCCCGCACAGGAGTGGCATCGAACTCTACAAGCAGATTCAGGAAATAGATAAATCACTGGCTCAGAGGGTGCTGTTTATCACCGGCGATGTCATGGGGCTGGACACCAGGAGGTTCCTCGAAGAGACCAAAGCAGCATGCATAGAAAAGCCGTTCGATGTTGAGCAATTAAGCCTCGAAGTACAACGCGTCCTGGCTGCAAAGAGCTGATGCCTTAGCCAATTGCACAGAGGAGAATATAGATGTTCGCCGCCAACAGCGCCATGCCGATGAGGAAAAACACGGCCACCAGAAAATACGGAGTAACTTCAGCCATGGCAAGCCCCAGCAGCAAGCCAAAGAAAAAGGCCAAGACCCTAAACCGCGACATGAGTCACCACCAGCAATCTTTTATAGTGGCAACCACACCAAGCAAGCCTCACCACACCCACCTCTACTAACTGTACCCTATAAATATATCTTATTCCAATTCCGTTCTGGCGTCAACGTTGACCTACGCCGGCAGAAAAGCCGCTGAACCTATGTCCGCAAATACCCTATGGTCCAACCCTTGACCCTGAATTGACCGGATCGTCGGATAAGGAATATAAT
>DAISKD010000003.1:0-116024 GCA_036821185.1 Chloroflexota bacterium | reverse complement strand
ATAAGGAATATAATGTGGTGTCTTGTAGATACGGCGTTTGTTTTCAACGAGTGTCAGCTTGAGAGCAGCCCCTGCCTCGAGTGATTCGACAATATAGTTTCAGGAAAACACAAGGTGAAGTGTCAGCATACCCGTAAATGTATATATGAACTACCGATGACCAGGGAGTGAATTTATGACCGATCTACCGCTGTTCAACGCCTCGGCTGAATATTACGAGCTGTGGAAGACATCGATAGTCGACCCGGAGGGGTTCTGGGATAGACTGGCGGAGCAGTCCATGCCCGATATCTACTGGTTCAAAAAGTGGACCCAAGTCTTTCAGCAAGACTACCCCAGCTTCAAATGGTTCGTCGGCGGGATGACCAACACGGCATACAACTGTCTTAGCTACAAGCTACCGAGGTATAAAGACAAACTTGCCTACATATACCAGGCGCCGGAACTCGGGCTATCCCGAACGATAACCTACGGAGGACTGTCCAGGGCTGTATCGAGATATAGCGGTGCTCTTAAAAGCCTCGGGCTGGAAAAGGGTGACCGCGTGCTGCTTTACATACCAAATAGTATTGAGGCGCTAACGATGATACTCGCCTGCGCCAAGATAGGCGCCATATCCACCTGTGTGTTTGCCGGCTTTTCCGCCGGGGCACTGGCTGAGCGTATACAGCTCACCACGCCCAAACTGATATTGACCCAGGACTTCACCGTCCGCAGAGGCAGAAAGATCGAGCTCAAAAAAGTAGTTGATGAAGCCATCAATCTTTGCCCTCTGGAGGTCAACCGGAATATTAAGCACATCGTGGTCAACTGGTTAGGCGACCGGACAGAAGTAGACGACGCCAGAAGTATTACGCTTGCAGAATTCGAGAGGCCCGGAAGGGACGACGAAGAGTACCTCCCGCTCGAAGCCAACGAGCCACTACTGATAATGTGCACCTCGGGCACCACGGCGAAGCCAAAGCCGGTGGTCCATGTCCACGGCGGTTTTCAAATATGGTCCTACTGGACGGCTAAGTGGATCTACGCCATCAAGCCACAAGATGTAATATTCAACACCAGCGATATCGGCTGGATGGCGGGGCAATCATATATCGTCTTCAGCCCGCTGCTGGCAGGCTGCACCGCTATACTCTACGAAGGTACACCGGACTTCCCACAATCAGACATGTGGTGGCAAATCATCGAGAAGAACAAGGCGACCATGCTCTGGACATCGCCCACCGGCGTTAGAGCCCTGCGCTCCCTGGGAATTGAACAGGCAAAAAAGCACAACTTGAGTTCAATCGAGCGGGTGGTGGTTGCCGGAGAGGTCTTAAACCCTGAAGTCTGGTCATGGGTACACAACGAAGTTTTTGAAGGCAAGGTGCCCGTCTTTGACCACATGTGGCAGACCGAGGTCACCGGTCCCATGTTCGGCTATCCATACGGCATCGATAGACCCAAGGTAAAGCCAGGTTCCTCCGGCTTTCCCGTCCCCGGAGTACTCCCGGAAATAGTCGATGAGCGCGAAGGAAAGCCCTGCGGCGTGAACGAAAAGGGCGTCCTCCTGCTCGCCAGACCAGTCCCCGGCATGACTCCGACCATATGGGGAGACCCCCAACGCTACCGTGCTGAGTACTGGGAAGCGAGACCGTTCTCCAGGGGTAAATACTTCACCGGGGACACTGCCTACTTCGACGAAGAGGGATACATCTGGTTCTGCGGCCGGTCTGACGAAGTGATAAAGATCGCTGCCCATAGAATAGGCTCTGCCGAGGTGGAGAACGCCTTAGTCTCACACCCCGCTGTCGCCGAGGCTGCCGTCTGTGGAATCCCCGATGAGCTCCGAGGCGAGGCTATACTAGCTTTTGTCGTCCTCCGCCAGGACTACCAGCCTTCCGATAAACTGCGCGGCGAGCTCATCGAGCACGTGAGAAAGGTTATGGGTCCCATCGTGGTGCTCAAGAGGGTGGAATTCGTCAACATGCTGCCCAAGACGAGAAGCGGCAAGATCATGAGACGGGTGCTGAAAAAGCTGTGGCTGGGCGAAGAACTTGGCGACCTTTCCACCATAGAAAACGAGGCCTCAGTGGATGAGGTCAGAGAAGCGATCTCCAGAATTCGCTACGCCTAGCCTAATTCGGTGGACAGCAGTAGGGGGCTTTCTCCAAATAGTTGAATGCGTTCCAGAGCGGGTCCTACCACATCCGGCGGTAGATGATGACGATCAGGCTTATCAGGACGGCGATAAATAGGCCCATTAGACCAGCTGCTGCAATCACAACAGCTAGAGTGTCAGCACCAACCCCCTTCACAGTGAACCAGACTCTTCGTCCTTCCACCTCTACCAGATAGTTTCCCGGTGTAGTCTTACTGACCCTCCAGCAGACGCGCACGCTGGACCTTTCACCGAGTGTAACAGGTTTCGTCCCCTCAACAACCCCGTTTATCTTTAGTGAGACAGTGCCTCCGCCGGGACCACCGCTATTGTATATCTGAGCACAGATTAACTGCGTCCGCGCGCTCACTTGAACAGTCAGATCGGTGACGGTGAACGACGGTGGTTGCGTCGAGCCGGGTGGCGGCATCAGCCCTGACGGTCTTGGCTGCGGGGTCGGCGGTCTGACCGGCACCGTCACTAAAGTCGGTTGTTCCGAGGGCTCCGGTTCGGGTGGTGGCTGTGGCGAGGCTACGATCAGGGTGCTCGTGGTATCAAATGCCGGTCCCTTCGTCACCCCCGCAGGACACTGCCATAGCATACCGGCGGTGGATATCACCTCCGCACCGACAGGAAGCACACAATAGGTTATGGTCACCGTCACCTCCCGGTAGCTGCCGGCTGTCAGTGTCCCTAAATTCCACAGCACCACACCGCTGTCATAAATGCCACCATCGCTGGAACTCACATAAGATGCACCGTAGGGCAAGACATATTGAACCGTGACGTTCTGCGCATTGATGGCAGAACTGTTGTTGCTCACCCCTATGGTGAAGGTCAGTGTGTCGCAGGGTTCACCGGTGACAGGACCGGCGATGTCAATTGAAAGAAGAGGGAAAGGACAGACCCGAGTCTGTGCAGCAACGCCCACCGGACCATAACTGTCGCTCTGCGCGTCCTGCCACGCTACCACAGCAACATCGGTCAGGATTTTCTCCACGTTCAGCGTCGGGTTTACCTGTAGCGTAATGGTCACCGACCGCGATGTCCCGCCAGCGATAGCCCCCAAATTCCAGGTCACCACTCCACCAGTATGGCTACCGCCGTCGCTGGAGCTCACATAAGTCATATTGTCAGACACATAGTCCATCAGTACAACATTGGTCGCATCTGTCGAAGAGGTGTTGGTGACGGTTATGGTATAGGTACAATAATCGCCGGGATTGGCCAGCTCGGGTCCCGTCTTGGCGATGACCAGGTGGGGAATGGTATATATGGTTGTGGACAGAATGTCCACCGCCGGCCCATAGTCCATCCCCTGTTCGTCCTGCCACATGGCCAACGCCGTGTCTATCAGCGTAGTAGCGTTAGCCACTCCATCGTTGACACTCACCGTGACCGAGACCGAAGTACTGTTTCCTGCGGTGAGTGTGCCCAGGTTCCAGACCACGTTGCCGTTGCTGAGCATACCAGAAGGAATGCTGCTCACATAGGTGTAGTTATCGGAGAGCACATCCACGAGGTTGACATTATAGGCATCAAGCCCGCCCGAATTGGTCACCGTCAAAGTAAAGGTCAGCAGACTCCCCGGGCTGCCATATGCTGGACCCGTCTTGGAAACGGTCAGCAGCGGGCTGGTACGCACCAGCACATCTTTAGTGGCTTCAGCAGGCCCACCGCCCTGCCAGGTCACCGAGAACAAGTTCCGTAGCAAGGTGCCGTCGGGTATATTGCCGTCAACGTGCACCGTCACCCAGCCGGGTATGGCTACGCCGCTACCCACCGTACCTAGATTCCAGGTTATGGTGCGCGCGTACGGGTCATAGACAGCAGTATGACTGGAGGCAACAAAGGTCAGCCCTGGTGGCAGGTAGTCCACCAGCACCACATTCTCTGCCGCTGAACCACCCACATTGGTCAGCGTTCCAGTAAATGTCAAATATGAGCCAGCGGTGACCTGTGTCGGCCCTTCCTTGGTGATGGTGAGATGGGGTGCCGTATAGATGGTAGTATTCGCAGAAGCGGTTACCGGTCCATACGAATTGCCCGAGCCGTCCTCCCAGGTGAGAGAGAAGGTATCGGTGAGCGTCGTGCCGTTGGCTATGCCGCTGTCTACCTGCACCGTCACCCAGCCCGGTATGAAGACTCCAGCATTCACCGTGCCCAGGCTCCAGGTGATGGTATTGGTGCCCGGATCGTAGACCGCGCCATGGCTGGAACTGACGAAGCTTAAACCCGTGGGTAGTATATCCACCAGTGTCACATTATCAGCAGCAACCGTGCCATAATTGGTCAACGTGCCGGTATAGGTGAGCAAACTGCCTGCGGTGGCAGTGGGAGGACCGTATTTCGAGATGGACAACAGCGGGTAGGCACGGACAGTCATGTCTTTGGTCGCGGTGGCTGGTCCGCCGCCCTGCCAGGTAACTGAAAAAAGATTGGTCAGCGTGGTATTATCAGATATGTTGTCACTGACATGCACCGCCACCCAACCCGGTATTGATACCCCACCAGGCAAGGTCCCCAGGTTCCAGGTGATGGTGTTAAGCACTGGATTGTAAACCGCAGCGTGACTGGAGCTAACGAAGCTTAAACCTGCCGGCAGGTAGTCCACCAGCACCACATTGTACGCTGGCTGTGTGCCATAGTTGGTCAACGTGCCGGTAAAGGTGATATTAGAGCCGGGATTAACCTCGTCGGGCCCCTCCTTGGTGATCCGCAATGTGGGCGGTATGACCAGCGTGGTACGGGTGGCATCATAAGGGGTGGGGGTGGATGGGTCATCGGTCAACACGGTGGTGAAATTGGAGCCCGAGACCTGCCCCTGGTTGGAGACCACGCTTACGCCCGGGATCTCGGGAAACAGGATGGTCACACGGAAGCTTACCGTCGCTGAGGTCCCGTAGGCAATCGAAATGAAATAGACCTCAACTTCGTTTCCCGACTGCTTCACAATGGTGCCGCCAGGGCTCGTGGTTACGCTGTTGTCCACCAGTTGCAGGTTGGGGTCCGTGATCTTATCGTAGAAGACGACATTCAGCATGTTAAGTAGCCCGCTGTTAGTTATGGTAATGTCGTACCGCAGCACGTCCCCCGGACTGGGGGCACCATTGCCATCATTGTCCTGGAGCAGCGTGGCTGTCTTAGATGCGTAGACGATTGGTTGCCAGGTATCACTGAAAATGGGATCGGAGTAGACCTTGAGCATCCAGTCCTTCTGCAGCGGGTCTACCGCCGATGCCGAGGTGCTCACATGAAAACGGGCGGGTGTGGTGTTATCAAGCAACTGCATACCCCCAACTTTAAAGGCAGAAATAGGCAACTGCACGTCCAGCCAGTACTCAGTGCCGCCATAGCAGGTAGGCGTAGCTGTCAGCACCCGTATATGATTATTTGTCTGTGCGGTACCTGTAGCTGCTGGACCCGCCGCATACCACACCCCTATCTCGTCACCGCCCAACACATCGCTACTCTGCCTATGCGCCACGGAGCGTGGCGTGACATTGTTAGTGGGCAAATTGTTATACAGCAAGTAGACGCGGTCGGGGCGGTTGGAAAAGACCGTGCCATCAATGTCTATGGCAAATTCCTTATAACCGTCATTGTCGATATCAATGAGTATATACCAGTGGCCTGAGTCCAGTCCCACCCCGCTTTGTTCCAGCGGCGTGCCGTTAAGTCGCATCCTCAGCGCCAGATGATCGTCACTTACATCGAAAGGTGTGCCGCCATCGTAATAGGCATAAAGGAAACTGGGCTGATTGCCGGGCAGATAGCCATTTGGAGAACAGGAGGAAATATCGATATTAGCCGGGCTGACCGCTCCGGGACCGCGCGAGGGGTCGGCAGAGCTCTCGTAGTCGTAGATTACGCCACCGTTATAGGTAACGGGGATGAAGGTAAAGTTGCTCCAGGGTATGGGAGTATCAGATAGGTCCGCAAATACTGAGGCTGGAAAGGAAAACGACGAGGAGACCGAAGACAGTACCAAAGATAACGCTAACAGGGGACCGAGAGCCCTAAGTGTGTGGTGCCTTTTATTATCGCCGACTTTAAACATTCACAGAAGCACCGACAGGGGCCTTTTTCTATTATAACCATCAGAGCAGCCTTCGTGCAATACCTGCGGTCAAAGCTGGCAACAGACACGGCGCTCCACTTTCAACAGCAACGCTAGACCCAGCTCTTTCCCACACCTACCCTCCAGCCTTTACGCCCCAAGTCGCTGGCAGTAAAATAGTCCTGCCGCCAAGCCGCAGCTAGCAAAAAGGGGAGGTGTTTCAAATGAGCAAGCCCAGCATCCTGTATGAGGTCCGTGACAAAATTGCCTACATTACCCTGAACCAGCCGGAAAAGCAAAACGCCTTTAATGTCGAAATGAGCTACGCCCTGCGGGACACCTGGCAGCGCTTTGAGAACGACCCCGAAGCCCAGGTAGGCATCCTCAGCGGCGAAGGACAAAGCTTCTCCGTGGGGGTTGACCTCACCGATGAGGATCGCGCCACCGCCAAGGCATGGCAGTACCACGAGGCATACCCGCCGAACGGCATATCGCTCTTCAAGCCGCTCGTCGCCGCCGTCCGCGGCTACTGTTTGGGGCAGGGGTATATCATCGCCGTAACCAGCTGCGACATAACCATCGCGTCCGATAATGCCATCTTCGGCTATCCTGAAGGGAGGGCTGGCGTTGCCCACGTACCGCCGCAGTACGCCCCTTACATGCCGTTCAAAATAGCCCTGGAGTTCATGCTGCTGGCATGGAAGGGCGGTCGCATGATGACCGCACAGCGCGCCTACGAGGTGGGACTGGTCAACAGAGTCGTCCCCGATGCCGAACTCATGGACGAAGCCGTCCGCTGGGCTGAGCTCCTGAAGGGCATCCCGCCGCTTTATGTCAGGTCGATCAAATACGGGTACTACACCGGGACGGAAAGGCTAAGCCGGAAGGTGGAGAGGGAATATGTGGACTTCGTCCTGCCGCAGGAACAGAGCGAAGATAGACAGGAGGCGATCAGGGCTTTCATCGAGAAGAGGGAACCCCGCTTCAAAGGCAGGTGAGCCCGTTAGTACGCCGTCGGTGTAATATGGCGGGCTGAATGCGCAGCCGCGTATCCCCATTCCACACCGGCGCCGAGGTCATCAAAATGCTTCAACCCTCAATCGCTCCAGTCTCTTTCCGTCGTGTCTTACCTTTAAGTCTAGCCGCCGGATTCTGAAATTCACAGGGCACTTTCGTCTGGCAGAGTCCACAACCAGCCACGCTCCTCTCATTATCATAGCCGTCTTTCAACGTCTGCGCTAAGTAGCCGATATCACGCAAATACTGCGAGCACTTGTTCTTATCGTGACCCTTCTCGGTTATGGCACCTGCCGGGCAGCGCTTTATGCAGGCCCTGCACTCAATCCCCAGATAGAAAAGGCAGTTTGAGTAAGGGCTATTTGCGGTCCTGGGACTTGCCGGTAGCACCAGGCTGGTGACCACACTGCCACAACGGTGGGCAACACCGTGTTCCGTGATCAGCCCATCGGAAAGGCTGAAGGTGCCGTGACCGGCGGCATAAGCTATATGTCGCTCTGACCAGTTCGAATACAGCTCCTTCTCATTGGCGGATATCTTAAAAAAGGGCTGCAGCACCGGTGCTACCGCCAGATACCCCAGACCGGTGAGGAGCTCCACCACATATGCCCGTAATGCATCATTAAACTTCTCCCCATACCAGCGGCTGTGGGACCAGAGACGGCTGGGGACACGCGTCTCCTCACGATTGGACTTGCGAGCTTCCTCCGCAGCGGGCAAGATCCAGCTTATCACCGAAAGGCGCGCCGGCATTTCCTGCGGGCCTTTTTGATAGGCTATGGCCAGTGCCTCGCGAGGAGGAAGGTGGTCCGGCGCTATAATCCTCTTGTACTCGGCGAAGATCGGGTCATCGCCATCAGCAAACCTCACCACAGGCTCATCCCACATAACATAGTCACCCAGAAACGAAAGGCGGTTAGCTGGACTGGTACGCGCAAAGTCCTTGATTATCTGCCCCACAAACCGGGCCGGGTCGCTTTGCAGCCTTTCCTTGGCTTTTGCCGTCAGCCTCACTTCTTTATCCTCACAGCTCGTCCTGCGTCCCGTATTTTAGCCTATTCGCAAACAAATTGCTTCCCACCCCACATTGCGACCAAAATCCCACAGTCAAAGAACTGAAAAGCCCCATAGCCAAGACCTTTGGCATCGCTGGACCCTAGAACGCATCGTCACCTATAGCCGGCCGCACTTTGCAACCGGCAGTCATTGCTTGAGCCCCCAGCAGCTACAGGGCCAGTCGTGAGGCACTTATATTTCAAGCACCTCGCTCCACTGCCGTCGCGGCATCACCAAGCGTCAACACCGGTTAGGACCCGTGAAAAAGCTGTCCGACCTATTGTTCACCGGCTCAAGATTCAATATAATGGTGTCAGTCCAGTCATATAGGAGGGAAATATGAAGGGTGAAGTTAAGACCAATTTCGTCAGCAACTACGAGCCGGGTGAAGATGCCATTGTCGAGCTGAAGAACGGCAGGTTCATAGACGTCATCAATGGGCGGTACTTTCCACCGGAGACCAGGGTCATCATTCAGGGGAAGAAGATTAAGGCGATGCCCGGGCTGCCAGGCGAGCCCACAGATATCAAGCCCGACTTTAGTATAGACCTTCAAGGCAAGGCGGTCTTCCCCGGTATCTTTAACACGCACTGCCACGGCTCCTACACCATGACCACGGTGAGTCCGACTATGAAGGACAACAGGCTGAGTAATAAGTTCCGTAGCCAGCAGATCGCCAGGAATATGGAAGAGTGCCTGGCATACGGTATCACCCATATCCGCGATTGTAAGATCGACGACCTGCGCATTCTGCGGGGGTGGAAAGAGAAGATTTCGCGGGGTGAGGCAAACGGTCCCCGCATCTACCAAGCAATCGTGGTCACCCAGCCGAGGGGCTACTTCTCACCGCCATTGAACTTTAGCTGGCGCCTCTTCTCTATGGCACTGGGTATACCGGTTATCGAGTACGAAAAGCCAGAGAGTGGGATTGTGGTGTTTCCGCTGGATGCCAGCGCACAGCAGGTGAGGGATGCGGTAAAGCGTGCCATCGAGGAAAGAGAGGCGGAATACATCAAGATCGGAGAGCAACGCGAAGACCTGGTGTCCTACAAGCCCATCAATACCATAATGACCATGGAACAGTTAGAGGCGCTGGTCGACGAGACAAGGCGTCGGGGGCTGAAGAGCACCATGCACCACATGAGCGTGGAATCGTTCCGCCGCGGGGTAAAGGCTGGCGTTTCATCGCTGGTACACGTGGCTATGGACGCTGAACTTACCGACGAAGATATCCGGGCATTCATCGCCGCCAAATGCATCATCGAACCCACCCTGTCAGTGATGTATGACGTCGTCTGGCCAGTGAAAGGACACCCCTCAGAAAACCATCCCGAAGTGCTTAAGATAAAAGCGTACCGGGACAAGACCATAGCTGAACTGGCTGAGGAGTTCTACATCCCCGAACTGAGGGACAGCGTGCTGGGCAGCCATCAGAGGATCTCCCGGGGCGAGATGAAAACGCTGGGCATCAGGGACAACACGGCTTTGTTCCGCTATTATGCCCCCGCCGGCATCCACGGCGTACGCAACTTCCGCGCGCTTCTAGACGGTGGCGCCCGCATGGCATGCGGCAACGACGGCGGCATCCCACCATGCACCCCAGCCGCTCTGAAATATGAGCTTGGTATGTTCGACCTGCTGCTGAACACCGACGAGAGGTCCCCGCGGTTCACCAGCGCCGATGCCCTGCGTCTGTGCACCATAAACAGCGCCGAGGCTCTGGGGGTGGAAGACAACTTTGGCTCCATACAGACAGGCAAGGTCGCTGATCTGGCTATCGTCGATGGCGACCCGCTCGCTGACCTGCACCTGATAGGCAGCCGAGTTGCCGCCCTGTTCTACGACGGGAAGCTGAAGATAGATAACTGCGGGCTCAAGATAGAAAAGACCAGAGCGGCATGACCGCTTCTGCGTCCGGGTAAGCGGCGCTAACGCAGGAACATGTCCTCTGCACCGGCGTCAAACTCCCACCCGCAGAGGGGACAGCGAAATACTGCCCGAATTATCGCCAGCCCTGATTTATCAACGCGATGGACCGGGGACTCATGCCCCGACTTGGGACAGCGGGCGTACAGGTAATGTTGAAAGCCCGTCGCCGGGTCGCGTACGGACAATTGGCCCCGCGAAAGCATGTCCTTTATCCGCTCCACATCGGTCTGCGCACCCATTTACCACCTCCTGCGCCACTTTGAGCCCCGAGTGCAAGGCTTCTTTCTAGTAAGATTATCATACCACGTCTGTGGCCATCGTCAAGAGACCAGCTGCCATCAAATTAGCGCCTGATTGCACAAGTGGCTAGCTCTTGGTGCGGTCAGATTGACCCGCCGACACCGGCACCTATTGCCATCGGAGATTGTAATGCTGCCCTCTACTACCGCGAAAAGACGGGGCGGGGACAGAACATCGATATCTCCATGACCGACTGCCTCTTCCACCTTAATGAAAACAACGGACCGGGGTACCTGTTCAGCGGTCGTACGGTCCCAGCGGTACCCAATACGCGCTGGTCAGCGGCTTATGCCCCCTACGGGCTATTCAAGGGACGCGACGGTCTTGTTGTCATCGCTGCCTTGAGCGATGTCCTCTGGGAAAAGCTGGTCAATGTAATGGGTGAGGACTACAAATGGCTCCTCACCGACCCGCGGACTAACGACCTTGCCGTCAGGCTCACCTATCAGAACGCCCCCTTCATTCACCAGATAATTGAAGACCGGGTGACCAAGTTCGACTCAGTCCAGCAGGTGGAAGACATTCTCAGACAGGCTGGCATCCCTGCCATGCGCGTCAGGACATTCGCCGAGGTGGTAGATGCCCCCTACATCCGCGACCGGGAGATGCTGGTTAAGATGAACCAGCCCTTTGTTGGTGAAATCGAAATTTACGGCAGCCCCTTAAAATGTCCGAGACGCCCGGCCGAGTGACCGGACATGCCCCCTTATCGGCGAACATAGCCGCGAGATATTATCTCAGGTCTTAGGCTACAGCGGTGCCGAGATCAACAGGTTGTTTGACCAAAATATAATCTACCAAGAGCCAGCGGTAGTCAGACTGGCTGCCACCTCATAAAGCAATGAAAACGCGCATTCCTATCCCAACACACAACAAAAGCCCCTGCAGATATCGCCATAGTTAACAGGAATTGCCTTAACATCTTAACCTCCGATGTTCACCAACCTGCAATACATAGCGTTAATCCCGAGCGATTTCACTTCAGCGTACGCACTTACTTTAGTTCTGATAAGCTAAATGAACTCGCTTTTTGCCCCGCATCCAATCATGTCTGCTTTATATATCCCTCAATGACAGAGACCAATGCATTACTTTCAGACGGGGTGGACTCAGGTGACCTGCTTAGCACAATATAGTCAAACGGTTCACTCGTCTTAAATTTGTGCCAGGACAACATCGTGTACCCAATGCAGCGTCCCTTTTCCCCCATGGCTAGGACTCGAATAGATAAGCTCTTGCTCCCTCCATTGTCAAGCTGCATTGTGCCAGACCTCGCATCGCCATTCCACCATCGGGGTGTGTCTTTCAAGTACCTGCCAGGGGTGACCCACACGATTGAGCCCAACCACCCGAAGATGACAGCAAAAGTTAAATAGTTGCCGGGGTGAACTTTTTTCCTCCCAAGCACTGCAAGCCCACATTCACAGTCCACATACAGAAACCCCGATTTTAGGTACAGCCCATCAACTACACAAATATCCGGGTGAGCGTCTACATGTACCACCTCGAATGGCACCCTGAGCTTGCCAGATTCAATGAGCATACGCCAGAAGTCGAGTGCCCTATCATGAGTCTCCACCGTACGCCCTGGCACCGGGGCATCAATTGAAAGTCCACACCTGCCCTCAAGAAATCGCCGCACCCTGGCGGCACTCCACGGCTTGTGCTTCAACTCTGACCTGCTACCACCGCATCCATCGCAGCAAACTTCCTCGTTCAGGAAAAAGTCCAAGTCTAAATCTAAGAAGCGCATCTTCCTTAGCCGATAGTTGCTCACTCCAATTCCCACTATAGCAGTACCAGCCATATTCGTCAACGATTTTTGAGAAAGACTTTCTGTCAGCAAATCTAACCTGTAGCTACAACCAGGACTCACTGGCCCTAGCTTAATGGTGTCTTGACAAACAGCCGAGGGCCTAATAGAATGCTGAAATGAAAGCAGCCCATCCGCCTAAATGTATTCCCGGTTCCAATGAGCCTATCGGGCGCCGTAGAACAACAAGGGACGGCAATCGGTACAGCCGGTCGGAGCGCAGATTAGCAATTTGAACAAGTAAAAGACTCGGAGGGAAAAGCAGCATGGGCGTATTTCACTGTCCAATGGAGGCGGCTTTCTACGATGATGACGGGTGCATTGATTGCGGTATGTGCTCGGCAGTAACCGAACAGGAAATGGTTGAAGCCTCCAAAAAGATAAGGGCTTACCTGAGATCTCATGCGGCAAGCGAGGGTCCTGTCAAGAAGATAGCTGTATGCGGTAAGGGAGGCGCTGGCAAAAGTACAATAGTTGCCCTTATAGCTAACGCACTGAGAAGCAAAGGGTACAGCGTATTAGTTATAGATACCGATGAATCTAACCCCGGACTCTACCGATTGTTTGGCCTCGACAAAGAACCGAAGCCCCTGATGACGCTCCTGAGCCGCTTCCCTTCGCGTAGCCGCCGCAAGTCCGATTCAAAATGGCTGCAGCGTGAGCAAATTACAATACCGGACATCCCCGCACAGTACCTCCTCAACCGTGATGGTCTTAAACTTCTCACAGTCGGCAAGATCCAGGATCCATTCCAGGGCTGCGCTTGTTCAATAGCTGACATGACACGGGACTTAATGGGAAAACTCGTCGTCGGCGAGAAAGAGATTGTGCTCGTAGATATGGAGGCGGGCATCGAGAGCTTTGGGCGTGGGGTGGAAAGAAATGTGGACACGGTGCTGGTGATAGTCGAACCGTCTTTTGAATCCATGACGCTTGCCGAAAAGATATGCTATATGGCTGAGGGTATGGGTATAGTCAGAGTTAAAGCCATTCTTAACAAGGTGCCGTCAGAAAAAGTGGAACAAAAGATGATAGAGGAACTTAACAAGAGAAGTGTTAAGTCTCTGGGGACGGTGTACTTTGACCCACAGCTTAACGAGGCTGGCTTCGAAGGTGCACCTCTGGGCGATTCCAAGGCAACAGGAGATATTCAGACAATCATCACTCTATTGTTGGGTGAGGGGAGGTAAAAACATGAGTCAGATTGACCCGATTTACAAAGAGCTGGCGGCTATGATGAACATGGGGCACTCAGAGACAATGCAACGGATACTGGCAAAATTGGCTACGCCAGAGCAAGCTAGGATAGTGCGCGAGCTACCACTCCCCTCTGAAGAGATAGCCAAGAAGTTAAATATGGACAAAGAAACCGTAGACAGGCATATACAGGAACTGGTGGAAAAAGGGCTGGTTGTGCTCACCAGACGAGGACCTAGAATGGCCCGCTCTGAAGGGCAACTGCACGATATGCAAAACAATACCAAGTTTGATGCCGAACTCGGACCAGAGTACTTCGCTCTATGGAGACAGCTCCTTGCGGAAGAAAGCCCTGAGAGAATGAGAATACGGGCTACACGGGAGGGTCCGCCCACGGGGAGAATTGTCCCCAGATGGAAATCGATCAAGGATGTCGAGGGGGTATTGCCCTTTGAGGATGTAAGGGAGATATTAAAAGCACACACACCAATAGGAGTGGTCCACTGCGCTTGCAAAAGAATCAACAGTGATCGGGAATGCGGCATCCCTGATGAATGCTGCATAATTTTCGGCAGGACTGCCGAGTTCAACATCCGCGATAGGAAATGCGCCAGAGAACTGACCTACGAGGAGGCATTGGAACTGGTGGACAAGATGGACAAGTACCCCGTCATCCACCTGACCCCCAATGTCAGGGATGTTAGTCTGCTGTTGTGCAATTGCCATTCGGACTGTTGCGACGTGCTGAAGCCCTATATTGAGAACGGCACAGTTAGCATTAGCTTCCAGAAAACGCACGCGCCGAGCCGCTTTGTAGCTACTGTCGACCCGGCAAAGTGCCGCGCCTGCAAAGTCTGCGCGACAAAGAGATGCCAGTTCGGAGCAGCACAGATGAAGTACTATCCTGAATTTGGTGCCGAGCGAGCCTTTATCGATGCCGAGAGATGTATGGGCTGTGGCAGTTGCGTCATCACCTGTCCCGCTAACGCCCGCTCCATGAAACTGGTCCGCCCCCCGGAGCACGTCCCCACGGAGCTAGGCCGCACCTTCTGGGCTGATACCGGTACTTAGCCTAGAAAGCAAGACCAGCACCTGGCGCAGGCCACCGTAATCATAAACCGCACGGTCAGTATTGTGCGCTAGTACGCTTGCCGCTACAGAACTCACCGCGATGCTAGACTGTCAAAGATAGATGCCGGTGACGGTATATGCTCAGGCGGTCGTACCAGCTTCATTTTGCGGGCTTCACTGGGGCAGGTGAGCACACACAGACCACAGCCAATACACTCATCAACATCAGTATATGAACGTTCGCCGCCGAATTCCGGGAAATACTTCATGGTGATGGCACCCACCGGACACCTGTTATCGGCACAAGTTCCACAGCCAATGCACTGTTCCGGATCATCCTGGACTACAAAGCGGCTCTTGGCATACGGTACCTGCCCAAGCACTGGCTTCGTTCGAGCAGCTTTAACAAACAGGCCACAACAATCGGCACAACAGGTGCACAGTATGGTAGGCATGATATTTGAGTTGCCGGTGGTGCTCACCAGTGGGAACTGGTCCAGCTTGTCCAGCAAAGCGATTGCTTCGTCGTAGGTCAGTTCCCTGCCGGCCTTACGCTCCAGAAATCTTCGACCTGTATTTCCAGTAGCCAAGCATATATCGATCGGCACAGTGCCCTTACAAGGTCTCGCCCTGTATACCACACGACAGGGACAATTATGCACCACTATGGGAGGATTTTTGAGTATCTCGCGCACATCTTCAATGGGTAAAATGCCCGGAATATCTTTGATGGTTCTCCATTTAGGTACAACCCTCATTCCCTGTATTACAGGCGGTATCTCCTCCCCCGCCTTGATACGCTCTGGTAAATTATCTGAGTCCTCAAGACTCATCTCACGCAGCAGGTCAAAAAGCTCATCGTCATCATACTTGGGATTAGCCGAACCCACAAGGTCTTTTACCAGAACCAGGTTGTTCACAAGGTGCCAGCGGCTCCGTCCCGGCGTGACCAGTCCACGCTCGTACAATATTTGCAGGCTTTTACGTACAGCGTCCTCATCCACTGCCAGTTTTTGCGCAATTTCCTCAGCGGTGCCAGGTAGTTCGCGCATGATCCGGGCTTGTTCTAAATTGGCAATCTTTTTCAATACTCTGGGGAGAGTCCTGTTCTTCTCCTTTGTTATCTTGATGGCTATCTCCCGGTAGATATCTTCGATATCGTTCATAAATCTCCTTCCTTGTATTTTTGTCTCACCAGCAAAGGGTTGACGAACACATCTTCGTGTAAGACATTGAAAAATTATTCGCCACTATATAATGCCATCCCACAGTTTGCGTTCTTCACCGAACGGGTCGTTCTCTATCCTGCTTTCGATGTTGAATAACATCGTGGCACGGTCTTTTGTATCGTAAATAGGCCACCTGGGTATATCTTTATGGTTGGGGTCAGCACTTCTACCAAACGCCACCCATGCCCCACTCATCGCCGCTGCCAGCTTAAAGCGCTCAGGCTTGCTCCCTACAAACAGGACCGACGGGTCATTCATGTAGTTGAAGACGAACGGTATTTCGAAGGAGTGCGCCGACTTCAGCCTCCCACCGGTTACCTCACTTTCCCATGTAAACAGGTACATGTAGACCGGCGCAGGACCACCGGCTATCTTTCGTTCCGCCAGACGGATCGAGGCGACGCGCATCCGGTCACTGCCGATTGCAGCCAAGATATCATGGGGAGTAGCACCGGGACGGGTGCGCCGGTAGCCAGCTATCAACTCATCAGCCCTCTCCACGGCTATCTTGTCGCTGAGGCGCTGGGAAAGCGCCGCCACTACCCGTTGTCGCATCTGCTCCTCGCTATATCTACCAAACAGAGGGTCGCGCATCATCATGAACAGCCATTCGTCCTTATTCGTCCCGATGATGAGAGGCACATCCGCTGCGGTAGGCGCAGCCACCGGGTCAAATGGATGCGCCGGGATAACTTTGCCATCCACCACCGGAGCCATATCCCCACCCATCATCTCCACATCTTGCGAGAGCGACATCCAGGCTGAGTAGATGACATACGGCTTCAGTTCATGAAGCCAGTGCGTCCGCTGCGGCGTCACATGGACGACCTCAAGGAATTCTCTGGCACGCTTTGTAGCCTCCTCAGAGGTCTTCACCCGCAGCCCAGGCCCGCCCATTACGATGGCGCGGTGGAACAACCCTTTCGCCGCCGGCATTGCCATCAGTGTGGACACCTTGGCACCGCCGCCCGACTGCCCGAAAATGGTAACGTTCCCTGGGTCGCCACCGAATTCAGCAATGTTGTCGCGCACCCATTTCAGCGCCTCTACCAGGTCAAGCATACCGCTGTTTCCTGAGGCAGCATATTGCTCACCGAGTATCTCACCGAGATGCAGGTAGCCGAAGATACCAAGTCGGTGGTTCACCGAAACCACAACAACATCGTGTGCCTTCGCCAGAAAATAACCGTTATAGAACGGGGCATGATTTGCCGATTCGGTGCGGAAACCACCGCCATGAATCCACACCAGCACCGGACGTTTACGGTTGTCCTTCAGCCCCCTCGTCCACACATTGAGCACCAAACAGTCCTCGCTCATAGATTCAACACCGGTAGCCCCCCAGAAGCCCATTCTGGTAACAGCCTCAGGAGGTTGCCAGCAGGAAGGTCCGTATTCGGTAGCCTCCTTCACTCCCTTCCACGGCTTCGGCGGCTGAGGTGGCATGAAGCGGTTTTTCCCGCCAGTTGACGCCCCGTAATGAATGCCCTTGAAAACATGAACGCCATCGTCGGTAATACCCTGGACTTTGCCATAAACGGTTTCAACAATCGGGTTAGCCATTGAACAACGCCTCCTCTGCATTTTTCTCAGGTGGGGGAAATTGGCTTATTACAGCACACCTTAACAGAGATTGTCAACGACAACCGCTGAGTAAAATCGGCATGGCCCTGAAATCGACCACCGTATGTTGTATAATCTTAAAACGGGCGGGGAGAGGTGTCCGAGTGGTTTATGGAGCCGCTCTCGAAAAGCGGTAGGTGATGAGCCTCGTGGGTTCGAATCCCACCCTCTCCGCCAGCATAGTATATGGAGAGGTGCTGGAGCGGTCTATCAGGCGCGCCTGGAGAGCGCGTGTCGCCTTACAGCGACCGTGGGTTCGAATCCCACCCTCTCCGCCAGCTATCAGGACCGGTCGCTCACACCGAGTATAGTGTGTCCAGATACCCGTCCAGCAGCTCAGCCACTACCTTCCTGTCAGGAATAGTAGCCGCCATGCCATATATGGGCGCCATGCCACCTTCTTGCTGAGGGTTCTTCTTCACATGCTCCACAGCAGCCCTGAGGTCCTGGATAAACCGTTCCGCTACCCCTGCCTGAGCATGCCTGAGGGTAACGCATATGTGCACGGCTGGCGGTCTTTGCAAAGGGTTAAGGCTCCAGCCGCGGCCGCTCATAAAGTCCATAACCCTGTAGATGTCCAGGGTGTCTGAACTGAAAGCAATATTCCACAGCGGCTCGCCTAGGATATGCAGCTCGGCTATACTGGAGATCCCCGCCTTTATCTCATCCGCTGCCTGCAGTATCCTTCTGGCGGCTTCAAGATAGCCGCTCTCCCCCATGCTGACCATCGCCGCCCAGCAGGCCGCTATCAGACCGCCAGGACGGCTGCCGGCAATGGTCGGTGAGACATAAAGCCCGCCGGACCAGTCGGTAACTTTGAAATACTGGAAGCGCCGCAGTTCCCACCCGCGATAAAGTATGACCGAGGTCCCCTTGGGGGCATAACCATATTTGTGGGTGTCCACCGAGACAGAGGTGACACCAGGTAACCTGAAGTCGAAAGGCGGCACCTTATAGCCCAGCCTCTCCGCCCAGGGGAGCAAGAAACCACCGAGACAGGCATCGGTGTGAAAGCCGGTCCCTCTCTCCCTGGCCAGCTCGGATAGTTCTTCAATGGGGTCAATGACCCCATGGGGAAAGCTGGGCGCAGAGCCAACCACCACCACTGTGTTGTCAGTGATCGCCTCCTTCATCGCCGCCACATCCGCCCTGAAATCGGTACCGACAGGGACACGCACAATTTTGATGCCGAAATACTGGGCTGCCTTATCAAAAGCGGCATGGGCGCTGGAAGGCAACACCATCTCCGGTGCCATGATACCACTTTTCTCCCTTGCCCAGTCGCGGTAAGTTTTCATGGCAAGCAGGATGCTCTCGGTGCCACCGGAGGTCACCGTGCCACATATCTCATCCTCGCCGGTGCTGCCCCCCAGCAACGTCCGCCCCCCAGCATGTTTGCCGTCATGGAAACGATCTCCGCCTCATATTTCACCGTGCTGGGCCAGAGATCGGCATGGAGAGGGTTGCTCTGGGAACTTATGGCATAGGCACGGCAGAGGAAATCGATGTACTCCTCATCCCCATGGTACACCGCCCCGGAGGCAAACCCCTTCTGCCATTTCGCCCTCTCTATAGCAGCCAGCTCTTCCATCTCCCTCAATATCTCTACCCTGCCACGCCCGACCTCAGGTAGACGGACATAAGTTGGTAGCTTACCTTTATACGGCTTGAGCCTGTTTTCCAGTTCCTCTACCATATTGCCACCTCCTCCTTCATCATTGGACAGACCTGTTGAACCTGTCCCTGTTCGGTCTTCGGTAAAAGCTACGCAGATTGCGGTACACCTGCTGGTAAGCCTGAAAAAGGGTGTCATAGATTTCCCGATTTTCCGCTTGTGGCTGGAAGATCCGTCCACCCTGACCACCTTCTTCAGAGATGCAAAATTGGGGTAGATGCCCAGCCCTACCCCAGCCACCAGCGCCGCCCCCCGCACCAGATTCCTGAGGGTTGGCCACCGCCTCGACCCTGCGTCCGGTAACATCTGCCAAAATCTGCATCCAGGGCCTGCTCCGGGCACCGCCACCGATCACCCGCAATACTGGTAGAGGAAACTTGAACCCCTCTTCCACAATGTCCACCAGCCATCTGACATTGTAAGCCACACCCTCATAGACAGCACGTAGCAAATCACTGCGCTTATGTTCCCCGCTCAGATTTAAAAAGGCAGCCCGGACATAGCAATCGTTTACCGGCGCCCGTTCGCCATAAATCCACGGGGTAAACAGCACGCAGTGCGCGCCCGGTGGCACCCCCGCCACCTCATCGTCCATAACAGCATAGACCCCGGGCACACCCAGCTCTGCCTTTTCCCTGCCATAGATTTCCTCAGCCAGCCACTGGAGACAGGCGCCGGCAGCCTCGGTCTCGGCAATGAGAAATGTTTTGTCCGGGTCCGCAGACTGGATCGTCGCTACACCGCTCTTCCCTGTTGGGGTGCGCTTTGTGGTCACCCCCACCCACCCCGATGTACCCAGACAGACATGTCCATCGCCCTCCTCCACAGCACCGGAACCGATAAGGGCACAGGGGGCATCCCCGGCACCGGCGATAACTGGCGTGCCCTCCAGTAGGCCGCACTCCCGGGCTGCGGTCGGGGTGAGGCTGCCGACTTTATCAACGGACCGGACCAGTGGTGGGAACTTCGCCGGGTCGAGTCCTATGTACTTGAACAGACTGCTCGCCAGACCTTTTTCTTCAAATCTATGCCAAAAACGGAGGCACCGCTCCACTCCATAGCTATGTTGCCCGTGCTGCGGTAGAACAAATACCCGGCAACATCCACAAAGCACGACATACTGTTATATACCTGGGGCTCCTTCTCCTTGAGCCAGAGCAATTTCGGCAGTCCGTCCTTCCCGTTCAGGGTGGCACCGGCGATCAGAGCAAACATCCTGGCGCCGGCAAACTTGCCCATTATCTTCTCCGCCTGCTCACCGGCACGGTTGTCGATCCAGATGATAGCCCGGCGCAGTACCTCCCCGGCTGCGCCCAAAGGCACGACATTGATCATCTGTGTGCTGAAAGTAACGCATAGCACGTCCTTCGGCGAAACACCAGTGGTCTCCAGAAGCCCTCTGGTGCCCCGCGTCACTGCCCGCCACCAGTCCTCAGGCTCCTGCTCTGCCCAGCCGGCCCTGGGGTAGAAAGTTTGATAAGGCTCAACCACCCTGCCACGGACATGCCCTTCAACATCCACCAGGACCGCTTTATCACCGCTCGTGCCCACATCATGGGCAACTATGTTCGCCCATGTCTCACCCCCAGACCATTATAGCCCAAAAACCAACGACCAGACATGGCGGTACAAACCTTCGCCACTCAAGACCACAGTTTTTCCGAAAAACCACCTTTTGTCCGTGTTGTCTTCCTGTGTTACAATGTGTCAGCTTCAAATGACAGCTAAGGAAGAGCTGAAATATTGGGTCAGTTTTTCCAGGATACCGGGCATCGGCCGGGTAAAGCTCGCCCGGTTGCTGGAATATTTCTCCAGCCTGGAAAATGCCTGGAAG
Organism: Chloroflexota bacterium; assembly: GCA_036821185.1. Lineage (GTDB taxonomy): Bacteria > Chloroflexota > Dehalococcoidia > GIF9 > UBA5629 > CALJTV01. Next base: position 95,080 of record DAISKD010000003.1, on the reverse strand, counting down.
GCGCCGGCGAAGGAGCTGGAAAAAGCCGGGCTGGACACCAGGTCTGCTGAAGCCGTTGCTCTCCTCAGACACAAAATAGACCCAGAAGCGGAGATGGAAAAATTGCAACAATACAGGGTGAAGGTGCTGACCTGCGAATCGCCTGAGTACCCATGGAGGCTCAAAGAGACCTACGATTGCCCTCCGGTGCTCTATGTGCGCGGTGAACTCCTCCCCGAGGACGAGGTCTGCCTGGCGGTGGTGGGCACCAGGAGGTCAACCATATACGGGCGCCAGGTGACCGAGGAAATAGTGGGCGACCTGGCACAAAACGGGATAACCATTGTCAGCGGGCTGGCTCGAGGCATCGATTCCATCGCCCATCGCGCCGCCCTCGAGGCTGGCGGCAGGACCATTGCCGTCTTCGGCTGTGGGCTGGACATTGTGTACCCGGCAGAGAACGCCCGTCTGGCCCGCGATATCATGGAACATGGCGCCCTGGTCAGTGAATATCCCCTGGGCACCAAGCCCAAAGCTGAAAATTTCCCCAGAAGGAACCGTATTATGAGCGGGATGAGCCTCGGCGTGCTGGTGGTGGAGGCAGGTGAAAGCAGCGGTGCTACGATAACTGCCGAACTGGCACTGGCACAGGACAGAGAGGTGTTCGCCATCCCCGGAAGCATCCTGTCACCCGCCAGCCGCGGCACCAACCGCCTTATCAAGGAAGGTGCCAAACTGGTGCAGGACTACATGGACATACTTGAGGAGCTGAACCTGACCATCATCCCCCGGCAGATAGAGATGAAGGAAATGCTCCCCACCAACGAGATGGAGTCCCGCCTGCTCAAGCAGATATCCCACGAGCCCATCCATATAGACGATATCTGTCGCGCCAGCGGGTTAGGGGCGGGAGTGGTCAGCAGCGTGCTGGCGATGATGGAGCTCAAGGGCATGGTGAAACAGGTCGGTGGCATGAACTACGTGCTGGCAAGAGGAGTGAGGGAAGGTAACTGATGAAGCTGGTCATCGTTGAATCACCAGCCAAGTCCAGGACAATAAGCAGGATGCTGGGCAGTGAATATACGGTGAAAGCATCCCTGGGGCATGTCCGTGACCTGCCAACAAAAGAGCTGGGCATAGATATCGCCAACGGATTTACCCCTAAGTACTTGATAATCCCGCAGAGGAAACAGGTGGTCAGCGAGCTCAAAAGGTCAGCCGAAGGAGCCTCAGCAGTTTATCTGGCAACCGACCCCGACCGCGAGGGGGAAGCCATCTCCTGGCACCTAGTCAAAGCCCTGAAACTGGACAATAACGGCAAGTCTGTATACCGGGTCGTCTTCCATGAGATAACTAAAGAGGCGGTTGAGGAGGCATTTCGGCAGCCCCGCTCCATCGATATGAACTTGGTCAACGCGCAGCAGGCACGCCGTCTCCTCGACCGGCTCGTCGGCTACATGCTAAGCCCGCTGCTGTGGCGAAAGGTGCAGAGAGGACTGTCCGCTGGCCGCGTCCAGTCAGCCGCCCTCCGGATGATCGTCGACCGCGAGCGAGAGATCCAGAACTTCGTCCCCATCGAGTACTGGCTGATAGAAGCTGAGCTGACCAAAATGCCAGCAGAGGATACCAGCCAAAGCTTCAGGGCTCTACTTGTAGGCTTCGCCGATGGCACCAAAATCGAAATACCCAACAGGGAAAAGGCTGAGGAACTCCAGTCCCAACTCAGAACTTCCAAATATTATGTCAAGTCACTGCAGGTAAAGGAGGTATTGCGACAGCCGGCGCCACCGTTCACCACCAGCACCTTACAGCAGGAGGCCTGGCGCAAGTTACGCTTCACTGCCCAGCGCACCATGGCCATTGCCCAGCAACTTTATGAGGGCATCCCCCTCGGCGATGAGGGTCCGGTGGGGCTGATCACCTATATGCGCACCGACTCCACCCATGTGGCTGCCAGTGCCCTGGCTGAGACCAGGCAGTTCATCAAGGAAAAGTTCGGTGCTCCATACTTGCCACCTCATGCGCGTACCTTCGAGAAGGCCAAAAAAACTAAATGGACCCAGGAGGCGCACGAGGCTATCAGACCTACCAGGGCCCACAGAGAGCCAGAGGCCGTCCGCCCATTCCTGACGCCAGACCAGTTCAGACTGTACGAGCTAATCTGGAAGAGGATGGTGGCAAGCCAGATGGCTGCAGCCGTTCTTGATATGGCTACACTGGATGTAGAGGCAAAGGCGGAGAACACAGACAGGAGTTACCTGTTCAGAACCACCAGCTACACAGTTAAGTTCCCCGGCTTTCTCACCCTGTACACCGAGGACAAGGACGAAGACACTGCGGAGGATACCATAGCCAGTCCCCTCCCCGGGCTCACGCCCGGTGACCCGCTCCGCTTGCTGGAGCTGATACCACAACAGTGCTTCACTCAGCCACCACCCCGCTACACCGAGGCCACCCTGATCAAAGCCCTGGAACAGAAGGGCATAGGCCGCCCCAGCACCTACGCCCCCATCATCGCCACCATCCAGGAACGCGGCTATGTCTACAAAGAGAACGGGCGGTTCCGTCCTGACGAGATCGGCATAGTGGTTAGTGACCTGCTCACCCAGCATTTCCCTAAAATAGTCGAGCTCGACTTCACGGCACGCATGGAAGAAGAGCTGGACGACGTCGCCCGGGGAAAAAAGCAGTGGCTATCGGTGGTGAAGGAGTTCTACGGGCCGTTTGAGAAGATGGTGACAGAGGCGCAGAAAAACATAAACAAAATCAAGGTGGTCAGACCCACAGAAGAGCTCTGCCCCGAGTGTGGCAGCCCGATGGTCGTCAGGATAGGACGCTACGGTAAGTTCCTCGCCTGCAGTCGCTACCCGGAGTGCAAAAAGACCATACCCTTCCTGGTGAGGACGAGCGTCACCTGTCCCAGGCCCGGTTGCAACGGCGAAATCGTGGAAAAGATAGGTAAAAAGAAACGCCGTTTCTATGCCTGCACAAAATATCCCGATTGCGACTTTACCCTCAACCGAAGACCACTACCACAGCGCTGCCCGGACTGTGGTAACATACTTACCACCTGGAGGAAAAATCTGGTAAAATGCATCGCCTGCGATTATAAGGGGGAGCTGGACGAAATAGAAAGAGTAGAGGTCAAAACATGAAAAAGGTGCTGGTGATCAATGGCCCGAACCTGAACTTACTGGGCAAAAGGGATACAAAGCTTTATGGGGTTAAGACGCTTCCGGAAATCGAGAGAAGGTTGAAGGCCGAGGGCAAGAAACTCGGCATTGAGGTGGTCTGCTTTCAGTCCAACAGCGAGGGCGCCATCATCGATTTCATCCAGCAAAACTACTTGGAAGCCGCCGGGATGATCATTAACCCCGGGGCTTTGACGCACTACAGTCTGGCGCTGCGCGATGTGCTTGCCGATGTAGCGCTCCCCTGCGTTGAGGTGCACCTGTCAAATATTTACGCCCGGGAGGAGTGGCGACAAAAATCGGTAACCGCCCCCGTGGTCACCGGGCAGATAAGCGGACTGGGCTGGCAGGGCTACCTGCTGGCACTACAATATCTGGCTAGTGTGCTTAAAGAAACAGGACGGTCATGAACCGACTGGCAAAGCTGCGTCAATCACTGGCAGACCTGGGACTGGATGCGCTCTTTATCGCGCACCCGGAAAACCGCCGTTATCTGTCCAATTTCCGCGGCTCCACCGGCTGGCTGATCATATCTCAGAAAAGCGCCTTGCTGGCTGTCGACTTCAGATATGTGGAACAGGCCCAGCAGGAAGCAACGGAATTTGAGGTAGTACACATCAAAGGCGAGCCCGCAAAATGGTTGCCAGAGCTGGCTGTCAATTTGGGTGCCAGGAAAATCGGCTTCGAGTCAAACTACCTCCCCTTCGCCACCTATCAAAAGTTGCGCACCGTGCTGAGAAATTGTGGCATCAAGCTCACACCCACGGACAACGTGGTGGAATCGCTACGTGCCATCAAAGACAAGGAGGAAATAGATAGCATCACCGCAGCAGCAGCGCTTGCTGACGCCGCCTTCGAACACGCTAGGTCCATCATCCGCCCCAACATCACTGAGAAGGAGGTTGCCTGGGAGGTGGAGAAATTCCTCCGCAATCAGGGGAGCGAGACCGTACCTTTCGATATCATCGTCGCCTCGGGCCCCAATTCAGCGCTACCGCATGCCCGCGCATCCGAGAAACGCATCCGAGAAAACGAGCCCATAGTCATCGACCTTGGGGCTCGCATCAATGGTTATTGCAGTGATTTGACCCGCACCATCGTCCTCGGCAGCGAGGACGGGGTATTCGCCAGAATCTACGACATCGTCCTCGGTGCACAGCTTACCGCTATTGCCACCATCACCGCTGGAATGACTGGCAACGAGGCAGACAATCTTGCCAGGACCATCATCGAACAGGCTGGCTATGGAGAAAAATTCGGGCACGGACTGGGGCACGGCGTCGGGCTCAACCCTCATGAGCTACCCCGTCTCTCCCCCGACTCGCCCGACGTGTTGCAGGACAACATGGTGTTTACCATTGAACCGGGGATATACATACCGGGCTGGGGTGGCATAAGGATCGAGGACACGGTAGTTATGCAAGGTGGCAAAGCCAGGCCGCTGTCGCGGTCTGCTAAAATAGCCAATACCACATCAGGAGGTCTGCTCACCAGATGATAGACGCCGGTGAACTGAAAAAAGGCATCACCATCGAGCTGGACGGGAACCTTTACCAGGTGCTCGACTACCAGCACATCAAAATGGGGCGCGGCTCGGCACAGGTCAGGCTCAAGCTACGCGACCTCCGCGCCGGCTACATAACGGAGCGTTCGTTCCAGGCCAGCGAAAAATTCAAACGGGCCTTCCTGGAACACCGCCCCGTCCAGTATATCTATAACGATGGGCACCTCTACTACTTTATGGACACAAAGACCTTCGAGCAGATACCGCTGGACAAGTCGATGCTCGGTGATGCTTTGAACTATCTAAAAGAAGACTTGAACCTGGAGATACTGACCCACCAAGGTAAAGCTGTTGGCATCGAACTACCGGTCGCAGTGGAGCTGAAGGTGGTGGAGACCGGGCCCGGGTTCAAAGGTGATACCGCCACCGCCGGCAGCAAGCCAGCCAAGCTGGAAACAGGCATCACCATCAAGGTGCCATTGTTTATCAACAACGGCGACGTGATCAAAGTCGACACCAGGACCGGGGAGTACCTGGAGAGGATAAGTTGAACCAGAGAATAAGGGCCGACCTCCATCTCCACACCTGCTATTCTATGGACTGCGCTATGCCCCTGGAGCAGATAATTGACCGTTGCCTCAAGGTGGGCATTAATTGCCTTGCCATCACCGACCACAATACCATCGAAGGTGCCCTGCATATGAGAGAAATTGCCCCATTCAAGGTGATCGTCGGAGAAGAGATCCTGACCTCCGGCGGTGAGCTCATCGGATTGTTCCTCAGCCACCATATTCCCAGCGGGCTTTCCCTGGAAGAAACAATAAGCCGCATCAAGTCGCAGGGGGGCCTGGTATGTATCCCGCACCCCTACGATACAGTGCGGCTGTCCGCCTCCAGAGACTCCCTTTTTGAAAGCCTGATGCCGCAGGTGGATATAGTCGAGGTCTTCAATGCCCGCAGCCTCTCGCCCACCAGCACCGATAAAGCCTGGCAGCTAGCTCACAAGTACGGCAAGCTAGCAAGTGCTGGCAGCGATGCCCATTCGCCACAGGAAATCGGCAATGCCTATATAGAGATGCCAGACTTCAACGATAAAGAGGGCTTCATCGCCTCACTGGAACAGGGAAAGATCAGCGGCAACAGGTCAAGCCCGATCGTCCACTTCCATAGCACCTGGGCAAGGCTGAAAAAACAATTATTCTAAGGCGCTGATGCTGGATCTGGGTTGGTTCTCCACGGGCAGGGATGAAGCAGCCAGACTGCTTCTCCAGACAGTATACCAGCATATCCAGAGCGGCAACATACCTGCCAGACTGTCATTCGTCTTCAGCAACCGTGAGCCCGGCGAGTCGGAGCAAAGCGACCTGTTCTTCAAACTGGTCGAAAGCTATGGCATCCCGCTAGTCTGCCTTTCATCGAAACAGTTCCAGAAAAAACTGGCTGACAAGATTGAGGGCACGGACCCGGAGACAGGACTTCCATTGTGGCGCCTGGAATACGACCGGCAGGTGATGAGACTACTTCAAGGCTTCAAGCCAGACCTCTGCGTCCTCGCAGGCTATATGCTCATTGTGGGCAATGAGATGTGCCGGCAGTACAATATGATCAACCTCCATCCGGCAAAACCGGGCGGTCCCAAGGGTACCTGGCAAGAGGTCATTTGGAAACTGATAGAAGACAAAGCCAAAGAGACCGGCGTAATGATGCATCTGGTGACACCACAATTGGACAGCGGCCCAGTGGTCACCTACTGCACCTTTCCCATCATAGGTGGGCAGTTCGACAGGCTGTGGCAAAAACTGGACAACCGCTCGGTGGCAGACATAACAAGGGAGGAGGGCGAACAAAATGAGCTCTTCCAGCTCATACGCCAGCACGGCGTTGCCAGAGAGCTGCCTCTGATAGTAACCACACTGAAGGCACTTGCCGAAAAAAAGATCGCGATCAAAGACGGTGCTGTGTTGGACGATCAAGGTAGACAGATAGCCGGATATGACCTTACTGCGGAAGTAAACAGGATGGTGCAGCAAAATGAAGTTCATCGCCTTTGACCTGGAAGGACCTCTGGCAGTTCAGGACAACGCCTACGAGCTGATGAAGCTCTTCCCAGGTGGCGACAAGATCTTTGAAATAATCAGTCGCTATGATGACCTGCTCACACTGGAAGCCAGACCGGGCTATGAACCGGGTGATACCCTAGCCCTCATCGCCCCCTTTTTGATCTATCACGGGATAACAGAGGACGATGTCTCGGCGCTGGCTAGAGAGGCAACCCTGGTCAACGGGGCAGCCAGGCTTGTCTTCCTGCTCAATACCGCCGGTTGGAGGGTGTTCTGCATCAGTACCAGCTATCAGCAATATGCCCGACATATTGCCCACAGGCTTAACATCTTCTCCCAGAACGTTGCTTGTACCCCATTCCCGATCGATGAACTACGGCGGATTGTGTCCAGAGACGATTTCCGCCATATTGAACACCTCGAGACTGAGCTATTGGCCCAGCAGTCGATAGACGATGCCTGGATAAAAGACCGACTCGACCGCTTCTACTGGCAGGACATCCAGAAGACGAGCCTGGAACGAATAATGGAGAGGGTAAAGCCCGTGGGTGGCGCGCGAAAGGTACAGGCATTAAAACAGTTTGCCGAGACTCACAAACAGCCGCTCTCCGCCTGGGTGGTGGTGGGCGATAGCATCACCGATTTCAAAATACTACAGGCCGTAGACCAGGCAGGGGGTTTGGCTATAGCCTTCAACGCCAACCAGTACGCACTACCCTATGCCACCATGGGACTGGCATCAACCCACCTCGATGACCTGTGGACGGTGCTGGAGACCTGGGCAAAAGGAAAACGCCCGGCGGTGGAAAAGCTGGTCAGAGAAAGAGAGAAAATCGGCGGCTCTGACAACAGGAACCACTTCCACTGGTTGTCCGGGAGGGAGGACATCGCTACCCCCCTTGAGGTCCATCAGAAAATTAGACGGCTGGTCAGACAGGAGGCAGCCAACTTGGGGTGAACGTTGATTGAGACCAACGAGATCGCGGTAATTGGCTTCGGTGCCATGAACCTCGACTATATCTGTCGTGTGGCCGAAACCGTCGCTGACGGCGAAGCTATGGTGACGGATTTCATCCCCGCCCCCGGTGGCTCCGCAGCCAATACCATCTACGGACTTGCCAAGCTCGGCATTAGCACCGGCTTCATCGGTGCTGTGGGCAATGACGCCGAAGGCAGAAAGCTCATCCGCGACCTCAAAGCCGTCGGTACGGATATAAGCCACATTCACATTAAGAAGGCAGCGAAAACAGGCCTGGCATTTTGCTTCAGCGATAAGAAGGGAAGGCGCGCCATATACCTTCTGCCCGGGGCTAACAGCCTGCTCGACAGCCAGGATATTGATACGGACTACCTGAACAGTCCACAAATAGCCCACTTCTCTTCGTTCGCCGAAGATAGGCAGCTCTACCTGCAGTTAGAGGCGGCAAGCAACCTGACAGGCCGGACAAAGCTCAGCTTCGCGCCGGGCATGCTCTACGCCTCAAAGGGCCTGAGGGTGCTTTTACCTTTGCTGGAGCGCTCGCGCATCGTCTTTCTGAACCGCGAGGAAATAGAATTGCTTACAGGGAAAGACTTCAAAACAGGGGCTGAAAAACTTGTCCAGCTGGGCAGCGATATAGTGGTGGTCACCCTAGGCAGAGGCATCCCCCTTGGCAACGGCAAAAAATTAATCAGCTATATCTGCACCCGGCAGGCGGAACACCAGGTAACCAGTGCAGACGAGACGCTGGAGAATATCGAAACTACAGGGGCTGGAGACGCCTTTGCCTCCGGGTTCCTTTTCGGTATGTTGAGAAATAAAAACCTGAATGAATGCGGTCTGCTGGGTGATATCGTAGCACGCTTCGTAATCTCAGCACCCGGGGGCAGAAGGGGATTTCCCACCCCAGAGCAGTTATCACGGGCTTTCTTTAAACGCGCCGGCTACCCGCTTGCAGATTGAACCCCGCGCTCACTTCTTTGCCAGTTGCTTGTCGCCCGGTCTCCGTAGGATTTCGTCGATGATGCCATACTCTACAGCCTGCTCCGCACCCAGGTAGAAGTCGCGGTCAGTATCATGGGCAATTTTCTCTATCGGCTGACCTGTATGCTTGGCCAATATGCTGCGGATCAGGTCCTGCAGCCGCATGATCTCCTTGGCAGCTATCGCTATATCTGCTGCCGCGCCTTGAGCACCACCTAACGCCTGGTGCATATGAATAGTGGCGTGGGGCAAAGCATACCGCTTTCCCTTTGCCCCGGCGCAAAGGATCAACGTCCCCATGCTTGCCGCCATCCCCACACAGATGGTCGATACATCTGGACGGATCAACTGCATGGTATCATAAATGGCCAAGCCAGCACTGACGATACCACCGGGACAATTGATGTACAGGTTTATGTCCTTGTCGGGATCTTCGTGCTCCAGATAGAGCAATTGGGCAATGATAAGGTTCGCCACCTGATCGTTAATCGGCGTGCCCAAGAATACAATGCGCTCCTTGAGGAGCAGTGAATATATATCGAAGGCCCGTTCCCCGCGGGCGCTAGTCTCGATGACCATCGGTATGATGCTCTGAAACCTTTCCATCATCTGTCACACCTCCTTAAAGTAACTCAACCTGCCTTCACCACCAGTCGCTCCAGCAAAATGTCCATGGTCTTACGTCGTTTAAGGAACCGCCGCACCGATTCCTTCCTATCGTCAGAGTTGAAAGCCTCTCTCACCCTCTCAGCTCCCTCTCCGGCATTTGCCACCATCCGCTCTATCTCTTCCTCGACCTCCGAATCGGTCACTTCAACCTTTTCAGCTTCCACAACTTCATCCAAGACCAGTGAGCGCACCAGCCGCTGTGTCGCATCGGCACGCAGCTCCTCCCTATGGTCGGCCATCGTCTTACCCAGCGCCCTCAGGTACCTTTCCAGCCCGGTGACCCCTTCAGCAAAATGTCTGGCTTCGTCTACAAGCAGACGGTCGATCTCCGCCTCCACCAGGACCGGCGGGTACTCCACCTGGCCAACTTTCACAAGCGCGTCCATTATCCTTTTCTCCGCATCCAGACGCGCCATCAATTCCTTCCTGGCCCTGATGGCATCCGCTATCCTGGTCCGCAGCGAGGCTAGATTGTCACTGCCCACCATTCTGGCAAACTCGTCGTCCAACCCTGGTAACTTTTTCTCCTTTACGTCTTTGATGGTCACCCGGAACACATGCTCCTTGCCGGCAAGCTCCGCAACCTCATAATCAGCAGGATATGACAGGGTGACCTCCTTTTCCTCGCCCTTGCTTATACCAACCAGACTTTCAGCAAACCCCGGCAGGGGCAGCCGCGAGCCCGCCCGCACCTCATAGACCAGGTCCTGACGGAGCGGTATCGATTTCCCCTCCCGCACCTCCTGCACGTCCAGCGTCACCTCATCGCCTATGGCCACCGGGCGTTCCACTGGGGACAACACGGCATGCTCCTCACGGAGCTGTTCCAGCACTGCGTCTATCTCAGCATCAGTGACCTCGACCGGTTGGGTCTCGATTTTGATCTGATTGTAATCGCCGAGCCTTACCGTTGGCTTGAGCGGCACCACCGCCTTGAATATCAGCGGCTCGGTCTGGACTATTTCGAACGATGGTTCGGCAATGGGCTCGATCTCCTGACTTTCCACAGCCTCAGCATAAACCTCGGGTATGAGGTCCTCCAGTGCCTCGCGGAACAGTGCCTCCTTACCCACATAGCGCACCAGCACCTCCTTTGGCACCTTGCCCTTACGGAACCCGGGTACCGATACCCGCTTGGCCAGGCGCTGATAAGCCCTATCAAGGTACTTGTCCACCTCACCGGTCTCCATTTCGATGTTCAGCAGCACCTGGCTGTTCTGCATTGGTTCAGTAGACACTTTCATTCCGACGACGTCTCCTTCGGGTTAATAAATTATACCAGTTTATCTGGAATTGCGCTCAAGCTGCTATTTCGCGGCATCATCCAGCTTCACCATAAGGTGAAGCTCGTCAAGCTGAGACTGCGCTACCGGAGATGGTGAGCCGCTCATCACATCGACAGCGCTCTGGTTCTTGGGGAAAGCTATGACCTCCCGTATGTTGTCAGCCCTGGCCAACAACATCACCAGGCGGTCGATGCCCGGGGCAATGCCACCATGCGGTGGCGCCCCATAATCAAACGCCTCGAGGAGGTGCCCGAAACGCTCCTGGATCTCATCATCTTTGTAGCCCAGCAGGCGGAACATCTTCTCCTGGAGAGGCCTGGTATGTATCCTGATGCTGCCACTGGAAAGTTCGTAGCCGTTACACACGATATCATAGTGACGGGCGCGCACTTTCGCCGGCTCCGTATCCAACAGGGGTATGTCCTCCTCGCGCGGTGCAGTGAAGGGATGGTGCATCGGCTCCCAGTGCCCAAGTTCCTCGTTCCACTCCAGCAACGGGTAATCAATTACAAACAGGAATGCCAGCAGGTCAGGCGCAGCCAGATTCAGCCGGCGTCCCATCTCCCTCCTGAGCTCGTCCAGTACCTTGTTCGTCACCTTCGGTTCATCTGCCACGATAATGACCAGGTCCCCAGGTCTTGCCTCGCACTTACGCAGAATAGCCCTCAGCTCACCCTCGCTCAAATGCTTGCTCGCCACGGACCTGACCTTTTCTGGTGACAACTGTTCAACGGCCTCATCAGCAGGCAAGGCTAAAGTTATCAGCCCTTTAGCCCCGTAGGAACGGGCGAGCTGTGTCAGCTCCTCTATTTGCTTACCTGAATAGCCGGCGCAACCGGGCAGACAGATGGCCTTTACCGTGCCACCACTTTTGACGGTGGAACGAAACACGGAAAAAGAAGATTCGGCCACTATAGCTGAAATGTCCTTTAGCTCCAGCCCGAAACGAATATCAGGCTTATCGGTACCATAGCGCTCCATCACCTCGGCATAAGAAAGGCGCGGGAACGGCTTTATCACCCTCACGTCTGGCTTCACCGTCTCCACCAGGGAGGTGAACATCTCCTCAAGCAATTGCAATATATCTTCTTCGTCTATAAAGCTCATCTCAATGTCAAGCTGGGTAAACTCCGGCTGCCTGTCAGCCCGCAGGTCCTCGTCCCGAAAACAGCGCGCTATCTGATAATACTTTTCAAAACCGGCCACCATAAGTAGCTGCTTTAGCTGCTGTGGCGACTGAGGCAAAGCGTAGAACCTGCCCGGATACAGGCGGCTGGGCACCAAATAGTCCCGTGCCCCCTCGGGGGTGCTCTTTATCAATATCGGCGTCTCAATCTCAACAAAGCCCCTGGCATCAAGGAAATCGCGGATGAACTTCACCACCCTGTGACGAAGTATAATATTCTCCTTCACCCTCGGGCGCCGCAGATAAAGGTACCGATACTTCAGGTTCAAGTTCTCATCTATGGGTACATCCTCATTTATGTAAAACGGTGGCGTTTTTGCGGTGTTCAACACCCTGGCTTGCTCGGAGATCACCTCTATCTCCCCGGTTGGTAGCTTTGGGTTCTCCGTGCCCTTAGGACGCAAGGCTACCTTGCCACTCACCTGAACAACATACTCATTACGAAATTCGCTGGCCACCTGATGGGCCTCCTCTGAAACCTCGGGGTTGAACACCACCTGGACAATCCCCTCTTTGTCTCTCAGGTCAATGAATATTAGACCGCCGTGGTCACGGCGCCGGTGTACCCAGCCGGCAAGTGATACCGTCTGACCGGCATGCCCTCTCCTCAACTCACCACAGCTATGACTTTTTAGCAACAGTGACCTCCTTAGCGGCGAAATTATAGCCCACAGTAGCTTTTCAATTCAATTTGGCTGCCGGAGAAGACGGTGGCCAATTACCCTCGGGTGACGGCACGCCCCTGCCTATCTAACCCCTCATGCCCTTATCACGGCCATGGCCCGTGCTCAGCCACTTTTGCTTCTGGGCTATCCTCAGCTCCTCGTCTGTAGTCCGGTAGCTGGCAAGGAACTCCCTCTTGAATTCATCGAAGGTATCTTCCTTTATGGCTTCCCTTATCTTCTCCATCAACCTCATCATGAAACGCACATTATGGATGGTGGCCAACCGATAAACCAGCAGCTCGTCACAGCGAAAGAGATGGTGTAGATAAGCTGTTGTGAAATTACGGCAGGTGTAACAATCGCACTCAGGGTCCACTGGCGACTCATCATCCCTGAAGCTGGCCCTGGTGATATTTTGCCTACCACTGGCAGTAAACAGCGCCCCATTCCGGGCGACCCGTGTGGGCAATGCACTGTCGAAAAGGTCTATGCCACCGCTAACCCCCTCTATTACGTCCTCGGGCGAGCCTACACCCATGAGGTAACGCGGTTTGTCCGCAGGCAGCAACGGCACCGTTTCGGCCACCACCGACCACATTACCGACTTCGGCTCACCCAGGCTGAGCCCCCCAATGGCATATCCATCGAAGTCAAGCGAGACGATATCCCTGGCTGCCCGCTGCCGCAGCTCGGGGAAAAGCCCACCCTGGACGATGCCGAAAAGCATCTGCCCCGGCTTTTTATGGCTTCTTTTGGAGGACACAGCCCAGCAATATGTCCGTCGTACTGCCTCAACTATCTCTTCGGTACTGGCGCTGGACGGCGGGCAGTGGTCCAGAGGCATGATGATATCAGCACCCATTCTCTCCTGAAGCTCAATAACAGTCTCAGGAGTAAACCGGTGCTCGCTGCCATCGATGTGCGAGCGAAAAACTACACCTGCGTCGTCCAGCCGGCAGAGCCTCGCCATGCTGAACACCTGATAACCACCGCTATCGGTGAGTATCGGACCTCCCCATCTCATAAATTTGTGCAGCCCACCCGATCTCTCGATGACGTCCACCCCGGGTCTAAGATACAGGTGGTACACATTTGCCAGCACCATGCTCACCTTGACATCGCGGAGGTCATCGGAAGTAAGCGTCTTCACCGTGCCTCGGCTGCCCACAGGCAAAAACGCCGGCGTATTCACCACTCCGTGGGCCGTGCTGATCTCGCCCAATCGCGCCCCTGTGGCGCCGCAGGTCTTCGCCACTCTGAAATTAGTCACCTTTCAGAACAACCAGGCGTCAAGAGCTACAGCTAAGAATACGATTCCCAGGTAAGGATAGGCAGACAATTTATAAAGCCGCCAGGCGGACTTCGCCGTCGTCGAAAACAGCAGGTTGCCACTGGCAACGACCATGGCCAGGCCAAAAACGCCTGCCACCACTAAATACAGCAAATGGAGGCCTGTGAAATAGAGCAGGACTGAAATCACGCACAGGAGTAACGCTAAACCAAATAACGTTTTCACCACATTTCTCACCGACCAGCTTAGCGGAAAATAGTTCAAGCCGGCGCCCAGATAGTCCTCCCGATTGGCTATCATCACGCTCCACACATGCAGCGGCACCCACACCACCACCAAAAGACAGAGAAGCAAGATCTGAAGGTCAAAGGCGGGCTTAACCGCCAGCCAGCCAATGAGCACCGGACTGCAACTGGCCACCATGCCCAGGAAAGTACAGGAAACCGTCTTCCTCCATACAGAAGAAGCCACGGCACCTGTGGCGCCGAAGACAAAGCACAGTGGGTGCAAAAACCATGCCAGTACCAGACCAGCAAGGATAAGTCCCAAAACTAGAGGCAATACCTTCTGTGGGGGGGCGATACGTCCTGAAGGCAGGGCGCGATGGGCAGTCCTCACCATGCGCGCGTCTACTTCCCTATCCAGATAGTTGGTAAGCCCATTACAGCCAGCGCTCCCCAGAGCAATGGCCAGTAAGATCAATGCCAGCCTCCCAGCCGCTATCTCCCCACCGGCAGCTAGGACTGCTGCACACCCACCGATGAAAGTCAAAAGGAAGGTGGCACCCGGCTTCAGTACCTCAATGTAGTCAGTAATTCTCCACGCATATGTCAGGCTGGCTCTCAATTTCCGATCACCTCATCAAGGGCACCGATAACTATGTCTTCTGGTACATCGCTGCGCACCACTGCCGTACCCATACCCTCGAGCAACACCCACCGGATAGCTTTGTTGCGCACCTTCTTGTCCAGCTCCATCGCTCTGGTGATATCAGACATTGCCACTTCAGAGCACTGTGTTGGTAGGCCAAACCTCTCCAGTAACAATCTCTGCCGCCTCAGCGTCTCCCGGTCTATCAGCCCGAGCCTCAGGCTTATCCCGGCTGCCACCATCATGCCGATAGCCACTGCCTCACCATGGAGGAAACGCTCGTATCCGGTGGCTGCCTCCAGGGCATGGCCCACAGTATGTCCGTAATTCAGGATCACCCGCTTTCCCTCTTCCTTTTCATCCTCGCTGACCACTTGCGCCTTGATCGAGGCACTCCAGGCGACAGCCCGGCGGAGGACGGCAGGTTCCAGTACCACTAACCGCTCCGCTTGATCCTCAAGGAACTGTACCAAATCGGCTTCAGCGATCAAGCCGTGCTTGATCACCTCCGTCCAGCCTGATACCAGCTCGCGCCTGGGCAACGTGCCCAGCGTCTCCAGGTCAGCCAGTACCAGCCTCGGCTGGTGAAAAGAGCCGATCAGGTTCTTGCCCATGGTATGGTTCACCGCTACCTTACCGCCGATGCTGGCATCGACCATAGCCATCAAGGTCGTCGGCACCTGTACCCAAGGTAGTCCTCTCAAGTACGTTGCCGCCACAAATCCCGCTAGGTCACCAGCCACACCACCTCCAAGTGCCACGACGACATCCTTCCTTTCTATCCTCCGCTCCACCAGAAAGTCGTATATTTTTACCGCCTGCTCAATGCTCTTGGTAGCCTCGCCAGGGGTGACGGTATACCAGTGCACGGCGAAACCCGCATTACCTAGACTGTCACAGACCTTCGACCCATAAAGGCTGAACACAGACTCGTCAGCTATGATAACCGCTGCGCCAGACAAGTCGACTTGTCTCATCTTCGTCCCGAGTTGCCCCAGCATTCCGGAGCCCACAAATACCGGATAATGCGCCGTCTCGGTTACCACTACACATGCCACATCTCCCCCATCTTCATATGCTGGGAGACTGCGGTCACTTCTGACAGACTTCCAAGCGTTTATCACTTCAAGGCTGACCTCCAGTGTATTAAGCCTATCAGTGTCCACCGTCCGGTCGGCAACCGCGTAGAGAGGCTGTCGCGATTGTTTAAGCTCCCTGATGCGCTCCAGAGGATTGTCACCAGCAAGCAAGGGGCGCACCACAGGACTGGACGACTCCAGTCCCTGAGTCAACAAACGCTGGTGAATGGTCTCGGGCGAGGCTTCCAGACAGATGACCACACTGCATTCCCGAAGGAGCTTCCGGTTTTCGGCGTCGATGATTATGCCGCCGCCGGTGGCAATGACCTCGTTCCTGGCAACTTTGCATATATTCTGCAGCACCTCACGTTCTAGCCGTCGAAATTCCCTTTCGCCGTCGCGCTCGAATATCTCCGGGATGCTCTTACCGGCTAGCTTGACCACCTCTTCATCGGTGTCCACATAACCCCACCCCAGCAGCTCGGCGACCTTTCTAGCCACCGAAGACTTGCCGGTACCTGAGAAACCTATCAGGGCGATGTTGCTACCGCTTTGAGGACTGTTCATGAGCACCAGAAGAGAGCGAAGACATGTAGTTCCTATAGTTCTCTAGCGTTTCGTTCAAGCCGTCGCCACCAAATTTTTCCAGCATCGCATCCGCCAGAACGATAGCCAGCATGGCTTCCCCAACCACGCCAGCCGCCGGCACCACGCAGACATCGCTGCGCTCATAGTGGGCTTTAGTCGCCTTACCAGTACGCAAGTCCACCGTCGGCAAAGGCTTACCAAGGGTGGCGATGGGTTTGACCACCGCCCTGACAATGATCGGCTCCCCGTTGCTTATGCCGCCCTCGATACCGCCAGCAAAGTTGGTGGGGCGATGCCAGGGGTAAGCCCCTTTTTTACCAGAGGCGGGTTCGATGACATCGTGTGCCTGCGAGCCTGGGACATCAGCGAGAGAAAAGCCAGCCCCTATTGCAACGCCTTTGACCGCATTTATGCTCATGATCGCTGCAGCGATGCGGGCATCGAGACGCCGATCCCACTGCACATAGCTCCCCAACCCGATGGGGACACCCTCTGCTACAACCTCAAAGATGCCGCCCACCGTATCGCCTTCAGTCCTAGCTTTATCAATAGCCGCCAGCATCGCCTTTTCCGCCGCAGCATCGGCACAGCGCACCGCAGAACTTTCCACTTTTCTCCAGTCTATACGGCCGTCAATTTTAGCTCCATGCCCACCGATATTTACTGTATGACTGTGAATAACGATGCCGAACTCCTCAAGGAACCTGCGGGCAATTGCACCTACTGCCACCCGCGCTGCCGTCTCTCTGGCACTAGCCCTTTCCAGCACATTCCTGATATCGCCAAACCCGTACTTGACCACGCCAGCCAGGTCAGCGTGTCCCGGCCTAGGCGCAGTCAAAGGCGGCACCTCAGCCTCCACGGGCGAAATGCTCATGACTTCCTGCCACTCCTGCCAGACACGGTTCGTCAGCATGAGCCCTATCGGGCTCCCGATAGTATAGCCGTGACGCACACCCGAGATTATCTTGGCTTCATCAGCCTCCAGTTTCATCCGCTCGCTGCGACCGTACCCGCCCTGCCGCCTCCTCAGGTCACGGCGGATATACTCTTCCGAGAGCGGCAGACCAGCTACCATGCCCTCTATGATCGCCAGCAGTCCCTGCCCGTGTGACTCGCCAGCAGTTAAAAAGCGAAGCTTCACCATGCACTCATCCTTTTTAGACTACCTGTATTCAGGTTGTGGATATGGGTTGCTCAAAATCTTTTCCACCACTACAGCTTCCGCCCCCAGCAGCCGTGCCCTGAACAGGTCAACCAACCCCGTCCCACCCAGCTCCAGGAGAGACTCCAGAAGGGATGGCACACGGGGCTTATAATACACGACCTCTGGCTCTTTTACACCAGCAAGTTCTGCTGCCACTTTTATCGCCATATCGAGCCCGCCGAGCCTGTCCACCAGACCCAGTGCCTTCGCCTGCTCCCCGGTGTAGAGCTGCCCAGTGGCCAACTGCCGTACTCTCTCTTTATCCATACGCCTACCTTCCGCCACAACATTGATGAACTGCTCATAAAGCTGATCGGTGATTTGCTGCATAAGCTCCTTTTCCTCTGGAGTGAGTTCCCTGAGACCAGCATACATATCTTTATGCTTCCCCGCCTTGAACACCTGCATCCTGATTCCAAGTTTATCATAAAGCCCCGCTACATTTGGCACTTGCGCAATCACTCCAATGCTCCCCGTCAACGTTCCGGGCAATGCCACGATCCTGTCAGCTTTCGCAGATATATAATACCCGCCGGAAGCCACTATATCACCCAAGCTGACCACCAACGGTTTTTCCAGTCCGTCCAGTATGTTAAGTATCTCCTGACAGGCAGCAACGCTACCGCCCGGGCTTTCTATTTGCAACACCACTGCCTTGACGCTCACGTCTTTCTGTGCCCGTTCAAGCTGCTGCCGTACTATTGCCGGAGTTATCACCTTCCCACCAAAGAACATCCCGCCAGCCTCGTACTGGATCGGTCCGCTCAGCGAGATCACTGCCACCTTCTCCTGTGCCATAGTACAACCACCCAGCGGTACCAAAACCAGCAGGACAAACACAGCCAGTAAGACCAAACCATTTCTCATAGACCTAACCTCCTTTCTCAGCAAGCGCCCTTTGGGCGGCTTGGAACATCACCTGAATCGGTGGCTCTTTCCCGGTCCACAACCTGAAAGCCGCAGCTCCCTGATATACCAGCATGCTTAGTCCGTCTATAGTTCTCGCCCCTGCTCTCCTGGCAACCTTAAGCAAAGGGGTCTCACGAGGATTATACACCAAGTCGTAAATAAGGACATCATCGCAGAGCATCTCCTCAGTAAGAGGTGATTTTCCTTCGTCCGGCGTATGTCTCATGCCCAGTGTGGTGCAGTTCACCACGAGCTGACACCTCCTTACCGCTCCTTCTAACCAGCTTCCCTCCCAGGGCAGCGCGACTACCTGCGCAACAAGACCCGTCTCGCGCACATATCTAACTAAATCTCCCACCAACCTTTCGGCGCGTACTTTGGTCCGGTTAGCCACCATGAGCACGGACACACCCTGGCGCACCAGGGCGAAGCTCACAGCCCTCGCCGCCCCTCCCGCTCCCAGCACCAACACCACCCTACTCCGAGGCTCAAACCCGACTCCATGTAAAGTGGCCAGAAAGCCGTCCGCGTCTGTGTTATAGCCCACCAGAGCGCCGCCCTCATTGACTATGGTATTCACAGCACCGATAACACGCGCTAGATCATCGAGCCTGTCCATAAGAGGCACCACTTTCTCTTTGTAGGGAACGGTGACATTCGCTCCTAGGCTTTGCGGACCACGTAAATCCTTCACCACCGAGAACAGCAATTGTTCCTCTATTTCCCGGAGTTCATAGCGGATGTCAAGTCCCCAGTAGTCTAAAGCCGCTTGCTGAAGCTCGGGAGATACTGAATGCTTTAGCGGACAGCCGATGAGATAAATGAACTTCGTCACTCCTCTCCGCTTCTCAGGCTGTCTAGGTATCCCTGCAATATAAAGGCCGCGGCTGCAGCATCGCGTATTGAATGTTTGCGCTCCCTCTTTACACCCGCCTCAGAAAGCAGGCGGTCAGCGGCGGCGGTGGAGAGTCTCTCATCCTGCATTTTGATATCAACCTGGAGCTTCTGAGAGAGCTTCTGTACAAAAGCGTACACCTTCTCTGCTTGCGTACCAATGCCACCATCGAGTGAATAAGGGAGCCCCACCACCACACAGCCCACCCCATAGTCGTCGACCAGCTTACAAATGTCATCAATAGCTTTGCTGTCGCTCTGCCTGGCAATGGTTGTCAGCGGGCTAGCCAGCAGGCCCTCAGAATCGCTCATAGCCACGCCGATCCTTTTATCACCGACATCCAGACCCATTATCCGCATCTCGTTATCAACCCGTTCCGGATGAGACCAGTCTTTTCACCAGCCCCAGGGCCTCATCCAATTTGCTGGCATCCTTGCCACCTGCTTGCGCCATCCCGGGCTTGCCACCGCCACCACCCCCGGTAACCCCAGCTACTCTGGATACGATCTCACCAGCATGCAGTCCCCGAGATATTAAGTCGCTGGTCACCATAGCCACAAACCCAGGCTTGCCATCGTATACCGTGCCCAAGACGATCACCGCGCTCTTAAGGCGCGCCTTAAGAAGATCTCCCATTTCCCGCAACGCTTGAAAAGAAGCCGAAGGTACTCTGGCGGCAACCACCGTTATCCCATCCACCTGCTCAGCCTTCGAAAGCAAGCTCTCAGCCATCAACCGAGCGAGTTCCTTCTCCAGTCCCATAGCCCGTTTGCGTTCTGCAGCCAGGTCGGCAAGCAGGGCTTCCGCCTTTGCAGGTAGTTCCAGAGGCAAACTTTTGAACATCCCGGCAGTGCTTCCCAGCGCGTCCAGACAGCGCCCGATAAACTCCTCAGCCCCCCGTCCGCTCAGGGCTTCGATCCGCCTCAGTCCAGTGCCAATGCTGCTTTCCGAAGTGATTAGGAAAAACCCCAGCTCGCCGGTGGACTTGACATGGGTGCCTCCGCAAAGCTCGGCACTTATTGGAGGTTCGCCTATCTCTATGACACGCACCTCCTCGCCATACTTTTCAGTAAACAGTGCAATGACGCCTTCCTGTATCGCCTGCTGGTAAAGTGCCACTTTATACCTCACCGGCAGGTCTTGCCGTATTTTCTCGTTAACCACATGCTGGATTCGGGTAAGCTCTTCCTTGCTCAACGGCACCAGTTGAGAAAAGTCAAAACGAAGTCCATCAGGAGCCACCAGCGACCCTCTCTGGGAGAGGTGACTCCCCAGCACACTTCTCAAGGCAAAGTGGAGCAAATGCGTAGCGGTGTGGTTCCGGGCGATGTCAAGGCGCCGCTCCGCATCCACACTGGCCTCTACAGTGTCCCCCACCTTTATCACGCCCTTGGAGACATTTCCTAGGTGCACTATCGCCCCCTCACCAAGCCTGCCAAAGGGTGACCACACGGTGTTGACAACTTCTATTTCCCCACCAGTGCCCACGATCTTACCGGTATCACCCACCTGCCCTCCCATCTCACCATAAAACGGCGTCTGCTCAAGCACAACTGCTACTTTACTGCCCTCTTTAGCCTCGGAAATCAGAATGCCGGACTCAGCATCAAGGATGTAGTCCACCTTCGACTTAGCAGCTAGTTGCTCGTATCCCAGAAACTTCGTGGGCACGGGGATGATGGTCGCTTCCTCTCTCGAAGTCGCCTTGTCGCTGGAAAAAACAAACTTCTGACTCGCCCTAGCTCTCTCCCGTTGCTTCGCCATCTCAGCCTCAAAACCCTGGATATCGACCTCAAGGCCTTGCGCACGAGCAATCTCAGTGGTAAGCTCCACCGGGAATCCATATGTATCCCAGAATTTGAACACGTCTTCCCCGGGGATGAGTTTTCTCCCCTTCTTCAAAGCATTCTGGATGGCTTCATCGACCAAGTTTATCCCAGCGTCCAGGGTACCTTCGAACTTTTCCTCCTCCACCCTTACCACCTCCTCGATCAGTCTCCTGCTGCCCACCAGTTCCGGGTAGATACCACCCATCCTTTCTATCACAGCCTCAGCCATTTCGCCGAAGAACGGCTCATCTATACCCAGCTTCCTGCCAAAGAAACAGGCCCGCCGTAGTATGCGCCGGAGGACATATCCTCTGCCCTCATTCGAGGGCAATACACCATCGGCAATGAGAAAGGCGACGCCACGACTGTGCTCGCATACGATGCGGACCGCCCTGTCGGTAGCTTCGTCCTTGCCATAGCTCACCCCTGCTATCTGGCATGCTTTTTCACGGAGCGGCAGAAAAAGGTCTGTGTCATACACGGACGACACACCCTGCATAACAGCGCTTATCCGCTCCATTCCCATTCCGGTATCAATGTTGGGCCTTGGCAGTCGGGTGCGCCTACCATCAGAGCTCTGGTCGTACTCAGTGAATACCAGATTCCACACCTCGCAAAAACGACCACAATCGCACCCAGGGCTACAGTCAACTCGTCCACAACCGACTCCGACACCGAAGTCATAATGGATTTCGCTGCAAGGACCGCACGGTCCCGAATCGCCAGCCGGGCCCCAGAAGTTGTCCTCCTCGCCCAGACGCACTATTTTCTCCGCCGGAAACCCCACTTCCCGCCAGTAGTGGAAAGCCTCATCATCATCCAGGTATATGGTGACCCACAGGCGCTCAGGGTCTATCTTCATTCGCTCCGTGACGAACTCCCACGCCCAGCGAATAGCTTCCTTCTTGAAGTAATCGCCAACGCTGAAATTCCCCAGCATCTCGAAAAAAGTCAGGTGCTTGGCATCCCCCACCGAGTTGATATCGGTGGTGCGAAAACACTTCTGACACGAAGCTAGACGCGGGCTAGGGGGCACCGCCAGTCCCAAAAAGTAAGGCTTTATCTGCACCATCCCTGCCGTGGTGAACAGCAGGGTGGGGTCACCGTATGGTATCAGAGAAGAACTGGGGATAACCAGGTGCCCTTTCTCTTCAAAGAAGTCCAGAAATGCCTTCCTGATCTCTTCGCTTTTCATCTGCTTTGCCATCTTCTGGATTTTAAAGTACTCCACCACCGCTGTCAACGCAGCTATCGGAAACTCTCATGTTTTTCAGCAATTGTGCTAAAATTCAGTAGAATATCATGCCGATCTACGAGTACTGGTGCTATAACTGTCAGAAAAGGGTATCTCTCCTGCAGATAGCGTCGTCCCAGACGATGCCGCTATGCCCGCAGTGTGGCAGCTCCGACCTGCACCGACTTTTCTCCACTTTCGCTGTACGCAAGACATACCGGGACATTTACGAAGATATACTTTCGGACACCCGCCTCACCCGGGGTATGCTAGCAAACGACCCCAGGGCTCTGGCAGAATGGAACAAGAGGATCAGCCGGGATGAACCGGTGGCCCCCGAATACCAGGAAATGCTGGAGAGAATGGAACGTGGAGAGATGCCAGATATGAAGCAACATGCCGGCAGTGGGACAGAAAAACAGGACATCGAGGGGTGAAGGACATCATGCCCATCTATGAGTACCTTTGCCCTGCCTGTGGCAAGAAAAGCAGCTTCCTTTTGAAAAGCTACACAGCCGCCTTCCAGCCAAACTGCAGCCATTGTGGCAACAAAGAGCTCAGCCGTGTCCTGTCGACTTTCGCCTACCACAGGTCCTTCAATACCCAGGAGGAAAGCAGCCAGCACGGCCGTCCTGGACCAGACTACTACAAAGACCCACGTAACATAGGCAGATGGGTAGAAAAGAAGTTCAAGGATATGGGTATGGAACTACCAAGCCAGCTCAAACAAAAGATCGAAGCCGCTAGGGAAGGCGTATTGCCAGAACCGCTAAAGGACCTTCAGAGTGCTTCACCAGATGCTGCGTATCATTGACGCTAACTGCAACCGCATCGGCGAGGGGCTGCGCGTCCTTGAAGATATAGCCCGCTTCATCTTAAACGATCAGTCCCTGACCCAGCAGCTCAAGGCCCTGCGCCACGACTTAATCAAGGAGCTGACCCGTTTTGGTAGCGGCCTTATTGCTGCCAGAGACACGGATACAGACGTGGGCATTACTACCCAAACATCATTACAAGGCGACCTGGCATCGCTTGTAGCAGCCAACGCGAAGCGAGTCGAGGAGGCACTGAGGGTCACCGAGGAGATGGCAAAACTGCCCGAGGTCAGCGGACAGTTAGATTTCAGGACCTTTGAAAAGGCCCGTTTCACCGTTTATGCTCTGGAGAAAGAACTCCTGTCTAGATTACTCCGCCGCGACAAACTCTCCCGCCTTAAAGGGCTGTATATCGTCGTCGATGCCGAAACGCTGGGCTATAAAGACGAAACGAAAGTCGTCGCCCAGGCTATCAGCGGCGGTACCAGTGTTATCCAGCTCCGGGATAAGAAACGCAATAAGCGAGAACTTCTTCACCTTGCCCGGGAAATAGCCGAGCTGTGCCATAGCTCCAACGTCCTCTTCATAGTCAATGACCACCTCGACATCGCGCTGGCGGTGGAATGCGATGGGCTACATATCGGACAGGATGACCTGCCCATACCCCTGGTAAGACGAGTGCTGCAGGTGGAGAAACTCATCGGCGTCTCCACGCGCACCGTTGATCAAGCCTTAAAAGCACAGGCACAGGGGGCTGACTACATCGCGGTCGGCTCAATATACACCTCGCCGACCAAACCAGACGCCGAGGTGATAGGACCGACACAACTGCGTAAAATAAGACAGGTAGTTTCCCTGCCTATAGTTGCCATCGGTGGCATCAACCGAGAAAATATTAGAGAGGTGATGGCAACAGGGGTGGAAGCAGCAGCGGTGGTCAGCGCAGTCATCAGGCAACAAAACATAGAACAGGCAACACGCCTGCTGGTGAAAGAAATTGAAGCCACAAAAAGCCACCCGGAACCTTGAGACCATAGCCGAGCAAGCACACGCTCTATTCACAGCAAAGGATGCTGCCAGAGAAGAGGCCCTGCGTCTCTGCCGTGAAATAATTCGTCACAGCGCCCTAACAATCCGCTCCATACATCGTCACGATGAACAGGGAGCGCAGAGAAATCTAGCTGCAGCCAGAAGTCTGCTTCAGGAACTTGAGCACAAGATCAGCAAACATGCTGACCTGGCACAGACTGGCTTCGTACACGATGCTCAAAAAGAGCTGGCAGAGGCTACCATAGTTCTAGCCATCATCAGCCAGCAACCGCTGCCCGATCCGGATGAACTGGGAGTAAGTTACCCCGCCTATTTCAATGGTCTGGGAGAAGCAGTGGGCGAACTCAGGCGCTATCTCCTCGACCAGCTCAGACAGAACGATTTCTCCAGATGTGAGGAACTGCTGGAGGTGATGGAAGATATCTACCACACCTTGATGACCATGGACTTTCCTGATGCCATCACCTGGGGACTGAGACGGGTAACAGACAACGTCCGTGGCATTTTAGAGAAGACCCGCGGCGATCTCACCCTTGCCCTCCGCCAGAAGGAGTTGGAAAACAAGCTGGGAAACTTCGGCGGCAGCCTGTAAAAGCGCATCGAAATTATATAGCATAGGGCTCAGGTCAGTCTTTTGGCTGACCTGAGCCCCTTTTACCGGAGCAAAAAATCGCTGCGCTATGCCCTCTCGATTATCGTAGCAATACCCTGCCCCAGACCAACGCACATAGTGAGCAGCCCGTACTTTACGTCGTTCTGCTCCATGCCGTTGACCGCGGTGGTCAATAGTTTGACACCAGACTCTCCCAGCGGATGGCCCAAGGCAATAGCACCACCATGCGGGTTGATCCTGGGATCGTTCCACGGTATGCCCATTTCCTTAGCCCAGGCGATGACCACCGAAGCAAAAGCCTCATTGACCTCAAACCAGCCAATGTCTGACAGCTTCATACCAGACCGCTTAAGCACTTTCTGGGTGGCAGGGATAGGGCCGGTCAACTGATAGGGACCGGGATTAACTCCCAGCACACATATGCGGTCAGCCTTCAAATAGGCGCGCGGCTTCAATCCGAGCTGTTTAGCTTTTTCCACGCTCATCAACAGGGCAGCGGCAGCGCCATCGCTTATCGGAGCCGAATTGGCTGCCGTCACTCTACCCTCAGTGATGCCCATAAAGGGCGGTGGGATAAACGCCGGCGGCAGGGTCTTCATCTTCTCGCGGTCAAGATCAAACCTGATCGTCTCATCGATCTCCACGGTCTTGATCGTCCCGTCTTCCGTCTTTACCGGTATAGGAACGATCTCGTTCTTGAATTTCCCTTCCTTGGTCGCCTTTATTGCCTTCTCCTGACTCCAGTAGCCAAAGTCGTCCAGCACCTCCCTCGAGATGTCCCACTTGCGGGCAATAGCTTCTGCCGACTGTCCCATATTACAGGCACCGCCATGCTTGCTAAAAGCATCTATCAGCCCCTGGACCATATAATCGGGCGGCACCGGTGCCCCGGTGGCAGACTGTGTTGGCGGTGGCTGCACTTCTTTCCTCACCTGCCAATCCCGGGACATAGACTCGACTCCACAAGCTATTGTGATATCGGAATAACCAACCATTATCTCCATAGCGGCAAAATGCAAGGCAGTGTGTGAGCCAGCGCACTGCCTGTTCACCTGGCAGCCAGCTACCTCGGGGGGAAACCCTGCAGCCAGGGCAGCGGTCCTTCCAGAATTATGCGGACGGTCAGAGGTACCACAGACGATATCTTCCACTATACCAGGGTCGATGCCGGTGCGTTTTACCAATGCTTGCAGACAGTGTGCCAGAAGCTCATCAGGCATTACCCGGCAAATATCCGAATATCTCCGCTGAGTACGAATACCAACTGGTGACCTAACCACGTCGATGACGGCTACTGTATCGCGCATTTTGACCTCCTTGTTTGAATTTGATTTCGTCGCAAAACAGAGCACGCCTGACCCTGTTTCGCGGAAAAAGTACAGTTAAGTTTATACTAGCATTGCCTAGTTGTCAAACAAACATTAGACAATATAACTCGCCCGGAGTTTTTGGGACGGTGACAAAAACTAAGGAAAGGTTTATATGCCACTAAGGTGCTGGAGGAATAGAGCCACTTGACAACACCCAGGATATGGGCTACCATAGGGACTAACTTTTTGCTGCAAACTTAACCAAGGGCAAAGCGTGTCCCTTGTGGAACCGGATGCTGGAGAAATAGCAAGGGCGCCCTTAAGAATAGGTTAAGAATCGGTAAGTGTAATTTGCCCAGCATCTCTAAAAATAACAAGCGGGGGAATTCGCTATGCTGGCTACGCTTGGCACGGTGCTCCTTTATACCTTCTTGCTAGGTTCCCTCTACCTCCTGGTCTCTCTCGGTTTCTCCTTGATCACTGGCGTGCTCAAAATATTCCACTTCGGCTACGGTTACCTCTTTATCGGCGCTATCTACTTCACCTGGATGTTCATGGACGTTTTTCACTTGCCCCTTGGCTGGGCAATACTCGCCATGTTTGCCCTTCAAGCTGTAATAGCCTATGTCCTTTATAGGTTCATCCTTGTGCCATTCAGATTCAAGCAGGACGAGGAATTTATGTTTGTGATGACAGTCATCTTCATTGCGCTTATCCTCCAGCTAGGCGCTGATGTCTTCTATCCCATATACAAAGGGGTTTACCTAGAAACCACCGTCATCCCGGGCACTTCTCAAATTGGTCCCATAACGGTGTCCAATCAGCTCCTTTTTGCTGCCGGTGTGGGAATCGTGATGACGCTGCTGTTTGTCCTCTTCTTTACCAGGACAAAGATGGGGCTGGCTGTGCGCGCTATATCCTACGATGTGTATTCCAGCCGGATACTGGGGATAAACGTGGAGCAGCTTTTTATGATCGTGTTTATCATGACCATAATCCCGCCGATCGTTGCCATCCTTACAGTGGCACCCATCTGGGCTATAGACTCCAGCATAGGGCAGGCCTATTTGGGTATCGCCATCCTGATATCCGTGCTCGGTGGTCTGGGGAACCTCAAAGGCACCATCATAGCCAGCTACATAATTGCCTTCTGTCACTCACTCGTTTCCTTTGCCATCGGTGAACCGCGACTTATGAGTTTATCAGCGTTGATCGTCGTCTTCATCGTGCTGATTTTGAGGCCAGAAGGCATAATTAAGACCAAGAGCGTCTGGTGAGGTGAACTGACATGAGTATCATTGAATGGGAACGCGATAGAGTAGTCCTTCGCCTCTTCGGTGTCAAATGGGACTGGGCTATTGAACCCAGGTACTGGCGCCCCCATATTATCGGCATCGGTATTCTTTTCCTAACGCCGGTGATCTTGTATTTCGTC
The DNA here is from genome assembly GCA_036821185.1 of Chloroflexota bacterium. Lineage (GTDB taxonomy): Bacteria > Chloroflexota > Dehalococcoidia > GIF9 > UBA5629 > CALJTV01. Next base: position 67,452 of record DAISKD010000003.1, on the reverse strand, counting down.
TATCCACCGCTGCTGGCAACATTCATCGAGGGCAGCCTGCTTCCCTGTATCGTCCTGCCGGTGATATTGATGTTAATCGGCACAGGGAGATTCAACTTCGGTCCCCAGTTCTTCGTCGGTGTCGGCGGCTTTACCGCAGGGCTATTAAGCATCCATTTTGGGCTCGGACCTTGGGTCACTTTGCTAGCCGCTGCCGCCGCCGGGCTATTAACCGGACTAATTTTCAGCCCACTCACACTCCTCGCCGGCGGTATCTACTTCGCTCTGCTGACGATGCTACTGCCTTTGATATTCCTCGAGATTACCTTCGTCTTCGAAATCTTCAAAGGTGACACCGGGCTTTCCGGTATACCGTTTCTGGTGAACTTCCCCAATTTCATGCTGAACCAGCTCCTCTACGCCTTCATAGCGCTAGCCCTTATGCTCATATACCTGGCAATCACCGACAGAGTCCTGAGGTCACGCTACGCCCTGCAGATGGCAGCCATTAACGACGATGAGGAAGTGGCCAACGGTCTGGGGGTAAACATAAATCGCATCAAGATAATCTCCTTCATCGGACCGGCAGTAATGATCTCCATTGTGGGCTGGTTCTACGCCCACTACTTCGGCGCTTTTTCCAGCATAACATACTTGCCCATAACCTTCATGATGAAGGTGTTCATGGCACTGGTTATCGGCGGTCGTGGCGCCTGGGCGATCGTCCTCGGTGGCTATGTGGTGACCCTGATAGAGGTACTATTAATCCGCTTCGCCGGCGACCTCTCACCGATACTGTTCCCGATCACCATGCTGGCATTGCTACTCATATTCCGCGAGGAGGGGATCTTCGGCCTCTACCGCAAGAGACATTATCGGGACTACAAACCGCGTTTCAAAATCACAAAGTAAGAGGACAGATAAATGGCTAAAGAGCTACTCAAAGTCACCGATGTCTACAAAAGTTTTGGTGGTCTTACCGCGGTGAATGGTGTGAGCTTTTCTATCTATGAGGGGGAGACGGTGGGGCTCATGGGCCCCAACGGTGCTGGCAAGACGACGCTCATCAATCTGATATCTGGCACTCTTCCCGTAGACTCGGGCAAAATCGAGTTTGCCGGCACTGACATCACCAGACTGCCACCGTGGAAAAGATGTAAACTGGGGCTCGCCCGCACTTATCAGATTCCGAGACCTTTCCCCGGGCTGTTAACCTCAGCCAACATCGTGGTCGGCGCCGTTTGCGGAAAAGATATGACAGAGCGGAGCCTCATGGATGCTGCCGCAGAGGCAATGCACTATCTGGAGATAGTCGGTCTATTCCACAAAAGAAATATCAAGGCTGAGGAGCTTTCGCTTTACGAGCTCAGGCTGCTGGAGCTGGCACGAGCTCTTGCCACCACGCCAAAGCTAATACTCCTTGATGAGGTTGTGGCCGGGTTGAACCCAGCCGAGGCTGATGAGGCAGTAAAGCTTATTGAACGCATAAAAGACTACTTTGGCGTTACCGTGCTCTGGATCGAGCACGTCATGGCAGTGCTGATGAAAGCCGCCAGCCGCGTCATCGTCCTGCATTACGGTCAGAAAATAGCCGAGGGTTCCCCGCAGGAGGTGGCACGTAACCCGCAGGTGATAGAAGCATATCTGGGAGAAGAGGTCAATGTTTGAAATAGAGAATCTCAATGTATTCCACGGACTCATTCCCGTCCTGCATGATGTAAGCCTTGAGGTCAAAGAGGGCGAAATGGTCGCCCTGCTGGGCTCAAACGGTGCCGGCAAGACAACGCTGGTAAATACCATCTCCGGAATCTACAAAGCATCATCGGGCAGCATTATATTTCAGGGTGAGCACATCGAGAACAAGCCGCCTCACTATATCGTAAAACTCGGCATTATCCAGGTCCCCGAAGGCAGAAGGATACTTCCATACCTTACGGTGGAAGAAAATCTTTACCTGGGTGCTTATACCAACGAGGCCTGGCAGAAAAGAAAACAGTCTATTGAAAGGGTTTATGCCCTGTTCCCGGTACTCAAAGAGAGACGGAAGGTGCTCGCTGGCAGCCTTAGCGGCGGTGAACAGCAGATGCTGGTGATAGGCAGGGGACTTATGGCAATGCCAAAATTTATGATGTTCGATGAGCCGTCGCTGGGCCTGGCGCCCAAGCTCCTCTCCGAAGTCTACAAAACGCTGGCAAAGCTCCGTGACGAAAAAATCACCATCCTCCTCTCAGAGCAGAATGTCCGCCAGGCTTTAGCCATCACCCACCGAGGATATGTGCTCGAAAACGGCAGAATAATACTCAGCGGCGATAGCAAAGAGTTGCTACAGAACGAGACAGTCAAGAAAGCTTACTTAGGAGTATAACTATGGAAGAATACTTCCGCTTCGCCAAGGAACTGTTCGACCCTGCTAAAGCTAAAAATAAACCTCAGCCCCTTAAAGGCATCAGAGTTCTCGACTTCACTCATTTCATTTACGGGCCAACATGCACCGGCATACTGGCACGCTATGGCGCCGAGGTCATCAAAATCGAGGAGCCCGGCAGCGGCGATATGCTCAGGCTGGGGGCCTGGTGGGGGAAATACTGGAAACACACCAACCCGCTGTCACACTCCCTACACCTGAACAAGTATTTCGTCACCATAAACTTAAAAAAACCAGAGGGCAAGGAGCTCGTTTACAGACTGGCAGAAAAAGCTGACGTCGCAGTGGAAAACCTTGCAGCCGGCACCGCCGAGGCCTGGGGTGTAGGTTATACCCAGCTACGCGAGGTCAAGCCCGATATCATCTACCTGAGCTGCTCTACATACGGCCAGTACGGTCCGCTGCGCTTCTTCCCCGGCTGGGACTTACTAGCTCAAGCCGCTGCCGGCACCATCACTATAACCGGTTATCCGGGCACAGACAAATATTACAAATTGCCCGACTATCTGGGAGACTTCTACCCGGGGACGCTGGGTGCCTTGGTAATACTCATCGCACTGTACTATCGAAAGAAAACGGGCAAAGGTCAATACATAGACCTGGCTCAGGTGGAGACTATGACTAGGCTGCTGCCGCATTTCACCTACTTCAGCATAACCGGGCAGGAGCTGGAACGCACTGGCAATATTGACCCGACCATGTCACCCGCCTTCATCCATAAGACACGTGACGGTAAATTCGTTGCCCTAGCAGCAGGCACTGACGACCAGTTCAAAGCGCTTTGCACCGCAATAGGGCGAAACGACCTGCCCGCTAAGTACCCCACCCAGCTGGAAAGGTTGAAGCCGGAGAATGCACAGGAATTGAACAGACTTACCCAAGAATGGGTAAGCCAAAGGAATGCCCGTGAGATTGTGGACCTGGCAAAAAAGCATGGCTTCCCGGCGGCTGAGGTGGTAGACGACTATCAAATAACACACGAGGAGTGGCGCAGGGAGAGAGGGAGCGTCGAAACCTTTTACGACGAGATGTACCGCGAGTTCCTTCTACCCGGACCACAGGCGTTGCTCAGCAAAAGCCCGGCCAAAGTTAACTGGCTCTGCCGTCCAGTTGGCTATCATAACCGCTATGTGCTGAAGGGATGGCTGGGGCTGTCAGACGAGGAATTTGAAGAGCTGGAGAAAAAGAAAGTGATCGGGTACTGGGATGACAGACCTGGAGCTAAACCCCCGATTTACTACGATATCACCACCGATCAGATGTTCAACTATCAGGGTGACGGAGGAGACAAAGCATGACAACTAAACAACCCAAAGAACAGGTCCTTATTCGATATGGTGGTGTTGCCGCTGCAAAAAAGGAGCGTGAACATCTCCTCGCCAGTATGATGAGCCCTGAGGGCAAACCGGAGGCGCTGGAAGGTGTGGTGGTGATCGACGCTAGTTATACTAACTTTGCCGGCATCGTAGCCGCTAGCTTCTTTGCCGAATTTGGCGCGGAGGTCATTAAGGTGGAGCCGCCCGAAGGGGACCCAGCACGTAAGATGACGCCCTTCGGGGTTACCGTAAACGGCGTTGGTATCCCCTTCCTTATGGAGGCCAGAAATAAACGCTACTGCACCATCGACTTGCACACCGAAGAGGGCCGAAAGGACTTCGCCAAGCTGGCGAAGAAAGCAGACATCATCATCGAGAGCTTTCCTGCTGGACAGATGGACTCCTGGGGCATCGGCTACCGTCAACTCAGCCAGCTCAACCCGCGGCTGATCTATATTGCCATCACCCCATACGGTCAGTATGGTAAAAGGGCTGAGGAATTCGCCCAGGTGCCAGATGCCGATATCACAGCACAAGCTGCGTCGGGACTCGCGTCAATCATTGGCGACCCAGAGACCGGTGAGGAGCCTTACAACTGGCCCACCCGGGCTGGCGCCTGGATGGCATGGTACATGGCAGGTACACAAGCTGCCATCGGTGGCACCCTGGCATTGCTGTTCCGTGAAGTAAGCGGCGAAGGACAGATGGTGGACATCGCTACCGCAGACAGCTATGCCACGCTGGCCCAGTACCCGGTTATCGCTGGTAACACCTGGCGTAAAGCCCGCCCCCGTTTGGGTCGCTACGACTTCTCCATGTGTCCTTACGGCATATTCAAGACTAAGGACGGCTTCGTGGCTATAGCCGCAGGCAGAGATAACGATTTCAGGGCTCTATTAAAGATCCTAGACCTGTTTAAGAGAGAAGTAGAGGAGGAGTTCAAGACCATCTCTGACCGCATCACCGACGACCTGCGCCGTATTGATAAGCTTACAGCACACCTTGAGGGTGCTACCACCAAACTCACCTCGGATGAGCTAGTTGGCAAAACAATCAATTATAGTCTCAAAGCAATACGTTCCAAACTCAGCGGCGGTGGCATACCCTTCGTGATGAAGGTGGAAAGCCCTTCCACCACCATGAAGAACCTGCACTGGTACTTCCGCAAATCATTTCAGCAATTTGACGACCCGAAGCTAGGAAAATTCGTCCTGCCAGTAAACTTCGCCAAGATGTCAGAAACGCCGCCGAGAGTCAAGTGGGTCTCCTGCGAAATCGGTAAGGACAACGACTACGTCCGCCAGAAATACCTTTCAGAGTAAGACCACCGTTACAAACTACCACTAAAAAATTAGGGGGCTCTCAAATTGAGAGCCCCCGTTAGTGCTCTTAAGACCCCGCTATTTGCTGAAAGTAAGCTCAACCGGGGGTACCGTAACCACGCCCTTGCTGGTAAGCATGTCAAAGGCAACCTTTACCACATAGTCTGCGGGGCCAGCAGGCGCAGCCTCCCATGCCTTATCTATCACCGCCTGAAGCGCAGCGAATGACGGTTTCTTACCGCCGATGAGCTTATATACCTGCGTTGCCGCTGCAGCCGCCGAGGCAGGGTCGACACCAGGTGTGACATAGTTGGGCACAAAAAGCCCTTCATACCAAGAGACAAAGAAAGGTAGATTTAAATCAACTTTGCCCTTTGCTGGTATGTATATCTCCGGCAAGCCTATCTTCTCATATACTTTGGTATCCTTGTCCTTGTCTTTGACGTATACAGAGTAAGTGAACGAACTCAAGGCAACGGGGGCGCTGTTTGGGTTTTCCACCGTAAAGGATACTTCGCCCACATAGACCTCGCTTCCCAGCCAAAGGTCAGAAATGTAGTTCAGCTTCACAGTGCAGGGGGACTTGGCACTGCCAGCACACCCTGTCATCACCAGCAGCCCTGAGATTATCAGGGCTACCGCCAAAACATAGATACGCATCATCTTTTTCATACTTTCCTCCTTCTATAAAGCCTCACACATATACCCGCATCACTTCCAGCCGGCTTCTTTCCTCAGCTGCGCCGGGGGCTTGTATTTTTCGGGCTGGGCGTAATTACCTCTGTAATCAGGGGGTGGAGTGCCGTTGCCTGTACCCAGTATTGCCACATTGTCCGGGCCCTGGAACTGCCCAAAGATCGTCCATCTGTCAACCCAGTTCCTTTGCTTGTACAAGGGATGGGCCTCCCTGGGGTTGTTGGGGTCAGCTAGGATGCCGGAGTGGAAGAATGGCGCTACCCTAGTAGAACACTGCCCTGACAGGGTCGAAATTACATACCCGCCGACCTTTGTGCCCTGACCATAATGTCGGTCTTTCTCAGTAAGCACCGTCTGCTCCATCACCGGTATCAGCTTTTCAGGGTCCAGGCTCTGCGCCTTGTTAACCACCTCCCAGAGGAACCAGATGTCGCCATAAGCCAACTGAACATTACCCTGGATGGGCAGCCCGCGTCTCTTAACTTCCTTCACCCAGGCAATGTAGTCAGGTCCTTGAGGGAGTTCAAACTCCACAAAAGGAGTGATTACACCCAGACACTTGCCTCCAGTAGCCTGCCAGAAGAAGTATGATTGCGACGTGCCGCCGAAGAGCACCACCGGGATATCTTTTGCTGTCGACTCCGCCCACTGCTTAGTAAAGACATCGGTGTCGGTGAACCAGCTGCTGATAAAGAAGATAACCTCTGCCCCGCTGTTAAAAATAGCCTCGAGAATAGGCAAATAACTACCAGCCCTGGGGCGAACCGGCTTGGAGTAAACCGTCTCTATGCCATATTCCTTAGCATAGTCCTCCAGCTTGGGCAAGCCCTTGTCTGGTAAGCCGTTGCGCCACGCCATTGTCCAGGCTAGGTCTTCCCATAACCAGGCGACCTTTTTGGCTTTTAAGACCTCCTTGAAAAAGATGAAATAGGTGGGGAATACCATACCACAGTAGAAACTGTCCTCTGGTACATAGTCGCGGAAGAGGAACTTGTAAGTATCATACTGCTCAACTATAGGCAAGGTTATCTCCCTGCCCATAGGCCCCTGAGCGATCATTAAATGTGGCTGCTGCTTATATAGCGCCGCCGACTTGGGCATGATTGCCAAGTTCATCTCCGTCCTGCCCTCCACATAATACACCAGGGCCTTGTGGCCCAGCACCATTCTGGTGGCGGCAGCCACTGCCAGTGCGGTCTCACCCTTGCTGTCCTCAGTGACGAACCTCATCGGCCTGCCCAGAAGTCCGCCAGCGGCATTCACCTCATCTATTGCCCACTTCATAGCATCCATCGCTGGTTTTATAGCTGCAGAAGAGACCTGACCAATGTAGCCGATTACCACCGGCTCCTTTCCCGTGGGTGCCGCCCCTCCTGGCGCACAGCCAGCAATGGTAAGTGCCAAGATAAGAACCACACCGAGAAATGCAAATACTACACGCCTACTCATAAAAGCACCTCCCGCTGATTTTTGTGTCCTAGTATAGCACCTTCTCATCATGTGTCAATACCCCGACAGATTCACCAGCCGAAACTTTTTAGTCGCCACAACATGCCGACAACGGCCATAGAAAGTCGCCCAGGACTAAGCAACCCCTGCTAACTCTGGCAATTTTGTCCTGGCAAAGTTATAATAAGCGCACAACACACAAAGGAGGCGGAGATGGCTGTGTATCTCATGCTCACCACCCTCACCGGCGAGGGGCGAAGAAAGATAGAAGAATACCCAGAGTGGCTCAAGGAGCTGAACAAGGAGGTCGAATATCTCGGGGTGAAGATAATCGCCCAGTATGGGCTACTGGGACCCTATGATTTTGTCAACATTATCGAGGCGCCGAGCGACGAAGTGGCAGCCAAGGTGGCAATACACCTCAGTGCCAGGGGCGGGCTGCAGACCTTGACCCTCACCGCCATACCACTGGAAAGCCTCATCTCCACGCTCAAAAAAAAGCCCGAGCCGTTATGACGAAGGCACTTACAGAAAGGAGAACCGATGACCGAACAACCTAAGGTACTTCTCAGCATCGAGGATCAGATAGCCGTTATTACACTCAATAGGCCCGAGGTTAGAAACGCCATAAACGGAGAGGTCTTACAGTGCTTGAAAGAGGCACTGGAGCGGATACTCGCTGAGACGGGGGTGCGCGTTGTCATAGTCACCGGCGCTGGCGACCGCGCTTTCTCATCCGGACTGGACCTCAAAGCTGCAGCTTCAGGGCAGGGGTTCATGCCGTGGGGCAATGTGCGCTCTGATTTCGATGCCCTCCAGTTCGGCGGGCAGATATATAGTATGATAGAAAACCTGCCGGTGCCAGTCATAGCTGCTATCAATGGTTATTGCCTGGGCATCGGCATGGAACTCGCCCTGGCCTGTGATATCAGATTGGCTTCTGAGAACGCCATATTCAGCCTGCCCGAGGTGCAAATGGGCACCATTCCGGATACCGGCGGTACCCAACGCCTCACCAAGATCGTCGGTCCCGGTAAGGCTAAAGAACTCATATTCACCGGCCGCCGTATAGACGCCGCCGAAGCCCTCAGAATTGGACTTGTGGAACATGTTTACCCTCAGAACCGGCTTATGGAAGAGGCAAGGAAACTGGCACAAGAGATAGCCGCTATCTCACCACAGTTAATTCAGGGGGCAAAGAGGGCTATAAACGTGGCGGTGTCCTATCCGTTGGAGCTGGGCTTAAACTATGAAATAGCCACCGCCATCGCCACCCGGCAGGACATCAGACAGGGCTCAGCATCGCTTCTGGAAAAATCGAAGTCCTGAAAAGCCGCCGACGGTGATTTGACCACCTCCAGGGTTACAAATTGCGGGAAAGGTTATTCGAACTCGTCCCGGGATAAGGATACTAGCACAATAGCCGGTATGCCCAGGATCCACGAGGGAAAGAAGGCGGCGATAGAAGCCGCGAGGGCAAGTCCCCAGTTCTTCCTCTGCAATGCGTGGACACCGCCCACAATGGCCAGAATAGCAACAATAATTAGTGGCACTGCCATCCCTATAAGAAGTGGCGGCAACATCATAGGCATGCGCGGTACAAACCTCATCACCAGCCCTCCAGCAAGCATGATGCAGAACCACACGATGGCTATGCTGCCGCTTACTATGTCCAGAATCCCAGCCACCGTTGGCATCCATGTCCTCTTCATTGTGCACCCCCTCGCTTCGACTTCCCTAACACTGGTCCTCAAGCTGGCACTAAATTACCACAACAAAAGCTGCCTGTCTAGTATGCTGGTAATACGACCAAAAATGTTTGACTTACATTGCCTTCTGCATTATCATTATTGGCAGTTTTTAAGTTCTCCCCGTGCCAGCGTAGCTCAGTGGTAGAGCAGCGGTTTCGTAAACCGCCGGTCGTCAGTTCGAGCCTGACCGCTGGCTCCATTTTTAGTTTAAGGTGGAAACAATGAAACGACTCCTTTCAGGAAACGAGGCATTGGCGCTGGGCGCCTACCATGCCGGTGTCAAGGTTGCAGCCGCTTACCCCGGGACCCCGAGCAGTGAAATACTGGAGACCCTCGCTACATTCAAAGACATACATGCGGAGTGGTCCACCAATGAAAAAGTGGCCCTCGAAGTGGCCATCGGGGCATCCTACGCCGGCGTCAGGGCTATGGCATCAATGAAACAGGTGGGGCTAAACGTCGCCAGCGACCCCTTCATGGCAGCAGCCACTATAGGGGTGGTGGGCGGGCTGGTAATAGTCTCCGCCGATGACCCCGGCATACATAGCTCACAAGGTGAACAGGACAACCGCCATTATGCCCGCATGGCTAAGGTGCCCATGCTGGAACCTGCAGATAGCCAAGAGGCATACCACTTCATCGCCATCGCTTTCGACTTCAGTGAGGAATTCGACACGCCAGTGCTTTTACGCACCACCACCCGCATCTCCCACGCCAAATCAGTGGTGAATGTCAATCGCACTCGAAAAGAGCCCGCATCGGCCAGCTTTAAACACAATGTACAGAAATTCGTCATGTTGCCAGTCCACGCCCGCCTCAGACGACCGCTCATGGAGGAACGACTGGTCAAACTCAAGGCGTACGCCGACGCCTTCCCTTATAACCAAGTCTTCTGGGGCAGCAGCCGCCTGGGAATAGTCAGCAGCGGGGTTGCCTATCATTATGCTAGAGAGGTATTCCCCGATGCCTCCTTTCTCAAATTGGGGATGACTTATCCACTCCCGGAAAAACTCCTCCGCGAGTTTGCCTCCACCGTGGAACGGCTGATAGTGATCGAGGAGCTTGACCCCTTCCTCGAGGAGAATCTACTGGCACTGGGCATAAAAGTGCAGGGTAAGGAGTTCATCCCCAGATTTGGTGAGCTCAACCCTGAAGCGGTTGAAAAAGCAGCTTATCGAGCGGGCTGGCTAGAGCCCACCACCGGGGACCAAAAACTGGAGCCCCTCACTGGACTAGCACCGAGACCACCGGTGTTCTGCCCTGGCTGCCCTCATACTGGCATCTTCTTCGTCCTCAACACCATTGGGCAGCGCTCGAGACTGCTCGACAATAAGGGTACATCTGAAAAAGAAAGTAGTCTGATAATCACCGGCGATATCGGTTGCTATACGTTGGCAACCTACCCGCCGTTGCAGGCTATGGATACCACTGCCTGCATGGGGGCTGGAATTGGACAGGCACTGGGTATGGAGAAAGCCGGAGTGGCAGCTCCTGTAGTAGCGGTCATCGGCGACTCTACGTTCCTTCATTCGGGCATCACCGGCGTGGTCAACGCAGTCTATAACCAGAGTAAAGGTACCATCATCATCCTTGACAACAGGACAACTGCCATGACCGGCCACCAAGACCACCCCGGCACCGGCATCTCAGCACAGGGCAAGGAGACCCAGGCGGTGGACCTAGAACAACTTGTGCGCGGTATCGGCATTGAGGACGTTAAAGTGGTCAATGCCTTTGATGTAAAAGCGCTGAGGGCTGCCGTCAGAAAGGCAATTAATAGCCCCCAGCTTTCGGTGATCATCGTCCGCGGCGGCTGCTCGGTACGCCTCAAGACGCGCTCCGGTCAGCGCACCATCGACATAGAGAAATGTGACTATTGCGGCGTCTGTCTACGGCTGGGCTGCCCGGCAATACAAAAGCTCGGTGAAAGACTGTACATCGATGTTCCCTTCTGCGCTGGCGATGCCTGCACCCTGTGCGAACAGCTCTGTCCTAAAAAGGCGATAGTTCTGGCAAAACCCTCATCGAAGGAGACGGCATGAAGAAATACGATTTTCTCGTGGTAGGCATCGGCGGGCAAGGCATCGTACTCGCTAGCGACATACTCGGCGAAGTAGCCATGTCCGCCGGTTATGATGTCAAGAAGACCGACACCCTGGGCATGGCACAGCGCGGCGGTAGCGTGGTCAGCCACGTCCGCATAGCTGAGCAAGTATGGTCACCTCTAATAAAGCAGGGCACAACGGACATCCTGGTCGCCTTTGAAAAGCTAGAGGCCCTGCGCTGGTGCCACTACCTCCGCCCCGACGGCATCGCCATAATTAACAACCAGGCAACACCGCCGCTTTCAGTGAGCTTAGGACTGAACCGTTACCCCGAAGACAACGAAATAATACATACCTTCAAGAAACTGACGGACAAAGTTCACGTGATCGAAGGGACCAAGACAGCAACAGAAATGGGGGATGTTAGAGTACTAAACATGTTTATGCTCGGCTGCATTTCCCGCCTGCTGCCCATTAAGCCCCGTCTCTGGAAAGAATGTATAGCGCAACGTATACCGGAAAAAGCACTGGAACTGAACCTAGCTGCCTTCGATAAAGGTAGGGAGGAGATTTCCCATGTCAATTTCGGATAAGGTACGCACCCGTATGCGAGAGGGCTCGTGGATAAGGAGGATGTTCGAGGAGGGCGTCGAGCTTAAGAAACGCTACGGTGAGGACAGGGTGTTCGATCTCTCACTGGGCAATCCGGTGATGGAACCACCACCCGAATTCCACAGGGAACTGAAGAGACTGGTGGAAAACCCGTCACCGGGAATGCACCGCTACATGGAAAATGCCGGCTACCTCGAGACCAGGATGGCCGTGGCCCACCAGCTTTCCCTGGAAACAGGACTGAAATTCTCCCCCGACCACATCATCATGACCTGTGGCGCTGCTGGGGGCTTAAACGTGATCTTAAAGACTATCTTGAACCCGGGTGAAGAAGTTGTCCTGTTTGCTCCCTACTTCGTGGAGTTCACCAACTACATCGATAACCACGGTGGTATCGCCAAAATATTACCTACAGATGAAAACTTCATCCCCAGGCTTGATGTCCTAGAGCAGGCCCTTGGCCCCGGGACTAAGGCAGTCCTCATAAATTCACCCAACAACCCAACAGGCGTCGTCTACTTAGAAGGCTTTCTTCGCAAACTTGGTGAGCTGCTGCAAATGAAGAAAGCGCAGCTAAACAAGACGATCTATCTTATCAGCGACGAAGCCTATCGAAAGATTATCTACGATGGCTTGCGTTACCCCCCAGTATTTCAATACTACCACAACAGTATCTGCGTCACCTCTCACTCCAAAGACCTCGCTCTCCCCGGCGAACGCATTGGCTACATCGCCGTCCACCCGGAGTGTGAAGAGGTCGAGGAACTCACAGCCGGACTCATCTTCAGCAACCGCATACTAGGCTTTGTGAACGCACCGGCGCTAATGCAGCATGCTGTGCGCCACCTGCAAAATGTGACCGTGTCCATAGCCGAATATCAGAAAAAGCGCGATTTTCTTTATTCCAGCCTGAGAGGAATGGGGTATTCCGTGGTAAGACCACAGGGTGCTTTCTATCTGTTCCCCAAATCACCTGTAGAAGATGACATCGCTTTCGTCAACGAGCTCAGAGAACATAATGTGCTAGTGGTGCCAGGGGCCGGGTTTGGCACACCGGGATATTTCCGTATCTCCTACTGTGTCGAGGATAGGGTCCTGGAAGGCGCCATGAAAGGCTTTTCCATAATGGCAAAGAAATACGGGCTTATTTAAGCGGGGGGCAACAAAAATGGAACAGAGGGAGATACAGCCAGCAGAAAAAAACGTGGCGGTGTTAAAGGCAAAGGCGGAGACAGAGCCTATCACCGGATTTTTAGGGACAAGACTCGTAGAGCTGTCTCCAGGCTATGCAAAGGTGGCCTTGAAAATGAAGTCAGAATATGTCAACTTTAACGGGGTTGTCTTCGGTGGTATCATTGCCTGTCTGGCAGACCAGGCATTTGCTTATGCCACCAACTCGGTCCATACCCCAAATGTAGCCACTCAGTTCAACATTCACTTCATAGCCAGCGCCACAGCATCTGATGAGCTCACCGCTGAATGTCGGGTGGTCAAGGCAGGAAGGCGGGTCTGCATCTCAGAGATGACAGTAACCAACCAGAATGGTAAACTTATAGCTAGAGCGTCGGGGACTACCATCCCACTATCTTGAGCCTCAAGGCGATTTTTTTCAGTCAGTCCCTGTCGAGACTTGTCCTGTGTTTCTTAATTTTAGGAGAAAGGTATGTTTCACAAGGTACTCGTAGCCAACCGCGGCGAGATTGCGGTCAGGATAATACGGACATGCAAGGAGATGGGCATCCGCACGGTGGCGGTATACTCCGATGCCGATGCCAACGCCCTGCATGTGAAACTAGCTGACGAGGCCTATCCCATCGGTCCCGCCGAGGCTATCCATAGTTATCTGCACATGAAGAAAATACTGGAGATCGCCAAACACAGCGGCGCCGATGCCCTCCACCCGGGCTACGGCTTTTTGGCTGAGAACCCCGAATTCGCTGAAATGTGCGAACAACTCGGCATCGTTTTTATCGGTCCCCCCAGCCAGAGTATGTCCAAAGTTAAGCCAAAGCACCGGGCACGACAATTAATGAGACTGCTCAATATCCCGCCCGTGCCGGGCTCGGACGAGCCGCTCCATGAGTCTAGCGAAAAAGCTCTGGCACAGGCAGAGGAAATTGCCCAGGAAATAGGCTACCCGGTCATCATCAAACCATCAGGCGGTGGCGGCGGCATCGGTATGACCGTAGCTAACAATAGAGAAGAGCTAAGAGAAGGCATAAAGTCTGTAGTAGAACGTGGCAAAAAGGTCTTTGGTGTCTCCGGTTTTTATGTGGAAAGGTTCTTCTCCGGGGTGAAGCACATCGAGGTCCAGGTGCTTGCCGACAAATATGGCCATGTCATCCACCTCGGCGAGAGGGACTGCTCGGTCCAGCGGAGGTTCCAGAAATTGATCGAAGAGGCGCCCTGCCCCATACTTTCCCCACACCTGCGGATGAAGATGTACGTCGCCGCCCTTGATGTCGCCGTTGCTCTGGAATACATCAATGCCCTGACAGTAGAATTCCTCTACGTACCGACCACACAGCAGTTCTACTTCAATGAGGTAAACTCCCGCCTTCAGGTAGAACACTGCGTCACCGAGCTAGCGCTGGGCATAGACATCGTCAGAGAGCAGATAAACATCGCCGCCGGCGAACCTTTGAGCATCAGCCAGGACGATATCGTGTTTCAGGTCTGCGCTCTGGAATGCCGTATCACCGCAGAAGACTCAATACGCAACTTCTTTCCCTCGCCGGGCACCATCACCGCATTGCGACTCCCCCACGGTCACGGCTTGAGAATAGACGAGGGAATATATGAGGGCTGCGAAATCACCCCTTACTATGATTCCCTGCTACTGAAACTTATGGCACGTGGTAAGACCAGAGAGGAGACGATAGCCCGAATGAAACGCGGGCTCAATGAGTTAAAAATTGAAGGCGTGACCACCACTATCCCGCTGTACGAGGTGATTCTCGACGACGAGGTATTTAAGTCCGGTGAGTATACCACGGATTTCATCGTTAAGCGGAATATCATCCGTAAGCTTGAAGAACGGGCCAAGATCCTGCAAAAGCTTAACACCTCTTGAGTTGGTTACACAGGTCCATAAATAGGACACAGCCACAAGAGACACTCCGATGGGGACTATTGACACACCACAGGTGCCATGGTACTATTTAGGCAATTAGCTAGAGTGACTGGAGTGCAGATGTTGGCATTTTCGGACTCTATCGGTTTCTTTAGCTTTAGCTTTTTCTTTAGCCCCTCCGGCAGGAGTCCCGGGAGAACAGGAACATAGCGCTATCTGGCAAGAAAATACCAAAAAGCCTCCCGGGAAGGGAGGCTTTAAATTTTGCTAATCAGGCAAAAATGGGCACACAGATGACCGAGAGTGGACTAGAGGCGGCAGAAACGATACCACAGCTTGTGTGGAGGAACTGCCAGACATGGCGAAATAAGCCAGCGGTGTGCGTTAAGCACCGTGGTTTCTGGAAGCGCTACACCTGGCAGGAATACTACGAAAAGGTCAAGTACTTCTCACTGGGCTTGATCAGCCTTGGCTTCCAACCTGGCGACGTCCTCTGTATCATTGGCGATAACGAGCCAGAATGGTTCTGGGCAGAGTTCGCTGCGCAGGCCGCCGGCGGCATCGCCACCGGCATGTTTGTCGACTCCATCCCTTCAGAAGTGAAATATATCGCCTCACATTCCGGTGCCAAGTTTGCGGTGGTCAATGACCAAGAACAGACGGACAAATTCCTTGAAATCAAGAACGAGCTACCGCTGCTCCAGAAGGTTATCTACTGGGACCCCAAGGGCTTGAAAAGCTATGACGACCCCATCTTGATGAGCTTCGATGAGGTGCTGACACTGGGCAAGGAGTATGAAAACAGCCACCCGGATCTGTTCGAGCAGAACGTCAAAAAAGGCAAGGGCGAGGACAAAGCCTTTATCTACTATACCTCCGGGACAACCGGCCTGCCCAAAGGTGCTGTGCTGACCCACAAAGCGTTGATCAACACCGCCAAAGGCTTTCTCAGTCGGTTCCCATTGACCGAGGAAGATGACCTGGTGTCCAATTTCCCACCAGCCTGGGTGGGCGATAGCTTCTTCGCTACCATCCCCCACCTGCTTACCGGGGCTAGGCTCAATTTCCCCGAGGAACCGGAGACCGTGGCTGAGGACACCAGAGAGGTTGGTCCCGACTTCGTCATCTACGGTCCCAGGCAATGGGAAAGCATAGTTAGCAGTGTACAGGTAAAGATAACAGACGCCGGGCCATTGAAACGGTTCATCTACAATCTGTTCATGCCGGTTGGTTATAAGATAGCCGACCTGAACTTCAAGGACGAGAGGCCGGGCATCTTCTGGAAGACGCTTCACCTCATTGCCGATGCCGTGCTCTTGCGTCCACTCAAGGACAAGCTGGGACTCAGCCACGCTAGGTTCGGCGTCACTGGCAGCTCAGTACTCAGTCTGGACAGCTTCCGTTTTATCCACGCCATCGGCCTGGAGCTCAGACAGAGCTATGCCAGCACCGAAGCTGGCTTCATCTCTTGCCATGGGAGCAGGGAAATAGACTTCCAGAGCGTGGGCCGCCCGGCACCGGGTGTGGAGGTCAGGTTGACTGACGAAGGTGAGCTCTGGGTGAGAAGCGAATGCATTTTCAGCGGTTACCATCAGGACCCGGAAAAAACAGCCGCCGTACTGGTGAACGGCTGGTGCCGTACCGGGGACGCGGTGCATATCAACGAAGAGGGACACCTTATCTTCCTTGACAGGCTGGAGCACATGGGCGAACTGGCCTCCGGGGTGCGCTATGCGCCGCAGTACATCGAGGGCAGGCTCAGGTTCAGCCCATATATAAAGGACGCCATGGTGGTCGGTGGCAGGGACAAGGAGTATGTCTGCGCCATAATAAACATCGATTTCGCTATGGTGGGCAAGTGGGCGGAACGCCATGGCATCCCTTACACCACCTTCGTTGACCTCTCCCAGAAAAAGGAGGTCGCCGACCTGATTCAGCAGGACCTCAGCCGCGTAAACAGCTATCTGCCAGAGAGCGCCAGGGTCAAGAAATTCGTGCTGCTGCACAAAGAGTTTGACCCCGACGAGGCTGAGTTGACCAGGACAAGAAAACTACGACGGGAATTCATGGAACAGAGATATAAGGAGCTTATCGATGCCATGTATAATGGCGCCGATAGCGTCGCTGTAGAAGCTTCGGTGACTTACCGCGATGGCAGGAAGGGCATAGTGAGCACCTCAGTGCAGGTAAGGAGCTTGTGAAATGGCAGAGTTGCTCCAGTACACCATCACTGGAATAGCGGTAGGGATGGTGTATGCACTTATCGCGCTGGGCTTTGCTCTCATCTGGAAGTCCAGCAGCATAGCCAATCTGGCACTGGGGCAACTGGTGCTGATTTCCTCGTGGTTCACCTACGGCATGCTCGTCCAGGCCAAATTCCCCTACTGGCTCGGCTTTCCACTGACGGTCCTATTTGCTATATTCCTCGGCTGGCTAATCGAGCGACTTACCCTCCGTCCGCTGATCGCACAACCAATCCTGTCACTGATAACGGTGACGCTGGGCATAGCTTACTTCCTCGAAGGTGTGGTCACCTTCGTTTGGCCTATGAGCGTAGCGGCACTGCCCCGCCTCTTTCCCCAGGAGCCGGTCCGCCTCGGTCCGGCGGTAGTATCACAAGAGTACATCTGGGCAGCACTGGTATCCCTGCTCCTGTTCGGTCTCTTATCGCTGTTCTTCAAATATCACAAGATGGGCATAGCTATGAGAGCTACCGCCGACGACCAGCTTGCCGTCCAGGCCTGTGGCGTGCCGGTGACCAGCGTGTTTTCCACATCATGGATGTTCGCCTGCGTGGTAGCTGCCATCGGCGGCGTGCTCATCTCCTGCATCGGCGGCATAACCTATGGGCTGGTAGAGACAGGGCTGAAATCGTTCTCGGTGGTAATCCTCGGTGGGCTCGACTCTTTCGTCGGCTGCATAGTTGCCGGTCCTATTATAGGTCTCTGCGAGAACTTAGGTGGTGGCTACCTGACACCGCTTATCGGCCCCGGCATTAAAGACATAATTCCGTTCATAATTATCATCATCGTCATGGTGTTCAAGCCATACGGACTGTTCGGTGAGAAAAGGATAGAGAGGATATAGGATGGATCTGCCCTGCGGTACCCGTAACTTCGACTATACCAGTGATACGGCAGTGCTACGCACCAAGACACACTGGCTGCTACTCTTTTTGCTCCTGGCCTTTGTGTTCACGGCGCCACTATACTGGAGCAATTATTGGCTGAGCATAGCCAACCTTATCGGCATCACCATCATCGCCATCACCGGCTTGAATATCCTCATAGGTTATTGCGGGCAGCTTTCCATCGGGCACGCCGGCTTTATGGCTGTAGGCGCCTATACCACTGCAGTCCTCACCTCCAAGCTTGGCATCCCCTTTGTGGCGAGCTTACTCTGCGCCGGGCTTATGGCTGGATGCATCGGCATTATATTTGGCCTGCCCTCAGTACGCGTCAAAGGCTTCTACCTGGCCATTACCACCATAGCAGCACAATTCATTATTATCTGGGTGATCAACCACTGGACCAGCGTCACCGGGGGTTTCGTCGGCATCAAGGTGGCACCTGCCTCCATCGCCGGCTTCACCTTCAATAGCGAGCCACGGCAGTTCTATTTGATCATGACCATTACAGCGCTGGTCATCTTCTTTGCCAAAAATCTGGCCAGAGGCAGAGTAGGTAGGGCATTCATCGCCATCAGGGACAATGACCTCGCCGCCGAGGTAATGGGCATCAACCTCACTTACTACAAACTGCTCGCCTTCTTCATTGGCTGCTTCCTTGCTGGCATAGCCGGTGCTTTATTCGCCCACTGGTCACGCTTCCTAAATGCTGAACACTTCACCCTTGCCGACTCCATACTCTATATCGGTATGGTCATCATCGGTGGACTGGGCACCACCATTGGCCCCATCTTCGGCGCCATACTCATCAGGCTCCTGCAGCAAGGTATAATGTATATCAGCCCCGTCCTAGAGAGCGCCTTCCCTGCACTCCCTGCCGGCTTCACCACCGGCATTGGCCCCATGGTATTCGGTCTGGTGATCATCCTGTTCTTGATACTCGAACCGAGGGGCATCGCCCACCGCTGGACTTTGTTTAAGGCCGCCTATCGTTTGTGGCCATTCTCATATTAATGCCAACTAAGGAGGTGAAGTAATACGGATATCAGGCGATACTAAAACAAAAATGCAGGACAATTCAAAAACACGATGAGGAGGTGTTATTGTAATCATGAAAAGATTGGTGCTAATTGGAGCCATAGTCTGCCTGGTATCGCTGGTACTGCTAGCGCCACTGGCCGGCTGTGCCCCGAAACCGAAGGCTGAGCCGACTAAAACGCTGAAGGTGGGCATGATGACGCCCACCACCGGTGTCGCCGCAGAGAAAGGCAGGGTGATGGGACATGCCAACCTTGATGCCATCGGGTACATCAACAAGGAGCTCGGCGGCGTCGCCGGGCATCCTATAGAGGTGCTCTGGCTTGACAGTGCCTATGATGCCGCTAAAGTGGTCACCATAGTCAAGAGGTTCATGGACGAAGGCTGCCTGCTGTTCACCACCGCCTCGTCCAAGGAGATGTCCGCCGCCATGGAGATAGCCAATGAGGCTGGCTTCCCCGGCATCGCCTGTTTCAGCTCACCAGTGCTTTACCGTCCGCCAAAACATATTTACGGCCAGACGCCAGACTATGGCGATGACGCCTTAGCGTTCGCCAATTTTTACCTGAAGAATATCTGGAAGGGAAAGAGCGGGAGACCTAAATTCGCCCTCCATCTGCTTAACAACCCCACAGGGTACGGCGCCAGAGACGCCTTCAAAGCTAAAGCCAATGAGATGGGGATTGAAATCGTCTCTATCGATGAACATGCCGCCACCACAACGTCAGAGATGGAGTCGTTAACACGCATCAAGGCGAAGAACCCGGATGTGTTATTCATCTCCAGCACACCCGCCCCTACCGCCGTGATCATTAAGAACGCTTACGAACTGGGTATGTACCCCGGCATTACCATCGGTTGCGCCCATGCTAGCTTCACCAAAGCCCTTATCGACATCGCCGGCGCCAAGGTCGTCGAAGGTGTCTACGGCACATTCCCCACGGTGCTCTGGGGAGAGGATGTTCCCGGTATGGCCAAGATGACCGAATATTGTAAAAAGCTGCATCCCGAAGACTATGGCAACATGGACTACATAACCGCTTGGGCACAGAGCCTCATCGTCGCCGAAATCCTGAGGCTGGCGGTTAAGAATGCCGGCTACGATGCCCTGGCCAAAGGCAATCCCCGGTCCTGGCAGATAGTGGAAACACAGGGGTTCCACAAACTCAAGAACTACAACGTGGAAGGACTCCAGGGCCCGGTGAGCTATACTCCTGGGGACAACCGCCTCACCAAATATAACAGGATCTACCAGATAGTCAACGGGCAGATAGCCAACCCGAGTAAATGGATCGAGGCGCCGCTCATAGAGTATGAAAAATACGAATGGTTCGGTAAATAAATAGACAAGGGGCCTCCGCACAGGCGGAGGCCCCTACCCCAAAAGACGATGCTTAAGTTGAACAACGTTGAAGTCACCTACCTTAATGTAATAAAGGTGCTCCACGGCGTGTCACTCACCGTGGAGGACTGTTCTGTGGTGGCACTCCTCGGCGCCAACGGCGCCGGCAAGACAACTACCTTAAAAGCCATCTCTGGATTGCTCCGTGCCGAAGAAGGAGAAGTGGTAGACGGCTCTATTGAATGGGACGGCGAACGGATAGAGAAAAAGAGCGCCATGGAGATAGGCAAATTAGGCATCGTCCAGGCACTGGAAGGAAGACGCGTTTTTGGTCATCTTACCACCGAGGAAAACCTGCTGGTGGGGGCCTATAATCGCAAAGACCGACACGGCATCAAAGAAGACCTCGATATGGTGTACAATTACTTTCCCAGACTGAAACAGCTCCGCCACAACATCGCTGGTTACCTCTCCGGCGGCGAACAGCAGATGTTGGTCATCGGCAGGGCAATGATGTCTGCCCCAAAGCTGATGATGCTCGACGAGCCTTCTCTGGGGCTGGCACCTATCCTGGTCGGCGAGATTTACGATATCATCAAACGCTTTAACGAGGAAAGAAAGACCTCCATCCTGCTGGTGGAACAAAACGTCAGGATCGCCCTAAGCATCGCACACTATGGCTACGTGATGGAGAACGGGCGCATCGTCCTCGATGGCACTGCCGACTTCCTGAGGAACAACGAGGACGTAAAAGAATTCTATATGGGACTCTCAGCCCTGGGTACCAAGAAGAGCTACCGCATGGTGAAGCACTACAAGAGAAGGAAGCGGTGGCTGTAACTTCAAACGATCATCCGATAACAAGCTCGCCCTGGCAACAAAGACAAGCCCTACTCTTCCTTCCCGAGATAAGCGGAGATGACGTGAGGGTTGACCCTGATCTCTTCGGGCGGTCCCTCAGCAATTTTGCGGCCAAAATCGAGCACAATGATCCTGTCAGCCAGGTCCATGACCACGCCCATATCATGCTCCACCAAAACAATGCACTTCACCCCGTCCCTCAATACCGGCGTGTCGGGATAGCACTCACCCTGACCCTCAAAGATATCAATGATGAACCTGGCAATATCCTCTTTTTCCTCCGTATTCATCCCTGCCATTGGCTCATCCAGCAGCAGCACCTTCGGCTGCAGCGCCAGTGCCCTCCCCAGTTCCACCCGCTTCCTCATCCCATAGGGCAATGTGCCCACCACCTTCTTCCTCACCGGCTCTATCTCCAAGAAGTCGATGATATCCTCAACCACCCTCCGATGCTCTATCTCCTCCCTTCGCGCCCAGCCAAAGTACAGTGAACTGCTAAGCACATTCTGCTTCATCAATACATGCCGTGCAGCCATCAGATTGTCCAGCGTGGTCAGCCCGGTGAACAGTTCGATGTTCTGGAACGTCCTGGCTATACCTAGCCTGGCAATCCGGTCAGGACGGAGACGCGTTATCCTCTTGCCTTCAAAGTAGATCTCGCCTTCCTGAGGTTTATAAAAGCCGTTTATACAGTTGAGCACACAGGTCTTACCAGCGCCATTAGGACCGATGATAGCCAGTATCTCTCCTTCGCGAATATCAAGACTGACATCTATGAGTGCCCTGACACCACCGAAGGAAAGGGAGATATGTTCTACTCGCAGTTTGACCGTTCTTGCCGTATCCACCGAAGGCACTGCAGAACTCAGTCTAGTTGTGTCCAACCTTCCTGCTCCAGGTAATCATTGTACAGAACCTCCATATTATAGTCGCCCCAGTACCACAATTCAAATTGCTTTTCCCTATAATTTTACGTACAATTATGTCCGGTGCAGACTAGACCGTTCTACTGGGCAAGGTAATGAGCAAGTTTATTGATGTCCTCCAGCAGACCCTCCGTGGCTCCGCTCCGCCGATCGGTTTCAGGAAGACCGCAGAGATAGAGGGGCCACCTATAGTAATAGCGGTCAACCTGACCGACCTCAGCCGCAAGGAGCTAAAGCAATTGGAGCACAAAAACATCGATGCCGGTGTGCTAGGCACACAGGGACTTGATGCTGCCACCTTCGAACAATGCAAACATCTACTCCATGAGACCCCCTTAGGGCTGATAATAGCGGGTGACAGCAATATCGATGTCAGCACCCTCGTCGACCTGGGCTGCGACTTCTTGGTCTGCGACCTGAAGACGCCTTATGAGCTCATCAACCAACAGAAAGCGGGTAAAATAGTCCTCGTCGAATCCGCTCTGGAATCTGGCCTTGCTAGAAGTATAAACGGCATTCCAGTGGATGCGGTGCTCGTTGACACACCAGAGTCCCGCCTTAATCTGGAACATGTCCTCGTCTGCCACCGTTTCGCTTCCATCATTAGCAAGCCGCTGTTAGTAACGATCAGGGCACCGCTAACTGCCGACGCACTTGAAAGCCTGCACCAAGCTGGCGTAAACGGCATTTTTCTAGACACCGGGTTCCCGATGGAGGCTATTTCCGACCTCAAAAAGGCGGTGGACTCCCTGCCCCGGATACCGCGAAAGAGACCTCCTGCCATCCCCTTACTGCCCAGGCCCACCCCAAGAACCCAACCGGAAATAGAAGAAGAGGAGGAAGAGGACTAATCTCAATTTGATTACCGAGAGCTTTGGTCTGTTCCTGCTTTCAGCGGCCGGCATTTCGCTTTCCGGCGTCATGTTGCCCGGCCCCCTCACCGCAGCCACCATAACCAAGGGCTACCACAACGGCAATGCCGGTATTTTCATCGCACTGGGACATGCTGTGGTAGAGGTCCCCCTGATGGCAGCCATTTACCTCGGCTTTGCCCGCTTCTTCGTCTACCCACAGGTCAAAACAGCCATCGGTCTGGCAGGCGGCTTAATGTTGATAGTCATGGGACTTATGGTGGTACGCAACCTGAGGAGGTCGCACAACAACCCCGTAGACCTTCCCTACAACTCACTGGTCACCGGGATAGTCATGACCGGTGCCAATCCCTACTTCTTCGTCTGGTGGGCTACCATCGGCATCGCCCTTATAGCCACTGCCGCCAGCTTCGGTCTCATCGGTCTGCTTATCTTTGCGGTGGTGCACTGGTCCTGCGACCTTGCCTGGTCAGAGTTCATCTCCATAAGCGTCTTCAGGACCAAGCATCTGTGGACACGGAAAGTGGAGATAATAGTATTCAGTATCTGTGCCTCTGTGCTTATCGGCTTTGGTATCTGGTTCTGTATTTCAGTCTTTAGCTGAACCCCCAATCACCTGCTACACAACCCCTGCATCGACTGGAAATACTTGCCCTCGGTCTTGATCACCGGTGCCACCACCATCTTCACCTTATGCATGTCCTTGATGGTAAGGGCACCGCACACGCCCATGCAGGTACGGATGGCCCCGACAAAGTTCTCCGTCCCGTCGGTCACCGAGGTGGGACCGAACAGCAGCCGCTTCAAAGGACCGCGCATGCCGGCCCTTATCCGCGTCCCCCTGGGCAGCGTGGGGTGTGAATGTGACATGCCCCAATGGTAGCCTTTGCCCGGTGCCTCCTCCGCCTGCGCCATCACCGAGCCTAACATCACCGCATCCGCACCGGAAGCGAAGGCTTTGCACACATCAGCCCCGGTGCGCATGCCGCCATCGGTTATCACCACCACATACCTACCAGTCTCTTTGAAATATGTTTCCCTGGCTGCTGCACAGTCCATAGTGGCCGTCACCTGCGGCACGCCTACGCCCAGTACTTCCCTGGTGGTGCAGGCAGCCCCAGGGCCAACCCCCACCAATATCCCGTCTATCCCGGTGCGCATCAGTTCCAGCGCCGCACTATAGGTCACACAGTTGCCCACTATTACCGGCATCTTCACCATTTCGCACAGCTCGGAAAAGATGAGCCCGCGGTAGCTCTTGGAGATATGCCGGGCGGTGGTCACCGTGGACTGCACCACCAGTATATCAGCCCCAGCCTCTTTGGCAAGAGGCGCCAGCCGCTTGGTATTGGCTGGAATAACCGAAACGGCGCACACCGCGTTGGCCCTCTTTATCGCCTGGATCCGCTCGCCAATAAGGTTCTCCTTTATCGGCTCAGCATATATTCTCTGCAATAACGGGGTCACCTCTTCATCTGACGCCTGTACAATGCGCGCCAGCACCTCTTCAGGCCTCTCATACCGTGTCTGTATCCCATCGAGATTGAGCACAGCCAACCCGCCCAAGCTATGCATCAGCACAGCGAAATTGGTGTCCACAACGGCGTCCATGGCTGCCGCCAGTATCGGGATGGAGAAGGTAAACTTACCGATGGTAAACTCGATGTTAGTCTGGTCAGGATTTATGGTCACATCACCAGGGAGAATGGCAACCTCGTCAAAGCCGTAAGCTCTTTCCATCTCTTTAAATCTGACTCCAGCCACTGATACCTCCCCGGATTATTGTCGAGACTATAACAAAGGTCAGCCACCAAAGTCAAGAAAGAACACCGAGCTGCTCAAGTTTGCTTTTCCGTTCCTCTATGTGTACAATGCAATGCGGTCTCGGTTGCCTTAAATAAACTATCCTGACAACCCCGGAGGTCAGAAATGGGCAAACTTCTTTGGACACCCTCAGAGGAGTGCAAGCGCCAGGCAAATATAACTAAATACATCCAGTTCGTAAACAGGCGCTATAACAAAAACTTCCGCTCCTACCAAGAGCTATACCACTGGTCAGTGAGCGAAATACCGGAGTTCTGGGCTTCGGTATGGGACTTCGTGGACATTAAGGCTTCGCGGAAATATGAGACCGTGGTTGACGATATCCATAAAATGCCCGGGGCCAAGTGGTTCATCGGGGCAAGGCTCAACTTTGCGGAAAATCTGCTGAGGTATCAGGACAAGCGCACTGCCTTCATATTCAAAGGCGAGACGCAGGTATCAAGACAGATGAGCTATGCGCAGCTTTACGACACCGTGGCACGTTTGGCAACCTCGCTACGCAATATCGGAGTACGTCCAGGAGACAGAGTAGCTGCCTACATGCCCAACATGATAGAGACAGCAGTGGCTATGCTCGCCAGCACGAGCCTCGGCGCCATCTGGTCATCCTGTGCCACTGATATCGGTCCTCAAGCCGCCATAGACCGTCTGGGGCAGATCCAGCCCAGGGTATTGTTCACCGTCGACGGCTATTATTACAAAGGGAAACGCTTCAGCACCATCGACAACGCCGCTGAGATCGCTAAGTCTATACCTTCCATCGAGAAAGTTGTCGTTGCTCAGTACGGCGAACAAAGGCCAGATATCAGCCCCATTCGCGATTCGGTACACTGGGCAGAGTTTCTATCCCAGGGGAAAACGCCGGAGCTAAAGTTCGAACAGCTACCGCCAGACCACCCCGTCTACATCATGTTCTCCTCAGGCACCACGGACAAGCCCAAGTGCCTGGTTCAAGGGGCTGCTGGCATCCTCATCAACCATCTGAAGGAGCTGATAATCCATACCGACCTTAAACGGGAGGATGTCCACCTATTTATCACTACCTGTAGCTGGATGATGTGGAACTGGATGCTGAGTTCGCTTGCTACCGGCAACACGCTGATACTGTACGACGGCAACCCCAACCACCCCGACCCCGGTACCATGTGGAAGATCATCCAGGAGGAAAAGGTGACCATGTTTGGCTGCAGCGCCAGCTACCTCAACTACCTCAGGAACGAAGGGGTCAGGCCGGGCAAAGATTATGACCTATCCTCGTTAAAAGAGATCTGGCAGACAGGTTCGGCACTCTCCGCCGAAGGGTTTGAATATGTGTACAGGGAGATAAAGAAGGACCTCCATTTTAATTCTAGCTCTGGTGGCACAGATATAAACGGCTGTTTCTTCACCGGCAGTCCCATCCAGCCGGTATACGCCGGCGAACTCCAGGGGCCTGCTCTTGGGATGAAGGTGAAAGCATATGATGAGAAAGGAAACCCGGTGATTGACCGCATGGGTGAGCTTGTCTGTGAAGCTGCAGCCCCACCCATGCCTCTATACTTCTGGAACGACCCCGACAGTAGGAAGTACCGCGAGGCCTACTTCGAGGTCTTCCCCGGCGTGTGGCGACACGGCGATTATATCCTCATCCACAGCAACACCGGTGGCGTCACCTTTTATGGCCGCTCCGACTCGGTACTAAAGCCTTCCGGTGTACGCATAGGCACCGCAGAAATATACAATGTGGTCGAGGCATTGCCGGAGATAGCAGATAGCCTGGCAATAGGACAGAGCTGGATGGATGACCAGCGCATCATCCTCTTCGTCAAAATGAACGAGGGAAGCCACCTGACACCGGAGCTGGAGAATAAGATCAGACAGCGCCTCCGCGAGCTGGCATCCCCCAGACACGTGCCTGCTAGAATCATCGAGGTGCCCGATATCCCCTACACACTCAACATGAAGAAGGTGGAAAGCGCTGTGACCAACATACTCCACGGGAGACCCGTCCTGAACAGGGATGCCCTAGCCAATCCGGAGTCACTCGACTTCTACGAAAAAGTTAAGGACCAGCTAGCCAGGGAGTAATAGTGGCATCGCCAAATGCAGTGTCACCTAACTCTATCATTTGAGTCGCTTTGCGGGACTGGGCTATAATTAACTTCAAAAGTGCCATCTCTGTATGTCGTCGCCACACCGATCGGTAACTTGGAAGATATCTCTTTGCGCGCCTTGCGCGTATTGAAGGAGGTAAGTCTGATCGCTGCTGAGGACACGCGCACTACACGCCGCCTGCTCAGCGCCTACAACATCAAGACGCCTTTGACCAGCTACCACGAACACAACGAGAAATCGAAGCTGTCCTATCTTCTGGAATGCCTTAAGGAAAAAGATATAGCCCTGGTCTCGGAGGCAGGCATGCCCGGCCTGAGCGACCCTGGGTACGAACTCATCACCGCCGCAATCGAGCACAACATAGCGGTGGTGCCCATACCCGGTGCCTCAGCCCTGACCACCGCTCTGGTGGTCTCGGGACTGCCGACCGCCCGCTTCCTTTACCTTGGCTTTTTGCCGGCAAGACGAGGAGAAAGACAGCGCCTTCTCCGCTCTGTGGCAGACGAGCCTTATACCCTGGTCGCCTTTGAAGCGCCGCACCGCCTCACCTCCTGCCTTAAAGACCTCAAAGAAATCCTCGGTGACAGACGGCTGGCTGTCTGCCGCGAGCTCACCAAGGTCCACGAGGAGGTGTTCCGCGGCAGGATTAGCGAGGCAATTGACCATTTTGTCCAACCTAGAGGCGAGTTCACGTTGGTCATCGCCGGCGAGGAGCCGACGCCACCAGAGCCGGACCTTAACGTTGAGCAACAGCTACAGATGCTCTATCACCAGGGCATTGGCGCCAGGGAGGCAATATCCAGGGTATCCCGAGCAACTGGAATACGCAGAAAAAAGCTCTATCAGCTTTGGCTAAGAATTTCCGGAGGATCTAAACAATGATACGCGGCTGCATCGTTATCGGCGAACTTGAGTGCGATGGTTGCCAGCGCACCATGGAGCACGGTGAACAGTACCTGCTAATCGAGGAGGACAGGAAAAAGACACGCCTCTGCGTCCACTGTGCCCTGAAAAAAGGCTGTGCTAAGTATATAAAGGAAAAAGGCGAAAAGACCCTCACCTTTTTCCAATAATCGCTTGCTCCGTGGTACAATGTGCATTGACCTATTCCAGGACTGAGAGGCAATAATTGGCAGAACACATTTTTATCGGCGTCGCCTGGCCTTATGCGAACGGTTCCTTGCATCTGGGACACATCGCCGGCGCCTATCTGCCCGCCGATATTTTCGCCCGCTACCATCGCCTCAAGGGCAACAGCGTCCTCATGGTCTCGGGGAGCGACCAGCATGGCACACCTATCACCCTCCGTGCCGAGCAGGAGGGAAAAACGCCCCAGGAAATCGTTTCTCGGTACCACAGTGAGTTCCTTGACTGCTGGAAAAAGTTGGGTATATCCTGGGACCTGTTCACCACCACCGGGACAGAGAACCACACTCGCGTCGTCCACGACATTTTTCTAAAGCTGCTGGACAGAGGGTATATCTACAGGTCTACCATGCCTCAGGCGTACTGCCCGAGCTGTCGTCGCTTTCTCCCCGACCGCTATGTTGAGGGCACTTGTCCCTACTGCAAGTCCCCCCAAGCCCGCGGTGACCAGTGCGACGAATGCGGGCGGACGATGAATCCCGCCGACCTCCTGGATATGCGCTGCCGCCTCTGTGCCTCCACCCCCCGCTGGGAAATCTCGGAGCACTTTTTCTTCCGTCTCAGCGCCTTTGAGGACAGCCTCAAGGCATGGGTGAAGGCACAGTCCCACTGGCGACAAAATGTGCTCAATTTCACTTTAGGCATGCTTGAGACCGGCTTGAAGGACCGCGCCATTACCCGGGACATAGACTGGGGGGTGAGCGTGCCCCAGCCCGGCTTTGAGCTCAAGCGAATATACGTCTGGTTCGAGGCGGTGATCGGCTATCTTTCCGCCAGCAAGGAATGGGCGCAGAAACGGGGAGACCCCACCGCCTGGGAAGCTTTCTGGAAAGGCGATGCCAGGGGCTACTACTTCATCGGCAAGGACAATATCCCCTTCCATACGCTCATCTGGCCCGCCATGCTCATGGGCTATGGTGACCTCAACTTGCCCTATGATGTGCCCGCCAACGAGTTCCTTACCATTGAGGGTAAAAAGCTGTCTACCAGCCGCAACTGGGCAGTGTGGCTGCCTGACTATTTGCAGCGCTATGACTCCGACCCCCTCCGCTATCTCCTCTCGGTTAACATGCCCGAGACCGGCGATACCGACTTCTCCTGGCGGGAATTCCTCCGCCGCAATAATGACGAACTTGTAGCCACCTATGGCAACCTGGCACACAGAGTGCTCACTTTCACCCAGCGAAACTACGCCGGCATAGTTCCCGACCCCGGCGAGCTGGACGGTCAGAGCCAGGAACTGGTAGCCAAGGCGCGGATGACCCTGGAGGAAATGGACAGATTGCTTGGCGGCTGCCACTTCAGAGAGGCGATAAAAACAGCCATGTCTCTGGCACAGGAGGTAAACCGCTATCTTGACGATAAATCGCCTTGGAAAAAGGTGAATAAGTCCAGAACCGAAGCTGCCACTGCTATATACACGGCACTGGTAGCGCTGTCAGCACTGAAGACCGCCCTCTATCCCTTCCTGCCCTTCAGTTCATCCAGGCTACACAGATTCCTGGGCTTCAACAACGACATCGAAGCAACCGGCTGGAGGCTGGAAATGCCCCCCTCGGGCAAGGAACTGCCCCCACCAGAGCCACTTTTCCGTAAGCTCGATGAGTCCATCTTGGAGGAAGAGGGCAAACGCCTGGGCACACCGGAGCCACGATGAACCTGACGGACATCTACAAGCCCATACAGGCAGACCTGAAAAGGGTCGAGCAGGACTTAAAGGAGATAGCCAGTACCGCCTCCCCACCCCTCTCAGAACTGCTAACATATACTTTGCAAAATGGCGGCAAAAGGATCCGTCCGGCGCTTACTTTGCTCGCTGGCAAATTTGGACGGTACGATTCTTCACGCTTGGTGCTCATGGCGACCGCCATCGAACTACTCCATACCGCTACCCTCGTCCACGACGACATCGTGGACAAATCAGCACTGCGTCGGGGTAAGCCTACCGTCAGCCGCACCTGGGGTGCAAACAGGGCACTGCTCCTCGGTGACTATCTCTTCGCCCGTGCCGGCAGATTGGCTGCCACCACCGGCAACCTCAGGGTGGTGGAGCTGTTCTCCGAGACGCTGATGACCATCTCCGCTGGCGAGCTGAAACAGACCAGCGTCATCTTCGACCCAGGCAAGGCCCGGGAGATATATTTCGACTGGATACGTTCCAAGACGGCTTGCCTCTTCGCCGCCGCTACCGAGTCGGGTGCCATTCTGGCACAGGCGCCGGAAAGCACCATCACCACACTTAGAGAATACGGTATAAACTTCGGCATTGCCTTCCAGATCATAGATGACGTGCTCGACTTCATGGGCGAAGAGGCAGAACTGGGCAAACCGGTGGGTTCCGACCTCAGCGAGGGCATCGCCACCCTGCCCACCATCCTTTTCATAGAGTCCCATCCGGACGACCATGTGGTGACAGACATGGTAACCAGGAAAGGTGTGGAGTCTGCCGCCGCAGCACTGGAGATGGTGCGCAACTCAACAGCCATCAAGGAGTGCCTTGAAATCGCAACAGACTATGCCGCTAGGGCATGTCAGGCAATAGAACAGCTCCCCCGGATCCCGGCAAGGCAGTCACTGATGAATTTGGCGCAGTACGTCATCAAAAGGAGTAAATGAACCTTCCAGACAAAGGGGAATAAACCGCCAGGTACAGGACTAGGAGCCTGGCGCCGGTACCGTTTCCTTCTCCGCCTCAGAGGACAGCGGTCTATTGAGCAAGGCTTCGAACTCGGCCTCCTCCAGCGTCTCCTTGGCGAGGAGCTGTTCCGCCACCAGCTTCAATCTCTCTTTGTTCTCGCTCAGAATCCTTTTGGCACTTTCATAAGCATCTGATACCAGACTGTGCACCTCTTCATCTATCAGCTCTGCCACCTTCTCGCTATAGTTCCGCTGCTCATGTATCTCCCGCCCCAAGAAGATGAGCTCCTCGCGCTTGCCGAAAGTACGTGGCCCCAGCTTCTGGCTCATCCCAAATTCGGTGACCATCTTCCTTGCCAGATTGGTCGCCTGCTCCAGATCATTCTGGGCACCGGTAGAGACCTCTCCAAATATGATTTCCTCCGCTGCCCGCCCGGCTAAAGTCACCACCAGCCTGTCCCTGAACTGCGAGTAGGTCCACAGGTGACGGTCTTCAGTGGGCAAGAAGCGCGTCCAGCCACCCATCATTCCCCTCGCCACGATGGATATCTTATGTACCGGGTCGGCATTGGGCAGCATCTTCGCTGCCAGCGCATGCCCGGTCTCATGGTAAGCGATTATCTCACGCTCTCTGGGGCTCATTATCCGCCCCTTCTTCTCGGGACCGGCGATGACGCGGTCAATAGCGTCTTCCAGTTCCTTCAGCCCCACCTCCTTCAGGTCACGCCGTGCCGCCAGAATGGCTGCTTCATTGATTAAATTGGCAAGGTCAGCACCAGTGAAACCAGGCGTCTGCTTCGCTATCATGTCCAGGTCAACGTCCTTCGCCAGCGGCTTGCCCCTGGTATGGACTTTCAGAATAGCTTTCCTGCCATTGAGGTCCGGCTGGTCAATCACCACATGCCGGTCAAAACGCCCGGGGCGCAACAGCGCCGGGTCAAGGATATCAGGACGGTTGGTCGCCGCCAGCACGATGACATTGGTGCTGCTATCAAACCCGTCCATCTCCACCAGTATTTGGTTCAGCGTCTGCTCGCGCTCATCATGCCCACCACCGAGCCCAGCACCCCGGTGCCTGCCCACGGCATCGATCTCGTCTATGAACACGATGCAGGGCGCATTCCGTTTCGCCTGGTCAAAGAGGTCCCTCACCCTCGAGGCACCCACACCGACGAACATCTCTACGAACTCGCTGCCGCTTATGGAAAAGAAAGGCACCCCCGCTTCGCCGGCAACAGCCTTGGCTATCAGCGTCTTACCACAGCCTGGTGGTCCCACCAGCAGTATGCCCCTGGGAATGCGGGCGCCAAGAGCCAGGAACTTCTGCGGCGCTTTGAGAAATTCCACTACCTCCTGAAGCTCAGCCTTGGCTTCGTCAACGCCAGCGACATCGGCAAAGGTCACCGAAGGTTTATTCCCCGAAGCCAGACGAGCACGGCTCTTAGCAAAATTGAATGCCTGCGTATTAGCCCCCCGCGCTGAGCGGAAGAGGAAAAAAAGCAAAGCACCGAAGAGCAGGAGCGGAATAAAACTGATCAGCACACCGCCCCAGTCAAAGCCCCCGGACTTCACCGAGAACTTCAAACCACCTTCACCCAGGGACACCCCTTCCTCTTTCAAGGTATCCATAAGCTCCTTGCTGCTACCGACAAAGGACGCCTTGAGCTTCTTCTGGCCATCCTTCAGCCCTATCAGCGTGCTGCCCTCTTGCTGGACAGTATCGATTTGCCCCAGCTTCGCCTCCTCCACAAAGGTGTAAAAGTCCACCTCCCTGGGTTTTGGAGAAGTAGGCAAGAAGCTGAAAGCCAATGCCAGCACCGCTATCAGCACCAACAAATAGAATAGGCTACCTTGCCACCATTTGGATTTCATTTCCATTCCCTACGCACCAATTATATCAAATTCTGTTCAATAAGGAAAAAGATGACATAAACTTCGGATAGCCGCGTCCTGCTTACTGTTGACACATTGACTTGTAGGTCTCCTGCAAAAGCAGGGCGTCCTCTTCCAGATTGGGGCTCTCGCTGATCACCATCCCTTTGACACCGAAGTCGCACAGCGCCCTGATAAAGTCAGTATAGTTGAAGTCCGAGTTCTTTAAGTTAAGGTGCCGGCTCTCCCCGCTCCTGGTATAGGCAATGCCCGAGACATGTATATGCATGTCCTCCAGCGCCCCCCTGCCCAGCGTGCTTTCTACCTGCTTCAGGATGGAAGCGAAGCCCTCGTACGAGTTATACTCCCCGGTGCGAGCATGCCAGTGGGCGAAGTCTATACATGGCGCCACACCCCCCACCTCGGCACTCAGCCTCAGCACCTCGTCCAACGTCCCGAACTGGCTCCCCTTTCCAGTAACCTCCGGCCTCAGCCACACATTGTTGCCCTCTGCCCGTAGCTGCCTTACTATCCACTGCAACTGGCTCTTCACCTGCTGGTACACCAACTCCGGCGGCGTGTCCAGGTAGAACGCGGCATGAAACACTATGCTCCTCGCCCCGCACAGGTTAGCGATGCGCGCCGTCTGCAGTATCCTCTCCTGGCTGGCTTTCACCTTATCCGGCTCGGCAGCGTTCAGATTTATGAAATAGGGAGCGTGGGCACTCAGCGCCACGCTCAACCGCTTCGCCGTTTCCCCCACCACCAGTGCCGTCTCCTTCCCCATCTTCACCCCCTGGACAAACTCCAGCTCCATGCAGCCCAGCCCCAGCTCAGCCACACGCTCGATGCCAGCTTCAGTAGACCTCGCCTTAGCGCTCAGTGGCACGCCCGCCGGTCCAAAAAGAAGTCCCTGCATAATCCCGCCTCCTGCAATACTGCCTCAAATTATACTGGTAAGCGGCATAAAAATACCACGTTGACCTTATTTCTTGGACCATCTTTTACAATAGCAAGGTCGAAGCTACAAGCTCCGCATTGAAAATCGCCATCCCCGTTCAGCCCAATACCAGCCAACCCCAGCCCGAGATTTTGACATCTGGCTGACGGGCAAAGTACAATGCCGTCTGTATGGGCACAGTTAAGCCCAAACAAACGGTGGTGACCGATACGCGTTTAGTATCGCTGGCAGTGTTGCTTATTCTATCGTCTTTGCTGACCGCTTGCACCGCAAAGTCGCCTCAGGCGGAAGCCCCCGCACCACCAGCCACACTGCAACTCACCAGCACCGCTTTTTCCGACGGTGGTAGTATACCGGTGAAATACACCTGTGACGGCGATAATGTCTCACCGCCGCTCGCCTGGGAAGCACCACCCACAGGAACGAAATCGTTCGCCCTTATCTGCGATGACCCGGACGCCCCCGTGGGCATATTCACCCACTGGGTCATCTTCAATATACCAGCCAGTGTCAGGCAACTTGGGGAAGCCGTCCCGGCCACCGAGCGCCTGGAGGACGGTGCCATTCAGGGGAAGAATAGTTTCGGCAAGCTCGGCTACAGTGGCCCCTGTCCACCACGAGGCTCCACGCACCGCTACCGCTTCACGACCTACGCCCTGGATAAGCTCCTGGAGCTACCGCCGGGCACCCCAAAGAAGGAGCTGCTCGAAGCTATGCAGGGGCACATCCTCGCCCAGGGGCAGCTTACCGGAACCTACCATCGTTGATCTGACAGCAGGACGAACGCCATGAAGCCTAGAAAAATCATACCGCCCCTAGTGCTGTTGCTAATAGTCTGTTCCCTGTCGGTGCTGTTCCCGAAAATCCAGCCGACAGCCGCCCAGTCGCCCTGTGATTGGACTGAGTATGCCGGCAACCCTATATTCGGTCAGCACCTCGGTGGAGCTAAAGCCTACTACGTAAAAGTGCTCTATGACCCAGACCAGTTCTCGGGGCACGGTGACAGTGCCTACTACAAGATGTGGTTCGGTTCAAGCAGCGGCACAGGCTACGCCTATTCCAACGATGGTATAAGCTGGAGCGCCGGCGCCAACCCGGTAACGGGGCTGGTAAATGGGGCAAACCATGCGCTGGTGAAATATGACCCCGATGGGTTCGGCCACGGAGTCTATTACAAGATATGGTACTGGGACCCGAATGTAAGCATTTACAGCATTAACGCTTTAAGATATGCTGAGTCCGTCGATGGAGTAAACTGGACAAACGACCGACCGCTGACCCAGGACAGCACTCGCCCGCTGGTCACCAGCAATTGGCCAGACTGGAACAGGGGCTCTTACGGTCCCTGTGACCTGATTTATAACCCCGCCGGCTCAGACACCTTCGATGATGTTAACCTCTGGAACAACAAGTATGTCATGTACTACATGGGCACCAACGGAGGTAACGAGTTCATCGGCCTGGCCTACTCACACAACGGGACGCACTGGAAAAGATGGGGCAACAACCCCGTGCTCAGTCCATGCAGTGAGGACTGTAATAACCCCACCTGCTGGGACTACTGCTCAGTGGGCTACTGTCGGGTGATAAATATTTCCGGCAGCTGGCACATGTGGTACTGCGGTGGTCCTCAAACAAATCACGGCATCGGCTACGCTACATCCACGGACGGGGTGAACTGGACAAAGCATCCGGACAACCCCATCTTCCACAAGGGCGACGGCGTGTCGTGGAGAAACGCAAGGACCTACACCCCATGGGTGCTCTACGACCCTGATAAGTTCAGCGGACACGGCGATTCCTGCCCCTTCAAGATGTGGTTCAGCGGCACGGGCGCTGGGAAATATTCAGTGGGCTATGCCACCACCACACCAGTTGACGCCGGACCGGATCAGAGGGTGTGCCAGGGCGGCAACCCCATACCCTTGGTCGGTGCCTCCCCTCCCGGCGGTACCTGGAGCGGCACCGGCGTTTCCGATGCTATCTTCGACCCTGCCGGGCTACCCCCTGGCGACTACGTCGTCACCTATACTTA
Organism: Chloroflexota bacterium; assembly: GCA_036821185.1. Classification (GTDB taxonomy): domain Bacteria; phylum Chloroflexota; class Dehalococcoidia; order GIF9; family UBA5629; genus CALJTV01. The sequence goes on along the minus strand of DAISKD010000003.1, from coordinate 32,049 downwards.
CACCAGCCCCAGAGGTTGCACCAGCAGCGATAACAAGACGGTCACCATAGACGCCAGGCCCACGGTCACCGCACTGAGCAACTCGCCGGTATGCATCGGCGACACCATACAGCTTGTGGGCACCTCCGATAACGCGACATCCTACCGCTGGACAGGCCCCAATGGCTTCTCCAGCGACCAGCAATCCCCTTTAATACCAAATGCCGCAGTAGATATGGCTGGCGATTACACCCTCACCGTCACCAGCCCCCGGGGCTGCACCAACACCGCTACGGTGACCGTAAGCGTGATACCGTGTATAGCCGTCCCAGCTGGTGCAGAAAGTGCTATCCCGGAGACCGCCTGCCCGCTATCGCTGTCAGCAAACGCCGAAGGTCGCATGGCCACAGTAAGCATGACCACGGAAGGAGTGCTATGCACAAGCTGTGTGTCGAGAGACCCTGCAGGCAGGCTAAGTCTGGAGATGGAAGAAGGTGCCAGACTACTCCTGGCCAATGGGACACCGCCAAAACTAATAACGATCGGGACCGCAAAGGCACCAACACCTCCTACACCTCAGAACACCATCCTCCTGGGACAGGTCTACGAATTTAACGCCTACGCCACTACATACCCAAGCACACCACTGCCTCTTAGTATCACACCCCCAGCCAAACTGCTTATTTCCTACGATCCCAAAGACCTGCCGCAGAATGCCACCGAAGTATTTCTGGCTACCTATAGCCCACAGGAGGGCTGGTCGCCGCTATCGCCGGTGCCGGGCGCCGTCGCCGCGGTGGGCGCAGCCCGCGGACTGGTAAACCACTTCTCGCTCTTCGCCGTCCTAGCCAGAGCCCCAGAGACAGCCCCGGCTAAGTTCACCGTCAGCAATCTCAGCCTCAGCCCGCGGGAAGTCCAACCCGGACAGCGACTTAAGATCAGCGTTGACATAGCCAACACCGGCGAAAAAAGTGGCGACTACACGGTGGAGATCATAGTCGACGGTAGAACCAGAGCAACAGAAAAGCTCACCCTCTCCGCCGGGGAAATGCGGACTGTAGAGCTCACTCTGGAGGAGCGGATACCGGGTATACATCGGGTGGATGTGGCAGGGCTAAGCGCCGAGTTCATGGTATCAACACACAGTAAACTGCCGGCGATCTACCCGTGGCTCATAGTCGCGGTCATAGTAGCTATAGGACTGGTGATAGCCAAACTGCTGCTCGGCAGGTAAACTAGAGGATGACCTCCTTTTTTCGCAACTCCTCAATCTCCGCTTGACTCAAGCCTAAGAGTTCTTTGAGCACATAGTCATTGTGCTCGCCGAGTATCGGTGCCGGCTTGAACACAGGCTTACAGTCGCTCATCTTCCAGGGCACACCTACCAACTCCAGCTTGCCCATCACCGGGGCATCGATGGCCACGAAGGCACCACGGGCACGCAAGTGAGGGTCAGCATAAAGGTCACGATAGTCCTGACACATCGCTACCCTGAGCCCGGCCTGACGTAGCTCGTCCTCCAGTCTTTCCAGACTGCGCCATCTTGTCCAGCCCTCAATAATCCTGTCCAGCTCAGCCTCGTTCTTCTTGCGGGCTTCCACAGTGGCAAAACGGGGGTCGCTGGCCAGCTCTGGTTTGCCCATTGCCCTGGCCAGGACGGCGAATTCCCCGTCGGAATGTACCTCAATCGCTATCCAGCGGTCCACGCCCCAGCAACGGTACAGGTTGTGTGGAGCATATTTCGGATGGGCATTCCCCATCCGTTCCGGTATCACCCCGTTCATCTGGTAGCCGAGAATGGCCTCACCGATGAGCGATGTCACCCCCTCGCACTGAGAGAAATCGATGAACTGTCCCTCACCCGTCTGTTCCCGATGGTATATCGCTGCCATGATGATAAAAGCCGTGGTAGTGGCGTTCATGATGTCGGTATCATTCGGCCCCGGAGAAGGACCATCATCGGGGTAGCCGATGAGATATGACTGGCCGCCGATCGACTGATGGATGGTGGCAAAACCTTCGTATCGGCTGCACGGCCCTTTCTGCCCGTGGCTCGATGATGACAGCACGATTATATCTGGACGCAGTTTACGCAAGTCCTCATAGCCCAGCCCTAGCGCTGCCATGGCACCGGGACGCATGTTGTCCATCACTACATCGCTCATCACCGCCAGGCGCCTTGCCAGCTCCCTGCCTTCCGGCGTCACTAGGTCAAGCGTCACGCTCTTCTTGCTCATGTTAAGGGCATGGAAGCCAGTGCTGGGGACAACCGTCACCTCAATCGCCGTGGGGTCATCTCGCATCCTCCATCCAGTGATCCCTCTGCGGATCATGTCCGGTCGCTTGTGTCCCTCTACCTTGATTACCTCTGCCCCGAACGTCGCCAGGACCATGGCGGCATAAGGTCCTGCCCAGACCCAGGTAAAATCGGCAACTCTTATACCTTCAAGCGGAAGCATCTCTACCTCCTGTCCTCTGGTAGTGGATTTATGACGCCGAGCCGCTGCAAATGTTGGTACTCCTCCTCAGAATAGCTGAGCACAGAACAGAGCACTTCCTGATTGTGCTGTCCCAGAAGCGGTGCCGGTCTGCTCACCCGTGCCGGCGTCGTTGACATCTGATAGGGCCAACCGGGGTACTTGTATTTGCCCGCTTTGGGGTGCTCCACCTCAACAAAGTAGCCTCTGGCAGCATATTGCTGACTTTCCAGCACATCCTTTACAGTGTTTATCGGCCCCATAGGGATGCCCTTCTGAGCACCACGGTGATAAAGGTCCTCTTTTTTCTGCCGCAGCATCCAGTCCTGAATTTGGGGGGCGATCTCAAACATGTGCTGCCCGCGATAAAACATCGAGTCCCATTCCGGACCGCTCACCCATTCAGGGTTCCCCATCAGTTCCACAAAGGCTTTCCACTGGTGGTTCTCGAAGGGCGCCACCAGGATGTAGCCGTCACTGGTCTTCATCCGCCCCATCACCGGAGGCACCGCCGGCACCCTGTTCCAGGGGACACCGTGATAACGGGCACCGGCTATCCCTCTTACATGGGCCAGAATCACCTCCTGAAGAGAGATGTCAATGAGCTGTCCTTTCCCCGTTTTCCGCCTCAGCAGCAATGCTGCCATCGTAGCTACAGCCGCAGCCAGTGCGCCATAATAGCCTACTGCATAGCCGCCCATTTTGACCGGTGGACGGCTTATATCCTCAGAGCGAGTCGGCAGAAGATAGCCAATGCCACCCGCTTGGATAAGGGTCAGCTCATCACCATCCTCATTAGCTCTGGGGCCGGTGCGCCCATACGGTGTAATCGAGGTGTATATTAACGCCGGGTTCAGAGAGGAAACCTCTTTCCAGGGGAGTCCGAGGCCCTCAAGATATTTGGGAGAATGGTTGTCTATGAGCACATCTGCCCATTTGATGAGCCGTTTCAGCACGTCCAAGCCCTCCGGCTTCTCTACATCTAGCACAATGCCGCGCTTGCTGGTATTAACGTAAAGAAACAGTGCGCTCTTTTCCCTGTCCGCTCCGGTCTTGGGGAAAGGACCACATTCGCGAGCGGGGTCACCGCGCGGAGATTCCACCTTAACGACATCAGCGCCCAGATCACCGAGTAGTTTACCGCAATAAGGGCCAGAGACCATTGTGGCGAGTTCAATCACCTTTACACCGCTCAAAATGCTATTCGACATAGCGGCTTACCTCCTTGCAGCTTCTCTTCGTTGAGGCACGAATAGGCACATTCACGTGAAAGCTCGGGTCTTTGGCTGCTATAAGGGCAAATTATAGACGGCTGGCATAGCTGTGTCAAACCGCCAGACCATAACAGATGGCTGCCCCCACCCAAAAAAGTATTTCCGCAGAGGCCACGACGTTGCCTTGCTCTCCGCCGAGCCCGAGTAAATGTCGCTGCCAATCTCGATGCTAAAAAACAGGTGCCGATTACTGCAAAGGTAGAAACTTTCACAGTTATACATGGTAATGGTATAATTATTGTCACAGGCGGCATTGGAACAACAAAACCTGAAGCCAATAGAGGTCGCCAGAAAGGCTGTAGAGATAGCCTCGGACAAGCAGGCGAACAACATCGTCCTCCTCGATATCAGAGAGGTGAGCTCCTTTGCTGACTATTTTGTCATCTGCAGCGGCGACAGCGACCGCCAGCTCGATGCTATCTGGCAGGAGATCAACGAAAGACTAAAACAGGACGGAATAGTCCCTTACCGTATTGAGGGCACGGCTGACTCCGGCTGGATCCTCATCGATCTCGGCGATGTGGTGGTGCACATCTTCTCCAGGGCACTACGCCAGTACTACCGTCTGGACGAACTCTGGCATGAGGCGACTCAGGTGCTGAAAATTCAGTAAGCCGGCGCCTTTTACACCAAAATAGGTGCTCTCCCTGGCACTATAAAATCATCACTCCGATGGCTACTTCTCCCAGCTAATCAGTTCCTCCGGGGAAAAGAAGAGGCTTATCTCCCTTTCGGCACTCTCCAGCGAATCGGAGCCGTGGACCAGGTTCTCCTGAATGCTGAGTCCGAAGTCTCCCCTTATGCTGCCCGGCGCAGCTTTAAGCGGATCGGTGGCGCCCATTGTCTGCCTGATGGCTTCAATAGCCCTCTCCCCCTCAAATACCGCAGCGATGATAGGGCCCGAGGTGATATAGTCGATAAGGTCATTGAAAAAGACCTTACCCTTATGGATGGCATAATGTCTTTCAGCCAGGTCCCTGTCCATGCGCAGCATCTTCATGGCTATGACCTTCAGCCCTCGCTGTTCCAGCCGGGAAATTATCACCCCCGCCAGACCCCTCTTCATGGCATCGGGTTTTACCAGCACCAGACTCCGTTCCATCTTCAGTCTCCTTTCGGGAAAACTACATAATTAAACATTTTACCTTACTTTGCGCTGGGTAATCGGCGGCGGGCGCATATATATCGGCTGTAAGGTCACCGGGTCGTCCGTCTTGCCCGCCGCTAACCTGCTCCACCCTAGAGCTGCCAGATAGCCGGCCCGCCTCAGCCGGGCAACGGGCTCCGCTATTACAGCCCTCTCGCCAAGTCTCGCCCTGAGCGCTTCGATGACCTGCTCTGCAATCTCACCACAGAACAGGGTAGCGCCTTCTATCTGCCCGCACAGCGCTTCTAGCGTGGTCAGATGTTCTCCCTTGAGGCACTGCCACCTGTCCCTTTGCTGAAAAAAGGCCACCGCCAGTTCCCCACGTCCGGCATTGTGCACCGCGCATATGGGTAGTCCAGTATGAGCAAAGGCATAAGCCTCTACTTCAAGGGTGCCCACCCCTACCACCGGTATACCCAGAGCAAAGGCGAGGCCCTTAGCTGTACTTACACCCACCCTGAGCCCATTGAAGCTACCGGGCCCCTTCGCCACAAATACCGCCCTGAGCTCCCGCGGGCTGGCCCTTAGTTTGCGCAGTAGGTAGTCAATGCCGGGCACAAGCTCCGCTGTATGACTATTGCCCAGCTTCCAGGTAAACTCCATCACCACCTCACCACCGGAGGAAATCGCGATGCTGCTGACATCGGTTGACGTGTCCAGAGCAAGTTCATATTTCCGCTCCTGCCGGGCCTGCTTATCAGACACCCCAACCCTCCCTCTCCAGCACGGAGCTTAAAGCATTGACCAAACTGACATAGCGCCCACCACGGGGCTCCATGGTTATGGCACGCTCGTCCTCAGAGAGATACTCCATGGTGACCAACAGGTGCTCTTCGGGCAACACTGCCATGCCTTTGTCTGCCCATTCGATAACACAGACCCCTTCGCCAGAGAGATAGTCGTCAAGTCCTAAATCAGCGATCTCTTCGATGCGGTCCAGACGGTAGAAGTCCACGTGATAAAAGGGCAACCTGCCCTGATGCTCCCTTATTAGCACAAAGGAGGGACTGGAAACATATTGCTGCACACCCAGTCCCCGTGCAACCCCCTGTGCCAGACACGTCTTGCCGCTGCCCAACCCACCAACCAGTAAGTAGACGTCTCCAGCCTCAGCTAGCTTTCCCAGATATTCGCCCAGCCGACGGGTATAGTCGGCGCTTTGCGAAATAAGCCTAAGTACAGTGGTCTCCCTGCTCATAACTGTGACCTGAAATGTTCCCAGCCGTGGTGCTCACAGATTAGGGTCCGTCCAGTAGCATTCACCAGCTCTACCTTTCCCGGCTCACCATCTTTCACCTCGCCGATCACGGTCACCGGGCATAGTAAATTTGCCTTCACCCTGGAAATAACCTCGCTGCTGGCGGTGAACAGGAGCTCATAGTCCTCACCGCCAGCCAGCACCATCGCGCTGGCATCGCTCGGAAACCGCTGCTTGAGCACCGGATGGACCGGCAGCCAGCTCTCCTGCACTATTGTGCTCACCCCGCTCGACTCACAGATATGCCTGAGATCAGCCATCAGACCATCGCTGATATCTATAGCTGTCCTCACGCCGCAATGCAACAACATCTGCCCCTCCCTTACTCTGGGCAACGGCTTAAGATATGCCTGCCGCAAAAGGTCGTATTCCTCAGGGGCAAAATCGAGCTTCTTCTTCAGCATCCTGAGCCCGGCTGCTGAAAGCCCGGTGTAGCCGGTTACCGCCACCTGCTCTCCAGGCAACGCCGCCGAGCGCATTAGCATCGCTTCTGACTCTACACTGCCCAGCACGGTAACAGTTATCATCACTCTATCCGCGCTGGAAATATTCCCCCCAACCACCGCCACGCCGAACTCATTCGCCAGCCTGACCATTCCTTGGTACAGACTGGAGATAGACTCCACCTCAAGTTCCCCGGGAAGGGCCAGCGCAACGAGAGCGTATTCCGGTACACCACCCATGGCGGCGATATCGCTCAAATTGACCGCCAGCGACTTCCAACCCAGTTCCTCCCAGGTGCCAATATCCAGATCAAAGTGCACCCCCTCGATAAGGCTGTCCGTGGTGGCAAGCTGGGTCTGCTTTTTACCGCGCCAGGCGGCAGCATCGTCACCAATACCCACAACCACGCCCTGCCACGATGCTAGCCTTTTGTCACTTTCCCTCTCTATGACGTCAGCTAATATCCCGATTAAGCCAAACTCACCTGCATCTTTAATCTTCACATCGTGGATTATAACATACACGCCAGATTTTCAACCTACCACCAGTAAAAATTACAAAAGTTGCAAAAACCAACATATAGGGGTATTGCATATGACGACCACAAGTTATATAATGCAATCAAACAGCAGTGAGGAGACGGTAAATGGAAGAAAAGGTAAAGTGTCCCAACTGCGGACAGGACACCCCTACAGGAAAGAAGTTCTGCGGGCACTGTGGGGCAAGGCTGACCATCCAAGCACCACAGAAGATTTTTTGTCCCGCCTGTGGCGCCCAAAATCAGCCCGACCAGCAGTTCTGCAGTAACTGCGGGGCGCGGTTGGTCGGTCCATCAGCAGCACCTCCCTCACCCGGCACCGAAGCCAGGCCTGCCGTTAAGCAGGAACAGGTGGCTGTTAAGCCGACCTGGGGGCTGGCCTGGGGCTTATGGTGGCGCATGATGCTTTTCTCCTTGCTCATCGGTGCCGTAATCTATCTTATAGTCATGCTGGTGACCATAGGGGTGTACGGCTGGAGCTGGCAGCTCCCACTCAGCCCATAAGGTGACAGGCAAAATGACGACTCAAATCACCACCTGCCCCTACTGTGGTGCTCCTAGTCTGGGCATGAAGTTCTGCACCAACTGCGGCGTAAAATTAGTTATGCCACCACCTCCAAGTCCCCCACCAGCACCAACACCACCAGAGAAAGAAATCAAATTTTCTCGCAAATATGGAGCGCTCAGGGCTGTAGCTACTATATTCCGCATCCTCGGCTGGACGCTCCTCGTTGGAGGCAGCCTGCTATCGATCGCCGCCGGTATTCTGATGACGGCAGGCACCGCCTTCTTAGAGCAGAATCTGCCGCAAATGACCATGGTCAGCACCGAGGCGATAGCTATCGCCGTCGGAGGCATCATAGTTTCTGTGGTCTACGGACTACTGGCACTGGCTTTTGCCGACATCTGCTCAGTCCTCATGGACATCGAAGCGAACACCAGACAACAGGTAAGCAGCACCTAATTAAAAAATCGTACCAGACAATAATTTCGCACCCACTAGCCCGTCGAAGGTGATTTCTGCCTCAGGTATTCCTCCTTGGCTTTGCGAAAACTACGCACATACTCAGCTATCATCTCACGGATGGGGAGCTGGTAAGGACACCTCTGCTCGCATTCGCCGCATTGGGTACAACCAGCAGCCTTTTCCACAGCCTGCGCCCACGGACCGCCAAAAATATACTCGGGACGTGAGCGCCTCATCAGGCTGGGGAAGGCTAAAACAGTAGAAATAGCTATGCCCTCCTTGCACGGTTGGCAATAATCACAGCGATGGCAGAACCTGCTGCCAAGCTCCCGCTTCAGCCGGTGCATCTCTTCCAGTTCCGCCGCCGTCATCTGCGCAGGACCTGCCACCAGCTGGATGATCTCTTCGACCTCCGCTGTTTTTTCTATTCCCACGAGTATCACCACATCCGGGAACTGCAAAAGGTACTTTATAGCCACCCTGACATTGGGTATCATGCCTCCCGCCAGCGGCTTCATCGCTATGAAGCCCACGTCATATCTTCTACACAACGGCAGGAGCTCATCGGCAGCCTCAGAGGCAACGAAGTTGAAGGGGAACATGATGGTCTCGAAACGCCCTGTCATCACCGCCTTCTTGGCGACATCTATCTGATGGGAGGTTATGCCGATGTGCTTCACCAGCCCCGCCTCTTTAGCCTTCTCTACTACAGAAATCGGTCCGTCGGGGGCAAGCACGGTCGCCAGGGCGTTGTCATCGCTCACACCGTGGAACTGGTAAAGGTCTATGTATTCCACATTGAGCCGCTCCAGGCTCAACTTGAGATGCTTCTCCACCCCTTCAGGTTTCCGGGATAGCGACTTAGTGGCTATGACAACGCTTTCCCTCCGTCCTGCAATCGCCTTGCCGATGCGCTCCTCGCTGGTGGTATAACCATTGGCAGTGTCCAGAAAGTCGACACCAAGGTCAAGGCACCTCTTGACCACCGTCACTGCTTCATCCTCGGTCAACCTTTGAATCGGGATGCCACCGAAACCAAGCTGGGCAACCATCAGTCCAGTCCTCCCCAGTCTTACCTTTCTCACAGCGCTCCTTTCTATGTTAATCGTGTCAGCATCATCTATACCCCACCAAGATTACGCCTGCTGTAGAAGCAAATTTTACGTGGTTTCCCGCCGCAGGGCAAACAGCGGCCCTTCTTTGACTGAAGATAATGCCGTGACCTATAATACCACCTAATAAAAATTGGGGGTGCACCTATGATCAAATCGAGACTTTGCGACCTGCTTGGAATCAAATATCCCATTATACAGGCTGGAATGGGACCCTTTAGCAACAATAACCTCTGCGTTGCCGCAGCCAATGCCGGCGTACTTGGTCTTCTGTCTACCAGTGGACTGTGGGAAAAGGAGCGTCAGCCAGTAATCTACAAGGCCTTTGTGGAGACTGCTGAAGCTGACTTCAATGACGACATGGCAACTGTGCTGGAGAAAGTGCTCAAACGCACCTACAGGCTGGTGAAGGACAAGAAGGGTGTCTTCGGCATCAACGTTATGGTCTCGGCTGAGGTCATTCAGGCTTCGCAAGTGCTCATCGATAGGGCCATCAAGGTGCGCCAGGAAAATCCGGAGATAAGGGACTGCTTCAAGGTGATCTTTACCTCCGCCGGTGATCCCATGCCCTGGGGCGAGAAAATAAAGGGCGCTGGGTTTACCTGGATACACGTGGTCCCATCGGTAAGAGCCGCCCAGCGCTGTAAGCGGGCCGGCGTTGACGTGATAGTTGCCTCGGGACACGAAGGTGGTTTCCACATCGCCTGGGAGCCCGTCCACACCATGGTCCTGCTGCCTGCCGTCGTCGACGCCGTCTCGGATGATAAGACCCTGGTCGTCGGCGCTGGTGGCTTCTGCGATGGCCGAACCCTGGCAGCAGCACTGATCCTCGGGGCCGATGGAGTCCAGATAGGAACCCGCTTTTTGGCAACGCAGGAAAGCGACTTCCCGCCATTGTGGAAGGAGGCTGTGGTGGCCGCCGAGGACCGGGGGACGCTGGTAGCTAGGGGTTTCGTGGGACCAGCCCGCTGGATAAAGAACCCACGGAGCATCGAACATGCCAGAAACACGCTCCAGAAGTCTCCTGGCGTTTTCCTGGGAACCCCTGATGATTATTCCACCATCGACACATCGCTGATTGATTTCGAACGTGAGTCCATCAGGGCCACCTATGAAGGGAACAAGGAAAAGGCGATGATGGCCGCCGGGGAAGTAGCCCAGCGAATAAGCGACCTACCCAAAGTGAGCGACCTGGTACAACAAATCGTCAAAGAGGCGGAGACCGTCCTGAAAGAGGCCTCGAAAAAGGTCACAGCATAGGGTTTCCCGATCATACCCCGTCACTGCAGGCCGGGAGACATATGCAGCAAAATTTTATACACCGTGACCGGTAGATAGCGGCAATGCTTGACCTCTGGTAACAGTAAATGATACTTTGTGGTTAAAAATTTGTTGAAAGGGGGGATCATGGACCTGACCAAAATATCACTGAAAGGGAAGGTGGCCTTGATAAGCGGTGCCAGCCGCGGTATCGGCGAAGCCACCGCATACGCATTCGCTGACGCTGGCGCCGATGTAGTGGTTGCCAGCCGCAAGTTGCCCGACCTGGAAAAGGTTGCTGAAAAAATACGAGCCAAAGGGGTGAGGAGCCTGGCGATAGCCTCACACGTGGCCAAAATCGAGGACTCCAAGAGCCTGGTGGACACGGTAGTCAAGGAGTTCGGGCGCATCGATATCCTGTTCAACAACGCAGGTACAAACCCCTATATGGGTCCCCTGATAGATGCCGAGGAGTGGGCATGGGATACCACTTTCAATGTGAACGTGAAGGGACCGTTTTGCCTTGCCCAGCTTGTGGCCAGGGTAATGAAAGAGCAGGGCGGCGGCGTCATGATCAACACCGCCTCAGTGGCAGGACTCCGACCCGGAGCGCTGAATATCTACAGCGTCACCAAGGCCGCCTACATCATGCTCACTCAGGTCATGGCACGGGAATGGGGACCATGGGGCATCAGGGTAAATGCCATAGCTCCGGGGTTGATCAAGACCAGGCTGAGCGAGGCATTGTGGAAAGCCGCTGAACAGCGGGCTGCAGCCGCAGGCGTGCCCGCCCTCCGCATAGGACAGCCAGAGGATGTAGCTGCCCTCGTCCTCTTCCTGGCTTCCGACCTGGCCAAATATATCCATGGCGCTGTCATCGTAATAGATGGCGGAGAGCTCGTAGGTCTCAGCACCGGCAGCTCCGTGGGACCTGTTGAGTAGTTGCCAACGAAGGGGAGATTTACGCTAATGCTGGAAAAAAAATTTAACCTCGAAGGAAGGGTGGCTGTGGTCACCGGCGGTGGCGGTGGTTTGGGCACTGCCATCTGTCTGGCGCTGGCTGAGGCCGGTGCCGACATCGTGGTCACCGATTATCGTGTCGATGCCGGCGAAGCCACGGCCGCCAGTGTTAGACAGACTACAGGAAGGAAAGCGGTCTTCTTCCCCGCAGATATCACCAAGCCGGAAGAAGTCAATGACATGATGTCCAGGGCTATCAATCAGTGGGGCAAGGTGGACATACTGGTGAACTGCGCCGGCATCGTCCGCGGGGAGATACCCAAGCCCTTCTGGGAGATAACCGATTTCGACTGGCATCGCGGCATAGACACTAACTTGAGCGGTGCCTTTTACTGCTCGAGGGCAGTGGTTAAACACATGATCGACAGGCATTACGGCAAGATAATCAACGTCGCCTCCGGCTTCGGTATGAGGGGCTTGAAAGGCAACTTCATGTACAACACGGCTAAAGCCGGGGTGATACTGCTTACCATGTCGATGGCGCTTACTCTGGCTGAATACAACATCAGGGTCAATGCCATCGCCCCCGGGCTCTTCGAGACCATCGGTCCCAAGGAACGTTACGAGACTTCAGCCCGCTTCATCCCCATGGGGCGCGTGGGGCAACCGCCAGAGATAGGCGCCCTGGTTGTCTACCTTGCCTCGGATGCCTCCGATTACGCCACCGGTGAGGTGTTCTCCATCGACGGCGGTGCCCTATTTAGCGGCTATGCGCCGATAAACTACATCCCTATAGTCCCGTTAAAGGAGAAATAACATGCTGCCCAAAGGAATGAGCCTTAAAGATAAGGTGGCAGTGGTCGGCGGACTGGGACAGAGCTGGCAAAAGGAGATCGCCTCATATCTGGCAGAGGCAGGTGCCAGCGTGGCCGTCTTCGGCAAGGACAAAGATGAAATGACAGCAGCAGTCCAGGCTGTGGAAAAGCTGGGCAAGCAGGCACTGGCGGTCACCACTGACCCCACCAGCCCCGGGGAAGTGTCAAAGATGGTGCAGTCGGTGCTGAAAAAGTGGCAGAAGATTGACATACTGGTCAACAGTTTCAACCTCTTCCTGGCTAAGCCGCTTCCTGAGATCAGCGCCGTGGAGTGGACTAAGGCGCTGGAAGCCAACATAACTCCGGTCTTCCTCAGCACCCAGGCGGTAGGCAGACATATGCTGGAGAGAAAGGAAGGCAAGGTGATAAATATCACCTCTGGCCTTGCCGAAAGGGGACTACCCAACGGCAGCGCCTATTGTGCCGCCAAAGGAGCGGTGGTACAGTTCACCAGGGCTGTGGCCCTGGAATGGGCGAGAAGCAACGTGCGGGTAAATGCCATCGCCCTCGGTTGGATGGAAGACAGCGCTGAGGTCAGCAAGGAAGAGTGGCACCAGAATCTGGTGCGCTATGCACCGCTGAAGCGCCTGGCTGGACCTGAAGACTTTGCTGCCGCTCTGGTCTATCTGGCATCCGACGCCTCCAGCTTCGTCACCGGTTCCACCTTCTATATCACCGGGGGACTGATGGCGCACGGTTAAGACACCAGGCGCTGACAAAACCGTTCTGCGGAGAAACTTTCGCACATTATGCGCTATGCCATCCTCGCCGACATCCACGGCAACCTGACCGCCTTTCAGGCAGTCCTCGATGACGCCACAAAACAAGGTGGTTTCGATGAAATCTGGTGCTTGGGCGATATCGTAGGCTATGGTCCCGAGCCCCACCAGTGCATCGAGCTTCTCCGCAGTTTTAAACACCTGTGCGTAGCCGGCAACCACGACTGGGCAGCCATCGGTAATATGGACACGTCCGACTTCAACCCGGCGGCCGCCCAGGCCTGCCAGTGGACAGCCAAACAGCTCACCGGTGATGACATCGCTTACCTTACGGCGCTTCCGCTCACCATTGTTCAGGACGACTTCACCCTGGCCCACGGCAGTCCCCGCGAGCCAATCTGGGAATATCTCCTCTCCGTAGAACTGGCGATAGAAAATCTGGACTATTTCACCACCACATACTGCCTCATAGGCCACTCCCATGTGCCGCTTGTCTTCGAACAAATAGAGCACGGCATGGCTTACAGGGTGCTTGCCCACGGCATGAGGATAGAACTGGGCAAGAACCGGCTTATCCTAAACCCCGGCGGTGTGGGCCAGCCCAGAGACGGCGACCCCAGGGCTGCCTATGCTATCTATGATAGCGAAGAGCAGGTCGTGTCCCATTATCGGGTGGAATACGATATCTCCGCCACACAGAGAAAGATGGCGGAGCACGGACTTCCACTTTCCCTCATACTACGCCTCAGTCACGGCTGGTAAAACATGCTCCTGAAGTCCTTGGTAACAGTACCGGCAAAGCAAACAGGCTTGGAGATCAGGTGAATACCGGGCTGAGTCTAGCGCTGGCTTACCTGCTGGGGTCTATCCCTTTCGCCTACCTCATCAGCCGAGCAAAAGGCATAGACATCCGCAAGGTGGGTGACGGCAATGTCGGGGCATTCAACGTATTCCGCCATGTGGGACTGAAGGCTGGGCTGACCACCCTCATACTGGACATGGCAAAAGGTACAGCAGCGGTAACGCTGGCAAAAGCCCTTCACTCGAGCGAAGTCGTGACCTGTCTTGCCGGCGCTGCCGCCGTGGCGGGACATAACTGGCCCCTGTTTCTAAGTTTCAGGGGCGGCCGCGGAGAGGCAACGATTATCGGCGTCATGTTCGCCATGGTGCCGTGGCAGATGGTGTTTACCTTTGTGGTTGGTATCATAGTGCTGTTCACCACCCGCAACAGCATCTGGGTTGGGGCGGCGTTGTTCGTCCCTTTGCCGCTCATTTGCTTTACTACCAACCGGCTTCTCGGGCAGCCATCACTGACCATAGTACTCTACACCGTACTCCTGCCCTGTCTTGCCGGCTTCACCCACTGGCTGACCACCCGCCACCTGCCACCCGAAGCCAGAAGAGAGGCAGGTACCTTCTGGATAGCCAGACACAAAGACCAGTAAGTCCAGACCACCGGGCAACCGGCTGACTATCGCCTATTTCACTAAGGACCTTTCTCATTGGCAACCGCCAAACTTTGTGCAATAGCACAGGCGCTTTTAGCCAAAACGCTTTGTCAGCCCTAGCTCAAAAACAACGACACTTGAAAACTGTCACACCCCATAGTACCATTGAACTGGGCCGTGCTAGACGGGGAACTAGCGGTGCCCTGTACCCGAGAGCCGCTATAGCGGGGTCGAACTCCGGCTCGAGGCTCTGACCTTCGGGACTGCCTGAGGTAGAGCGGCGTTGATGGCTGGGTCCTGCGCGGCGGAGAGCTATGAACCCCGTCAGGTCCGGGAGGAAGCAGCGGTAAGTAGCCCACTCCGGGTGCCGCAGGGTCGCCTGGTCGGAGCTAGCTCGCCCCGGTAAGCTGGGGGCACGGTGTCGACAGCCGGTGCACGGCCCACTTAGCGAGCAGGAGGCAAAAATGAAAGCCATAGACGTCCACGTACACCCCAGCACCAAGGCATTCGACCGCGAGGCGATATGGGGCAAGGAGGCACTCGAGTCATTTTACAGCTACTACAAGATCGAACCTAAAGTCACCACCGATGAGGAGATGGCAGAGGAGTTCCGTCGGCTCGACCTCAAGGCACTACTTATCGGCTGGGATGCGGAATCGGTAAGCGGCACCGACACCAGGCACACCAACGATGAGGTGGCGCGTCTGATCAAAAAATTTCCCGATGTTTTCATCGGGGGCTGGGCCATGATCGACCCCTGGAAGGGCAAAGCCGCTATCAAAGAGCTGGAACGCTGCGTCAAGGAGCTGGGACTGATGGGACTCAAGTTTCAGCCACCGGCCCAGGCTTTTTTCCCCAACGACAGGCGCTTCTACCCGCTGTACGAAAGGTGCGTCGAACTCAAGATACCGGTCGCCTTTCACTCGGGCTTCACCGGCTTCGGCGCCGGCTCACCCGGGGGTCACGGCATCCACCTGAAATATGCTAAGCCAATCCCACATATAGATGATGTCGCCGCCGACTTCCCTCAGCTGACCATCATTATGATCCACCCCGCCTGGCCCTGGCACGAGGAACAGATAGCCATATTGCTCCATAAGGCAAACGTCTTCGCCGACCTCTCCGGCTGGGCACCAAAATATTTCCCGGAATCGCTAAAAAGGGAAATCAACGGCAGGCTGCAGGACAAGTTCATGTTTGGCTCCGACTACCCCGACATCCCGCCTAAGCGCTGGCTCGACGAGTTCGAAAGCGGTGGCTACAAGCCCGAGGTTGTCGAGAAGGTGCTGTACAAAAACGCCCAGCGCATCCTTAATATAATATAAAGGTATAGCACCACGCAGGGCAGTTTCCAAGACGTGGACAAACAACCGGTCACTGACACCATCCCGCCATCCCGGGCAAAGACCCTGCTCCAGAAGGCAGGCATCAGGGCCAGAAAGCGACTGGGGCAGCATTTCCTCATCGATACAAAAGTGCTGAAAACTATAGTCCGTGCCGCCGCACTTTCCCCCAGCGACACCGTCATCGAGGTCGGCCCTGGCCTCGGCATCCTCACAGTGGAGCTGGCAAAAAAGGCTGGCAGCGTCATCGCCGTGGAGCTGGACACCGGACTGGTTGGACTCCTGGGGCAACGTCTGCGATCAGTGCCCAACATCAGAATTGTGAACGCCGATATCCTTAAGGTCAGCCCCGCCGACCTCCTCGAAGGGAAAGTAAACTATAAAGTGGTGGCTAACTTACCTTATTATATAACCTCACCGGTGCTGCACCACTTCGTCATGTCTTCGCCACGGCCCTCGCTCATGGTAGTTATGCTGCAAAGAGAGGTCGCTGAAGCAGTGGTCGCCAGAGAGGGCAGAATGGGAGTACTCGCCATCGCGCTGCATATCTACAGTAAGCCAAGGGTCGTTGCTTACGTGCCCCCGGGGAGCTTCTATCCACCTCCAAAGGTGGAGTCCGCCATAGTCCGCTTCGACATGCTGCCTGAACCGGCGGTCAAAGGGGACACCAGCCGGTTCATGGCGCTGGTCAGGTGCGGCTTTAGCTCGCCCAGAAAGCAATTGCGCAACTCCCTGGCACATGGTCTGGGAATAAAGCCGGCCGAGGTCACCGGTCTACTCGCCGAGGCCGAAATAGCACCCGAACGCCGTGCCGAGACGCTCAGCCTGGAAGAATGGTCAAGGCTATATCAGGTGGTCACCGCCTCAGGGATGGAGTTGCCACCATGTTGAAATACTCCTCCCCGGCTAAGGTCAATCTAGTCCTCGAGATACTGGAAAGACGCCCCGACGGTTACCACGAGCTAAAGAGCATCGTCCAGACCATAGGCCTGTACGATACGCTCTACTTCGAGCCGGCGGCTGATGTCTCCCTGGACTGCACACAGCCGGTGTTGAACACACCCGATAACCTCATGCTCCGGGCGGCAAGATTGCTCAAAGAATACAGCGGCTATAGCGGCGGGGCTAAAATCCATCTGGAAAAGCATATACCATGGGGTGCCGGCCTGGGCGGTGGCAGTAGCAACGCCGCCACCACCCTGCTGGCACTGAGTCGGCTCTGGGGCTTGAACCTCTCTACCTCCGAAGTCACCGCCCTGGCGGCGAAGCTGGGCTCCGATGTCCCCTTCTTCATTCACGGCGGTACAGCGCTAGTGGAAGGTAGGGGCGAGAGGGTAACCCCATTGCGCCTCCTTAAGCCCTTGTGGTTAGTACTGCTGGTGCCACCATTTACCGGAATCCCGGGAAAGACCCGTCGCCTCTACTCGCTGATACGACCTGACCATTACACCAAAGGCGAATTCGTCAGCCGAGCGCTGGAAAGCCTGCAAAAGCACGGAGAAATTGCTCCCTCGCTAATGTTCAACATTTTTGACAGCCTGGCACTGCATGCCTTCCCTGAGATAGAGCATTACTGGCGAGCCCTCAAAGAAGAGGCCGGTCCCGGAAATGTCCACCTTGCCGGCTCTGGTCCCACTTTGTTCACTGCAACGGAAGGCCGTCACCAGGCGGAAAGACTGGCTACCCGCCTCAGCGAAAAAGGCTTTGAAGCTTTTGCCACTCCAACGGTACCAGCACCGGAGCCGCAGGCACCATGACTGCTTAGTCCTGCTTGAGAAAACGGCTACGCACGAACTCCACCTCGTCCCTTCTCGTCCTCACCTCACCGTCCAGCTTTGCTGCTCGCAGCGCATTTAACGCCTCGCCTGTCGCAGGACCCATCGGGACACCCAATACCGCCAGGTCCACCCCATCCAGCAACGTCCTGACATAACGCAATTTTGACAGATATAGCTGCAAATGCCGCTTCACCAGCGGCGACTCCGCTGCCAGCAGGTTTGCCCGGATGGCCGTGCTATCATAGCCGTGCAGCAGCTTATATACCACGCTGGGCTTCACCCCCTCGCTGGACAACTCATCCGTCTTCTGTCTCAGTCTCACCGTATCCAGTACCGCCTTGGTCATCCGGGCAGGAAAGTTCAGATGCTCCAGGAACTGTTCAGCCTCCCGCTCGGTCAGCCGATAACACAGCAGACAAAGGTAAAGTTCAGCCGGCGGCTTCGTTCCACCTTGCCGCGCCCTGCGGAACATCCGGACCAACCAGCCATCCCCTTTGAGCGCAGGGTGCAGCTCCCTGAGGACGCCCAGTTCCCCGGCCCGTCGGAATGCCTTTTCCGGCTCACCCTCCTCCAGGGTACGCTCCAGCTCGTGCCTCAGCCTGTCACCGCTGATGGTGTGCAGCATCTTGACGTCGCGGCGAAGCAGCCTTTCTGTCCCCTCCTCGAACCTAAAGTCCAGCCGCTGCTCGTAGCGTATGCCCCGCAGTATCCTGGTAGCATCGTCTATGAAACTCCTTTCATGCAGCACACGGACAAGCCGCCGGTCCAGGTCTTCCTTTCCGCCAAGCGGGTCGAACAGTTCGCCAAAACGTCCCAAGGTAAGGCACACCGCCATGGCATTGATGGAGAAGTCCCGCCGTTTGAGGTCCTCGAGGATGGTGCCAGGCCTTACCGTGGGCAGGGCACCGGGGTGGCCATAACTTTCGGTCCGGGCAGTGGCTACATCGAGGGCAAAGCTGTTGAACCTCAGCTTGGCAGTGCCGAAACGAATGTGGCTCACCATACGCACCCGATATTTTTCAGCAAGCTCCTTTGTCAGCCCGATGGCATCGCCCTCGATGACCACGTCCAGGTCGAGGTTCTCCCGCCCCAGAAACAAGTCGCGCACTACTCCACCCACCAGATAGACTTCCCTACCGTACCTGCGTGCCCTCTCTCCAACGTCTTTCAAAACTTCCAGTACTTCCGGGGGCAGGTTTTTTTCTAGAAGGGCCTTAATGTCCAACGCTGCTCCTCAGACCACGTTAGCGAACTTGCGGGCATTCTACCCCTGTCATCTGGAACGGTCAAGATGACAGCCCGGAAATTTGACATATATCCCTCACTTCTGCTACATTGGTGTTAACGAAACTGAAAGGAGCAAGCAGCCATGTGTGATACCTGCGCTGCCCATGCAAAGAAGGCTGGCAAACCGACCAGCAAATCGACCAAGAAACCTACCAAGAAATAGCCATCTCCTTCCTATTATACTTCCTTCGTCAAAGATTCTGAGCTTACCCCGGCTCAGCGATTCTTGGTGTCCCAGTTCTGCCAACTCTGCAGGTGCCGGGTGTGAGGTGTCGAGTATTTAGCGGCGCCTCTCAAGCCGACTGCACATACTGGTTGACTATTTACCTGATGCCCCGGCCTCAAAGGCAGTCAATGATGAAAAAGACCATGTAACAGTGCTACCAGCTGACCCCTGCTATATACAGATAATCCTCAGTTGTATTCAAAACGCAAGCGCGAGATGAAAGCCGCCCCTGCTATATCTGGAAAACTCCGAAGACCTGGTCTACCTTTAGGCTACTTCCCCGCCGGTGCCACCGGTTTGCGCAGCGGTTTGAACTCGCCCCTTGCCTTGAGCCGGGAGAGCACTTCCTCCGCCTCTTTCATTATCCTGTCCACCAGCTCTTTCACCGTGGGTATATCGTGTATTAGGCCCACCACCTGCCCGGCGGTGAATAGACCGTCATCGATATTGCCCTCCTCCAGTAGCTTGGCGCCCCTGGTACCGGCTATCAGCGATTCCAGCTCATGGAGTCCGGCTCCCTGCTTTTCCAGCTCCGCCACTTTCTCCGCGGTGGGATTTCTCAGAGCGCGCATGGTATTGCGTAGCGACCTCATCACCAAGATCGTATCACGCTCGGTCGCCTGCACCAGCCATTCCTTCACCCTGGGATGCACCGGCGCCTCCCTGGTCGCCACGAAACGGGTGCCCATGTTCATGGCTTCGGCGCCCAGAGCCAGCGCCGCCACCAGCCCCCTACCATCACCAAAACCGCCCGAGGCAATGACCGGTATGTCCACAGCAT
The DNA here is from genome assembly GCA_036821185.1 of Chloroflexota bacterium. GTDB lineage: Bacteria > Chloroflexota > Dehalococcoidia > GIF9 > UBA5629 > CALJTV01. The sequence goes on along the minus strand of DAISKD010000003.1, from coordinate 12,176 downwards.
CCACTGTAGCCGGTATCAACACCAGTGAGGCCACATCTTCCTCACCGGGATGGCCAGCACATTCGAAGCCATCGATGCTCACCATGTCACAGCCTATCCTCTGAGCAGTGCGGGCAAAGCGCACCGCGGTGCATTTGTGTATCACCGTCACCCCGGCTTTCTTGAATTTCTCCATATATGGCTCCGGACTCCTCCCCGCCGTCTCCACAACCTTCACCCCGGAGTCTATCACCGCATCGATATAGCCATCTATGTCTATCGGGCGTAAAGTGGGCAACAGGGTGATATTCACCCCGAAAGGCTTGTTGGTAAGCTCCTTGGTCTTTTTTATCTCAGTCACCAGCTCCTGTGGCGTTGGCGAGGTGAACGCCGACAGGATACCAAGCCCTCCGGCATTGGACACAGCCGCCACTAGCTCAGCGGTGGAGACACGCATCATACCGCCCTGAATGATGGGGTATTTGATGCCTAAACGTTCAGTGACTCGGGTCTTGAACATCAGTCCCTCCTTTACTTTCTCATTCTCATTTACGGTCCGACCATCAAGGTTTGGTCGAAAGCCGCCCATATGTTAAAATCGGGGGAAACACGGCTGGCTGGATTATGGCAGGATTCGACCCTGTTGTCAACATCGCCATCGTTCTGATCGCTGCACTGGTCGGCGGGCTGATCGCCCACCGTCTGGGGCAACCGGTCATCCTCGGCTACATACTGATAGGCATAGCCATCGGACCGCATGGTTTTGGCGTAGTCAAGGACCTGGTGTTGATCGAAAACCTGGCTACCATAGGCGTGGTGCTGCTGATGTTCACCGTGGGGATGGAGGTGTCCTACGGTCAGTTAAGAGAGATGGGGAAAGTGGGGATATGGGGCGGTGTCATTCAAATCATTTCTACCATCGTCCTGGGAACGGTGACAGGAAAGCTCCTGCTAGGCCTCCCTCTCAGCCAGGCAGCATTTTTCGGGCTGCTAATCTCCATGAGCAGCACCATGGTGGACTTCAAGTTGCTTATGGAACGGGGTGAGCTGGACTCCATGCATGGGCGCATCATGATAGCTATACTTATCTTGCAGGACCTGGCAGTGGTGCTGATGATGGTCGGTGTCCCGCTTTTTGGCACCCCCCTCTACAAGCTCGCCCCAGCTTTTGGACTGGCAATCGCCAAAACGGCGCTATTCATCGGCATAGCTGTCGCCTTAGGCCTCTGGGTGCTACCCTGGCTCCTGGGCACGGTAGCTGGCGTCAGGTCACGCGAGCTCTTCCTGCTCACTGTACTCATCCTCTGCTTCGGTGCCGCCTTTGCCACCTATATTTTCGGCCTCTCCATCGCCTTCGGCGCCTTCATCATAGGGCTGCTCCTCCGTGAGTCTGTCTTCGCCCATCAAGCACTGGCTGAAATAACACCTCTGCGCGATATCTTTGCCACGCTGTTTTTCGCCTCCCTGGGCATGTTGCTCAACCCTAAGTTCATTGCCAGTAGCTGGACTCTGATAGCCGAGATGGCCGCCATCATCATAGTCATTAAGTTCGTCATCTGCTTTGCCATCACCCGGCTATTTGGCTACACCTATCAGACAGCCCTATTAGTGGGTGTAGGGCTCACCCAGATAGGTGAGTTCAGCTTTGTCCTGGCACAGGCGGGTGCGAGTGCCGGTATTATCAACTACGACTTCTACTCACTGGTCATCGCTACCACCGTGGTCACCATGCTGCTGACGCCGCTGTTTTTGTCCCTGGCGTCCCGACTGCTATCCAGGCTGGGCAGGCTAACCACCGAGATGGGGCAGAGCAGACCGCTGGCAATGGGCAAGATGACAGAAAAGAGCACAGCGGCTACTTCAGACGTCGTCCTCTGCGGCTACGGCCGGGTGGGACGCAACATTGCCCGCTACCTGAACGAACTTAAAGTGCCCTACAACGTGGTGGAAATCGACCCCGAAGCCATCCGTGAACTGCGGGCTAACGGCATAAGCTGCATCTACGGCGATGCCAGCAACCGCCATGTCCTTTCCCTGGTGGAGCTGGAAAAGGCTAAGGTGCTGGTGGTCACCTACCCCGACCCCGTCCCCGTAATGTCAACGGTAAAGAATGCCCTGAGCATTAATCCTGAAATCAAGATAGTCGCCCGGGTGCACCGACGCAGAGATGCCGAGGCGCTGCGCCGTCTCGGCGTCTCCGAGCTCATCAGCCCCGAGTACGAGGCTAGCTTCGAATTTCTCAACCGCACTCTGGTCAACCTGGGTTGGGAGCAGGATAAGGCCAGCAACATCCTATGCCAGATGAAACAGGGCCAGGAGGTCAGCAGACAGCTGCCTGATGGCGAGGAATAAACGCTGATGCGATTCGCTCACAATCAGTAAGCCCGGAACCGCTACATCCCGAGCTCCACATCCGGGAACACCCTCCTCACCGCACCCTCAATGGCATCGCTGTTCTGAAACGGGCCAACCTTGTATGCCTTAATGACGCCGTCACCGTCGATAAGGAAGGCAAATGGGACGCCGATGATGCCATAGGTCTGCGCCACCTGCTGCTGGGTGTCCAGGAGTACAGGAAAGGTCAGCCCGCGTCTGGAAACATATTCCGCCACCATCCCCGGCGGTTCCCCCACATTCACCGTGACCAGCGCCACCTCATCATTTGACCATTTCGCGTGGAAAGCCTGGAGAAACGGCATCTGGTACTCACATGAGGGACAGTTCACCCGCCAGAAGACAAGCACCACCGGCTGTCCCCGAAAATCGCTCAGGCTGACAGTACCACCATCGGTGCTCGGCAGACTGAAATCAGGTGCCACGATGGTGTCCCCCATACTGGGGCCCCGTCCACAGCCGGATATCATAAATGCTGCGACAAGGCATAGGTACAATATCCGCAACAACATTCGTCCTTTCATAAGCCTTTACTTCGCCTGCAGTAGCGGCTTGACCAGGCTCTCTATCTGCAGCTCGCTCTTAAAAGCTGCGTCCCGCCTGTCCCTGATGACACCGCTTTTGTCAACAAGCACAGTCACCGCATAGACGCTGGGCTTCACGCCGTATTTGTCATTGACCTCACCCTTCTGGTCCAGGAGCACAGTGAAGGTAAGACCTTTCTGCTGCACAAAAGCTTTCACCTGCTCCGGCGTCTGCATCCAGTTGACCGCCAAAACCACAAACCCCTTATCCGACCATTTCTCGTAGAAGCTCTGGATGACGGGGAGCTCATTACGACAGCTCTGGCTGTCCACCCAGAACTTGACCATCACCACCTTGCCCCGATACTGGCTCAATTTCACCTTTCTGCCTTCCAGGTCCGGCAAGGTGAAGTCGAGCGCCAATTTCCCCACGGTGGTACCGGTCTCCAGCCCGACCACAGCACTGCGGGTCTTGAATGTCTTGTCATCAGAGGTCACCTCTTCTCCTGTCTTTCCCTGCACCCTCACCCTGTAGTGGTAGGTGGTATCCGGGCTCAAGCCACTCAATGTCGCCCGGTGGCTGGTGGTCTCGCCGGATAGTGGTGTCACCGCACCGTAGGCAGTAGTGGTGCCATATTCCACCTGACCTTTAGCTGGCTGGTTCGTCGACCAGGTAATGGTGACACTGGACTCGGTGACACCGGAAACGCTGACGCCGGAGATGGTAAGTGCCACCGCAGCCCCACGGGTGGTAAAGTCAACTTCGTACAGCGTCTGATTGCCCTTAGCATCAGTCGAGGTTATGGTGAGATGATATTTGAGCCCCGGCTCCAGTCCACTGAGCACCACCGAATGTTCGGTGACCAGCGTTTCATCAAGCTCCGTCCAGGTACAGCGCCCGCTAGGGTCACAGATCATCACCTGGCTGGTGGCTGGTTCATCGGTCACCCAGAGGACGGTGCCGCCGCTCTCCGTAACATCGATCACCGCCACCTCGCTGATGACCGGTGGCGTAGCATCCCTGGAGATGAAAGACAACCATGAGGGCAGCTTTACACTGCCAAAGAACTGCTGTACAGCGCTCAACGGCTTCTGCCAGGTCTCCCCCTGGAACCACCCCAAATTGAACCCCAGAAAGACCAGGAGCCCTACAAGGGCTAGCACCACAACGGTCACCACCACCCCCGTGGGGAAGCGCCTTGCCAGGATCGGTCCCTCCGGCATCAATGGCTGCCTTGGGAACTGCCTTACCCCTCCTCCCCCGCGTGCTGGCGCAAATCGGGGCATCCCCACCCCAACCTCAGGCTGCTCGGCAGCCATCTCCTCTGGTGACACCGCCCGCGGTATGGGTATGCCCATCACCGGCTGGGGTTCGCTGTGAGGGGACACCTGGGAATAGGAATGGGGAGGAGGTGCTTGCTGCGGGTGCGGGCCCATTATCCCGCCGTAACCCGCAGACGGGGGCTGAAAGCGCGGCGGCGGTGGTGCCGGTCTGGGCTCCTCCTGCCCCGGCAGAGCCGGTCCTACGGCAAACCCACAATGGGGGCAAAACTTCGACCTGGGAGGGACTACGCCGTGACAGCCCGGACACAGCCGCGCAGCGCAATGTTCGCAAAACCTGCTGCCGGAATCTATCTCACGTCCACAATTCGGACACCTGATAACGGACGACACAAATATCTCTCCTCAGTTCCACCGCCTGGTGCTATCGTAGCTTCTCCACATTAAGCAACCGACCGCACATAATTGCCGCTATTATACATCTTATGTTACACCAAGCAAAACCACTGTACTCGTCCAGTAGATCAGCGACACTTTAGCCCTCAGTCCTGAGGCCAGAACCTCTCACCAGAGCAGGCAACACCGCTCGAGGTCCTTTAGCCCTCAGTCCTGAGACCAGAACAGCAGGCTCCCTTTCTCCTTCTTTTACCCTCTCCCTTTCTCCTTCTTTTACCCTCTCCCTTTGAGGGAGAGGGTTAGGGTGAGGGTAAACTAGACATCGGTGTCACCGTTCTGTTTGGACCAGCTCAAACACCAGCAGTGTACCACTTTTGTCTTTCCCAGAACAAACCCACCGCTGGCGGCGCCGGAAAGCCGTCCAAGGTACTTCCACACGCGCCACCGCTGTGATAAAATAGGACAAAACTAGGGAGGTGCTGTGCTATGAAGATCCGCGATATCATGACCTGGAACGTGATCACCGTCTCCAGTGACACCCCAATAATGGAAGCCAGGAAAATAATGGATGCCCACAACATCCGCCGTCTACCGGTGGTTGACCGCGGTAAGCTGGTCGGTCTGGTCACCAAAGACCGTATACTCCGTGCCAGCCCATCACCAGCCACCAGCCTGACCGTCTGGGAGATAAACTACCTGCTGGCAAAGATGACCGTCAGGGAAATAATGGCAAAAGACGTGGTCACCGTCAGCCCGGACATGTCTGCCGAAGCCGCTATAGCCCTGGCGCAGAACAAGAAGGTAGGCTCGCTGGTGGTCGTCGAGGACGGCAGGGTAGTGGGCATAGCCACCACCAATGACTTCTTCTACAAGATACTCAACCCCGTGCTCGGCCTAGGCATTCCCGGTACCCGCATCGTCATCTCAGACGGCGCCGACCCGAAGAAAATACCGGAAATCATGGCGCTTGTCCAGAAGCACAACCTGGGGCTGGCCTCAATGCACAGCATGCCGCCCATAGAGGGGAAGGAGAGGGACCTCTGCCTCCACCTCAACGCCAGCGATGTCAGCCAGCTCATCAAAGACCTTCAGGGTAAGGGGCTGAAGGTAGAGATAGTCGAGAGGTAGTCGGACAGCCGCAAGATGTCCGTTCATCTCTTGCTCATTGCCGCGGTGTCACCATACCCCTGGGCAGAACCAGCATACAGAGAAAGCTATGCCGGAGGTGATGAAAGAGTATGATGCTCGTATATGGTATTCTCTTCACGGTCGCCGGCTACCTCCTTGGCTCGCTGCCCCAGATGCACCTCATCGCCCGGGCTAAGGGCATCGACCCTGATGCAGAACCTGACCTCCATGCCGCCCTATGGCAGAAGGCAGGGCGTGGCATCGGCTTCGCCGCCATACTCATCGATGTCCTCAAAGGCGTCATACCCATTGTGGTAGGCTTTTCCCTCAACCTCCCTCTGGGCATCATCCTTGCCGCCGCAGTGGCAGCTATCTGTGGGCAAATGTGGCCTTTGTTCGCTAAGTTCGACGGCGAAAAGGGCAATACGCCGGGGATAGGTGCCACCCTGACCCTGACCTCCTACCTCACCGCCACCTCGGCGCCGCAGGCGTATATAGTCCTGCTCGCCTTCGTGGTACCCATCGTCATCGGTGTAGCTATAAAGCTCATTCCACAGTTCCTGGCGCCGGGGCAGACCTGGAGCCAGCGGTTCATGTTCGGCGGCCCCGCCAGCGACAGCATGCCCGTGGGCAACCTGGTGGCCTTCGCCGCCACCCCGATAGCCTCCTACTGTATCAGGCTGCCCCTTGAGATAGCCATCGGCCTTGCCGCTGTCTTCCTGGCGATAGTCGTCCGCCGCCTCACCGCCGGGCTCAGCGCTGACCTCAAGACGGCCACCATCAGCCCTGCCCGGATACTGCTCAACCGCTTCCTCTACGACCGCAGCTATCACTAGACAGCCCCAGCAACCGGGCACCGGCCGCACTCCGGTCCGGTATATAAATAAAGCCGTCCTCGGCCCTGCCTATTTTCTCGGTGGCGCCATGGTAATACAGAAAGGCGGTGCAGGCAGCTATGGCGGCATCGCACATATCGTGGTCCCAGGTATCAACCCCACTGGCGTCCGAAAACAGCCTCTTCAAGTTGTCCCTGAGCCATTCGATGCCAGAGCGTGTGGACTTAGCTGCCGGCGGTCTGCCGAACAGCCTCACCTTGCTGGCATAGGGATAGACCTCTATCACCTCCAGACCGGCCCGCTCCAGTCTCCGTTTTAGCCCCAGACCACGATAGACCATCTCCTTAATGATCGACTTCTTGGTGGTGAAATAACAGGGCATACCCAGGCGTGCCAGCTCCCGCTCACACCACCTGCCCTTAAGCCTTGAAGATGGCCGGCAACCACAGCTCTGTTCCAGACAGCAGAGCCCTTCGGGCAAACATAGTGGGGCATCGATAGCCACTATCTGCGCCGGACTCGCCGTCACCGCGGCGATGATAGCCTCATCCGATCCCTCCCACCCCTGATAGACCGCATTCAGTCCGCCATCCAGACAGATGCAAGCGCTGGCAATCCCCGGCGAAGAGGTGAGGTCAATTCCGAAGAACAACCTGTCTGCCCGACCTCCTCAGTATCTCTCTGGCGACTATCACCCCGCAGGCTGCCGCTTGCACCAGCCCGCGGCTCACCCCGGCGCCATCGCCGGCGGCAAACATATTCCCCACCTGGGTCTCGAGACAGCGGCTGAGCTTAAGCTGGCTGGAATAGAACTTCACCTCCACCCCGTAGAGCAGAGTATGCCGCGATGCCACCCCCGGTGCCAGTTTGTCCATCGCCTGCAGCATCTCCACTATCCCCTTCAGGTGGCGATAGGGCAGGGCAAAGCTCAGATCGCCGGGTGTGGCCGCCTTCAACGTCGGCTGGACGATGCTATGCCTTATCCGCTCCACAGTGGAGCGGTGTCCCTCCAGAAGGTCGCCAAATCGCTGCACCAGCACGCCCCCGCTGAGCAGGTTGGCCAGCCTCGCTAGGTACTTACCGTAGGCAATCGGCTCCCGGAACGGCTCGGTGAAGGTGGTGCTGACCATTATGGCGAAATTGGTATTTCCCGTCTTCCTCTCGGTATAGCTATTACCATTCACCGTGACCACCGGGTCGGCACCGCCGGTGGTCTCCATGATCACCTCGCCACCGGGACAGACACAGAAGGTCCGTATCCGGTCATCAAATGTCGGCGAGAAAAATTCCAGCTTTGGTTCATACAGCACCGAGGTCAGCTCCTCAAGCACCGGCGCCGGCACCTCCACCCTGACACCCACATCCACCGGGTTCGACTTCAGGCTCAGCTGCAGCCGTCTGGCCTCTTTGACCAACCACTCGGCACCCTCCCTGCCCGGCGCCAGCACCAGATAGCGGCAGCCGAGCCGCTCCCCTTTATCCGTCTCCACCCCGGTCACCACGCCGTCTTTGACCAGCACCCGCACCGCCATCTCCTCCAACCTCAACTCCACCCCCGAGGAGATAAAGTCGCGCATCGCCTTCAGCACCTGGCGTGACCGCTCCGTACCGATATGGCGCAGCCTCACCGGTATCAGCCTGAGCTCTGCCAGCTTCGCCCGCCGCCGCAGCGCCTCCACCTGCTCGCCCACACCGTAGACCCGGTCGCTGGCACCGAACTTGAGAAACAGCCCGTCCACATAATCTATAAGCCGCATCAGCTCCTCGTCCCCCATCATCTCCGCCAGATGCCCACCGACCGCTGGCGACAGCGTCAGCTTGCCATCGCTGAAGGCACCGGCACCGCCTAACCCGCTGACCAGATTACAGGACGAACATGAGATACAGCGCTCACCCCCATCCTGCAGGGGACAGCGGCGCTCATCGATGTCCTTGCCCTTCTCCAGAAGCAGCACCCGCCCGCCATCACCCTGACACAGCTCCAGCGCAGTGAACAGCCCCGCCGGACCCCCACCCACTATTATTACGTCATAATCAGCCATGCTGCCTCCAGCCCCGGGTTCAAGGGGCACAAAGCCCGACCACCATTCTATAAGTCTGGGCCAACCCCCGTCAAATACCTCCCAAGATAATAGGGCACCGCCGACCCGCTGACCTGTGCCATCCAGTGAAAGCTATTGACAGCAATATAGCTGGACACTATATAATGCTGGGACTTCGGAAAAAAGACATCATGGGAGGTTAAGAAATGAAGGGTTTCTCTTTGCTGAAGGTGATAGCTGTCCTTCTGACGGTGATATTGGTGGCATCCGTGACCGCGTCTTGCGGCGGGAAGAAGCCCGGTCAAGAGGTCACCAAGGCGGTCCCCATAGCCGACCCGGTCATGACCACCGCCGGGCTGGTATCGGGTGCATTGCTGATAAGCGAAGCCGGGAAAGAGGTGCGGATTTATAAAGGTATACCCTATGCAGCCCCGCCGGTCGGTGGGCTGCGGTGGAAGCCACCGCAACCAGTCACCCCCTGGACAGGAGTCCGGGAATGCACCCAGTGGGGAGACCGCTGCGCACAGTCTGGCAGTTTCGGCGAAGGCAGTGCGAGTGAAGATTGCCTCAAGCTGAATGTGATAACGCCGGCAAAGACCACCGCCGATAGGCTACCGGTGATGGTCTTCTTTCACGGCGGCGGCTTGACCATCGGTAGTGGCAACGGTCCTCTGTACAACCACTACGCACTACCGCAGCACGGAGTGGTGCTGGTCACCGTCAACCACCGGCTGGGCCCACTCGGCTTTCTGTACCACCCGGCCCTGGCGGCAGAATCGCAACATAACTCCTCGGGAAACTACGGCGTCCTGGACCTGATCGCCGCCCTGCAATGGGTGCGCGACAATATCGCCACCTTCGGCGGTGACCCCGGCAATGTGACTATTTTCGGCGAGTCCGGCGGCGGTGGCAAAGTCCTTTCCTGCATGGGGTCGCCGTTGGCCAAAGGGCTGTTCCACAGGGCTATCATCCAAAGCGGTTCGGCTTATGCAGCGCCCACCGGCAGCGCTACCCGCGAACAGGCGCAGAAAATGGGAGAGAACCTGGTAGCGAAACTCGGCATCAGCGGCACCCCCACCGAGATTGCCGCCGCCCTCCGGGCCAAAAGCTGGCAGGAGCTCATCCAGGCTGCACAAGCCAGCGATTCAGGTTACAACACCATGTTGACCGCCGATGGCTGGGTCCTGCCGGATACTATCTACAACATCTTTCAGCAAGGCAGACAAAACGATGTCCCGCTTATCGTCGGCGCTCAGGAAGGGGAAATTACCGAAATATCAACCAGTGTCCCCCGTATCGCCAGGCTTATGGACACCACCGCCTCGTCAAAAGTCTATACCTACGTTTTCACCCACATGCCATCACGTTGGAAGGCGGAGGGTGCCGTAGCCTTCCACGGACTTGAGCTACCTTACGTGTTCGGAAACCTCCAAGCATTACCAACACTGGCATTCCTGGGCGCAACCGGCGGCGTAAAACAGCCCGACCCCGGGACCGATGAAACGGACCGGGTGGTGGCAGAAAATATGATAAGGATGTGGGTGCAGTTTGCCAAAACGGGAGACCCCAGCGTGCCCGGGCTGATCGACTGGACACCATATGACCCCGTCGCCGAGCCGTACCTTGACATCGGACGCGAACTTAAGGTCAAGACCGGGCTGGCCAAAGCCGGAGTAACGCCGCCAGCGGCTTCCAAGCCAGCAGGTGAGGCTACCTACACCAATGCCGAGTTTGGCTTCTCCCTCCGCTACCCCGATAACTGGACGCCGAAGACGGGAGACCTGGGACCAGCTGTTATCTGGCGGGTCGGCTATGGCACATACTGCGTGCCCTCGGTGAGAGTCATCATCCGCGACCGGTCCGAGGGGGCTGACCTGAAAGAGGTGTTCACCAGACACCTTGTGGCTGATGGCAACAAGACCATCGACGCTTTTACGGCAAGCAGGGTCACCATAAACGGCACCGAAGTTGCCCAAGCTGAAGTGGCCTATACCGGGGCTTCTGGTAAATATGATAGCCTGGTCATCGGACTGGTGAGGAACGGTAAATGGGTCATAATTGAGGTATACACCGTGCCGGCCTACTTTCCATTTTCCACCCCGACGCAGAAAACTGATATCATCGGCACGGTGCAATTTAAATAGGAGATGGCAACCGCACAGCGTTGACAATATGTCTGCATACTGTTACACTTGAACATAGCAGATATGCCTAAAAAGGTTGCAAAGGCTGACCGGAAAATAAAGGTGCTCATCGCCGACCAGCAGCCGCTGTTCCGCCACGGCGTCCGTGCCGCCCTCAACCACGCCGTCGACATCGAGGTCTGCGGTGAGGCTGCCACCCCCGACGAACTGATGTCCGCGGTGCACAACCTCTACCCCGATGTCATCCTCCTTGATATCACCCTGTCCCGCAGCCGCCAGCCAGACCTTGCCCGGACGATAAAGCAACTGGTGCCCAGCATAGCCATCGTGCTGCTGTCACCCAACCCCACCGATGAGGAGCTCTTCCAGGCGATAAGGTCGCGGGTCGCCGGCTACTTAAAGCGCGATGTCCCGCCCGAAGAACTCACCACCATCATCCGCCGCTGCGCCGACGGCGAACACCCGATAAACGACGTCTTCCTCTCCAGGCCCAAAGTAGCCCAGCAGGTGCTGGAACAGTTCCAGGACCTCTCCTGGGGCAAAGGGGTGGAGCACTTCGTCTCCCCCCTCACCCCCCGCGAGACCGAAATTCTGACCTATATGGCGCAGGGCTACTTCAACAAGCAGATCGCCGCCATCCTCAACATCAGCGAGCAGACCATCAAGAACCACGTCACCTCCATCCTGCGCAAGTTAGACGCCAACGCCCGCACCCAGGCGGTCATCACCGCCCTGAAGCGCGGACTCATCACCCTGGACTAGGGCTACCACAGCTATACCGCACATAGGGATATGGTCTGTCTGATGGTGCCGCTGTTGCGCTCGTAGACAAGGCTTATAGCCGATACCCTGAAGCCGGACCCGCGGAGGTTGGTCCATCTGTCCCTCACCTCTATGACATCAAAAAGCTCTATGCCGCAGTTGGGAAGGGCGGCCAGCTCTCCCCAGGTCTTCTTTAGCCGCAGCCTCTCCATAGTCGCCCCTGCTACCCCGGTGCAGAGTCCCGCGGTGGGGATGGCAGGCTCCCTCACGATGTCCAGGCGGTAGCCCACCTTCTCCACCTCCTCTGAATCATAAGCCTGCCCGTAGACCGAGCTTCCCTGGCTATTTCGGCGGTGCTCCTGCCCTTCGCCCTGAGCTCCCGCATCCGCTCCGCCCTCATCTCCAACTTCAGCCTCTGCCGCAGCCGCGGCTCCTCCTCCACACACCTCTCCAGCGGACACTCCAGACACCTGGGATAAAGCTCACAGCCCACATCCCGCCACTCGATGTCCTCAAACCATAGCTCCACCATAATGCCATATAGAATAGTACACTTGTTCTATTTATGCAAGGGGAAGATGTCGCCCTATCTTCACCCTCACCATCCCTCTCCCTCAAGGGAGAGGCACATCGGCGAAGACTCCACCCACAAGGTATGAACACCATCCCTCTCCCTCAAGGGAGAGGCAC
>DAISKD010000002.1:119488-240409 GCA_036821185.1 Chloroflexota bacterium | reverse complement strand
CTGGGGCTGGAGGACGTGGCTAAAGACCTGTGGGGATAGGCAGCTAGCACAGGAAGAGTAGCCCGACGGTCACCGCTATCAACACGCTGCCCAGGGCGATCACCACCCACGCCCAGAGCGGTACACCCGAGGGTACCACCGCCGGGACTGCGGGCAATTCAATCGTCTCAGTCTGAAAACAAAATGTGGGGCTCCAGTCGCCGGGAGAGGTCTGAGCGCCCACCTCCAAGGGACGCACCCGCCAGAAATAGGTCGCCTGATATTTGAGCCAGCCCTCGTAGGTGTAGACCGTGCTGACGGTGGTGACGTGCGCGACGACTTTGTTGAAGTCCATATCCTCAGCCAGCAGGAACTCGTATCTGGTTACCCCTGGCTGCGGTGCCCAGGAGAAGGGGACCGAACTCACCGGGTAGCCGACCGCCCCGTTTTTCGGGGCTAGCAGCTGCACGCCGCAATAGCTTGAATTTACCGGCAAGCCTGTCTTCACCGTGAAGCTTTTCACCTCCGACCACGGGCTCCTGATGGTCTCGGTGGTCGCGGCATGGCGCACCCTTACCCGCCAGTAGTAGCTGTGACCGCATTCAAGCTGACCGTAACGTCCGATGGCTGACCCCTCAGCCATCGTGGTCACCAGCGCTTTCTTCGCCTCGTCAGAGCGGGCCACGTATGACAGGGCGGCTGCCCGCCCACCGGCGGGGAAAAAGACACAGGGTCTGGTGACATCGACCGGGAACAGAAAGCCCTCCCAGGCGTGCTCGCCCGCCTGGTCCACGATTTTGATGCTGAAATCGCTGTCCTTGGCGATCTCGATGTCATAGGCATCGGCCAGGGAAAGCTGCTCCCAGCAAAAGTCCACCTCCTGCGCCCTGCCGGAGACCGCATCGCAGCCTATTTCGCCCGTGGGCACCACCACCGGACCGCTGCGGCAGATATTGTCCTCAAAGGCGTAGATGAGTCGGTTCGCAGTATCGACCGCCCAGAGCACGTTCCGCCCGCCTTCATCGGATATTTTGAGGTGGGGCAGGTTGTGGTGGAATACCGCCAGCGGATTGAAGGCGGCACCGGTGGGCAGTGTGCGGTTGAGGATGTCCCACTCGATTTGACTGAGCTCCCCGTGGCCGGGGTTAAGCGAGCGCCCCATGCCACCGCTATAGCAGGTGACATTCTCACTGGAAGCGGCATACAGGGTCCCCTCCTGCCCCACCGCCAGCCCCACCACACACCGTCCCGCCCCCAGATCGGTGACCACCTTGTCTATCTGCTCCCACTCGCGAGAGACGCCGATGGTCCAGCGCCAGATGCCTTTGTCGCTTATGTTGTCCGAGGCATAGATTATGCCGTTAGCTGCATAGCGGGCATCGGCTACCACCTGCACATCGCCCACGCGGCTGGGGTCATTGCCCACCACCGGCTCTATCTCGGTGAAGCTTTCACCGCCGTCGGTGGAATAGGCCACCCGCCCATCACGGCTCCCCACCAGGAGGTGTCCGGGGCAGGGTATGCTGAGCATGTTGATTTCAGAAACGCTCCGCGGAAAGCAGCCCACCGCAGGCCTGACCCAGGTAGCACCGGCGGTTGTGTCCTTGCGCACCCGCCCGTAGGGCAGGGCGACATAGAAGCTGTCCCTGTCCTCAACGGCAAAATCGATGACCGGTCCGGGCACGGGGCGGTGCTGCCAGAAATTGCCGCGATTGTTCGATACCGCCATCTTATTGTACGGCGTCCCGGTATCACCCACCTCCACAGCATAGATGGTGTAATCTTCCAGATAGTTAGGGCTTTGCCTCAATATCACTCTATCGGTGGTGGTGTCGAGGGAGAGCACCCGCCCCCAGTATTGCCCCAGCGGTTCGCCGGCGCTGCGCCAAACACCTTCGGGACCGTGTTCCGTATAGCTGGCGAGAAACAGGCTCTTGGAATCGGGCGCTGGGGCGATGTCGGAAATATTGATGGTGGTGTCTATCAGGCTGAGCTGCTGCCAGGTACCCCCGAAGTCGAAGCTGGACGAAAAAGCGCTCTCATCGTTAGCTGATGTGCCGCTGGTACCGCAGTAAGCCACCGTGCCATCATAGCTCCAGCGGACAAAAGCATTGCCCGGTCCCGTCGGCGGCTGTGTCGCCTGGCGAAGCGTCGCCGGTAGTCCGTAGCCGGGGTAGGCGCTATCCGTCCACCACACCTTTACCTGAAAGCCTGCCCCCGTGACCTCGCCCGCCACCAGCCTCCCCTGCTGCTTCTTGCCATAGTGAGCGATGCTATAAATCCTCCCGTAGCTTCCGCTAAAGTAGGTGACGGTAGCAGCAACGCCCTCTATCCGGTAGATGCCGACCTGAAGGCCGAGGGTTGTGCTATCTGTGCTCACATATACGCAGGGCTGGACGAGGTTAAAGTCGGCGGGCATATCTAAATCAGCGCCCAGAAGTTGGTTTTTATCCGGAGAGTCGCCTCCGTCCTCGACTTGTTGAGGATAACCGACAAGCCCAGCAGTTGCGTTCCACTGGGTGGAATTGTTGGCGATATCGCGGCTACCGATGCTGAGCCAGGTGTCAGCGCCATCGGCAGTCACCGCCGCGATGGCCGCCTGAAGGGAATAGGTGAGCGAGAACTTTATCGCCCAGACATCGCCCTGACTTAACCCCTGGTCCTGCCAGGAGCTGAAAGCCGAGGTGCTCCTGACATAGACCTTGCCGTTGCCACCATCCCTGGTGCCCACAGCGATATCACAAATTACCTCATCACCGCTCATGCGGTAAGTCGACAGGGCAAGGCAACGAATTTCAGCGGTGGCGGAAATGGTGAGGTTGGTGTCCTCCCAAGTGGCACCGCTGTCTTTGGACACATAGACCTTCTTCCGGTTATTGTCCACCACCGCCACTATGGTTGGCCTGTCGGGGCACACCGCCACCTCCTGCGCCGGCAGTGCTACCCCCGCAGACGCCAGATTAGCCGTTATCTCGCTCCAGGTGGAGCCGCCACTTTCCGAGCGATAGACGCCTCCCACCCGGCTATCTATGGCATAGACTACGCCGCGCCCCACAGCGATGCGGCTGACCTCGGAGTTGGGTATGATGATGCCGCCCCTCCTCCCCGGCGCCTCCACCACGTTCCACTTCAGGGGCAGCCCCAACCCCTCACCCGATGCCCGGGGCAAGAAAAGACCTAGGGAGACGATGAGTGCCAGAAGCAAGACGGGCCAGTATCTCATCTCCGAACCCGCTCCGGGATATGGACAAAAGACATCGTCATTAGGATAAATACAAAAAGTTAAATTTCTGTTAATATATAGCGGGAGGTGACGGACCTGCTGTACCCCCGATTTAATAGGTTCTTAACAATCGCTGAATAGAATTTGCTGAGATATTATACTAAAGCAGGAAAATATACGATAGGTGGTAGAAATGAGGACTAAAGCGGTAATAGCATTTGGGCTGGCAGTTATTCTGGCTGGCCTCCTGTTTCCCAGCTGCGGTTCCAAGACCAACTCCCCCCAGCCGACCGTTCAGACGGCCACAGTGCGAAAAGGCGACCTCGTGGTAGAAATCACCGCTACAGGAAACCTGCAGATGCCCAATTCGGTCAATCTTTCCTTCGGCGCTTCGGGGAAGGTGAAGGAGGTGCTGGTGGAGATGGGAGACGAGGTAAAAAAGGGGCAGGTGCTTGCCAGGCTTGACACCTCGACTCTAGAGCAAAGTCTCATCCAGGCGCAGATAAATGTGAAATCGGCACAGTACAGCCTGGAAAAGGCGAAACAGCCGACCACCACCGCCTCCGGTGACCGCATCCTCTCCGCCCCCGACCCGCTGGACATCGAGATAAAGGAGCTCCAGCTCGAGCTTGCCAAACGGAGGCTGCAGGAAGCACAGCAGCAGCTCGATGAAGCAACCATCGTAGCACCTTTCGACGGTCTGGTAGCCGCGGTCAATATCTCTACCGGCAACCAGGTGAGTGCAGGGACCGCTGCCATCCGCCTGCTCGACCCGGCCAAGCTAGAGGTAGATGTGCTGGTCAGCGAGATGGACGTTTTCCAGTTGAAGCCAGGAGCAAGGGCAACGGTGCAGGTGGATGCCGTCTCCGGTATCAGCTTCCCCGCCAGGGTGAAGCGCATTTCCCCTGCTGCCACCATCCAGCAAAATGTGGTCAACTACAAGGTACGGCTGGAACTCGTCACCGGCGAGACCGTGGTAGCACAGCAGCGCTCACCGTCCCAGATAACGCTGGAGATGCTGCCAGAGCAGGTGAGGAAAGCAGTGGAGGAGGGGCGTATCACCCTGGAGCAAATTAGGCAATGGGTGGCACAACGGTACCAGCAGCAGACAGCCAAGCCGGCTATTTCCATGGCTGACTTCCAGCCCAAAGAGGGACTCACCGTAACCGCCACCATCTTCGTCAACGAAAGAAGGGATGTGCTGTTGGTGCCCAATAGCGCCATCGTCAAAGAGGGCGGCAAGTCGTACGTCAAGGTGCTCAACGGCGAGGTCACCGAGAAACGGGAGGTGGTCACCGGGGTCAGCAACTGGCAGTATACTGAGATAACCGAGGGCGTCAGCGAAGGTGAGCAGGTACTGATCGTCAAAGCTAGCACCTCATCCACGCCGACATCGACCCAGCAGACACAGCGTCCACCCATGATGATGTTCAGATGATCAAGCTCCAGCAGATAACCAAGACCTATACTTTGGGGAAAAGAGATCTCCAGGTGCTCAAAGGCGTAGACCTCTCCGTAGAACAGGGAGAGTTGCTAGCCATAATGGGCCCGTCCGGCTCGGGGAAGACCACGCTGCTCAACATAATCGGCTGTCTGGACAGACCCACAACCGGCAGCTACTACCTCGATGGCAAGGAGGTCAGCTCGTTGAGCAGCGGGGAGCTGGCTGCCATCAGGGCAAAGAAGATAGGCTTTGTCTTTCAGACCTTCAATCTGTTGCCCCGGCTGTCGGCGCTTGCCAATGTGGAGCTGGGACTTAAATATGCCGGCATCGACGACCGCGACCTTGCCATGGAGGCATTGCGGCGGGTGGGGCTCGCCGACAGGGCTAACCACCGCCCTACCGAGCTCTCTGGCGGCGAACAGCAGCGGGTAGCCATCGCCCGGGCGCTGGTGAAAAGACCACCGGTGATCCTAGCCGACGAGCCCACAGGCAATCTGGACAGCAAGTCCGGAGAGGAGATACTGTCCCTGCTCACCGAGCTGCACCGGGAGCAGGGGATCACCCTGTTGATGATCACCCATGACCCCGATGTTGCCCTGCGTTGCCAGCGCATCATCCGCCTCAGGGACGGGCTGGTGGTATCCGAGGAGAGGACATGAAACGGCAGCTAGCAAGGCTCAAGGGTGTGAAAAAATGGCTTGACCCGGCATACAGTGCCTGGACAAGCATAGCCACACATAAACTGCGCAGCTTTCTCACCATCCTGGGCATCGTCATCGGCATCGCTGCCGTGATCGCCCTCATGTCCATAGGCAGAGGGGCACAGGCGCAGATAATGTCGCGCATACAGGGACTGGGGGCTGACCTCATTGGGATCCGCCCCGGGATTACGATGGCCGGGGGTGTCAGGGGGGGCTTCGGCAGCGCCAGCACCCTCACGCTGGAAGATGCCGAAGCAATAAGAGAGCAGATACCCTACATAGCTGCGCTAGCACCGACTTTTTCTGCGTACCAGCAGCTTGTTGCCGGTAACCAGAATATGAATGCCCAGGTCATCGGCACCACACCGGAGTATGCGTTTCTGTACAGCCTGGAGATTGCCGAGGGCGACTTCTTTACCGACTATGACCATCAGCGGGGTAGCAGGGTGGCGATGCTCGGTGCCAACGTGAAGCAGACGCTATTCGGTGATGAGTCCCCGGTGGGGCAGCAGATGCGCATCGGCGGCAATATCGTCCGCGTGGTGGGTGTCCTGAAGAGCAAAGGTGCAGTCTGGGCTTCGCCCGACGATGCCGCGATCATCCCGCTCACCGCCATGCAACAGATGGTCACTCAGCCACGGACCAGCCGCGGTGAGCGCGTGGTAACCTCAATAGCGCTGAAGGTCTCCGACCAGAGCCAGCTGGACTTTGTTACTCAACAAATCACCGAACTGCTTCGCTCCCGCCACCGTCTCGCCCCTGGTGCCGAGAATGACTTTAGCATCACCTCGGTGCAGGCGGTCACCCAGGCACTATCGGAAGCCACCGGCACCATGACCCTTTTCTTAAGCGCCGTGGCAGCCATCTCCTTACTTGTCGGCGGCATCGGGGTGATGAACATCATGCTGGTCTCAGTCCTAGAACGGACCAGGGAGATAGGCATTCTTAAAGCACTGGGGGCACGGGAACGCGATATCTGGGGGCAGTTTCTCACCGAGTCAGCCTTCCTCACCCTCACCGGCGGTGTCATCGGGGTCGTCGTCGGCTGCGGGACATCGTTGCTCCTTTCACGGCTTAAGGTGATGACCACCCTCCTTTCTCCGGACATCATCGTCCTCGCCGTGGTGGTCTCATTGGGCGTGGGGTTATTTTTCGGCTTCTACCCCGCCTGGAATGCCTCGCGCCTTGACCCCATCGAAGCCCTGAGGTACGAGTAGCGCTGGCTCCGGCGATAGAGCGCCTGAGAGGGAGTCCGGTCAGCTTTAGGCAATTGCACTTTTAGACTGAGCCTGGAGGTGCCCCGATGAACCGCACTCAAGCCCTCCAGCTGCTCAGGTCATACCGCGAAAAAGGATTCAGTCTAATCCCGCTCAAGTCCCGGTCCAAGAAGCCGCTGGTGAAGTGGAAGAGCTACCAGCTCAGCGACGAAGACTTGAGGACGTTCATTGACCGGGGTGTCAACTGGGCCATCCGCTGTGATGAGCACTTCCATGCCCTGGACTTCGGTAACCCAGAGAACTACCGGAAGTTTGTCCAGGAAAACGACGGTATTCTTAAAGGTGCCCCCGTCGTCCATACCGGCCGGGGCTACCATATCTGGTTCAAGCCGAAAGAGCCGGTAGAAGGTTTCGATGTGGACGGCATCGAGGTCAAGGGGCTAAAAAGGCTGGTGGTGGTCCCACCTTCAATCCATCCCAAAGGACCGGAGTATACCTTTGAAATCCCGCTCAATGGCAGTCTTCCCGTTATCGACGTCAAAGAGCTTCTAGGCGATAGGATTGCCAAACCGCCGAAACAGAGGGAACCTGCACCGGAAACCACATCCCGTCAACAGACCTTACCTGTCGCCACCACTGCCGAGCAGGAGGAGTTTCGCACTCTGTTTGCCATGCTGGGAGTTTATCCCGGCGAAAATCCTACCTGGTGTCCCTTTCATCCCGACCGTGAGGGTACGGGTGATAGGGCTCCCCAGAAGTCTTTATCTATTGACTGCAGATACTATTACAACGAATAATTCGGACATCCCTGTTCCCGAACCCCCGGCCTGGGATACCTGGGAGACGGCAGAAGTCCCCACCCGCCGCTGTGGCATGCCGGTCCACCTGCGCCACCGCCAGGATAAATGCCGTCAACGCGTGGTCAGCGTTCTCGACGGCCACTGGAATTACGTCGTCTGCGGCCCTTACCTCAAAAAAGAAGTGGCTGGAGCATCTATACCCCATATTCACCGAGGCAGAGCATATTTACCTCACCACCTTATCATCAAAGAAGGAAAGGGGCACGCTCTACAAGCGCCTCCAGCGCCTTAAGGCCGACTTCGCCCGCCTGGAGCTGGAGACCGGAGAGCTGGTGGTCTTCTCCAGTCAAAACCCCGATGGGGTGGAACTGCCTCAATCTATCCGTAACGGCGTCCTCAAGGTGGCGATGGATGCCGCCACCTTCCGTCATAAACCTATCACCACTTCAAGAGGCTGGAAGCTACCGCCGAAGAAAAACGATAGTGAAGATTCCCAGTGGGAGAGGGTCGGCGGACTGCCCACACCATCGATGAGGCGCGGGAGGTGGTTAAAGAGCTGGGGCTAAACCGGTTGACCTCAACCTGCGTTTTGTGCCCAACGCCCTTGATGCCTTTGAGGTGATACTGCCGGAGTCCTGGCTTGAGGATGACGAAAAAGGCTTCAAGGTGTTTGTGAAGTGGCTCTCCCATGGCCCGGTCAAGAACAGGGACGCTCTAGGGAAGGATGTTTCAGCGATGTGCAGGGTATAGAGGGGGTCACCCCCTACCGAGTGGATGACAGGGTAATTCGAAATGCCCGCATAGCTGGACAACTCATAGCCGTGAATATGTTTTCTGGCTATGCGAGGTAAAACGCACCATCTATGCGATGGACTACAAACAGCAGTAAACGAAGTAGAAGGAGGAATCGTAATGGAAGAAGAAAGAATGCAGGAAGAGGAAAATCTCGGTCAGGAGGTTGATGAGCTCCTGGATGAGGGGCTGACGCAGAAGGAGATTGAAGCGAGGGGGCATTCACCATCCCTGGTCAGGCAGCGCATCCGCAAGCGGTTTAAGGCAGGTAAAATGCCGCCATCCTCACCGCGTGACGGCAGCCTGCTGGTGCGTCGGGAGAAAGAATCCGTGCTACCGGAGTGGCTGGAGAGCGAGGTTGCCGAAATCTTCGACGGCAACACCCGGGACCGCCGTATCTTCATGGCCGGCATGAGCGTGCCTCTGATGGGCTTGAGACTGTTTAACGAGGCGGTAAAACCTCTAACCGACCTCCTGAACGCCTGGCAGCGGTCACAGGTCGAAGCCGCCCGGGCAATTCAGGGCAGCGGTGTCGAGGTGGCTCAACTCGCGGCTCAGCAGACTCTCAGCTCCGCCATGCCGCAAATACTTTCTGCCGTCAAGGAGCAGGTGGTTAATGTCTCACCCAATCCGATGGGCGCTATGGTGACCAGGCTGCTTGAGCCCTATCTTCAGCAGATGATGAGCCGGTTTATGGGCGCTTTCGGCATGGGGATGATGCCGGGTATGCCCGGTCAGCCCATGCAGCCGCCAGCAGGTCAACAGCCACCGCCCGGTCAACCCGGCTTTCAATCGCCCCAGCCTGGTCCGGGGCAGGCGACCGAAGATGAAGTAAAGGAGGCATTTGGCGATGTTTAACATTGAAGGGCAGATGAACCAGTCACGGGAATATGCCAGGCAGGCTGGGCTTGCCGGTAATGCCATTATTGACGTTCACCCGGCGAGCGGCATCATCCGCATCAAGGTCAATGTGACGCCGTCGGAAAGCACCTTATCCTTTATTACCAACTACGCCCAGTTCCTGAACATGACCCTGACGGCGCTGAACATCGAGGCTAAAGTCCACTTCGCCCAGGAAGAAAAGAAATAATCATACCGGAGGTCAACCATGACAATGCCGCTTAGACCACCAATTGGCGGGTTTATGCGTCCCTTTGGCTGTGCCTGGTTTATCGTTGAGTTTCTCAAGGGCAACAGCCCGGAGGGAAGCCCCAAGATAGACCCGGATATTGGCGCGCCGATGGTGGATATCCACTATCAGTACAAGACGGCATTACACCGCGCCTATGCCGAGGATGCCGTTGCCCTGGATGAGGAGGAACGGAAAAGAAAAGGACTGCCGCCGCTTACCGCTGAAGAAGCTCAAGAACGGTTACAGCGCTACCTCAGCCGGATTCCATATAAGCTGACCAAGATGCGTTATTCCAGCTTCTGCCGCTATTTCGGGCATCTCAAGAGGCTGGGGTGGGTGGAAGAAACTGGTAAAATTGAGCCCAGCGGAATACAAGACTCATACCCACCGGCACCGTCACGGGTGTATTATCGGCTGACCGAGGCTGGGAAGAAGGCTACCCTGGCTGAGGTGAGCAATCCTTTGAGGCTGCTATACCCGGAATATGATGCTGCTTATTTTAAAGAGAAGCGAAGTAACCGCAGTTACTATAGTAAGAGAAAGAGGTAATTTTATCGTGTTACTTAAGTCAAGCCGAAACTCAATGCCAGCACCAAAAGCGCTATACTACAAATCTATCATTGATTGCTATCCTGAAATGGTTGATTTGAGCTTCTTGTCTGAGTACGTTCATCAGCCGACTTTCACTCTCCCTCAATCGATACTCACTCAACCGTGAACCTGTCGTGAGCTTCAGAACAGCAATGCGATTATAGGTGTGTCCCTCTACCTTAACATCCTCCAGATTTGTGAATAGTATCATTTTTAAGAGTCCATCTTTTATATCTCCTGTTGATGGCAGGGTGTCGCCTTTTGCGTGCTTTCCTTCGGCAAGATATAAGTTATCGCCTTCTATCCAGGCTTCATCGGCCGTAAGAAAGTAATTCCCACCAAAGTAGTTTCTTATCGTCAGGGTAGCCTTTGTTCCCGCCAGTCTTTCTTTTGGTTGCGTTGTCATACTCTCTCTTCTCTATGCCTTTTCTGCCAATCCTCGTGATAGATTCATAAACTCATTTCTTCCCTTCAACAATTCCTGTATCCGCTTCAAAGCGCTAGCGTTAGAATGCATTTCGATTTTGAGTGTCTCTGAAATCTGCTTGTACGCTTGAAGTGCCTTTTCTGCAATTTCTCCCACTTGCTCTATTTGGGATATATTCCAGTGCAGGGCATCAGATTGATATGAAAGCAACTCCTCCATTTTTGCTTTGATTTCTGGGAAGCTGAAGCGTTGGCTTGTTATCTTGTTCCTATAGTCAGCATTAGGGACTGCCTCCACGTAATAACCTAATATCACATAAACACCAAGCAAACTCATGAGGGAAATCGTGTCCCACTGTAAGAAATCTCTGTCGCCATCCTTGCCTTCGTCCTTCATTACCGGAATGATTGTCACTTTCTTGCCAGAGAAACCCAGAGTATCATATACCCTTGCGTATGGGTAAGACCTCGTTCGTTTGGGGGAAACCCACCAGCTTAAGGCAATGCTTCCGGCTCCCCTCGTTTTTAATAGAAATGAAGCTTTTTGTGATACGGCTTCCTCCAGTTTTCCATAGTCAAAAAGCTGTAATTTGCTACACAAAAGTGGTTTGTATCTTACGGCGGTTATGTTGGCAGTTATTCTCACGGGAAATCCCTCCAGTGCTGTATTCTCTGTGGACGTCTCCCGGTTTCAAGAAGGATTAGAAGTAGTAGACTCAAGCAACTTCTGCCCCTTGCGCGACTTGTTTGTTACCGATTTTTGCTTTGCAACTTGCTTCTGTAGGTTAGTTCTTAGTCTCTTGGCATCCTGCCGAACGACAAATTCTACACTATCGCATGAGAAAGTCAGCTGTTCGTAGTTTAGCTTTTGTTTAACCACGTCAATGAGCTCTAGGTCTAGTTCATACCCAACGCTGTTTCGTTCCAGGTCCCTAGCGACCTTGCTCGTTGTTCCGGAGCCCAAAAACGGGTCCAACACTGTCTCTCCCGCAAAGCTGAACAGTCTTATTAGTCGATTGGGAATTTCGTCTGGGAAAGCTGCGATGCCCTTCTCCAATCTACCCTCTAGGGGCAAGACATTCGTGATGTCCCAGACTGTCAGCCACCATTTGTTTCTTTGATACTCTCCTATGTCGATGCGGGACCTTTCTAGCACATCCTGCGGGAGTGTCTTAATATAAGCGTAATCAAATTTACCTTTCTGGAATACAAGGATACTCTCCTGAATATTATCCGGATAGAAATACATTGGATAAGGATGCTGCAAAACAACTCCGCTTCTTCGGCTAATTCGCGTATATCCTTCAGGTTTTTTCCAAACAATCTTGTCTCTATACCGGAAGCCAGCCTCTCGCATGATGGTAGTTATATCGGCCACCACTGGATATTTTTCCCCATCGACTAGCATATCATCAGTAACAAAGCTTGCAATCCTCCCCGGCGCTAACACCCTATAGAGTTCCTTGGCGAAGTCCCGCACCATGTCCAAAAAGTCACTATAGCTGGTGAATAGGTCGGGATAATCAAAAGGTGCGTTATAGTAAGGTGGTGATGTTACCATTAGGTGCACACTCTCATCTTGAATCTCACTCATCTTCCGACAGTCACCAAAATATTATTTTATGCCAAGTACCCATGATATGCCTCCCGAAGTTAATAAGCTCTCTAAGCAGGGTTTCTCTTACAATAATCTCCCAAGGGACATTTTCCTTTGCATCCAATTTCGTCGGTCAACCATGATGCGGTCGTTTCCTCCCTGGATGAGGTTTTCCGGCTAGCCCCTCTAATGTACCGTAAGGTCAATCAGCTTAGCCCTGGTATCAGCTTCGCTCAACGCCATTATCTAAAGCAAGCGCCTCCTTGAGGGCATTATACAACAATTCGTCGCACAGATATAACTTCTGCATCTGGATAGCTTCACGAAGCAGGCAAAATCTTTTTGTTTTTGTCACTGCTATCTCCGGAGGGGGAGGATAAAGCAATTGCTTTTTCTAATATGACGAAAGGACTTTTTGTTGGATGATGAAGCTGTAAAAAAGAAAAGGCACCTTAAAAACCGAATACGCCGTGTCCAGAGCCTTGCCCTGTGGCTAAATTAAAACGCCCTAGCCAGCGCTTAACCGAGCTAGGGCAAGTCTAACAAAGGGGGTGTTCCACGATGCTAGACTACGCTGAATATACCATAGGCGGTAACGGCTATCAAGGCAACGGCTTTCATCCCAACGGCTATGACCATCTCAACGGCGATTGGGCGACGTTTTACAAGGTGGTTAAAGGCTTTCTCCGCCGTGTCAAACCAGATGAGCGTCAGGACTTTCTCCACGACCTGTTTTTGACGATGGCGAAGGTCAGGGCAAAGTATCAAGCTAATGGCAAGCCTTTGACGGAAGCGGGACTGGTGAGGGTGGCTCACTTTGCGGTGGCACAATATTGGCGGGAATACTACCAGCATACCAGAGGGGTAGATTGCGGGCGGTGCAGTGATAGACAGAGGGCGGAGTGTAAAGCAAAAGACCTTTACCGTGAATGCCCGAAGGCGGTCAAGATGGAAAGCCTTGATAAACTCATTGAGGATGGGGAAGGCGACCATACCGAGCTATGCCAGATGATTGCCGATGACAGCGCCGTTGACGTGGTGGCGATGCTGGATGCCAAATTCACCATACAGGGGAAAATTCCTGAGCGGTGAAGAAGCCATCAGCCAGGAGATGGGCTGGAGGAATGAAGCTATTCAGGAAAGCATCAGTCGGCTGGAAGGCGAACTGAGAAGGCTGGAGCGCAAGTCCAACGAAAACATCAACGCCGAATCGGAGCTGGTCAGCCTGAGAATCCGGGGTAGGGTCTCGGATGATGCCTATGCCCGGCAGCAGAGTATGCTTCTGGCCGAAAGGCAGTGGGTATCAGAAGAAAAGGAGCGAATATCCGCGAAGCTCGCGCAACTAAGGCAGCGGTCATTATCACTGGCAAGCCTTGAAGAGCTAAGAGAGCGGATGGCCGATAAGCTCGATTCAAAAGACTTTGCCGACCAGCGCCGTGTCCTGGAGATGCCCGGTACCAGGGTCATCGTTACCACGGAAGGCGCCATTGAGATTGAGTTCCTCGTCGGTGACAGGAAACCTGCCGAGCGTGCCATTGCAACAAGCAATCCCCGGTCAGCTTTGTTCCCTGGCAGCCGGGAGTGTAAAGGTGAAGCAGCTACCCTTTCCCGGCGTGCTCTCCACGGTCAGCCGCCCGCCGTGCGCCTCGACAAGCCGTTTGGCGATGGTCAGTCCCAGGCCACTGCCTCCGGTAGCCCGCGACCTCGATTTGTCCACCCGATAGAAGCGTTCAAAGATATAGGGCAGGTCTTCAGGAGGTATGCCCGGTCCGGTATCGGCGACGCTGATGGCTACATCATTCCCCGAGTGCTTTGCCGAAATGATAATCTCGCCGCCTTCTGGTGTGAAGCTGATGGCATTGCCCAGCAGGTTGCGCAGCACCTGACCTATCCGCTGCCTGTCAACGGTGGCTAGTATCGCCGAATCGGGTAGCGACATATTTAGCTTCAGTCCCTTGGCTGCTATCTGGTAGCCCATGGCACCGGCGACCTCCTGCACCACCTCTCTCAAATCGCCGACCTGCCTGTCCAGGCTGAGCCCTCCCGATTCAGCCAGGGCCAGCTCATGGAGGTCGTCCACCAGGCGCGATAAGAGCTGCACCTCTTCATAGATCAGTTTCAGAGTAGCTTCATCGGCTTCGACCACGCCGTCCTGAATGCCCTCGAGGTAGCCCTTTATATTGGAGAGCGGCGTCCTCAGCTCATGGGCGACATCAGCCACCAGGTCACGTCGCAGTTGGTCAGCCCGTTCCAGTTCCACTGCCATAGAATTGAAAGCCGTCGCCAGTTCACCCAGCTCGTCCTTAGATTTCACCACCGCCCGCTTGCTGAAATCGCCCTTTCCCAGACTGCGGGCTGCCGACGCCAGGTCCTGCACCGGCGCCGTGATGCGCCGCGACAGGAAAAAGGCGAGCAACAACGCCAGCCCCACGCCCACCAACCCGCCCCAGACCACTGACCAGACAACCGAATTGCGCAGCTCGGCTATCCTCGACTCCCATAAATGCCACGGCGGTGGCGGCGGTGCCTTTGCCGCGCCCTCCGCAGCCTTTGGCTCTACGACCAGATAGCTCAGCTTATGCAGCCTGTCACCGCCGGGCACGAGGATTGGCAGGCATAGAGGAGGCGGCACCGACATTTCGCCCCATAGCTCGTCCTCCGGCTGCCACCTCATCCCCCACCTGCGGACGTAAAGGCTGATATCGAGTTTTTCTCCCAGAGAGGACTTGGCTGAGTCAGCGACCACCGTCCCGTTCTCGTCCACCACCATCACCCGCCAGCCGTAGAGCTGCCCCATCTGTTCCACCGATGACTGGACGCCTTCCCAGTCCTGCCTGGCGAGGTAGTGGCGCAGCAGTATCTCCCTCATCCGGGCCATCTGCTCGCCCCTTCTACCGTACTCGTACTGCTGTATCTGCGTACTGGCGGTGGTGCTGATGAACAGCGAGATAGCACCCACGGTGACCACAACCACCGCTACGAATATCAGGAACAGCCGCCAGCGGAGTCCCAGCGCCATCTTCATCCGTTCACCCCGAACTTGTAGCCCATGCCGTAGACCGTCTTGATATACCGGTCAGCCGACGGGTCAGCTGCTTTCAACTTGCGCCTTAGATTCAAAATGTGCACATCCAGAGTGCGGTCGAAGCCCTGATAGTCCAGCCCCAGGGCTTTTTCAATCAGCTCGCCCCGACTGAAAACCTTCCCCGGCTCCCTCAACAGCGCCGCCAGGATACGGAATTCGGTCGGCGTCAGGCGGAGCCTGTTTCCATCAAAACGGGCCTCGCCAGCGCGGAAATCTACCGTCAGCCTGCCCTGGGTGACCTGCGGTGGCCCGCTGAACAGCTCATCCCGGCTGCTGCGGCGGAGTATCGCCTGCACCCTGGCTACCAGTTCCCTGGGACTGAAAGGTTTCACCACATAATCGTCAGCACCGGAATCAAACCCCTGAAGCCTGTCTGACTCCGTCACCCTGGCTGTAAGCATGATTATGGGGACATCGGACTCCAGCCTGATCTGCCGGCAAACGTTCAGGCCGTCCATGCCGGGCAGCATAATATCCAGCACCACCAGGTCAAACTCCTGCTGGCGCATTCTCTCCAGCGCCGCATCCCCCTCATAAGCCACCACCACACCATATCCCGCCCGCTCCAGGTACAGTTTCACCAGCTCCGCAGTCTTGCGGTCGTCCTCCACCACCAGCACCCTCTTTTGTCTCGTTGCCTTCATCGCCTTTTCCCGGAAACCATGTCTCAGCGGTATTATTGTATACGATTGTTAAGAACAGGTTAAGATAGGAAGCAGCAGGTAGCGCAGCCAGCCGGGCGCCGGCGGCGCTGGTAGTTGCAGTCGGGCGTAGCAGCGCTACTGGCTGCGCAGTCCCTTCACCTTCTCCACGATCCGTGGGAGTATCTCTGCCAGCCTGCCCTGAATGAGATAGTCGGAGACACCTTCGTGGGTCAGCGGTGTGGGCTCTGCGTTGACCTCGATTATAACGGTCCTCTTTGCTTGCTCGTTAGAGAACAGCCTCGAGCCTGCCCTGCGGTAGCGTGCCACCCGCGGCAGTTCGGCAAAGGGATAGACCACCGCCGAGGTGCCACAGATAAGCATCAAATCGCACCGGTGCGCTTCCTCCAGGCTGGCATGGGCGACGTCGGACGGTATCGGCTCGTTGAAATGGACCACGTCGTCCTTTATCGGTGCCTTACAACCATTGCAGGTGGGTGGTAGCTTCTTTTCAGCTAGCAACTGGTGTAGGTCGTACTCCTCATATCTGAAACGCATACCGCAGGACGGGCACCTCAGCTTATAGATGCTGCCGTGGTACTCGTACACCCTCTGGCTACCAGCCTTCCCGTGTAAGCCGTCTATGTTCTGGGTGAGCACGCTTTTTATGATCCCCATCTTCTCCAGCTCGGCAAGGGCATAATGTGCCGGGTTGGGCTTCGCCTCCCGCAGGTTGCCCAGAAGTGAGGTGCCCATGGTAAGCCTATCGTGCCAGTACTGGGCAGGGTCCCTGAGGAACCTGAAATAGGTCTCGTATGCCCGCCTTTCAGCCTCCGGGTTCTTTGTCCAAATGCCGTCGGGACCGCGGAAGTCGGGGATGCCGGAGTCCGTAGAAATACCAGCGCCGGTCAGCGCGATGGCATAGCTGCTGGAGATAAGGTCCCTGGCAGCACGTTCGATCAATTCCTCTACACTGTTCATCTCGACACCTCCCTCATTTTCACATTGGAACACAGCGATATGTCCAGCCAGTTCAAAGCCCGTTCACTATCCTTGACTGCCTACTGGTCTGCCTGCTGGCCGCGGGTGCGACTGCGCAGTTGGTCGAGCGTGTAGGGGGCAGCGCCCTCGGTCCGCCCCAGCCTCCCTAGGGCGTTGAGCTGGCGGTGGTAAGCAAAGACGGCATCCAGGTTCAGCATCAGGGCATGGGTGTTTAGGGCTTCCTTGAGGAACATCATGCCATCGGCAGGCACCTCAGCCATCTCTTTGGCCATCTTCCATACCTCCTCCTCCAGTTTGTCTGCCGGCACCGCCTTGTTCACCAGACCGATGCGCTCCGCCTCCTTACCGCTGATGAGCCTGCTGGTGAACAACAGCTCTTTAGCCTTGCGCAGCCCGAGATAGGTCACCCACAAGGGCATGCTGGTCACCCCTCCGGCACGGGTGGCCGGATGGCCCAAAATAGCGTCTTCGGCGGCGATGGCGACGTCGCAGCACATCTGCAGATAGCATCCCGCCGCCAGACAGTAGCCGTGGACCTGTGCAATCGTGGGTTTGGGGAAATTGAAGATCCTGAGATAGCGGGCGCTGATGCCGCGCAATGTCTTCAGGGCATTGCCGACCGTCCAGCGGTCGTAACCCTCAGGGATACTTATATAGGGGCTGCCGGTAAGATCATAGCCGGAGCAGAACGCTTTGCCAGCACCCTTCAAAATGACCACCTTCACCTCGGAGTCATTTTCAGCCCGCTCAAAGGCGGCGTCCAGGTCTCTAAGCAGGGCGTGGTTCAGGGCATTGCGCTTGTCCGGACGGTTCATGGTGATGGTAGCGATGTTCTCCTTTACTTCGTAAAGTACCGTTTCGAAGTCCATAGCGATCCTCCTTCCACATCAGTGCTGAGACGACGCAACAATTCTAACACATACCCGATGGCAAGGAAAAAGCGCCCGTTTGACAGGGGGGAAGATGTGTGCTAGCCTCTGCATGACCACGATGCATGGTTTAAGGTCGTAAGCAGCCAGAAAAGTGGCACATAAAAGGAGGACTGAAGGCAATGGCGGTGAGAAAGAAAGAGGAGGCGGCAAGAATTCTGGGAGATGTAAGCGGTGACAGGCGGTTCTTCTGTCACGATGGCTGCGTCGCCAGTAATTTGCAGCAACTGGCTGACTGTCTTAGCCACATCAGCGAAGAGAGCTACAACCACCACGTGACCAGTGAAAAGAACGACTTCAGTAACTGGGTGCGCGATGTGTTCGGCGACGTCAGGCTGGCAAACGAGCTGGCCCGTAGCCGCAATAAAGACGATGCCGCCAGGATACTGGACCAACGGATCTCATGGCTAAAGAGAAAGCTGCTTTAGACGGCGGGCCATGCCCGCGGTTGACCTGACGGCGAAAATGGTCTTAAATATTAACCGCACTAGATGAGCACTGCCTCGAGTTACCGTGCTGGAATACAGTCACTGGCGCTGGCGCTGATCTTTATGCCAGAGCCGGTAAGCACAGTGGTCGGCCTGGGGTTGCTGGGCGTATCGCGTGCCATAGAGACGCCCAAGCCCAATAGCTTCCACCGCCTGAGCAACGGCCTCGGCGACCACTTCGATTATAAGTTGACCCTGCAAGGTAACTCCGCAATCGCCGTGGAACTGAAGCCCAAGCGGCACGGGCAGCTCCCCAGGTCTTATCCCAGGCCCGCCAGGCTGCACGACAACCCCGAAGCTTTGAAATCGTTGCAGGAGAAGGCACAGCTCCAGCTAAAGAAAGCGGTCGCAGCTTCATCGGCACTGGAGCCGCCGGGACTGCTGAAGCCGCCAGTACGCCTGCACCCAAGGCTGGCACCCGGTAGCCTGACAGTCCCGCGCGTCACAAGCCGAGCCCCCACCCGTGGAACCATCGCCCGGAGAGGCGGCCTTTAGCCCGGAACCGCTGCAAACAGGACAAAAGCTATCGCCTGCGGGAAAGGAGACACAATAAGTGACTGGCAGAATCGAACGGATTGATCTGACACGCTTTTTCCAGCCACGCTCCATAGCTATAGTCGGCGCCTCGCGCGACGAGCTGAAATCGGGGGGTATGTTCATCTCCAGCCTGCTCAAGGACGGCTACCAGGGCACCATCTACCCCATCAACCCCAAAGAGTCCGAGATCATGTCCCTGAAGTGCTATCCCAGCATCAGCGACGTGCCCGGTGAAGTCGACCTGGCTGTTATCGCCATACCGGCAAGGAATATGCCCCAGGCGATGGCTGACTGTGCCCGCAAGGGAGTAAAGTTTGCCATTGTACATAGTGCTGGCTTCGCCGAGATCGGTGGCGAGGGGAAGGAACTACAACTTGAGATGGTGCGGATAGCCCGCGGTGGCGGGGTACGGGTGGTGGGACCAAACTGCATGGGCCTGTTCTCACCACGGGCCAGGATCAACACCATCTCCGCCCACACCAGGATGGATATGGAGCCCGGCGGCGTGTCCTTCGTAGGGCAGAGCGGCTGGGCAAGCGAGAACATGGTGCTCCTCGGCAGCGAGCGCGGGCTCCGCTTCAAAGGGATCGTTAGCATCGGCAACCAGAGCGACCTCTCCATCGAGGACTTTCTGGAGTATTTTGGCGAGGACCCGGAAACGAAGGTCATCTGCTTCTACATCGAAGGGCTGAAACAGCCCGACCGCTTCTTCAGGCTGGCGGAGGAGGTTTCGCCACAGAAGCCGATAATCGTCTGGAAGGGCGGAAGTTCCGAAGCCGGGGCTAAGGCTGCGATGTCGCACACCGCCTCACTGGCAGGAAGCTATACCATATTCGAAGCCGCCTGCAGACAGAAAGGCGTTGTCTTAGCCCGGGGACTGGAGGAGCTTATGGACCTGGCAGCGGCATTTTCCGCGCCGTTCCTGCCGCAGGGCAGGGAGGTGGGCCTGCTTATCGAGGCTGGGGGCGGGGCTGTGGCCAGCGCCGATGCCTGCGCAAAGGAGGGGCTGAGGGTATTGCCGCTGCCACAGCATGTCCAGCAAAGGCTGTACGATTTCCTCAAAGATAAGATACCGCCCTCACCGAGTATGAAAAACCCGGTGGACCTGGTGTGGGTGCCCTTTGGCGAGGCAAACCTTGTCTACAGCACCTGTCTCGAGATTATGATCGAGGCGGTGGATGCCTGCCTCACCATTTGCTATGCTTTCCTGGAGGATGAAAGTTTCCTCTCCCGGCTGGAGGAAGTCCGCGATAACGCCAGAAAGCCCATCATCGTAGTGCCGGGCCACTCCAATGAGCAAACAAAAGGGATGCGCCTTGCCACCAGACGCGGTATCCCCAGCTATGCCATGCCCGAAAATGCCATCAGGGCACTTGGTGCCATGGTGCGGCGGGCTGAATATCTCAGAAGCCTGCAGTCCTAGAGTCCCGGGTTAGATTTCCATGCCCGCCCGGTAGCCCTCTTCTACCGCCTCCCTTATCCCCCGCGGCGTTACGCAGTCACCGACGCTCACCAGCCGGGGCACCTTACCTTTGAGCAACTTCACCAGCTCGTCGTTGGGGTTGGCGCCGGTCGCCAGCACCACCGTGTCCGCCTCTACCAGCCGCCTGTTGCCCTCGCTGTCCCTTATGACCACGCCGTCCCTGGTGACCTCTTCATATTCCACGCCGGTGAATATGGTGGCACCCTTGACGCGCAGCCTTTCGATCATCGGCTCCCTCAACGAGCGGTTCACTCTGGTAGCCAGCCTTGCCCCCCGCCTCATGATGGTCACCCGCTTCCCCCGGTCGAGAAGATAGAGTGCCGTCTCACAGCCGACGAGCTCGCCGCCGATTATCGCCACCCGCTCACCGGTGGCGGCACCGCCCAACACTTGATTTGCCAGCAGCACGTTGCTCCGGCCGATGCCGGGGATGTCCGGAATGAACGGCTTGATGCCCGTAGCCAGAATGGCCACATCGGGCTTGAGACCCGTCAGCAGGTCAACGGTGAATTTTTGCTTCAGCCTCACCTCCACCCCGAGCTTATGCACCCGCCCGATGAGGTACTGACGGTAGGTCTCGATGGTGTCTTTGAACGGCGGCTTCGCCGCCAGTATTAGCTGCCCGCCGAGTTCGTCAGCCTGCTCGAAAAGTGTGACCTCGTGCCCTCGCTGGGCTGCCACAATAGCCGCCTGCATGCCAGCAGGACCTCCGCCCACCACGACCACTTTCTTCTTTGCCTTCCCCACCGGCAGCAGCACCCATTCCCGCTCCCTGCCCAGGGCGGGGTTCACCGTGCAACCGACGCCATTTCCTCGCCGTCTGCCCACGCTGTCCAGGCAATAGAAGCAGCGCAGGCACGGCCTTATGTCCTCCAGTCTGCCGCCGGCTATTTTCTCCACAGTATGGGGGTCGGCGAGGAGCTGCCTGCCCAGGGCAACGAAGTCCGCCCTCCCCTGGCGGAGTGCCTCCTCACCGATCTCCGGGGTGATCCTGCCCA
Organism: Chloroflexota bacterium; assembly: GCA_036821185.1. Taxonomy (GTDB): domain Bacteria; phylum Chloroflexota; class Dehalococcoidia; order GIF9; family UBA5629; genus CALJTV01. The sequence goes on along the minus strand of DAISKD010000002.1, from coordinate 219,344 downwards.
CTGCAATCACCGGCACCGAGACCGCTTTCTTTACCGCCTCGGCATATTCGATGAAGGCACCGGGCTGCTGCGCCATAGGTGGGCGGCGGGCAGCGCCGACCGCGTGCGCCGAGACATGGATAGCATCAGCACCAGCCTCCTCCGCCAGCCGTGCCACCGTCCTGGTCTCCTCCAGCGTGATGCCTCCTTCTGCATTCAGCTCCACGGCGCTGAGCCGGCACCATACCGGATAGTCACGTCCCACCCTCTCGCGGATCGCCCTTATCACCTCCACCAGGAACCGCGCCCGGTTTTCCACGCTGCCGCCGTACCGGTCGCGGCGCTGATTGGACAACGGTGACAGGAACTGGCTCACCAGATAACCGTGGGCACCATGTATCTCCACGCCGTCGAAGCCAGCCTGCTTTGCCCGCCAGGCAGCCCCGGCGAAGCAGTCAATCAGCCGTTCTATCTCCGCGACGGTGAGTTCCTGTGGCACCTCACCATCGCGCCCCGGGATGGGCGAAGGCGCCACCGGCTTGAGGCCGGTGACGCGGGACGATGTCTGTCTGCCAGCGTGGTGCAATTGTATGGCTGCCCTTACCCCGTGGCGCCGGATGGCAGCAGCCAGCCCGGCAAGCCCGGGGATGAAGGTGTCCCTGTCTACTGCTATCTGCCGGGCAAGCGCCCTGCCCCGAGGGGCATCGATGCAGCTGATCTCCACTATAATCAACCCCAGCCCCGCCTTAGCCCTTTCCTCATAATAGGCTATCAACCTGTCAGTCACCGAGCCGTCCTCGGAGGCATAGCCAGTGGCCATGGGTGGCATCACTATCCGGTTCCTGACCTCCATGGTGCCGATCCTTCCCGGCTGGAAAAGCCTGTCAAACTTCGCTGGTGCCATTGGGGTCCCTCCTCTAGCTGTAATCGGGAATGGTGACGACGTAATTTAGCACAACCATCACTGCGGTTCAAACCGCCCTAGCCCGGGTCAGGACAGGGGTCAGGAATGACGGGGATGATGAAGCTCGGACTACCTGAATGGCAACACTGCGACGCCGATAACACGAGGACCAACGTGGGTACCGATAACCGGGCTGACCTTAAGCCAGCGGACACGCTCTCTGGGGAACCTGGTGCTGAGCTCCCGTGCCAGCATATCGGCCTCGTCGGGCGTCATGGCATCCTCAATAGCCAGCTCCTCGAGCTCCGGAAAGTTGAACACAAAGTCGCGGAGGTGTTCCAGCGCCTTTGACCGGCACCTCACCCTGGTCACCCCCACGGTGATGCCGTCCTTTAAGGACAGGATGGGGTTTAGCTTCAATGCTGAGCCCAGGAACGCCTGTGCCTTGCCGATGCGTCCGCCGCGCTGGAGGTACTCCAGCGTATCAAAAGCCATGCGCAGGTCCACCCTGCCCATGCTATCGTATACCACCCGCTTGACCTCCTCAATGCTGGCACCGGCTTTAGCTGCCTTGGCTGCGGCTATCACCACCAGCCCCAGACCGCCTATCGCCAGGAAGGAGTCTATCACCTCCACACGGCACCCTTTACTACCCACTATCTCCCTGGCATCCAGGGCGGCCTTATAGGTGGCGCTAAGCTTGGATGATATGGTGATGCACAGGACTTCTTTTCCCTGCCTGGCAAGCCTCTCATAGGTCTCGGCGAACTCTCCCGGGCTGGGCGCCGAGGTGGTGGGCAGGATTTTACTCGCGGGAAGCCGGCGGTAAAATTCCTCGGTGGTTAGGTCCACGCCATCCTTGTATATCTCGGTGCCGAAATGGACGTTGAGCGGCACCACGGTGATGCCCAGCTCTTCAGCAGTCCTCGGGGTGAGGTCTGAGGTACTATCGGTGACTATCGCCACTGCCATATCACACCTCCGCTACCAGAGCGCTATGTACTGGACGGCGTCGCTGTGCGCTTGTGGCCCGCTGACGGTACCCCCTCCTGCAGCACCTTGCCCACGATGGAATGGAGGTTGTGCCACAGCCTGGTGTGCTCGGCAAGGAACTGGCGTCCCTTCTCGGTAATCTGATAGTAGCGCCTGACCCTGCCGGTCACCTTTCGCCACTTCGATACCACCAGCCCCCGTTTCTCCAGGCGCAACAGCGCCGGATATACCGTGCCGTTCTTGAACTTGAGGTAACCACCGGCGAGCTGCTGGAGCTCTTTCACTATCTGGTAGCCATACATCGGCAGCCGGCTAACCAGAGAGAGCACCACCAGGTCCACAACCCCCTTGAGCCACTGTTGCAAATAGGGCAACGACCTACCTCGGCTAACAATGTTTTGTGATGCGACCTATTATAAACATATATGACCGACATTTGTCAACAGGTCGCCCTGGTGCCGTCCATGGTTGCCTTGGCAAACGGGAGCCCTTATACTAAAGGCGTCTTTATAGGACCTTAAATGGCTGGCACCGTAAAACTGGGCGAACTCTTCGGTATACCGGTCCGGCTGCATTACACCTGGTTGGTGGCGCTGGTGCTGGTGACCATAGCGCTGGCGCTATATTTCTGGGGGATACACTCGGTGTGGCATAACTTGGCATCCGGTGCCGCTGCCAGCGTGCTATTCTTCCTCTGTATGTGCCTGCGGGAAGCGGCCTGTATCTCCACCGCCACCAGACTCAGGATGCCGGTGAAGGGGGTGACGCTGTTCGTCTTCGCCGGTATGCCCCGGATTGCCGAGCAGGACTCGAAGCCCCTGCCCCAACTTGCCCTCGCCGCCGTCGGCTTCCTGGCGAATCTGGCTCTCGCCGGGCTGTTCTACGCCCTCTATGGTGCGCTGATCAATGCCGGAAGCCTCTCTCCCGCCGAGCTGATGCAGTGGCTGTTCTATTTTAACGTTATGGTAGCGCTATTCAATCTGCTGCCGGCTCCCCCGCTCGCCGGGGGAATAGCGCTACAGGCTGTGCTGCAACTGGCACTGAAAGACCGGGGTCGGGCAGCGCGGACCGCCACCCTGCTCGGTCGCATCATCGCTATAATGCTAGTCGTCACCGGCATCGCCGTGCTTTTTGCTAGCCGCGACATATTTGCCGGCGTCGCCATCGTCACCTCCGGCTGGTTTCTGGAAAACGCCGCCTCCGCCAGCCGCCGGCAGGCGCTGGTGCGCGATGCCCTCCGCGGCATCACCGCCCGTGACCTCATGACCGAGGACTACACCCCTCTAAAGCAGCAGCTCACCTTCGGGCTGGTGCGCGACTATATCGTCAACTCGGGACAGAACTGTTTCTTCGTTATCGAGGACGGCAGGCTGGAGGGCATCGTCACGCTGTCAGATATCCTCATCCCGCCAAAGCGCTGGAACTCCGCAAGGATCAGCGATATCATGACGCCGGCAAGAAAGTTGAAGACCGCGTCCCCTGCGGAGCCAGCGGTCAACCTGCTGGAGCTTATGGACGACTCCGGCATAAATCAGGTGCCGGTGGTGGAGAGGGAAACGCCGATAGGCATGGTGACCAGGGAGAGACTGTTGCGCTTCCTCAAAGCCAGGGCTATATTACGGGCTTTCTGACGAAAGCTACCTGGCGGCGATGGGGTGTGGCAGGGCAGGTACGTCCTCAATCGCTTTTCGCCAGCGATTCTCTTTATAATATACCCGCCAGTTAGCCTTAAACCAGCGGAACGGCTTCTCGGCGCGGGAGAACGCCAGCACCCTCACATCCCGGGGGTCATCGCTCAGCCACGATGCCCGGTAGACCTCGCTTAAGGGCGTCCCCACAGCGACCTCGATCTCCCAGCGGTCCCGCTTCAGCCCGGCATCCAGCCTGCCCTGAAGATATACCTCCCAATCGATGCGCACCGAGTTTCTGGGCGCAGCCGAGGTCCTGAGGTAAAGCCGGCAGTCCCCGGCATTGTCGGGCTCCAGCCACCGTGCCTCCTCCAGACTGGTGAATACTGTCGAAGACTCCACCTTGCTTACGGTAAACCGGCTGCGTCTGGCTTCCTCGTAGCTCGCCAGGGGAAGTTCCACTACATCCTCCCATTCCTGCCACCCGAAATACGACGGGTTCCAATGCAGGACGCTGCCCCTGCCGCCCGGGACATCGCCCAGGATGTCAGCCCACTGCTCCTTGCCGATGCCAGACGGTGCCCGGTGGCCGAAACTGCCCTGCCGTGCCATTACAGAACATTCGATCTCGCCACCGAAGAGGTACTTCAGGATCTGCTCCGCCATAAACCCGGCGATCTCTATAGAGTTGCCGAAATCGCTATGACCGTGCTCGCCGTAGTACATCACATCGGCGCCCTCTCCATACATCGCCGACACCGGCAGGGCACCGTCGTCCATGTCCCTGGGATACATGTCCATGCCGCCGTAATTGAACTGCGCGCTCAGCGGCGCGTTCTCACCGGAGATGAATGCCAGCCAGTGCCGGTTCCTTGCCACCCAGTCACCATCGACTGAACTGTCATAACTGGCTACCGAACTACACACCCCTTTGTCGGCGCGCACTACCATCGCCGCCTGGCACAAGTCCTCAAAGGTGGCACCACCGTACATGAAATACCTGTTCAACGGCGGCACCGGGGTATTGATGGTGACCACCAGCACCGTCCTGTCAGCCAGGTTGCCCACGTTCTTCGCCACTCCGTAGAGCGCTGCCTTGCCCCCCATGCTGTGCCCGATGAGCACTATGCTCCCCTCTTCGGGCAGGTGCCTGTCGATGCTCTCGGCTATGTTCACCGCCCAGGTGTCCAGGTCGACATCGTTGGGATAGCACCGGTTCAAAATATTGTACCTGACCTTCACCCCGGGGTTAGCCCGCTCATATTCCTCGATGTAGGCGGTGATGCGCTCGGAAAGGATATCAGCCAGCAACTGCTGGGTGCAGGAGTTGCCGCCGGCGCCGTGGCTGAAGACGAAGTGCAGCGTCTTCACCATCGCCGGCGCCTCCGCGCCCGCCGTGGGGAGGGACAAGAATAGCGGGACACAGAGAAGTAGCCACAGAAAGAAGACCAGCTTTCGCATTACCCGAATACCAGTCCAGCACTAATATAGCACAAAAACTACCTATCACACAGCGCCTGCTTTACCCTCACCCTTACCCTCTCCCTTAAAGGGAGAGGGATATCGTCAATCCCCGGTTTACAGTGGGTTGCCCGCTCCCATCGTCCGCTGTAACCTCTCGCCTTCAGGGAGGAGTGGGCTATACTCTCTCTGGCAGACCTGATCAGCTCGTAACCTCTCGCCTTCAGGGAGGAGTGGGTTCTCTTGAAATGAGCCGCGCACTGGATTTACCCCCTCTTTCCCTCTCCCTTCTAGGGAGAGGGTTAGGGTGAGGGAGAGGGAAGGGTGAGGGGGCGGTAGATGCCCAGGACCTCGAAGCCCTGCGGTATGGAGCGCTCCCTGGTTATCCGTTCAGCATCGAAACCGTCTATCTGCCAGCTCCCTTTCCAGCCCAGCTCCCTTGCCGCCAGAAAGAAGTGGCACATGGCAATGCCCACGTCCAGCCGGTAGTAATGCTTTCCCTCCCGCACGCTGGCATACCGCCCCGCAGCGTCCGCCAGCGCCACCACTTCATCACCACAGACCACAAACCGCCACGGCTGGGTATTGGCCCATGACGGCGCCAGCCGGGCGCACTCCAGCGCTTCAAGCAGTACCTCGTCCTGCGTCTCCAGAGGCGTGCCCCAGACCTCGCCGAAGGCGATCTCCGCAAGTGGCTTGCGCCTGCCGAAGCCTGCCGCACCGAGCTCGATCAGGTTCCTGGCGAAGCGACCGTAGAACGAGGTATCGGGGTAGCCCAGCGGCGTCAGGGCGATGACCCGCTCTCCCTGCCTCAGGTCCAGAAGTCTGCCGATCCGCTCCTCGGTGAACATGCCGCCGATCCAGCAGGTGCCCAGACCCTGCTCGGTGGCATGGAGCACCATCTGCTCCATACGGAAGCCCATGTTGACCATAAAATTAGGCTTCTCCTCGGAGGTGGCGACGATGAAGTGCGGCGCCGAGCCGAACAGCCAGCGCCCGCCGGTGGGCGGCCACATCCGCTCGGCTACCAGCTTACCCTCGACGAACAGGTGGAAACGGACGGCGATGTCCGGGGCCAGCGCCACCGATTCTTCGCCCGCCCTGATTACCGCGCGGAGCACCTCTTCAGCCACGGGCTCCGAGCGGTAGTGTCGCACGCTGATGCGGCGGCGGATGGTATCACGGATGCCCGCCATAGTCGTCCCAGGACCTCAATGGGACCGCACCGCCCCGGCCGCTAGCGGCGCCTTGCCCCCTTCCCTGGCGCAGAACTTTATCAGCTCGGCGAAGCTGTTTATCTTCGCCAGGTTATTGGTCTCGGGGAAGCCATCGTAGGTAAGGCTGATCCACGGCTTGTGGTACACCAGGCTGAGCTTCTCCGCCATAGCAGCCACTATGCCGCCGGGCATGCAGCCGTGGGGCATCACCGAGATGACGCCGGAGAAACGCTCATCTTCCATCCATTCCACGCCGCTGCCCAGGCTGAGCACCGCCTCGCTGCCGCACCTGGGGGAAAGATAGCGGCTGGTCAATTTCAGTATCTCGGTCACCGCCGGCTCGACGATGTCCAGGACCTCGTGGCAATGCACCGCCAGCGAGTGCTCATCGCGCTCCTGGACGCGCTTCTTGATGTAGCTGACGATGGCCTTGCCCCACCTTCCGTCGGCGATGGCATCCTCGAGGTGCCGGTGATAGATGTACTTGAGCCACTCGCCTATGGGCGATACCACCACCTCCAGCCCCGCCGCCTCGCACGCCCTTACCAGGTCGTTGTTGCTGAAGCGGTTGGAACGGAGATAGATCTCGCCGTTAATGCCCACCAGCGGTCTCCGCGGCAGGGACGGGTCGATAAGCGCCTTAAACTCCGCCGCCGCCCGCCTCAGCAGGTCATCGAACCTTTCTTTGGCGCGGATACGGCTCACGATCCGCTCCTTGTACTCCTTGAACAGCGCGTCGGCGGCGCCGCGCTCCTTCTCATAGGGACGGGTGCGCCACAGCATTTTCTCCAGATGGTCGATGGCGACGATGCCCCGCCATGCCAGCCGTTCGAAATCGGGGGCAAGGTTGATATCGCGGTAGGCATTGTTCGACACCGTGGTATGGATGGGAAAATCGAAGCCGAGGTCCTTCAGCGCCCGCATGTGCTCTATAGCGTACTTACCGAAGCGGCACGGGCCGTAAGAGCCGGCGGTGAACCCCTCGTACTCCTCCAGCCTGTGGTGGTTGTCGAAGCAGAACTTCAGCAAATCGCCCAGCGTCACCCGGTAGGGCAGACACTCCGTGCCCGAGGTTATCTGGTTGGCCAGGAGCAGGTTGCGCTCGTCCGGCTCCGGCAGCACCACCACCCTGGCGCCGCAGGCATCCATGGCGGCGGCTATCGCCTCCACCTGGTCGCACATCCGGTTCACCACCAGCGTCTTCTGGTTGGTGTTCACGAACGGTGGCGTACCGCGGTAGACATCCCTCTCTGCCAGCCTGCGCCCACCGGCGGCTTTAGCAAAACCGATGATGGTGTCCACGAAAGCCTCCAGCCGGGTGACGATGCCGGCTTCGGCAGCGTGTTCGTCTATCTCCAGTTGCCCCAGCGGCTTCTCGCCCATGATGTCCTCCACTACCCTGAGGACAAAGGAGTTGGGGCCGCAGCCGAAATTGGTCACCACCAGCCCGAACAACTGCGGGTCAGCCCGGGTGATAGCCGCCCCGGCGATGTGCTTGCTCTCCGACAGCCAGTAGGGGCGGTCGCTGTACCGCTTCGGGTCCACCGAAGCCAGGGGCAGAAAATCGAGCGGTATGGGCACCACGCCGAGCTGTGCCAGCTTCTCGGCGATGCCCAGGTTGGCGCCGGAGTCCTGAGCCATATACGACCGGGCGAAGATGACCACGCCCAGCTTATCGCTGCTGTGCAGCTCTTCCAGCAGCCTTTTGCCCAGCGCCGTCCTGTCCGCCTCGAAACGCTCCTGCGCATCGATCCCCGCCCGGGCAGCCCTTCTGCCGGCGCTCCGGCTGAAGCCCATCTTCGTGGCAACGTCTGCCAGGCTTTCTATGGTGGTCTCATAGCCGTGGCTGAAATCGATGAACGGGACCAGCAGCCGCTCTCCGATATCGAACACCTGGCGGACGATAAACGGCGAGGCCTGGACCAGCGGACAGGCGTACTTCTGGTTCTCGGCGCCGTCCTTCACCCCGAGACGGATGGCGCAGGGATAAAGGATGAAGTCCACGCTGTCCTTAAGGCTGTGGACGTGCCCGTGGTCCAGCTTCAGAGGGAAACAACCATCGGTGTAGCTCAGCTCCACCGACTTCTCGATGACCTCCTTGTTCGTCTTCGGGGACAGCACCACTTTGACACCCAGCTCATTAAGAAAACCGAGGAGCAGCGGTGCATAGTCATAGACAAACAGTGCCCGGGGTATGCCCACGGTGGGACCGCTGCCCGCCCCCTCCCGATATTCCCGCAGCAACAGCCTCTCCCGCTCGTCGAAGAAGGTCGCCATCCGCTCCCGGCTGATGGTACTATCATAACGGTCGCAGCGGCTCCCGTAGAAAGTGGGCTTCTCCCCGGGGGGCTGCATCCTGGTGATGGTGCAATTATTATCGCAGCTCTTACACACAAAGGTGGAAAAACTGTACTGACTATCGATGACCTGCTGGAACCCCTTAAACCGGGACTGAGTGTGTGGCATCTGCTCCTTTGCCAGCAGGGCGGCGCCGATGGCGCCGCTGACCTCCTTATGCTCGGCGACGATGAGGGTCCTGTCCTTAAGCTGCTCCCTAAAGGCGGAGACCACCGCCTGGTTATAGAACACGGCGCCGGTGAGGATGACCTTCTTACCCAGCTTCCTGGTACCCACCACCTTGGACAGATAGTTCCTGGCGATAGAATTCGCCAGGCTGGCGGTGATCACCTCCAGCGGCACGCCGTCCTGCTGCACCGAGGCGACCGCCTGTCCCATAAAAGCGGCGCATCTGGTGCCGAGGTCGATGGTATAAGGTGCGGAAAATGCCAGGCGGGCGAACTCGCCGTCCTTCACCGAGACGCCGAGCATCTCGGCGAGCTCATCGATGAAACTGCCGGTGCCGGCGGCGCATGCCTTATTCATCTGATAGTCCACCACCGTCCCGTGCCTCTTGATCACCAGCTTCGAGTCCTGACCGCCGATCTCGATGATATCGGCATCGTTATCGATCTCGGCGGCAGCCCTCGCCTGGGCGGTTATCTCATTCTTTATCAGGTCGGCGCCGATGAGGCTGCCGATGAGGTACCTGCCGGAGCCGGTGACGCCGGCGCCGAGCACCTTCACCTTATCGGCGCCCTTCCTCAGTAAATTACGGAACACCTCCTTCACCGCCTCCACCGGTCTGCCCGCGGTCATCAGGTAGTGCTTCGCCAGCACCCTCTTTCCCGACTCATCGAGTATCACCGCCTTGGTGCTGGTGGAGCCCACGTCCACGCCCAGATAGCCGGCGCAGGGCTCGGTTATCACCGCCCCGTCCCCCGTCCCGGCGTCGGTCACCGGTGCCAGTGGCGGCAGCTTAAAATAGCGCTGCTCCGAAGTCGGCGGCTGGAGCAAAGTGACGCGCGAGCTCTTCCCCTTCGAGAGCAGCGCGGCGCCGATGGCCTCGATATACAGATGGTCGCTCGGCACCTCGAGGCTGACGGGGCAGCCGTTCCTCTCCGAGATCAACTCACTCAGCGCCTTCAAGATGGCGGCATTGGCGGCGACGCCGCCGACGAAATAGACCGGGGTCTTAAACATGCCCTTCTTCAACGATACCACCATCCGGGCGACGCTCTCGCACAAAGCATAAAGCATCGCCTCGACGGGCGCCCCCTTCTGCTGGAGATGGATGAGGTCGGTCTTGGCGAACACACTGCAGCGGGCGGCGATGCGGGGTGGAGTGTCCTCGCAGGCGAGGGCGAGCCTGGCGAACTCCTCCAGACTGATCCCCAGCCGGTAGCACTGCTGTTCCAGAAACCTGCCGGTGCCGGCGGCGCACAGCGGGTTGGAGACCACCTTCCACGGCTTGCTCAGCCCCTCCTCCAGCTCGATGACCAGGGCGGTCTGTCCCCCGACCTGTATTATGGTCTCCACCTCGGGGTAACGATGGAGTAGCCCGCAGGCGATTGCCAGGGGGCTGGTATACTCCGCCCAGTTAAGCTCCCGTGGTATCAGCCCCCTGCCCGTCCCGGTGATGCCAGCGGCGCCGATCCGCTCCAGGTCAACGCTCCGGCTCAGACGGTTGAGCAGTGCGCTCACTGCGGCGCCGGGGCTGGTGGTCACCTTCTCCACGTCCAGCCGCAGCACATTCCCGGTCTCATCGGCGAGCGCCAGCTTGGCGTGCACCGAGCCGACGTCCAGCCCCAGGAGGTATGAGTTTTCACCGTGCTGCTGCATCAACTTCAATCGCTATCCCCGATTGTTATATTATAACAAGAAGGCTTCCGCGAACAAGGCTCGAGGGTACCCCGCCCATCGGACACCGCCCTCCACCGCGAACCGCAGACTGCCGACCGATCAGGGAAGAAGAAAACCTAAGCGTAGCGTACAACTTGACGTTTCGTGCAAGGGACGTGCCAGTGTTTGAACTTCAGCAATGATCGATACAGCCCTAATCACTGTGCACCCCTTTGGTTATCTCCTGCCATAACTGGCGCAGGATTCTGCCCTTAGCCCTGACATTGACGATTGAATTCAGATAGGGCTCTATTACCTCGTCTATCCTTTGCTTCAGGCTTTCTAATTCTGGCACTATTGCCTCTAGACAGTTTTCGTCTTGGGGAACCTTCACCTGCTCCATGCCAGCTTCCAGCCATACCTTCAGGTAGCGGGCTTCCAGCTCTGAACCACAGTCTATGCTCTGTCTGCCAGAATAAAGCCGCCAGCCCATGAGGCTCTGCTGTATGCGGACATCACCACCGGCTGGAGGCAGACTTTTGGTTTCCAGAGACGGCTGGCTCAAGACTTTTTCCGCATAAAACTTGCCGAGAGTCTCGTTACCTACCTTCTCCATAACGAGCTTTATCAACAGGTCAATATCAATGCCCTCTTTGCTCTTTTTGCGCTTGCCAAAGCTTTTGGCTTTTTCCAGCCGTGATTTCACCAGGTCAACTACCGCCCGGTAGACTTCAAGCTGTTCGTCGTCCGTCAAGCCCAGAATTTCACCCATGATAATTTTATCCAGCTCACGGCGGTCCGGCTTGACCTTATCCAGGGACGCTTCAGCAGGAGAAGCGGCACCAAGTTCAGAGAATACTGAGCCAATGGGGCGATTAGAAATCTTGTAAATTGCCTCTATAAGTCCAGTTTTTAGAAGCTGCGCTTGGGCGTTTTGCGGGTCTATGGCTAACATATTAGCGGCTTCGTAGGTTGCAATCCAGAGAATATCTTCTCCGAGATTTACCCTTGCGTTAAATTCAGCAAAAATGCTTGTGAAAGTTGAATTAAGGGACGCAGCAATCAGATTAACCTCATCTTCTTTGTGTGGATATACCTCATATAACTGCTGGTCAGCATAAGCTAAACTGGTAACTGGTAGAAAATGCCTGTCCCAGATACCCTTCACCCATACTAAACCGGGTCTCTTCCTTTCCCCCAAATCATGCCACCGCTCCCTTGAAGCGCAGGTCGGTCTGGTGTGGTAGCCTTTGCGTTCGCCTGCCTCAATGTATTTGAGGACGTTGGTACCTTTAAGCTCCTTTTTATCCTTGTGAATCATCAGCACGCGGTACTTCAGGTCTTCCGGCTTAACCACGATAGACCGGCATTCTCTGGGGCTTTTGATAACATAGTTGGGCACCCATCTGCCCCTTTCCCGGTGCATCCAGAACTCCTTCTCAATCCCCAGCCGCTTTATCTGTTCTTCGGTTAGATAGAAGAACTCATTGGCGCCAGTCTTGATACCGAACTTGACCTCAGCAATCTGCTTCAAGGGCACCAGCTTGCCTTTGCCCTTCTCCAGAATCTTGAAAAAGATGTCCGGCGCCCTGAGGTATTTACCCCATTTGGCGCCGGTGTACTTCTGCGCCTCGGTGTCATAGCCTTCTTCCCAGAGCTCCTTTTGCTTTTTGGGGAAGATGCGGAAATCGTCCCCGTCATAGAGGTCATTGTGCGCCAAGATGGTCTTCATAAACTTGTCTTTTATGGCGTTGATTCTCGCCACCTGCTTTTCCCAGATGTCCTGGGCTGGTGGGATGAAGTAGCGCAGGGGCTTTTTGAGGTAGACGAAGCGCACCAGGTTATCATCGCGCTCTCGACGATGGTCATCACCGGAGCACTTTTCCAGAATAACAATACAGGTATTGATATCGGCATCCTCAAACCAGCGCTCCACCTTGCTGCCGATGATGGCAACGATTTTGTAGTTTTTCAGGAAGAACTCCTGCAAGCCCTTGCCATAGTCCACATCCAGCCAGGACTCGGAGACAACGAAGCCGAACCTGCCGCCGTTCCTGAGGAACTTGGCACCATGAACAAAGAAATAGACATAGATGCCAGCCCTTCTGGGAATATCGGCGAGCTTTCTGCCGTTGGTATCCTGTAGCGCTTTATCAATGAGTTTACCCTTATACTGGCGGTCTTCCGGAGCCATCTCTGCCATCTCTTCTTGGCGGGTATAGGGCGGGTTGCCGACCACACAATCAAAATACCGGGGATACTCTATTTCCCTCTCTTTCACGCCAAGAGTCTTTGCTTTTACCCGGCGCTGTTTTTCCGGTAGCTCAAAACCGTTGACCGTGGTGAGCAGGTTGAAGAAGTCCTCCTGCATGATATTGGGGTAGTTCCGGTCAACCGAGAGGTCATTTATTGCTAGGTTTATGGTGGAGAGGTGGGCGGGGAACTTGGCGATGTCATTGCCCCACAGTGTTTCCAGTATGTCCTCATGCTTCAGGTACTGGTTCATGAGCTTCTTATGCTGGTAGGCTCTCACCAGGAAGGTGCCAGCGCCGCAGGACGGGTCAAAGACCTTGTCGCTTTCCTGCTTGAGGCAGAAACAGAGAATGAGGTCAACCACGTCCGGGTTGGTGAAATACTGCCCCAGGTTATGACGCTCGTCCTGGGGGATGAGTTTCTGGAAGATGCCTCCGATTATTTCGTAGCCAAGTTTGGAAAAATCGTACTCCTGAAGAATAGACACCAGCTCTTTTACCTCGGCGACCACTTCTTTCTGGTCGGGGAAGGCGATGGTGTCGATAAAATCGGTGGTGTAGATGGTCTCGTAGTCTATCTTCAGCACTTCGTCAAAGAAGCTCTGTAAAATCTTCTGGAGCTGTGCCCCTTTGGTCAAACCCTGTGGAATTTGCAGAGGGTCGAGCTTTTCGGGACGCTTCGCTTGGAGGAGGTCATAGAAAAGGATTTTGTTCACCAAGAGATAAGCCGTCTGCCGTGCCGCTTTATCAAAGTCCTGAGGCTGCCAGGCAAAGCTCCAGCCCTGGTCGTTGAACCACTTGCTCAATTTGGAGGAGAAGGCTTTGTCTTTATGACACTGATTTTCAATTATCGTGGCATAGTAGCGGGCAAGCCTTCTGATTTTGTCGTGAAGGCGGTAAATGAGAAACTCGTCAATCGCCTGCTTGGGTTCTGGCTCCTTGCCGGTGTGGACGGCATAGAGCTTGGTCAGGAACCTTTCCAGTTCCCTGATGATGCTTTCTTTATATCTTGGCTCTTCAATAAGGTTGAGGTCTTCCAGCTCAGAAAGGTGATACTTATCGACAACCTGCTCCTCGATAGGTTTCTGAGCATTGGTTTTCTCGGTGTTGAACCATATTAGCTCCTGAAAGTTGGTGGTGGCGAAGTATCTGGCATGGCGGTTGTTTGCTTTGTTCCAAGCGGGCTTTTTCAATTCCTCCTCATCAAGAGCATCGTAATAAGGGGGCTTGGCTTCAATAACGCAGAGAACATTCTGGCTGCGGCGGGACTCGTAGATGACGGTGTCAGGCGACTTCCTGTCGGCGCCAGAGGTATCCACATCTGGAAGGCCCAAATCCAGGTTTTTCTTCTCCATAATCTGGCGCATCCAGTGCATCAAGACGGCCACGGCGGAACGTTCCGTTTTTGTAGCCGTCGCCTCAAAAGGGCTTGGAATCTTTACTTGACTTACTTTAGGTCTTCTCACTATCCTTTAAGACCTCATTCACAATGCGTCGGGCGATTTCAAAAGCGGCGGCGATTCTGATGGCTTTGACATCTCCTAGCCCTTTTATTTCCAAAAGTTTTTGTAAAGGTTGGTTTGCCATGCCTTTGAAAGAGCCGAACTTAGCTAAAATGTCCTCAGCAATCTTTGTCGCCGGCTTGCCTCTAATGCCAGGTGAGATCAGGATAGATAGAAGCTCAGCATCAGAAAGGGTCTCGGAACCAAGCTCGCGAAATTTACCTCCGGGGTGTTGCCAGTGGGCACCTCGTCTCAATGCGTGCTCCTTCACCAAAATTGCCAGTTATAGGCATTATAGCTTGAGCAAATAGAAAGGACAAGAAGATCCAGCAACGGTAACAGTCAAGCCATTTGGAAAACGCGCTAAACTACCTTTGCAAGCTTCTGACTTTTGTTCAACCTCGCTCTATTATCTTCAGGCGGTCTTTACATACTCAAATTGAAAGTGGCCTTTGTTACCCTGGGTCGCTCCCGTCTCCAAGTCCGCTCCGCACGCTTATGATCTTACGCCAGCCACCTGCCAGCGCTTGTCTCGTCCTTGTACAGTAGCTGTTTCGCTGCTGGTAAGCCTGTAAGGTCTGCGGGCCATCCGGTCGGCAAGACAGCGGGACACACACGCCGGCGTCGTCTTTGGGGCGATAGGCCCGCAAAGAGGACCAGAGGCTACCGGCAACAGACCGTAGGCTCAGCCTTGACATATTTTGCCCCCATAGGTAATATAAGTATATTAGCAAGGACTTACAATATTGGCAGAGAACTGGCAGAATACGGACGAACAGGTGGCTATCTTCAGTGCGCTGGCTGACCCCACCCGCCTCAAGCTGCTGAAGTCCCTGCTGCGCCAGCGCGATCCGAATGCGCTGTGCGTCAACGCGCTGGCCGGCCTGCTGGGGGTGAGCCAGTCGGCGGTGTCACAGCACCTGCGGGTGCTGAGGGGGATCGGATTGGTAAAGGGCGAGAGGCGCGGTTACCACATCCATTACTTCGTTAACCAGGACGTACTGGAGAAATGCCGGAAGCTCATTGCGGCAGCCCTGAGCACAGAGGAGACGGGCGAAGAGCAATCGTGCGAGGAGTATTGTCCAGAGAGGAGGTAGTACAATGTGCCATCATCCTGACTGCGGCTGCGGGCAGCATTTTTACCAGCCACCACCATACGGCTGGCACCACCGGGGCTGTTGCTGCGGCGCCGGGTATGTGCCGCGGCGTTTCCCCACCAGGGAGGAAGTCATCGAATACCTCGAGGAGTACCTGAAGCAGCTCAGGGCGGAGGCAAGCAGGGTGGAGGGAGAGCTCGCCGAGCTGAAGAAAGAGGACTAGCCCCAGAAGGGCAGGTATAACGCCCTGTAAAGGCAATGCGAAGCAAGTCGGGAAGGACCAGCCCCAGAAGGGCAGGTATAACGGAGGGATGCACCGGTGAAGAAAGAGGCCATCGTGCTTTTTGTTTGCGTGCATAATTCTGGGCGCAGTCAGATGGCTGAAGCCTTCTTCAATCAGATGGCAAAAGGCAGGGCGCGGGCATACTCCGCGGGCACCCAGCCAGCTGACAAAGTGAGCCCAGTGGTCGTTGAGGCGATGCGCGAGGTTGGCATCGACATCAGCGGCAACAGACCTAAAGCGCTCACGGCTGACATGGTGGAAAAGGCGGACAGGATGATTACCATGGGCTGCGGTGCCGAAGCGGAAGCCATCTGCCCGGCGAGTTTCATCACCACCGAGGACTGGAGGCTGGAAGACCCGAAAGGGAAATCGCTCGAAGAGGTGAGAAAGATAAGGGACGAGATAAGGGAGCGGGTGGCACAACTCCTGCAGGAGATGGAATAACCAAAGCCGGTGCAAAGAAGCCACTATACCGGATTCCGCGTCGTTAGCCGGGCTCCTGAGGGAGATGAATTAAACAAGTGCTGTCCCCGCTTGACTGCACACAGTCACGACTAAAGTGCAATCAGATTCCGCTACGAAGATGCCATAGTAGCAGTTAGATTGCCAGTGCTTGCATTTTGGCCCATAATATCTGGCGGAGACCAGGCTGTGATGGTGTTAACAGACTCGATAGAAATAAGAGCTGCACCGGAAAAGGTCTTCAACTGGTTCAAGAACCTCAAAGGAAAAGCCGATTACCGATCGTGGCACCCTGGCCATGTGGACGTCTGCTGGACTAAAGGCGAGCCGTTTGAAAAGGGCTCAATCGCCCGGTTTGAAGAGTATCTTCACGGACGACTCCACAGGTTCACCTTTGTATGCACTAAGGTAGTGCCGAGCAGGGTGATCGAATACAGGGCTTCATTCCCATGGTCAATCGTCATGACCAAGGGTGCGTTTGTTTTCGAGCCACGCGGACATAATAGCTGTATCTTCACCGCCACCATTTACTTGAGACTAGGCCCGTTATCCCGGAAATTGGCCCAAAGCTACCTCGAGGCCATAAGGCAACATATGAAAGAGGAGGGAGAAAGCCTCAAAAAGATCCTGGAGGAAGGTGGTCATCAGCCAATTTTAAATAACCCACACTATGAGCCTTCGCCCAGGAGATAGCTCCGCACCTTGTCATAGCCCGGCGGGTGCTGCGAATTGTACCTAGTGAACGAGGGGATGGGATAGCGGAAGACACCGGTCTGATAGCCCGCCTGTAACCCCTGGACCACCTTCTCTATCTTGCTCATGGGTATGGAGAAGGCGCACTCATGGTCCTGAGGATGCGCAATAATCCGTTCGCCAGTGCCCACTATGGCGAACTGGGCTTCATCCGCCTGTATGGCACGGGTGATGTAAACAGTGCACCCGGCACCGGAAGATAGCGTAGCCTCAAGATTTGCTTTGCCCGTCCCCATGAGATAGCAGGAGAGCAACACCCATATCTGACCGGGGCTGCCGTAGGTGAGGATGAGGTGCGGCTCGAAGTCGCAGCGGTGCAACGGGGCTATAAGGGCATATTTGTATTTGCCGTATTCAAACTTGGGCAGGTTTCTGATGCTGGCTGCCGCCTGTTCTTTGCTCATCCCCCACAGCCCCAGGGATGCCTGCAGACTACCATCAGCGACGTCAGGCAGGATTGACAAAAATCCCATGCTTATACCAGCGATGTAGCAGCTCTGGTATTTATCCACAGCTATCGTCCAGCCGTAACGCCGCGCCATGGTGACGGCATGACATAGCGAGATGGTCAGCCCAAGGTCGCGCTGGGGAAGTCGCGTCTTTTCTGGAAGTTCACTTTCCGAGGCACACATGCGAACAGTCAGAGGAAAGGTCTGCGGACGTATATACTGGTTCCATGCCGCCTCCACCTGTTTTATATCCATCATACCGGCACCTCCTCGGTTTGCAGTGCTGCGTTTGGTGGCATTATATCGCCTGTGGTAGAATCACTCAAGCCACAGGTGGGATGGTTATCAGAGAAGTCCTGACCAGAGGTATCCTGTCAAGGTCTAAGGTGTTCGACTACGTGGTCAACCCGTACGTCGGCTGCCAGCACGGCTGCACCTATTGCTACGCCCGCTTTATGAAGAGGTTCACCGGACACAAGGAGCCCTGGGGGGAGTTCGTGGACGTTAAGATAAACGCCCCCGAGCTTCTGGAAAGGCAACTACGGCGGACAAAGCCGGGAAGGGTGTGGGTGAGCGGCGTTTGCGACCCCTACCAGCCGGTGGAGAGTAATTATATGCTGACCAGGCGGTGCCTGGAGTTGCTCATCGGGCACGGCTGGCAGGTCACCGTGCAGACGAAATCGCCGTTGGTGCTGAGGGATATAGACCTGCTCAGTGGGGCGCCAGGCGTAGAAGTGGGGCTAACAATCACCACCGCCGACGAGGACATGCGCCAGTTGTTCGAGCCCAATGCGCCGCCGGTGGAGGAGAGGCTGGAGGCGCTTGAGGAGCTGCATAATGCCGGCATCAGGACCTTCGCCATGATTGCACCGCTGCTACCCGGGGTGGAAGGCCTTCCCGCCAGGCTGAACGGCAAGGCGGACTACGTGCTGGTGGACAGGATGAACTACCACTACGGCGATTGGGTGTATAAGAGGCATGGTCTGCAGAGCGCCCTGAGCAGCGATTTCTTTTATGCCAAAGCTCAGCAGCTTGCCCGCACCTTTGCCCGGCAGGGCACCCCGTGCCAGACTTTGTTTTGACACATGTTTAAGTGCACCATCGAGCTTTACGGTATACCGCGCCAGATAACCACCGAGCGTAAGGTGGAGGTGGAACTGAGCGACGGGGCGGGTCTCGCCGAGATAATTGCCGCGCTCCGAAGCAAGATACCCAGCCTCAGCGGGACTGTATTTTACCCCGATGATGACAGGTTGATGGAGTTCTACGCCTTCAACATCAACGGGCGGTTTTACGTCGACGACAGGGAGATCCGGGTGCATGAGGGCGACCGCATAGCCCTGCTCGCCCTCGCCGCCGGGGGGTAGCAGTAGCTACCACCGGGTTTTGCCGGTTCCGACAGGTCCGGGGCAGGGTCAAGCGGGCTTCGTGGCACCCGTCAGCCTGAGTAAGCTGAAGAGCCACGGCGCGCCCAGGGTGACCCACAGTCCCATGAGCGCGTAGCGGAGGAAGCGGAAGACAAGGTATAGGCTGGAGCCTTCGCCGGGGAACACCGCTTTCAGCCCGAGGTAGAGCGCCAGGACGACCACTATGCCCAGCAGAAATCGGGCGAGGCGCCGCCACCACTGCCCGCCGGGGTCGAAGCGGACATAGCGGCAGGCTAACACAAAGCCCAGCCCTGCCCCGCTGAGCGGCGCCAGGGTGGTCACGGCGTCCTTGGTGGGATGAACCAGGACCAGGGCCACCGGCACAGCCAGTGCCAGCGAGACCTGCCACCACAGATTTAGCTTCGATAACCACCTCTCTACCTCCGGCTGCGCCGCCAGGTAGATAGCGATCAAGATGCCGCCCACCGCCCAGCCGGCGAGCACGTCTGTGGGGAAGTGCACGCCCAGGTACACGCGGGAAAAGCCGATAAGCACTATTAGCGCTATTGCCAGCCCCAGGAGCCATGTACTTCTCCACCGGGCAGCCAGTGTGCCCCAGACGACGATAGCTGACTGGGCATGGCCACTGGGTAGGCCATAGCCTTCGGCTTCAGCAAGCTTGACTCCGGGCTCGAGGACAAAGGGACGGGGGTGCTGGAACAGGTCTTTCAAGCCGGCGTTGATGTAACTTGCCATAAGGAAGAAGGCAGCCAACCGCACGCCAAACCTGAAGTCCAGGCACCACACCATTGCCGGGATGAGCACCAGGTAGAACTGCTCGTCCCCGAGGAAGGTGATGGCGGTGAAGAAGCCATCCAGCAGCGGTCCATGGACCTGCTGGATAGCTATTATTATATTTATCCCCCATTGCCAGACCGCTTCCATAGGGCCTCCTAAAGGTCCACCCACTCCTCCGGCGGAGAAAATACCTTGAAGGGGTGCCAGTGACCTTTGTCCGCCACAAACCGCAGCACCGCCACCAGGTACCCATCCCTGCTATAGGCAAGGCAGTACCTTTCGCCCACCATGGCGTCCACTGGCAAGACAAGCGGGTTACCGTGCCTCAGTGAACACTCGCTCTGTCTGTCGAGTATCGCCGCCTTCCAGTCAAGCAGCGGGGCATCGATGGGGTGCAGGAGCTCTCTCCAGTTGCCCTCGTGGTAAGCCGACTCAAACTGCGGTAATGTCACGGCATCATCTATGGTGAAGGGCCCGCAGCGCAGCCTGGTGAGGCTGTTAAGATATGCGCCACAGCCGAGCCGCTGCCCCAGGTCATGTGCCAGAGAGCGGATATAGGTACCTTTACCACATTCTACTTCTACGGTGACCACAGGTGGCTCGTACTTGATAAGCCTGATACTGTGGATGGTCACACGCCTTGGTCTCAGCTCCGGACTTAAGCCCTGGCGGACAAGCTGATAGTAGGGCTTACCGTCCTTTTTCAGCGCGCTGTATGCCGGTGGAGTCTGCTCTATGGTGCCGCGAAATGAAGCCAGCGCCGATTCTATCTTGTCCGGGGTAATACCAATGGTATCTCCGGTACCGACGACCTTCCCCTCCCGGTCAAAGGTATCGGTGGTCGCCCCCAACCTTATCTCCGCCAGATACGCCTTGCTGTCCCCGGCGAGGAACTCGACCACCCTCGTCGCCTGTCCGAAGCACACCGGTAAAACGCCGGTAGCAATGGGGTCGAGCGTGCCGGCATGTCCCACCCGCCTTTCACCGGTGAGGCGCCTCAGCCAGGCGACGACGCGGAAAGACGTCCAGCCTTCCGGCTTGTTGACATTAAGGATGCCGTCAGTCCCCACCGTCTTCCGCGGTCTCCTCAGATGCTATCTCATCGATCAACTTGAGCACCCGGGCACCTTTCTCGATGGACTCATCAAGGTGGAAGCTGAGCTGGGGCATATGCTTCAGCCGCAGTCGGCTGGCCAGCTCACGGCGCAAGAAGCCAGAGGCGGCAACAAAGCCCTGCAGCACCTCCTCCTTGCTGACCTCCTCACCGAAAATGCTGAAGTAGACCCTGGTGTGCGACAGGTCTACCGAGGTGGAGACCCTGGTTATGGAGATAAAAGTCCTCAGCCTGGGGTCGCTGACCTGCTCACGGAGCAGTTCACTGATCTCCTGTCTGATAAGGCTGCTAATACGCTCAGTCCTTCTGGTCATGTCGTCATCTCCTCAGGCAGGGCCAGGAAGCGGAGCTTTGGGCCTAAGATGGGTGTTGTCCGGTCCCTCAGGTCACCAGCGTCTTACCGAAGACCTGGATGATGTCACCGACCCGAAAGTCGGAGAAGCCCTCCACACCAACGCCACACTCGAAGCCAGCAGCTACCTCCTTAACATCCTCCTTGAACCTTCTCAGGCTGATTAACTTGGACTCGCAGACAATCTGTCCCTTGCGGAGCACCCGTACCAGGGCGTCCCGCCTCACTCTCCCCTCCTTCACCATCACGCCCGCCACCTTGCCCTTTTTCGCCGTATCAAACACCGCCAGCACCTCCGCCTGCCCCTCCAGCACCTCGGTATAGGTGGGCTCGAGCAGTCCCTTGATGGCCAGGGTGACATCTTCCACCAGCTCATAGATGACGTCATAATAGCGTATGCTCACACCCTCAAGTTCAGCCAGCTTTTGCGCTCCGGGCTCGGTACGGGTATTGAAGCCGATGATTATCGCCTTTGAGGCTACGGCGAGGAGGATGTCGCTCTCGGAAACGGTACCGCTGGCGGCATGGATCACCCGCACCTTGACCTTTTCATCGCTGAGCCTTTCCAGAGAGTCCTTTATGGGCTCGATGCTACCCTGGACATCGGTCTTGAGGATGATGTTTAGCTCTTTTGTCTTGCCGGCGCCGATCTGGGCTGAGACCCCCGTCAGGCTGATCGCCCGGGCGCGAGCGGCCTCCCGCTCTGCCTGTCGTTTCTCTAGGACCTGCCGTGCTTCGCGCTCACTGCTTACCACCTTGAAGCCGTCGCCGGCCTGGGGGACGGCATTCAGCCCCAGCACCTCCACCGGCGTTGCTGGGTCAGCCTTCTTAAGGTACTTGCCCAGGTCGTTGAACATGGCTTTGACTTTGCCCCAGGTATCGCCAGCAACCAGAATATCGCCAAACTTTAGCGCCCCCCTTTGTACCAGCAGCGTGGCCACCGGACCCCTTGATTTGTCCAGCTTGGCCTCTATCACCACACCCTCGGCGGGACAATCGGTCTCAGCCTTAAGCTCCATTACTTCGGCAAGGACCAGGATGTTCTCCAGGAGGTCGTTTATGCCCTGCTTCTTCTTGGCTGATACCGGCACGCAGATGACATCACCACCCCATTCCTCGATCACCAGTCCCACGTCTGCCAGCTGCTGCTTCACCCTCTCCGGGTTGGCTTCTGGCTTATCGATTTTATTGATCGCCACCACTATGGGCACATCCGCCGCCCGGGCATGGTCTATCGCCTCGATGGTCTGGGGCATCACACCATCGTCGGCGGCTACCACCAGGACAGCGATGTCGGTGACCTGGGCGCCGCGTGCCCTCATGGCGGTAAAAGCCTCGTGGCCCGGTGTGTCCAGGAAAGTGATCTTCCTCGAGTCCACCTCCACCTGATAGGCACCGATATGCTGGGTGATAGCGCCCGCCTCCGTGGCAGCGACGTTGCTCTGGCGGATAGCGTCCAGCAGACTGGTCTTGCCGTGGTCAACATGCCCCATGATGGTGACCACCGGTGGACGGGGCGACAGCTTGCCCGCGCCGGGGGGCGGGGGCCGCTTCACGGATACCTTGGTCACCTGTCTTCTAGCCTCGCGACCGAAGATTGCTGCCACCAGGGCCGCGGTGTCAAAGTCCAGCACCTGGTTTATGTTCGCCATGATGCCGTTCCGCATCAACTGCTTGATGACTTCAATGGGACTGACCTGCAGCAGCTCAGCCAGCTGCCTCACGGTGATAGACGGCGGCAGCACTACCTGGGGCCTTGACTGTACGGGGGCTTTAGCGCCGGCGCTATCTTTTACCTCGCCCGCCTTTGCACCGCCTGTTGCCGTGGGTTGTTTCTTCTCCCCGGTGGTCACCCTTCTGCATCCCTCCTGGACGGCAAATTCTTGCCATATTCTACCAGCATCTGGCGGTTTTCCAAAGTCAGTGTGGTGCGCAGCGCGTGTTCCAGACGATTACCTTTTAGCCCCGCCTCCCAGCATTCACGATAGGGACAGAGATAGGCACCCCGCCCCGCCAGCTTCCCTCTGGGATCGATCAATACCTCGCCGCGATGGTTGACCAGCCGCACCAGCCCCCTTTTGGCCTTCGCCTCCCGACAGGCAATGCATGTACGCTGCGGAATGTGCTTACGCCGGACGGTCTGCGGACTGGTCTCACTCTTCAAATTCGTCCTCGTCTATATAAGCAGGTCTGGGTCGTGCCTTCTTGGCCTTGCCCTTGGCTAGGTCGGGCTCTTTCTTGCTCTTTTTCTTCGCCTTTTCCTCTCTTGCAGGAAGTATATCCTCAGCGAACCGGATCTGGGGTATCTCCACAGTCCTTACCGGTGCCGCACCGGAAGCCAGCACCAGCTCGTAGTCCGTAGTCGGTGCCGCTGCCTCCTCCACTGCCTCTTCCACAACCTCCTCGACCGCCTCCTCAAGCACCTTCGCCTCTTCCTTTGTAGCCTCAGCCGCCTCGGCAACACCTACTGCCACCGGTTCGGGGGCTGGCACCTCGGGTCGCGCCGCTGCCTCCGCCGCTGCAGCGGCACTGGCAATAGCCGCCTTCTCCATCTCCACGGCTGAAGCGCTCTTGATGTCTATCCGCCAGCCGGTGAGCCTGGCTGCCAGCCTGGCATTCTGCCCCTCCCTACCGATGGCCAGCGAGAGCTGCCGGTCGGGCACGGTCACCAGCGCAGTGTTCTCCGCTTCGTCCAACCGGACTCCCAGCACCTGTGCCGGGCTGAGGGCATGGGCAATGAACACCGTCGGGTCTTCAGACCACTCGATTACGTCTATTTTCTCCCCGTTGAGCTCATTCACAATGCTCTGTATCCTGATGCCCCGCAGCCCCACACAGGAGCCCACGGGATCAACACCGGGCTGACGGGCAGCTACAGCCACCTTACTCCTGAGCCCTGGCTCGCGGGCAATAGCCTTTATCTCGATGACACCACTGGCGATCTCCGGGATCTCCAGCTCCAATAGCCGGCGCAGCAAGTTGCGGTGCGAGCGTGACAATACTATCTGCGGGCCCCTTGTCGTCTTGGTCACCTCGAGGACATAGAACTTCAGCCGGCGACCGATCCTGTAGCGCTCGTTGGGTACTTGTTCGCTGCTGGGGAGCACGGCTTCAGCCCTGCCCAGGTCCACAAAGACCTGCTCCGGGGTGACTCGCACCACGGTGCCGGTGACCACGTCATCTTCCTTGCCGGTAAACTCCTCGTAGATAGCACGGCGCTCAGCTTCGTGCAGGCGCTGTAATATGACCTGCCTGGCTGTCTGAGCAGCGATGCGGCCGGCATTGGGCGGAGTGCACTCGATGTTGACCACATCGCCGATTTGCACCGACTTGCTGATTTTCCGCGCCTCTTCCAGAGAAATTTCGTGGGCCGGGTCAGTCGGAGCCTCAACCACCGTCTTCTTCATAAACACCTTTACTTCGCCGGTGTTGGGGTTGATCTTGGCTAATATGTCCTGACCGGCGGTAAAGGTGTCCTTCTTGTAGGCAGATACCAGTGCAGCCTCAATTGCCGCCAGCACCACCTCTTTGGGCAGATGCTTCTCCGCCGCTAGCTGGGTCAGCGCAATCATGAACTCTGTCTTCATAATTCAGCACCACCCCCGTAACTTTCTACCAACAAAAAAGTGGGAACTTTGCCCCACTTTCTCCACAATGATTGAGTTCTTAATTAATAATTTACCATAAAAATCAGCAAAAGACAACCATTTGTACTCGTCCAGTCTGCTTGTTTACCATCTCCCTTTGAGGGAGAGGGTTAGGGTGAGGGTGAGCTAGACATCGGTGTCACCGATCTGTTTGGACCAGGTCACCATTATGTCCCGTTGTCAACTGTCATATCAGAATTTCTTTACTGTACAGACGGGAGGCCGCCGAAGCGCCGCTGCCGGCGGCTGTAATCGATGAGGGCATTATCCAGTTCTTGCCGTCCGAAGTCTGGCCACAGGACAGGTGTAAAATAGATTTCTGAATAGGCGGACTGCCAGATAAGGAAATTGCTGAGGCGCCGTTCCCCGCCGGTGCGGATAATCAAATCGGGGTCAGGTATGCCAGCGGTATACAGGTAACTGGTGAACGTTTTCTCGTCTATCTCGGACGCCGGGGTACCGCTGAGGACCAGGCGCCTGGCTGCCTCCACGATCTCATCCCTGCCCCCATAATTGAAAGCCAGACAGAGCGACAGCCGACGGTTGTCTTTGGTCAGCCCCAGGGCTACCCTTATTTTGTCCTCAGCCCGGGGCGATAGTCCATCGAGCTTCCCCAGGTGGTAAAGTCTTATCCCCTTCTCCATCGCGTAGTCGAGCCCCTCGTCGAGCGTTTCCTCCAGCAGGCGAAAAAGAGCAGCCACTTCCTTCCGCGGGCGGCGCCAGTTTTCGGTAGAAAAGGCATAAAGGGTGAGGTAGGGAATGCCGTAGTCGATAAAGAGCTCCACCACCCGCTGGGCAACCCTGGCGCCTTCGCGGTGCCCTTCTATTCGAGGCAAGCCCCGTTGCTCAGCCCACCGCCCATTGCCGTCCATTATTATGGCGACGTGCCGCGGCAAACTTTCCGGTGGCAGCGGAGGGGTGCCACAAGTGTGCGACGGCTTCTGCTGCCGCTCCATTAGCCACAATTCTAACCCTTACGGCGGCCCAGGGCAAATTGGGTGTGCCTTTACCAAAGCAAGAGCCTCTTTCTCCGGGCTATCTGCCCATTCCCACAAGACCCAAAAGAAGGGAGCGGGCAAAATGTTTCGCCGCCCCAAAAGCGGCCCTGGAATGATAATCGAAGTACCGTGGCTCGGCACCTCGCACAAAGTCGGCGATGCCACAGCGGGCGGCCAGACTGTGGAGAAAATCGACCTGTTTATTGTCCAGGTTGCGATAGATACGCTGGAATAGATAGCCGACCCTGAGCTCAGCGCCCAGCACCTCCTGCCACCCCCGCTGATAAGAAGACAGTGTACCTTCAGAGAAGTCACCGCGGCGAAATGCCCGGTCCACGACTTCTGCAGCGATGCCAGCGCACAGCGCTCCGTAATAGATGCCACCGCCGGTCAGCGGTTTCACCTGGCCAGCAGCCTCGCCCACCACCAGTACACGGTTGCCAAAGGTCCTTGTCAGAGGACGAAGGGGGATGGGCCCGCATTTTGGCTGGGACTGCGCCGGGACTATTTTGCCCTTTGTCTGGAGCCGGGAGAGCAGCCTGCTCAGCCGCTGCTTAGGATGGCGACGGGTCATCAGCCCCACCAGCCCACGCCCTCCCCCAATGGGCACAAGCCAGGCAAAGCTACCCGGCGTTGTTTCCTGGTCCAGGTAGAGTTCCAACTCGTCGGTGCCCGTCTGCACCTCCACCTGGGCGCCGACGGTAAAATCGGCTATCCCACCCAGCCCCAGCCTCATCGGCAATGATGAGCCGAAGCCACTGGCGATGACCAGGATGGAGCACTGACAGGTCCTGTCCTCACCAGCGCACTCAGCCCTGACGCTAACGCCCCCCTCCTCGACCGCAATTCCGCTGACGCGGGTACAGAACGCATAGGACACGCCGGCTGCCCGGGCGCGCTCCGCCAGCAACTTGTCCAGAGCGGGGCGGTCGACCACGCAGGCGATGGCATCGTTACGCTGCAGGGTGAACGGTCTGCCCGAGGGTGATATGACTCTGACAGAACTTATTGGCGTTATTACCAGGTCTGGAGGGACCTCAAGTAGTCCAACACATTGCTGGCTGACTATACCGGTACAGCAGATGCCTGTGCCAGGTGCAGCTTTCTTCTCCATCACCAGCACCTGGTAACCGCGCCTGGCCAGGCTGAGCGCAAGATAGCTGCCCGACGGCCCGGCACCGACTATAACAACGTCATAGAACATACCCCGCCCGTTCGGGCACCATTACTCCTCCCGATGCCGGTACTCGCCATATTCCACCAGCCTGGCGAAGACCTCTGCGGCCTGATGCGGCAGTTCATAACATATTGAGTTTCTTTCAGCAAGGATACGGGTCACCTCCTCGGCAGCCAGTCCGCCGAAGTCTGCCTGCCTCCAGGCGATGACCACCGGCTTACCATACTGGTCGCTTAGCCCGTTCACTGCGTCTAGCATGGAACCTAGTATGGAGGTGACGAACTCCTTGCTCACTTGCACATCCCGGCCGACGTTAAAAAAGGCAGCCATCTGGTCGCGCCGCAGGGGCGGCATCAGCCCCAACGTGATGATGCCGTCCACCACGGGGCAACGAAGCAGAATTTCCAGCACCTTAAGGTTGTTCTCCCGCGGCGTCCCCCCAACGAAGTCCACCGGATTGCCGCGGTTCCACCAGGCTGGCATAAAGGCATCCAGCTCTTTTATAGTCTCCGGGGGTAAAATGACCACATCTAGCCCCAGCTTGGCACAGGCGTCAGCGGTCAGCACGCCCCAGCCACCGCCTCCGGTGATTATGGCCACCCTCCGCCCGCGGGGCAGCGGTTGCCTCAAAAAGGCTATCCCCGTGTCCACCAGCTCATCCAGGGTACTCACCCTTACGATGCCCGCCTGCCGGCACATTGCCCGGATGATGGCATCCGGCACAGCCAGCGAGGCGGTGTGTGAATGGGCAGCCCTGGCGCCGGCAGGCGTCTCGCCAGCTTTGAGCAAGACGATCGGCTTCCTTTTGCTCACCTCTTTGGCTATCCTGAAGAAGCGGGCCCCGTCCTTAAAGCCTTCGATGTAACTAAGGATCACCCTGGTCTGGGGGTCCTCAGCAAAATACTCCAGGTAGTCCTCGGCACGGATATCGGCCTGATTGCCGATGCTGACAGCCTTTGACAGACCGTAGCCCATGCCGTCTATCATCCGGGAAAGGGTGTTCATGATGTTCCCGCTCTGTGAAATGATAGCCAGAGGGCCGGGTCGGGCAAATTCTGCAGGCATCTGCGGGTGGAGCTTGTGTGAAGGGTTCATGATGCCAAGACAGTTAGGGCCGACAAACCGTATGCCGGCGCTCCGGGCTATTTCCACTATCTCCTGCTGAAGCCTTGCGCCCTCGCCACCGATCTCAGCAAAGCCGGCAGTGATCACCACAGCGGCCTTCACTCCCTTAGCAGCGCAATCGCGCATCACCCCGGGCACCGCCGGCGGCGGCACCACAATGACCACCAGGTCGGGCACCTCCGGTATATCCACCACCCGTACATAGGACTTCACCCCCAACACTTCGGTGCTGCCCGGATTCACCGGGTAAACCCTGCCTTCAAAACCTCCCTTCAAAATATTGGACATAACCCGGTAGCCCCATTTTGATTGGTCATTGGAGGCGCCAACTACCGCCACCGAAGACGGTTCAAATAACAATCTCATGTAAGACGTTTTCACTTCGGTGCACATATTATTGCTCCTTTGGGACTTCCGTCCGCTTAGAAATAAGAAAAAGCATCCCCTATTTTACCAGCCAGATGGGTGACAGAACAAACAGCTGTACTCGTCCAGTAGATCAGTGACACTTTAGTCTTCGGTCATGAGGCCAGAACAGCAGGCTCCCTCTCCGCTTGTTTTACCCTCTCCCTTTCTCCTCCTCTTGCCCTCTCCCTTTTTATTTTTCCCCTCTCTTTGAGGGAGAGGGTCAGGGTGAGGGTAAGCTAGACATCGGTGTCACCGATCTGTTTGGACCAGCTCAACAGCCTTTCGACCTGAATTCCCCCAATGCGCACGGTGGTGGGAAACCCATCGTGTCAATGTGGAGCGCGCCGGGACAACCTTGAGGAGACTACTCCTCCTGTCGTCGGTATTCGCCATATTGGACCAGTCTGGCAAATACCTCAGCCGCCTGATGCGGCATCTCATAGCACACCGTGTGCCGGTCGGCTATGGCATGGGCTATTCTACGGTTCACCGCCGAGCCAAAACCCAGCGGCTCGGAGGCAATTATCAGGGGCTTACCATAGCGGTCACTCATTTCAATCAACCTATCGATAGTCTGGGCTGCTCCGGTGACCATGGCATCCCTTACCTGGTCTTTGTCATCGCCTTCAGAACGACGACCGAACTGCCCCGGGTTCATCACCGGCATCAGCCCCAGCATTATGACTCCATCCACAACCGGGCAGCGTAACACCGTCTCCACCGCCCGGAACAGGTTGTCACCCGAGGTACCCGCCACCAGGTCCACAGGGTTGCCACGGCTCCACCAGGGTGGCATGAAGCTATCCAGCTCCTGCAATGTCTCTTGTGGCAGGGCGACCACCTCGAGGCCTGCTTCGGCACAGGCATCCGCTGCCAGCACACCCCAGCCACCTCCCGCGGTGACCACACCTACCCTGCGTCCCTTGGGCAGCGGCTGACGCAGGAAGGCAATGCCCACATCTACCAGCTCGTCCAGGCTCTTCACCCTGATAACACCGGCCTGTTTGCACATAGCGTCGATCACCGCGCCGGACCCGGCGAGAGAAGCTGTATGGGACTGCGCCGCCCGGGCGCCAGCCGGTGTGTGTCCAGCCTTGAGCAGGATGATAGGCTTCTTTTTGCTCACCTCCTTTGCCACTCTGAAGAAACGGGCCCCGTCCTTAAAGCCCTCAATATAGCACAGGATGACTTTGCTCAGAGGGTCCTGAGCGAAATATTCAAGGTAGTCCTCGGCGGTGAGGTCAGCCTGATTGCCGATGCTGACGCATTTTGAACAGCCATAAGCCCTCTGTATGAGCACTCTGGCGATGGTGCCAATGATGTTGCCGCTCTGGGAGATGACGCCAAAAGGGCCCGGCGGCGGAAACACCGGGGGCATCTGGGTGTAAAGCTTGTGGTGCGGGTTGATGATGCCGAAACAGTTAGGTCCCACAAACCTTATGCCACCGCTGCGAGCGATTTCCGTGATCTCTTGCTCCAGCCTGGCACCTTCACCACCGACCTCAGCAAAGCCGGCGGTGATCACCACTACGGCCGGTACCCCCTTGGCAGCGCAGTCGCGCATCACCGGGGGGACGCTGGGTGGGGGTACCACGATGACCACCAGGTCAACCCTTCCGGGTATGTCCGTCACCCGCGGATAGGTCTTCATATTGAGCACTTCAGGGACGTTAGGGTTGACCGCATAGATACTGCCCTGGAAACCGCCGCTAACGATATTGGAGAAAATACGGAAACCCCATTTTGAGGGGTCGTTGGAGGCACCGGCCACCGCCACAGAGGTGGGCTCAAACAACACCTTCAACTGCGCCATAAGTTGTTTGGACTGCGTGCTCATGATTGCCTTCCGAACTTACTGGTTTACTGCAACAGGGAACGCCTTATTGTATCAGTCCGACAGAATATGCGGCAAATCTTTAGACACCAGCCGGTTTCAAGGCCGACTTCTGGGTTGCCAGGGTCGAGTTTAGAAAGCCCAGCGTCCTGCGCAGGATGAGCGGGTACCACAACCATACGCTGATATGAGTGCCCGGTAGCCACACGATGGGTGGCTGGCCGCACGCCTCCCAGAAATCAAGGGTGGCGCCCTTGGGGATAGCCTCGTCCCAGAGCGCATTTATCATCAAAATTGGGCGCTGGCGCAAAAGCGGCGCGTAGGTCAGCGGGTCGGTGAGAAAACACCGCATCGGCGGGCTCACGTTGTCCAGCCCCTGCCTGATAACCTTGGCGACATACTGCGGGTAGACTTCCCGCCGTAACTGGTAGCACTCCTCCTCGCTACAAAGACAGCGCCTTTCCACCACGGAACGACGGCTCTCCCAGGTCATCCTGGCGGAGTTTCCGCCTGATATGATGAATACGCCAGCCCCCAGCCGCTCATCGACCCCCATGGTTATTGCCGAGATGAACCCCCCCATGCTCACGCCGACAACGCCCACCCTACTTTGGTCTATCTCCGGTCTGGTAGCCGCCCAGTCCACAATCTGCCGTATCTCGATAACCGAGGCACGGTAGCCTTCATACCACTCTTCGGGAGTGAGGTTGGGTGCACGCTGTTTCATCGCTTCGGGCATCCGGCTGGAGTGGAACACTAAATAGAGGATGAAGCAGGCGATGCCGTTCTTCACCAGGGAAGGTGCCATAAGCTGGCAGGGCACTGCCCCCCGCTCCCCCCAGCCATGCACCAGTATTGCCAGCGGCGCCTGCTCCACACCCACTGGCTGGAAGTACTCACCATAAGCAACATCGCTTGTCTCGTACCCCAGGGGGTGAGCGCTGGAGAACTCAACGGCATACTGCGACCATTTAGAATTCGCCCTGAGTAGCTTCAGGTTGAACTTGGGCTCGACACGCTGGTACCTGTAAGGGTTCACGACCGACCCCCCTGTTCAAATATCTAAACGCCATCAGTCATTTTACGGCGCTGTCCCTTTCTCTGCAACCCGCCGCACCACTTTCACAACGGAACATACGACTCGGTTGTCGGTACTTAAAAACTAGCCCGACTTCCGTGATACCGGCTGCCACTTGCCCAGGCTGAACAGTCGTGGTAGGAAGACTTTGCGCAGCTCTTCGACGGCGAACAAGCTAGCGCCGGCAGCGATGGCGACCCCCCACTCCCGCGCTCCTATCGGAACGGTGCCAAAAGCCACCTGCATGAAAGGCAGATAGACCACCGCCATCTGGAGCAGCACTGCCGCGCCAATGGTAACCGGCAACCAGCGGTTGCGGCGGATACCAAGTTCGAAAGCAGTGTGTTCGTCCGAGCGGGCAAGAAATGCCTTGAACCATTCCATGACGGCAACAGCACAGAAAGTGACTGTACGCGCCGCACCAAGGTCCATCCTCACCTGCGCCCAGGAGAAGACGAAGAATATCCCCAGGCTCATCAAGGTAGCCAGAAAGGTGACCCGAAGCAGCAGCCCGGGGAAAAGGAGGCCGACCCTGGGGTGGCGCGGCGGCTGTTTGAGTTCATCGCCCACCTTCCCCTCCATACCCAGAGGGATGGCAGCGGCGCCATCCGTGACCAGGTTTATCCAGATTATCTGGAGCGCTAGCAAGGGCGCTTTGCCTATTAAGAGGACACAGAGGATCAGGCCCAATAGCTCGCCAAAGTTGGAGCTCAATAGATAGAAGACCACGTTGCGCAAGCGGTTGAAAATGCTGCGCCCCTCCTCCACAGCCGCCACCACCGAGGCGAAGTTGTCGTCAGCCAGCACTATGTCGCTCGCCTCTTTGGAGACATCGGTACCGGTGATCCCCATGGCTACACCTATGTCCGCCGCCTTAAGCGCCGGCGCATCGTTAACGCCGTCCCCGGTCATGGCAACCACATGCCCGCGGCTTTTCAGCGCTCTGACTATCCTTAACTTCTGGATAGGTTCAATGCGAGCAAACACGGAGATGTTTTCTATCTCCCGGGCAAGCGTGTCATCGTCCATCGCCTGAAGCTCGGCGCCGGTGACCGTCCTGCCCTCGCCGAGCCCGAGCTGACGGGCGATGGCCTCGGCAGTCAGTTTGTGGTCTCCGGTTATCATCTTTACCTGTATCCCCGCCTGGTGGCACAGTCTGACGGCCTCCTTGGCTTCATGGCGCGGCGGGTCAGCCATCCCTGAAAGCCCCACAAACACCAGTCTCCCCGCCACCGTGCTTTCGGTGAGCTCCACCGCCTCGACGGGGAGCCTGGCATAAGCAGTGCCGATAACCCTCAGGGCCTGCTGTGCCATCGTCTCCTGGGCTTGCCTGATGGCGTCAACGTGCTCCTGATCCAGCGGCACCTCGTTGCCCTGTTCAGTGAGGATGACAGCGCTCATGGAGAGCAATTTTTCCGGCGCCCCTTTGACAAAGGCTATCTTGCCGCCGCCATCGGGGTGGACGGTGACCATGTACTGTTTCTCACTTTGAAACGGTATTTCATCGAGGCGGGGCTGCCTCGTTTCCAGTTCTTCCTTGTCCAGCCCCGCCTTGGCAGCAACCACCAGCAACGCCCCCTCAGTTGGGTCGCCGATGATGCTACAGCACTCTTCTTCGCCCTCCCTGGACAACAGGGCATCGTTGCACAGTGCCCCGATCTTAAGGTGCATAACAAGCGCTGGAAAGTCGCCCGGTGAAATGGCTCTGCCGTCCTGCCTGAACTCGCCTTTAGGCACATAACCTTCACCGCTGACCTCGACCCATCTCCCGCCGCAGTATATGCGCTGCACCGTCATCTGGTTCAGCGTCAGTGTGCCCGTCTTGTCGGAACAGACAACCGTGGCTGAGCCCAGCGTCTCCACAGCCACCAGTCTACGGACTATGGCATTGCGCCGCGCCATCGCCTGCATACCCAGCGCCAGGACCACGGTGACCACCGCCGGCAGTCCTTCAGGAATTGCCGACACCCCGGCAGCAACGGCGAGGAAGAACATCTCCGTCCAGTCAATCCCTCTGATGATACCTTCCACGAACAGGATGATGAGTGCACTGAGCACCAGTATAATGATGAAGCGTCCCAGGCGGCTTATGCTTTGTTGCAACGGCGTCTTTTCCGGCTCAATCTCCTCAAGCGTGCCCGCAATGGTGCCGATGGCAGTGGACATACCGGTGGCGACGACCACAGCCGTAGCCCGGCCGTAGGTCACCACGGTGTTCATGTGGACTATGTTCTTCCTGTCAGCTAGAGCCACTTTGCTGTGCAGGGGCTGGGTATGTTTGTCCACTGGCATGGACTCACCGGTGAGGATTGCCTCGTCTACTTTAAGGTTGGAACACTCAATCAACCGGGCATCTGCGGGTACCCTGTCGCCGATATCGAGCAAAACGATGTCCCCGGGCACTATCTCTCGCGCCGGGACCTGCTTCACCACGCCGTCCCGCCTCACCTTTGCCCTTGGTGCCGCCATTTGCAGGAGCGCCTCCATGGCCCGCTCGGCACGCCCCTCCTGGATGAACCCGATGGTGGCATTGGCAAGAAGGATACCAAAGATTACATAGGCGTCGATATAGTGATGGGTGACTAAAGAGATAATAGCCGCCGTCAGCAGTATGTATATTAGCGGGCTGAGGAACTGCCTAAAGAAAAGCACCGCCGGCGAGGTCTTTTTGCGCCGTCTCAGCTCGTTGGCACCGTGCTGCCGCAGTCTCTCCTTAACCTCGGCGTCGCTGAGCCCGTGGCGCCGCGAGCCCAGCCGGTGGAGCACCTCGTCAGCCGTAAGGTTGTGCCAGTCGTTTCTCAGCTCCACGGTACTTTTTCGTCCACCGCTCAGTCTTTCGCTGCCGGCAGTGGCGGGCGGACAAGTAACACTGGCTTGGTAGAGGCTTCGACCACTCTGGAGGCGACGCTGCCATAGGCCCACTTGGTGATCCCGGAGAACCCGTGCGTGGTCAGGGCAATCAGGTCTACATCGCTCTCGCTGGCATACCTCAGTATCGCCTCGGCAGGCCTGTCCTGCAACAGCTTGGTGGTGACCTTTATTCTTTTTTCCTCCAAGAGTGTCTTCCTGCGGTTCAGATAACGCTCAGCTTCCCTCTGGAGCTTGTCCGCCAGGTCTTTCTCCGCCTTCGCCCAGTCCTCAGACATGGTCAGCTGGGGCACTTTCACCGGCTCGATAACCTGTAGCAGCACGACCTCACCACCCATAGCTCTGGCGAACGCCTCCGCGTGAGGAAGGATGGCTTCGGCGAACTGGGAACCGTCCAGCGTGGCCAGTATCTTTTCCAGCTTCACTGCGGTTTCAGCCCGCTCGCTGGAGCGCACCAAAAAAACGGGAGTATGCGACCTCTGCACCACCTTGGTGGCAATGCTACCTAGCGCCCAGCGGCTGAGTCCACCTTTACCATGGGTGGAAATCAAGATGAGGTCAACTTGGTTCCCCAGAGCAAAGTCGAGTATCGAGCTGGCCGGCTCGCCCTCGATGCACAGAGTCCGCACTTCGACATTTGAGGCTCTGAGACCTTCAGCTTTTTTCTCCAGATATTCTACCAGCACGTGCTTCAGTGGGTCCCCCGGTGGGCAGATCGTGAGCAGGACAGCCTCGCTGTCAAAGCCCCGGGAAATTTTTAGCACATAGGGTAAGGCCTGCTCAGCCAGTTCCGAGCCATCGAGCGGTACAAGTAGCCTCCGGTACACCTCCATACCTCCTGTCATTAATCGGCATGCTCTTTTTCAGAGGAAAATCTGCTTGGAAATATATTAGCCCCTGCAGAGGTTTTTGACAAATTTCCGGTCGGTGTTCAATGGGCAGCACCAGTGGCTCCCGCCTTGTCCTGCTTAACGGGTGGCTTAAGCACCAGAATGACAACGGCAGCCATCACCATCATGGCAGCGAAGGTGAGGAACGCGGTTATGTAGCTGCCGGTGGTATCGAATATCCAGCCAGCAAAATAGGGTCCGGCAAAGGAACCGAACACAGCGAAGGCGTTTATATAGCCCATGATGGCACCAAATGCTTTGTAGCCAAAGAACTGCGCCCGGAGCATCGGCTCCAGGGGAAGGCGCAGCCCCATGCCGGTCCCATATACGATGACGAACGCCCAGATCCACGCCATGTTCGTCGCCTTAGCCAGAAAGAAAAGCCCCAGGGCCTGCACCAAACTGGAGGCGAAGTACAGGCGTCTGACATCCACCTTATCGGCAAGCCAGCCGCCTGAGATCCTGCCGGGGACGCTTATCAAGGTCATCATGCCCAGCGCCGTAGCCGCCAACACCTTGGAAATGCCCATGTCCTCCAAGAATGGTATCTGGTGCACCACAATGGCGCTGAGCGCGGTGTGGGAGAAAGTGAAAGCTAGTACCATCAGCCAGAAAGCCCTGGTATTCATAGCTTCCTTCAGCGTCAGCCCCTCCCCGGCATCAGCGTGGGGCTGTTTACCCTCCTGGCGAGATGAGCTTGCAGCCTCAGCAGGCGGGTGCTTTTTACCGTCGGGAGCAAGTCCGTACCGCTCCGGACCATGGGGCTTTAACACAGCGCCAAGCCCCAGGCCGAGGACGGCGGTAGCCGCCGTCAGCACCAGTACCGATACCCGCCAACCATAATTAGTGATCAGCCAGGCAACGCCGGGCACGATAGCTGACCCGCCGAGTGCTGCGCCGGCGGTCAGTATCCCCATCGCCAGTCCCCTTTTTTCGCTGAACCATCTGGCCACAGCGGTCTGCAACGGCAGGTATAGCCCGGTACCCATACCCAAGGAGACGAAGACTGTGTAACTCAGGATGAACATCCAGAAGCTGTGCATATAGTACATCAGGACAAAGCCGATGGCCGCCATCATCCAACCGGCGATAACCATAGCGCGGGGACCATACTTGTCTGTAAGAGGACCGGTTATCAGTCCCTGGATACCGCCCTCGAGGCGGGACAGAGAAAAGGCAACGGAGGTGGTAGCCCGTGACCAACCAAACTCGTGAGAGATAGGGTTAAAAAGGGCGCCATAAGAGTAAAAGTAGCTACCATAGCCGAACATACACAGCACCGACCCGGCAGCTACCATCCACCAGCCATAGAACACCTTGCCTGCTTTCCGAACCATGCCACTCCCGTAAAAAAACAAAAAAGGCGATTTCCTCGCCTCTCCACTCTCCCTACCGGAACAGCGCCGAGCGCTTTACCTAGACCCTACCGCCCCGCCCCATGGTGGGAAGTCTAGCATAATAACCAGGCCTTTTCAACATGTGTATGATCGACCGAAGTCATACTAACGCCTTTACAACAAGCTCTGAGAGACTGGTGACCTCGATACCGAGCCCGTAGTGCTCGCTCAATTCCCCGATCTGGTGACGGCAGTTGTCGCAGGATGTGACCACGATTTTGGCGCCAGTGCGACGTATCTGTTCCGCCTTAAGCTTCCCCGCTCTGAGGCGGATATCGGTCCGTTCTGGTACAGCTACCAGCCCACTTCCAGCACCACAACAGAAGCTGTATATGCGGTTAGGGGTCAGTTCGCGGAAATCACTGCTGACCGTCCTGATTATGCGACGTGGTTCTTCGAACAGGCCGCCTTTACGTCCCAGATTGCAGGAATCGTGATAGGTGATAGGAACACTATACCTTCTCAGGTCTCTATGGAGAGCACCTATCTGTAAATACTCGTCCAGCACCTCAATGATGCTGCGTACACGGAAAGGTGGTCGCTGTCCCAACCAGCGCGCCACCTCCCACCGCATCACCGGATAGCCATGCCCGCACTCCGTAACGACCACGTCCGCAACTCTTAGCCGCTCCGCCTCGGCGATAACCCGCTGTGCGATCCGACTGGCCCTAGCTGTATCAGCCAAGAAGTAGGCGTAGTTCGATGTCTCGAACAGGCTCAATGTCCACGATTCCTCAGCCAGATTGAACAGGATCGCCTGTGGCACGATAGTATGCGCACCCGAAAGTGGTACGTAAAGAATCCGTGCGCCCTCTCTTTCCACCGGTATTTGGGCCCTGGAGCTACCGAGGTAGTCCTGCACCTGTTTTTCCAGCTCCTTCACCTGGTCAAGGTAGAATTCTTTGAAAAACTCAATATTCTCCCCTTTGGCGATGGCAGCATCTGCCAGTTCTACGAGCATCTGCGGTGCACTGCCGCTGGCAGTAGCCAGCGCCCTGGTAACCCGCATGATATCTGCGGTATCCACGCTGAAAGGACAGTCAAGGGTGCACCTCTGGCACAGCGTACAAGTGGAAAAAGCTATCTCGGCAAGTCTACGCAACAGCTCAGCAGCGGATGTTGATCCTAAGTCATCCCGGCTTCGGAAGTACCGCGCCGTCGGACTGAGGAGATACCTGTATATCTTGCGCAGTTGCTCAGCACGGTAGAAGGGGGTATGTTCCAGTTTCGGTTCGGAGCGGTAGTAATGACAGCTCTCGGTGCAGATGCCACAGCGGACACATGCTTCCAGAGAGGCGAGCTGCTTTCGGTCAATTAAGGATTGCAACTTCTGTCCCACCTCAGCAAAAGGTAGGGAGACAACTTCCACGCTCATCGTAGAATACCTCTGTGACCGAATATCCAGCCGAAGAAGCCACGTGAATAGAAGAAATAGAGGAAGTGTCGCAGCTTACTGAACGGAGTATAGGCGAGCGTTATAGCTGATACCACCCAAAACAAGGACAGGAACTGCGCATTGGCGGCACAGAGGCTTGCTGAAATGAGAAATGCCGTGGCTAAAGCCAGGGACAGATAGTCATCAGCGGTGCTCACTGCCCTCAACATGGGGTCGCGAAATCGCATCCAGAAGCCCGCCAGCGCGGCGATAGAAGCTACTACCAGCAACACCGATACACCGAGCCTTACCGCGGAAGGTAGCAAAGTAAGCCACGGGGTAGCGGCAAGAAAGGCTATGCCTAAAAAGATACCGGCATGAAAAACAGCGCCTCGGATATAGGCAACCCAGTGCAGCCGTGCACTCTCCTTCTCCCAGGGTAACATCCCACGGGTAAAAGCATAGAGTACTCCCTTTGCTGCCGAACCTCTGGCAACAGCCACATCGCCCCGAAACTGCCACCGCTGCATGCGGGCAATATGCCAGCCCAGCCCGGTAGCGCAGATGATTGCGCCAACGATCAGGGCAAGAAGTGCACTCATTTCACTTTCCTGATGGTGAAGGTGATGATTTTGTCTTTTTTCTCCATCGAAAGGAGCTCGTTTCCGGTACTTTTCACCCAAGCCGGGATGTCAGCGAGTACTCCCGGGTCAGTCGCCGTGGCCTCCACGATTCCACCAATAGGCAAGTCCTTCACCGCCTGGCTCACCTTGACCACCGGTATCGGGCACAATAGTCCTTCAAGGTTAAGTTTCACTCTGACTCCAGGTTCCTGTGTCATTACATCACCTCACTAAATAAACAGCGTTGCTGTAGACCGTCCCGCTGCCTCCAGCATCGTTGCCACGCCCGCTGGCTCGGCCACCTCATCTATAAGATCCTCCCTGCCTATCTCCATGACCTCCATGCTCGTCTGGCAGGGCACTAGTTTGACCCCGAGTTCAACTGCCATTTTGCGCAGTTCCTCCAGCGGAGTAACGTTATGCGCCTTCATCATCTGTTTAAACATCCACCGCCCTATGCCGCCGAAGTTGAACCTCGAGGGTCCGATGCGGTTGATGCCACCCCGGTTCAGCAGTCCCATCATCCTGCCGAAGAAGCTTTTACCGGTGAGATTGCCCTTTTGGATGGCTTTTATCCCCCAGAAGGTGAAGAACATGGTCGTCTCCTTCCCGGCAGCGGCAGCACCTACGGCGATGTTAAATGCTGCCATCACCTTATCCATATCACCGCTGAACACTACTATGGTCACTCCATCTCTGTCCGCCATTTTTGCCTCCTTTTCGCTTATTTATTTACTATCAGCCTCTCCGCTAGCTGCTTGTTCTTTTCCATCTGGTTCAATAATATCCGGTGGACAAGGTCGCAGGCCTCTCCTATCTTGGCATCGCTCAGACTATAGTAAACATTAGCCCCCTCTCGCCGCGCCCTCACCACGCCTCGTTCACGAAGCACCGCCAAGTGTCGCGACACGACCGCTTGCGGGGCCCCCAGTAACTTGACCAGCTCCCCCACCGCCCTTTCACCACCACGTAATTCGTCAATTATCTGCAGCCTTTTAGCATCGGCAAATACCTTGCACAATTCTGCTTTGAGCTCGTATAACTCCAAAACCGTTCTGTCGCCCAAATAACACCTCCAGATAGATTGGTAGCAATATATTTTAATATTAATATATAAGGCTATCCGCCGTCAAGTTTATCTCTGTAGCGTTCGCCACACTCTAGCGGGTCTTTTGTCCATGAAAATGGCGCTCAACCGTTAGTGGGCAAAAGATGTCCTTCCCGGGCGCGTGTATAACCTCGACAGAGCCGTGCACAGTTTGATAGCGTGTTAACAGCGGGTTTTCAGGAGACACAACAGAGGGCCCATCCTCATCATTGCCGCGTTTGGCTCATTGACGGGCTAATACCGGTTTTTGATAGCAGGACTTACCCACAGAAGGCAGAAGGGCGGCGGAATAGAATGAAGGAGGTGGCTCTGTGTCGGGAATACGAGCAAGAAAGGTGGCAGAGGAACTTCTGCCGTTAACCCTCACCCATATTGCCCACTGGTACCATCCGTCCGTGCTCTCCATCTCCCGTTTGCCCAGAATGTATCTTCTTTAGAGGCACACGCGCTGTCTTAATAAGACCTAGCGAATGATTTAGCCAAATAAATATAGGAAAGGAGGTGATGCTATGTGAGCAGGATTTTTGCCCTTATATGAACTCAGACAACGGACTAGCAAACGGAGGTGAAGCAAGAAGACAAAATGGCTATGGGTTACGTGGTTAGCCCTCTTAAGTCTGGTAGCGAGCATAATCACAAGCAGTTGCGCTCGGGGCGTCAAAGAGGTCGAGGTTTCCAAAGAGGACTACAGCGGCCCGATAGGACTTGACAAGCTGTATTATAATAGGATATGGTTTAGCTTTGGAGAAAGGAGGTGACTCAAATGGCGCAGGCATATTGCTTTAAGTGCCGCAAGAAGGTGGAGATCAAGAATCCCGCCAATGTGACGCTGAAGAACAAGCGACCGGCGATTCGCGGCACCTGCCCGAACTGCGGGACAAAGGTATTTCGCATCGGTAAGAGCTAAACTTGTCCTAAATTTAAGCCGAAGCGGATAGGCGGCGGCTGAGCCTCTGCAACAGGAGGCGGGGGTTTTCGTCGAGAATTAAGTGGTGCTCGGCACTGCTAAGGCCCGCAGCGACAAGTGTAGTTGTTGCTAGAATTGGTGACAGCAGGTCGCCCTCGTGATGGGCGTCGGAGTTTAGCAACAGACGCGCCTTAGCTTTGAGGCACACTGAGGCCACATAGGCATTGGTAGCTGAATGACCTTTTCTGGTGGTCAACTCGATAAAGATTTCTCTTTCAGCCGCCAGGGCAGCCTGTTCAGGGGTGATCAGTCCGGGGTGAGCCAGAATATCAACATGGGGCGACTGGAGCGCTGCAAGGTTGGTGCCGCTTTCCACCGGCTCGGCGAGCGTCTCACCATGCACCACCACCAGCCAGGCACCAAGCTCTTTCGCTTTGTGGGCAACTTCGGGGATCGCCTTTGCAGGGAGATGGGTGAGCTCGACGCCAGGGATAGCCATTATGCCCCAGTAAGCTCGGGCAAAGGCACAGTCATCGCTGACTTCTTTGATCACGCGGCTAAGGGAACCAACGCCCACATGATCGGTAATGGCAATGGCCGAATAGCCTCTTACTATAGCCCGACGGATAAGTTCAATGGGCGAGAGTACTCCATCGCTGAGAAAGCTGTGGGTGTGAAAGTCGTAAAGCACCCTTCAAAGATATCATAAAGCCTGCATTCAGGCAAGACGCAAAACATAAAAAGGATGGTAGCCATGGGGGAAATAAAATTGCAACAGATTCTGGTACCTCTTGACGGTTCGCTGGAGGCGGAGTGTGTGCTCCCTTACCTGCGCGACCTGGCACCCAGGTTTAACGCTAAGGTATACGTTCTAGCCGTGGGCATTGGACAAAGGGCAAGGCGCGTAAATCGTTTACTCGAAGATTATATTGCCAAAATAGCCGAGGAACTAAAACAACGAAACGTCAAAGCCGAGGCAGCAGTGGTCTATGGCACCACTGCGGATATGATACTGGAGTTCGCCCAAAACCAGAAGGTCGACCTCATCCTTATGGCAACCCATGGCTTGAGCGGAGTCACCCGCTGGTGGCTGGGAAGTGTGGCCGAAAAGGTGGTCAGCGCTTCCTCAACCCCGATAATGCTGGTCCAGGCGACGCGTGGCACGCAGCACGATACCACCAGCAAGAAAAGTATCGAGAGGATCGTTGTACCGTTGGACGGTTCGGAACTGGGTCAGGCGGCTCTGCCCTACGCTGAGATGCTCACCTCCAAGACAGGAGCTGCCCTTGACCTGATACATGTGGTCGCACCTCCAGGGGCAATAGAAGCTAGCCTGCTCACCGGTCCCGATTGGGTAAAATTGATCCAGGTGCTCCAAAAGGCTGGCGAGGACTACCTGAAGGAAGTGGCGCGGCAGTTAGCTGAGCGTGGTATCAAAGCCACCTATGAAGTGTTAACTGGTGAGCCCGCCGACAAAATAGTACAATATGCAGAAGCAAAAAAGGCTAGCTTAATAGCGATGTCAACCCACGGTCGGACAGGGCTAGCCCGCTGGGTAATGGGAAGCGTTGCCGACAAGGTGGTGCACGGTGCCAGTATGCCCGTCTGGCTGGTAAGATCAGCCAAAATGCCGGCTGCGAAAAAGTAATATTCTAACTCGAGAAAGACTTTACATGGAAAGGAGAAAGAAGGCCATGGGAAAGATCAACGTGGCTATCATCGGCGTGGGCAACTGCGCTTCATCACTGGTTCAGGGGGTGTACTATTATCGAAAAGCCAAGG
The DNA here is from genome assembly GCA_036821185.1 of Chloroflexota bacterium. Taxonomy (GTDB): domain Bacteria; phylum Chloroflexota; class Dehalococcoidia; order GIF9; family UBA5629; genus CALJTV01. Next base: position 177,337 of record DAISKD010000002.1, on the reverse strand, counting down.
AAGATGAGTTCGTCCCCGGGTTGATGCACGTGAGCCTGGGCGGCTACCACATTAAAGACATCAACTTTGTGGCCGCTTTTGACATCGATAAAAACAAGGTGGGCAAAGACCTTGCCGAGGCTATTTTAGTTCCCCCAAATAACACCTATACGTTTTGCGAGGTGCCAGCCACCGGCGTCAGAGTGGCACGGGGCATGACCCATGATGGTTTGGGTAAATACCTCTCGCAAATCATCACCAAGGCACCGGGCTCCACCGCAGATATCGTGGGCATCCTAAAGGAGACCAAGACCGATGTAGTGGTTAACTACCTGCCAGTGGGCAGTGAAGAGGCAACCAAATGGTATGTGGAACAGGTGCTCGACGCTGGCTGTGGCTTTATCAACTGCATACCAGTGTTTATTGCCCGCGAGCCCTACTGGTACAAGCGCTTCGCTGATAGAGGGCTACCGATCATCGGCGACGATATTAAGTCACAGGTGGGGGCGACCATCACCCACCGGGTGCTTACCAGATTGTTCCGCGACCGCGGCGTTAAACTGGAAAGGACTTACCAGCTCAACTTCGGTGGCAACACCGACTTCTACAATATGCTGGAACGCGAGCGGCTGGAATCGAAGAAGATCTCCAAGACCAACGCCGTCACCTCGCAGCTCGACTATGAAATGGAACCCGAAAATATCCACATTGGCCCCAGCGATTACGTGCCATGGCTTGCCGACCGCAAGTTTTGCTACATTCGGATGGAGGGGCGCACCTTCGGCGACGTACCGATCAACCTTGAGCTGAAGCTGGAGGTCTGGGATAGCCCGAATTCCGCTGGAGTGGTCATAGACGCCATAAGGTGCTGCAAGCTGGCACTGGACAGGGGTATTAGTGGCTCGCTGGTAGCACCCAGCGCCTATTTTATGAAGTCACCCCCCATCCAGTACTCCGATGATGAGGCGCGGAGGCGAGTGGAAAACTTTATCTCCGGCAAGGACCTCCAGCCACCAGTCTCTCTTCCCGAAGCACCACCTGAACAGGCAAAGCAACGGTAGCAAGATAGTGCAGGCAGCTAGAGCGGGTAACTCTGTGCAGAAGTGAGAATCGGACTTGTTTCACCATATGATTATTCTTTTCCGGGCGGTGTGGTGAACCACATCGCTTATCTGGCACACCATTTCATCCAGTGGGGTCATGAGGTCAAGATCATCGCCCCCTGCCGCAAAAGTGGCACCAGATATTTCGAGGAGGAGGTCACGCCTGTGGGCAGGCCCATCCCCGTGCCCTCCGGCGGCTCCATAGCCCGCGTACCACTATCACCGTGGCTCCCCGCTCAGGTGGGAGAGATCCTGAAACGTCAGAGATTTGAAATACTCCACCTCCACGAGCCCTTCACCCCCATGCTCTGTCTCAGCGCACTTGCCAAGTCGGAGACCACAAATGCGGGCACGTTCCACGCCTATCATAGCCACCCCTGGCCCTATAGAATCGGCCGCCCCATCTTCCGCAGACTGCTAAACAAGCTGCACGGCAAGATAGCGGTGTCCCAGCCGGCCCTAGAATATGTCAGCCGCTATCTACCCGCGGACTACCGCATCATACCCAATGGGATCGACACCCACCACTTCACACCGGACGGTCCCCGTCGGGAGGAGTTCGCCAATGAGAAGATAAACCTGCTCTTCGTCGGCAGGCTGGAAGCAAGAAAAGGGCTGCATCATTTGTTAGACGCCTGTGCCAAAGTAAAACAGGAGTTCCCTGGCTTCCGCCTGATAGTGGTGGGGCCGGGCATGGTGTTGCGGCGCAGGTACCAGGCAATGGTCAAGCTTCTGGACATCGAGGACAACGTGATATTCGTCGGCTACGTACCCTCCTCCGAGCTACCATCATACTATCGCACCGCAGATATCTTTTGTGCTCCGGCAACCGGTGGCGAGAGCTTCGGTATAGTGCTGCTAGAAGCTATGGCCTGCGCCAAACCTGTCATCGCCACCAGCATAACCGGCTACGCCAGCGTGGTCACCGACGGGAAGGATGGTCTGCTGGTGCCACCGAAGGATGATGAAGCGCTGGCACAAGCCATCCTGAAACTGATCGATGATAAGTCGTTGCGTCAGCGCCTGGGAGAACATGGCAGGGTGAAAGCTGAAAAGTATAGCTGGGAGAACGTCGCCCGCGAGGTGCTGGACTATTATAGGACTCTGCCCAGTTGAGAAATCCTATGCCTAACCTTTCTGAACTGCGAAAGCTCGCCGCCCAACGCATCACTACACCCTTTCTCTCAGCCCTCTCCCGCTGTGGCATCAAGCCGAACACGCTCACCTGGATAGGTCTGATAGTAAGTTTTATCGCCGCCTATACTATTGCTACCGATCATCTTGTGGTCGCCGGTACACTGGTGCTCCTTTCCGGGCTGTTCGACATACTCGACGGGGCTTTAGCTCGGGCTACCGGCCGATCCACACGCTTCGGCGCCATGCTAGACTCCACCTTCGACCGCCTTGCCGACGCCGCCTTGCTTTTCGGCGTGGCACTGCTCTATGTGAACACAGGACGCTGGGTCAACGTCGTCCTGGCATTCCTGGCACTGGTGGGCTCTTTTCTCACCAGCTACGTAAGGGCAAGGGCTGAGGGGCTGGGCATGGCCTGCCCTGTCGGTTTGTTTACCAGGGCAGAGCGGGTTATAATACTGGCGCTGGGCCTGTTTTTGGACCAGCTTTTCATAGCACTGGTCGTGCTTGCGGGGCTTGCCTTTTTCACAGTGGGCCAAAGGCTAGTCTATGTATGGCAGAAGACAAGGGAGACTTAAAGGTTAAGGGGTCAATCGAAAGTGAGTGACCGGGCTTTTCAATGGGGCGTAATTGGACTTACCATGGCTGCTCTGGTATGGATGGTGCTGGGGATCGTTATGCATATTTTAAGCAGCCTGCTGGTGATAGCTATTGGCCTGGTCTTTTGGCTTGCTGGTAGCGGCGCCCTACTCTATTATTGGGGCAAGGACTATATGTCCCGCATGTAGAGAGGTTGCCCGGCTTTTAACCATGGTCCCGATTTTTGAGGTGCAATGTCAGTAGTAGCGATTGTCGGTGCCCAGTGGGGCGATGAAGGTAAAGGTAAGATCGTCGACCTCCTAGCCGAGAAAACAGACGCTGTGGTGCGTTTCTCCGGAGGCGACAATGCCGGCCACACGGTGATAAATGCCTATGGCGAGTTCCGGCTCCACCTGGTACCCTCAGGCATATTCCACCCACATGTCGCCTGTATCATCGGCAACGGCGTGGCAGTCAACCCGGCGGTCCTTTTGGAGGAGATTGACGACCTAGAAAAGCATGGCGTAAAGACGGATAACCTTTTCATCAGCGACCGCGCGCACCTGATTATGCCCTATCACACGCTCCTTGATGGTCTTGAGGAGGAGCGGCGGGGGGAAAGCGCCATAGGCACCACCCGCAAGGGGATAGGTCCTGTCTTTGCCGATAAGATAGCCCGGCTAGGAATCCGTACCTGTGACCTGCTGGACAGGGAAGCGTTCCGCAGCCGGCTTGCTGGGGTGCTGGAACTGAAGAACGCACTGCTTACTAAAGTATACAATGCCCAGCCGCTGTCGCTGGACGAGGTCTACCAACAGTACTGTCAGTACGCACAAAAACTCGCCCGCTTCATCACCGACACCAGCCGCTTATTGCAGGAAATGGTATCGCAAAACAAGAACATCCTTCTAGAGGGTGCTCAGGGCACGCTGCTTGACCCGGACTTCGGCACCTACCCCTATGTAACCTCCTCATCGCCTCTGGCAGCAGGTGGCTCCATCGGCAGCGGAATAAGCCCCAGACAGTTCGACCAGGTGATCGGCGTCTTCAAAGCCTACACCACCCGTGTGGGCAGCGGTCCCATGCCCACGGAGCTCAAGGATGAGGTCGGTGAATTTATCAGGCAGCGGGCGCACGAGTATGGCGCCACCACCGGTAGACCGCGCCGCTGTGGCTGGTTCGATGCCGTCGCCGGGCGCTTTGCCACCAAGGTCAATGGCTTCACCAGCATTGCGCTCACCCGGTTGGATGTTCTGGACGTTTTCGATTCGGTCAAGATATGCACCGCCTATAGGCTCCACGGCGAACTGTTAGACCGCTTCCCCAGCGATACCTCCGTACTGGAAAAATGTCAGCCAGTATACGAGGAGCTGCCCGGGTGGAAGACTCCCACCTCTCACATCCGCCATGCTACACAGCTTCCACCCCAAGCCCGCAGGTACGTGGCGCGCATTGAAGAGCTGCTCTCCTGTCCTGCCAGCATCATCTCCGTGGGACCAAGTCGCGACCACACCATTATGGTAAAGGAGGTCTTTTAGCACCGCCGGAGGCTACCGATAGCCACTCTCTGCACACCCCTCACCAAGCCACTGGGCATAGATACCCTGAGAAGCTATTTCAAGAGGGGCACATTATTGAGCCGGGCAGAGGGAAACGGCAACCGAAGGTGCGCGACTTTGAGAAATCGCTCCACGCGCTTCAAGACTCAGCTGCCAGGGAATACCAGCCTTGCTCGGGGAACTGCAGACTAGCCTATCGGCAGGTCAATCTTATAGGCTTTGACCGCCTGCTCGATCACGGCCTTTGATTTCTCGTCCGGCTCCACCAGCGGCAATCTGGGCTTACCCACACTGAAACCTAAGTAGTTCAGGGCATACTTGACCGGACTAGGGTTGGATACCACGAACATGGCATTTACCAGCGGTAGCAGGTTGTGGTGTATTGCTGCCGCCTGTTCAAGCTCGCCTTTAACGCAATGCTCCATCATCCGCTTTATCTGGAGCCCCACCAGATGGGAGATGACGCTGATGACCCCGTAGCCGCCAAGGCAGAGGATGTGGAATGTATCGCCGTCGTTGCCGCTGTATACCAGGAAGCCCTTCTTTGCCTTCTGGATTATGGTAGCTATCTGCTCAAAGTTGGCACTGGCTTCCTTAATGCCGATAATATTGTCAACCTGGCTCAGCTTCACCGTTGTCTCAGCGGAGAGGTTGGTCACCGTGCGCGAGGGCACATTGTACAGGATGCAGGGTAATCTTGTAGACTCAGCAATGGCCCTGAAATGCTGGTACAGACCGTCCTGGGTAGGACGGTTATAGTACGGCACCACCAGGAGGCAGCCATCAACGCCTGCCCTCTCAGCCTCCCGTGTTAGCTCGATGCTCTCCTCGGTGCAGTAGTTACCGGTGCCAGCGACCACCACGCCCCTGCCACCCACAGCCGACTTTACCTCGGCGAACAGTCGCAACTTCTCCTCCTTGGTCAAGGTTGGCGATTCTCCGGTGGTGCCCGAAACAACCACCCCATCGCTGCCGGAATCCAGCAGTGCCTTTGCCAGCTTCTTCGCTTGGGCATAATCCACCCTGCCTTTCCCATCAAAGGGGGTGACCATAGCAGTTAGCAATCGTCCGAATGTAGCCATGGTTTTCCTCCGATCAGATTTTACTTCTTCTTCACCCAGTCCCGTTTGATCGCCTCTTCAGCTATCTGGATAGCGTTCAAAGCAGCCCCTTTGCGCAAATTATCAGCAACTATCCACATCACCAGCCCCCTAGGGTGGGAAGCATCGGCGCGGATGCGCCCTACATATACATAGTCCGTGCCTGTAGTTAGCCAGGGCTGGGGGTACAGGCTGACGCTAGGGTCGTCAAGCACCTTTACGCCGGGCACCCTTGCCAGTATAGCCCTGGCTTCCTCTGGACTGATAGGATCGGTGAACTCAACGTTCACCGCCTCGCTGTGGCCAACAAACACCGGCACCCGGACACAGGTGGCAGATATGGCTAGATCTTCGGCATGCATTATCTTCCGCGTTTCCTCCACCATCTTCCACTCCTCCTTGGTGTAGCCATTATCAAGGAAGACATCGATCTCAGGCAACAAATTGAAGGCAATCTGGTGGGGATAGACGTGGGGCACCACGCTCTGCCCCTCCAGTATCAACTTGGTCTGTCTGGTAAGCTCTTCTACAGCGGCAGCACCGGTGCCGGACACCGACTGGTAAGTGGAGACCACGATGCGCTTTATAGGATTGACCTTATGCAATGGGTATAAGGCCACCACCATCTGGATCGTGGAGCAATTGGGGTTGGCAATGATCCCCTCGTGCCACCTTATGTCTTCCGGGTTCACCTCGGGGACCACCAGCGGCACCTTCGGTTCCATCCTCCAGGCGGCGCTATTATCGATGACCAGCGCTCCGTTTTTGGCTGCTATCGGTGAAAAATACCGACTTATTTCAGCGCCTGCGGAGAACAACGCAATGTCGATGCCATGAAAAGAATCAGGGCTGGTCTCCTGGACTTCTATCGCCTGATGCCCGAAAAAGAGTTTTTTCCCGGCAGAGCGGTCGGAGGCATAAAGTCGCAGTGAGGCAACGGGAAAATTCCGCTGTTGCAGGATTTTGATGAACTCCTGCCCGACCATACCGGTAGCACCGACGATGGCTACATTGTAAGACTTCATGGTTCCCCCTTTAGGCCGAGTAAGCTGTCCAGACCATATACCAGCCCTTTTCGCCCCACCACCTCCTTTATAGCAAGGATAACGCCCGGTATATAACATTCTCGACTCAGGGCGTCATGTCTCACAGTCAATGTCTGCCCGGGGGCGCCGAAAATCACCTCCTGGCTTGCCATCAAGCCCAGCAGCCTTACGCTGTGAATAGCAACTCCTTCCACCTGCCCCCCACGGGTGCCGCTGAGCGTCTCCTTCTTGGTCACCGGGTAAACGAAGGGCCTACCCCTGGCCTCCACCATTGCCTGTGCCGTAGCCAAAGCGGTACCAGAAGGAGCATCAGCTTTCTCGTGGTGGTGTAGCTCGATTATCTCGGCGTGGTCGAAAAATTTGGAGGCAATCTTCGCCAGATGGAGCATTACCACCGACCCCAGAGCGAAATTAGGGGCCACTATCGCCCCCACGCCGTTATCTTTAGCCAGAGCATCGATCTCATCCAGATTGTCTCGGGTGAGCCCTGAGGTGCCGATGACCACATTCATACCTCGCTTCAGTGCCAGACGAGCTGCCGACATCGCCGCTTGGGCGATGGAAAAATCGACCACCACTCTGGGCTTACAACGTTTGAATGCTGATTCCAGGTCCACAGACAGCGGCACCGTCTTCGAGCCACCGGGTAAGACCAGTTGTTCCTCCGTAGCTTTAATGTCCACCGCGCCAACCATTTCCAGCTCCGGGTTACGGCACACCGCTGCTGTGACCTCCCTCCCCATCTTGCCTAAAGCCCCATGAACCAGTACTGCAATCGCCTCCATCTCTGCCTCCCTGCTGATTCAGTAGCTTGTTATTTGCGACCGCCCTGGCGGTTATCGCGGCCCTGCCGTCCCCGTGCCAGCGGACGCTCCTTACCCCGCGGCGGCAACCTTTTGTCGGCGCTGAGAGAAGTGTCCACCACCCTGGCTCCCCGAATCTGCGCCAGTTCCGAGAACACTGCCCGCCGTGACAGGTTTATCCTCCCCAGGTTGTCTATCTCCACCACCTTGACCATAATCTCGTCGCCTACCTTGACCACATCCTCCACCTTGCCCACGCGGTGGTCAGCGAGCTCGCTTATGCGCACCAGCCCCTCCTTGCCAGGCAGTATCTCCACAAAAGCACCGAAGCTGGAAATACGGGTCACCTTGCCAGTATAAACGGCACCGACCTCGACATCGCGCGTCAGGCTCTCTATTCTGGCGATCGCCTCCAGTGCCGCCTCCCTGTTTGGTGAGGCTATGATCACCGCCCCGTCGCTCTCGATATCAATGCTGGTGACCTTGGTCTCGTCAATTATCGACCGTATCATCTTGCCTCCAGGACCGATTACAGCGCCGATCTTGTCCGGGTCAATGTTTATCCGGTACATTCTCGGGGCATAGGGACTGAGCTCGGGGCGGCTGGTGCTTATCGTCTGCTTCATCTTCTCCAGTATCTCAAAATGCGCCTCCCGCGCCTGCTTTATCGCCTCAGCGATGACTTTCTCGCTGATACCTCGCAACTTTATATCTAGCTGCAGGGCGGTGATCCCCTTGGCTGTGCCAGCCACCTTAAAGTCCATATCCCCATAAGCATCTTCCATCCCCTCGATGTCGGTCAGGATCACACTTTCACCGCCATCCCCGGTCACCAGCCCCATAGCTATTCCAGCAACCGGCGCCTTAATGGGAACGCCGGCGTCCATCAGCGATAGAGAGGAGCTGCAGACGCTCGCCATGGAAGTGCTGCCGTTGGAGCTGAGCACCTCGGAGACCAACCGTATGGTGTAGGAGAACTCCTCCTCGCTAGGTATCACCGGCAGCAGCGCCCTTTCTGCCAGCGCACCATGGCCGATCTCACGCCGGCCGGGCGACCCCAGCCGCCTCACCTCGCCGGTGGAAAACGGCGGAAAGTTATAATGGTGCATGAAGCGCTTTGTCTCTTCCAGCCCCAAGCCGTCCAGCAGCTGCTCCTGCCGGGGCGAACCTAGGGTGGTGATGGTCAGCACCTGGGTGAGCCCCCGCATAAATAGCCCTGAACCATGCGTTCGCGGCAGTATCCCCACTTCGCAGGTTATCGGTCTCAGCTCCCCGGGCTGACGACCGTCTATATGCCGTCTCTGCTCAAGTACCTTCCTTCTGACCGCCTTTTTAGTCTCGCCCTCCAACACCGCCAGGATATCACCCTCAGCAAATGTGTCCTTGAGCTTTTCCGCAGCCTCCCGCTTCACCTCCTCCAGCGCGCTGTCCCGCTCCACCCTGTCAGCATGACCGATGGCAGCGACGATCCTGGGGGTGAATTCTGAAGTGACGGCTGCCACCAGCTCGGGGGGAAATTCCGGGGCTTTGACCTCTAGCTTTGGCCTGCCAAAAGCAGCGCGGAGCTCCTCCTGGAGCCTGAGAATGTCCTGGTTTGCCTCATGACCGAACTTTATCGCCTCCAGGACTATGTCCTCGGGAACCTCCTTAGCCCCCGCCTCCACCATCACAATAGCTTCGCTGGTGCTGGCGACCACGATGTCGATGAGGCTGCTAGCCATCTGCGGCAACAAAGGATTCAGCACCAGCCTGCCATCAATATAGCCCACCCGGACTGCTGACACCGGTCCATAGAAAGGCACGGACGAAAGGTGTACGGCAGCCGAAGCACCGATTACCGCCAGTATATCGGGGTCGTTTTCCTGATCGGTAGACAGCACGGTGATGATGATCTGAACGTCGTTATGAAAGTTTTTGTCGAACAGTGGGCGAAGGCTGCGGTCAGTCAATCTGCCAGTTAGGATGGCCTCCTCGCTGGGGCGCCCTTCACGGCGGATGAAGCTACCGGGGATTTTGCCCACGGCATAGTGTCTTTCCTCATAGTCCACAGTAAGCGCAACGAAATCAACATTCTCGCGGGGCTCACTGCTGACACACACGGTGGCTAGGACCACCGTATCACCATAACGGACGGTAACAGCGCTTTCAGCCTGCTGGGCTAGTTTACCGGTCTCGATTATCAGCACCCGCCCCCCGACTGTACATTGACCAGAATAAGCCATATTCCCCCCAGCAGCATCTCTACTTTCTCAACCCCAATCTGCTGATGACATCCCGATAGCGCTGCACATCTTCCCTGGCAAGGTAGGTAAGCAGCCGCCGCCGGCGACCGATCAACTTCATCAGTCCCCGCTGCGTGTTATGGTCGTGCCGGTGCACCTTAAAATGCTCGGCGAGGCGGTTTATCCTCTCGGTAAGCAGCGCAACCTGCACCTCGGTGGAGCCGGTATCCTTGTCATGCTTCTTGAAGTCCGAGATTATAGCCGCTTTTTTCTCTTTGTCCAAACTCATGCTCCTTAAACAGTTCATTTATGAAACCAAATTATAACATACACCTAAAAACAATGCACCACGCTTTAGCCAGAGGAGCACATGGAGTATAATAAAGAGCAAATGGCCTCTCAAGTTTTCTACCGCAAGTGGCGCCCTCAGAGGCTCTCCGAGGTGGTGGGGCAGGAACACGTGACCACAACCTTGCGACACGCCATAGCCAGCGGACGTATTGCCCACGCCTATCTGTTCTGCGGACCGCGCGGTACCGGCAAGACCAGCACCGGGCGTATCCTGGCCAAAGCAATAAACTGCCTCAACCCTGAGGATGGGGAGCCGTGCAATAGATGCACCATCTGCACAGCGATAAACCAGAACACCTTACCAGACGTCATCGAAATAGACGCTGCCAGCAACCGGGGCATCGACGATATCCGCTCCCTGAGGGAGAAGGTAAACTACGCCCCCAGTATGGCCAAATACAAAGTCTATATCATAGACGAAGTCCACATGATAAGTAAGGACGCGTCCAACGCCTTCCTCAAGACCCTAGAAGAGCCTCCGGAACATGTGAAGTTTGTCCTGGCGACCACCGAGCCTCACAAGGTGTTGTCCACCATCACCTCGCGGTGCCAGCGTTTTGACTTCCACCGCCTGTCCAGCTCGGCGCTGAGCGACAAACTCGAGTTCATCTGCAAAAAAGAAGGTGTCGAAATAGAGCCCGAAGCATTAACCCTGATCGCCAGGTCCGCCGCCGGTAGCCTGCGCGATGCTGAAAACCTGCTGGAGCAGCTTACTGTCTACTACGGACGCAGGATAGAGGTCGAGCACGTCAGGGAACTGCTGGGCATCTGCGGCGACCCGCGCGTTAAGGAGGTGGCAAAGCATATCATTGACAGGGATGTCACCGCAGGGCTGAGGGCTATCAACAGCGTCGCCAGCGATGGTATCGACTTGCGCCAGTTTGCCCGTGAGCTTCTGGACTATCTCCGTCAACTGCTGCTGGTAAGGTCCGGGGCTGACGAAGCGATAGATGCCACCAGCGATGACCTCGCCGAGATGAAAACACTGGCTGCCCGGACCAGCCTGGAATACCTGGCTTCGGCGGTGAAACGCTTCAGTGAGATAGACCTGCGTCTGGACAACTATTCGCCGTTGCCGCTGGAGCTGGCACTGGTCGATTGCAGCCTGTTGACCGCGCCGACTGCTACCCCCGGGGCAACAGCTAAAGCCGCAGAGGACAAACAGCCGGCGCCGGTACCAAGCTACAGGGCAACCGAAGCCCAGGCCACGCCACAGCCGGCGACACCGCAGGTGCATCACAGCAGCCCACCGCCAGAGATGAAGCCCTCTCCAGAGCTGGACCAAATCCGGGGCCGCTGGAAGGAGTTCATCCAGGCGCTCCGCGGCGAAGGCTCCAGTGGCAACCTCGATGCCTTTCTGCGCAGTGCCTGCGAGCCGATTGCGGTGGAAAACGATACCCTTGTTCTCGGCTTCTACTATGAACTACATAAGGCGAAGATCGAAGACCCCAAGTATAAGCACCTGGTGGAGAAAAAGTTGAAGGAGGTGTTCGGACAAGCCTACAAGTTACGCTGTGTCCTCACCCCCAAGACCGCCAGAGCATTCTCCAGAAAAGAGGCGAACATCCCGCTGGTGAGGGCTGCCCTGGAAAGGGGGGCTATCTTCGCAGATGAAGAACCGGAGGCAGGAGGCAAATGAACAAGTTTTTTCTGAAACAGGCACAGGAACTGCAGGCGAAGCTGACAAAGGCACAGCAGGAGCTGGCAGAGATGACCACCGAAGCCACCTCTGGCGGTGGTGCCGTCAAGGTGGTAATAGATGGCCAGCAGAAGGTCCGTTCGGTGACCATCTCACCGGAAGTGGTAAGTGCTGAAGATATGGAACTTCTTGAGGACATGATATTGACTGCGGTCAACGAAGCCATACGGAAGTCGCAGGAAATGGCTGCTAGCCACCTGAGCGGACTGACCAGCGGTCTGAAAATACCGGGGCTTCCCTGAGGAGGCAACTTTCTTGAGCGGTATTCCCTACATGGCTGAGCCCATAGTCAGGCTCATCGAGGAACTGAACAGACTCCCCGGCATCGGCCCTAAGAGTGCCCAGCGGCTCACCTTCTACCTGCTGCGGGCTCCGGCTGAACAGGTTCAGGCGCTGGCTGAAGCGATGAAAGCGCTCAAGGAGAGGCTACGGCTGTGCTCCGTCTGTCTCAACATCACCGATACCGACCCCTGTACCATTTGCAGCGACCCGGAGCGTGACCGTACGCAGATATGCGTGGTCGAAGAGCCCATAGATATACTCCCCTTGGAGCGCACCAAAAAATACAGGGGGCTGTACCATGTCCTTCACGGCGTTATCGCACCCAGCGAAGGCATCGGTCCCGAAGAGCTTAAAATTAAGGAACTGCTCGCCCGGCTGCAAAATAGTCAGGTGGTTGAGGTGGTTCTGGCGACCAACCCCAACCTCGAAGGCGAAGCCACCGCCATGTACCTCCAGCGGCTGATAGCACCGCTGGGGGTAAAAGTCACCCGACTCGCCCGTGGGCTGCCCTACGGCGCCGACCTGGAATATGCTGACGACGTCACCCTGAGCCGCGCCCTCGAGGGCAGACAGGAAATGTGAGCCTTTTAGACAGCGATGTCATCCTCCAGGGTGTACCACACAGAGGCCATCATCATCGGGCGGACAAACCTGGGAGAGGCTGACAGAATACTCACCCTGTACACACGCGACCTGGGCAAGATAAGGGCGGTGGCTAAAGGCGTGCGCCGGCCCCAGAGCAAACTTGGCGGACACGTAGAACTACTCACCCATAGCCGCCTTATGCTTGCCCGGGGCCGCAACCTGGATATCGTCACCCAGGCACAGACCATCACCAACTTCTTGCCCCTAAAGGAAAACCTGGAGCGTGCTGCCAGCGGTCTCTACGTGGCTGAGCTCGTAGACGCCTTTACCGCAGAGCGCGCCGAGGACCCGGGGCTCTTCGACCTGCTGCTAGACATCCTCAACCATCTGGCACACTCCCCCCGCATGCATATCGTGCTGCGCTACTCTGAACTCCAGCTCCTGTCGCAGGTGGGCTATCGCCCTGAGCTCTACCGCTGCGGTGACTGTAAGGCACTGCTTCAACCCCGGACGAACTTCTTCAGCCCCAGCCACGGCGGCGTGCTGTGCCATAGCTGCGGTTACCACGAGCCGCAAGCACGCCCTCTGTCCCTCAACGCCCTGAAAGTGCTCCGCTTCTGGCAGGACTGCGATTTTACCGTTGCCGAAAAGATACGTCTGGACGCGGAGCTGGCTGCTGAACTGGAAGCGGTTCTGCAGGATTACATCCGCTTCCTGCTAGAAAGACAGCTAAAGTCAGTCACCTGGTTGGACAGACTGAAGCACCTGCCAAACACCGTAAGCCCGCACTCCGGACAGCAGGTGGCAGGTACGTCCGGCGACATCGGAACGGGCTAGGGCTTGGACAGCGCATTGGTCACCGCGGCCACCAGACTGGAGGCGTCGAAGGGCTTGACTAGGTACTGTGCGCCAGTACGGGCGAGGAACTCCCACGTCCGCTCCCCCATGACATCTCCGGTAATAAACAGGGTCCGCCTGGCAAGAGCGGGCGCCAGCCTCTTTAACTTACGGTAAAGCTCTATACCGCTGGTACCCGGTATCTTGATATCGAGCAACATAAGCTGGTAATCGTGGCTGCGTATCTTTTCCATTGCTTCCGCGGCGCTGCCAGCCGTATCCACATCACATCCCTGCGCCCTCAGCACCTGAGAGACAAAATCCCTGACGACGGCTTCATCATCCACCACCAGTATCTTGGCTTTCCCCAGGTGGGCAGGTACTCTGGCTGGGACAGCCTTTTCCTCGACCATTGCAGTTTCTATCGGCAACTCGATGAAAAACGTCGCCCCCTTGCCCAGCTGGCTCTCCGCCCATATCCTTCCATTATGTTCGGCTATTATCCCATGGCAGACACTAAGCCCCAGCCCGGTGCCCTCACCCACTTCAGCGGTGGTAAAAAACGGCTCAAATATCCTCTCCAGGTGCTCGGGGGCAATACCTGGACCATTGTCTTTGAAAGATATCCTGATGACGGAGCCCGGCGCTTCGGTCTTCACCACCAGCCTGCCCCGCTTGGGCAACCGCTTCATCGCCGCCTCTGCGTTAATAATGATGTTTAAGAACACCTGCTGCAACTGACCGGGGTCAGCTACCGTGGCTGGCAGTTTGGGGTCAAGCTGTCTGGTAACGGTGATATTGCTGGTCTCCAGGTGGTAAGTCCTGAGACGGAGTGCCGCCTCGACGATCTCGTTGATATTCACCAGCCTCCGCTCAGGCTTGTACTGTCGGGCGAATGTCAGTAGCCTTCTCAAAATGCTGGCTACGCGCTGGGCGCTCTCATTTATCACCTCTAATGCCGCCTTTGTGTCCTCGGGTATGTCCTTCCTCGCCAGCAGCAACTGGGCATAGCCGATTACTCCGGTGAGCGGGTTGTTTATCTCATGGGCAACGCCCGATGCCATCTCCCCCACCGAGGCCAGCCTGGCAGCAAGGTGGGCCCGCCTCTCCAGCCCCCGCCTCTCCTCCTCCGCCTTGAGAGGCTCGGTAATATCCCGCCCGATGCCGCGGAAGCCGACTATCTCGCCCTTCTCGTCCCACAGCGGCAACGCGTTAAGTTCGCCAATGCCAATGCTGCCATCCTTGTGCACGGCCTTAAAGACGATGCCTTTTTGCGGGCGCCCGGTACGGTAGACCTCATTGAACACCTTGAACATCCTCTCCCAGTCCTCCCGGGCTACCAACTTACGGTAGTTACTGCCCACAATCTCTTCCCGGGAATAGCCCATTATATGGCACATGGCATCGTTGACGAAGGTGAAATTGCCGGCGATGTCCAGCTCAAAATAGCCCTCCTCCATCTCATCAAGCGCGGTGCGGAGCCTTTCCTCCGACCTCCTTATTGCCTCCTCCATCTCCCGCCGTTCGGTGACATCGCGGCAGACGCCGCGGAAGCCGACTATCTCGCCCTTCTCGTTGCGCCGCGGCAAGACCGAATACTCAACGGTGATCCTCCTGCCATCTCTGGTCACCTGCACGGCGCGAAAACCCCTCAGAGGCACCCCGGTGCGGTACACCTGGTTAAACGTCCTGAAGACATTCTCCCATTCCTCCTCGGGCACGTACTGGCGGAAGTTCAACCCGAGCAGCTCCGCCGGCGAATAGCCCAGTTGCCGTGCCAGGGCATCGCTGAAGAAGATCAGTTTACCTTGCAGGTCGGTCTCGTAGTAGCAATCCTCCGCCTCCTCCAGCACCGTGCGGTACCTCCGCTCCGACTCGATCAACATATCTTCCAGGTGCTTCTGCTCGGTGATATCCTCCATAAGCACCAGCAGCGCCGGCTTACCGTCCCAGTTGATATTGGCCGCGTTGAACAGCAGCCACCTGATGCTGCCGTTCTTTAACATCACCCTCAGTGGGTAGTAACGCGGCTGTCTTTCCCCTTTGAGCCATCCCTCAAGTCGCCTTTTTGCCTTCTCCACGTCTTCGGGATGGAAGTGGTCCCACACGGACATCTGTTGCAGCTCTTCAAGGCTGTAGCCGCCGGTGCGCAGCGTCCTGCGGTTGGCAAATACCACCCTGTTGTCCTGCACCACCAGTATCCCCTCTCCGGAATTGTCCACCAGGGTGCGGTACCTTTCCTCAGATTTGCGTAATTCTTCCTCCGCCTCCCGCTGATGAGTGACATCGTGCAGCAGGGACACCAGTGCTGGCCTTCCCTCCCAGGTTATGGTAGCGACGCTGGGTGCCACCCACCTGATCTTCCCGTCCTTGGCTTGCAGCCTCAGCGGGGGATATCTCGGCGAAGGCTCCCCGCGCTGCCAGCGCCCAAACCTGTCCAGAAGCTCTGCCCTGTCCTCGGGATGGAAGAGGCCCATGATTCTCATCCCCTTCAGCTCTTCCAGGGTATAGCCGATCATGGCCACAGCCCGGCGGTTGGCATATACGATTTTGCGATCCTGAGCGACGAAGATGCCCTCGGCAGCGCTTTCAACCACCGTGCGGTGCCTTTCCTCGCTCCTGCGGAGTTCCTCCTCAGCTTTGCGCCTTGCCTCTTCCAGCCCCAGGCTGTGCAGGGCGAAGGCGATGTCCGCCGCCACCTCCTCCAGCAGTCCCTCCTCGCCGCCACCGGCCGCGCCGGGAAAAGTGGACACCGTTATCATCCCATGCACCTTCCCGCCATATGCCAGACGGACGCTCATCTTGGTGATGTCACTATATTTGTCCTCCAGGGGACAACCCCTGCAGACACCCTCACCGGTCTGGATCACCACAGTCCCGCCTGCCTCCAGCGCCTTCCTGGCGCAGGGAGGCAGCTCCCCCCGCTCCAGCATCCGCTTCAGTCGGGCGAAATCCCTGCCCAGACCAGCCTGGGCGGAAACTACCGGTCTCCCTGCCTCGCCGAGCAGGGCTACCCAGGCGCTGGAGTAACCCCGGTCCCTCACCAAATTGTGGCACACGCCCCTGATGAGCTGGTCCCGGTCAGCGCCGCGGGCAATGAGCTGGTTAATATTGCGGATGGCGCGGAGCACCCTATTCAGGTGGCGTAGCCTCTCTTCCACCGCCTCTTCCCTCTTTATCTGCCCCTCCAGCGCCGCCAGCCTCCGCCTCATCGCCTTCAGTTCCACCACGAGTTCCTCTTTTGTCCTCTCTAAGTCCTTTTTAGCCACTTGCTGCTCCCCGGTGTTACAGTCCAATCTCCACAAGATTTGTACTCTTTCCAGTCGCATATGTCAAGTTGATTTACGGGTCAACAGTATGGTACTTTTGGCGCATTTTTGTTGATAATGGCAACACGGTGCATTTATAATGCAGCCGATGGTTCCCTGGCCAGGTGCCTGTGGATCCGAAAAAACGGGACGAGGGGGCAAGCATGAAGGTCAAAGCTAACGGCATATCAATGCACTACGAAATCAAAGGCAAGGGGGACAACCTGGTGCTGATCCATGGGGCGGGTGATAACCTGAATATGTGGTACCACCAGGTGCCGGTGTTCTCCAAACATTACCGCGTTGTTACCTATGATGTCAGGGGCTCAGGAAAGAGCGACAGCCCCCAGGGAGAGTACTCGATAGCACTGTTTGCCGAGGATGCCTACCAATTAATGAGGGCGTTGAAAGTCTCGGAAGCTTACTTTCTGGGCTATTCCATGGGCGGACGGATCGCGTTGCAACTGGCGCTGGAGCACCCCGAGATGGTCAAGGCGCTGGTGCTCGCCAACAGCTCTGTGGGGCTGACACCGCCCACCCCACAGGCCATTGAGCGGCGCAAGACGATCATCGACCTTTTAAACAACAGGGACATGAAGACCTTTGCCGAGATGATGACGGTGGCAGCTTTCTCCCCCAACTTCAAATCACGAAACCCCGCCGAATTCGAAAGATATCTGAAAGTCAAAATGCAGAACAAGCCCGAGGGCATTGCCCGCCTCATGGGCTCGCTGGCTGCGCCTCCGTCGCCACCCGACCTCTCCCGGTTGAAATGTCCCACCCTGCTGATAGTGGGCGAGGATGATTTTTATATGGGTGTGGAGCAGGGCAAGCTGGCACAGCAGGCCATAGCTGGCTCGGAGCTGGTCGTCCTGCCCACGGGTCACGCCGCCGCCACCGAAGCGCCGGAGAGCTTTAACTCCGCGGTGCTGGACTTCCTCTCCAGGGTGAAATCCGCACCCCGCGCCTGACCATGCCAGTGATCGAAAGTGCGGAAACGGCGGCCCGGTTATTGTTAAGATGAGGGCTAACATATCGCCGATGTGCTGGACAGGTACAACTTTTGACCGCTGCCCTTTTTTGGGGTAGACTTTCGATGTACTTCAGCCACAAGGGGGGTGAAAAATGTGCGTCTGGTGTGAAAAGTATGCCGATGGCTACCAGAGGTGGTACTTCAACCCGGCAAACTATGCCCGCAAACTCTATAAGATCAGAAAAGAAGAGGCTGAGGCTGCTGGCGCCGAGGGCGGTCCCTTGACCGCCGGCGGCATGGCGCTGCTCACGGACGAGCTCCTACAGGCCTGGGACAAGAAAGACTATGCCACTATAGACAGAATAAAGCAAGACGTCGAGCGGGTCTCCTGGGCAGCACACTTCGGGCAGGTGGTGACGCTAGAAGATACCTTAAAGGTCATCGACCTCATCTACCCGATCGCAATTATGACCTGCCTCTGCCGGCGCTCCATGCTGGGGCTGCCCGACGAGGAAAATTTCACCTGCATCGGCATGGGGGCGGGGATGTACAAATGGGAACGTTGGCCCAATAACTACCGTGGTGGCGTCCAGTTCCTCACTCCTGATGAAGCTAAGGAGATCGTTACCAAGCTGAACAAAAGGGGGCTGGTACAGACGCTGTTCACCTTCGGCACACCCTACATCGGCGGCATCTGCAACTGCGACTACCCTGACTGCTCCGCCATCAGGACGACGCTGGACTTCGGCATCAGGACGCTGTTAAAGGGGCACCACGTGGCCCGGGTGGACCGCGACCTGTGCAACGGCTGTGCTTCCTGCATCCACCGCTGTCAGTTCAAAGCCCTGAGCTTCTCAGCATCGCAGCAAAAGGCGTATATCGACCAATTCCAGTGCTTCGGCTGCGGGCTATGCGTCAGCGAATGCCCGCAGGACGCCATAACTCTGGTAGAGCGCGCCAGCCTGCCAGCCTTAGCCAACGTGTGGTAAGCACAGGAAACGGAGGTACAAGGACATGTTGCCAAAAATCGCCGTGGATAATAGCAAGTGTACCGACCCTTTGTCCTGCCGTAAGTGCCTGCTTGCCTGTCCAATGCATGTCCTGGGCCTGGGCACAAAGGTGGGACCGAAAAAGTTCCAGGAGATACCGCGGGAACAGTTCCGGGTGGCGGGAGTGCGCCTGGAAAGGTGTACGGTGTGCGGGGACTGCATTAAGGTATGCCCCAGCGGCGCTATACAGGTGACTTATGATGGAGGTAGCGGAAAATGACCACAGGATGGAAGTACGCCGTGCCCGATAAGAAAAAGCTAATGACCCTGGAGGAGCCGGGCAAGGAGCTCCCCTTCGATGCCGATAGAGGACTGGTGGACGAAATCACCACTAAGTTCAAGCTCAGCGATATAGCCCAAGGGCTCAGAAATAAGTCCAAGGAAGAGGTCTGCCAAGCTATGGAGAAGCTGGGAAAAGAGCTTATGGAGCTTACCATCAAGCTCGCTGACAGCAAATACCTCGACCGCACCGGCGAGATGATCGAGCGGGTCTTCAAACAGACGGGGGTCTCCTTCCCCCACCGCCTGCAGAGGTACATCGAGCTCTCCATACTGGGGCTAAGGCCCGCTGACCGCTGGAATATCACCAAGTCAACGCCGAGGGAGCTGGTGCTTCAGGTGACCTCCTGCTCGGTGAAAAAAGCTCTCGAAGATGCTGACATCGGCGGACTACCCTGCAAGACCTTTTGCCTCACCAGCTTCCACACCGCCGCCGCCAGGACCGGTGACCGGGTGCAGGTCGAGCAGACCAAAACATTGCCGCAGGACGGGACATGTCAGTTCTGCATCACCAAGTTATAGCCGCGCTGTCTTTCTCCACCCGGCAACCACAGTACCGCTGTCCACTTCCGCCCACCCAATGGGGTGCCGGCCTGGTGGGGAGTCGCAGGCTGCGCCTTCACTTCCCTGAAATTACCGAACTGCTCGAGGACTGGTATGACCGGACAGCGGAGAATTGCGACCAGTTCGTCAATGTAAGCGAGGTCGACAAATACAGCGTCACCTGCACCGTCTGCCGCCACTTCGATGCCGGCGGCTGTATCTCTCCCGAAGCCGCTCCGGATATCATAGCACTGCTGCACAGCGCCCGTCAGCACGACAGCCTGCCGTGAGGACCCTCCCGCCACTCCCTTCCCAGCAAATACCAGGACTTCCAGTTTTCCTCGAAATGTGCTAAAATATAAATAACTTTATGGAAGCTGTTGTGCCACCACGGTGCTTAGGCACTAAATATTGGACTTATAACCCGCCTTTACCCTTCCGCTGCAGCCTGTAAGGGCTGTGTGGCTTACACCGCTTTGAGAGATGGTTATGGCGCAGGAGAACAACAAAGAAGCGACCACGGCTTTTGCTGATTATACCGCGGAAGATATACGCGTGCTGGATGGGCTTGAGGCGGTGCGACGCCGTCCCGGCATGTACATTGGCAGCACCGACCAGCAGGGGCTCCATCACCTACTCTATGAAATCGTCTACAACAGCATTGATGAGGCGATGGCGGGCTATTGCACCTGCTGCGCGGTAACTATCCACCAGGACAACTCAGTCACCGTCACCGATAATGGTCGTGGCATACCTGTTGACACCCATCCGGTGACCAATGTGTCCGCCCTGGAGACAGTGATGACCCGGCTGCACGCCGGTGCCAAGTTCGGCGGTCGCACGTACTCCGTCTCCAGCGGTCTGCACGGTGTGGGCGCCTCTGTGGTGAACGCCCTATCAGCCTGGCTCGTGGTGGAGGTCAGACGTCAAGGGAAGGTCTATCGCCAGGAATACCAGTATGGCAAGCCGGTCTCGGAGCTGAAGGTCTTGGGTGATACTACGGAGAGCGGCACCACCATCACATTCCTGGCTGACAGCCAGATCTTCGGCGAGATGGATTACGATTTCGATACCGTCCGCCAGCGGCTTAAAGAGCTCGCTTTCCTGAACAAGAACTTGGAAATAAGCCTCAGGGACGAACGCAGCGACCGCGAGTTGACCTTTCTCTTCGAGGGCGGCATCGCCAGCCTGGTCCGCCGCTTCAATAAAGACCGGCAGGTGCTCAACCGCGAGCCCGTCTACATCGTAGGGACAAGCAACGGCACCCAGGTGGAGGTGGCGCTGCAGTACAACGACGGCTTCGCCGAGTCCACGCTTAGCTTTGCAAACTGCGTAAACACCGTGGATGGCGGTAGCCACCTTACCGGCTTCCGCTCCGCGCTCACCCGGGTGCTAAACGATTATGCCCGCAAGAACAAACTGCTCAAAGATTCCGAGCCGAACCTCATCGGCGAGGACGTCCGCGACGGTCTCACCGCCGTTATCAGCGTGAGACTGCCCGAGCCACAGTTTGAAGGGCAGACCAAGACGAAGCTGGGAAATCCCGAGGTGAAAAGCGTGGTCGAGGCAGTAGTAGCCGATGGTCTCACCCAGTACCTGGAACAGCACCCTGACGAGGCAAAAGCCATCATCGAAAAATGCCTCATTTCTGCCAAAGCCAGGGAAGCTGCACGCAAGGCGCGCGACCTGATCTTTAAGAAGAGCGGCTTCGAAGCAGCTACCCTGCCCGGAAAGCTGGCTGGATGCGCCGAGACCGACCCCAGACTCTGTGAGCTTTTCCTTGTCGAAGGCGACTCCGCCGGTGGCTCCGCAAAGCAGGGTAGAGACCGGCGCTTCCAGGCTATCCTGCCCCTGAGGGGTAAAATATTGAATGTGGAAAAGGCGCCTAAAGATAAAGTCCTGGAACACGAGGAGATACGGGCAATAGTCACCGCTCTGGGGGCCGGCATCGGCGACCAGCTTGACTTCTCCCGCCTGCGCTATCACCGCGTAATCATTATGACCGATGCCGATGTGGACGGTTCGCACATCCGGACACTGCTTCTCACCTTCTTTTACCGCAACATGCCGGAGCTTATCACCCGGGGACACCTGTTCATCGCTCAGCCACCACTGTACCGCATCCAGCACGGCAAACAGCAGATCTGGGTATACTCGGAAAAAGAAAAGGAAGCCAAGCTGAAGGAACTGCAGGGTAGCAAGGTGGAAATCCAGCGCTACAAGGGACTGGGGGAAATGAGCCCGGAACAACTATGGCAGACCACCATGAACCCGGCTTCGCGGACACTGCTTAAGGTGGAGATCGAGGACGCCATGGAAGCAGACAGGACGTTCCATATGTTGATGGGCAATGAGGTGCCACCCCGCAAGTCCTTCATACAGGCACACGCCCGAAGCGTCCGGAACCTCGATATCTAGCCGTTATGCGGCATACGACGGTATAGTTGATGCTCTTCAATGTAGTTTGCCACCCCCAGAGGTACCATATCCCGGATGGGCAGACTCCTGGCAACCCTCTCCCTGATCTCGGAGGAACTGATGTCTACAGGCGGTATATCCAGCCACAGCACACTTTTACTTACGCCTGGTACCAGCGCTTCCATCGCCTCCAGATCGGGTCGGGCAAACCCCGGCCTGGTTACCGCCACCAGACGGCACATCTGAACTAACCTCTCCGGCTCCTTCCACCGGGGCAGCTCAGCAAGGCTGTCCCAGCCGAGAAGGAAGAAAATGCTGTCACCTTCCCCGATCTGCTGGCTGAGGGTGGTCAGGGTATCAATGCTGTACGATGGCCCAGAACGCTCTACCTCAATTGTACATAGCTCGAAATAGGGCTTCCCCTCGATAGCCAGCCTCACCATCTCCACGCGGTGGTGGGCTGGTGTAATATCCCTATCTGATTTCAGCCACGGCTGCCCCGCAGGGACAAACAGGACTTTGCTCAAGTCCAGCTTCAGCCGCGCCTGTTCTGCTATTATCAAATGCCCCAAGTGTATCGGGTCAAATGTGCCCCCGAGCACGCCAATGTTCACTTGCGCCGCCTCGTTCTCGGTCTTGGTCGGAAGATAGCTATCGGTGTTTCTTCCGGAGCCACCACCTCAGCGTCCGACCGTGAAATCATTGCCGCCAACGCAGCCACCAGCTCAGCTATACCCTCTCCGCTCAGCGCAGAGACGAAACAGACATTTAAACCTTTAGCCTGGAGCAAAGACTTTATCTCTGCCATTCTTCGGCGCACTTCAGGTAGGTCTATTTTATTGACCACCACTATTTGCGGTTTCTGCAACAGGGAGGACTGGTACAGGGCGACCTCCTGCCTCAATACTTCGGCATCATGCGCTATGTCTGCAGAGGCGCCGTCGAGCAAAAACACCAGTGCCTTAGCTCTTTCGGCATGGCGCAGAAAACTGTTGCCCAGCCCTCTACCCCGATGACTGCCCTCCATCAAGGCTGGCAGCTCCGCCACAGTGAAGGTGCTGGCACCGGTATCAACCTTACCTAGCACTGGTTGCTTGGTGGCAAAAGGATATTCCGCCACCTTTGGTCTGGCGCTGGACACGGCTGCCAGAAGGGCTGACTTACCACTATTGGGTAACCCCAAAATGGCCACGTCTGCCATCAGACGTTGCTCCAGCACCAGACGTCGCTCCTCTCCATCCTCGCCCTTTGTGGCTTTCTCCGGTGCCTGATTACGCGGCGTGGCAAAATGGACGTTCCCCAAACCACCCCTACCACCCTTAGCCACCAACACCTTCTCCCCCTGCCGAGTAAGGTCAGCGATAAGTGTCTCCATGCCATCAACCGTCTTATGGTAAACTCTGATCCCTACGGGCACCGGAATGATGATGTCCTTACCTCTGGCGCCATGCTTTTTCTGCTTGCCGCCATCCTCGCCATTCCCACCATGAAAAGTCCTCTTGTAGCTGAAGAACATCAGGCCACTCACATTCCCATCGGCTACCAGATATACATTGCCGCCAGCACCACCGTCCCCCCCGTCAGGTCCACCGAGAGGCACATATTTCTCCCTCCGGAAGCTTATCCTTCCGTCACCACCCTTACCACCTTTGACTATGATCTCGACTCTATCCATAAGTTGCTAACAGGGATTAGTGTTAGCCTATGGTTCTACTTTGATAAACCAACTAGAAATATATCTTTACTTACTAATAACCGTAAGCCGTGTGGTAGTGTCTCTGTTGCCCAATTATGCAACTTGCCTCCCGATATTGCAATACCGCAACCATGCCCGGGGGCTGTCCACAAAAAAGGGTGGTTTTTTCCACAAAAAGTGCACAGCCCGGTTGGGGGGTGGACTCTTTGTTGATGGGCTGTGAAAAACTGGTGACGCGGCGCCTATTTTCGCCCGAGCTGTTTTCTTATCTGTTCGATGGAGTGTGATAGATCGGCGTCTGTCTTGATGCTCTGCGATATTTTTCTGAAGTTGTGCAGCACGGTGGAGTGGTCCCTGTTAAGCAGATGGCCTATCTCGGTGAAGCTGAAGTGTTTCTCCTGGCGCAATAGATAGATGACCATCTGACGTGCCAAGGTAGACCGTTTATCTCTCTCTTTTCCCAATATGACGTCGGGGCTTATGCCGTAGTAGGTGGCTACAGCATCAATTATCAGCTTTGGTGTGAGTGCTGTGGGGAGGGGGCTTCTTTTCTCGCCCATGTCAGCCAGAGCCTGCAGTGCCACGGTCATGTCCACCTTGCTGGCGCCGGAGAGCTTTGCATAGGTGATGACACGGTTTAAGGCGCCCTCTAGCTCGCGGACTCCAGTCTTGAACTGTATTGCCAAAAAGCGGAGCACCTCGGTGGGTACCAGCACATTGGCGGTGGCCACCTTTGTGGTGAGGATGGCGACACCGGTCTCGAAATCCGGCGGTGACAGCCGGACCACCAGCCCACCGACAAGGCGGGAACTTAGCTTGTTATTGACCGCGGGGATGGTCTTGGGCAGGCAGTCCGAAGTCATCACCATCTGCCCTGAGTTGTGGTACAGGTCGTTGAAAATATTAACCAGACATTCCTGTGTCTGTGTTTTGCCACTGAGAAACTGGACGTCGTCTATGAGCAGGAAGTCGGTATTTCTGAAGTGTTCATGGAACTCGTCAATGCTGTTGTTTTTCAAGGCGAGTACATACTGATTGGTGAATTGTTCAGCGGTGGTGCATATCACCTGGAAACCCCGCGAGCGGGCAGAATGTGCGATGGCATGCAGTAGATGTGTCTTGCCGGTACCCGTTTCTCCGTAGATGAATAGGGGGTTATACTTACCGCCAGGCGATTCCAAGACTTCCAGGGCGGCGGCGTAAGCTATCCGGTTACATTCCCCGGGGACAAAGGTCTCAAAGGTATAGCCAGCCTTAGGAGATCCGGCTTTGGTTCGGGGCAGGAGCTTAGTGCTTGTGCCGCCATCAGCATAGGTCTGTGGCAGAGAAGGCGCCATCTCGCTGGAGAGCACCGTGAACTGGACATCAACCGTCCTGCCTATGATGTTGCTCAATGTCCGCTTGATCAAGGAGCTCAGGCGCTCCCGTAGCCATTCGGCAACGAAGGTGTTGGGCACACCCACAACAAAGCAGTCTTTGTCGAAGCTGATGCCTTTGCTATCCTTGAGCCAGGTATTGTAATTGGGCTTGCTTACCTGCAGTTGCAGTTGTTCCAGGGCGCTCTGCCAGATTTTTTGTGGCATTTCAACAGTATACACAGGGCTTGTTCAAAACAAACGTCGACTTTTAACTCGGTTCAAGCGTTAGTTTGGGAGAAAGGCAAGCAAGTTTGTAACTACCCTGCAAAAACGTCCCATAAAAGGTTATCACGGGGTCTTCTTAAGGTGTCAAGGGGTGTTTTGACATAAGGGGTCGAAATGTTAAAATTTTCTGGTGCGGATACGAACTGTCTTTATGGGAACTCCCCGGTTCGCCGTCCCCAGTTTGGAGGCGTTAGTAACAGAGGGGTACGATGTGGTGGCGGTATATACCCAGCCGGATAAACAGGCTGGCAGAGGACAGCGACCGGTGTCATCCCCCGTCAAGCAACTGGCATCGTCGCTGGGCATAGAGGTCGTCCAGCCCAATACCCTCAAAGACACCAGTGTTGTGGGGCGCCTACGGGGTTTCCAGCCTGACCTGGTTGTGGTGGCGGCTTTTGGAAAGATCCTGCCCAATGAGGTGCTCGCCATACCCAGGTTTGGTTGCCTCAATGTACACCCTTCCCTGCTGCCACGGTACAGGGGACCTTCGCCGGTGGTAGCGGCTATACTCAGCGGCGATACCGTTACCGGCGTGACCATCATACTGCTGGATGAGGGCGTTGACAGCGGTCCCATACTCAGCCAGCGTGAGGTTCCGATACTGGAGGATGACACCACGGAATCGCTGACCGCAAGGCTTGCCCAGGTAGGTGCGCGGTTGCTGGTCGAGACCATCCCCCTGTGGGTCGAGGGTAGCATCGTACCCAGGGCCCAAGATGAAAGTGGGGCAAGTTATAGTAGCGCACTCGACAAGGGGGCGGGTGAGATCGACTGGCGGCTTCCCGCCGTGGAGCTGTGGCGAAGAATACGGGCTTTCCACCCCTGGCCCGGGAGCTATACTTGGTGGCGGGGCAAGCGGTTAAAAGTGTTAAAGGCGGTGCCGCTGGATATAGTCTCCTCCGCTGGAGTGGGTGAGGTGGTGGCTCTGCCAGCGGGCTTACCGGCGGCGGTCGGCGTGGTCACTGGCGGGGGGATTCTGGGCCTTATCTCCGTACAGCCAGAGGGCAAGAGGCAGATGTCGGCTGAGGAGTTCGTCCGCGGGCACCGCGATTTCGTCGGCAGCAGGCTCGTTTGACTTCAAGGACCATCTCCCCTAAAATTTAATAATTAAGGAGGACGACGAGATATGTTTCTGTTTGACCCGTTGTGGTTTATCATAATGCTACCGCCGTTCATATTCATGCTCTATGCACAGTTCAAGGTGCAGTCGGCTTTCAATAAGTACTCCAAGGTGATAAATTCCCAGCGCCTTTCCGGTGTCGAGGCTGCCCAGATCCTTCTCAGGAATAACGGACTTACCAACGTGAGGGTGGAAGGCACCAGGACAAGGCTGGGTGACCACTATGACCCGACGAAGAAAGTGCTGCGTCTCTCTCCGGCGGTGGCCAGCACGCCATCGGTAGCTGCCCTGGGCATTGTGGCGCATGAGGTAGGGCATGCCGTGCAGGACAAGACCGGTTATGCCTTTTTGAGGTTGCGGGGCACGCTGGTACCGGCAGCGAATGTAGGTAGCAACCTCGGTTTTGTCTTTGTCCTGTTGGGACTTATCCTGGCCGGGCTTGGCGCCAAGTTCGGCATGACCATAATGTGGACCGGTGTACTGTTGTTCTCCCTGGCGGTGATATTCAGCTTGGTCACCTTACCGGTGGAGTTCGATGCCAGTAACCGTGCCCGACGGATGCTGTTCAGCAGCGGGCTGGTGACCCCACAGGAACAGCAAGGTGCCAGTGCTGTCCTTTCAGCGGCAGCGCTCACTTATGTGGCAGCCACACTGCAGGCGTTGGCGCAGCTCTTTTATTTCGTCCTTCTCGCCCTGGGTATGGGGCGCAACAGATAGGCCCACATCCCCGTAAACTGATTGTTCGACTGCCAGGCTGTTGCCAGCCACGCCTCTCGGGACTATAATGCCTGTTAAGATTCCAGCTCTACTGGGTGTCTGATTGCCTGAAGAAAAAGCTGCGGGCTATGATTTTGCTGCACTGAAGGGCATAGTCGCCCGGTTGCGCAGTCCTGATGGCTGTCCCTGGGACAGGCAGCAAACACACACCTCTCTACAGCCCTTCCTTATCGAGGAGTGCTACGAGGTCCTGCAAGCTATCGAGGAAGGCGACCCGCAAAAGCTGTGTGAGGAGCTGGGCGATTTGCTTTTGCAGATCATGCTCCATGCCCAGATAGCTTCAGAGGCAGGACAGTTTAATATCGAGGACGTGGTGGCGGGCATAGCTGGCAAACTGGTGCACCGTCACCCCCATGTCTTCGGTAACGAAAAGGCAAAAGAGGCCAGGCAGGTGGAATTGAACTGGGAGGTATTGAAGCAAGAAGAAAAAGGGGCGGAAGAGTCGTTGCTCTCGGGGGTGCCTGAGACGATGCCGGCTCTGGCTTACAGCCAGTCGGTGCAGCGCCGGGCGGCGGCGGTGGGCTTCGATTGGGAGAGTGTTGACGAGATCCTTGACAAATTGACGGAGGAGGTCGCCGAGATAAGGCGCGCCCCAAACCAGCAGGAGAAAGCGAAAGAGTTTGGCGACCTACTATTCACTCTGGCTAACATAGCCCGTCGGCTGGATATAGACCTCGAGACGGCACTCCGATCGGCCAACCGGCGCTTCTGTCAGCGCTTCAAATACATGGAGCAGGCCTGCCGGGAGCGCGGTGTCGAAATCAGCAGTCTTTCCCTCGAGGAGCAGAACGCCCTCTGGGAAGAGGCAAAGGCGAAGGTGAAGGATGGTCGGGGCGAGAGGACTTGAACCTCCGACCTCAGCGTCCCGAACGCTGCGCGCTACCAGGCTGCGCTACGCCCCGCGCCACTTATTATAAGCGGCTTTAATTTTCAGGGCAAGGACGGTAGGTGGTCATGAAATATGTGGTGCTGATAATCGACGGTGCTGCCGGCTGGGGGCTGGAGGAGCACGGCGGCAGGACCTGCCTGGAGCTAGCCCGTACCCCAAACCTGGACGCTATGGCGAAGGAGGGAGTGGTGGGGTTGGTGCGGACCGTACCGGAAGGCATGGAACCCAGCAGTGCCTGTGCCTGTATGTCGGTGCTAGGCTATGACCCCCGCGTCTACTACAGAGGGAGGAGTGCCATAGAGGCCGTAAGCCTGGGCATTCCCATCGCCGAGGATGAGGTCGTTTTCCGCTGCAATCTGGTCACTGTTCAGGATGGTAGAATGCGGAGCTATAGCGCGGGGCATATCAGCAGCGAGGAGGCCAGGCTCCTTGTTGCTGCCCTGAACGACAGGCTTGGCAGTGACGAAGTCAGGTTCTATCCTGGGGTCCGCTACCGCCATATATGTAAGATAAAGGGACATCCGGAGACTGTGTTAGCTGATTGCACTCCCCCACATGACATCCCTGAACAGCCCATAGCTGGCTATCTGCCTAAAGGGCAGGGAAGCGAGCTTTTGAGGGAGTTGATGATGCGCTCCCAGGCTGTGCTCCAGGGCCATGAGGTCAACCGGCAGCGGCAGGCAAGAGGCGAACTGCCGGCGACCATGATCTGGCTGTTCTGGGGCGCAGGACAGATACCCCGGATGCCGCCTTTCAGACAGGTCTACGGACTGGAGGCAGCGCTCACTTCGGGGGTGGACCTGCTGCGGGGTCTGGCGAAGATGGCGGGCATGACGGTGCTCGACATCCCCGGTGTCACCGACGGTCTGGACAATGACTACGCCGGTCAGGCAGAGGGCGCCTTGAGGGCGCTGGAAACCCATGACCTGGTAGCCATCCATGTGGAAGCACCTGACGAAGCAGCCCATATGGGGTCGGTGGAAGAGAAGGTAAGCGCTATCGAAAAGGTGGACAGGGAGATGGTGGCGCGGATCCGCCGTCGGGAAGACGGGGCGCTGAGGGTGCTGGTGCTCCCCGACCACCCCACGCCGATACAAGTCAGGACGCACAGCGATGACCCGGTACCTTTTGTGCTCTGGGGTGCGGGCTTCGGCCCCAGCGGCGCGGCGCGTTTTACCGAGGCTGAAGCCAGGCGGACTGGCATTTTTCTCCCCGAGGGCTATAATATTATGGCAAAATTACTCCGGGGGTGACCGATTGGCAATCGTAGTACAGAAATACGGTGGCAGCTCGGTAGCCGATGCCGAAAAGATCAAACGCGTGGCACAGCGTATAGCTGCCACTAAAGACAATGGCGATGAGGTGGTGGTGGTCGTTTCGGCGATGGGCGATACCACAGAAGAGCTCATCCAACTGGCCAGGCAAATAAACCCGCGGCCGCCGGAGCGCGAGCTTGACCTCTTGCTATCTACCGGAGAAGTGGTCTCCTGTGCCCTGATGGCTATGGCCTTGAACAACCTGGGCTATAAGGCGGTGAGCCTCACCGGTGCCCAGGCGGGTATTGAGACCGATACCAGCCACAGTAAAGCCCGCATCTTGCGCCTGGAGCCCAAGCGTGTGGTCAGGGAACTGGAAAAGGGAAATATCGTCATCGTGGCCGGTTTTCAGGGAGTCACCAGGGACATGGACGTGACCACACTGGGGCGAGGGGGCTCGGACACCACTGCGGTGGCCCTGGCGGCGGCCCTGAGGGCACAGAGGTGCGAAATATACACGGATGTTGAAGGCATCTATACCGCTGACCCCCGCGTCGTTCCTGAAGCCCGTAAGCTGAAAGAAATCGGCTACGAGGAGATGCTGGAACTGGCAACCTTGGGGGCTAAGGTAATGCATTCCCGGGCGGTGGAGCTGGGGCAACTATATGGCGTACCGATACTGGTGGCCTCCAGCTTTACCGATGCACCCGGTACCATGATTCGTGGAGGGACTGCCATGGAAGTAAGAAATAGAGTCCGAGGTATTGCCCACGATGCCAACGTGGCTAAAATAACCCTGGTGGGTGTGCCCGATCGCCCGGGGATAGCTGCGGCAGTGTTCGAGCCGCTGGCCAAGGCCAATATCAGCGTGGACACCATTGTCCAGAATGCCAGCATCAACAACATAACCGACCTCACCTTTACTGTAACTCGCAGCGACCTAGACAAGGCGATGTCTATCGTGCAGGAGGCGGCCAGGTCCATCGGGGCAAAAGAGTGCGTCAGCGACTCCACACTGGCGAAAGTGAGCATCGTGGGGACGGGGATGCAGGGCGCACCGGGTTACGCCGCCACCATGTTTCGCGCCCTTTCTGAGCAGGGCATCAATATACAGCTCATCACCACCTCAGAGATAAGGATAACCTGTATTATCTCCGAGGATAGGGTGAAGGATGCTGTTAAGGCATTGCACAAGGCGTTTGAACTGGAAAAGGCAGAGCTTTAAAAACACCCGCTAGACGGAGACGACTTCCTTTACGCCGGCGACTTCCTGTTTCAGGATCCGCTCGATGCCGTTCTTCAGCGTCATAGTCGACATGGGGCAGCCGGCACAAGCGCCTTTAAGCTTCAGGCTGACCACGCCTTCCTTGACATCTACCAGCTCGACGTCGCCGCCATCGGCTTGCAGACTGGGCCTTATCTTTTTAAGTACATTCTCTATCTGGTCTCTCACTGAACACCCCTTTACGCTATCTCGGTAATTACGGTAATTACAGAGTAGCACGATTTGTCCGGTGGTGTCAAAAACGAGAATTTTGTTTACTGAAACCCCTTGACAAGGAGTGCTTTTTTTGTCACATTAGCTGCGGTAAAATATAAGATTACGGAGGCGCTGGAGAAATATGCCGGACCGCGAAGAGGATAAGGCTAAAATAAGGCGGCGGCAAAGCCAGGAAGCGATATCTCTGGCGATGCAGAACCGCTGGCAGGAGGCGGTGGCGGTAAACCAGAGCATTATCGAGCTCTTCCCCACCGATGTTGATGCCTACAACCGCCTGGGCAGGGCTTATATGGAACTGGGCGAATATGCTAAAGCCAAGCAAGCTTATGCCAAAGTTCTTGAGCTTGACCCCAACAATTCCATTGCCCAGAAGAACCTGCAACGGTTGTCCCTGTTACCGGATAAGAAGGTTGAGGTGAAGGAAGAACGCCATGAAGTTTCGCCCGGCGCCTTTATCAGCGAGATGGGGAAGACGGGGATTGTGGGTCTCCGGGAACTGGGTCCGCGGGAGGTCCTGGCAAAAATGGCGCCCGGTGACCAGGTTATTTTGAAGGTGAGGGGGCAGCAGCTCATTGCGGAGAACGAACACAGAGAGTACCTCGGTCTGGTGGAGCCACCCCACGGTCTCCGCCTCGCCAGGCTGATGCTGGGCGGGAACCGTTATGCCGGGGCCATCGTCAGCATCGATACCCACGGCGTTAAGATCATCATCAGGGAAACATTCCAGCACCCCAGTCAGGCGGGAAAGCCCTCTTTCCCAGTGAAAGCTATGGAAGGTTTTCAGCCACATGTGAAGGAGAGCTTGCTCCGGGGCGAGGCTGGAGAGGAAGAGGAAGTTGAAGAGGCTGAACTGATGGAGCTGGAAGAGGGCGAACTATTGCCCGAGGGCTTCTCTATTTTTGAAGGGGTACCTCCGGAGGAGCCCGTGATCGAAGGGTCCTTTTTTGAAGAGCAGTAGACCATCCTTCTTAAGAGTGTGAACATGGAAGCTGGTGTGATCAAACCGGTGCTGATTGAGGAGGAGATGAAAAACTCCTACCTCGACTACGCCATGAGCGTGATAGTCTCCCGTGCTCTCCCCGACGTCCGCGATGGCCTCAAGCCGGTACAGCGGCGCATCCTCTATGCCATGGACGAGCTCGGCTTGAGGTACAACAGCCCTTACAAGAAGAGCGCCCGTATTGTAGGCGAGGTCCTGGGTAAATACCATCCCCACGGCGACGCCCCTGTTTATGAGGCCATGGTGAGGATGGCGCAGGACTTCACCATGCGTTACCCCCTGATCGACGGGCAGGGGAATTTCGGCAGCATGGACGATGACCCACCGGCAGCTATGCGCTACACCGAAGCACGGCTGGCAAAAATAGCCGAAGAAATGCTGGTGGACATTGACAGGGACACCGTCGATTTTATGCCCAACTTTGACGATAGCCTGAAGGAGCCGGTGGTGCTGCCCGCCAGGCTGCCCAATCTGCTGGTCAACGGTTCCTCGGGGATTGCCGTAGGCATGGCGACCAACATTCCACCCCACAACCTGGCTGAGATATGCGATGCCATCGGCTATCTCATCGAGAACCCCGAGGCTGACATCGACGAACTGATAGCAATCGTCAAGGGGCCCGATTTCCCCACCGGTGGCATTGTGCTTGGTGGCGAAGGTATCAGGAATGCCTACGCCACCGGGCAGGGCAAGGTGGTTGTCCGGGCTAAGATCACTGAGGAGACCACCAAGAGCGGGCGCCACAACCTGGTGATCACCGAGCTCCCCTATCAAACGAACAAAGCGGCGCTGGTGGAGAAAATAGCCGAGCTGGTGCGAGAGAGGCGGGTCGAGGGCATCGCCGAGGTCAGGGACGAGTCAGACAGGCATGGCATGAGGATAGTGGTCGGCTTGCGGAAGGATGCCCAGGCGAGCAAGGTGATCAACAACCTGTATAAGCATACTGCTATGCAGTCTGCCTTCTTCATCAATATGCTGGCACTGGTTGATGGACAACCCCAGGTCATCAGCCTGAAGGAGGCTTTGAACTGCTACATAGACTTCCGCCGCCAGGTTATCACCCGTCGTTCCCAGTTTGAGCTGCAGAAGGCACGGGACAGGGCGCATATCCTCGAAGGCTTTAGGATCGCCCTTGACCATCTTGAGGAAATCGTGCAGACCATCCGTAAGGCGGAGACGGTGGACGCCGCCCGTACCGCTTTGATGGAGAAGTTCGGACTCACCCAGGCGCAGGCACAGGCGATACTCGATATGCAGCTACGTCGTCTGGCACGACTGGAACAACAGAAGGTCATAGAGGAGTACGCCGAGGTGGTGAAGAACATCGCCTATCTGGAAGACCTTCTGGCTAACCCCAAGAAGATACTGTTCCTCATCCAGCAGGATGTGATGGAGCTGAAGAAGGAATATGGCGACGAACGACGCACCACCATCAGCAGCGAGGAAGTGGAGCAGTTTCAGGAAGAGGACCTGATACCACATCAGGACGTGGTGATAACGGTGAGCGAGCAGGGCTACATCAAGCGCACCCCTGCGGCCGCCTATCAGAAGCAGCATCGCGGTGGTATGGGTGTGACCGGAATGGTCACTCGCGAGACCGACATGGTGAGACACTGTGTAGCGGCTGATACCCATGACGACCTGTTTCTGTTCACCAATCGGGGCAAAGTATACAAACTCAAAGTCTATGACATCCCGCAGGATAGCTCCCGGGCTACCAAGGGGACTGCGCTTGCTGGTCTGATTTCAATTGACCCCAAGGAGCAGGTCACCGCTGTAGTGGCGGCGAAGTCTTTGCCGGACGGGGCTTTCGTGGTTATGGCCACCTCGATGGGTGTGGTGAAGAAGACTAAACTGGAAAATTTCGCCTCGGTCCGGAGCAGTGGCATCATCGCCATGAAACTGAGGGGCGGCGAAGAACTGGTGGCTGCCGATATAGTGGGTGATAAGGACGAGGTGGTGCTGGTGACACGCAACGGGCGGGCGATCAGGTTTGCCGTGGTGGGGCTGAGGTCGGCATCTCGGACAAGCGGCGGGGTCAGGGGTATCAGACTAGAAGCCGGCGACTCAGTGGTGGCAATGGTCACGGTGAGCGTCGGCGCCGACTTGCTTACGGTTACCGAAAAAGGCTTCGGCAAACGTACTCCGATAAAGAACTTTCCCGTCCACCGCAAGGGCGGTAAGGGCGTCATGGCCCATCGCCTTAACGAAAAGACCGGCAAGCTGGTAGCGGCAAGGCTGGTGGTCCCCACACAGCATATCATCATCATTTCCACCAGGGGCAGTGCCATCCGCATACCTGTCGGGGAGGAGGTCGCCTGTTTGGGTAGAGCTACGCTCGGGGTACATTTGAAGCGCCTTGAAGCAGATGACAGGGTGGCTTCTGTGGCCTGCATCCAGCGAGCTGAGGACAAGGAAGGGGAGTAGTCCCGCCCCTTGCGGTAATGGAAAAGATAATACACCTTCTTCAGGAATTTGGCCTCACCTTTGTGCCGCTCTTTGTAGCTATGGACGCGGTGGGCACTTTGCCCATCCTGTTGCCGCTAACGCAGGACATGCGGCCCGGTGAGCGGAGAAAGGTGGTGCGCCTGGCGATGCTCACCGCCCTGGGCCTGGGTCTGGGCTTTGTGGCGATAGGCAAGGGCATTTTCCTCTTCCTGGGCATCGAGGTGGCTGATTTTCTGGTGGCTGGCGGTCTGATCCTACTGATTCTGGCGGTCAAAGAGTTGACCACCGGCAAAATGATCGAGGCCCAAGCTTCGGTGGGAGCGGAGTTGCTCGGTGTGGTGCCCATCGGGACGCCGCTGGTAGTCGGTCCAGCGGTGCTGACCACGCTACTTATACTTATCGACCAGTACTCTTTGGTCATTGTCATAGCATCGTTTATCATCAATCTGGCTATAGCCTGGGCACTTTTCGACCAGGCTAACCGTGTGGTAGCTTTCTTGGGAAAGGGTGGCGTCAGCGCTGTATCTAAAGTGGTCAGCTTGTTCCTGGCGGCGATAGCTATTAAGATGATCCGCCAGGGATTACTCAGCATATGGGGCTAGCTTCAAGCCCTTTGGTTCAAAGTTATCTCGGGCTTGATATATAATGTTAGGGGTTACCGTTATGTACAGGACTTCGAGGAGGGCGGAAATGGTCGAACTCAGGAGCGATTGGACTGAGATTGTGGTCACCATGCACCGGGAGATGGAGCGGCTGTTGGACGATTTTTCCAGCCGCAAGCCACCTTCGGTAAGGTTCTCACCGCGGACATGGGCGCCGGCGGTGGACGTATTCGAGACGGCTGACGAGGTGGTGGCCCTGTTCGAGCTTGCCGGTGTCAAAGAGGACCAGTTAGAAGTGGAGATCTATGGGAAGGAACTCATCGTCAGAGGCGAGCGGCAGGACGTGAAGCGGGGGATCAGTCGCAGCTACACGCAGATGGAGATACTCTGGGGACCGTTTGAGCGCAGAGTGACATTGCCGGCGGCGGTCGAGGTGGAGAACACTAAAGCATTCTATGAGAACGGTTTTTTGGAAGTCGTTCTGCCCAAGGTAAAGGCGGAGGTGCGGCGGCGGGTGGAGGTAAAGGGCGAATAACGTTTTTGCGAGGGGAATATGGAGGTAAGAGAGGAAGCGAAAGAGACCAAAGAGAAGTTCCATATACCCGAGGAGATGCCCGTGTTCCCCAGCGGTCAGACGGTTGTTTATCCAGCCATCATAATTCCGCTGGGCACCGCTGAGGAAAGACTGGTCAGACTTATAGACGAGGCGGCTAGCAAGGACAAATTCGTCGGCTTTTTTGCCCAGCGCCCGGGGTCGGAGGCACCTTTGCCTGAGAGCCTGTATTCCGTGGGCACAGTAGCCGTGATCGCCCGCATGTTCAAGTTGCCTGACGGCTCCATCAGGGCATTCTTCCAGGGGATCTCTCGTGCCAGGATCAAGGAGATAACTCAGGTAGAGCCATATTTGAAAGCGAGGATCGAGGTGCTTGAGGACCGGGTGGAGAGGACTACTGAGCTGGAGGCGCTGACCAAAAATTTACTCAGACTTTTTCAGCGGGTTGTGGAACTGGCGCCCAATCTGCTGGCTGAGCTGAGCATCGCCGCGCTCAACATCCCCGAGCCGGGCACGCTGGCCGACTTCGTTGCCGCCCATATCAGTCTCAAACTCGAGGAGGCGCAGGAGATATTGGAGACGCTGGATGTCAGCGAGCGGATAAAAAAGCTGACAGCTTTTCTCAACCGCGAACTCGAGGTGCTGGAGCTCGGTAGTAAAATCCAGTCCCAAGTAAAACAGGAGATGGACAAGGCGCAGCGGGAGTACTTCCTCAGGGAGCAATTGAAAGCCATCCAGAAAGAGCTCGGTGAGCTCGATGAGCGCACCATGGAGATAAACGAACTGAGGGCGAAGATAGCCGAGGCCAACATGCCCCCCGAGGCGCAGAAGGAGGCGGAGCGAGAGCTCGAACGGCTGGCGAAGATGCCGCCGGCGGCTGCCGAATATACCGTGTCACGCACCTATCTTGACTGGCTCATCAGCCTGCCCTGGTCGAAGAGCACGGAGGACAACCTGGATATCGCCAAGGCTGCCCAGGTCCTGGACGAAGACCATTACGACCTGGAGAAGGTGAAGGAGAGGATACTCGACTATCTGGCGGTGCGGAAGCGTAGGCCGGATATGAAGGGCCCCATACTATGCTTCGTGGGACCGCCGGGCACGGGCAAGACATCCGTGGGTCAGTCCATTGCCCGGGCCCTGGGGAGGAAGTTTGTGCGCATGTCGCTGGGTGGCATCCGCGACGAAGCCGACATACGCGGGCATCGACGTACCTATGTCGGCGCCCTTCCTGGAAGGATAATACAGGGCTTGCGTCGGGCTGAGTCCAATAACCCGGTGTTTATGCTCGATGAGATAGATAAGGTGGGTGCTGATTTTCGTGGCGACCCCTCCGCCGCCCTGCTGGAGGTCCTCGACCCGGAGCAGAATTATGCCTTCGTAGACCATTACCTCGATGTCCCCTTCGACCTGTCAAAGGTCATGTTCATCACCACGGCAAACATCACCGATACCATTCCGCCGGCGCTGCGTGATCGGATGGAGATTCTGGAGCTCCCGGGATATACCGAACAGGAAAAGCTTCAAATTGCCAGAAAGTACCTTATCCCCAGGCAGCTAAAGGAGAACGGCATCGGCGCTGAAAGGCTGGAGATAAGCGATGATGCCATTCTGGCGATCATCCGCAACTACACCCGGGAGGCTGGGGTGCGTAACCTGGAGCGAGAGATAGGTGCCATCTGCCGAAAGGTCGCCCGGAGAATGGCCGAGGGCTTGGACGGGCGGGTGGTGGTGACGCCCGACAGGCTGCAGGAATATCTTGGAGTGAGGAAGTTCCTTCATGAGGTGGCTGAGCGGGAGGACGAGGTCGGCGTGGCTACAGGGCTGGCGTGGACGCCGATGGGTGGCGATGTCATCTTCGTGGAAGCAGCATTAGTGCCCGGCAGGGGTAACCTGATCCTGACGGGGAAACTGGGCGAGGTCATGCAGGAGTCGGCAAAGGCGGCGCTGACCTATGCCCGCTCCAAGACCAGCACCTTGGGCGTACCTGATGACTTCTATGAGAAAAAGGATGTGCATATCCATGTCCCGGCCGGCGCCATTCCCAAGGATGGCCCTTCGGCAGGGATCGCTATGGCAGTAGCCCTGGTCTCAGCCCTCACCGGTAGACCGGTGAACCGGGAGATCGCCATGACCGGCGAGATCACCCTGAGGGGTAAGGTGTTGCCTGTGGGTGGCATAAAAGAGAAGGTGCTGGCGGCGCACCGTGCCGGCATCAAAAAGGTGGTGCTACCTAAGGAGAACGAGAAGGACCTGGAAGAGGTGCCCGAGGAGATCAAGCAGAAACTCGACTTTATTTTTGCTGAAGACATCGACAGTGCGCTGGCGGCAGCCTTAAAAAACGGGAGGGCAGCATAGCCGTGAAATTGGTTTTTGTCCACGGTGCCGGTAACACCGGACGGGTCTGGTACTACCAGACCAAGTACTTCGCTGATTCGGATGCCGTCACCCTACCGAACCATTCCGGGGACAGGCCTTTCACCAGCATTGAACAGTATACGGAGTGGCTCCATGAGTATATCCGTGCCAGAGGCTACCATAAGCCGGTGATCGTGGGGCATTCCATGGGCGGTGCCATCGCCCAGAGATATGCCCTGGACTATCCCTCGGAGCTCAGCGGACTGGTCCTCATCGCCACCGGGGCGAGGCTGCGCGTCAGGCCCGATTTTCTCCAGGCAATGGAGAATGCCCTGAATGCCCCGCCGGAGGAGGCGAGGAGGTTGGTGGAGCCGTTCTACAGCCGTGTCCCCGCCGGGGTGAGGGAGATGATAGTCAACGATGTGGTCAACATCGGCGTGGCGGCACGATTGAACGGGTTCAGGTGTTGTGACCGCTTCGATGTCATGGACAAAGTGCACCTCATCAAGGTGCCTACTTTAGTCATCTCCGGCACCGATGATGTGATGACGCCGCTCAAATATGCCCGCTACCTTGCTGACAAAATAGAGGGCGCCAGGCTGGTGGTCATCGAAAACACCACCCACTTTGTCTTTCTGGAAAGACCCGACGAGGTGAACAGGGCTATCGATGAGTTTGTGCGAAGCCTTGGGGGTTAGCATCTGTCCGGTACAAAGGCGACTTTTCCCACAGTGCATGCGGGGGCAAAAGTTATGGACGACTGTGTGGGGGCTCAGTTATGAGGCTTGGTGTTCTTTCCGACACTCATGTGCAAAGGGTGGAGGAGCTACACCCGGAGATTATCAGGAGGCTTAGCGGCGTGGACCTGATCGTCCACTGCGGTGATTTTGTGGGTATCGGGGTTTTAGAAGGGCTGCGGCGGATAGGCGAGGTAAAGGCGGTGCGAGGCAACATGGACTCGCTGGCGGTGAGGGAGGTCCTTCCTGAAAAGGAGATGTTTGTCGTCGCCGGCAAAAAGGTTGGGCTGGTGCATGGCTGGGGGGCTCCTATCGGCATTGAAGATAGGGTGCGCCGGCTGTTCGACGATGTCGATATCATCCTCTTCGGGCATAGCCACTGGGCGAAATGTGAGCGGATCGGTGACATCTTTTTCTTTAACCCCGGCCCTGGCTCGCGCTCCTTTGGGATCATCACCATTGGAGAAGACGTCAGCGGGGAGATAATCAAGGTGGGCTGATGCCCCGATGGGGGACATTATATGCCGGGCGGAGAGACCTTGAAGCCGTGGCCTGAGCTCCCTCCTCTGGATCGACCGGAGATATTGCAGTTCGTCTTTTACCCACGCCGTGACTACCTACCTGACCTGCCCGTCCCCAATGTTATGTCGGGCAGAATTCCTGTAGCTGATGGGGTGGCTATTTCATTCCACTTCTACTTTGGCAGCCGAAAGTACCCCAACATACTATTCTTTCACGGCAACGGAGAGCTAGCCAGCGATTATGTTGATATCGGCGCCGTTTTCAATAGCACGGGGATAAATTTGTTTGTGGCTGATTACCGTGGTTATGGCAGAAGCGATGGCAAGCCCACGCTCAGCGACATGATTACCGATGCCCACCACATCTTTGCCGGCTTTAAGAAGGTGCTGAAGGACAACGGCTTTTCAGGAAAGCCGTTTGTCATGGGGCGTTCGCTGGGCAGTGCCTCGGCTATCGAACTGGCTTACCATTACCAGGCAGAGCTCAGCGGGCTGATCATAGAGAGCGGGTTTATCAACATCTTCAGCCTGCTCTCTTATCTTGGCTTTCCTCTTAGCTCCTTGGGCATCTCTCTTCCCGAGGAGCCCTCTGGTGTGCGAATTGCCCGTCAGATCCGTCTGCCGTGTCTGGTCATTCACGGGGAGCACGACCGCATTGTGCCTTTGGAGGAAGGGAAGTCGCTGTACGCAAACATTGGGGCTGAGGACAAACAGATGGTGGTTATCCCCGGGGTTGACCACAACACCATCTTTTCCGGTGGTATGGGGCGGTACCTCGGCGCAGTTAAAAGTTTCGTGGACACGCATGTCTAGCTGCCAGCAGTCTGCAATTCCTGTTCCATCCAGATGGCGCGGTTATGATAAACTGTAAAGACAGCAATGGCGCAGGAACTGGGCAGAATAACCAGACCGGAAGTCGACAGCTTCAAAGCAGGGAGGCGGCTGTTCCTCATCCCCCTGATATACTCCTTCGCTGATGCCCCCACTGAATACGTGGAAAAGTTTGAGCTCTACTGGAAGCAGGTCGAGGAACATATCGCAAACCTCGAGGTGAAGCTGGGCAAGGTGAAGCGCGTCTACCACGAGACGGTAAATACCGGGGGTGAGGAGGGGTTGAAAGTGTTGGAGAGGCTTAACTCGCGCAGTTGCCAGATTGCCCGACAAAAGTGCCAGGAAGGTGCCCAGCTTGAAGCGCTGGAGGACAGGGAACTTGTGGCTGAGTGTCTGGACTGGGAGAGGTGTCTGCTCTTGGGGCTGGCAAGCGAAGCTGCGGTCCAGAAGGTCTCCCAGTTCTATATGGAGGCGGCACGAAAGAGGTATGAGTATATCAGTAAACGGATAGATGAGAGTCTGGGTGAAGGAGAGGTGGCCGTCCTGTTCATCAGGGAGGGGCATATGGTGCAGTTCCCCAAGAATATGGACGTCTTCAGCGTGGCGCCGCCGGCGCTAAACGAAATTCACCGCTGGCTCCGCGACCACTCTCGAAGCGCTGGGGCGAAGTCGGAAACAAAGGAATGAGCTGCGGCTCGAGGGCTGACTGAGGACGGAAGATGAGCAAGGACTATTACCAGACCCTTGGTGTTACCCGGAATGCCAGCGATGAGGAGATAAAGAAGGCTTACCGCCGGCTGGCGATGCAGTACCACCCGGACCGCAACCCGGGTCGGGAAAAGTGGGCCAATGAGAAGTTCAAGGAGATAAACGAGGCTTACGCCGTCCTGGGCAACCCCGAGAAACGGCGGCAGTATGACCAGTTCGGCACGGTGGGCACACCCGGGGACATCTTCGGCAGCGCCACCACCAGGACGACATTCGAGGATCTGCTGCGTGACTTCCAGGGCGCGGGCCTGGGTTTCGATTTTCTTGACCAGATATTTGGTGAACTACTGAAAAGGAAGGGTGCCACATTTAGGATATTCACCACAGGCCCGGGCGGGGTCAGGTACGGCACTGGCGGTATAGATCTCGACCAGATATTGCGCCAGGCGACGCAGACGCAGAGGACGCAGCGCCAGAACGTCCACTACGAGATAACCATAACCCCACAGCAGGCAGCTAGCGGTCTGGAGAAAGTCCTAACGAGGAGGGGGAAAAGGCTTAAGGTCAAGATCCCCGCTGGCGTCAAGGACGGGACGAAGGTCGAGCTGCGCAACGCCCGGCAGGTGACCGACGGTGTCCCTGGCGACATAATAATCCAGGTGAGGGTTAAGGGTGCTTCATAGCTCTGCAGTGATAAGATGAAGGAAGCAGGACCCTAGCCCTAGGTAGCGGTGGGATAAAGCGGGCAGACGACACGCCTTACTTACCGAAGCCACCTGCGATTGGCACAAGTTGATGACAAACGTGCCTATGCCAAGCTAAGGGAAGAGTACACAAAGGGGACTCTGTGAACGGTGGCGTGGTATAATGGGCTGTAGGGTGAGAAATAAGGAGGCGATAGATGGCAGATGTCCAGGAGTTGATCAAGGCTACCCTGGGTCAGATCGAGAAGGTGCTGGACTCCAGGACGGTTATAGGTGAGCCGATAACGGTGGGGGAGACCACCCTGATTCCGTTACTCAGTGTCGGACTGGGGTTCGGTGCCGCTGGGGCTGAGGGGAAGGGGGAGGCCGCCGGTACCGGCACCGCTGGCGGCGCTGGCGTGAAGCCCATAGCGGTCATTGTAGTTACCAAAGAGGGTGCCAGGATAGAGCCGATAAAAGGCGGCTTAGCATCAGCTATTGAGAAGCTTACCGAAACGTTGCCTGATGTGGCAGCAAGAATAGCTGAGAAGTGGGGAGCAAGTAAGAGCAAGCTCGAGGAGTAGCCGGCTTGCTTGGTCTTATCGTCCTGCTCAGCTTTGCGGCGCTGGTCATATTTTGCCTCTCCTTGCCGCTGGAGATAGCCATACGTCTTGACCTCAACGATAAGGCGAGGTTTAGGCTGCGTGTTTTATGGCTGTTTGGCCTGGTGAAGAGGGAGGTACGGTGGGAAGGTGGTGCCGCTACGATGACCGGGCTGCTCCAGGGCGGTGCCGCGCCTGGCAACTTTACCAGGGTGTTTACAAGCGCTTGGCGGGTCAAAGGGCTGCCGGAACGGCTTTTCCGTCTGCTGAAAAGCTGTTTCA
The DNA here is from genome assembly GCA_036821185.1 of Chloroflexota bacterium. Taxonomy (GTDB): domain Bacteria; phylum Chloroflexota; class Dehalococcoidia; order GIF9; family UBA5629; genus CALJTV01. The sequence continues at coordinate 135,281 of DAISKD010000002.1, read as the reverse complement.
AGGGGCTGAGACTGAAGGAGTTTGTTGCCAGACTAAAGCTCGGGCTGGACAATCCCGCCGATACCGGTCTACTTTTTGCCTATCTCTCACCGCTGGTTCTGATGGGCCTGTTCCCCCATTGTGATATAGACCTCGAGCCATCGTTTGAAGGCGATGCCATTGTCCGGGGCTATTTGTCCGCTGTAGTGAATGTGAGGCTGGCGGGCATCCTTCTGGCTGTAGCGGGCTTTGTCTTGTCGCCCCCGGTCATCAGGGCTGTTGCCGCTGCTTTAAGGGAGAGATGGAGAGGCAGGTCAAGACCGAAGAGGCTGTGTCCATCGGCGGCATAGTCATTGTTCCCGTAGTTGAGGTACATCTCGGCTGCCGCCGTGTCAACGGCGGTCTTTTCTTTTTTGGTGTGAAACAGCCGTGGGCATTGCTCATAATCATGGACGGGAAGCGGAGTGCGCTCACGCCCGACGGGAAAGAGCTTTCCCTTGATGAGGTCCTGGCGAAGGTCTCCGGTCCCGGATGTGGGCTACTTTCAGACCAGGACGGTTAACGCCGCCGGCATTATGGCGAAACGCGCCGGTGCCTTGCCCAGCAGTTCCCCATCCGCCTGCACTGCCATGCCCACGGAAGGCTGCACCTCGACTGTCCGTGCCCTGGTCAGCGTCACCTTGGGATGGGTGAGGTGGGTACCACGGTATATCCTGGGGAGGGAGATAAGCAGGTCGGGCTTGGTCATATCGTCTATCACCACTACATCGAAGAAGCCGTCTCCAGGGTCGGCGCCCGGCGCTGGCAGCATGCCGCCGCCAGCGTACTTGCCGTTGTTCAGTAGCACAGTGCATACTTTTCTGGAGCCGAACTGTCCATCGATCATCAGGGTGACATCCCTGTTCTCGTAGGTGAACAGCGTAGTCAGCAGCCCCATGAGGTAGGACGGCATGTCGCCCAGAGCCTTGAACTTCTCAGTGGTCGCCCTGACGATCTCAGCATCGAAGCCCAGCCCGGCGAAATTGACGAACAGCCGCTTTGCCGGCTCGCCTTTGTACATGTATTCGGCAATCCCCAGGTCTACCACCACCTTTCCCTGGGGGCTTGCCACTCGCTGGCAAGCTTGTTTGTACTGGCGGGGGATGCCCAAGGTGCGGATGTAGTCAGCACCCGTGCCGGTGTTGACTATAGTCACAGCCACGCGCTCCAATCCGCCCCCTTGGTGGATCCCATTTACTATTTCATTCAGGGTGCCATCACCGCCGACCGATACCACCAACTCGTAGCCTTTGTCCACAGCCGACTTCGCCAGCTCAATGCCATGCCCCGGGGCTGCGGTGACCTCGAAGTCAAAGTCTACCCCCAGCGCTTCAAGTTCCTGCTTGATGCGGGGCCACTTCTTCGCCGTCTTACCGGCGCCGGCCGCAGGATTAACGATTACCTTTGTCTTCTTGCCCATGGGCTCGCCCTGTGTCTAGAACATTGCTGATCAATGTGTTGGCCTACCCATCTAGTATAACACGCCCGTCAATATACCTTGTGGTGCGAGGTGTGTAAGCAGTTAGGGGGTTGGGGAATATACTTTTATCCTTAATCACGGTTTTATGGTAGACTTAACGGTACAGGTCTGGAATAGTTATGGCTCGGAGGGGCTATGGAGTCAAGGACACTGGTCTTTTTAGAGCGCCCGATATTGAACCAGCCTGATATGGTGGTGGCGCTTGCTGGCTGGGCTGATGCCGCCCAGGTGGCTACGGGCACGGTAGCCTACCTGGTGAGGAAGCTGGAGGCGAACAGGTTCGCCGAGGTCAACCCGGACGAGTTCTACAATTTCCCTGAGCTACGCCCCACGGTCACCATAGAAAACGGCGTCATGGCCTCGTTGAGAATGCCGCGTGCCAATTTCTTCTACTGGAAAAGCGGACTTGGGGGACATGACCTGATTTTGGTACATGGCGTAGAGCCACACCATTACTGGCAGCGGTTCAGCGACCTTATCCTCGATATCGCCGATACCATGGGCGTGCGCCGCATCTATACGCTGGGTGGGCTATATGACAGGATTCCCCACACGCTGCCGACGCGGATTTCTGGTGTGGTGAACGCCCCGCAGCTCACAGTTTTCCTGGAGGAATTTGGCGTCATACCGGTAAACTATCAGGGCCCGGCAAGCTTCCATAGCGTGCTCCTCACTGAATGTGCCCGCCTGGACAAGGAGGCGGTCGGCCTCTGGGGGCACTGTCCGTTTTACATCCGCGTGGAAGCCAACCCCATGGTCTGCCTGGCGCTGGCGGAGAAACTGGTGGACATGCTGGGGGTCAAGGTTGACCTGGAGGAATTGCGGCAGGCTGGTGAATACTTAAGCGGGACGCTGGACAGGCTGCTTGCTGAGAACAAAGAGCTGGCACTTTACGTCAAGAAACTGGAGAAGGAGTACCTCTCGCAACCTGCTCCTTCTGTTGAACGCACCGAGGACGCCGAGCGGATAATCAAGGAAGTAGAAGACTTTCTGCGTCAGCAGCGCGACAAGGGTGAGGGGACGGCGGGGTAGTTTTCACCCGCGGCAAATAACCTCTGCCAGTACACCGTCATCGTGCAGGTGTAGTAACTTTGCCGGGGTAATAAGTCCGCTGAGCGGCGTGGCGCTCCTGGCGTAGACGCGGATATAGTTATGCGTCAGCCCGGCATAGATGCCGCTGCCCGGTGATACCTCGGCTTCCCAGAGCACCACCATTTCCCGTCCCAGAAACCTCCGGCGGAAGCGCTGTGAGCTGGTGGCGGAGAGTTCCAGCATTTTGTGTCGGCGGGCATCCTTCGTTTTTTCCGGTACCTGACTTGGCATTATTGCTGCCGGGGTGCCGGGACGTGGGGAGTAAGGGAAGACGTGGATGGCGGCGAATTCCATTTGCTCGCAGAAATGGTAGCCCTGTTCGAACTCGGCATCGCTCTCACCGGGAAAACCGACCATGATGTCGGTGGTTATGGAAGCATCGGGCAGCAGGCGGCGGATTAAAGCCGCTGTGGCGGCGAAGTCTTCAACCGTATAATTGCGCCGCATCCGTTTTAGGACGCTGTTGCTGCCGCTCTGTAAAGCTAGATGGAAGTGATGGCATAGCCTTGGGTCCTGCCATAGCTCCAATAGCTGCGGCGAAATATCGCGCGGCTGTAGTGACGAAAGGTGCAGACGCTGCACAGCGGTCTCATTGAGAATACGCCGCACCAGTTGCTGCAGGTCGGTGCCATTTTCGCGATATGAGCCGATCTTGGTGCCGGTGAGCACGATCTCCCTGTAACCGTAGCTGACCCTGGCTTTGATTTCGGCGATGATGCTGTCTGCCGCGAGGCAGCGCTCCCTGCCCCGCACCTGAGGCACGATGCAGTAGGCACAATGTGTATCGCAGCCGTCCTGGATCTTAATGAAGCTGCGGATACGGCTGGGGCGGTTATCCGTCCGCTCTCCCCTTTGCCTGGGACTGATATCACGGGCTTCGCTGACTAAGTCTAGAAGCCGCATCTTATCGTCGTTGCCGATGACCATGTCGGCACCAGCGGCAAGGAGGTCATCGCGGGCTCTCTGGGCATAGCAGCCGGTGGCGATGATGGTGGCACGCGGGTTCCTTCTCCGCCACAGCCGCACCAGATGCCTTGCCTTACGGTCAGCGATGTGGGTCACGGTGCAGGTGTTTAATACGCAGATATCGGCGTCCTCTACGGTGGTCGTCCGGTAACCTGCGTCAATAGCTTGCCAGAGGAGCTTTTCCGTCTCCGCCTGATTGAGCTTACACCCCAGCGTGTGGAAAGCTATCTTTGGTCTCTCGTTCATCGCTATCGTCATTATATGAACGGTAGGACTCGTGGTCAAATGAGCACTAACTAGCGGCTTAATGCCCAGAAATCGCGTTGCTGAGTCATTGAGTGGCAGGAAACAGCGTGCCTTCTTGGGCTTATAGTTACCAGGAGATAACCTGTTGGTGTGATTCCACTGTCACTAAGTTGTGCCAGCTTGGTAAACCTTGCCGGGCAATTGAACCGCGGCTAAAAGTTTTCGTGATTACCACAGGGGCTCAGTGAATGCCTTTGTGACATTTGCCTTCCTTGCGTTGCGTGGTAGCTGCCGATGTGGTATAAAGAGAAAAAGATGTCAGAGGCACGGGCTTGAGCCAGACCCACTGGAGGATACTGCCCCAGGTCCCTTTAAGGACCAATTTGCCTGGCATCCATCCGTTAGTAGTCCAGCTCCTTTACAACCGCGGCATCACTGAGCCCTCACAGATAGAAGCTTTTCTCAGCATTGACCAGCGCCTGAAGACCGACCCTTTTCTGCTTCCCGATATGCACCGTGCGGTGCAGCGCGTCTACCAAGCCTTGCTTCGCGGGGAGAAGATAGCTGTCTATGGTGATTTCGATGCCGACGGCGTCACCGCCACGGCCGTACTGGTACTGGGGCTTTCGGCTCTGGGTGGCAGGGTGGTGCCGTTCATTCCGCACCGCTACCGCGATGGCTATGGTCTACAGTTGGCTCCTCTGGAGCGGTTGAGCAGGGAAGGGGTGAGTCTGGTGATCACCGCAGATACCGGCATAACCGCTTTCGAGGAGGTGGCGAGGTGCCATAAGCTGGGGATGGATGTCATCGTCACCGACCACCATGTGCCTCCGGACTATCTACCGCCGGCCTTTGCCGTGGTGGACCCCAAGCGGGACGATTCCCGCTTTACAGCTATTGACCTCGCTGGCGTGGGGGTCGCCTTTAAGCTACTTGAGGCACTTATGAGGGGGAGCGGTCGGGACAAATTGTTAAACGACCTGCTGGACCTGGTCGCCCTGGGGACGGTGGCTGATATGGTGCTGTTGCTTGGGGACAATCGTTACTGGGTGAGGCGGGGGCTCGACTTGCTCAATAACACCCAGCGCATCGGACTGCAGGAGATGATGCGCTGTGCCGGGTTGCAGCCGGGGAACCTCACCTCGGAGAACATCGCCTGGGTGCTGGCGCCACGCATCAACGCTGCCGGCAGGATGGATGATGCCTCTGCTAGCTACCGCCTGCTGGTCACCCGAAGCCAAGAGGAGGCCGTCAGACTGGCCCGTGACCTCGAGGAGAAGAACGCCCGGAGGCAGAAGATGACCGTTGAGCTGCTCTCGCGCGCCAGGGAGCAGCTACTTGTCCAGGGGACGGACATGCCGCTGCTGATGACTGGGGGCACAGACTACCCCGCTGGCGTTATGGGGCTGGTGGCTGGCAGGCTGACTGAGGAATTTTACCGCCCGGTGATATTGCTAAGGGTAGGTTCTGATGTCTGCCGCGGCAGCGGCAGGAGCATTCCGGAATTTAATCTTATAAAGGCGCTGGACAGGTGCCGCGACCTGCTGCTGAATGCCGGCGGACATGCTGGCGCTGCTGGCTTTACGGTGCAGCGCAGCCAGCTGGGTGCACTCCAGGCGAGGTTGCTGAAAATTGCCGAGGAAGAGCTCGCCGGCGTGGACCTCCGCCCCCACATCGACATAGATGCCGAGGTGTCGCTGGATGTATTCAGCGGTGATGTCTACCGGCAGATACAAAGGCTCGCTCCCTTCGGCAGCGGCAACCCGGAACCCACCTTCGTCAGCCGCGAGGTCGAGGTTATAGAACGCTCACTGGCAGGTGAGCAGGGCGATCACCTCAGGTTGAAGCTGAGGCAGAGGGGTGTGATCTGGGATACCATCGGCTTTGGACTGGGCAGCCTGGCATCACAAGTGGGCTCGAGGCTGGACATCGCTTACAACTTGATTGCGGACAATTGGAATGGGGTGGAGAGGCTGCGGCTCAAGCTCCTGGACTTTGACCCGGTGGACTGACTTCATCCCCTGCCTGGAAGGCCGCTTTCTGTCTCGCCAGCCACATCCTGATAGCCAGCCAGGGCACTGTCACCAGTAATGTGATGATGCCGATGAGCTGTGCCTGTTGCAGACCGAGGAAAAAGGGCTCTCCCTCCCGCGCCAGCCTTATGGTCAGGTCGCCGGCGGCATAAATGGCGAGGTAGAGCAAAAACAGGGTACCCTGGGGTGCCAGCCGTTTTCTCAGCGACAACAGCACAGCAAAACCCATCAGGTTCCATACCAGGTGGTAGAGCTGTGTGGGGTAAAGCGGCACATTTATTGGCGTCCCCAGCAGGGCGTGCTCGGGATTGGTGTAGACTATGGCACCTGCCCACCACGGTGGGTTTTCCAGCCCGTAGCAACAGCCGTTGATGGTGCAGCCGATCCTGCCTATCGCCTGTCCCAGTATCGCCCCGGGCGCCACTATGTCGGCTAGCCTCCAGAAGGAGAGCTTCTTTGTCCAGGCGTAGACTATCACCGCCACCAGCGCGCCGAGGACCGCGCCGTAGATGGTGAGACCGGCGAAGCTGAGGAGCTGCTGCGGGTGCGCTAGGTAGTAGTGCCACTCGTCGATGACATGGAGCAGGCGGGACATGATGATGCCGGCGAGCACTGCCCATATCGCCAGGTTGTAGATGTGGTCAGCGGCTACACCCAGCCGTTTCGCTTCTCTGAGCGAGATGGCGATGACTGCCGCCACAGCCAGCGCCACCATTACCCCGTACCAATGGACTTCGAAGGTGCCCAATTTCAGCACTACCGGGCTGAGGCTGATGGTCAGGGTGAACAACTGCCGGCCTCCGCAGGCGAAAAAATTGCTTCAACGAATACCCTGGCATCGAAGGGCGTCATATCGTCCAGTTGCTCTCCGGTGCCGATGTAGAGGATGGGGATTTTCAGCTCATCGCAGATTGCCAGCACTATACCACCCTTGCTGGTGCCATCGAGCTTGGTAAGAAAGATGCCGTCCACCTGCACTGCATCGGTGAAGTGTCTGGCCTGCGCCAGCCCGTTCTGACCGGTGGTGGCATCGAGCACCAGAAGCACAGTATGGTGTACCCCGGTCCTGGTGGCGACGCGCTTTATCTTTTTCAGCTCTTCCATCAGGTTGAACTTGGTGTGCAGTCGACCGGCGGTGTCCACGATCACTATCTGGGCATTTCGGCTGTGAGCGGCTTCGATGGCGTCGAACACCACGGCACCAGGGTCGCCGCCGGGCTGGTGGGCGACTACCTCTACCCCCACGCGCTTGCCCCATACTTTAAGCTGGTCAATGGCGGCGGCGCGGAAGGTATCAGCGGCGGCGAGGATGACCTTTTTCCCCTGGTTCTTCAGTTGGTAGGCCAGCTTGGCGATGCTGGTGGTCTTTCCCGAGCCATTCACGCCCACCACCAGTATCGTCTCCAGGGCGGTGGGTGGTGGGGGTTGCGGCGGTGCCACCGTGAGCATGGTCACCATCTCCTCCTTTAGGGCTTCCCGCACGACAACAGCGTTATCAAGCCCCTCCCTTTTTGCTCGCTCTCTAACACGCTGGAGCAGTTTCTGGGTGGTGGCAACGCCGACATCGGCCAGGACCAGCAGCTCTTCGAGCTCTTCCCAGGTCTCAGCACCGATGCTCGCCCTGTCGAACAGGCGGGCTATCCTGGAGAACCAGCTCTGGCGGCTGAGCTTTACACTCTGTTCGGTTTTCAGCGACTGACTGGACATGATGGGCAGGCGGTATTCAGCATATCACAAGAGAGAGCAAGGGGCAAAGCGGTGTACTCGTCCGGTAGGTTGGCGAATTCTGTACGTGGGCGGCGGTCCGGCTAGTGGCACTCGTGTTCTTCCGCTTTGAGGAAAAGCAACGGGTAAACGATATCGCTGAAACAGCAGGGCAGCCATACCGCTATGAAGAGGAACAAGAAGACAAAGTGCAGCAGCGGTAGCCACTCTGCCACCCCGAAGGCGGTGAAGTATGTCAGAGAGGCATAGGTGCTTAGCAGCACGTGCAGGGCATGGGGCACCCTGGTCACCGGTCTTAAACAGCCGATGGCAATCCCTAGAAATGCCACCGGATTGATGAGCCACCATTTTTCGATAAAACCGATGTGCAGCGATATCTGGATGCGGAAGGACTCGGCACCGAGGTAAGGGATTATCGAATCGCTGATGGTGGCGATGCCCACCGAGCCGGTGTAGCCGATGAGCACCGCTGCCCACAGTTTGCCCGGCTTGTACCTGCGGTACATGGCGGTGGTGACGATGGCACTAAACAGGATGTGGGCGGGGTGGAGTACATAGAAAGCGGTCTCGGAGACGGCAGCGGGGAGCTTCGTGAGCATGATGATGACCATTAGCACGATGCCGCTGACCGCCCCCAGTGCGGTGAACGGGGCGTGTCTGGCTAGCTCCAGCGCTATCCTCTTCGCCATGCCCGCTGGGGTTTGTTTCGTTTCAGTCTGGCTCACTTCTGACATCTGACACACACCCCCGAGAACTCTGAAAAGTGCTGTTCGGTGCAGAACCCCAATGCCTCAGCGATCTCGGTCTCCTCGGCGCACAGGGCCTCGCTGACATATTCATTGAGCTTGCCGCATTTGCGGCAGAGCATGAAGCGGTGGCAGCCATTGGCATCGCCCAGGCTGCAGATGACAAACCCGCCGGTAAGCAGCACCTTGTGCGCCAGGTTTAAGGAGCACAGCAGCTCAAGCACGCGGTAAATGGTCACGTGGTTGAGGTACTCCCCTTTCTGCTTTAGCAGTTCCTGTATCTCATACGGCGATAACGGACGCTCCGCATCAGCCAGCACCCGCAGCACCTGCCGGCGCGGCGCAGTTATCCGGTACCCCCTTTCTTTCAGCAGTGTGAGCGCTTCCCCACGCTCCATAACAGCCACATTATATAGTAGTTGTTTTCCAGATGCAATAATATTGCAATAATAATCTGGCACCTCGGCACAGCTTTATTTAACCCCGTTTGCCCCCGCTGGAAATGCTGGTAAGATGGTCTACATTGCTAACTATTATTTTGGTGAACTAAAATCACCTTTAAGGGCATGAGGTATATTCAGAGGTGTGTGGTGGAGACGTGGGACAAATAGCAACAAAAAGTAGCGCTGGTCTGCCCTTCGGCTTAGGGCGAAGTCGGGGCTAGCGCCTGCCAGCCAGGGCCACCCCGACCCTCTCCACCAGCTCAGCGGCGGTGAACGGCTTGGCAAGAGACAGGCACTCTGTCCTGGCAAGGAACCTATCGGTCTCGGGGCTGATGACATCGCCGGTGATGAATATCATCCTGCAGGCCAGCGACCGGTCTATCTGCCGGATGCGCCGGTAAAGCTGAACCCCGCTCATTCCGGGCATTTTGACGTCGACAAGCAGGAGGTGGTACTCCTGGCCCCGTATTTTTCCTAAGGCTTCCTCAGCCCTGGCAGCTGTGTCCACCTGACAGCCCTGGTTGCCCAGCGCGGTTGCCACAAATTCTCTGATCACAGGCTCGTCGTCCACCACCAGTATTCTGGCACCGGCCAGCTGTGTCTTCAGTTCGATGGGTAGCTGGACATGCTGTGGCGCTTGGGTGATCACAGGCAGCTCCACGGTGAAGGTGGCGCCCTTGCCCGGTCTGCTCTCAGCGTAGATCCTGCCGTTATGCTCGGTAACGATGCCATAGCACAGACTCAAGCCGAGGCCGGTGCCCCCTACCGCGGGCCTGGTGGTGAAGAAGGGGTCGAATATCCTGTCCATTATCTCAGGCTTTATTCCCGGACCATTGTCCCTGACCTTTATCTCGATGAAGCTACCCCTGTTTCTGGTGGTGATGGTCAGCTTGCCTTTGCGGTGCACCTCGTGAATCGCCTGCTCGGCATTTACGATCAGGTTGAGCAGCACCTGCTGTATCTGCCCGGGGTCGGCTACAGTATCGGGGAGATAGGGGTCGAGCCTGGTGGTGACCTCGATGTTGCTCGTCCGCAGGCTATATGCCCGCAGGGCAAGGGTGCTTTCGATAAGCTGGTTGATGTTCACCGGCCGGCGCTCCGGTCTAATCTGCCGAGAGAAGGCGAGCAATCTCCTCACGATGTTAGCCACCCGCTGGGCGCCATCGTTGATGATTTTTAGGTCGCGCTTGACGTTGTCTGGCAAGTCTGTGCGGCTGAGCAGAAGCTGAGCATAACCGATGACGCCGGTGAGCGGATTGTTTATCTCGTGGGCGACGCCGGCTGCCATCTCTCCTACCGAAGCCAGTCTGCTGGCCGCCTGGGCTCTGAGCTCTAGCTGGCGGCGCTGCCCCTCTGCCTTTTTGCGTTCGCTGACATCACGAGCAACCCCGCGAAAGCCCACTATCTCGCCCTTTTCGTTCCGTAGCGGCAGAATCGTCCTCTCGATGGCAATTCTTTTCCCGTCCTTGGCGATGGCTTTGCCCGGGAACCACTTCACCGGCTCCCCGGTGCGGAACACCCTGTTAAATATCTGGAAATTGGTATCCCATTCCTCCTCGGCCAGGAACTGCCGGTAGTTCATGCCGCAGAGTTCCTCTTTGGAATAGCCGAGCACGCGTACTATGGCGTCGCTGCAGAAGGTCATGTTGCCGTTGAGGTCGACCTCGAAATAGCCCTCATCTACCTCCTCGAGCACAGTGCGGTACCTCTCCTCGGACTTCCTCAGTGCCTCTTCCGCCTTCTTGCGTTCGGTGATGTCGGTGTCCAGCACCATGGCGGCGGGCTTGCCCTCCCAGGTGATCAGGGCAGCGTGCCTCTCCAGCCATCTTATGTTCCCCTGCTTGTCTATGATCCTGAACTCATATTCGGACGCCGCTGGTTCACCCCGAAGCCTTCGCTGGTGGTAGTCCATCACCCTGTCGCGGTCATCGGGGTGAATGAGGTTCCCCGGAGGTAGGGCATTTAGTTCGTCAACGGTATAGCCCGTTATCTCGGTGACTTTGGCATTGGCGAACTTAATTATGCCGTCCTGCACCACCGAGATGGCCTCGTTGGCGTTTTCCACCAGCGTCCGGTGCCTCTCCTCCGACAGCCTTAAAGCCTCCTCCGCCCGCTTGCGCTCGGTGATGTCGCGAGCGAATGCCACCATCCGCCCGTCGCCACCCGGCAGGTATCTGACGCTGATCTCAACATCGATAATCCTGCCGTCCTTACAGCGGTGGCGGGTTTCGAAGCGGTCGTATCCGGTCAGCTCTATCTTCTTGATGTGCCGGGCTGTCTCCTCCGGAGTCTCGATTGCCTCAATATCGGTGATTGCCATATTCAGCAGTTCTCCGCGTATATAGCCGGTCATCTGGCAGTAGGCGTCGTTCACCTCCAGAAAGCGCCCGTCCATATCGGTCAGCCAGAACCCGTCCATAGCGGTGCGGAGGATGGTCTCATATCTTTCCTCTGTCCTGATGTGCTCGGTGATGTCGATGATGCTCGCTCTGACGGCGGGGTTGCCGTCATAAACGATAGGGCTGACATGCATCTCCAGCCATATAACCGTCCCATCTTTGCGTATACCGCGGTACCGGTAATGCGGAGGCGGTGCTCCCCCTTTCAATCGCTCCTGGAAGCGCCCCCAGACCATTGCCCGGTCATCGGGGTGTACCAGCCTCTGTACCCCTTCTGGCGGCAGCGACAGCAGTTCCTCCACGCTGTAACCGCTGATCTTAACCATCGCCGGGTTGGCGTAGACGATGCGAAAGCCCTCGGCGACCACCAGTATGCCGACCGGGGTCTGTTCGGCGAGGGCGCGGTACCTTTCCTCGCTCTGCCTTAGCGAGGTTTGCATTTGGTGCTCCCGTTCCAGGTTGTTGAGCCAGTGCTGCACCTCCACCTCAGCCAGCTTTCCGCTGAGGAATTCATCGGGGGGCACGTAGTAGAAGTTATGGTATACGCGGTTGCCTTTGATGAGCAGCGGATGGGTCATCACCACGCCCTTGATTATCTCGGGGTCGAATTTCCAGCGGTCGTATTGACAGATGGCGATGACGGGGTATTTGGGAAAGAAGTCCTTGTTGAGCTTTGCCTCATACTCCAGGAGCTTCTCCGAGCCGGGGAGTTTGCGCAGCACCCAGGTCATCTCTCCGGTGACTCGAATCGCGGGGTAGCCCTGGGAAACGGCATTTTCTGTCTGCTCGGTGAGGAAGGCGATCATCCTATCGGGGTCGAAGTAACCCCCTCTGGTATAAGCGTTGCTCTGGTGCAGGATGGAGAGTTGTCCGGCGTTTTCTGCCGCCACCACATCTATACCTTCATCCCTGAGGTGGCTGCGGACTTCATCGGCGGTGCTGGTATCGACGACATAGATGCACTTTTCGCCGCGCCTCAGTCCGATGGCGATGAAGGGCACAGCGGCAGCTATTCGTTCCTGTGGCGATTCGTAGATAAGGCAGAGGTGGTCGTGCGGCTTTAGCCCCTCAAGCACCTGTCGCAGAGAGGTCTCTCTCGGCTCAATGCCACGACCCACATCTCCCATTCCACCCCCTTGTCGAGGGGCACACTAAACTATTTTGCTACAGCGCCCCCTCTTTTTCAATATTGGCACAGTAGATAAACGATGTCAAGATTGTGTACTCGTCGAGTAGGCCAGTGACACTTTAGTCTTCAGTGCTGAGGCCAGAACAACAGGCTTCCCCTCCGCTTGTTTTACCCTCTCCCTTTGAGGGAGAGGGTTAAGGTGAGGGTGCTAGACATCGGTGTCACCGATCTGTTTGGACTAGCCAGATTCGGAGATTTGGTCGGGCCTGTCTTTGGTCAGATCAGGGGAGTGCCAGCGTCCGGAGCAGGATAAGGGCGGCTTTTTTGTCCAGGGGTTCGTTGTTGTTGCCGCATTTAGGCGACTGCACGCAGCTGGGGCAGCCCTCGTCACAGGGGCAGTCCCGGACAGCCTCCAGCGTCGCCTTCCAGAGCTGCTCGACGACTTCGAAGCCTTTTTCGGAGATGCCGATGCCACCGGGGTAGGCATCGTAGATGAATATCTGGGGCTTACCGGTATCGGCATGAAGCGGTGTGGAGACGCCGCCGATGTCGTTGCGGTCGCACAGGGCAAACAGCGGCAATATGGCTATGGCGGCGTGCTCGGCGGCATGTAGCCCACCGGCGAGGTCGAGCCCCTCCTCGGCTATTTGCTCTACGGCTTTCTGAGGCAGATCGAACCACAGCGCCTGGGTGAAGAAGTGGATGGGGGGCAAGTCCAGCGGCTCCTCGCCGATGACCTCCTCGGTGAACTGCATCTTTTTCTTGTAGCCGACCACATTGTTGGTGACCTCCACCTCGCCGAAGCACACCTGTACCCCGGCGCAGGTCTTGTGCTTGGTCCGGTCTACTATCCTGATGTCGATTATCTCCTTGGTCTGCGTGTAGTAATTGACGTCGGCGGGCACGGCGATGGCTATTTTTCTGGCTATGTCGAGCTCCTGTATCAGGTAGGTCTCACCCTGGTGGAGGTAGATGGCGCCGGGGTGTATCTGGAAGAAGGCGACGCTGGCTTCCACCGTCTCCAGCAATGCACCGCCCTTCGAGGCGTCGAGAATGGCGTAGACCTCGCCGGAGCTCGATCTGATATTGATCCCGGCGGCGGGCTGGGCAAGCCGGGGTGACAGGTACCATCTGGAGTCCACCCTTCTCAGCTTGCCCGCCGCCTCCAGTTCGGCGATGCCGCCTTTGAGAGCGTCGCCGAAGAACTGACTGTCAGCCTCGGTCAGCGGTGTCTCCCAGGCGGCGCAGAGGAGGTGTGGGTTGAGTATATTGGGGTTCTCCCAGTTTATCAGCGCATGCTCGAAGTTGCTGCCGAAGAAATGGTCGGGGTGGTTCATCAGGTACTGGTCTAAGGGGTCGTCCTGAGCGATGAGGAAGCTGAGGGAGCTGGCGCCCCTGCGCCCGCTGCGTCCCGCCTGCTGCCAGGTGCTGGAGATGCTGCCGGGGTAGCCGACAAGGACGGTAGCCTCGAGGTCGCCGATGTCGATGCCCAGTTCCAGGGCATTGGTGGCCACGGCACCCAGAAGTTCGCCTTGGAATAGCGCCTTTTCGATCTGGCGGCGTAGCTCAGGCAGGTAGCCAGCACGGTAGGGACTGATACGCGCGGCAAGCCCCGGATCAAGCTGGTTTCGAGTGTAAAGGTAGATGAGCTCGGTCAGCTTCCGTGTGCGGGTGAACACCAGGCTGCGGATGTGGTTGCGGACCAGTTCGGTGAACAGGAAGGTGGCCTCGGTATTGGGGCTGCGGCGCCCCACCTTCTTTTCGGCGAGCGGCGGGTTCCAGAAGGCAAACAACTTACCGCCGGAGGGCGAGCCGTCTTCGGCCACGACCTCGAAGGGCAGGCCTACCAGCCTTTCGGCGTGCCCGCCGGGGTTGGCGATGGTGGCGGAGCAGCAGATGAACTGGGGGCTAGAGCCATAAAGTGAGCAGATGCGGCGTAACCGCCTCAAGATATTAGCCACGTGTGAGCCAAACACCCCACGATAGATGTGTGCTTCGTCAACCACCACGTACTTCAGGTTGCGGAACAGCCGTGACCAAGAGCCATGGTTGGGCAGGATGCCGATGTGCAGCATATCGGGGTTGGTGAGCACGATCTTAGCCCGTTTCTTTATCTCCCTGCGTTCTGGAGGGGGTGTGTCGCCATCGAAGGTGGCGCAGTCGGTATAGCCGAGTATTTCAGGCGTGGCGAGTTCACGGAGGCTGCGGAGCTGGTCCTGTGCCAGCGCCTTGGTGGGGAAAAGGTAGAGGGCGCGACTGAAGGGGTTCTCGCAGATTGTCTGGAGCACCGCCAGGTTATAGCATAGTGTCTTGCCGCTGGCGCTGGCGGTGGCGACCATCACATTTTTGCTATTGCGGGCAGCGTTGACCGCCTGCGCCTGGTGGCTGTAAAGAGAGGTTATGTCCAGGGCTTTCAGTCTGGCTTCGAGCCTGGGATGGAGTGGTCTCTCCAGCTCCCCTTCTCTGGGCTCGCGGGGTGGGAGGTACTGGACATGGACGAGCTGCTGTTTATATTCGGGGTGCGCGGTCAGGTGGTGGATGAAGGCGTCGGTGTACATAACAGACTGCCGCGCTGCCGCTAAGGAGCGGGCAGGATCTCGACCGCCCGTTCCACTATTTCCGCCTCGGGGTAGTTCTGGGAGATGAAGTTCACCACGCGAGAAAAGACTTCATCGACATGCTGGTCATGGTTGCTGACGCAGGCTATGCCGATGGTCGCCATCTGCCACAGGTCGAGGTCGGCGACCTCGGCTATGGAGATGTTGTACTGGTTGCGCAACCGGGAGATTATGGACTTAACTATCCGCCTCTTGTCTTTAAGAGACTGGCTTCCGTGAAGATGGAGCCTTATCTGGCAGATACCCGCATTCATTCTTTTCAAGTCAGCGCCCTCAACGGGGGAGTGGTCGAGGGCGCTGTTTTATCTAACTGCTACTTGCGTTTCTTTTCGGCATAGCAGGTGCTGCAGTAGACCGGGCGGTCATCCTTGGGCTCGAATGGTACCTCGCACTCAGCGCCGCAGCTGGCGCATACCGCGTGGTACATCGTCCTTGATTGACCGTAGCCACGGTAACGACTTTGCCGTCTAGCTGCCCGACATTCGGGGCAACGACCGGGTTCGTTCTGTAGCCCTCGCGACCGATAGAACTCTTGCTCACCCACGGTGAAAACAAAGGTCTTCCCGCAGTCGGAGCAGGTAAGGGTCTTGTCCGCTAGAGCCAATTCCGTGCCTCCTTGTTGTGTTACTGTGACCTGTTCTGTTGCAGTCTCTGCGGCACAAGACCTCTCTTACCGCCTCGCCAGGGATTACTCCCCGGCTCCCGGTCTCCCCCCAAGAGGGTGCCGAACCAGGGAACGGCACCAGCCAGGCTTTGTACACATCTTTTAGTGTAGTCCAATATTCACCCCGCGTCAAGCCAGCCCTCACCCTAACCCTCTCCCATTATGGGAGAGGGTACTAGGATAAAAGCCCTGTTGCCGACATTTGAATTAACCCTCTCCCATACTGGGAGAGGG
>DAISKD010000002.1:115591-119388 GCA_036821185.1 Chloroflexota bacterium | reverse complement strand
TAACCCTCTCCCATACTGGGAGAGGGCGCAGTCATGGGTCTACGTGCGGCCGATTATCACTTAATCCTCTCCCATACGGGGAGAGGGTATGAGCATAAGTGCCGTCTTGTCGACTTTTGAGCTAAGCCCTCCCATACTGGGAGAGGGTCGTATATAGGCTACGTCCGACCGATGTTTGCTCCCTAAGCTTCTCCCATATCGGAGGAGGCAAACAGGCGGAGAGAGGATGCTATTTTTGGTCTCGGGACTGATTGTAATTACTAGGGACGAGCACAGGGCCTTGACAGGGGTCCACCAGAATGTTATACTACGTCGGTTGCTGGTGCAAATAATTGCAATAACAATCGTTAGCATCACTTTATGGTATTCTGGGGTATAAGGTGACCATTTTTCAAATAAGTACCGATCCGATAACGGGTGTGGTGACGATATGGATTGAGGCGCCTTGTGGCTTAAAGCCGGTCCTGGTCTGTGCTGACCTTGAGGCCGTAAAGGAGTTCGGGCAGATGCTGCTGGACTTCTATCAGACTAGGACTGAGGAAAAAAGGAGGGTGGCGGAGGTCTCCTAGAACCTGTTGCGGCAGGCGCTGTGCCAGCCGGACGATGATGGACAACTGGTCTAGCCAGCAATAAAACAGCTGAAGGAGGTCAAAAAGATGAAGTCAAAGCTCTGGTTCGTTACCGTGGCGGTGCTCATTGGTGTGTTGCTGTGGCTGCCCTCTTGTGCCCGGGCTTCGGTCGACCTTGTAGCCGGCTCCTCCCACATAGCCAACATCGTCGCCGACCTGTCCGATGGCAGGCTGAAAACCCGCGTCCTGATACCACCGGGGGCATGTCCAGGGACTTACGATATAAAGCCGGGCGATATTGAAGCACTGACCAAATCCAAGGCTTTGCTGATCCACGACTATCAGCAGAATATGAAGAATGTCACCGGAGCCATCGAAGCTGCCAGAAGCCCCAATCTGGTCATTAAGGTCATCAGTGTCACCGGCAACTGGATGGTGCCCTCGGTGCAGGCTGAAGGTGTGACCAAAATCGCCGAGGTGTTAGCTGAGCTGGACAGGGAAAATGCCGCTCTCTATCGTCAGCGTGCTGATGAGAGGAAGAAAGCGGTCCTGGCTAAAGGTGAGGAGGTGAAGAAGCGACTGCAAGCTGCGAATGTGGGCCAGGTCAAGGTGATATGTGCAGAGAAGCAGGCTGGTTTTGTAAAATGGGCGGGGTTTGATGTGGTGGCGACCTATGGGCGGCCCGAGGAGTTGAGCGTCAGTCAGGTGGCGGAGCTGGTGGCCAAAGCCAGGCAGGCTGGTGTAGTGCTGGTCATCGACAATCTGCAAAGCGGGGCGACGGCGACCAGTGAAGCTATGGCAAAGGATATCGGGGCGGTGCAGGTCACCATCTCCAACTTCCCCGGAGGCTTGAAAGGCACCGAGAGCTGGGAGAAGGCATTGGACAGGAATGTGGAGCTGCTGTTTGAAGCTCTGGCTAAGGTGAAAAAGTAGATGGACGAGGTAGTTATCAGCCTCAAAAATGCCGTGGTCTCCTACCGCGAGGATGTGGCGCTGCAGGGCGTCTCCCTTGAAGTAAGGCGGGGGGAGTTCATCGGCATTATCGGGCCCAACGGTGCCGGCAAGACCACTTTGCTTACCGTCATCAACGGGCTGGCGCGGCTGGTTCACGGGGAAGCGCGGGTGCTGGGGATGGTGGTGAATGGGAGGAATGGAATCAAGTTAAGGAAGCGCATCGGCTATGTAGCCCAGGTGGAAAATGTTGACCCCAGACTGCCCATCAGCGTCAGGGAGACGGTGCTGGTGGGCTGTTTCGGTCGGCTGGGGCTGTTTCGCCGCCCCACCAAAGCGCAGCAAGAGGCAGTTGACCGTGTGCTGGAGCTGGTGGGCATCGCCCATCTGGCCCGGCGCCCCATAGGGCACCTCTCCGGCGGGGAGTACCAGAGGGCGGCTATTGCCCGGACTTTGGTGCAACAGCCCGAAATCCTGCTTTTGGATGAGCCCACGGCTTCCCTCGACCCCCCGGCACAAAATGACATCTTAAGACTTGTCCAGCTTATCCACGCCCGCCATCATATCACCACCCTGTTTGTCACCCACGACCTGAGGACGTTGCCGGCGACCTGTCAGCGTCTGGTGCTGATGAAGGAGGGCAGGATATGGCGGGAGGGCAGTCCGGACTTGATGCTTAAGCCGGAGGTGCTCCGTGAGCTCTACGGGACCTGTGTACAGTTTGAACCGGGTGGCAGTCAGGCGCTGAGGTCTTGATGATGGGTATATTCGAATACCAGTTCATGCAGAATGCTATCCTCGCCGGACTGCTTGGTGGCGTGACCTGTGCCATGGTCGGCGTCTTTGTGGTCACCATGCACCTTTCCTTTATCGGGGTATGCATTGCCCATGCTGCCTTTGCCGGTGCCCTTCTGGGCGTCTGGGCGGGATTTGACCCGCTTCTGGGTGCTTTGGTCTTCAGCACCGTTGCCGCAGCCGCCATCGGACCTCTGGCTGACCGTGGCGAGCTGAACCCCGATACCTCTATAGGCATCGTGTTCTCGCTGATGCTGGGGCTGGCGTTCTTGTTTATGGGACTGATGCCCGGGGCGCGGACCGAAGCCCTCAACCTGTTCTGGGGGAGCATTTTGACGGTGAGCCATCGCGACCTCATCTTCTTAAGCGCGGTGGCTGTGGTGATAATCGGGCTGGTGGCTGTATTTTACAAAGAAATTCTGGCGGTGGTCTGCCATCGTGAGGTGGCGGTGGCGGTGGGCATACCGGCAGCGCTGGTGTTCTACGGGTTACTTTTTGCCACCGGCGTTACCATCACCGCTTCCCTGCAGAGCATCGGCGGGCTGCTGGTCTACAGTCTGATACTCAACCCGGCGGCGGCGGCTTATCAGCTCACTTACAGCTTGAAGAGGATGCTACTCATCGCCTCCGCCTTCGGCATCCTCTCCTGCTGGGCGGGGCTGGCGGCGTCTTACTTTTTTGATTTGCCCTCGGGGGCGTCCATCGTGATAGTATCGTCCATCATCTTCGGACTGGCGGTCGCCTTTTCGCCGAAGAGGAAGGTGAGGCGGTGGCAGGAAAAGCCGGTTGTTGCGGAGCAGTAATGTGATGACGCTCAGGGAATATTTCAACCAGAAGGCGCCCATCTGGGATGAGATGGTCGCCGAGAAAGATGGCGCTAAGCTCAGCGCCTTGGCTGGTCGACTGGGCATCCGGTCGGGTGCTGCGGTTTTGGACGTCGGCACCGGGACAGGCGTGTTTGTGCCTTATTTGCTGCGTATGGTCAACGGGGGAAAGCTGGTGTGCCTGGACATTGCCGAGGATATGCTGAGGCGGGCGAGGGCGAAGGCTTTTCCCAGAAATGTGGAGTACCTGCACGCCGATGTTGCCACCTTGCCTCTGGCCGACGGCGTCTTTGATGCAGTAGTCTGCTACTCAAGCTTCCCGCACTTTCAGGACAAACCCAGGGCGCTGGCTGAGATGAAGAGGGTGCTAAAGAACGGCGGCAGGCTGTTCATCTGTCACACCTCCAGCCGTGAGGAGATCAACAACATTCACCGTCAGATCCCGGAGGTGGAGAACGATGTCCTTCCCGACGGGGCCGAGATGTACACCCTGTTGCGGGTAGCTGGCTTCGGCAACATTGAGGTGGAGGACGGTCCCACCGGCTACTTTGCCACCGCGGTGAAGGCACCGGGCTGCGGTTGATCCGGTCCAGATAGACCGGTGACACCGAACTTTATCTTGCCCTCACCCTAACCCTCTCCCATACTGGGAGAGGGG
>DAISKD010000002.1:0-115491 GCA_036821185.1 Chloroflexota bacterium | reverse complement strand
CCCTCTCCCACAATGGGAGAGGGAATAGTGTGAGAGGGTATGAATCGGAGAGGGAGTGAATGGGAGAGAGAATAGTGTGAGGGGGAATGGTGTGAAAGGGTATGAATGGCAGAAGGAGTGAATGGGAGAGGGGATGAAGATGGGATGGGGGGATGGAAAAGGGAGAGGGTAAAGCTAGCGGAGAAGGTAGCCTACTTTCCGGTCTCAGGACTTAAGACCAAATTGTCACTAGTCTACTGGGCGAGTATTACGATTGGACTTCCGTTCGACTATAAGGTATAATCTTTTTGCCATGACCCTCGTTATGTCTATAGGGTATAGCTATTGACTGAGGGACCTGGTAGGTAGTGACGACAGTGAAAGTCTTACGGGATATCGGCTTGGCGGCTGTGATATGTCTGCTGCTCCTTATCGGTGCCAGCTTGGTGTCCTGTTTTTCCTCTCCTGCTCCGCCTCCACCACCACCGAACCATGCACCCCGTATAATCTCGCTCACTGCTGAGCGCTCTGAGGTACCAGTCCTGGGCAACGTCAGGATAAACTGTTTGGTTGCTGACGCCGATGGGGATAGCCTGAGCTACAACTGGTCAGCTAGCGGTGGGACGGTTGAAGGTACAGGCAGTGAGGTGTTGTGGGTTGCCCCTGAGGCTCCGGCTAGCTATACGGTAACAGTGGTGGTCCTCGATGGCAACGGCGGACGGGCGAGCCGTTCGCTGACCTTGACTGCATTTGTCAGGCCGAATAACCTGCCGAGGATTGTAAGCCTAACCATAGATGGCGCCCCCCCACGCGATGTGAACAGCTCCCGCGCATATGCCACCCATACCCTGAAATGCGTTGCCGAAGACCCCGATGGGGATACGCTCCGGTATATCTGGTCATGTACTGGCGGCAAGATCACCGGGCAGGGTGGTGAGGTGGGCTGGACGGCGCCGGGGGTATCGGACGACTATACGGTGACGGTGCTGGTCAGCGACGGCAGGGGTGGCACGGCGACCGAAACGCTTCGGTTCAGCGTCTCCTGCTGTGGCAGGTGAGCTGACGGTTCAGGCTTGTGTGGTCGTCCTCACAGGGACGAGTTTTACTTTCCCCCAGGCGCCGAGTTTATCATCTTTGATTATCACTGCACCTAACAGCCCGGGGACGGTCCGTGCCCATTCCAGCGCCGCGGGAATATCGGCGACGGATCTCACCCGGTTGCCCAGGGCGGTGGCAGCGGCATCGGCCAGGGCTGCCGAAGGGGCGATGGCGATGGCTGCATCCGCGGTGCCGAAGCTCAGCGAGTGTCCCACGGTGCCCGATGAGGTGCAGACTCCCAGCGGGGTATCACGCGGAGATATCTTGAGGGCGATCCTGCCAGTTAGGGGGGAGTTGCCAGCATAAATGCCCACCAGCCTCGCCCTGGACACTTTGAGGAAAATGTCGCCACCGTTCTCCACGATGACCTCGGAGGAGAAGGCAAGCAGGTCTTTCCCCACCGCTTCGGCGATAGCCCCAGCCACCGCTGCCATAGGGCCAACGCCAGCCTTCTCCCCGGCCGCCGCCATTTCCTTGACTATCTGCGGTGCCGTTTCTTCCACAGGGAGCGGTTCCAGACTGTGGAAAAAGAGCGGATGGCTGGCGATGTATTCCTCCAGGGGCATGCGCTGTCTGATGACCGATGCCAACGCCTCAGCCTCAAGACGACGGCGGGCGCGGATGTAAAGGTCGGTCTCCTTGACTGTCACGGCGAAGGCGACCAGGCTGGCATCCCTTATCCAGTGGCGGTATGTCCTCGGCTGGTACATTCAGAAATAGAGCTCCATGGCGCGCGGCGGACAGGCTTTGATGCACAACTCGCAGACGACGCACTTGGAGTTATCGAAGATCACCTTTCTCGTCTCAGGTTCCAGCGAGAAGGCGCCGCTGGGACACAGGGTAATGCAGGCGCCGCAATGGGTGCAGCGGGCCTCATTGCGCACCACGTCCTGGCTCAAAGACTGTATTTTCACCCCGGCGTCGGTGAGGTATTTTACCCCTTTATCATAATTCCGCTGTTCGCCGGTGAGCTCCATCACCAGTAGCCCCTCCTCGCCGGGGGTGACAAATGCCTTGAGTATGTTGAACTCCAGGTCGAAGTCCTTTACCAGCCTGTAGACGATGGGCTGGCTGGTGAGGCGTTTGGGAAAGTGGAGCACTATCCTTTTAGAGACAACCATGTCTTCTCCTTATTCCAGTATGGGGCGTTCCTCCAGCGGTTTGATGGTGATGCCGGACTCGGCGCCGGGCAGCGGTGCCACCGGCTCGGTGAGCAAAAATTTGCCGCTCTTAATCCACTCTTTGAGTATGTTGGCTATCTCCACCGCCCTGTGGTAGCTGGACAGCGAGGCGGTGGGCACCTCCTTGCCCAGTATCTTGATTGTCCCGCTCTTCAGCTCGGCATAGCTGACCTCCCCGAGGACGTCGGGTTTTCTCTGCGGGTAGGCTTCGCTGTAGTCGACCACGGGGGCGATTATATCGGCGTCGGTCACCAGGGTGTAGCGGAGTATCTCTTCGGAAAGTATGGGTATGGGGACACCGATGCCCACGGTGATGGTACAACCGTAGCCCAGGAAGCTGGTGCCCACAAGCCACCTGGGACTCATCTGCTTCAAATCGCCGATGACCGAAAGCGTACCCGCCGGTCTCTTCGGCACCCCGTTTTCGCTTCGTGGCACGCTCGGGTTGTGCTGTGTGCCGTGCCAGGCGACGTACCCGATGCCCCCGCCGAGGAAGATACGCGTGCCGATGCCGATCGTTTTGTAAAATGGGTCGTTTAGCAGTGGTGAGAGCTGTCCTGAGGTGGAGTAATTGGCATTGCCCAGGTTCGGCTTGAGCACACCCATGTAGGTGTACAGGATGCGGTCGCCGAGGTTGACCGCTACATTGTAGTTCTGGTAGGCATTCCTGATATTGAACAGCACCGCCTCATTGATGTCTCTGATGTTTATCAGCGTCTCCAGCTTACGTCTTGGGTAGCAGTCGGTGCCGTAGGCGGTGGACGTCAGCCTGATGTCCTTTCCTGCAACCAATTCCTCGATGACGTGCCCCCCACCATATCTGAACTCACCGGGGTAGATGCGGTTTTTGGGGTCGTCCTCGGGAAGGGAGGTAGCGCCGAGAAAGATGTCCACCGCGGCCAGCCCGGTATAAGCGGGGACATCGTTAAGGTAGACCTTTCCCCCTCCCAGTTTGATCCTGGGCTTGGGGTGGCCGAGGTTGAGGAAGACGCCTGAAGAGCACATGGGACCGAAGGTGCCGGTGGTGATCACGTCCACCTCCCTAGCGGTCTGGCTGATGCCCTTTTCTTTGGCGATCTTGATAACCTCCTCAGCGGTGACCACCACCACCTGGCCCTTTTTAATCTTCTCGTTTATCTCAGCTATAGTCTTGGTCATTATTACCTCATTTCCCCAGCATTTTCAGGGCCAGCTCAGCGGCCTTTTTGCCCGAGAGGAGCATGCCACCGAAGATAGCCCCCATGCGTGGCGCGCCGTAAACGGCGTTGGCTGCCATGCCGGCGACGATGAGCCCGGGGCAGACCTCCCTGGTGTTTTCCACTATGGTCCTCTCGCCGACCTCGGCCCACATCGATTTCTCGCCCCTCACCTCCACGCCGCTGCTTGTCTTTCTGGCTACTATTCGGCAGACCTCGGCGTCGTGCCCAGTGGCATCGATGACCACCTTTGCCTGCATCCCCAGTGGGTCGACATGCAAGTTTGCCAGCGAGACCGCACTCCAGTTTAGCACCAGTCCCATTATCCTGTCATCCTCCCGGATTATCACATCTTCCACGCTGACCAGGTTGAATATTTTGACGCCGGCTTTTATCGCCCGTGAGCACATGGTCGTCACCGCTTCCACGGCGTCAGCCACGAAGTAGCCCGACTGGTACTCGGTGCTGGAGATGCCGAACTCGTCGAGTATCCCCTTAGCCTCGCTCTGGACGACGATGCGGTTGAACATCATGCCCCCGCCCCACATGCCACCGCCAACGCTCAGCCTCCTCTCGAAAATGACCACCTTGGCCCCTGCCTTTGCCAGGTAGTAGCCCGCGGTCATGCCTGAGGGGCCGGCACCGACTATGGCGACATCTGCCTCTGTGGCGGCTAGAAGCTCTTTAAAATAGCTTTCAACTATTGCTTTTGAAATGGCGACCTCGTCCATGGACTCCTCCTATCTACGCTCTACTCTACGCTCTACAGAGCGGCTTAAGGGTTAAGCTGATTTCTCCAACGCTGCTCTAAGTTCGGTAGCAGTCAGGCTTTGCTGCTCGCCGCTGAGCATATTGCGCAACGTCAGCCTGCCGCTTTTCATCTCCTCCTCGCCGATGATGATGGTGTATCTGCTGCCCAGACTATCTGCCTGCCGCAGCTGGGCTTTAAGGCTCCTGTTGCCGCTTGCCATTATCACTCCGATCCGCTGGGCGCGTAGGCTGGCGGCGAGCTTGACCGCTTCTGTTTTTGCTTCCTCGCCCAGGCAGGCGATGAACACCCCGGGTGAGGCAATAGGCGGCACAGGCAACTTGTATTTCTTCAAATTGAGCACCACCCTGTCGATGCCTATGGCGAAGCCCACCGCCGGCGCGGGGCTAGCCCCCAGCTGCTCGATAAGGTCATCATATCTGCCACCGCCGCCGAGTGCGCTCTGGGCGCCGCCAACGAGCGGCTGGATTTCGAACACGGTCCTGGTGTAGTAGTCCAGGCCCCGCACCAGCCTGTGGTTGAGGTTAAAGGGAAGACTCAGGCTCTTCAAGTACCTGGTCACCGCCTCAAAATGTTCCTGGCACCCCTGGCAGAGGTAATCGGTGGTCCTGGGTGCTTCGTCAGCTATGTGTTGGCATTCCTGCTGCTTGCAGTCCAGCAGGCGTAATGGGTTTTTCTCCAGCCTTATCTTACAGTCGGGGCAGATGTCTGTTAACCGTGGGGCGTAGTGGTGTTTAAGCGCCTTGATATAGTCGGGGCGGCACGCTTTACAGCCGATGCTATTTAGCTGTACAGTGACCTCACTCAGCCCCAGGGAGACGAGGAGCTGGTATGGCATCTGAATCACTTCGGCGTCCAGGGCAGGGTCGGCATCGCCGATGGCCTCGCAGCCGAACTGATAGTGCTGCCGGTAGCGCCCCGCCTGGGGTCGTTCATAGCGGAAGATGGCGGCGAGGTAATAGAGCTTCACCGGCTGGGGCAGGTTGGCCATGCCGTGCTCGATGTAAGCGCGGCAGACCGGTGCAGTCCCCTCCGGCCTTAAGGCAAGCGCCTTGCCGCTGCGGTCTTTAAGGATATACATCTCCTTGGTGACGATGTCGGTGCCTTCGCCGATGCTGCGGGTGAACAGCGCCGCCTCCTCGAAAACCGGCGTGTCCAGGCGCCGGTAGCCGTAAAGCTGACAGAGTTCTACAGCTTTAGCCTCGACATATCTCCAGTACGTCTGCTCTTCAGGGAGGATATCTGTTGTGCCTCGCGGCGCCCTGTACAAAACGCACCTCCAGTTGAAGTCACATTATATCAGACAGGACAAAGCGACGCACTGGTCGCTTAAATTCCCTGTTACCACAGACCGGGGATGAGCGCCTTTCGCTCTCTAGGGTATTCAGGGAACTGCTTCAGATACCACAGGTGGTGTGTCCGTGCCCTGGGTGCCAGGTTGGCAATTGTCCACACGGCGAATGCCAGACCGGGCAGCGACCAGGTGGTTATTGCCCAGCCCACCCAGGTGAGGATTTCGCCGAAATAGTTGGGGCAGGATACCCAGCGGTACATGCCGCCAAAGGGTATCTGGTATTCGGACTCATTGTGTTGACGGAGGTTGTGCAGCACCTGGTCGGCGCTGCGGTTGATGACGAAGCCGGCGATGAACAATATGACACCAAGAAAGAAACGGTAATCGCTGAGCCACTCATTACCATAGCTGGCGAAGGTAAACAGGTAGCGCCCGTTGAGATAGGTATTGCCCAAATTGAATACGAACCCAAAGAGGACGATGGTGAGCGGCATCTTTTTGTCGCGATTTTGCAGGCTGAAGGGGTAGATGAACGCCCGGTGTATGTAATGCGCCTCCCAGAGCAGAAGCAAGACCAGGGCAGTGAGATTACCCTTATCCTCTCCAAGGAAATAAAGGATGGCGAAAGCCAGCGGCGCCGGCGCTTCCATGAGTAGCCAGCCGGTGCGGTTGGTGAACGCTGGTCCCCAGCCACGGCGGGCGTGCCGACCGTATGGCGCGGGGACGAAGAATAAGACGACGAAAACAATCGCTGCCAGGGCGAACCACGTCATCAGCAAGTAATCGAAGATGGCGGCTTCGGTCATCGTCCCTCCTTTCGCCCGGCTGTGCTGCTGAGCATACCTGCCTGCTCAAACCAGCTGAGCGCGTCCTGCAATGTCTCTCTAAAGGGGCGTGGCTGGTAGCCGAGCTCGCGGCTGGCTTTCTCATGGCTGATATGGCGATGATACTGGAGCGACTTTATGGACATGGCGGTGTACAGGGGTTGTCTGCCGCGGATGCGGTCGAAGGCGCCAAGAAAGGGAGCGCCGCACAGAGCAAGCCACGGGGGGCAGACGAAGCCCGGTGCCGGCACGCCGGTGAGCTCAGATGTGATGGCGGCGATTTCTGGCACCGACACCCAGTGCCCGGAGAGCAGGTACTTGCTGCCCGAGGGCGCTTGGGCTTCCGCTGTTATTGCTCCTGCAACCACGTCCCTGGCGTCCACCCAGTTAAAACCGCCGGCGATCAAGGCGGGGAGTTTTCCCTGTGCCATATAGAGCAATGCCTGACCGAAGTGGGAGGGGCGGTAGTCATGGGGACCGATGACGCCGGTGGGGCTGATAGTGATCGCGTCCAGACCCCTGTCCAATCCTTTGAACACCTCGCGTTCTCCGGCGGCTTTGGAGCGGTCGTAAGCTGGGGCTTGAGGAGAGTCCACCAGGTCGCAAGTCTCATCGATAACCCTTTCTGGCGTGTCCTTTATGGCGTGAATGGAGCTGAAGTGGACGAGACGGCGCACTCCTGTGCGGAGACAGGCCTCGACCACATTTCTCACCCCCTGTATATTCACCGCCTCCATCACCGGCCGGTCGCTGGGCAGGAGGGAGATATAGCCGGCGAGGTGATAGATCACTTCGGCGCCATCGAACGCCCTGACCAGGGAATCGAGGTCGAGCACATCGCCGTGGACGGTCTCAACATCCAGCCCCTCGATACCCAGTCGGCTCCTGTGGAGCAGTACGCGTACCCTGCGGCCTTTAGCCAGCAGGGCACGTACCAAGTTACAGCCAATATGCCCGGTGGCACCGGTGACCAGGACGCTCATATGGCGAAGATTATACCACAGCCGCATGGAGCCTCAGCTTCGGGAAAATGAAGCCCCGCCTGATAACTGCCCCGTGCCAGATCTGGTAGAGGGGGAGTGGAGCCCGTCGCCCCACCTTCGAGAACCTGCGTGCACTGTCGAACCGAGAGATATCGGTGCTATAATGGGCCGTGAGATAAGGAGGTGACACAGATGAGCGCTGAGGAACACCCCTTTAAAGTCAGGTCAATCGACCACATCAGCTACGCGGTCAGGGACATCGATAGCACTGTTGAAGCCTGGTCGAGGTTATATGGCTTCGGACCATGGACATACGCCGAGAATGGTGGCGTCGATGTCAAAGGGAGGCCGTGGCGGGTGAGGATGGCGTTCACCTATGTGGGACCGGTGCAGGTCGAGCTTGTCCAGTGCACCGAGGGGCGGATATTCCAGTCGCGTTTCCTTGATACCTGGGGCGAAGGAATACACCACATCGGCTTCTATGTCGACGATGTGGATGCCGGGGTAAGAGACCTGGTCTCCCGAGGGGCCAAAGTGCTCATCCACGACCCGGGTAGGTTCGCCTATCTGGATGCCGGTGGCGTTGGTGGCGCCATATTTGAGCTGATGCGCAAGCCGGGTTAGCGTACTGTACCCAAAACAGGTAGCCCCCAACTATCTCCACTGTAATGGCAGGTTGAGGGCTACCCTGTCTATCGGTGCTGGCGTTGTGCCCTGGTTACCAGAGCTTCCCCTTGTTCTTGATCTGGTTCGCCCATACGTCCCAGTAAGGCACTTGCAAGTCCTCGGGCACATTGAAGATACCCAGTGGCTTACCTCTAGGCTTTTCCGGTGGCGGCCATTTCTCTATCTGCTGGGCAACCTTCTCCATCCAGTGGTCGGTGTCGCCGAGATAGAGTTGCCACACCTTACCTCTCTTGGTGTGGAGGGGCAGGACGCCGTCCTGAGTGGTAAAACCGATACCGGCGAGGACCTGGTGTGCCTGCCAGTGGGCATCGGTGCAGGCCTCGTTAGCTCGGGCTTTGGTCATGGCGACCTCCAGGTCGCAGGGGATGCCCTCGCTGAGCATCCAAGCGGCTTCGTATACCAGGTTCCTGGTGCCCTGGACATCGGCGAAGGCCATGATACAGTACTCCTGCACCCAGTTATGGATGCCGATGGGCATATCGAACTGGATCCTGGTCTTGGCGTGTTCCACAGCCATTTCCATAGCCTTTTCCGCGGAGCCCACCATCTGGGCACTGAGCAGCACGGCGCCGATGTTGATCACCCTTTCCAGCGTCGGCCAGCCGCCATGCAGTCTGCCCACGATGTTCTTGGCGGGTACTTTCACCCGGTCGAAGACCACCTCGCACTGTTTTCTGTCCCCGGCGGTGGTGCGGAGCACGGTGTAGCTTATCCCGGGGCTTTTGGCGTCGACAAGGAACATGGTGATACCGTCGGCAGCCCTGCGGTTCTTCCTAGTTCTTGCCGCCACCAGCAGGTAATCGGCGGCGACGGCATCGTGGACGAAGAGCTTAATGCCGTTGATGACGAAGTCGTTGCCTTCCGTAGTAGCCGGCACGGTTACCCCTTGAGGTAGCCAGCCCTTGCCGTCCCACGAGGCCTCGGGCTCGGTCAGCGCCAGGGCCATGACGAGGTCGCCCCTGGCTATACGGGGCAGCAAGCTGGCCTTCTGCTCATCGCTGCCTGCCTCGAGGATGGCGAGCCCGCAGAGGACCACTGTGGACAGGTGGGGGCTGGGGAACATTGCCCTGCCCATTTCCTCGTAGAGGATAGCCATGTCCAGTATATTCATCCCAATGCCGCCGTATTTCTCAGGGTATATCAGACCCAGCCAGCCCAGGTCGGCAGCCTTTTTCCACAGCTCCGGGAGATAGCCAAAATCGCTGTCCTCGGCTTTTCTCACCACGCTTTCGGGGCACTCGTTCTCGAGGAACTCGCGGGCGGCCTTTTTCAGCATCTTTTGTTCTTCGCTAAGTTCGAAGTTCATCTTTTTGCTCCTTTAACCCTTCATGACTTCAGGCCTGTTTTTCCTTTTCCTGCAGCGCCTGCATAATGGTGGTGTGCAGCTTGGCGGGTATCCTGGGCAAGCCGAGCACCCTGCCTGCCAGCACAATCTTAATGGCCTCCATGGTGCCGGCGTAGTGATAGCTCCGGGTCACCTGCCAGCCGCGCTCGATAGAGCCGTCCAGCATGGCGTATTTTGAACCCATGCGGAGCTGACCGTATGTGCCCAGGATGTCCATCTTCAAATCGGGATGGGAAAAAGCGTTCAGCCTGCTGAACAGTCCGGTGAGGTCGAAGTCCAGCGGCCCCAGCCGCTTGCGTTCGCCAAACCTCCAGGCAGTGCGCCATGCTGCCAGCCTCAACACCTCGATATCAATAGCCATTTTAGCCAGCGCCCGTCGCACCTTCGGATCTTTGATGAGCGGCTTTCCATTCCGCTTGGTCTCACGGCAGAAATGTATTAGTTCCTGCAATTCCCGCTTAGCCCTGACGGCGCCGGCGGTGTTCGACCTTTCGAACTCGAAAGTTTGCATAACATGGTAGAAGCCCTGGTTTATCTGGCCCACAATGGCGTCATCGCCTACTTCGACATTATCGAAGTAGAAGATGTTTGCTCGATAGCCGCCCATGCATGGCAGTGCGGTTACGGTTACCCCGGGGGTGTCCGCCTTAACGCAGAACAGAGTGAGCCCGCGGTGCTTGGGGATGGTATCTGCTGTCCTGGCTTCGACATAGAGCCAGTCCGGCTTGTAGCCGCCGGTGATAAATATTTTCTGACCGTTGATGACCCATTTGTCTCCCCGTTTTACGGCACGCGTCTGTTGGTTGGCTTCGTCCGTGCCTGCCTCCGGCTCGGTGAAGCACTCGTACCAGATCTTTTCACCGCTGGATATTTCGGGTAGAAACCTCTTCTTTTGCTCCTCGGTGCCAAATAGGTGTAGCCCGGGACCGACGATGTGCAGCCCGATGCCGTCGGGCCATGATATTCCCCAGTAGCCCTCTACCTCGTTGGCGATCCCGACCTCCATGTGTCCCAGTCCTAATCCGCCGGTCTCCTTGGGCCATCCCGGTGCCAGGTAGCCCTTTTTGCCGGCTTTTCTCTGCAGGTCCATCCAGAAGTCCTGTAGCTCTTTGCTCAGCGCTGGTACCCCGGCAATGTCCTTTGGTAGCTCGTTGGCGTAGAAATCGTGCAGTTCTTTCCTCAGTTTCTCCTGCTCTTCGGTAAAGCCGAACTCCATGATAAGAATTAAAACCTCCTTCTTGAGAATGCGATCTGACCGTTGCCCTGAAATTCGTCCAGAGTCCTTTTTCACCCCCTTCCTCGAGGCGCTACCATATGAGGGAGAAGTGGCTGCCCCGTAAAAATCCGGCTATCGAAGTTTCCGTCCTATTGTAGACGGCCCTTCGGGTGCTGTCAAAGACACGATGGGATGGGTGCACCGTCGTTGCTCCCCACCGGACAAAAGGCCGGCATGCTAAGCTCGGGCCACAACCTTGTAGCTCATATCCACAGGCGGCATCTTGGACTGGGCGATTTCTCTCAAGTCTACCAGCTTTGCCTGATTAGGATCTTTCTCCCACCCGGGTATGTTAGCCACCCTCATAGCGGCAGCTTTGTACATATTCCAGTCGGCGTTGGCATAGAACATCATCTTTTGCGCTGCCAGGGAGCCCTCGGCGTGTATCTGATGGGTGAGGTGCCTGCCGCCGGTGATATCGTGCACCAGCCTTATCGCCTTGAGCCTGTGCTCGGTAGGTATGCCGGCCTTACCTGCCAGGTATTTTTCGATGTACTTACGCTCCTCGGGATTTGCCCAATCGCGGTAAGCAATGGGGTCGGCGGCGATGCCGCCGCAGATATCCTGGGCGATCTTGCACATCTCATGGAAATTATCGGCGTACATAAACTTGGCGATATTGGTATAAAGCTGGTTAGGAATCACCAGGTCTGCATCGGGCTCCTTTTCCGGGAACATGCAGGCCGCCCAGCTCAGCACCTTGAAGGCCTCGGTTACCTGCACCATCCAGGACAGCTTATCGCGGATATGGGTGTACTTTTCCAGCCCGTTGTACTCGGCCATCAGCGCGGCAGCGCCTGTGAGCTGCTCCATCATCGGTACCATGCGGCAGCAGGCGAACAGCCTGTGGAAGGTGGCGAACAGGTAGGCGATGTCCCTGGAGAACTGCCACTCGCCGCAGAGGAACACCCTCTCCCAGGGGACAAAGATATCGTCGAAGACGATCATACATTCACCATCGCCGACGCCATGTCGGGAAGCCAGAGGTGCGTCCCAGAAGGTCTCCTCTGTGCTCGGCCCTCTTATCTCGGGGTCGGCGCAGATAAGGGTGATGCCCTTGGCGCTGAGCGGCGTGGCAAAGGCGACGGCGTAGTCCTTGTCCTCCTCACCGTGGGTACGGCAGGGGATGACGAAAGCCTCGTTGGCGGACGGGGTGGAACTGATGTGGTACTTACAGCCCCGCACGATGATGCCGTCCTTGTTCTTGTCCACCACCCTGACGTAGA
Organism: Chloroflexota bacterium; assembly: GCA_036821185.1. Classification (GTDB taxonomy): domain Bacteria; phylum Chloroflexota; class Dehalococcoidia; order GIF9; family UBA5629; genus CALJTV01. The sequence continues at coordinate 103,633 of DAISKD010000002.1, read as the reverse complement.
AGTCCTTGTGCTGCACCTGTTTTGAAGGATGCAGCCCCCTATCGCCTTTGACATCGGTCTGGGCGGTGGTGAGACCGATATCGGTCTTCTGGATGTACTTACGGTAGGCTGCCACGCGCTCGGTGTAGTTGGTGCCCATTGCCTTGTCCACCCTTGCTGCCAGCACGCTCAAGGCTGCCAGACCGTCGACTCCCATGCAATGGAGGCTGACACCGCCGAAGCGGCTGGCCCAGATGTATATCTCCCGGCGCCTCAGCAGGTCCTCCTTGGTCCTGGGCGGGGTCCAGAGGAAATGGACGTCCTCGCCCTCCTCGTTTTTGGTGACGAACAGGGGGCGTGTCTCCGGGTGGTTGGTGACCACCCAGTCCATGGCGCCGCCCTGGACTATCCTGCGCAGCACCGGGTGGGTGGTGACGTCTTTGACCCTTTCCCCGAGGCAGTAGATCACCCTGCCGTCCCGCAGACTCTCCAGATATTGCTCTACCGTGCGTATCATGAAACACCTCCCTCTTGTGGTTATTCTGCTGTGACTGAAATTATAGCACGGCAGCCGCATGATGGTTCGCACCCACCGCCGATAAGATCCTAGCGGCAGCGACATTTGGTGACATTTTGTCCCCAAAAAGTACTAAATAGTGCCTCCTGAGGCTGGACACAGCCCGGAAGGACCGAGACTTTGGTCAATAAGAGCTGTCTGGGGTGATGGGGCCTGCGGTATAATGTCAGCGTAGGCTTGCTGGAGGGCAGGGGTGTCAGACGAGCCTTAGGGCAATTATCCAGGCGAGGCGGTGAATAGTGAAGTTGACTTTTTACGGTGGTGTAAACGAGATAGGGGGGAATAAGATATTGGTGGAGGATGGGGGGAGGAGGCTGCTGCTGGACTTCGGCTTTCCGTACAAGCGCTACAAGTGGTTCTATGAGGAGTACCTGAAGCCGCGCTCCGGCGCCGGGCTGCTGGACCTGCTGGTGCTGGGACTGCTGCCGCCGTTGGAAGGGCTGTACCGCGAGGACCTGGCGAAGCCGGTGGCATGGGAGAGCTTTCGCAATCGAGGTGGCTATAGAAGACTGGACGAAGTTCATGGTGTTCTTCTTTCGCACGCCCACCTCGACCATTCCGGACACATAGCGCTGCTACGGGGCGATATTCCGGTCTATGCCACGGCACTGACGGCTTTTATCAGCAAGGCGATGCAGGACGTGGGCAAGGCAGATTTCGACCAGCAGGTGTGCTATTTTACGCCGACGAAGCTGATGCGTCCTACCGATTGGAAGCAGGAGGCATGTGTTGTCGACGATAAGACGGAAAGGGTGCAGCGGCAGTTCTGCATCGGCGACATATCACCTGACTCCCTCAGCGACGAAGCCCGACGGTTCTGGTCCTGGGGGTTCTATGAGAAGACGCCCAGGCAGAGGGCGCTGTGCTCACAACCACTGGTGGACTGCAGCCGGAGCCAGTTCGATTTACGTTGCTTTCCTGTCGACCATTCCATCCTCGGTGCCTGCGCCTGGGCGGTGGAGACGAGCGCCGGCTGGATAGTTTATAGCGGCGACCTGCGCCTCCACGGTAAACGTGGTGGGCTGACCAGAAAATTTGTTGAGGAGGCAGCGGCACTTAAGCCCACCGTCCTGATAATCGAGGGCACCAATGTGGCTAGGGACGAGAATGTGCCCGAGAGCGATGTCTATGAGAACGCCTGCCGGGCGGCGAGGGATGCCAGCGGACTGGTGATCGCCGACTTTTCACCCCGCGATGTGGACAGGTTGCTTACTTTTCTGCAAATCGCCAGGGATATCGGACGGAAGCTGGTGATATTGCCCAGGGATGCCTACCTGCTGAAGACAACGCGCCTGCTTGAGCCGGAAATCCCGGATGTAGCCACGGACGGAAATATCGTTATCTATGAGGAGACCATCGCCACTAAGGCGCCATCACGGGTGTGGCTGAAGGAGATGAGCAAGGAGTACAGCCATAAGGTGGTGGTGGCTGAGGATGTAAGGAACAATCAGGGCGACTTCATCCTTTGCTTCAGTTTCCTGGACCTGAACGAGTTGCCCAGCCTGCAACCCTGGAAGGGCAGCCTCTATATCTATAGTTCCAGCGAGCCGCATGATGAGGAGCAGATGAGGGACTTCTGGAGATTGTGGCACTGGCTGGAATATTTCGGCATCAGGGGCTTCGGGCTGCCTGTAGAGCGGGAAGGGAGGTGGGAGATACCCGAGGAGGAAAGGGGACTGCACGCCTCAGGGCACGCCTGTGGTCCGGACCTGCTAGATGTGGTCGGGGGCATAAGCCCCAAGTACCTCATCCCTGTCCACAGCGAGCAGCCTGGCTACTACAGCGGTTATTTTAAGAATAGTCAGATCAAGGTCAGGCTGCCCCAGGAAAGTGGCACCATTGAACTTTGAGCTTGTGCCCTATGCCAATTTTATGTCCGGGGAGCCAGCCGTCTCTTTCATAAACTGGAGCAGTATCTGACTGCGGAGCTCATTGCGTCCTTTCAGCGGGGTGACGAATTTGCCTTTGATCCAGACCTGCTTTGGCTCCACAAAGATCAGGACTCGGGGGCCGTTGAGCGCTTCGTCGAGAAACCTGGGATAGTCGTTGCTAAACATTTTGCCGGCTTCGGCAATGTAGGCTTCGTCCTGCCTCTTCAGGATGTCCTCAAGGATTTTGCAGGCCTTCTCCACATTGCTGTCCGTGGTCAGGGGGATGCGGACCTCGTCGAACATGTAATCTGAGGCAATGGTGGTGTACTGCACCGAATAGTCTTTGGAGTAGTTGAGCACCGGCTGGTCGAGGATTATCAAGTTGGGGACATAGAGCAGACGACCGGTGAGCTCGCCGCCAAGCTTCTCATCTTCCCCTACCTCTTCGAGCACGGTGTGTAACAGCCCTATTTGTCGCACATCGCCCTTGATGTTGCCGATGCGGATCCTGTCGCCGATGTCATAGATGCCAGCGAAGGTGATGACGAAGAAGGCGAAGAAGCTGGCGGTATATTTTTGCAGTGCCAGTGCCAGGGCTATGGCGATGATGGGCACATAGATGGCAATCTGGGGCACGTGTATGGCGGCAAGTACGGTGATGGCTATCAATAGCGCGGTGAGCAGGATGGTGAGCACGAGCATCACCAGCCTGGTGCGGCGCATTTTTTCCATGACCTTGACCGCCGCGGGTATCAACGGCAGGTGTTTGTTCAGCGTCCGATCCAGTCGCATGTTGAAAGTGCCATCATTCCAGTGACAAGGCGAGGTGAAGGTAGAGCCTGGCTGCCTGTACCACCTGTTCAAATGGCACCGATTCCTCAGGGGTGTGCGCTTGCTCCAGTTTGCCGGGACCAAGTATGATGGGGTCAACGCCGGCTGCCCAGAGCAGATTGCCATCGGAATGGCTCCTAAAGTCCTGCGGTCTCCAGGGCAGTGATAGTTCCTCAAATACCTTCTTCAGCTTGCCTATCAACGGTCTCTCCGGCGATATCTGGTAGCCGGGGTGGGTGCTCTCAAATTTCAACCGCACATTGAGGTTCGGTATACTGCCGACGGCATTTTTGACCAGTTGCTCCAGCTCTGTCCTGAGCAGGTCGACCTTCGAGTTAGGCGGCAGGTGGAGGTCAAGCCAGGCCTCGCAGGTGTCCGGGACGACGAATCCGCCGGGGAAGGCGGAAAGTTCCCTGATGTTGTACACCAGCCCGTAGGGTGCCGAAGAGGCATAGTCGGTAATGTGGAGGAGGAGCTTGAGCATGGACTCGATGGCGTTGAGTCCGAGCTCGGGCATTGAGGAGTGCACTCTCTTGCCCTCGGTGTGCAGTAGCACCTCCATATAGCCATAATGACCGAGACACGGTGCCAGATCAGTGGGCTCGCCGATGATCGCCCAGGGGAAACTATACTCACGGACGAGCTCCTTAACGCCGCTGTTGTCCTCTTCCTCTCCCACCACCAGCGCCAGTGCTACAGATGGTAACCTCCTGCCGGTGGCGAGGACAGTGAAGGCTTCGAGCATGGCGGCGCAGCCGGCTTTCATATCGGTGCTGCCCAGTCCGAAGATGGTACCATCTTCCTCGGAGGAGCCGAAGTCCTCAAGGTCATGGGCGGTGACGGTGTCCAGGTGACCGATGAAGCAGATCTCTGCCTCATCCTCGCCCTCGGGGAAGACGACCAGATTATGGCGGGAGTCATCCACCGGCTGCTTCTTGACCGGCAGCCCGTAGCCTTTCAAATACCGCTCCACATAGTCCGAGATTTCCTGCTCCTTCCCCGAAGGGCTGTATATGTCTATCAGAGAGCAGAGGAGGCGCTTTAACCTCTGGGTACTTATTTCCGGTCTATTTTTCGTCATCAGTCCGATTCTTGTCTTTGTTCTGCCGTTTGCCCCGGCTACGGCGCAGCGTCTTTGCCAGCCAGGTATGCTGGCTGCTTACCGAAAAGCCAATTGACTTAAAGAAGGCGATGGCCACTTCGTTATCGGCATCGGTGTCGGCGATTATCATCCTCACGCCGTTCTTGCGTAGCTTCTCCTCCAGTCGCCGGTACAGGCGGTAGCCCAAGTTGGTGCGGCGATAGTCCTCGTCCACGCCTATCCAGCTGACGTAGCCGTACTTCTTCCATGCCGTACCCTCTTTCTCGATGGTGGTGGCAAGGATGAAGCCGACTATCTTCTTGTCATCCTCGGTCTCGGCGACCAGACAATATTCCGGGTCGGAGGTGAAATGGTCGGTGACCTCAAACGCATCCCAGGTCCGGTAGAGGATGGGAAACTCGTCGCTGGTGAAAAGCTTTTCCCCAAGGTGATAGACGGTGCTGACGTCGTCTATCTCCATCTGCCGGATTTCAGCCTCGACCTTCCTTTTATTGTTTTCTGCATCCTCGGCATTCATGACTACCTCCGTGGTCAATGCTGAAGATAATTTTTTCATGTTTCATCAATTATATTGCACGGGGGTGGGTAAGTCTAATTTATCCATACCGAGGCGGTGGCTATCGAGTGGGGTTCAGTCTACCGCAATGGGGGCATCGTACCTGCGGGGCGCTGAACGAAGGCGGTAGCTTAAGTTTGGTGCCGCAGGTGCAGGTGATCGTAGCGTAGTTGTTAAGTCGCCACAGCGCATCTGAAGTCTCTCTAGCCTGCTGGACTTCGTCAAGGGGCTCAGGGTTGGGGTCGCGGATGGGCACCAGACCGGCGGCAGTGCTGCGGATGACGCCTCTGGCGTCCTGTTTCACCTCTCTGTAGGCGCGGTCGTAATCGGCAAACGAGGCCCCAGCCATGGAACGCAGGATGCGGACCCTCTCCGCTATCGGTGGATGGGTGCTGGTGAGCTCGGTCATCTTCTTGTGGAAGGGGTTGACGATGAACATGGGGGCGGTTGCTTGATTGGCAGTCCTTAACTGGTGTGGTGAGGCGGCTATCTTCTCCAACGCCGATGCCAGCCCCAGCGGGTACCTAGTGTACAGGGCGGAGGAGGCATCCGCCAGATATTCGCGGCGGCGGGAGATGGCGAAGTAGATGGACTGGGCAGCGATCGGTGCCAGTATCATCAGCACCACGGCTACGAGAATGATTATTAACTGTGCACCGCCGCCACCGCGTCCTGAAGACATCGTCCGCCTTGTCCTTCCTATGCCGCCGTAAAAGAGGAAGCGGGAGCCGTACCAGGCGAGGATGACGATGGTGCCCAGGAGCACGCTGCACATTGCCATCAGCAACACATCGCGGTTCTTGATATGTGCTATCTCATGCCCCACCACTCCTTGAAGCTCATCGCGGTTGAGACTCTGCAGGAGCCCTGAAGTAACAGCTATGGCGGCTTTGTTCGGGTCTCGCCCCGTGGCGAAGGCGTTCATCGCCGGGTCATCGATGATGTAGATATCGGGCATCTTCTCCAGACCGGAAGCGATCTTCATCTCTTCCACCACATTGTAGAGGCGCTTATGGTCATCGGGGCCGATCTTTCTGGCGCCGGAGATGGCGAGCAGAATGTTATCCCCCTGAAAGTAGGCGACGAGGTTCATCACCGCCCATACAACGATGGCGATGATGACCCCCAAGGTGCCGCTGTCGAAGAAAAAGATGCCCAGGAAGTAGCCGAGCAGGAGGAAGACCATCCCCAAGCTGACTACCAGCACTATAGTCCTGGTCTGGTTAGACCTGATCTGCTCCCACATAGGCTATGGTAGGTCTAGGTAAAGCTGACTTTAGGCGCTTCCCTCTCCTCAGCCACGGTGACCTCGAAGAACTCACCCGGCTTAAAGCCGGTCATGGCGGCTACGATGTTGGAGGGGAACATCTGTGTCTGGTTGTTGTACTTCATTACCGAATCGTTATAAAACTGGCGGGCGAAGCTGATTTTATTTTCGGTTGAGGTCAGCTCCTCCTGGAGGGCAAGGAAGTTCTGGTTTGCTTTAAGGTCGGGGTACCTTTCCACCACGGCGAACAGTCTGGCAAGCGCTGTGCTCAGTTCGCCTTCGGCTTTGGCGCGTTCGCTGGCGCCGGCTGAGGCGGGAAGCTGTTGCGCCAGGTTGCGGGCCCTGGTGACCGCTTCCAGCGTCTCCCTTTCAAATTTCATGTATCCCTTGACAGTCTCCACAAGATTGGGTATGAGGTCGTGCCGCCGTTTCAACTGCACGTCTATCTGTGCCCAGGCATTTTTCACCTGGTTGCGCAGGCGGACGAGGCCGTTGTAGACGGAGATGAAGACGATGGCAAGGATGGCGATGATACCGAGGGCTATGTATAAAGCGATCATTCTGTTAACCTCCGTAAAGTAGTTATCTTTGCGGTGCCGCCTCCGTGTCCTGAAAGACCTCACGCAAAAAGCTGGTCACCTGTTGTTGGGGTTTGCTCTCGGCTTGTGGCTCCGGGGCCAGCTGGTTCAGCAGTCCAGCCAGCTCGCCGCCGTCGAACCACAGCCCGTCGCCCCGGTGGCAGGCGTCAACAATTATTGCGGGTTGCTCGCCTAATGTTACCTTTCGCATCTTACGCTGGCAGATAGGGCATTTGTGGCTTTTCTCCCCGTGACCGGGTCCTGTCCGGTCCATAAAGCTGAACAGGGGTCTTTCTGACTCCAGCCCCAGCGACTTCAATAACAGCCCCAGTTCGCCGGAATCGAACCAGACACCGTGGCAATCGGTACAATAGTCAAGCTCTATGCCTTTATATTCGACCACTATCATGTCTTTGTGGCAGATAGGGCATATCATAAGACATCGCCCCGATGGCAGCTGGCGACCACTATAACCTCACAGTTCCCAGAAGCTGATTAGCTGGTGGAAGTCCATCATGCCGCTTTCGGCAACATTTTCCACCTCAATGCCTGCTTCTACCGCTGCTGCCACTGGATTAAGTCCGCCCAGCAGCACTAAGCCGACCCGGTTCATCCCCACAGGGATCTGGCATATCGGCTCGCTTGTATTTCCCAGGGCTAGCACGCCATCGACCCCGGCGGCTTTGAGCTCGGCGGCAACCTCCTCAACCAGTGATTTCGCCAGTGCTGGTATCTCCCTGAAATTGGCCAGTATCTTACCGTTACCAGTCTTGGCAGCATCGGTGACGCTGGTCATCTTAGCGCGGATGTATTGCTCAGAGGGGTCGAGGGAGGTACCGCTATAATTGATAATGGCGGTGAAGCGGTATGGAATGCGCTGCCTGATTTCGAGGACGCCACCAAACTTGGACTCTATAGGGACGCCGTGTTTCAGCAGGACACCGTTTACCACTATGCTGCAGACTGTGGCAAAGCCTATTTTGCCGGGGGGAACGAGCACATCTCCAAGCTTCTGCCCTCCAGATGCCACAGCGACAAATTCACTGACGCACAGCCCGGCTTTAAATGCACTCTTCATGGCATCGACAGCACGCGGAAAGTCATTTTTATCGAAGATAGAAGTGTTTACCGGGACCTGTCCGGTTCGAGTTGCGGGATTAAAGGTGGTGCGAAAGGCTAGCAATTCAAGCTTCTCTAGGATGAAGCCGACACGCTCTGGAGCTAAGGCCAGACGCAATTCCTCTAGCCCCCGTGAAGTGATCATTCTGCCATCTATGCCCTTAGGCTGGGTGAGCCCCCTCTCGTCCATTATCTTGAGGTGGTATCTGACCGCCCTTTCGCTTAGGAAAACACCGTGTTTTTCCAGTTCCCGAGCAATGGTGACAGAGCCCAGCGGCTCAGAGGACTCGCTGAGCACTTTCAGAATAGCTATTATTTTTCTTTCGGTATCGGCGCCAGTACTAGATATCACGTTCTTAAATGCAGCTATGCAGTATTATACTATCCGATTTGTCGGACGGGAAGCCTGTTTATAGGGGACTAATACCCGGTGAACCGGTTTGTGATCGGAAGCCTACGGTCCCTGCCGAAAGCGCGGGGCGTGATCTTAATGCCCGGCGGCGCCTGCCGCCTTTTGTATTCGCTGCTATCGACCAAGCGGGCTGCCCTTTTTACCATCGCCTCATCGAAGCCAGCACCGATGATCTGTTCCACGCTTTTATCTTCTTCTACATAGGCTTTCAGTATGGGGTCAAGGAGGTCATAGGGTGGCAAGGTGTCGGTGTCCTTCTGTCCCGGTCTTAATTCGGCTGAGGGTGCTTTATTGATGATGTTCGATGGTATTAAATCGTAGCCAGCTATAGAGTTGCGGTAGTGGGCAAGCTGGTAGACCAGGGTCTTGGGCACATCTTTTATCACTGCGAAGCCGCCAGCCATGTCCCCGTACAGGGTGGTGTAGCCGGTGGCTATCTCGCTTTTATTGCCGGTGGTGAGCACCAGCCAGCCGAATTTGTTTGACAGCGCCATCAAAATGTTGCCCCTTATGCGAGCCTGTATATTCTCCTCGGTGACATCGGGTCTGGTGTCTTTGAACTGCTCTGCGAGTGTATCGAGATAAGCCTGAAAAATCTTCTCGATGGGGATATTTAAGTATTTTATGCCTAATTGGCGGGCAAGGAGTTCGGCATCTGAAATGCTTTCAGGCGAAGAGTAGCGCGATGGCATGGATACACCTATCACATTGGCTGCTCCGAGGGCGTCAGCCGCTATTGTAGCTACCAGGCTGGAATCTATGCCACCGGAAAGTCCGATGACCACTTGCTGAAAGCCGTTCTTTCTCACATAATCTCTCAACCCCAGAACCAGGGCGTCGTAGACTTCTGCAGAGGGATTGCGCACACTGGAGCACCTCGAGGGCAGCGGTGGCTTGGGAGTCACGAGTGGCGAGTCTGATATCATTATCCTGGGTGCTTGCCACAGTTGCCCGTGGGCCGCTATGCTAGTTTTTCTCCATCTTGGGTCGTGGAGGCGGGTGCGGAATACTGCCTCTACATCCAGGTCCACCACAATCAGGTCTTCCTCAAACTGTTTACCTCTAGCGAGCACTTCACCCTTTTCATCTATCACCATGCTGTTGCCATCGAACACCAGCTCGTCCTGACCTCCGACGAGGTTGGTATAAACAACGATGGTGACATTGTCTGAGGCGCGAGTAGCCAGCATCCTCTCGCGGAAGTTGCCCTTGCCAGCATAATAGGGCGAAGCGCTGATGTTGATTATCACCTCGGCGCCGGCGTACGCTTGCACGGTGGCGGGACCGGCTTCATACCAAATGTCCTCACATATGTTAACGCCCACGCCGATGCCACAAATAGTGTATACCGGGCATTCGCTTCCAGCCCGGAAGTAGCGGTTTTCATCGAAAACGCCGTAGTTGGGGAGGAAAATTTTATGGTAGATAGCGTAGAGTTTCCCGTTGAAAGCAATAGCTGCCGCATTATAGATGTCTTCCCGTGCGTCCACGAAGCCAACTATTGCGGTGATACCCTTGGTGGCTTCTACTATTTTGTCCAGGCACGTCAAATTCGCGGCGATGAACTGCGGTTTGAACAGCAGGTCTTCTGGTGGATAGCCGCAGATAGCAAGCTCGGGGAAAGTAACGATGTCTGCCCCCAGCGCTCTGGCTTCAGCAATGGCTGTCAAAATTCTCTCTACATTACCAGAAAAATCACCTACCGTGGTGTTTATCTGCGCTAAAGCAATCCTTAGCCGTCGTGTCTTTCCCTCGAGACCGGTGGTCTGCCACTTAGATACACTTGGCGTTGTTACAAATTCGCCTATGTTTACTGCCTGTCCTTTATGGATTATGGATATCTACCTCCACTACATTTTGCCGGGCAATGGCGATCTCAGCGCCGTTCTTCTTGATGAATATGTGCATTAGCCCCATAACTTCATATTGCCCGTTCTCGAGGACAGTTGTGTCCCATTTCACCGGGAAGTTTTCATGCTCCTCCGCTGACTCCCCGATCCTTACCCAGGTGCCTGACCCCTTCTTACGATAGTACCATGGGTTAGTGATTTTCACAATGGGACCGTCCACGCCCAGCTCTTGTGCTTCTCTATGTAGTAGTTCCCGGTCGAAATTTTCCCGCAGCACCACTACCCCAGAATAGCTTTTCAGTACATTGGTCGGAACGATATAATGTGGGCCCCAATCGTACGGCATACTCCACCTCCTTCTTAGTTTTATTTTGTCTTACCTGCTATAGCGATTTATCATGGTCTCATAGTTTCTCCTCCCGGCGTTTCTTAGCGAATCGCAGCTACGCCTCGGGTTACAGGACAGGCAAGTATCTTTGCAGTTCATATTCGGTCACATGGATCCGATAATGGTCCCATTCCATCTTCTTGTTCTTTATGAGCGTATAAAAGACGTGCTCTCCCAAGGCTTTTCGCACTAGCTGGCTTTTCTCACAAAGCTGGATCGCTTCGTACAGGCTGGCTGGCAATGTGCCGATGCCCCTCTTCTTCCTTTCCTCTTCGGTCATTTCATATACATTCTCCTCGACTGGTTCTGGCGGCTCATAGCCTTTCTCAATGCCTTCTAAGCCGGCAGCTAACATGACGCTGAAGGCAAGGTAGGGGTTGCAGGCGGGGTCGGGCGAGCGGAACTCAATCCTGGTCGCCTGTTCCTTGCCGGGTTTATATTCCGGCACCCTTATTAAGTCAGCCCGATTGCGCCTTGCCCACGATATATAGACAGGTGCTTCATATCCGGGGACCAATCTCTTATAGGAGTTGACCCACTGGTTGCATATCAGTGTGATCTCTGGGGCATGTTTCAGGAGCCCCGCTATGAACCCCTTCGCCACTTTTGACAGGTGGTATTTGTCATTTGGGTCATAGAAGGCATTTTTGCCGTCTTTGAACAGGGATTGGTGTACGTGCATTCCGCTGCCGTTGATGCCGAATACCGGCTTGGGCATGAATGTGGCGTAGACACCGTTTTGCAAGGCTACCTGCTTTACCACCAGACGGTATGTCATCACGTTGTCTGCCATGGTGAGGGCGTCGGTATAGCACATGTCTATCTCGTGCTGGCTGGGGGCGACTTCGTGATGCGAGTATTCGACGCCGATGCCCATTTCCTCGAGGATGAGCACCGCCTGTCTCCTGAAGTCTGAAGCGGCATCGAGGGGTATCATATCGAAATAGCCGCCTTGATCCAGTGGCTCCGTACCCTTCGAGTCCTTGAAGTAGAAGTATTCCAGCTCGGGTCCCACGTAGTAGGTATAGCCCATCTCGGCAGCGCGTTGCAGGTTGCACTTCAGTACGTACCTGGGGTCGCCCTCGAAGGGTTCGCCGCCGGGCCTGAGGATATCGCAGAACATTCTGGCCACCGCGTGATGCTCCCGCGGGCGCCAGGGCAACAATTGGAAAGTGTCGGGGTCCGGCATGGCTACCATATCGCTTTCGTCAATGCGGACGAACCCTTGGATGGAAGAGCCGTCGAAGCCCATGCCTTCATCAAGGGCCTGCTCCAGCTCCTCACGGGTGATGGCGAAGCTTTTGAGAAAACCCAGGATATCGGTGAACCAGAGCCTGATGAACTTCACATCGTGCTTTTCCACCATCTTTAGTACGTATGCCTTACTCTCGTCTTTGCTTTTGTTGGTCATTATCTCACCTCCAAATTTATTTTTACTGTTTGCTATATTGCGTTTTCATCAGTTTCGCCGGTCCTGACGCGGACTGCGCCTTCAATAGGAATGATGAATATTTTGCCGTCCCCTTTCTCCTCTCCTGTGCGGGCGCTGGAGACTATGGCATTGACCACCTTGGGGACATCTTCATCGAGGACGACGACCTCGATTTTGATTTTGGGCAAAAATTCTACCCGATATTCCCCCGCCCGCCACTGCAGTATCAGCCCTTTTTGCCGTCCTCTCCCGCACACCTCGCTGATCGTCATGCCGAAATAACTCAGTCTTTCCAGCGAGGTTTTGACCGCGTCCAGCTTCTCCTGTCTGATGATAGCTTCTATTTTTTTCATCTCAGCAATCCTCCGTATGCCCTTTCACCATGTTGTGAAATATCCAGACCGACGCTCTCCTCGTCCGGGGTAACCCGCAGACCAACGGTGACGTCAACCAGTTTTGCTAGCAGCCAGGTCATGACGAAGGCAAAGGCTGCCGTGACGATGATAGCAAGTACCTGAATCGGTACCTGGATTAGGTTTCCATCAATAAGGCCTGCCCCGGCTGAGTTCACGGCGGTGGTGGCAAAGATGCCCGTAGCCAGAGCACCCCATATGCCACCGACGCCATGGCAGGCGAAGACATCCAGAGAATCATCCACCCTTCGGGACTTCATGCGCCAGAGCATGGTGTAGTATGAAAGGATCGAGGCTATCGCTCCTATGGGTATGCCTGCCCAGGGCTGGACGAAGCCAGCGGCCGGTGTGATGGCCACCAGACCGACCACAGCCCCGGTGGCAGCGCCGAGCACGGATGGCCTGCGGTCAGCCCAGCTGAGAAACATCCAGGCAAGGGTGGCCGAGGCGGCGGAGACGTTTGTGGTCACGAATGCGTTTGCCGCCAGACCGCCCGCGGAGAGTGCGCTGCCGGCGTTAAATCCGAACCAGCCGAACCAGAGCAGGGCTGCCCCGGTGACAACCATGGGTATGTTGTTTGGCTCCATAGTCTCCTGCTCTTTAAACCCGCGTCTTGGGCCGAGTAATAGAGCTAAAGCCAGGGCCGAGATACCAGCATTCACATGGACCACGGTGCCGCCGGCAAAATCTAGCGCCCCAAGCCGGGCGAGCCAGCCGCCGGAACCCCAGACCCAATGGGCAACGGGGCAATATACCAGCGTCATCCACAGTGTTGCCAGAAGGAGCAGAGCACCGAACTTGATGCGTTCCACAACCGTCCCGGTGATAAGCGCGACCGTGATGATGGCGAACGTAGCCTGGAAAGTGGCAAAGGCCAGATGGGGCACCGTTGTGGCGTATGTGGACGAGGGTGCTTGTCCCACCTCTCTGAGGCCCAGCCACTGGAGTCCGCCGATCAGGCCATTGATATCCGGACCGAAGCTCAAACTATAGCCAAAAAGCACCCAGAGCACGGACACCAGTGCCAGCACGGCGAAGCTCATCATAATGGTGGAGAGGACGTTCTTCCTTCTCACCATACCGCCGTAGAAGAGGCCAAGTGCCGGGGTCATCAGCAGGACCAGAGCTGCTGATATTAGCAGCCAAGCGGTATCGCCGGTGTTAATGCTCATCTTTACGCCTCCTTCTGGGTACCAGTTTACCGCCCAATTGTTACCAACAGATTACAGAGATGTTAAATTTATCTTACGAAACACAGGTTATAGACATGGCGCGGCATCTGATTTCTCGGCGCCGATTTTGTCGTTGAACCGGTAGCCGATGTTTCTCACAGTCTGGATGTATTTCTTGGAATAGTCATCGAGCTTGCTCCGCAGCCGCCTGATATGTACATCGACTGTCCTTTCACCACCGTAAAAGTCGTAGCCCCACACGTTATTGAGCAGGGCTTCTCTGGTAAAAACTCTGCCTTTATTCATGGCGAGGAATTTTAATAGCTCGTATTCCCTGAAAGTCAGGTCAAGCACCACACCATCGAGAGAGACCTCGCATCTGGCAGTGTCTATTACCAGCCCTCCGTGCTTTAACACCTCTTTTTGCGACCCGTTCGACCGGGTGACTGCCCGTTTTACTCTGAATGTTAATTCAGCCCTTTTCCATGGCTTGAGGATAAAGTCGTCTATCGCCGGCTCCGAATCGATATACTGTAGCTCTTTTTCAGAGGCGACGGCGATGATGGGCAGGTTTAGGGTCACTTTAACTTGGTGCAATTGCCTGAATACCGACTCGACATGAGTAGTGGGAGATAGCGGACTATCGATGTTGACTACGAGGACGTTTACCGGCTCGCTCGTAAGCCGTCCAAGGAGATCGGTGGCCTCACTGGCAAGGGTGCAAACAATCCCCATCCCGGTAAGCTCTGAGCGGAGCTCATCGGTCTCAACCGTCTTTTGGGCTACTATCAGTGCACGGTACAACATTGGTCTCGCAAGCAAAAGATCAAATGAAAGGGACCTCTGGCAACAGGTTCCAAAAATCAGTCAGCTTCTCGAAAGATATGACGCCACTGGTGGCTTTTGTTATCACGGAGATGTTGTGTTCGGCGACGGCTGCTGCGGCATTCAATCCGCTAGGGACTACCAGCCCCACTTTGTTGGGTCTCACCGGTATTTCATACAGGGGCTCGTTTGCCTTTCCCAGGAAGGCTGAGCTACAAAGTCCTGACGCTCTTAAGCTTTCTATAACCCTCTCCGCCGCCGGTCTTGATGGCAAGGGCAGTTCCTGAAAGCTGGCGAGCATGTTGCCGTTGCCGTCTTGGGCGATGTGGCACACAGAGGTCATCTTGGCGGCAACAAACATTTCGAAAGGGTCGACGGTGGAACTGTGGTACTCTATGAGGTCGATAAACCGTGTTGGTCTGCGGTCGCGAAATTGCAGGATGCCCCCAAACCTGAAGTCTATGGGGATGCCAGCCTTGAGCATAACACCGCAGACCGCAGCGCTGGACACGGTAGCGAAGCCTACCTTTTCCTCTGGTATGATCGTTTCCCCCAGCCTTTCGCCTTCGCCAGCGATGGACACCAGACGGCTGGGACAGAGCCCAGTTCGAAAAATGTCTGCCATAATCTTTAAGGCTAGGGGGAAATCTTTTTTGGAGAATAGAGATACGTTTATGGGCACAAATCCGGACCTTTCTGCAGGGTGGAAGCTGGTTAAATAGGCGAGGAGTTCAAGTTTGTCGGTGGTGAAGCCTACCTTATCGCAGACCAGCGCGCTTCTCAGTTCCTCCAGCCCTGACTGTGTGATCCTTCTTCCGCTGTGGCTGCCCATCTGCTCGGTGAGACCTTTCTCATCCATTATCTTGAGGTGGTATCTCACTGCCCTTTCGCCAAGGTCTATACCAAGTTCCTTAAGTCGCTGGGCTATAGCCCTGCCTCCCAGAGGCGTTGCCGAATCATGAAGTATCTTTAGAATGGCTGTCACTTTTCTTTCTATCTGATGTGTCCCTTGTTCGATCATTATTCCCTCCTGCTCTAATAGGCATATAGTCTTCCGTAGGGTCGTAGATGAAGAGGGAAAAGTTTGATAAATCTTTGTTGCAGTATCTTTTGTGCATCGTAGCCAAAGTGAGCGGCGAACTCAGTGACATATTTTTGCAGCTGGAGGTAGTCGTCTTCGTTGGGCTCAGCCACTCCTACCTCTTTCCCTAGCTGATGGGGCGCCACTTTCCCCCTGAGATAGATGACCCCGCCGTGCATACCTGTCCCTATAAACCGGGTTTGATGGGTATCATCTTTTCCCAGATTTAAGCCGAGGACTATCAAAATTCCACCGGCCATGTATTCGCCGAGAAAGTCCTGGGCGCTGCCACCGACGACCAACACCGGTTTTTTCTCCTGGTACTCCTTCATATGTATGCCTGCCCGATAGCCCACACTATCGCGGACAAAAATTTTGCCGCCTCTGGCTGACAGAGCGGTGACATCGCCGGCGTGACCGTGCACGATGATCTCTCCTTCGTTCATGGTGTTGCCGCAGCCGTCTTGTGCGTTGCCGTGGACGATAATCCTGGGGCCGTCCATGAATACCCCTAAGTCGTTTCCAGGGGTGCCAAATATTTCAATTTCAACGGGCTTACCTATATCAGTGCCAATGTAACGTTGTCCATATACGTTCAACAGTTCGATCTTTTTGGTGCCATTGGCCACGGCCTCCCTCAGTCGTATATTAAGCTCCTTAGTCAGTAGCCCCCTGGCGTCGATTTTGACTATCGTTCCCTGTTTTTTTCCTGCTGCACTTGCCATTTTTAGCCTCCAGCCATCTTTACACCTAATATTTCCAGCTCGGTATCAGTGAGCCCGACGCCTCTCAATGCCAGTCTATTGCCTCTGAGGCTTTCGATGGCGTTTATGCCCATGCCACCCAGTATTTCCTTCAGTTCGTTGCCCCAAGCCCGGAGGAGATTGGTCAACCGCCTCGCCCCGATGTCAGGATTTATCCTCTTGGTCAGGACCGGGTCGCTGGTGCAGATACCCCAGGCGCACTTGCCGGTGTGGCATTGCTGGCAGCAGGTGCACCCCAGAGCTATCAAGGCTGCGGTGCCGATGTAGACGGCATCAGCACCGAGGGCAATAGCCTTGGCTACGTCGCCGCTATTCCTGATCCCGCCGGCGATCACCAGCGACGCTTGATTTCTAATGCCCTCCTGCCTGAGACGCGTGTCCACCGCGGCTAATGCCAGCTCTATAGGGATTCCCACATTATCGCGGATGATTTTGGGCGCTGCGCCTGTGGAACCGCGCAGCCCATCGAGGACTATCATGTCTGCCCCCGCTCTGACCATACCACTGGCAATTGCTGCTGAATTGTGGACGGCAGCAATTTTCACCGATATCGGCTTGGTATAGTTGGTCGCCTCCTTCAAGGCGTACACCAATTGAGCCAGGTCTTCGATGGAGTAGATGTCGTGTTGGGGCGCTGGAGAAAGGGCATCGGTGCCCCTGGGTATCATCCGGGTCATGGCTACATCTGCGCTCACCTTTTCTCCGGGGAGGTGTCCGCCGATGCCCGGCTTGGCACCCTGACCAATTTTGATTTCGATAATCGCTGCTGCATCCAGGTATTCGGGGTGTACACCGAACCTGCCTGAGGCTACCTGGACTATGGTGTTCTTGCCATACTTGTACAGCGTCCGGTGGAGTCCGCCTTCGCCGGTGTTCCATAGGGTGCCAGCTTCGGTAGCTGCTCGGGCGAGGGACTCCTGAACGTGCAGACTTACCGCCCCGTAGGACATGGCGGAGAACATGACTGGGATCTCTAACCTTACCTGCGGCGCCACTCTCGTTTTTAGCTTAAGGGTACCCTCATCTATCTCCAGCTTGTCCGGTTTGCGTCCGATGAAGGTGGTGAGCTCCATTGGCTCACGCAGGGGGTCGATGGAGGGGTTTGTCACCTGACTGGCGTTCAGTACTAAATGGTCCCAGTATATGCGGTAGCCTTTATCATTGCCCATGCCGGTAAGGATGACACCACCGGTCTCAGCCTGTTTGATTACGTCTTCGATTGCCTCAGGGCGCCAGTTATAGTTTTCCCTGTAGTCCAAAGGGTTTTTTCTGATGTTTACAGCATTGGTAGGGCAGAAGACTACACACCGGTGACAGCCAACACAATTCTCCTCGCGGCTTCTCACCTCGTCATCGTCCGGGTCGTAGTAATGGACGTTAAAGCTGCACTGGTTGACGCAGACCTGGCACTGGATGCAGCGCTCCGAGTTCCTCTCTACTGCAAATTTTGGTGGCAGGAATGTCTTCATCATACTCCTTTCACGGATCCATTCTTACTGGTATCCCTTTTTTCTTCAGGTAAACTTTTGCGTGGCGAATGGAATAATTCCGGTAGTGGAAGATGCTGGCTGCGAGCACGGCATCGGCCCCGCCAATGGTAAGCGCCTGATAAAGGTGTTCTAGATTGCCGGCGCCACCGCTGGCGACCACCGGCACCTTAACCGCCTCGCTCACCGCGCGGGTTAGCTCCAGGTCATAGCCAGCTCTGTGTCCATCGGCGTCCCAACTGGTGAGCAGCACCTCTCCTGCCCCCAATTCAACAGCTGTCTTTGCCCACTGGACGACATCTTTACCAGTCGGCATCTGACCGCCATGGGTGTGGACTTCCCAAGCGGGTCCGGTGCTATTACTATTGTTGTTCCGCCTTGCATCTATGGCGATCACGATGCATTGGGAGCCGAAACGCCGCGCTGCTTCGGTGATAAGCTGGGGGCGGTAAACAGCGGCAGTGTTCACACTCACCTTGTCAGCTCCTGCCTCGAGCATGCGCTGCATATCTTCCACCGAGCGGAGCCCACCGCCTACGGTCAGAGGAATGAACACCTGTTTTGAGACCGCTTTTACTATTTCGACGGTAATATCACGGCCTTCGGGAGTAGCACCGATGTCGAGAAATACCAGTTCATCAGCGCCCTCCTCATAATAGAAAGCGGCAAGCTGGACAGGATCGCCGGCATCGCGAAGATCGGCAAAGCTGATGCCTTTGACCACACGTCCTTTAATGACGTCCAGACAAGGTATTATCCTTTTGGTTAGCATTCCTCCGTTTCCTTCCCGGTTACTTATTTCCAGCCATGCTGCTCGCCGCTGCCCTTTTTCTCGGTTGCAGTGGCTTTGCTAAGCTGCCGATAATAGGCTCGCCGCCTTTGGGGAACCATGACTCGTCCAGGTCAGGGCAGACGAGCCTGATTGCCGACTCCTCTGAGGAAAGGTAAAGCACCCTGTCTTTTATGCCCACGGTAAGCGGGCGCAGCCTTATTCGGTCGGTGAGCCCGATCATCTCGCCGTGATGGGCGATGATCACAGTGAACGGTCCATTCAGTAGCAGCCCCCCATAAACCTGACGCAGGGCACGATAAACCTCTTGCTCCTCGGGAGGCTGGCGTTCTATCTCCTCCCAGAATGGGGGTGCAAATACTTTTGCCATTATTTCGATCGGCAGACCATGCTTTCTCACCAGCAGGTCGACGGCATACGCCACCACCTCGGTATCGGTCTGCAAAGTACAGTGATAGCCGAACTGCTCCAGATAGCGGCGATTTATACCGTAGGATGAGATCTCGCCATTGTGGACTACGGTCCAATCAAGTATGTTGAAAGGATGGGCACCACCCCACCAGCCGGGAGTGTTGGTCGGGAATCTGCCATGCGCCGTCCACAGGTAGCCTTCGTAATTTTCAAGACAGAAGTATTCAGCTATTTCCTCAGGGTAGCCTATACCTTTAAAAACGCCCATGTTCTTACCGCTGGAGAAGACGAAGGCGTCTACGATGCCGGTATTGATGTCCATAACTCTATCGACTACATAATCGTCATCGGTCTGCTCTTTAGATTCATGACGGTTTACTTGCACAAAGTAGCGCCACACCAGCGGAGGGTTTACGATGGTCGGTGCAGGTCGGATAGGCACCTCTTCATCCCGAACGATGTAAAACTTTTGTTTGAGGAAGCACTCGGTGTCCTCCCTACCCTGTGGGCTCAGGTACATGATGTGGAAGGCGTAAAGGTCCGGATATTCAGGGTACAGTCCGTAGATGGCAAACCCACCTCCAAGCCCGTTGCCCCTGACGTGCATGTTGGCAATGGCTGTTATCGTGCTTTTTCCAGAAAAGCGTTTGCCCGAAGTGTCCATCATCCCGAAGATAGAGCAGGCATCTATCTGCTTATCGTCGGAGTAAGGATTGCTGACTTGTGTTAATTCTCTCATCTCTGTACTCCGGCCTTTTTATTTACTGACCACCGAGGCATTGCCCAGTCGCCTTCTTCTGAGCTCGGTGGGGAGGTATGCCAATCCGAAATCATCGGCAAGAAGCACCTCTTTTAAGTTAGCGACATCCACCTCGTCTCTCATCAGACCTAATACCACCCCTGCCCTTTCGATGTCCCCAACGAAGACCATTCCGATTATGCGATTGTCGCTCAAAATGACCTTTTTATAAGTGCCGTCGCTTCGTTGGCTAATGGCCTCGCAGTCTTGGTCAGATGGTGGGGTCACCGCTCCGGCGGTGGCTATATCGAGCCCAAAGTAGTTGAGCGAGTTCATAGCCGTGCCGCCGGTGTATTCGGTCTTCAGCCCAGCCATGTTCAGTCCAGCCACCCTGCCGCCGAAATAGGCATTGGGCCATATGGGGGTCAGTCGGTTTGCCCGGTAAATAAAGTCATAGGCTTCAGCCACGTCGCCGGCGGCGTAAACGTCTGGGTGGCTGGTAGCCATGAACTGGTCTACCAATATGCCATGGTCCACCTTGATCCCGGCTTTAAGGGCAAGTTCAATCCGCGGTCGGACGCCGACGGCGATGATAACCAGGTTGCAAGCAATCTCCGTGCCATTGTCGAGGATGACCCCGACGGTCTTTTCTGCTCCGATTATTTCCTGGACGGTTCGGCCGGTAGCGAATTTCACGCCGGCTTGAGCATAGGCCTCCTCTGCGATGGCAGAGCCTTCCTCATCGAGGATGGTATTGAGTATCCTGTCCTTCATCTCCACCACGACTACCTCCAGCCCCCGTTTTGTCAGGGCTTCGGCTACACTGATACCGATAAGCCCGCCGCCGATAACGACGGCCCGCTGTCCTTTTTCAATATATTTGTCCACTGCTCCGGCATCGGCGATCGTCAGGAAGGTGAAGACACCCTCCTTATCGCTGCCCTTCAGCTTCGGTACTATCGGAATACCCCCGGTGGCGAGCAGTAATTTTCTCCATTCGATTTTCCTACCATCTGCTAGCTGGGCAACGCGGTTTGTTACGTCCAGGAACTCGGCCTTCACACCTGGCAAAAAATCGATGCGGTTGTTATCGTAAAAATTAGCCGGGCGGAACAAGATCTCCTCCATGCCGCGCTCCCCAGCCAAGTATTTGGATATCAGCGGTCGAGAATACGCCAGGTGAGGTTCATCCGAGACCATTACTATACGGTTTGTGTTATCGACCGCGCGGATCCCCTCCACAGCACCGATAGCACCCGCCGAGTTGCCAATTATCAGATATTCGGTTGTGATTACTTCTCGAATGTCCATGCTATTTCTCCTTGGAAAAAGCCATTTCCAGAAAGTTGGCATACATTCGCAATCCCCACCTACCGCTTTTTTCGGGGTGGAATTGTGTAGCTATTAAATTGTCCCTAATGACCATTGAGCAGAAGGTAATGCCGTAATCAGTGGTGGCGGCTACAACCGAGGTGTCTGCCGGTTCAGCGTAATAGCTGTGGACGAAGTAGAAGTTAGCTTCGTCCGGTATGCCTCTAAAAATGGGATGGTCGACCAGTTGCTTCACCTGGTTCCAGCCCATGTGTGGTATTTTGATGCCAGGGGGCAGCCTCTTCACCGCCCCGGGGATTATTTCCAGACATCGATGTTTGCCCCCCTCCTCGGTGTGCGAAAACAATAGTTGTAGCCCGATGCAAACAGCAAGCAAAGGCGTGCCTACCGCGATTGCCTCGCGGATGGCAGCCGCCATGCCGGAGTTGTCCAGCCTCTCCATAGCATCGCCAGCGGCACCGACCCCGGGCAAGACGATAGCCGTGGCGCGGAGCAAGTCATCGGGGTTGCTTGTAACCTGGGGCTGATAACCCAACTCGACGATAGCATTGACGACGCTGCCTAGGTTGCCAGCGCCGTAATTGATTATGGTCACCATCTTACCTTCCATGAGTTTTAGTGTTGGCACTAGCTTTCAGAGGCCGCTTAGCCTCGTCCTCTTCCACAAACACCAGAGCTTCGTTGGGACAGTTAGCCACGCAAGCCGGTACGTCACGACTGGGACACAGATCGCACTTGGCTGCAATTTTCCGGTCTTTATCTCTGACTATGGCTCCATAGGGGCAGGCTACAATGCATGTCCAGCAGCCGACGCACTTTTCCGGGTCAACAGTTATCGCCCCGGTGACATTATCTCTGTGCATGGCACCGGTAAGGCAGGAGTAGACGCACCAGGGCTCATCACAGTGTCGGCACTGGAGAGAAAACGATACCTCACCGTTTTTTTCAATGCGGATCCGAGATAGCGGGCGGGGGAGCTCCTTTTTGAACGCCTTCACAACATCATGTGTTCTGGAGTGCTCAACAAGGCAGTAGACGCGACAAAGCCCGCAGGCCATGCAAAGTTCTTCTTTAATGCGTATCCTTTTCATCACCGTTTCCTCATTTTATACGGTAAGCGGCAACCGCTTACCGATTACCATTATAACACTTGCCAGTCGACCTGTCAACATCCCTGTCCACGGTGGTATAAAGGTTTAGCGGCTGGCGCGGTTATGTGGTAATATCGTATTGTGGAGGGACAACATGCCGTACGAATATGAGATCAATGAACTGGTCAAGGAAGAAGCCTGGCGGATGTTCCGCATTATCGGGGAGTTCGTCTCCGGTTTTGATGCCCTTGCCGGCGTGGAACCAGCGGTGACCATCTATGGTTCGGCACGGCTGAAGGCCGATGAAGAACTCTATGCGCAGGTGGTGGAGGTGGCGCGCCGGCTTGGGGAGATGGGCTTCTCCATAATAACCGGTGGCGGCCCTGGCGTGATGGAGGCGGCCAATAAGGGGGCGGTGGAGGCGGGGGTGGCATCAATTGGACTGAATATTGACCTGCCCGAGGAGCAGCCCTGCAACGTTTTCACCACTAAGGCGCTGACTTTCAGACACTTCTTCGTACGCAAGGTGATGCTGGTTAAGTATGCTACCGCCTTCGTCATCATGCCCGGCGGCATCGGCACGCTGGACGAGCTTACCGAGGTGCTCAACCTGATGCAGACACACAAGATAAAGCCCTTCCCGGTTATACTCTACGACAGCAGCTACTGGAAGGGGTTTCTTGATTGGCTGAGGAACGTGACTCTGGCACGAGGGTTTGTTTCCGAGGAGGACTTTAACCTGGTGCGAGTATGCGACACGCCTGAGGAGGTAGCGACTACGGTAGAGCGGTGGTACATCAGGCATGAGATCGTGGGCAAGCGGGCGGTGGCAAGGTGACCGGTGGGCTCAGTCGAGCAGAAATTCCTGGCGATACTCAGGGATGGTCACAGTCCAGCTGGTCTTTTCTCTGATAGCGCTGGCGAGGCTTTCCGTTGCCTTTGCCTCGCCGTGGGTGATGAAGGCATGTCTCGGCGGTCGCTTTAAGTTAAGCGCCCATTTCAAAAGCTCGCCTTTGTCTGCGTGCGCTGAGAAGCCATCTATCTGTACTATCTTTGCCTTTACCTGATAGCGCTTTCCCAGTATCCTCACCTGTTTGGCGCCGTCCACGATCTCCCTGCCCAGTGTGCCCTCTGCCTGATAGCCGACGAACAGAATGGCGCTTTCTTTCCTGGAGATGTTATTGGCAAGATGGTGTTTTATCCTGCCGCCGGTACACATCCCGGAACCGGCGATGATGATGACGGTGCCGCTGATGTGGTTTATCGCTTTGGACTCATCCACCGTCCTCACCAACTTCAAGCCGGGGAAGTGGAAGGGCGACTTTTTCTGGCGTATTAGCTCCTTCATCTCCTCATCGAAGAGGTCGATGTGGTGCTGGAAGACCTCGTTTATACCGACCGCCATGGGGCTATCGAAAAAGACCAGCAGGTGGGGGATGCGGTCTTCCAGGAGGAATTTGTTCAGGTAGTAGAGCATCTCCTGGGAGCGCTCCAGAGCGAAGCTGGGTATGATGATATTGCCCCCGGCCCTGACGGTGGCATTTATCGCCGCGGCAAATTTGTCAGCCGCTTCAGCCGGCGATTCTAGCTGTCTATCACCGTAGGTCGACTCCATGATGATGTAGTCAGCCTCGGTGAAAGTCGTGGGGTCCTGGAGGATAGGCTTATTCTGTCTGCCGATGTCGCCGGAGAAAAGCAGCCTTCTTTGTTTGCCATTCTGCTGCACCACCATTTCTATCATCGCTGACCCGAGCACATGCCCGGCATCGTAGAAGGTGGCGGAGATGCCATTTGCTACCTCGATGGTGTGTTGATAATTTACCGGGGTGAGCAAAGGTACGGCGGCTTCGGCATCTTTTACCGTATAGAGCGGGACCTCAGGATAAGGCCCCTTTCTTTTCTCCTTCTGGTGGCGCAGCCTTTTGAACTCGGCGTCCTCTTCCTGTATGGCGGCTGAGTCCAGTAGCATGATTTCGGTGATCTCCTTGGTGGCAGGGGTACAGTAGATGGGGCCGGAGAAGCCATCGTGCACCAGTTTGGGCAAAAGACCACTGTGGTCCAGATGGGCATGGGTCAGCAGCACTGCATCGATGGTGTCTGGGGGCACCGGGAAAGGCGCCCAGTTGCGCTCCCGGAGCGGTCTTTCCTGGTACATGCCGCAGTCCACCAGCAGTCGGTTTTCCCCCGTTTCGAGAAGGTAGCAGGAGCCGGTGACGCTGCGGGCAGCACCGAGAAAGGTAAGCTTTATCGTCATAGCCCTCCGATGATAGCAGAAGGTAGCTGTGGCGTAAAGAGTTGTTGTGGTGCTTGGTTGTAGTATAATTTAACACCAAAAGGAGGATAAAAAGTATGCCCGAACTTAAGACTGCGATCACGCTGGTGGAGATAGTCGTCGGTGTTGCGGTGTCAATGCTGTTTGGTGATTTTCTGGGGGCAAAGGTGGGCAGGGTCAAGCTAGCCATAGCCATGGGCGCGGTCATTCTGCTCGCCATCGTTGCTTTTACCATATACGCTGCGGTCAAGCTTTCGACAGCATAATTTGCCGTAGGACGTGCGAAGGTGCCCCTGTCCGGTGGGCAAGGCGCGGCAGTCCGAGTTCTAGCTGGTGTGTGGCTTGATACGGCGGTGGCATTTGTCGTAAACTTGGTATGTTTTGTCAGGATAAAAAATTTTCTGCAGGCACGGTGGCAGATTGAGAAACAGGGCAAGTCTGAAAACTGCAACTGGAAAGTTTAGCTTGTTTAGTACCATCGGCAATACGCCGCTGGTGGAGCTGACCAACCTCAACGGTAATCCGAAGGTGCGCATTTTGGGAAAGTTCGAAGGCGCTAATCCTGGTGGCTCGGTCAAAGACCGCCCGGCATATTACATGATAATGAAAGCTGAAGCGAGCGGTGAGCTTACCCCGCAGAAAACGATAGTGGAGCCGACATCAGGGAATATGGGCATTGCGCTGGCGATGATGGGCGCTGCCAGAGGCTACCGGGTAAAGCTTTTTATGCCGGAGTGCGTCAGCGTGGAGAGACAGCGCACTCTTACTGCTTTCGGGGCTGAGGTGGTGCTGACGCCGGGTGACGAGGGCACCGACGGTGCCATCAGAAGGGCGCACCAGCTTGTGATGGAGGAGCCGGAAAAATACTATATGCCCAACCAGTTCGATAATGAGTACAACGTGCTTGCTCACTATGAGACTACTGGTCCGGAGATCTTCTCTCAGACGAATGGAGAGGTGGATGTGTTCGTGGCCGGCATCGGGACGACGGGCACGCTGATGGGGGTATCGAAATACTTTAAGGAGAAAAAACCAGAGGTCAAAATTGTGGCTGTTGAGCCCACTGTAGGTCACGCCATCCAGGGTTTGAAAAACCTGAGTGAGTCCATCGTACCCAAGATTTATCGTCCGGAGCTCTGCGACGACAAGGTGGTGGTTGAAGACGAGGAGGCTTTTGAGACGACTAGGCTGTTAGCGGTCAAAGAAGGGCTGTTTGTCGGTATGTCAAGCGGTGCTGCCGTGGTGGGAGCACTGCGGCTGGCGAAGAGGATGCGCTCCGGCACCATCGTTGTCATACTACCGGACCGTGGGGACCGCTATCTCAGCACCACCTTGTTCCGCTCCGTCTGCGCCAAGTGCCCACCGTAGAGACAGAGCTCAGTCCAGTCCCTCCACAAAAGCTCTGACGTTTTTGTCCAGCACGCTGTGGTTATAGCCACCTTCGAGGACGGCGAACCTTCTGCCCTGGCAGTTCCTCTCTGCTGCTCTTTTGATAAGCCTTCCGATGGGGTTATAGTCGTCTCCCTTTTAATGGACTCTACATGCTGCCGGGTATGTACTCTGAGCAGGTCTTCTTCGGTAGCCGGTTCGGGTTCAACGAACTGGAGGTGGCGTAGTTCCTCTAGGATGGGTTCCAGCCTGCCGGGGCTGGCGGCGGGGTTGGAGGCGTAGACCTCCAGGAATCGGGAATGGTAAACCACTTTCATCGCGCCAGCCCCTCCAGACCGTACGATATCAAGTGTCTGAACTATTTAAGCTGTTCTCTGGTAAAGTCAAGGATGCGGCGTGCTACCACCAGCATATTTATCTGACCGGTGCCTTCGAAGATGTCGTTTATCTTGGCATCGCGCATCCACTTTTCCACCAAGTATTTCCTGGAGTAGCCCAGCGGTCCCAGTATTTCCACAGCCTTCTGGGTGATTTTGGTGGCGGCGAGTCCAGCCTTTACCTTGGCCATTGAGGACTCAAGGTTATTGGGTTTGAGCTGGCTCATCATCCATACCGCCCGTAGCATCAACATCTTGGCTGCCTTGTATTGGGACTCCATTTCCATAACGTCCCGTTCCAGGGCGGTGAGTTTCTGGCGGTGTAGTCCATAACGGACCTTGATACCTTCCTTCTCCAGCGTTTCCTTAACGAAGTCGAGCGCTGCCCTGGCGATGCCGATGGCCATGGCGGCGATGATGGGGCGGGTGGCATCGAAGGTTGCCATCGCCTTCTTGAAGCCAGCGGTGTCCGTGCGGTCGACTTGCCTCACCTCAGGGCTACCGAGGATGTTGTCGAAGGGGATGCGGCAGTTGTCGAAGACTAGGGTGACGGTATCGCTGGCCCTGATGCCCAGCTTCTTCTCCTTTTTCTCCACCTTTACACCCGGGGTACCAGCTTCGACGACGAACGGTTTCATTCCAGCCCTGCCAGCGGTCTTGTCCACCGTAGCCCAGACGACGGTCAGCCCGTTGGAGTCCTCCATCGCCCGTTTGCCGGCGGTGACGAAGATCTTTTCGCCGTTAATTACCCATTCATTGCCGTCGCGGACGGCGGTGGCGTTGATGGCTGCGGTGTCTGAACCGCAGTGGGGTTCGGTCATTGCCATGGCACCCCAGCAGGGCTTGTCCTCGCCGTACCGCTTGAGGAACCTCTCTATCTGTTCCCTGGTGCCGGAGGCGAACACAGCAGCACCGCCCAGCCCCGGACCGGGCATCGCCAGCATCAGCCCGGCATCGCCCCAGCAGAACTCCTCTACCCTCAGAGCTGCAGCTACACCGAGACCGAAGATACTGCCTTGCGACCTTAAGCCCACCCACTTTTCGATGAGTTCCTTAGGGTCTTCATGCTCGTGTTCATCGTAGTAGCGGCTGAGGGGACGAAAGAGCTCTTCAGCATATTTGTGCGCTGCCTCTATGGTTGCTTTATCCTCGGCTGAAAGTTCGAAGTCTATCATCGGTCAATACCTCCTTAATGTTATACCATAGCCATGCCATCGAAGGTGGCGAAACCTCGACCGTTGCGGAACCAGAGCTCCACCGGGTGTTCGCGGATGTAGCCGTGCCCGCCCAGGATCTGCACTCCTCTATCGGTGGCGGTCATCACCATATCATCAGCGTACAGCTTGACCAGTGAGGACTCTCTGGTCGCTTCCATCTTCTTGTCCAGCATCCAGGCGGCTTCCCATACCATCAGCCTGGTAGCATCTATTTCGATAGCTGTCTCAGCGAGCATAAAGGCGATGGCCTGTCTTGAGGCTATGGGCTCACCAAAGGCAACGCGCGTCTTGGCGTAGTCCCGGGCATATTCATAGGATGCCTTCGCCACCCCAACTGCCATCGTTGCTAAGGCTACACGGGAACAGTTGAGCAAGCGGTTAAAGTCGCACGCCTTTTCTCCGCCGAGGCGGTTCTCCCTGGGCACGCGGCAGTCCTTTAGCGACAGCTCGTAAGTCGCCAGGGCTTTGATACCCATGTTCTTTTCCCGTTCCTTTATCTCCAGTCCCGGCGTTCCCTTTTCTACAATGAACCCTTGTGTCTGCCCGTCTTCAGCGGCATATACCAGGATAGCCTCCGATTCGGCAGCCAGTGGCACATAGCACTTTTCGCCGTTGAGGATGTAGTTATTGCCGTCTCTCCGTGCCGTGGTAGACAGCTCGTTGGGGTCGAAATTGAACTTGGGCTCTATCAGAGCCGCAGTGGCTGCGGTGAATTTGGCACCGCAGAACATGGGGAGGTATTTTTTCTTCTGCTCCTCGGTACCCATTTCCAGGATGGGCAGGACGAACAGGGAGGGGCAGAGGATGTGCATCGCCATCGACAGGTCGCCCCAGGCTAGCTCTTCGGCGATGAGTGCCCCGGTGAGCACCGAGCGCTCACCACCGGCGCCGCCATACCCCTCGGGGATGCAACTCGAGGTAAGCCCCAGCCCCCATGCTGTTTCGATGAGCCTCTGAGGGACCTCGCCGCTCTCGTCGCACTCCCGATAGATTTTGCGCATCTCGTCGGTGGCGAACTGCTTCACCATATTCACTATCATCTGTTGTTCTTCGGTGGGACTGAATGAAATCATAACGCACTCCTTTTTCCTTTCAGATCAACTACGTGTCCGAGGCGTGTCACGCACTGGTGGACACAATCGTGAATGATACCATATGACCGAAGCAGCGTCAAACTGGCCGACCGGTACAACCAGTGGCGTTTTGTTTTTTAAGGAAAAGGTGTACAATTTTTGTAGTCGAAGTCTTGCAGTACTAGATTTTTACGAAGGTGGACGCCATGGAGACTACTAAAATCGCGGTAAGCCGGCAGGAGGCCGGGGTTGCTTCGCAGGCGGGATATGTCCCGGAGCGCATCAGGAAGATGCGGGAGCGCTTACTTGCCACCACTTTCAAGCTGGACATCGAAAGGGCAAAGCACTATACCAGGGCATACAAGCAGACCGAAGGACAGCCCCCGTGTTTTCGTGCCGCCAAGGGGCTGGAAGAGACGCTGCATAATATACCCATCAGGATCGAGGATGAGGAGCTGATCGTAGGCTCCAAGTCGAGCAAAGACTGGGCTGATCCCATTTATGTTGAGGCTTCTGTGGGTCAACCCCATATCTTCCTGGCGTTATCTCTGTACGGCACCGGGAAAACGGTGGAGGAATGGGTGGCGGAGGCTGCAGAAGTCCGCGGAGGTGCCCTCGGGGCAAGGGGCCCGAGTTTCTGGAAGGAAATGCCGAACATTTCGGAGGAAGAGTACCGCGAGCTTAAAGAGGAGATAGTGCCTTACTGGAAGGACAAGACTGTCCATGTCCTCAAGCTGGCTGCCTGGAAGGAGAACGGCATCATCGCTGAGGATGGCAGTACCAGAGCGCTGGGGGGGTGGTTTGTCAGCGATGTTCCGCCCCAGGGACATGTGATTGTGGGGATTAAGAAGGTTCTGGATATGGGTTTCAAGGGCATTGCCCGTCAGGCGGCAGAGAAGCTGGCTGCATTTCGGGCGGATTTCGAGAGGGGGAAGCTTGGGGAAAAGGCTTATCTAAGGAAGAAGGACTTTCTGGAGGCGGTGCAGATTGTTGCCGGGGCGGTGTGCCATTTTGCCGAGCGCTATGCCCGGCTGGCTGAAGAGATGGCACAAAAGGCTAGCGGACAGAGGAGGGGAGAGTTATTGGAAATAGCTGAGCGTTGCCGCTGGGTGCCAGCCAACCCGCCACGGAACTTCATGGAAGCGGTTCAGGCTGTCTGGCTGACCCAGGTGGCGGTGTTGATCAGCTACGGTGGCAACTCTATTACCTGCCCGGGCAGGGTGGACCAGTTCCTCTATCCATACTACAAGCGTGATATTGAAGCTGGGAGGCTCACCCGAGAACAAGCCCTTGAGGCCATCATGGAGTACATTGTAAAGCTCGCCACCAATGTATATTTTGGTCCCAATAATGTGACCATCGGTGGAATCGACAGGGACGGCGAGGATGCAGTAAATGAGGTGAGCTATCTTTTCCTTGAAGCCCACAGGAGACTGAAGGGCTGTGGGCGGTCCGGGCTGGCGGTAAGGATTTATCCAGGAAAGACACCGCGGGAGTTCCTGACTAAAGCATGTGAAGTCCACCGGGACTGTGCCGGCGTCGCTTTTTACAATGACGATGTGGTGATCAAGGGGCTTCTGGAGGATGGCTATTCGCTGGAAGATGCCAGGGACTACTCTATTGTGGGCTGTGCTGAGCCCACTGGTACCGGGAACAATAACGGCTACACCGCCACCAACGGTGTCCTGCTGGCGGCTGTCCTAGAGTTGGTGTTGCATGAGGGCAGAAGGTACCCGGTGAAATGGAAGCAGGTGGCACCGCCTGCAGCCCCTGTGTCCTCCCTCAACACGTTCGAAGATTTTAAGAAGGCGATCGAAGAGCAGCTTTCACGGTCTGTCGCAGGATGTGTGAAAGCTGGGTACTTAAAGGATCAGGTGATTGCCGAACATTATCCGTTGCCATTGCTTTCGGCGACGATCGAAGGCTGTGTGGAGTCCGGCGAGGACGTTACTCGAGGTGGTGCCCGTTATAACCACTCGGCGATCGGCAACTGCTCGCTGGCTACAGCTGCCGACTCACTGGCAGCCATCAAGTGGGCGGTCTTCGACCAGAAGCTGGTCACGATGGAAAAACTTGCCGAGTGTCTGCGCAACAATTTCCAGGGGAGAGAGGACTTAAGGCAGCGTTTGCTCCGTGCTCCAAAGTATGGCAATGATGACCCTTCCGTTGATGAGCTGGCGGTGTGGATTACCGATGTATATAACAGGGAGGTGAGGAAGCACAGGTTCTGGATGGGAGGTGTCCACAGACCGTACATGCTTTCCTCGGCGACGCATGTTGCCTGGGGAGCGACCATCGGTGCTACCCCTGATGGCAGGCTGGCCGGGACGCCGCTGTCCAACGGGATCACCCCCTCGAATGGGACGGAGCGCAACGGGTTGACGGCTGTTATGTGTTCGGCAGCAAAGGTCTGTGCCGTCCCGGTGAGCGACGGTACCATACTTAATGCCATCGTTAACCCGCTGGGCATAAAGACCGAAGAGGGCTTGAACAAGTTCGCCTCTTTGATCGAGGGCTATTTCGCTCTCGGTGGCAGACAGGTGCAGTTTAACCCCCTAAGCAAAGAGATGTTGCTGGATGCGCAGGAGCACCCGGAGAACTATCTCGACCTGATGGTCAAGGTCTCTGGTTTCTCCTTCCGTTTCATCGATCTGCCCAAGCGTGTCCAGGACGACATCATCGCCCGGACCGAGTTTCAACTTAACTAATTAAAGGGGCACAGTCACTAGCCTTTTAACTGCCCCAGCCGAGTAGAAGCCCGTTTCGGAGGAGATAGCGCGTTTGAAGCTGCGTCTGCTCGGCGTCTTTTATGAGGTTAATCTCTTGTGAGGTTGGTATTGAAAGGCCGCCCTTGGGTTTGCGAGCGTTTCCCCATAAAGCCCGTTTTTGCGTTAGCGAGAAGCAGTGTGTACAATAGTTGCGGTAGGGCCATTTGAAATTTATGGAAAGGAGATAACAGTTATGACCCTGGCAGTTACCCAAGTTAAGCAGAGGCCACTTTCAGACAGGATACAACGGTTGAAGCAGCGTCTGTTCGCCAGCCCATACGAAGTAGATATCGAGCGAATGCGTTACTACACCAGGACCTGGAAGCAGATGGAGAAGGCGCCGCCAGCTCTCCGTGCAGCACATGCCTTGAGGGAGACGCTTGGTAACATGTCTATCAGGATAAACGAGGATGAACTGCTGGTGGGCTCGAAGACTTTCAAGCCGGTAGCCAGTGTGGTGGGGATCGAAAGAAGCCTGGTAAGCGCCGCCATCCGAAAGGCGCTGTTGATTCGCGAAGGTAAACTTTCTGAAGAGAGACTGAAACTGTTGTCGGGTATGGGCGGACATAGTCCGGAGTTCGACCGTGAGGTTATCAATATGCCGGAGGAGGTATATCGGGAGTTGAAGGAGGAGATACTCCCTTATTGGGAGGGAAGGGACCTCCGCAGCCTGAAAGCCGAGTTTTGGAGAAAAAGGGGCGTTGCCCCCGATGCTACCGAGGTGGCACATAGCGTGGACCTGCAGGGTCATATTATCGTTGGGCTGAGACGGGTGCTGAACATTGGCTTCAATGGTATATATGAGTGGGCAACGAAAGCCCTAAGCGAGCTCAAGGAGGATAGCAAGGATTACGAGACCAGAAAGAATTTCTATGAGGCTGTTCAAGTGGCAGCCAGGGCGGTATGCGATTTTTCCAATCGGTACGCGGCTTTGGCTGAAGAGATGGCTCAGAAGGTGGAGGGACAGAGAAGAAAAGAGTTGTTGGAGATAGCCGAACGCTGTCGGTGGGTGCCGGCTAATCCACCGCGGAGCTTTTTGGAGGCACTGCAATCGGTGTGGATGACACAAGTCGTCTTGGCAATCAGCTATGGCGATGACGGGGTCCACACTGTAGGCAGGCTCGACCAGCTCCTTTACCCGTATTATAAGCAGGATATTGAAAAGGGGCTGATAACGCCAGAACAGGCGTTGGAGTATCTGGAGGAGTACCTGATAAAGGTATCGCACTTCCTCGTTTTCGGACCGAACAATGTCACCATCGGAGGGGTTGACCGAAACGGCGAAGATGCGACCAACGAGCTCTCTTACCTGTTCCTCGATGCCCACGATGCCCTTGGAGGTGGTCTGCGCAAGAGCTTCAGCGTAAGGATTTCTGCTAGAACACCGCGGGCTTTCCTGGAAAGAGCTTGCCAGACGCTCCGTATAGGTGCTGGCATTGCATTTTTCAACGACGAGGTGATAATCAGGGACCTGTTGAAGGACGGTTATTCGCTTGAGGATGCGCGGGACTATGCCATCGTGGGGTGTGCCGAACCTACCGGTTCGTGCAATAACAATGGCTATACCGCCGGCACCGGTATTCATTTGACTCAGGTGCTGGAGCTTGCTTTGAACGAAGGATGCCGATTCCGGGACGGGAAACGTGTGGGGGCGCCGACTCCTCCTGCCAGCACCTTCAAAACTTTCGAGGATGTAAAGGGGGCTTTTCTAGGACAGCTTTCTTACGTGGTGAGTGCCGCGGTCAGGCATGGGGACATCAAAGACGAGGTGATCGCCAAATATTTCCCCAATCCACTGCTGTCATCAACGATAGAGGGATGTCTGGAAAGCGGCTACGATATAGCTCAGGGAGGGGCACGGTACAGCCACGTAACACTGGGTGCGCAAGGGCTGGCCACTGTAACGAACTCGCTGAGTGCCATCCGCTGGGCGGTGTTTGAGGAGAAGCTTCTCACCATGGAGGAGCTGGTAAACCATCTGCGCAACAACTTTGCCGGTGCTGAGAGCGTCCGGCAACTGCTGCTGCGTAAGGCTCCAAAGTACGGGAATGATGACCTCAGGGCTGACGAACTCGCCGAGTGGGTTACCAGCGTCTTAGAGCATGAGGTCAGAAGCCATAGGTCGAGGGTGTTAGGAGGATGCTATCGTCCGTTGCTGATATCGTCCGGGACTCACGTGACCGAGGGGCTGGTGTGTGGAGCTTCAGCTGATGGTCGGTTAGCCAGGGCACCGGTGTCCAACGGTATATCTCCCACCAATGGTACGGAAACTAACGGAGCCACGGCGGTACTCCATTCGGTTTCCAGAGCGTGCAAGGCTTGTTTGAGCAGCGGTACGACGTTCAATATGAGACTCTCACCCGGTGTTATAAAGACGGACGAAGGTCTAGACAAATTAACTTCTATGATCGAGGCTTACTTCCTACTGGGTGGGAGACATATACAGTTCAATCCGGTGGATGTAGAGACCTTGAAAGATGCTCAGAAGCACCCCGAGAATTACCCTGACCTTGTGGTTAAGGTTTCAGGTTACTCTTTCCGTTTCATAGACCTCTCGAAGCCGCTGCAGGACGACATAATAGCTCGAACTGAGTTTGGCGAAATATAACTGCTGTTATCAGCGGATAGCCAATCTGAGCGCCTAGAGAGGGTGGAGGGATTTCGTTGACTGAATCGAACAATCTTACCGGAATGATTTTCAATATTCAGCGCCACTCCACCGAGGATGGTCCAGGGATCCGCACCACGGTGTTTCTCAAAGGATGCCCATTGCGATGTCCCTGGTGTCACAACCCTGAGGGGATGAAGATGCAGCCGCACCTCGTATGGTACGAGGTTCGATGTATCGGAGCAACGGAATGCTTAAAAGCTTGCGCTAAGTCGGCTCTGCAGCTCACCTCCGACGGTATGCTCATCGCTAGAGATATTTGCGATTGTTGTGGCGACTGTGTCAGGGCATGTCCGGCTGCAGCCCTGGAAGTAATCGGGCGACGCGTCACGGTAAATGAAGTGCTTGAGCAGGTGCTGCGCGACAGAATATTTTATGAAAAGTCAGGAGGGGGAGTGACTTTATCCGGTGGTGAGCCGGCGATGCAACCTGAATTTTCGCTTGCCCTGATGCAGGCTGCCTCCCGGGAAGGGATACACGTCGTGCTGGACACCTCTGGAGGGGTAACCTGGACGAGGTTGCAGCCTCTAATCAGGATGGCTGATCTTGTTCTCTACGATATAAAGATAATAGACGAGGCAAGACATCTGGAATACACGGGGATTTCGCTCCAGACGGTGCTGAATAACGCCCGCGAGATAGCTAGGCTGGGCAAACCCATGTGGGTGCGGACGCCGGTGATACCGGGGTATACCGATAGCGAAGACAATATCAGGGGGATAGCCCGTTTCATCAGAGACAATCTCCCCACGGCAGAACGCTATGATTTGCTAGCTTTCAATAATACTTGCTCGGCAAAGTACCGCCGGCTGGGTTGCCCTTGGTCTCTAGAAGGGGTGGACATGCTCACGGCGGACGTTATGGAATCGCTGGTGGAGATAGCAAGGAGAGAAGGGCTTAATTTTACGCACTGGTCCGGCATGGTAAAGAGAAAAACGCCTCTTGAAGCGGGCTCGTCATAAACATATCAAACGCGCCGGTAACACAGAGGAGCGCAACCGCCTGCGCAAGGCAGTCCTATAACGGACTTTTAACAACTCAGGCGACGCTAGATTCTACTGGTAATCGATCGCGCGTTATCCGGTTGCTAATTACTGAGGTCGCGCCAGCGATTTGCCTGTAGATTTGTCGTGGTCAGCCAGGATATCAACTTGACAAATCCCTGCCGAAAGGTTATTCTCAGTTAGCCATTGTTAGCTAACAATTGTTAACCCAAGCGCTTACCCGACGTTACGAAGCTGTCTTCGTGAAGTAGTTCATCGAGGTGGGGAAATGATGAAACAGATTCGGCATTCGATCACCGATAAGGAACTCCTTTCCAAACGAAGGGAGCAGATATGTAAGGTGGCGACGGAACTTTTTATGGCCCAAGGGTTCAGGGAGACGGGCATGCGGGCGATAGCAGAGGCCTGTGGTCTGACCATCGGTGCGCTGTACCGTTACATCGGGTCGAAAGATGACCTTTTGTGGCTGAGCACGGAGTATGGGAACTCATATCATGAGCGTTTGCTTAAGGAAATGAGGGAGCGGGTGAAAGGCTTATCCCCTGTTGAGGCTCTGAAGGAATCGATCAGGATGTACTTTCAGAATGCGGATGAGCTTCAAGGTCTATACAACTTACACAATCACATCGTTTGGACGGCTTCAAAGGAGCTAAGGCAGACTATTTTCGACCGGGAGATACAGAAGGTTGAATATTTCACCCAGCTGCTCACCGAGGGGGTGAAAGCTGGCGAGTTTGAAATAGAGGACACATATTTGGTGGCCCACAATATTGTGGTTGCTGCCAATGCCTGGGCAAATAGGAGGTGGCTGCTGAAAAAGCGGTATACCCTGGAGGAGTATATCAGGAAACAGACCGATTCCATCCTTGCCAGCATTCGGGCAAACAAGAAGCCGGTCAGTCGGGCGCAAAGCGTAAGCAAAAATTGACGGTTGGTACTTGCAGGAGCATTTAGAGAAAGGTGGTGATAATTATGGAAGCTACAAGGTAACTGAATAGCGTTCAAGGTGCGTGGACCACATTATGCTGAATTGGAGGAAACACACATGACAAGAAACCGGATGCTAGCCTGCCTTTTTATCTTAGTTGCTATCGTCACCCTTGTGGGTAGTAGCTGTGCTAAGGGTGTCAAAGAGGTGGCCGTGGAGAAAGAAAAACCTGTTTACGGTGGCACCCTCACGGTCAGGGTCGAGCTCACACCCTATTTTGATGATGCCATCCAGCCCCATTACAACACTTACCCCTTAAAGCTGACCAACGATGAGCTCTGGGAAGGCGACTGGACCAAGGGGAAAGCCGGTGGCTATGGCACCGGTGAGTGCGATTGGTTCATTAGTGGCCTTAACCGCTTGGAACACAAGGCCGGATGTTTAGCTGAGAGTTGGGAGATACAGGGCAAGGATACCATCATCTTCCACCTGCGCAAGGGCGTCAAGTTCTACAACAAGCCGCCGACCAACGGTCGGGAGGTAACGGCTGAGGATGTTGTCTACTCTATTGAACCGTATGTTGACTCTGCCCACAGCCTATTTCAAGAGGACATACCCTAAGGCGGCTGGGGCCACCGAGATATCAGCACCGGACCCCTATACCGTGGTCATCAAATGTAAGCCAGAATATTTCGCCGACGTCATCACTACGCTGCCTGATTATGCTCACATCTTCCCCAAAGATGCTGTGGAGCAGTTCGGTAACATGAACGAATGGCAGAACAATATCGGCACTGGCCCATTTACGTTGACCGAATTTGTGCCTGGCAGCGTTATCTCATATGTGCGTAACCCCAATTATTGGCAGCGGAACCCGATTGGACCGGGAAAAGGAGACCAGTTGCCATATCTGGATGGTGTTAAAATGGTGTTCATTCCTGATGAGTCCACTGCCATTGCGGCTTTCCGCACCGGTCAGCTTGATATAGCCACTCTCGATTGGGAGACGGCACTGGAGTTCCTGAACAGACCGGAGCTGAAGCATGTCGAGTTTGAGGGGGATACCGGACTGGCTATATGCATGAGGATGGATAAAAAGGACTCTCCCTTTGCTGATAAGAGGGTGCGGCAGGCACTGTCCATGGCTATTGACCGTAATAAAATACTAAACGAGTATTTCGGTGGCAAGGGTAGGCTGTACGGTTGGCCGGTCCCGAACACGAGGGAGTATGCCAATGCATTTGTGCCCTTCGAAAAATTGCCACCGTCAGCACAGGAGGTATTCAAGTACCAGCCGGAGAAGGCAAAGCAGCTTCTGGCTGAAGCCGGGTACCCCAATGGGTTCAAGGCGAAGATAATCTTCTACAATCAGCGCCTATATTCAGACCTGCTGCAAATGGTGAAGGACTCATGGGCAAAGGTAGGCGTGGAGTTAATACTTGAACCTAAGGACTATGGCGTGTTACTGTCCCTAGTTGTCAGGCGAGCTTATGATGATATGGCCTTGTGGACAGGTGCTGGCGTCGGCGCTTATTTTAAGGGTACAAACTATACTGGTACCGGAATGTTCAACCTCAGCTTGATAGATGACCCGGTGCTTAACAAGGCGAGGGACGAAATGGGGGCAGCATTTCCTGATGAAGCCAGAGTGGACAAGATACATGCCGAAATGTTACCGTACCTGTTCGAGCAATGCTATACCATCCCGCTGCCGGGACAGCGCTATTACCGGTTCTGGTGGCCCTGGGTGAAGAACTACAGCGGCGAAGCCTCGATTGGCTACTATAACACCTTTAGCTATGCCAAATATATCTGGATAGACCAGGAGCTGAAGCAGTCTATGCTGGGCAAATAGAAGGGCGCCAAGCCAGAGTCGGTTGGAGTTTGAGGAAGCCCGACGGCGATTTTCGTCGGGCTTCCTCGTTTCTTTTAGGACTTGCGGCATTATGGCGTCTCTCCCAATGGATGTCAGGTTTCAGTGCCACGGTTTTCGCAAAAACGTGACCAAAGTCCATCCGGCATGTCTTGACAGGGTGCAGCAAGTCTGTTAAAGTATATCCTATAGCAGGTTTTTAGGGGTGGGAAGCAGTATTTGTCCGATAAAGGCACGAGGTGTAGTGTATCCTGTATATTGTGCCCCTCGTCTTTTTCGTTTACCACCAGATTCAGAATAAGGTAGAGGGGGTGAATGCTGTGGAAGTCTCGTCCTGAGAGGTCACATATTTTAGATTTTTAGAGCTGAAAGGAGGAACAAGAATGATAAAGAAGACAACGGTAGTGTATATTTTGGTGCTGGTGCTGATTGCCGGGCTGATGGTCAGCAGCTGTGCCAGGGGCGTCAAAGAGGTAGGCGAGGAGAAGGCGAAGCCAGTTTATGGTGGCACCCTTAACTTAAGGATCGCTGCCGACCCTCCCGCTTTTGACGATGCAATCCGGGGTCACGCATATTGCACCACCCTGAAATTTACCAATGACGAGCTGTGGACTGGGGACTGGACCAAGGGGCATGCCGGTGGGCATGGCACCAAAGAGTGCGATTGGTTTGTCGGAGGAGGGCTCAACCGCCTGGAACACAAGGCCGGGTCTCTGGTTGAGAGATGGGAGATACAGGGAAAACACACCATAATCTTCCATCTGCGCAAGGGGGTCAAGTGGCACAACAAGCCGCCGACCAACGGCAGGGAGCTTACCGCCGATGACGTCGTCTTCTCCCTAAAGCGCCAGTGCACTCTACCCACAGCCTACATGAGGCAGACATACCCCAAGGCATGTGAGACCATGGACATATCTGCACCTGACCCTTACACCGTGGTGGTAAAGTGCGACCCGCTGTATTTCGGCGATGTCATCACCTTGCTACCTGACTACATGTGCATCTTCCCCAAAGATGCTGTGGAACAGTTCGGCAACTTGAATGACTGGAAGAACAGCATCGGCACCGGTCCGTTCATGCTCACCGATTTTATGCCCGGCAGCATAGTCACATTTACGCGCAACCCCAGCTATTGGGAGAAGAATCCGATCGGTCCCGGTAAGGGTGATCAGTTGCCATATCTTGACGGGGTCAAGCTGCATGTCATACCTGACGAGTCTACCTTCCACGCCGCTTTCCGCACCGGTCAGCTTGACATAGCGACTGTGGAGTGGGAGATAGCACAGGAATTCCTGCGCATGCCGCAGTTGAGACATGCGCGGTTTTCCGAAGATGCTACCTATTGTATTTATATGAGGACGGACAAGAAGGACATGCCTTTTGCTGATAAGAGGGTGCGGCAGGCTTTATCGATGGCGATTGACTACAAGGGGATAGTTGACCGGTACTTCGGCGGAGACGGGCTTGCCATCAAGTGGCCTATCATACATGTGAAGGAATATTCCGGTGCCTACGTGCCACTAGAACAGATGCCGAAGTCGGTGCAGGAGCTGTACAACTACAATCCGGAGAAGGCGAAGCAGCTCCTGGCTGAGGCTGGCTACCCCAACGGCTTCAAGGTCAAGATGCCGTGTTATAATACCCGCATGGTCGTCGATGTCTTGCAGCTTATCAAGGATTATTGGTCAAAGATAGGGGTGGAGCTGACGATTGAGCCTAAGGACTACTCCACCTACCTTTCCCTTCATGTGAGAAGGGCGTATGATGAAATGATGCAGGCCAGCAACTCGGGCATAGGCACCTATTTCAAGGCTATTAACTATACTGGTGGCGGGATGTTTAATGGTAGCTACGTAAACGACCCGGTGCTGAACAAGGCGCGCGAGGATATGCTGGCGGCATTCCCCGACGAGGCTGCGGTGGACAAAATACACCGGGAGGTGTTGCCCTATATCATGGAGCAGGTATATGTCATCCAGATGCCAGGACCATATTACTATCGGTTCTGGTGGCCGTGGGTAAAGAACTTTAGCGGCGAGTCCTCGCTGGGCTATTACAATGTCTTGAATTACACCAGATACATCTGGATTGACCAAGAGCTGAAGCAGTCGATGCTTGCCAAGTAGAAAGGCGCTGCATCCGGTGGTCTTAAGGGGGGAAGCCCGCTCACAGCTACGGGCTTCCCCCCTTTATTTTCAGTCTTAAAATGCTGGCGACGTCTTTTGTATGCTTAGCCAGCCTGATTGACGCTAGCAGAAAAAGCCACTACAATTAGCCCAAAACTTTTTCTTAGTGGAGGATGAGCTATGGCTGAGACCACAGGGGCAATCGTGGAGACCACTTTCGGGAAAATAGATGGCATACTCAGGAAGGGGACGTACGTTTTTCGGGGCGTGCCCTTCGCGGCACCGCCGGTGGGCAAAAGGCGCTGGCTGCCACCTGAGCCGCTACAGCCGTGGAGCGGTGTGCGACCGGCTAAGGAGTTCGGAGCAACTTGCCCGCAGGTGCCTATGGAGATCCCCCTACTAAGTCCACCTGAGCAGCAGCCACAGAATGAGGACTGCCTTTACCTTAACGTCTGGACGCCTGGTCTGGATGATGCTAAGCGCCCGGTGATGGTCTGGATTCATGGTGGTGGCTTCACCACCGGCGCTGGTTCTTGGCTGGTATATAACGGCCGTCGCCTGGCGACGCGTGGGGACGTGGTGGTGGTCACCATTAACTATCGGCTTAATGTCTTCGGCTTTATTAACTTGAACGAAGTGACCAAAGGCAAAATCCCGGCCACGGGTAATGAAGGGCTGCTCGACCAAATGCTCGCTTTGCAGTGGGTGCGGGACAACATCTCTAACTTCGGTGGCGACCCCAGTAATGTGACCATTTTCGGCGAGTCTGCCGGTGGCATGAGCGTGGGGACGCTGTTAGCAATGCCAGAAGCGAAAGGTCTGTTCCACAAGGCTATTTTACAGAGCGGCGCCGGTCACCATGTCAGCTCCGTGGAGCGCGCTGTGAAGGTGGCGGAGATGTTTCTTGACATCCTGGGCATAAAGCCCGGCGAACCAGAGAAGCTGTGGTCGCTGACTACGGAACAGCTTCTAGATGCCCATAAGGAGCTGAGCGCCAGAGCGCGTGACCCCAGATCAGGGCTGGTCGACCTGCCTTTAAGACCGGTCGTCGACGGCTCTGTAGTCCCCGATATGCCGCCCCGTGCCATTACGAATGGCTCGGCGGACGAGGTCGTCATCATGGTGGGCACCACCATGGACGAGTGGAAACTGTTTGCCCTTGTGGATGCCAGGCTGGCAGAGATGGACGAAGCTAAACTACTGCGTCGTTGCCAGCGGCTGATACCGGGCGCAGATGCGGTAGCGCTTGTTGATGCTTACCGCCAGGCGCGCGCCAGGCGCGGCTGGTCGGTTGCGCCGGTCGATTTATTCACCGCCATCCAGACGGACAGGATCTTCCGTATACCGGCAATCCGGCTCACCGAAGCCCACCGCAGTCGCAACAAAAGAAATTATATGTACCTCTTTGACTGGGTGTCGCCGTGGAAGGATGGTGCCCTCGGCTCATGCCATGCGTTGGAGCTGGGCTTCGTCTTCGGTATTCTGGACGACAACTTCACCGGGTCCAGCGAGGAGGCCTGGGCTTTGTCCGAAAAAATACAGGACGCCTGGACATCTTTTGCGCGGCGCGGTGACCCTACCTGTCCCAGCTTAGGTAGCTGGGAGACCTACGGTGAGCGCAGGCAGACCATGATACTGGGGAAACAGTGCCGGCTTGAGGATGCCCCTTATGATGAAGAGCGACAGGCGTGGGAAAAGGTACCCGATGCAGTGCTGAGCGCGTTTTGACCGGACCTTGGAGGGTAGGTATAGCGAAAAAGAAACCGTAGCACATCAACGCGACCAAGGAAAGGGAAAGGCTGCTGCCGTTGTTGACAAGACCTGAATAGTTTGCTATAGTTTCACTTCAGCGTCTACTAGCCATTAGTTTAGGTGTAACAACCTGAGTAAGCCGGCTAGTTGAACCGGGGCGCAGACCTTTTGGGAAGTAGACCGGTAGACAACTAGGTGGCTTTTTACTTGTTGAAAATGATGACATTGTGGTAATGTTTATGCGAGGAGTTGGGTATGCCGACGATTAATCAACTGGTGCGGAAGGGACGGCGAAAGGTGACCAAGCGCACCAAGGCGCCGGCGCTAAATGTTGGCTACAACGCGCTGAAGAACAAGGCGGTCTATGGGGTGAGTTCACCGCAAAAGCGCGGCGTCTGTGTGCAGGTGAAGACGATGACGCCGAAGAAACCGAATTCGGCTTTGCGTAAGATAGCCCGTGTCCGCCTGACCAACGGCGTTGAAGTTACTGCATATATCCCGGGCGAAGGACATAACCTTCAGGAGCACTCGGTCGTCCTCGTCCGGGGTGGCAGGGTGAAGGACTTACCCGGTGTACGTTACCACATCATCAGGGGCACTCTGGATGCTGCTGGCGTGGAGGGAAGGCGACAGGGGCGGAGCCGGTACGGGGCCAAGAGGCCCAAAGCAAGCAAGGTAGGGGAGGAATAGTCTAAATGCCGAGGCGTGGTGAGGTAATAGAACGGGTGCCATCACCCGACCCCAGATACGGGAGCGTGCTGGTAGCCAAACTTATCAACAAGGTGATGAGGGACGGTAAGAAGGCTACCGCTGACAGGATTATGTATGCTGCGCTTGACCTTGTGAAGGAGCGAATGCACACCGAGCCGCTGCCGGTGCTGGAGCAGGCGATTAAGAACGCCACACCCTTGCTCCGTGTAAAGTCACGCCGCGTCGGCGGTGCTACTTACCAGGTCCCGGTGGAGGTGGCGCCGGAGCAGGGACTGTCCCTTGCCATGCGGTGGCTGATAGGTTTTGCCCGGGAACGCAGCGGCAAATCGATGGCAGAGAAATTGGCTGCCGAGATAATTGACGCTTCTCAGGGTCAAGGGGCGACTATAAAGAAGCGGCAGGATACTCATAAGATGGCTGAGGCCAACAAAGCTTTTGCTCACTATCGATGGTAACATTATCGCAGTATAAAATGGTACAACAGGCTAGAAAGGTGGTTGCTGGCAGCGTGATGAGCCGGACTTTTCCTCTGGACAAGGTGAGGAATATAGGCATCATTGCACATATCGATGCCGGTAAGACCACGGTCACGGAAAGAGTCCTATTCTATACGGGTCGCACCTATAAGATCGGTGAGGTAGATGAGGGGACCGCGGTCATGGACTGGATGGAGCAGGAGAGGGAACGTGGCATCACCATCACAGCCGCAGCTACCACCTGTTACTGGCGGGAGCACCGGATAAACATCATCGACACACCGGGGCACGTGGACTTCACCGCTGAGGTGGAGAGAAGCCTCAGGGTGCTGGATGGTGGCGTAGTGGTGTTCGATGGGGTCGCCGGCGTGGAAGCCCAGTCAGAGACCGTGTGGCGGCAGGCTGACAGGTACAAGGTGCCGCGGATATGTTTTGTAAATAAAATGG
Organism: Chloroflexota bacterium; assembly: GCA_036821185.1. Classification (GTDB taxonomy): domain Bacteria; phylum Chloroflexota; class Dehalococcoidia; order GIF9; family UBA5629; genus CALJTV01. Next base: position 60,485 of record DAISKD010000002.1, on the reverse strand, counting down.
ACAGGGTCGGTGCCGATTTTTACCACACGGTGAAAATGATAGAGGACAGGCTCAGGGCTAAGACGTTACCGGTGCAAATGCCCTGGGGTAAGGAGGACGGATTCCGCGGCGTTATTGACCTCATCGAGCAGAAGGCATGGCTGTTTTCTGATGATGCCGAAGTTGCCCCGGAGGAGATGGCAGTGCCTGATGATGAAAGAGAGGAGTTTGAAAGGCAGCGCCATTTGATGATCGAAAAGCTGGCGGAGAATGACGACCAGTTGATGTTGCTCTATCTGGAAGAGAAAGAGATCCCGGTGGCGGAGGTGAAAGCGGCGATAAGACGGCTCACGCTGGCCAACTGGATAGTCCCGGTGCTTTGTGGTAGTGCCCTGAGGAACAAGGGCATCCAGCCACTGCTGGACGCTATCGTGGATTATTTGCCCTCACCTCTGGATATCCCGCCGGTACTGGTCACCGACCTGCGCACTGGCGAAGAGGGCGTGAGGGAGGCGAGAGATGAGGCACCTTTCTCTGCTTTAGCTTTCAAGGTAGTGACCGACCCATTTATGGGCAGGCTGGTGTACTTCAGAGTGTATTCCGGGGTGGTGACACCCGGGATGCAAGTGTTCAATTCCACCAGAGGGCAAAAGGAGCGTATCGGTAGGCTCATACGGATGCACGCTAACCACCGCGAGGAGATCGAGATGGCTGATACCGGTAGCATCGCCGCTACCGTGGGGCTTAAGAATACCTTCACTGGCGATACCCTGTGCGACCTAGCACACCCGGTGCTGCTGGAGCCCATCCGTTTTCCCGAGCCGGTGCTTTCTATGGTGGTGGAACCTAAGAGCAAGGCAGACCAAAATAGGTTAAGCGAAGCGCTGAGTAAACTTGCCGAGGAAGACCCCACTTTTAAGGTGCGTGTTGACCAGGAGACCGGGCAGACCGTAATAGCGGGTATGGGCGAGCTGCACCTCGAGGTATTGCTTGACCGTATGCATCGCGAGTTCAACGTGTCTGCCAGGGTGGGCAAGCCTCAGGTGGCTTATAAGGAGACGATAACTGTGCCTGTGGAGGTTGAAGGCAGGTTTATCCGCCAGTTTGGCGGTCGGGGACAGTATGGTCATGTATGGTTGAAGTTAGAGCCCGGTGAACTGGGCAGCGGTTTCAGGTTCGTGGACCATCTCAGGGGTGGGGTGATACCGAAGGAATACGTTCCTGCTGTAGAGGCCGGTGTCCGGGAGGCGCTGGAGACCGGCGCTATAGCTGGCTATCCGGTCATTGATATAAAGGTCACTTTATTTGACGGCAGTTACCACGAGGTGGACTCTTCAGACCTTGCCTTCAAGATGGCCGGTTCCATAGCCGTGAAAGAAGGAGTGAGGAGAGCTAAGCCCGTGCTGCTGGAGCCGATTATGAAGCTGGAAGTGGTGATGCCAGCGCAATTCCTGGGCGATGTTATCGGTGACCTCAATGCCAGGCGAGGTAATATCGAAGGCATCGAGACCCACGGTGAGACCTGTACGGTGAGGGCGTTGATCCCGCTGGCTGAGACCTTTGGCTATGCCACCGTGTTGCGGTCGCTGACTCAGGGGAGGGCTAGCTACTCGCTACAGTTCCACTGCTATAAGGAGCTTCCCCCCAGCCTGACCGAACAGGCCCAATTTAAGGTGAGAGGCTTCTAGGTATGCCCAAGCAGAAAATTCGGATAAAGGTCAAAGGATATGACCACAGGCTGGTAGACCAGTCGGTGGTACAGATTGTGGAGACCGTGGAACGGACGGGGGCGATAGTGGCTGGACCTGTCCCGCTGCCCACGCATATCCGCAAGTTCTGCGTCATCAGGTCCCCCCACATCGATAAGGACTCGAGGGAGCAGTTTGAGATCCGCACTCACAAACGCCTTATCGATATCCTGGAGCCGACATCTAAGACCATAGATGCTCTAACTCAGCTCCAGTTACCTTCTGGGGTGGAGATCGATATCAAGTTATAAGGTTTTTCTAACGATGTTTCCAGGCATGATCGGTAAGAAAATAGGTATTACCCAATTGTTTCGCGAAGACGGCGAAACGGTGGTAACGGCCATTGAGGCCGGTCCCTGCGTTATCACTCAGATTAAGACGAAAGAAAAGGACGGCTACAACGCTATCCAGCTTGGCTTTGGTGAGACGAAGCGGCTGAATGCTCCACAAAAGGGGAACCTCAAGGGCTTAGGGCTGTTCAAATACTTGCGCGAGTTCCGCGTCGAAGATGTCAGCGGGTTCAAGTTGGGGCAGAAGATCGACGTCGATATATTCAAACCCGGGGACTTGGTCGATGTCATCGGCACCTCGAAGGGTAAAGGGTTTGCCGGTGTGGTCAAGCGACATCATTTTGCCGGTGGTCCCAAGACACATGGCCAATCGGATAGACACCGGGCTCCGGGCTCAGTCGGTGCCACTACGTTCCCCGGGCGCGTGCTCAAAGGTACCCGTATGGCAGGCCATATGGGCAATGCCAGGGTTACGGTGCGCAATTTGAGAGTGGTGGAGGTGGACACGGCGCGCCATCTGTTGCTGGTTAAGGGCGCGGTGCCCGGTGGCAGGAATGGATTGGTGCTCGTCAGAAAAGCCATCAGAGGTGGTAAGAATGCGGCTAAAGCTTCATAATGTGGGCGGCCAGGTAGTGGGAGAGGTAGAAGTCAGGGACGACGTCTTTGATGTGCCTTTTAATGAGGCAGTGGTGCATCAAGTACTGGTAGCACAGTTAGCCAACCGGCGCCTGGGTACTGCGGACACCAAGACACGGGGTGACGTCAATATTGGTGGCAGGAAGCTATATCCGCAGAAGCATACCGGCAGGGCTCGGCACGGCGATGCTGGAGCACCTATTTTTGTGGGCGGTGGAGTAGCTCACGGACCGCATCCCAGGAGCTACCGGCAGGAGGTGCCCAAGAAGATGCGTCGTCTGGCTATCAGGTGTGTACTTTCGGACAAGGCAAAAAGCGGTCGCTTGATAGTCCTGGACAAACTGGAGCTGGCCAGCCCCAAGACGAAGGAAGTGGCTAAGGTCCTGGCCGCGCTGAAGGTCGAGGGGTCAGCCATAATTGCCACAAGTCAGAAAGACGATAGGCTAGTCAGAGCGGCGCGTAATTTGCCGAAGGTCAAGACGATGCTGGCTTCGTTGCTTAACGTAGCTGATTTATTATCATATAGGTTTCTGATAATGCCCGAGGATGCGGTGCGTGTGGTCGAGGACCTATGGGGCGTGAAACCCAGAGCCAGAGCGATAGCGGCTGCTGATTGAGTTTGAGAGAGATCGAAATGCATCTTTACCAGGTACTGAAACGCCCGATAATCTCGGAGAAAACGACTGTCCTTAAAGAGCAGGGCAAATATGCTTTTGAGGTGGTAAAAGGGGCAAGCAAGCGCCAGGTCAAGGAGGCGGTGGAGCTTGCCTTCAAGGTCGATGTAGTCAAGGTGAATATCGTAAATGTACCCGGCAAAACGAAGAGGTTTGGCAGGCGTCAGGTGGAGACGCCGGAGTGGAAGAAGGCGGTGGTGACCCTAGCCCCAGGACAGAAGATAGAGTTCTTCGAAGGAGTGTAAAAGGTCAGAGCTGAGGTAGTAACGTGGGCTCAGTCATAAAAAAGCGCAGAAAGAAGATGGCAAAACACAAACATCGCAAGCTGCTGAAGAAGACGCGATGGCAGCGGAGACATCCTTAGAGAGGTAGGCTGCTTTGGGACTGAAGACTTTCAAACCGACATCACCCGGCAGGCGGGGCATGGTCAGTGCCACCTTTGAGGAAATAACGAAGACCGTGCCCGAGAAGTCGCTTTTGTTGCCATTGAAGAAGAAGGCAGGGCGCAATAACCGGGGTGTGATCACGGTACGACATCGTGCTGGAGGTGCCAAGCGGCGGCTGCGCATTATAGACTTCAAAAGGGACAAGCTCGGCGTGCCGGGCAAAGTGGCAGCTATCGAATATGACCCCAACCGCTCGGCGCGCATTGCCTTGATACACTATGTCGACGGTGAAAAACGCTACATACTGGCGCCGCTGGGGTTGAATGTGGGTGATACTGTAACGGCTGGTGAAGGTGCCGAGATCAAGCCCGGTAACGCTTTGCCACTGGGTTCCATCCCCGACGGCACGCTGATACACAATCTGGAACTTGAGCCGGGAAAGGGTGGCCAACTGGTGCGCAGTGCTGGCGTGGTAGCGCAGGTGCTGGGCAAGGAGGATAAGTACACACTGGTTCGTCTGCCGTCGGGCGAGGTGCGCCGTTTTCTGTCCACCTGCGTGGCCACTATAGGCCAGGTGGGCAATGTGGAGCATAGGGGAATCAAGCTGGGCAAAGCCGGGCGCACCAGGTGGCTGGGGAGGCGTCCCCAGGTTCGGGGTTCGGCAATGACTCCGCGGGACCATCCCCATGGCGGTGGTGAGGGCCGGGCCCCCAGAGGGATGGCGCCCAAGACGCCTTGGGGCAAGCCGGCGCTGGGAGAGAAGACACGACGAGCCAAACCCTCGGACAGGTTGATTGTGAAGCGGCGAAAGGAGTAATATTTATTATTTTGGAGTATTAGAAAGAAATGTCACGTTCATCAAAAAAGGGTCCTTATTGTGACCCCAAGTTGCTCAAAAAAGTAGAGGCGCTTAACCGCTCCGGAGGAAAAGCGGTAATAAAAACGTGGTCCCGGGGTTCTACCATACTGCCCGAGATGATCGGTCATGCCATTGCCGTACATGACGGGCGGCGTCATGTACCCATTTTTATTACAGAGAATATGGTGGGGCATAAGCTGGGGGAATTTGCACCGACCAGGACCTTCCGTGGTCATACCGCTAAAGCGCAAGTGACAGTACAGGCTAAGAAGAAGTAATAGCTACGGACATGAAAGTGAAGGCTGAAGCTAAGGATGTACGCATCTCAGCACAGAAGGTGAGATTGGTTGTTGACCTGGTGCGTGGCAAGAAGGTGGACGAGGCGCTGGCGATGCTCAAGTTCTTGCCCACACCGGCGGCTCGGGAGGTAGCCAAGGTGATCAAGTCGGCGGCAGCCAATGCGGAGAACAATTTTCAGATGGAACCTACGGCGCTTAGGATCACAGAGATCTTTGCCGATGAGGGGCACAGGCTGAAGAGGTTCCGCCCTCAGGCGAGGGGACGTGTCAACCCCATCCTTAAGCGCTCCACCCATATAAAAGTCTTTGTTGAGGAGGAGGCAAGTGGGGCATAAGGTACATCCTTACGGTTTTAGGATCGGTGTAATTCGCGGCTGGCAGTCCAAGTGGTATAGCGAAAAGCATTACACCGAGTTCTTGCAGGAAGACTTGAAACTGCGCAAGGCTATAGCTGAAAAGTGTGCCGATGGCGGCGTTGCCAGGGTGGGGATCGAGCGTACCGGAAATGAGGTGGTGGTAACCCTATACTCAGCGCGCCCGGGTATCGTTATCGGAAGAGGGGGCCAACGGGCTGAGGAGTTGAAGAAGCACCTTGAGGAGATATGTGGCAAGAGGGTGAGGCTGTCCATCAAAGAGGTGGAGCAGCCGGAGCTGGAGGCGGTGGTGGTGGCGAGGACTATCGCTGACCAGATCGAGCGCAGGATGGCCTTTCGTAGGGCGATGAAACAAGCTGCTTTTCGGACGATGCAAGCTGGGGCTAAAGGTATAAAAATTAGCTGCGCCGGCAGATTGGGCGGTGTAGAGATCGCCCGCCGTGAGACTACCCTTCAGGGGCAACTGCCGTTGCATAAGCTATGTGCCGATATTGACTATGGTTTTGTCGAAGCTAAGACCACATTGGGCAATATCGGGATAAAGGTCTGGATTTACAAAGGCGATATTACACCGGAGGTAAGTAGAGAACTTGTTGCAGCCGAAACGAGTGAAGTATCGTAAAGCCCAGCGAAGGCACTTACGGGGTAAGGCACAAGCCGGGAACACCCTCGCCTTTGGAGAGTTTGGTCTGCAAGCTCTAGAGGGTGCTTGGGTGACGGGAAGGCAGATCGAAGCTGCGCGCCGCGTCATCGTGCGCTACTTGCGCCGCGGCGGGCGTATGTGGATACGCATTTTCCCGGACAAGCCGGTTACTAAGAAGCCGGCGGAAACAAGGATGGGTAGTGGCAAGGGTGCTCCTGATCATTGGGTAGCTGTGGTAAAGCCGGGCAGGATACTGTTTGAAGTGAGCGGCATCAAGGAGGATATGGCCCATGAGGCACTGCACCTGGCATCGTACAAACTGCCTATAGCTACCAGGTTTGTGGTAAAAGAGGGCGTTAAGCAAGAGGCGACAGCATGAAGGTTGACGAAATCCGTGCTTTGCGTAACGAGGAGCTAGCCAAGAAGCTTGAGGAAGCCTATGAGGAGCTGTTCAATCTGAGGTTTCGCCTGGCGACAAGACAGCTAGCGAACACCAGCGAGCTGAAAAAGGTGAAGAAAAAGATCGCCAGGATCAAGACGGTATTAAGAGAGAGGGAGCTAGGAATAAGGTAGCCCATGACAGGCAAGCGAAAAGTGAGGATAGGTACAGTAATAAGCGACAAGATGGACAAGACAGTTGTGGTGCAGGTGGAAAGCCTGACGAGGCATCCACTGTACAAGAAGGTGACAAGGCGGCGAGCCAAATTCAAGGCACACGACGAGGAAAACAAGTGCCGCATTGGCGATGTGGTGAAGATAATGGAGACACGCCCGCTTTCCAAAGAGAAGCGCTGGCGTGTCGTTGAGATATTGCAGAAGAAAGAGAAGGTTGAGGTTGAGCCCGGTGAGGTAACTTGAGCGGGTATCTTTTTAGGAACCAGAGATGATCCAGCCTTATACCAGACTTAAAGTAGCTGATAATACTGGTGCCAGACAGATTATGTGTATCAATGTGCCCGGCGGTACCCGGCGGCGCTACGCCACCGTCGGAGATATTATTGTGGGTACGGTAAAGCGTGCTATCCCCGGTGGGGTGGTAAAGAAAGGGGATGTTGTCCGGGCGGTGGTCGTCCGCGTGGCAAGGCAGTACCATCGACCTGACGGTTCCTATGTCAAGTTCGATGAGAATGCCGCAGTTATCCTGGACGACAAAAATAACCCGCGTGGCACTCGTATTTTCGGTCCGGTGGCCAGAGAGCTGAGGGACAAAAACTTCATGAAGATAATCTCGCTGGCCCCTGAGGTATTGTGAGGCATTGTAGCGATGAAGATCAGAAAGAACGATACCGTGCTAGTGATCGCCGGCAAAGATAGGGGGAAGAAGGGCAAGGTCAGGAAGGCTATGCCCAAAGAGCAGAAGGTGATAGTCGAAGGGATAAACATGATTAAGCGTCATTCACGGGCTCGGGGAGTGGCCAGACAGGCCGGCATTATCGAACTCGAGGCGCCGGTCCATGTGTCTAATGTCATGCTCATTTGCGGAAAATGCAACAAGCCGACGCGGGTCGGTTATCGCTTTTTGGATGATGGCAGGAAGGTGCGTGTTTGTCGCTCCTGTAGTGAGGTAATTGACTGATTGGATGTACCTGTGCCATGTCTCGTCTTAAGGAAAAGTATGTGAAAGAAGTGGTACCGAAACTTATGGAGAAGTTTGGATACAAGAACGTGATGCAGGTACCACGGCTGAGCAAGATCGTGTTGAACATAGGTCTCGGGGAAGCAGTGCAGAACCCCAAGGCCCTAGAAGCTGCGGAGAAGGACCTGGCGCTGATCTCGGGACAGCATCCGGTGACGACACGGGCCAAGAAGTCCATTGCGGCGTTCAAGATCAGGGCTGGTGTGCCCGTGGGGATGATGGTGACCCTCAGGGGCAAGAGGATGTACGATTTCTTTGATAAGCTGGTAAGTGTGGTGCTGCCGCGGGTGCGGGATTTTCAGGGGGTGCCACGGGACTCCTTTGATGGCGCTGGCAACTATACATTGGGACTTAAGGAACAGATCGTTTTTCCGGAGATTGAATATGATAAGGTGGACAGGCTGAGGGGACTGGAGATAACCATAGTGACCACGGCAGCCACTGCAGAGGAAGGCAGGTACCTGCTCGAGTGTCTGGGCATGCCTTTCAGGAAGCAATGAGGTTACTGAGATATGGCGAAACTATCTAAAGTTCTTAAATCTATGCGACCGCCGAAGTATAAGGTGCAGCACCGCAACCGCTGCCGGTTGTGCGGTAGGCCTCGTGCCTTTATCCGGCAGTTTGGGCTGTGCCGTATCTGCTTTCGGCAGCTTGCCTTAAAGGGGGAGATCCCGGGGGTGAGAAAGTCGAGCTGGTGACACGGAGGACTGTTATTTATGGTCACTGACCCTATTGCTGATATGCTGACTCGGATCCGAAACGCCGTGATGGTGAGGCATGATAGCGTCCTTGTCCCGGTCTCAAAGATGAAGCTAGCTATAGCCAAGATTCTTAAGGAGGAAGGCTTTATTTCGGATTATACTCTCCTCAGGGGCAGACCGCAGAGGATGATAAAGATAACTCTGAAATATATAGATGGACAGCCGGCGGTGAGGGGGCTGGAGCGGGTGAGTAAACCAGGTCTCAGGGTATATGTGGGGCGCGGTGAGATACCCCGCGTTTACGGCGGGCTGGGCATAGCTATCCTGTCCACGTCGAAAGGATTGATGACTGGACAGCAAGCCTGGCAGCGAAAGCTGGGTGGAGAGCTACTGTGTTACGTATGGTAAGTTCTGTGGAGAGCTATTATGTCGCGCATAGGTAGGATGCCGATCCACGTTCCTCAGGGTGTCAAGGTGACCATAAAAGGGAATGAGGTAACGGTAGAGGGTGCTAAAGGAAAGCTTACGCGCGCCTTTCATCCGGACATCTCTATCGCTTTAGAGGACGGTAAGCTGGAGGTGACCAGGCCAACAGGCAACAGGAACCACCGTGCTTTGCACGGGTTGACGCGGTCGCTGCTGGCTAATATGGTAGAGGGTGTGACCAAGGGCTTTGAGAAAGTCCTGGAGCTAAGTGGTGTGGGGTACAGGGCACAGAAGGTTGGAAATGCGCTGTCCTTGCAGGTCGGTTTCAGTCACCCGGTGGAATTTACACCGCCGCCGGGGATAGATATTGTGGTCGAGGGAGCGAACCGTGTCCGTGTCATCGGCATTGATAAAGAACTGGTGGGGAGGACTGCAGCTGAAATCAAGGCTATAAGGCCCCCCGATTCCTATAAGGGAAAGGGTATCAGGTATGCGGGTGAGAAAATTCGGCTCAAGCCAGGTAAGGCCGGAAAGGCGTCAGCCAAAGGCTAAGGAGATGAGATGGCTAAAGTAGATGTTAGATTGGCGCGAAAGAGGCGTCATGTTCGCATCCGAAAGAAGGTGGTGGGCACGCCTGCTAGGCCAAGGCTGTGCGTTTTCCGGAGTTTGAACCATATCTATGCTCAGGTTATCGACGACTCCAGAGGACATACCCTGGCAATAGCCAGCAGCCTTGAGCCGGAGATAAGGGGCAGGGCAGATGGGAAGAAAAAGGTCGAGGTGGCTGAAGTGGTGGGCACACTGGTAGCCCAGAGGGCTTTGAGCAAAGGCATAAAACAGGTCGTCTTCGACCGCGGCGGTTGCAAGTATCACGGGAGAGTAAAGGCTTTGGCAGAAGCGGCGAGGAAGGCCGGACTGGATTTTTGAGGTTTGTGTTTATGAAAGCGGTGACCAAAATGCCCAAGAACAAGGCAAAAGTTGACCCTGCTGAGCTGGAGCTGGAAGAAAGACTGGTGGCACTGAACCGTGTGACCAAGGTGGTGAAGGGCGGCAAAAGGCTTCGTTTTCGTGCTCTGGTGGTGGTCGGAGATGGAAAGGGGCATGTGGGTGCTGGTATCGGTAAGGCTAGAGAGGTTCCGGAAGCGGTACGTAAAGCGGGTGCTACTGCCAAGAAAGATCTGTTCAAGGTGGCCATGTCAGGCACCACAATACCACACGAGATTCGATCCAAGTACGGGGCGGCGGAGATATTGCTGAAACCTGCGGTACCCGGTACAGGCGTTATTGCTGGTGGTGGTGTCCGAGCGGTGCTGGAGGCCGCGGGTATAAAGGACGTCTTAAGTAAGTCGTTGGGTTGTTCCAATCCCATAAATGTGGTCAGGGCCACTCTCATAGCCCTGGCGACCTTAAGAAACCCCGAGGAGGTCCTTTCCCAGCGCAAGGGAGAAACTGCGACCAAGGGAGAGAAGTCAGGTGGCTAGACTGCGGATCACCTGGGTCAAAAGTGATATCGGTTATGAAAAAGACCAGAGGCGGACACTTAAGGCCTTAGGGTTCCGCCGTCTTCAACAAACGGTGGAGCATGAGGACTCGCCTGCCATAAGAGGTATGGTAGCCAAAGTCAAGCATCTGGTCAGAATGGAAGTGATCGAAGATGGAGCAGCATGAACTGAAACCTCCTGCGGGAGCTAGGCGCAAAAGAAAACGGGTTGGCTGTGGCGATGGCAGCGGTCATGGTAGTTATTCGGGACGCGGCTGCAAGGGGCAAAAGTCGCGTTCCGGCGGTGGGGTGCGTCCCGGATTTGAAGGTGGGCAGCTGCCGCTGGTTAAACGTTTGCCGCACAAGCGTGGCTTTACTAACATCTTCAAGACTGAGTACCAAATCGTCAATGTGGGGCAGTTGAAAGCTTTTCCGCCTAACACTGAGGTCACCCCCCAGGTTCTCTTTGATGCCGGTCTAGTCAAGAGTAAAGGACGACCGATCAAAGTCTTGGGGGATGGGGACATCAACTGCCCGCTGGTGGTGAAAGCCAACGAATTCTCCGCTTCTGCCGAGAAGAAGATACTGGCTGTTGGGGGGAGGGTGGAGCGCATTTAGCCATGCAGCAGGTATCAGGAAGGCCCCGTCTTATTCAGGCAATGATTGACGCCTTTTCGTTGCCTGACTTGAGGCGTCGACTGGTGTTTACTTTTGCCATGCTGGTGGTCTTCCGGTTCATCGCCCATATCCCCATGCCAGGTCTGGATGTGGTGGCGATGCGCGACCTCTTTGAGCGGAACCAGCTATTGGGCATGCTCGACCTGTTCACCGGTGGGGCCATGCGCAACTTCAGCGTAGCAGCGATGGGGGTCTACCCCTACATAACCGCTTCCATCGTGATGCAGCTGCTGGTACCGGTTATACCGGCACTGAGGGCGCTTTCGCAGGAGGGTGAGGCTGGCAGGCGGAGGATCAGCCAGATCACACACTGGCTGACGGTGCCCCTGGCTGCTTTGCAGGGCTATGCCCAGATAAACCTGCTGCGGAGTCAGGGGGTGGTGAGCACGGCGGCAGCATTCCCAACATTTGCCATGGTACTTTCGCTGACCGCTGGCACCATATTCCTTGTCTGGTTGGGGGGGCTAATCACAGAGCGGGGCGTCGGCAACGGAGTCTCCATAATCATTTTCGGCGGCATCGTTGCCCAACTCCCTGAGATGATCGGGCGCGGCCTTATCGTGAGGGAGAACATTACGGGGCTTATCGCTTTTACCCTTCTGGGACTGGTTACCATAGCCTTTATAGTCATGTTCACCGAGGCACACCGTCGCATTCCTGTCCAGTATGCCCGGACGACATTTCGCGGCGCCCGGATGTACCGCCAGACCGGCTCCACGCATATTCCGCTCAAGGTGAACTCTGCCGGTATGATACCGCTCATCTTTGCCATCTCGCTGATGATCTTTCCCGGCACCATTGCCAGCTATTTCGCCAGCCCAATGGGGCAGGAGCCGAACTTTGCCAACGCTATCATGGACTGGTTTAACCCCGACGCTCCCCTCCCCCGGGGATTGTTTTATTGGGCGCTCTATTTCCTGATGGTGGTAGCATTCGCCTTTTTCTATACCATGGTCATATTCGAGCAGATGGACCTGGCGCGGACATTGCAACGCCAGGGTGGTTTTATTCCTGGAGTGCGTCCGGGGAAGCCCACCACAGAATATCTTAACGGGGTGATAACCAGGATAACCTGGGGTGGTGCGCTGTTCCTCGCCACGGTGGCGGTGTTGCCCTTTTTCATCCGTAGCATAACTGATGTAGCGGTGCTGACTATATCGAGCACGGGCTTACTAATAGTTGTCGGTGTTGCCCTAGACACAATGAAGCAGATCGAAGCCCAGCTGACTATGCGCCGCTATGAGGGTTTCCTGAGGTAGCTTGTCAGATGTATCTCGTCTTTCTTGGTGCACCTGGAGCTGGCAAAGGGACTCAGGCAGCTATTGTTTCCAAGAGACTGTCCTTAGCCCATATAGCTTCTGGTGACCTGTTCCGTGAGGCGGTGGAGAAGGGCACAGAGCTGGGGAAAAAGGTCAAGGGATATATGGAAAAAGGGGAGCTGGTGCCCGATGAGGTAACCATAGAACTGGTGTCGAAGCGCCTTGATGCGCAGGACTGCCGGGAGGGCTGCATTTTTGACGGTTTTCCGCGCACCCTTGCTCAGGCTGAGGCACTAGACAGGATGCTGGCCGCACGGGGCAAAGCCATAGACAGGGTGGTGTACATTGAAGTGTCAGAAGCGGAGCTGCTGAAACGTTTAGGAGGACGGTGGGTGTGCCGTAAATGCCAGGCACCATACCACGAGGTCACCTCTCCGCCGAAGGTAGCGGTGGTATGCGACAGGTGTGGCGGTGAACTGTACCAGCGTCCTGATGACAGAGTGGAGACGGTGAAGGAACGCCTCAGGGTCTATTTTGACCAGACAGTGCCGCTTCTGGACTATTATCAGGCCCAGGGCAAGCTGGTACGGGTAAATGGTCAGCGTGGCATTGAGGACGTGGCTGAAGCGATAGTCAGTTCTGTAGACAAAAAGTAGCGGAACATGGGTGACCGTGATAATTATCAAGTCGCCACAGGAGATAGCCTTTATGCGTCAGGCCGGCAGGATAGTGGCTGTGGTGCTGGAGAGGCTGAAGGAAGAGATAAGACCTGGGGTGACCACACGCCATCTTGATATGGTAGCTATGAGAGAAGTAAAGAGATACGGCGCTAGAGCTTCATTCAAAGGTTACCGGGGGTTTCCGGCACATCTTTGCGTCTCGGTGAATGACGAGATTGTGCACGGTATACCCGGTGAGCGGGAGCTTAAAGAAGGTGATGTAGTGTCGTTAGATTTCGGTGCCGTAGTCAACGGTTTACACGGTGATGCTGCTATCACTGTGGGCGTTGGCAGGCTGAGCGCGCAGGCAGAAGAGCTGATAAATGTGACTAGGACCGCCCTGATGATGGGGATAAAGGCGGCGCGCTGCGGTGGCTATGTGGGAGATATATCAGCAGCGATCCAGAGCTATGTTGAGGGGAAAGGGTTTTCGGTGGTGCGCGAGTATTCTGGACATGGAATAGGCAGGGACCTGCATGAAGACCCGCTGGTGCCCAATTTCGGCTCGCCAGGAGGGGGGCCTCTGCTTCAAAGAGGGATGACGCTGGCGGTGGAGCCGATGGTTACCGCTGGCGACTGGCGAACGAGGGTCGCCCCTAACCGGTGGACGGTGCTTACCGCTGACGGAAGTCTGGCGGCCCATTTTGAGCACACCATTGTAATCACAGATGATGAGGCGGAAATACTCACTCTGGTATAATTGTTTTGTATGCCTAAGAAAGAGAGCATAGAGGTCGAAGGAGTGGTGATCGAGTCGCTACCGAATGCCACCTTTCGGGTGCAACTACCCAATGGACATGTGGTCTTAGCCCATGTCTCGGGAAAGATGCGGAAATACTATGTCCGCATTCTACCACAGGACAGGGTGCTGGTGGAGCTTTCCCCGTACGATCTGTCGCGGGGGCGGATAACCTACAGGTTGAAGTGAGGCTTTTCCCATTGACATTTTGACAGGATTGGCAATAAAGTATATTATTTAAAAGTTTTTGACTATTGAACATTGGTGATTGGACATGAAAGTAAGATCGTCAGTGAAACGCCGCTGTGCCAAGTGCAAAATTATCCGGCGCCATGGAGTGGTACGTGTCATTTGTGAGAACCCGAAGCATAAGCAAAGACAGGGATAAAAAGAGGAGCAGGTGAAAGATGGCACGAATCGCTGGTGTCGACATACCCAACGAAAAGAAGGTCTATATCTCGCTGCAGTACATTCATGGTATAGGGCCTACCCTGAGCCGCAAGGTGCTTCAGACAGCCGGGGTAAACCCCGATGCCAAGGTAAAGGACCTTAAGGAGCAGGAGCTAACCCGTATACGCGAGATCATCGACCGGGAGTATACAGTCGAAGGTGAGCTGCGCAAGGAGGTCAACCTTAATATCAAGAGGCTCATCGAGATCGGCTGCTATCGCGGTATCAGACATCGCCGCGGCTTGCCGGTCCACGGGCAGCGGACGCGCACCAACGCCCGCACCAAGCGTGGGCCGCGAAAGACGGTGGCTGGCCGCGGACAGAGGCGTGGTCTGGCAAAGAAGTAACGGAGTAGATAATCATGCCTGGAAAAGCTAGGAGCAGTGGCAGAAGACGAGAGCGAAAACAAGTAGGCGAAGGTAGGGCTTACATCCAGTCCACATTCAACAATACTATCGTGATCATGACCGATGCTAAGGGGAATGTCATCGCCTGGAGCAGCTCGGGCACAGCGGGGTTCAAGGGGTCGAGGAAAGGCACGCCATATGCAGCCCAAATGGCAGCACAGCAAGCTGCCCAGAAAGCTAGAGAACACGGTCTGAGGCAGGTGGAGGTGCTGGTGAAAGGTCCTGGCAGCGGGCGTGAGGCTGCGATCCGTGCCATTCAGGCATCCGGAATTATGGTAACCGCGATCAAGGATGTGACGCCGGTACCGCACAATGGCTGCCGGCCTCGTAAAAGGAGGCGAGTCTAAATATGGCGCGCTATACTGATGCCGTCTGTCGGTTGTGTCGTCGTGTTGGCGACAAACTGATGCTTAAAGGTGACAGGTGCTATACTTCCAAGTGCGCTCTTGAACGTCGGAGCGTTCCACCGGGCTACAACGCAACGGCGAAACGGCGTACCAGGAAATCAGAGCGCGGTCTACAATTGCTGGAGAAGCAGAAAGCCCGGTATACTTATGGACTTTTGGAGCGCCAGTTTTGGAAGTTCTTTGCCGAGGCTGAGAGGCTTCCGGGGGTCACCGGTGAAAACCTGCTTATACTACTGGAAAGACGCCTTGACAATGTGGTCTACCGCCTCGGTTTTGCCAGCTCTAGGGCGCAGGCAAGACAGGTCGTGCGTCACGGTCATATCCTGGTGAATGGGCGCAGGGCTGACATCCCTTCCTACCTGGTAAAACCGGGCGATGTCATTGCTTGGCGTGAATCCAGCAAGAACACCGAATATTACAAGATGGTGGCCCAGACTGCTGGGGATGTGGTCATTCCCACCTGGTTGTCGCTGGACAAACAAAAGCTCATCGGTAAGGTAGTCAGCCTGCCGGTCGCTGAGGACATACAAGCAAAGTTTGATGTAAAGTCGATAGTTGAGTACTACTCACGCTAGGTATGGAGCTGCTGTGCTAGAGTTAGCATTGCCAAAAGTAGAGTGTGTGGAGAGCACTGCGACATACGGACGTTTTGTCGCTGAGCCGGTGGAGAAAGGCTTCGGCATTACCTTGGGGAACAGCCTGCGCAGGGTGCTGTTAAGTTCGTTGCCCGGCGCGGCCGTCACCTGGGTCTGGATAGAGGGTGTCCAGCACGAGTTCTCTACTATACCACATGTGAAAGAGGACGTAATCGAGTTCCTGCTTAACGTTAAAGCAGTGCGCTTTCGCCACTCCGTCCAGAGAAGTGGTAGGGCTAGGCTGGAGGTGCAGGGCGAAGGGAAGGTATGCGCCGGGGATATTCAAGCACCTGCCGGGTTTGAGATTGCCAACCCCGAGCTCCATCTGGCCACTCTGGATACTGCCGAAGCTAAGTTGATTGTTGAGTTCAACATCGAGGTCGGCAGAGGATATATCCCGGCAAAGTCCGGTGATAACTTGCCCGCCGGTGTCATCCCGATAGACGCTATTTTCTCACCGGTGCGGAGAGCAATTTTTTCCGTCGAGCCCAGCAGTGCCAGGGAGGGGAGTACTCTGGAGAAACTGACGCTGGAGATATGGACGGATGGGACATTGTCTCCCCTCGAGGCTTTGACCCAGAGCGCTGCCGTACTGGTGGAGCAGTTCAATTGCTTCCGCGAGTTGGTGAAGGCGGCCGTGGAGGAGGGAGCAGAGGTGGTCTGGCAACGCGTGATTCCTCCAGAGCAGTATCTCATGCCCCTCGACCAGTTGCCACTTTCCACTCATACCTACAACAGCCTGAGGAGGGCTGGCGTCACCACCGTAGGGCAGGTGCTGGAGAAGGGGATTGACAAACTGACCTCGCTACCCGGTTTCGGGACGAAGTCCAGGGAGGAGGTACAGGCAGCTCTGGAAAAACTTGGCATCCCTATGGTGACGGAACCTAAGGAAAAGAAACGGCGCCAGAAGAAGTCGGTATAAGTGGAAGAAGATTCCCCCGAGTCTGGTGAAGAACGAGGCAGAGATGAGACATAGAGTGGATGGTAGAAAATTCAGTCGGACCACAGAGCAGCGGTGGGCTTTGTACCGCAACTTGGTGTCCGACCTCATCCGCTACGAGAAAATCGTGACCACAGAGGCAAAGGCAAAAGAGGTGCGAGGTCTGGCGGAGAAGATGATCACTTTGGGCAAGGAGGGGAGCCTCGCCTCTCGGCGTCGCGCCCTAGCGTTCATCACCGATAAAAAGCTGGTGGAAAAGTTGTTCGACGAGCTAGCTCCCAGGTTTAAGGAACGCCCCGGAGGGTATACTAGGATTACTAAGCTGGGGAGAAGAGTGGGAGATGGGGCGCCCCTGGTGCAGTTAGAAATGGTGGAATAACGTTGCCACCATATGGGTGAGGTGGCGCTCTTTAACAACAAAGTCGTACTTTTGGTGGAGTACCACGGCGGCAACTATTGTGGCTTCCAGTGGCAGCCCGGTGTACCTACTGTCCAAGACGAGCTGGAGAAGGCGATAAGGAAGGTGACCGGGGAGGCGGTTCGTGTGGTTGCCGCCAGCCGTACCGATAGCGGGGTGCATGCCCTGGGGCAGGTGGTGAGCTTTAGGACGCGGTCGATGCTGTCGCCGCGGACATTTGTGCGGGCGTTGAACTTCTATCTACCCAGGGACATAGCCATCAAAGGGGCCTGCAGGGTAGACGTGAAGTTTGACGTCAGGCGTGATGCTACCAGTCGGGAGTATGAGTATAAGATACTGAACAGCCCGACGCGCTCACCCCTGTGGGAGGGACTCGCCTACTTCGTGCCTCAGAAGCTGGATGTCGAGATGATGGACAGGGCATGTAAACTGCTGGAGGGAGAGCACGATTTCGCCTCCTTCGGCGCTGATTTGGGGAAGCGCAGAAGCACGGTGCGCACTCTATATGAGGCTGGGGTAGAAAGGGAGGGGGAAATTGTGGCCCTGCGCATGCGGGCTAACTCTTTCCTGCCCCATCAGGTGCGCAACACGGTGGGGTTACTGGTCAGGGTAGGGCTGGGGAAAGCTGGACCCGAGGAGCTCCACCGGGTTATGGAGGCGAAAAAGCTGGGCTTAGCCGGACCGACCGCGCCAGCCCATGGTCTATATTTAGTAAAAGTGGAATACCCGTATATTCTGGAGATGGAAAATTGAAGACGTATGCAACTAAAGCTAGCGATGTAGAGCGCCGGTGGCATCTGATAGATGCTGCCGGGCAGACGCTGGGCAGGCTGGCATCTAAGATAGCCAGACTGCTTATGGGCAAGCACAAGCCGATATATGCCCCTTATCTGGACACCGGCGATTATGTGGTCGTAATTAACGCTGCCAAGGTGAGGGTCACCGGCAAGAAAGCCAGGGAGAAGATTTATTACCGCCATTCTGGCTATCCCGGAGGACTCAGGGCGGTTACCCTTAGTGAGATGCTTGCTAGACACCCCACTCAGGTAATTGGGCATGCCGTAAAGGGTATGCTGCCAGACACCGATTTAGGCAGGCGCATGTTGAAGAAGCTTAAAGTTTATGCTGGTGAGGACCACCCCCACAAGGCGCAGCTAGCTGCGTCGAAAGCGACCGCCAAGGAGGTTAAAGGCACATGACCACACAGACCTATGTCCCGGGCACGGGTAAGCGTAAGTGCGCTATAGTGCGGGTGAAGCTGTTCCCTGGCGGTAGCGGAAGGCTTACGGTGAATGGTAAGCCCTATGAGGAGCTGTTCCCTCGCTTGACCCACCAGCGCGCCATCATGCAACCGTTTATGGTCACCGAGACCGTGGGCAAGTTCGATGTCGAGGCGAAGGTGGAAGGTGGTGGCATCAGTGCTTGGGCGGATGCCATGCGCCACGGTATCTCCCGGGCGCTTGTTGCCTACAATGAGAACTTCAAGCCGCTGTTGCGGTATGCCGGCCTGTTGACACGCGATGCCAGAGTGAAGGAGCGTAAGAAGTACGGCTTAAAGCGCGCCCGCAAAGCGCCGCAGTATACTAAGCGTTAGTCCGACGATCTTCACTAAAAGGTTATCCCCTGCTTCAAGCAGTTGAAGGCCTCCATGCGGTTTCTCTCGGCGCAGGTGAGCCTACCGTTTGCTGTCGCCAGTATGCAATCGTAGATCTCCTTTCCTACGTCGGCGAGCGCCCTCTCGCCTTCAAGTATGGTACCGGCATCCACGTCTATGTCACCTTTCATGGTTCTAAAAATGGTGGAATTGCTGGACACTTTAATGACCGGTACTGCAGGGAAACCCACCGGTGTCCCTCTGCCGGTGGTGAATACGATTATCTGTGCACCGGCGGCAGCCATGCCCGCCATGGCATCGATGTCGTAGCCTGGGGTGTTCATGATGACCAGCCCGCTGCGACTGGGCCTCTCGGCGTAGCCCACGATTTCCACTATTGGCGAGGTACCTGCCTTGGCATTACAGCCCAGGGATTTCTCGGTAATGGACGATAGCCCGCCATCGATATTTCCCGGGGCAATGACCAGCCCAGCAAGCTCACCCAATGCCTCCCTCACCCGTTTTTCCTGCTCCAGTATTAACTTCTGCAATTTTTCGCCCAACTCGGGGTCAGGACAACGTTTTTTCAGGATGTGGTCGGTGCCGATCATCTCGGTGACCTCACCCATGATCACGCTCGCCCCTTCAGCTACCAGCATATCTGCAGCTACACCCAGCGCCGGGTTGGCGGTGACACCTGAGAATGCGTCCGAGCCGCCGCATTTCAACCCCACCAGCAGTGCGCTCAGCGGCACCGGCTCTCGTTTTTGTCGTTTGAGGTGGGCGGCGAACTTTTTAATAAGCTGACTAGCTTTATTTACGGTGGCTTTGCTTCCCGAGGTCTGTATCAGCAGTGATTCCACGGGCTTATCCTTTACCCCTGTTGCCACATATTCCGGCTTGAGCACCTCGCAGCCCAGCCCGATGATGAGGACGGCGCCGACGTTAGGGTGGCTTGCCATGCCACCCAACGTCTTCAAACTAAAGGTCAGGTCTTCGGGGCCGTAGCCACAGCCGTAGGCGTGCTTTACGGTCATTATCTCCGGGAACATGCGTTCCAGCGCTTCCACCACGCCGTTGGCGCAGGCGACCGATGACATCACCAATATATGGTTCCTCACCCCTGCCCTGCCGTCCTCGCGGCGGTAACCGTTAAACTCCATATCTTGCCTCCAGTGCTTTAACCTTCTACGGGCCTGGTGTTGTGCAGGTGCACCCACTGTCCCACAGCGATGTCATCGGTAGCCACCACAATTGGTTCGCCATATCGGACGACCGGCCTACCCACGGCGATCGGCTCCAGGGCTATCTTGTGGCTGGCGGGTATATCCTCAGCTGCCACGCACATTTCTGTGTCGTCTATTATCACCGGCTCGCCCTTCTTTATTTCGCGTATGGCGATGGCAACATTGTCAGCAAGGTTGATTTTCAAAGCATTATTCTTTACCTTCAATTCAGTCCCCTGCCTGTTTTACCCTTCCATCTGATGGAGAGCAGCGGTGTCCACCTTGTTTGAGGCGAGCAGCGATTCCACCTCTCCTTTCTGTTCCCAGTCAAAG
Organism: Chloroflexota bacterium; assembly: GCA_036821185.1. Taxonomy (GTDB): domain Bacteria; phylum Chloroflexota; class Dehalococcoidia; order GIF9; family UBA5629; genus CALJTV01. The sequence goes on along the minus strand of DAISKD010000002.1, from coordinate 40,549 downwards.
CGGAGGGCGATGCCGCAGTCGCTGGAGAACTGGCGTGGTGTTGGAATGAGCTTCACTTTCAGTCCGGCTTTAGATAGCAGCCTCTCCGCCTGCATCGCTGCCGAGGTGGTGTGGAAAAGTATCACTCCGTATCTCATGACCTGATCACCCTGGCTATGGCTCGAAGCGCAGTCTCCACCTCAGCGAGCGTGGTGAAGATGCCTGGCGCTAGCCGCACGGTGCCCTCGGGGAAAGAGCCGATCGTCCTGTGGGCTGCTGGGGCACAGTGCAAGCCCACCCGTACCAGCACATCATGCTCCTCGTCGAGCCTCATCCCAATTTCAGACACCGTCTTGCCCTCCACGGTAAAAGAGACTATGGCAACGCATCTTTCGGCGTCAAGTGTACCATAAATTTTGATGCCTGGTATCTGTGACAGCCCCTCGATAAACCGGCGGGTAAGGTCCTTCTCACGTTCGCGGATGGCGTCCATTCCCCTTTGCCTCAGCCATCTTATCCCGGCCTGCAAGCTGGCGATGCCCACCAGATTGGGGGTCCCGCTCTCGAACTTGTCAGGAAGGAATTCGGGGTGTTCCTCAAGCTCGGACTGGCTTCCGGTGCCACCCCGCATCAGTGGTTCTATCTGTGAGACATCAACGCCTGATCGAATCACCAGACCACCGCTGCCAGGTGAGCCCAGCAGCGCTTTGTGCCCGGTAAAGGCAAAAAGGTCGATGGCTAGCCCCTGAATGTCTATGGGCAGGGCGCCAGCCGCCTGGGCGGCATCGACGAGGAACAGGGCACCGGCCCTATGGGCGATGTCGGCGATCTCTTTTATCGGCATAATGGTGCCGACCACATTGCTGGCAAAAACGCTAATTACAAGCTTTGTCCTTGGCGTTACCACCTTCGCCATCTCTGCCAGATCAACGGTGCCATCCCTGGCGCAGGGGACGACCTGTAGCTTCACACCTTTCTTTTCCAGGCGGCGCAGCGGGCGCATCACCGAGTTGTGCTCCATGGAAGTGGTGACCACACGGTCGCCGGGGCGGAGGACTCCATAAATAGCGAGGTTAAGGGCATGGGTGGCATTGCTGGTGAAGATGACGCCCAACGGGTCGCCGGAATTGAAAAACTCGGCGATGTCCTCTCTGGTCTGATATATCATCCTTGCCGCCTCGATAGACAGCCTGTGTCCGGAACGCCCGGGGTTACCCCCGGAGCGTTCCAGAACGTCGGTCATAGCTTTCAATACCTCTGGCGGTTTGGGCCAGGAGGTGGCAGCGTTGTCCAGGTAGATCATTTACTCAGTACCAGTTTAACACTTCCATCGGGCTGTTGCTGGATGTCCACCTGCCAGCCAGCATCTCTTGCCAGGCGGGAGACGTTCTCACGCGCTGTGGGTGAGTCTACCAGCACCTCCAACGTACCTTTACCGAGCTTCTGCAGCGCCTGGCGGGCGAGCATCGCTGGCTGGGGACAGGACAGGCCGCGACAATCTAAAGTTTCGCTCATTGACTACCTCCTAAACCTTTCTCTCTCGCATGGTCAGGCCGATGATAATGCAGATGACCAAACCCACGACCAGAGCGAGTGCGCTGAAGGCAGACGGGCCGTTTGCTGTGGCGGCAACGCTGTAGGTGTGGGCAAAGCCGGCTCCGACTATCATACCGATGACGAACATGGCAGCATCGGCATCGCCCTCACCCGAGAGGAAAAGCTGCCTTCCTGGGCAGCCGCCTGCCAGGGTGAATGCCAGCCCTGCCAGCACCATGCCGCCGAAGTTGAACAGGGCATTGGTGTGCGACACCGGCTGGTTGGCAAAGCCGGGATGGAACTGACCCAATATCAGGTTGGTAAGGAAAGCGAGGACAATGAACGCTAATATACCGTTAAGCAGGCGTGAGTCGCGGAGCAAGATGACATCGCGTATAGCACCCACGGTACAGAAGCGGCTCCGCTGAGCAAGGAAACCTATTATAAGCCCCACGATGATGCTGACAATAATCGGTGCGTGCTGGCTGCCCGGACCCTTTTCTGAGAAGAAGATAGGGCCGGTGGGGTTCCCCGAGGCATCACGGCCGAACTGTGGAGCGAGTGCCAGCAGCACCAGCAGGGCAAGCATAATCGCGGGCATTATCCAGCCCAGAGCCTTAGGGGCGGGGTGGTTACGCCCCAGGCTGTAGCCCATTTTTAGGAAGCCGATACCGATGCCGATGCCGGCGATGAGACCGAGGATGGCAAGGATGGCGTTCCAGTCGCCGCCAGCCAACCTGAGATAGGCGCGCCAGGGACAGCCAAGGAACAGCAGCGCGCCGAACGAAGCGAACACGCCCAGCAGGAAACGCACCAGCGGGGCTGAGCCGGTGCGCGGCTTGAATTCACCGAAGGCGAGCGCACTGGTGAGGGCACCGAAGAAGAGCCCGATGATTTCGGGCCTGATGTACTGCACAGCCGCAGCACGGTGCAGCCCCAGTGCCCCGGCAATATCGCGGGTGAAGCAGACCATGCATAGCCCCATGTTGCCAGGGTTGCCCAGCTTCACCAGAATGGGTGCAAGTATACCTACGACGGCACCAGTAATGATCGGTCCCCATCGGGACATAAGAAAGCGCGAGAAAGCATTCATTGAAATCAGCACCTCCTTCGTTGTTATGGTTTTGCCCGCTGTCCGGGAAGCATAACAACGCGAGGTGCCCAGCGGGAGCTTCAGCAGGTATCTGGGGTTGGGGTGGCGTTGCTGGCTTCCTGTGCAGCGGCTCTGTGGTGGTGCACTACGTGCACCGTCAACGGGTCGAATCATACCCGCCGATGCAGGACAACCATAGCGTCACCCCCTTTCTATGCAAAGTCCGCCGATATTATAGCGGGACGCAGCGGCTAAGGCAACAAACGGGCATTTGTTCAGAAGTAATAGGAATAACATCAATAATAAATAGGCAAGGTGAGAGAGGCTATTGAGGTGAAAAAGCTGATGCTGCCAGAGATTCCTGAGGACTAATTCTTGTTCTTATTCTGGTTTGGGTGGTTTTTGGTCGTCTGCTTGACAGATCAACAACTTTTCGCTGAGCTTTTTCCCCACCGCATCGGGGAAGTCCGAGATGATACCGTCCACATCCATCTTGACAACACCGTTGATACAACAAGGTAATGGCAGGCCCCAGACGAAGATAGCCCGGCCGACCCCATGGACCGCCTCGACCAATTTTCTGCCCCCAAACGGGTACCTGGCGACAATAGCGTCAGCCTGCACCGATTCCATCAGTTGCAGCGGACTCTTTCCCGGAGATGTAACGATAATAGCCCTGGGAATGTCTGGCGCCAGGTACAAGGCTTCGGTAAGCAAAGCCCTGCTAAAAGATAGCAGCATGATATCGGAAAGCGGTGCTTCTGACCTCAGGACCTCCACCAGCCGTGGAAACGATTCCACAGCCTTCAGTTCAATGAACAGCCTGGTACGATTGCCGCAGAGGCGAAGTACTTCTTCCAGTGTGGGAATTTTGTATTTTCCTTCCAGCTTTACGCCCTGCAATTGTGCCAGCGTCAGCTCCCTGATACTGGTGCCGTGCAGCTTCGGATCATGGAAGACGACGAAATTTTTATCGGAGGTCTCCCGAACATCGAATTCCACACCATCAACGCCTATCTCGATAGCCGCGTCCAGAGACTCTAGGGAATTGTCCGGAAAAACCCTGGTAAAACCTCTATGGGCGATGTTGAGGACTCTCCGCACCGCTCTAAAACAGCCCCTTTAAAGCTATCGTTGAGATATTAAGCATGTTATGACTACAGATAGATTAGCTGGCGACTATGCAAAAGGCAAGGGCGTGCCTGCTGGATTTTCCACGGTATACCATATATGGGCATCGTCGCATTCGCGGCTATGTTTTAGCTCGGTCTTTTATACCGGACGCTAAAACGTGCAGGCGGGTCCTGTGGAATGAAGTGGGTATAGGGTCGCCGGTAGAGCCCCTCTGGATCAATATCAAATACCAGCTGCCTGGATGATATCCGGGACGACCTCCTCCCTGCCGATAGCCATGATGTGGACACCGTCGCAGATACCCTCTTTCTTTATGGTGGCTATCATCCTGCCAGCTATCTCGATGCCTTTGTTAAGCGCCATGCCTTTGGGCGCGTTTGCCAGCTCGTCTATTAGGTATTGAGGGACGAAGATACCGGGTACATTTTCTGTCATGTATTTTGCCATTCTAGCTGAAGAGAGCAGAACGATGCCGGCGAGGATTTTCACAGGGAACTGACGAGCAAACTGCATGAATTTGGCGAATTTGTCCAGGTCGTAGATTGCCTGTGTCTGGAAGAACTCGGCGCCAGCCTCCACTTTTTTCTCGAATTTGATCAGCTGTGGTTCGATGGGGTTTGCCTCTGGGGTGACGGTAGCGCCGGCGCAGAACTCCACAGCACCATCGAGGTCATTTCCACCGACGTCCTTTCCTGATTCCAGTGTCCGTATCGTCCGGAGCAACTGCACGGAGTCGAGGTCGAAGACGCCTTTAGCTTCCTTGTGGTCGCCCACGGGCACGGCATCGCCGGTGAGACAGAGGACATTCCTGATCCCTCTGGTGTAGGCGAAGAGGAGTTCTGCCTGAAGTGCCAAACGGTTGCGGTCGCGGCAGGTCATCTGCAAGATGGGCTCACCGCCGTGCTCTTTTATAGCTAGACAACCACCGATGGAGGGAAAGCGCATGACGGAGCTCTGGTGGTCGGTGACGTTGAGGGCATCAACCTTATCTTTAAGCAGGTCGATGTGGTGGTACATCTTCTCCAGGTTTGTCCCCTTAGGTGGGCCTATCTCACTGGTGATGACGAACTTATTGGAGTCGAGCGCTTGTTTAAACTTTGAAGGCATATTCCACCTCGCTTCTTTAGACTGCCTCAGAACACCTTGATAGTCCGTGGCCTGGGAACGACCTGATAATTCTTGGGTCGCTGGTATTTTCGCATCATATCGAGCCTGCCTTGATCCTTAAGTCGGTTGTAGATGAGCGTCCAGGCGCAGTCTTTCTCCTTGTCCACCTCACACTTCCCGTTATTGGTGCCGCCGCAGGGACCGTTGAGCAGCCCTTTATGGCAGGCGGTAATGGGGCAGATGCCGGCCATTTCGCCCAGAACACATTGACCGCATTGGGCACAGACCTCGTGGAACACCCCTTGTCCATAGTCCATGCCGATGAACAGTGTGTCCAGTGCGGGGATGACCGGCTTGTTGAATGCGTTGTTGGCTATCCTGTGCACGCCCAGGGCGCACGCCATCACCAGTATGGCATGGGCGCTGAGTATGGAGCCCTCGTGCTCGCCTGCCAGCGTCTCGGTGATGTCGTCGCAGGCGACCGGGATAACTATAGAGCCGGTGACAAACTTGCCTTCCGACTCCAGCTTTTCCTTCATAGCTGCCACCTCCTCTACCCCGCCGGTGTGGGTCAGGGTGGCACAGGTACCGCAACCGGCGATGAAGATACGGCTGAAGCCACGGAGTTGTCCGGCGATCTCTTCGAACGGTTTCTGTCTGGTTATGGATTTCATGGCACCTCCTAACTCTCCAGGTCGCACCGCAGGCACCGCCTAGCATCGTACCTAGCCTGCTCTTCGGAAAGCCCGAGCTCGGTCTCCTGGAAGCTCCGTTTCCTCATCTCGATAGGGAGCGTGGGTGGTCTTGGTCTGAAGGCAACCTGCCAGGTCTCTTCCTCCTCCGTAGTAGGCTTTTCTGCTGGTCTGGTGCCCGGCTCTTTTGTGTCGTACATATGCACCCGCGTAGTATCATTTCTAAGGTACTTATCGATGGCTAGTGCCCCCCTTCTACCGCTGGCGATGGCATCGATTATCATCCCAGGACCGAAGACGAAGTCGCCACCGGCGAAGACACCGGGCACATTTGTACTCAGCGTATTAGAGTCGACCACCAGCCTCTCCCATCGGCTGCGCTCCAGGGCGCTGTCAGGTGGCAGGAAGGAGAGGTCGGCTGCCTGTCCTACCGCGGCGATGACGGTATCTGCTTCGACGAAGAACTCTGATCCGGGGATAGGGATGGGCTTTCTACGGGCGCTCTCGTCGGGCTCACCCAGCTTCATACGAACGCACTGTAGGCCAGCCACACTGCTGTCCCGGCTGACGATCCGGGTGGGGCCGACGAGAAAGTGGATTTTGATACCTTCAGCCACTGCTTCGTTGAACTCGACCTCGGTCACCGGCATCTCCTCGCGGGAGCGGCGGTAGTAGACGTTGACCTCTTCTGCGCCGAGGCGGAGGGCAGTGCGTGAGGCATCGAGGGCGACGTTACCGCCGCCGATGACTGCTACCCGCCGCCCCACTTTTAACTGCCTACCAAGTTTGACATCGCGCAGGAACTTCAGACCGTAATAGAAGCCAGAAAGGGCTTCACTTTCACCGGGTATGCCGATTGTCTGACTTTTCTGTGCCCCGGCGGCGATGAACACGGCGTCATAGCCGCTGGACCGCAGGTGTTCTATGGTGAAGCTGGCATTAAGCGGCGTATTGTACCTTATCTCCACCCCCCGCTTCACGATATAGTCGATCTCTTTATCTATGACTTCCCGTGGGAGGCGGAAGTCGGGTATTGCCACCGCTGGCATGCCGCCGCCCACTGCGGCAGCCTCGAAGACGGTGACCCCGTAGCCCATTTGTGCCAGGAAATAGGCGCAGGAGAGGCCGCAGGGACCAGCGCCGATGACTGCCACCTTTTCCTTCTTCGTCCTGGGGAATGGCTGTGGTGGAGGTAACTCATCGATACGCTCAAAATACCAGTCGGCGACAAATCTTTTCAGCGCCCTGATGGCCACCGGTTCGTCCAGTTCGCCGCGCCGGCACCTGCCCTCGCAGGGATGGTGGCAGATACGACCGCAGATGGCGGGAAAGGGATTTCTTTCTCTGACGGTCTCTATCGATTCGAAGTATTCACCGGCGGCGATGTGGGCAACATATTTCGGTATGTTGATGCCCACGGGGCAGGTGTGCTGGCAGGGGGAGATCATCAAGGCATCGCACACCGCCGCCGGGCACTTTTTCTCTTTAATGTGGGCTTCGTACTCATCCCGGAAGTAGGTGAGCGTGGTGAGGACGGGGTTGGGGCAGGTCTGCCCTAGTCCGCAGAGTGAGCATTCTTTCACCGTTCTGGCCAGGGCGAGCAAGGTATCGATGTCGCTATCGCGTCCTTTGCCCTGCGTAATTCTGGTGAGAATCTCCAGCATCTGCCTTGTTCCCAGCCGGCAGGGGACACATTTGCCACAGGACTCCATCTGGGTGAAGCTGAGGAAGTAACGGGCGACCTCCACCATACAGGTAGTCTCATCCATCACCACCATGCCGCCGGAGCCCATGATGGAGCCCAGCCTGGCAAGGTTTTCATAGTCCACGGGCGTATCAAGGAACTGTGCCGGGATGCAACCTCCCGAGGGCCCCCCGGTCTGTACCGCTTTGAACCGCTTACCTCGGGGGATGCCGCCGCCGATGTCGAAGATAATGGTGGAGAGAGGTGTGCCCATGGGCACCTCGACCAGCCCGCTGTTTGCCACCTTCCCGGTCAAGGCGAAAACGGCTGTACCTTTGCTCTTCTCGGTGCCGATGCTGGCATACCATTTGGCGCCGTTGGCGATGATCAATGGTACGGAGGCTAAGGTCTTCACATTGTTGATAATGGTGGGCTTTCCATCAAGGCCTGATTGTGCCGGGAAAGGTGGGCGGGGACGGGGCATGCCTCGACGGCTCTCAATGGAGGCTATTAGCGCTGTCTCCTCGCCACAGACGAAGGCACCGGCACCCTCTTTGATCTCGATGGTGAAATTGAAGCCGGAGCCGAGGATATTGCTGCCAAGGTATCCCTTTTCCCGACAGCGCTCTACTGCGTGGCGCACCCTGCTGACTGCAAGAGGGTATTCAGCCCTTACATAGATGTAGCCCTGGGTTGCCCCGATGGCATAGCCGGCGATGGTGAGCCCCTCGATGACAGCATAGGGGTCGGCCTCAAGTATGGAACGGTCCATAAAGGCGCCGGGGTCTCCCTCATCGGCGTTGCAGATGACGTACTTCTGGCTTCCTAGGGCACTACGGCAGAACTCCCACTTTCGCCAGGTGGGGAAGCCGGCGCCCCCGCGCCCGCGCAGGCCGGACTCTTTTACCTCTTCGATGACCTGCTCCGGTGTCATCTCCAGCAGGGCTTTGCGCAGGGCGCGGAAGCCACCGCTGTTGATGTAGTCCTCGATGCTTTCGGGGTTGATGTGACCGCAGTTGTTCAGGATGACACGCTGCTGCTTGGCGTAGAAATTGATTTCGGAGTAGTGCGGGATAGGTTTGCCACTTAGGGGGTCCCGGTAGAACAGGCGCTCGACCGCTATGCCGTCACGGAGGTGGGAACTGACGATTTCGGGGACATCGTCCACTTGAACATGGGTGTAGAATATGCCTTCGGGCTCGATGACCACATTTGGTCCCTGCTCGCAAAAGCCGTGGCATCCGGTAAAGTCCACTTTCACATTCGCTAGGCCCAGTGCTGTCACCTGTTCCTGGAATGCGGTGTACACAGCGTCTGACCTACTGGAAATGCAGCCTGTACCCTGACAGACGAGCACAGTGATCCGTGGTCCCATGTTACTCGCCACCTCTTTTCAGCAAATAGTCAACCTTCTTGGGGTTCATATGCCCGAACACCCTATCATCGATGACAATGTTGGGTGCTAGGGCGCAGACTCCAATGCATGCCACCGTTTCCAGCGTGTATTCCATATCTGGGGTGGTCTCACCCTCCTCGATTCCTAGAGTCTGCTTGACCAACTTCAGGATGGTTTTTCCGCCCCTCACATGACAGGCTGTGCCACGGCAGACCCTGACCACCTTTCTCCCCCGTGGCTTGGTGTAGAGCTGGGCGTAAAACGAGATAACCCCCTGTACCTGGCTGGGGAACAGCTTGAGGGCTTGAGCGATTAGTGGTATTGACTCCTGTGGAATGTAGCCGAACTCGTTTTGTATCCGCTGTACCAGCGGAATCAGCGACCAGCGCTGGCCAGTATACTCGGCGATAATCGCGTTCAGCTTCCTTAAGTCCAGTCTGGTATTCAGCAGTTGCTCAGTCATTTATAACCACCCTTTCGACCTTCACCCGGCAGGACTTAAATGCCGGTGTTTTCGATTGTGTATCGAGTATGATGTGGAAAAGCCCGTTCACCGCTATCTCAGGGAATGAGCATGGGACAAAGACCATTCCCGGTGGCATGTCGGTTGACACCCTTACCGGGGCCACCACTGTGCCCGCAGCCGAGGTGACCTTCGCCAGGTCACCGTTGCCCAGACCCAGGCTGCGGGCATCCTCAGGACTAAGCTCGGCATACCCCTGCGAAAGGAACCTTCTCAGCCTCGGTGCTTTGAGCAACCATAAATTACTGCTAGCGTAAGGGAAAGTGCCTCCGGTAAGCAGGAGGAACGGGTAGTCGCGGTCATCCGGGGTGGGAGCTTCAGAATATTCGACAGGCCAGAAGCGGGGGAAGCCGCGTGGTGCCTCCTCCACGGGTTGCTGGTTGTTGCCCGTGGTCTGAATGTCGAATTCCTTGCCCTCACCGCCGTAATACTGATAGCCAGGCATACAGTCCTCCATCTCCGTTACAATGTCCTCAAAGCGGGAGAACGGCAGCGGTCTTTTCATTCTGGACGCGATCTCGGCCAATATCTGCCAGTCGGGGCGACTCTCACCGGGTGGTGCCACCGCTTTTCGGAACCTCCTTATCTTTCCCTCGAAGTTTATGGTGGTACCATCTTTCTCAGCCGGGCTGGTTCCAGGGAGCACCGCGGCTGCTAGCTTCGCTGTCTCGGTGAGGAAGATGTCCTGGACGACAAGGAGTTCCAGCGAGCTGAGGGCTTCGCTGACCAGATGGCGGTCGGGAAAGCTGGACATGGGGTCTTCGCCGTAGATGTATAGCGCTCTAATTTTCCCCGATCTTGCCTCCTGTAGCATCTCAAGGGCTGTCAGCCCCAATGGATCGGGTAGTTTTACCCCCCAGAGCACTTCAAGCCTTTCCCTTTCCAGTTTGTCGGTCACGCTGCGGAACCCGGGGAACAATCGGGGTGACAGTCCCATAGCCATGACACCGTAGCTGTTGCTTTCCCTGTGGAGAGAAATAATGCCCCCGCCTTTTCGCCCGGCATTGCCGGTCAGCAACGCCAGATTAGCGATTGCCTTAATGCAGTCAGTCCCGGTGGGGTACTGAGTTACACCGTTGCCATAAATAATGGAAGCCTGCCTTGCCTTAGCATACAGTCTGGCGGCAGCCACTATTTGCTCGGCGGGGACACCGGTGACTCCGGAGGCATATTCCGGGGTGTATTGTTCCAGCGACCTGGCAAATAGCTCAAAATTATCTGTGCGTCGCACCACATACCCCTTGTCCAACAGGTCTTCCTTCACGATTACATGTGCCAGGGCGTTCAGCAGTGCGATGTCCGTCCCCGGTCTTAGCTGCAGCTGGAGTGTGGCGAAAAAGGCGAGCTTGGTGCGGCGTGGGTCTATCAGTATTAAACAGGCACCTTTGCTCTTGACAGCTCGCTTGATGGCATAGCTTGCTGCTGGTGCAGAGGTGGTGGGATCGGCACCGACAACCATAATTACATCGGACCTTTCGATCGCCTCTATTTGGTTTGCTGGTTGGGGCAGTCCGATGGTGGTGGCCAGCCCCAGGATGGTGGCGGCGCTATAGAGGCGGCTGCTGCTATCCACGTTATTGGTGCCGATAGTGCACCTGGCAAACCGTTGCAGTAAATAGGCTTCTTCGTTGGTACAGCGGGCTGAGCCGAGCACGGCGATACTATTGGGGCCGTACCTTTCCTTTACTCTTTCAAGCTCATCAGCTACCAGCTTCAGCGCCTCCTCCCAGCTTGTCTCCTGCAGATCCCCGTCCCGCCTGATGAGGGGCATAGTAAGCCTTTCCGGGCTATGGGTGAAATCGTAACCGTAGCTCCCCCGGATGCAGAGGGGGCGGTAGTCGCTGCCCTCTATTTCCCTGGGCGTTGAACGGACGACACGGTTGTCTTTAACTTCCAGTTCAATGCTGCAGCCGCAGCTGCAGAAGGGACAGGTTGTCTGCACCGTTTCTCGTGTTGTCCCGCGGTACGGCGCATCCTTTTCCATCAGGGCACCGGTGGGGCAGAGCGTCACGCAGGTACCGCAGAAGGTGCATCCCGAGACCTCCAGCGGTAAGTCTCCAAATGTTGTTGGCTTGGCCTTAAAGCCCCGCTGGAAGTAGTCCAGGACACCTTCAACCACAAGTTCCTCGCAGGCCCTGATACACTTGGCACACAAAACACATTTGCTCGAGTCGCGCTGGACGAACGGATTGAGCTCCTGAATAGTTGCTGCCTGAGGTATGCGGTGGAAGTGGGTGGGTGATATTCCCATCTCAGCGGCAAACTCTCTCAGCTTGCAGCGGTTGCCCTTATCGCACACTGGGCAGGCATCGGGGTGGCTTGCCAGCATGAGTTCCACTATTGTCTTGCGGTGGGAGACCACCCGTGGCGAGCGGGTATTGATCACCATTCCCGAGGCTATAGGGGTGACACAAGCCGCCAAAAGAGCACCGGTGTTTTCCTCTTCAACGATGCACAGACGGCAAGCGCCTATATCTGGCAGGTGGTCATCGTGACACAGCGTGGGTATATGAACTCTTGCCTCTCGCGCCAGGGCCAGGATGCTCATCCCGGCGTAGCCGCTTACCTCATTGCCATCCAGCGTAATCGTTACTGGCTGCAACTCACCACCGCCTTTGACAAGGGGCCTGGTGTCGTAATCTATTGCCCGCTCAGAGTGGGACGGGGATACGCTCGCCTTTATCTGCCGCCCTTATGGCGGCGAGCAGCATGGAACTGGCAGTCTTTTTGGGGATGAAGCCAAAGGCACCCACTCTCTCACTGGCACGTACATTGGCTTCGTCAGCATATTGTGTTAGCATTAATACCCTGGAGGGTATGCCCTCTTCGGTCAATTCCTTGGTAGCCTCCAGTCCATCCATACCCGGCATGGCGATGTCCATGAGGACGATATCGGGCATAAGTTCACGGGCCTTCTGTATGGCTTCGGTGCCGTCGACCGCTTCACCCACCACCCGGATATCGGGTTGCAAGCTGAGCAAAATGCGGATACCTTCTCTAACGACCACATGGTCATCGACTATGAGCACCTTTATTTTTCTCGTCGCCCTGTCCAGCGCCTTCCTTACGGTGACCATCATCATCTCCACTTCGACAGGTTTCTGAAAGTAGTCCTCGGCCTCCAGTTGCATACCCTCCTCCCAGTGCCATCCTCTGGTGAGCCTCTGCTCCGGAGGGGCATCGACCACCACCAGAGGGACATTGCTGAAGCTAGGGCTCTTTCTCAGCCACTGGTGGAGCTGGAATGCGGTGCCGCGTGGCTCTATAGTGCCGATGATGACCAGGTCCGGTCTGTGGCGGCGCACCATTTCCTGCGCCTCAGCTAGCGAGCGGGCACAGAGTGCCATATAGCCGGAGTTTTCCAATGCTTTAATCGCGTCTGCAATAAACTCCTCTTCGTTGTCCACCACCAGTACCTTCAGCTTCTTCTCTTCCATTTTCCACCTCCTTGCCATGGCGCTTGAATGGTGCACCATGGCGTCACGCCTTTATCCTAAGTTTAGCCGCTTACTTATAGGAAGCACAGGGGTGAATGCCCCAAAAGACGTCGGGAAAAACTGTAGTTTTTGCTGCCGAAGCTACTGATATTTCGCCGGAATTTTGTGCACCGGGAAATGAACGGGCTAGGACAGGGTGATTATTCCTTTACGTATAGCGTACTTGATGAGGTCGGCGCGGTTATGGATATCGAGCTTGGCCATAAGGTTTGTCTTGTGCCTATCCACTGTCTTGGGGCTGAGCACCAGTATACTGGCGATCTCCTGGGTGGTATAGCCTTCAGCCAGTAGCTTCAAGATCTCCCTCTCCCTGTCCGTCAATTGCCGGTAAGGGTCTTGTTCCCTCATCGAGTCAAACTGTTGCTGGTACCTTTCTACAAAGACGCGGGCTACCGATGGTGATAGATAGGAGTCGCCGCGGTGGACAGCGCGGATTGCAGTGACCAGCTCAGAGGAGGCGGCGGTCTTGCAGATAAAGCCGCGAGCGCCAGCCTCGAACATAGGGAAGACAAACTCGTGGTCATCGTACTGGGTCAGTGCAATCACCTTGGTCCCGGGGAACTGTTTGCAGATGCGGCGCGTTGCCTCCAGTCCGTCCATGAGGGGCATGGCGACGTCCATAAGCACCACATCTGGCAGCAGCTTTTCCACCTTTTCTATAGCTTCCCTGCCGTTGGCTGCTTCGCCCACCAGCTCGATATCTGACATCAGCCCCAGCAGGGCGTAGATGCCATCGCGCACTATGGCGTGGTCATCGACTACCAGGACTCTTATCTTTGGCATCGCCTGTTCTCCACTGCATCGGTATTCGCACCGTGACCGTTGTCCCCTTGCCCGGCTGTGACTTCACATTACATTTGCCGCCCATGAGCTGCACCCGCTCTTTCATGCTGAACAGGCCAGCACCCCGCCCGCTGGGCTCCACCGTCTTTATCTCTGAAACATCGAAGCCGACACCGTTGTCGCTGATGAGCATCACCAGGTCATTGCCGTCCACCGTCAGCGAGATAGAGGCGCTGGTGGCCTTTGAATGTTGCTGGATATTGCCTATAGCCCCTTGCGCTACGCGGAAGAGGTTGGTTTCCACGTCTTTTGGTATCGTCTTGCCAATCTCATCGAAGTGGAAGGAAAGACTTATCCCCAGAGGCGCCAGCACCGACTCGGCATGCTGGCGGAGCGCGGGTACCAAACCCAGCGAGTCGAGGAGAGTGGGACGGAGATTGACGATCAGGCGATGGATCTCGTTGCCCACCTCAACAGCCAGCCCGTGCGCCTTCTTCAACGTCTCCTTGATCCTATTGTCCCGGATGCCGACCATCTCCAGCATTTCGATCACCGCTTGCAGGTTCAGCACCAGACCCGAAAGTGCCTGGCTGGTCTCATCGTGGAGCTCCCGGGAGATCCTCCTCCGTTCGTCTTCCTGGGCCATGAGGGCAAACCTTGCCAAACGACGGTAACGCTCCCTGCCCCGGCGCAATTCCTCGTAGAGCCTTGCTTGTTCAATTGCCAGACCGAGCAGGTCGCCGGTGGCATAAAGAAGGTGGATGTCCTTTTCGGTGAACTGGTGGGGCAGGTGGCTGGCGATGTTCATGACGCCGAGGACTCTGTCTTTAGACATCAGCGGGACGCTGACGAAAGCCTTGAGGCCCTCTTTGCTGATAAGGTCGGGGTGGATGGCATCCGGGCTCTGGGAGATGTCCGCCAGCATAATCGCTCTGGCGCTCTCAGCCACCTTTCCGGCGATGCCCTCACCAAGTCGGATGCGCATCTGCTGGGCGTAGTCATCGGATATTCCGTGGTATACGCGGTAGTAGAGGGTCCTGGTGCCCTCATCCAACAGCATTATGCCACCTATGGCTCTGTCCAGAACGGCAAGTACGGTGTCCAGTCCGACGCGCAGGATGGTGTCGAGGTCAGTGATGCCACTGATGGCTGCGGCAACGCGGCTCAAAGCGACAAGTTCGTCCGGCTTGGTCTTAGTGGTAGTTGGCACACCTATCTGTGGAGGGCTGGTGCTGGATGAGCCCCTTTTGCTGGTCTTCCCCCTTCCCGTTTTCACCATTTCCCCCTGCCTGATAGAATCTAGCTTACAGAAAGCAGTGGGAGTTGTCAATCAAGGGTGTGCCGCCGGTTCCTCAGCGGGACTGGTTGTGCCCCAGGGGCTTACGGCTACCTTGATTCGCTGAGGCGCTTTTTGAGGTGGTCAATGGCTCTGACTGGGGTGGGGTCTATTTCATAGAGAAGCGCCAGGTAGTAGCTTGTCCAGTCGCCAAGGTAGACTAGACCCATCAGTTGGGCGAGGTCGCTGTCCCCGTAGGCATCTACAAATTGGTGGCTGATGCCATTCTGTGTCAGTAGCTCGGAAGTTACTTCGTAGCGGATGAGGGTGTGTGGGTGGAGATGGCGGGAGCGGAGCAGGGCGACGAATATGTTTGAAGCCAGTTCTCGGGGCATCTCATAGCCCACCACTGCATTGTGGTCTAACTCGGGAAAGACCTCGAAAAATGCCCAGGCTTTGCTGTTCTCGTTGATCTGTGTCTTCCAGCGGCGGGCGACCTCGCTGAGGATGCCGGCGCCATATATCACGGCGATTTTGCCCTGGAGGCTATAGGCAAGCTGTTTTGCCAGGTTGGAGCTCGCAGGTGCGGTTTCGTCCCACTTCGGCAATGATTCCTCCAGTACCCTAAGCATTTCAGCCACCTCGGTGGACTTGTCCTCGAGGAAGTCAAGCTGTTGTAGGAAGGCGATAAGCGGCATCAGGCTATAGCCCAGTGCCGCCCGCGGTGGCGAAGTGATGTCGATGGTGAAAACGGGCACATTGGTCCTCTCTGCCATCTCCTTTAGCTTGCCGCCGCCGGTCAGCACCAGCTTGTGACATTTAATGTCCAGCGCTTGAGAGAAAGCGGAAATCGTTTCCTCGGTATTGCCGGAATAGCTGGAGGCGATGACCAGCGTCCTGTGGTCAACCCATGGTGGAAGGTCGTAGTCCCTGACGACTGAGATGAGGGGTTTTTTAAGGCGCTGCGTCAGGCTGCGGAGCAGGTCGCCGCCGATGGCCGAGCCGCCCATGCCTACTATAACCACCTTATCAATATTTCGGTACCCCGCCGGTAGCTTAAATGCCATGGCTTTATTCCAGGCAGTACGGCATTGTCCGGGCAGCCCTTTTAGCTGTGCCAGCATCCCGGCGCAGTCAAGGCGCTGGTATATAGAGAGGTCGTCGAGGTCAGCCATCTGGGTACCCCAGCATCTTCCTGCCGGCATCGAGTAACCTTTGTACTTGTTGCGGAGTGTGGGCCTCGGCGTATATCCTGACCAGTGGCTCAGTGCCGGAGAAGCGGATGAGCAGCCAGGAGCCATCGGCGAGTACGTAGCGGTAGCCATCCCTGGTGTCCAGGCGTGCCACGCCTATGCTGTCAATGGCCGTTACCTTCTGCTGGAGAAGCTTTGCATTCAGTCCCTCCCTGTCCTCCGGATGAATGTGGACGTCGATGCGGTCGTAATAATGCTCGCCCACCTTGCTGAACAGGTGCTCGAGCAGTTGGGAGGGCCTCTTGCCGCTCTTAATAATGAAGTCGAGGAAATAGAGTCCGGCAAGGATGCCATCGCGCTCAGGGATGTGACCGCGGAAGCCGTAGCCACCGCTCTCCTCGCCACCGATGATGGCGTCCTTTTCCCTCATCAGCGGTGCCACATATTTGAAGCCCACAGGGGTCTCGTAGACCGGCACGTCATAGAGTTCGCCGAGCCGGTATAGCATATCGGTGGAGGTCAGGGTCTTGATGATGGCGCCGCGCTCGCCGCGGACTTCGAGAAGGTACAGCGTGAGCAGGGCGAACACCTGGTGCTGGTTGAGAAACCTGCCTGTTTCATCGATGACGCCGATGCGGTCGGCATCGCCATCGGTGGCAAGGCCGACGTCGGCCTTATCCTTGACGACCGTGCTGCTGAGGTCGCCTAGGAATCTGGCGATGGGCTCGGGCTGAATGCCGGGAAACGAAGGGTTACGCTCGCCATGTATCTCAGTGATGGAAATGTTGCCACCTTCAAGGAGGCCCCTGAAGTAGTCGCAGCCGGCGCCGTACATGGAGTCGACGATGACCTTAAGCTTTGTCTGGCGGATAGCTTCCAGGTCAACCAGCCTGCGGAGCTGGGCGAAATAAATCGGGTTTGGGTCGAGATAGGAGACAAGCCCATCCTCCAGTGCTTTGACCAGCGGCATCCTATCTATCTTCCCGCTGGCAGCCACCCTGTTGGCGTCCTTTTCTATTTCCGTTGCCACCTCCACCGGGGCGCTGGCACCGCTACCGTCCTTGTATTTGAAACCGTTCCATCTCCCGGGATTGTGGCTGGCGGTGATGATGATAGCGCCAGCCGCCTTTTTGGCGGTGACGGCATAGCTCATCGCCGGCGTGGGCGCCGGCCTATCGCAGAGGCTGACTCTGATGCCGTTGGCGGCAATAACCTCGGCGGCTGCAGCGGCAAAGTCCTCTGAAGCGAATCTGGTATCGTAGCCGATTATCAGTCCACGCTCCACCTGGTGGGTGCGCTTCAGGTAATTAGCGACCCCCTGAGCACAGGCGCGGACGTTATCGAAGGTGAAATCTTCGGCGATAATACCGCGCCAGCCATCGGTGCCGAACTTAATATTGCCCATAATCTAATTATAGCCCAGCTTCAGCCCTGAGCGTCTGTGCCTTATCTGTCCGTTCCCAGGGTAGGTCGAGGTCGTCCCTGCCGAAGTGCCCGTAGACGGCCGTCTGGCGATAGATGGGGCGGCGCAGGTCGAGATGTCTGATAATGGCTTCGGGACGGAAGTCGAAGTGCTTCTTAATCAGCTCCAGGATGACCCTGTCAGGGACTTTCCCTGTGCCGAAGGTCTCAATGGACAGCGAAAGTGGGCGGGCGACGCCTATGGCATAGGCCACCTGCACTTCAATGCGTTCGGCAAGGCCCGCGGCGACCACATTTTTGGCCACATGCCTCGCCATATAGCTGGCGGAACGGTCGACCTTGGTGGGGTCTTTGCCCGAAAAGCAACCACCGCCATGGCGGCAGGCGCCACCGTAGGTGTCCACCAGTATTTTGCGTCCGGTAAAGCCGGTATCGGAGACAGGACCACCGATGACGAAGCGTCCGGCGCTGTTGACATAGTACCTGGTGCGGTCATCGAGTAGGTGCGCTGGCACCACTGCCTTGACCACCTTTTCGATTATGTCGTTGCGGATTGTCCTGGCGTCTATGTCGGGGTCATGGTGGGCGCCGATGACTATGGAGTCTATCCTCTTGGGTACGCCGCGCTCATATTCCACGGTCACCTGCGACTTGCCATCGGGGCGGAGGTAGGGGATTATTTTCTCTTTCCTCGCCTGTGCCATCCGGCGGCACAGTTTGTTGGCCAGGGAGATGGGCAGTGGCATGAGCTCGGGCGTCTCGGTGCAGGCAAAGCCGAACATCATCCCCTGGTCGCCGGCACCCGTCTTGTCCAGGATATCATCGACTGCTATTCTCTCTCGTACCTCCATAGCCTGGCTCACCCCGGCGTCGATGTCGGCTGACTGTGGCTTTATGGACACCAGCACGCCGCAAGACTGGTAATCGAAGCCGTATTCGGGCCTGGTGTAACCCACCTCCTTTACCACCTTGCGGACGACTTCGGGTATCTCCACATAGCATTTGGTGGTGATTTCCCCAAGGACAATCACCAGCCCCACGGTGACCGCCACCTCGCAGGCAACCCTGCCATATGGATCGTGCTCCAGAATGGCATCGAGGATGGCGTCTGAGATCTGGTCGCAGAGCTTGTCCGGGTGCCCCTCGGTCACCGATTCCGAGGCGAAAAAATATGAAGTTGAATCGTTGAAACTGCTAGCCATTTGTTTCTCCTTGTGACTATGTTCCTTCCTCCCAGCTCTGGAGGTATTTTTGTTGCTCTTCGGTCAGAGTATCTATGGCGATGCCCATGGACTTGAGCTTCAGCCTGCCCACTTCTTTATCTATGTCATCGGGCACAGGGTAGACCTGAGGTTGAAGCTTACCTTTCTTCTTCACCAGATACTCCAGGCAGAGGGCCTGGTTGGCGAAGCTCATGTCCATGACGCTGGCAGGATGTCCTTCAGCCGCTGCCAGGTTGATCAACCTGCCCTCGCCGAGGAGCAGCAGCCTCTTGCCATTGGCCAGGGTATACTCATCGACGAAGGGACGCAGTTGTCTTTTCCTGGTGGCAAGGCTTTCCAGCGCCTTGATGTTTATCTCCACATTGAAATGTCCGCTGTTTGCCATAATGGCGCCATCCTTCATCTCCAGGAAGTGCTGCTTATCGATGACGTTGACATCGCCGGTGGCGGTGATGAACACATCGCCGATTTTTGCCGCTTCAATTAAGGGCATCACCAGGTAACCGTCCATAGCTGCTTCTAAGGCGGGGATGGGGTCGACCTCGGTGACGATCACCTGAGCGCCCATGCCCTGGGCACGCCTGGCGATGCCCCTGCCGCACCAGCCATAGCCGCAGACCACCACCCTCTTGCCGGCCCACAGTATATTGGTGGCGCGGGTGACGCCATCGATGGTGCTCTGGCCGGTGCCATAGCGGTTATCGAAGAAGTGCTTGGTGCGGGCGTCGTTTACGGCGATGATGGGGTATTTGAGTTTCCCCTCCTTTGCCATGTTCCTTAGCCTGATGACGCCGGTGGTGGTCTCCTCGGTGCCGCCGATTATCTGGGATAGCAGGTCTGTCCGCTCTTTATGGGCGGTGCTCACTAGGTCGGCACCGTCGTCCACGGTGAGCTGGGGCTCATGTTCCAGCGCCGCTTTGATATGCTGGTAGTAGGTGTGGTTGTCCTCACCCTTGATGGCGAAGGTGGGCAGTCCCCAACTCACCAGCGCCGCGGCGACATCGTCCTGCGTGCTCAGCGGATTTGATGCGCAGAGGACGAGCATAGCGCCGCCGTCTTTCAGCGTTAATGCCAGATTGGCGGTCTCGGTGGTGATGTGGAGGCAGGCGGAGATACGGATATCCTGGAGCGGCTTTTCCCGGGCGAACCTCTCCCTGATGAGTTTTAGCACCGGCATCTCTCTGCCTGCCCATTCTACCCGCAGCTTCCCTTGCTCAGCTAACGAGGTGTCCTTGATATGATAGTCCATTTCCTATCCCTATAACCTTTCGGTCACTGTCCTGACAATATTACTTATTGGCTGGGCGGTGTCAAGTACCACATGCTGCTGGGGTGAAAATTCTTCGATTTTTTCAAACTCGTCCTTCTGGGCCAGGTAGACCTCCCAGCGCCCATCGGAGACCGAGCCCTGCCTAACCCTTTGCTCCAGTCGACTTTTAATGGCGGTCTCGTCGAGCACACATTCCAGGGCGGCGAAGTCAGCCCCTAATTCCTCCGCCAGCTGTTTTGCCTGCAACCTGTGTTCCCGCCTTTTGAAAGAGGCGTCCAAAATCACCGATTGCCCCTGGAGCAGGAGCTTTTTGGCGCTGGCGAACATCTGCTCGTATGTCTTTCTGGTGAACTCCTCGGAGTAGATGCCGCTGCTTATCGGCTCAAAGCGGCGCTCCGTAGGTGGGATGCCTGCCAGTTCCTTGCGGACTACGTCGGAGGAGATTACCGTCAGCCCCAGGCTACGGCTCAAAGCTTGTGCCACCGTGGTCTTGCCGGTGCCCACCAGCCCGGCGACGATGAGGAACAGCTTCCTATTGCGGGCGTACCTGTAGGTGAGGCGGAAATAACTCCGGGCTGCCTCCAGCGCGGTCTCCTTCTCTGTGATAAAAGGGTCGTCCAGCTTGAAGCTTTCCACCTTGCCCCTGACATAGGCCCGGTAGCACTTATAGAAGTCGAGCAGCTTCAACAGTTCCCCATCTCCACTTGCCTTGATGTAAGCATTGACAAAGACTTGCGAGAGGTCAGCCCGCTGAAAGCGGTCTAAGTCCATAGCTAAGAAAGCGATTTCTGAAGCCACGTCTCCGTAGCGGAAGCGGTCGTTGAACTCGATGCAGTCGTAGATGCACACCCCATCGGTGAAGCAGACATGGGCGGCGTGCAGGTCGCCGTGGCAGTCCCTTATCCTGCCCTCAGCCACCCGCTGCTCGAACAATGCCTGGTTTTTCGCCATAAAATTATTGGCGTAGTCTTTGATAAGGTTGTAGGTATCGGTGGTGATGGTGGTGCCGATGTACTTTTCTGTCTGAGAAAAGTTCTCTTCGGTATTCACCCTGATTGCCTTAAGGCTCCCGTACTCACTGATCTCCGTGCTGGTGGCGGCCTTTTCGTGGAAGGTAGCTAGCTTATGGGCAACGGCGGTGACCATTTCCACGGTCACCTCATCGGAGACCAGGAGCCTGTCCATCATTCGTTCCTGGGGTAACTGTTTCATCTTCACGGCATATTCCACCACCTCCCCGTCGCCACCAAGCTTGAATTTCCCGTGGCTTAAGGTGATGGGCACCACCCCTATATAGACTTCGGGACAAAGGCGCCGGTTCAGCTCTACCTCCTGCTCACAGAAATAGCGCCGTTTCTCCAGCGTAGTATAGTCCAGATATCCCAAGTTCACCGGTTTCTTCACCTTATAGGCATAATCGCCGGTGAGGAAGATAAACGACATCTGTGTCTGTGTCAGTGCCACCTTCTGGGGGTGATGGGGGTAGGTTTCAGGCTGGAGCAGGGCTTCGACTAGTACAGCTGTTTCGGGCATCGTTTAAGTGTAATGTTTTTGCTCTTTTGTTTGCAAGAGGGCGGTATCTGTATTTCAGTGTGGGTTTGAGACGTATTTTCGCGGGCCACCTCTGTGGTAGTTCTCTGGCAGGCTAGATCGTCTAGTTCTCCAGCGTAAAAAGTGGCCTTACCAGTTCGCCGGCGGAGAACTTATCTCCGGGGAAGATGGCGTGGCCTAACTTGACCCTCTTGCCGATGATGTCCATGGTAACTTTGGTAGGATCGATGCCCTCGAGGTTGCCCATGAGCCAGGGGCCTTCATCCAGCTCCACCAGGACGATGATGTACGGCGCTTCGGCCTCCCTGCCCTCAGGTGGCACGAAAATGGTGGTAAATGTTTGGATGGTGCCCCTGCCGCTGAGCTGCACCACCTCAAGTTCACTCCCCTGACATTTGCTACAAGTTGTCTTCGGTGGTACGGTGATGGCGCCACACTGGTGGCATTTCAGGCCCAGTAGCCTGTCCTCCTTCAGTGCCTCAGAATAGTCTTTGTAGGTGAGTTTATGTTCCATAGCCATCTCCTGTAATCAGTTTTGCATGGCTTACCAGCCCCGCGCCAGTATGGCGTTACAGATGGTGCCACCGTCGCCACCAAGGGTATCGGTCATACCTATCTTCGCTCCCTCCACCTGGCGTTCACCGCACTCACCCCGGAGCTGTTTGACTATTTCATAAACCTGTGCTGTACCGGTGGAACCGATGGGGTGCCCCTTTGCTTTCAAGCCACCGGAGGGGTTGACCGCTATCTTACCACCGATCTTAGTTTCACCCCGCTCCACTGCTTCGCCGGATCTGCCAAAATCGAAGAAGCCCAGACTTTCCAGGGCGATGAGCGTGGCGATGCTGAAACAGTCGTGGAGCTCGATTAGGTCTATGTCCTTAGGTGTCAGTCCTGCCATACTATAGGCCTGCTTGGCGGAAAGTTCTCTGGCGATGAGGCGCGGGAGGTAGTCTTTCTGGCTGGCAAGGTTGCCCGATGATGCTTGTCCCAGACCGACAACGAACACCGGCTTATCGGTGAGCTTTTTAGCCTTTTCTTCACAGGCGAGGACCACTGCCGAAGCACCATCGGAGAAGGGGCAGCAGTCATAGAGCTGGAGTGGCTGTGCCACCATGATGCTGTTGAACACATCGTCCATAGTTATCTCTTTGCGAAACTGCGCCTTGGGGTTGCGTGCCCCATAATAATGGGAGTTTATCGATACCTGCGCCATCTGCCTTTTCAGCCTTTCCAGTGGGATGCCGTATTTTCTGGAGTAGAGGTGAGTGAGCAAGGCGAAGACGCCGGGGAAGGTAAGCCCGCAAGGGTACTCGTAACGGCTATCGCTGGCGGCGGCGAATGTCCTAGTTGCCAGCGGTGTGCCCATTTTGGCAGCGGTCTCAGTGCCGCCGACAAGGACGATGTCGAAGGTGCCCGAAGCCACCCACATCACCGCATCGCGGAAGGCAGCGCTGGAGGAGGCGCAGGCGTTCTCATAGCGGTTTGCCGGCACATGGTCTAGTCCCAGGTAGTCGGCAGCGAAGACCTGGATCTGTGCTTGCCCCTCGGCGATGTCGCTCAGGGCGTTGCCCATGAAAAGCGCCTGGATGTCTTTGGGTTTAATATTCGATTCGGTAATGGCATCCATGGCGGCTTCCGCAAACAGCTCCACGGCGGTCTTGGGCTGTGCTCCGGTGAATCGGGTCATGCCCACTCCGATGACGGCAACTTTTCTCATCTCATGATCCTCCTTCAGATCAGTTTATCAGCTTCGGTTGACAGCGGTTACAGAAAGCAGCCTGCTTCCAGTCGGTATCGTCCAGGCTGTTGGAGAAATGCATCACGCATTTTGTTTCAGGGCAGTGCCCCAGGCTGAGCAGGTGTCCCAGCTCGTGCACTGCCTCCTTGGTAGCCCTTTCCAGGAGAAGTGACCGATCCTCGGGCAGCCCGTAAAACTCCTGTCTCAGACGGCACAGGGAGATGACGGCGGTACCGGAGGCAATGTCCGCCTGTCCGAAGACGAAATTGAGATGTGGGGCGTAGAGGTCAACGTCAACGATCCCGAGTACTTTTTCGTCTTTAGCCCTCCGCTGACTCTTTAGCTGGTCGATGATACTGGCGGCATGGTACTGTCCACGCCGGGCGTCGTAAGCTCTGGTCAGATCGAAGGACAGGGGTACTATTTCTGTGGGGCAACCAAAAATTGTCCCCAATCTCTCCGCAAGCTGCGCCATTATATGATCGTCTATCTTGCCTATCGGTCTGAAGACTATCTTCACGGAGTCTATTTTAGCCACTCAAGGACGCGGGCTGCCACCTCATTGTGGTTGCTACGGCTGAGGTGGAGAACGCTTACCTGAGGGTGGTGCTTAAGTCTATCGGCAAAAGGATGGGACTTGAGCATTATGGTCCCCAGCATTTTCTTACCGCTGCCTGCTGCTTTCAGTACCGCTTCCCTGAACCGGGGAGAGAAGAGTTCCATTTTACCTATCTCGTCAACGACTATGAGTTCACTCTCTTCGATAGCCTTTTCCAGCGCGGCCACGGCGACGTTTTCCAAGTTGTTGATGTCCACACCGTATTTCCCCACGCGGTAGGGACTGGCGGTGCTAACGTGTGCCAGGACGGCTTCCTTGCCGTCGAGGGTGACTATCTTGAATCCCTCCCTGGTGCCGCCGCTCCTGATCTCCTGTGTATAGAAGCCACCGGCTTTCTTGCTGACCTTACTTAAGACCTCCCGGATGAGGGTCGTCTTGCCCACGCCCGGGCTACCGGTGAGCAGGTATGCAGTGGTCATCCACCCGTGGCTTGGCTCTCCGCTCTCTTTGCTCTACCCCGTTTGCTGGGTGTAGGTTCAGCCTTAGCTTCAGCAGCCGTTTCTGCTGCCGAAGTCTCTACTTTCTTCGGTCTGCCTCGCTTCTTTGCCGGTTCGGCAGACGGCGCTGCTGCCTTTTCTACGACTGCTGCAGCCGATGCAGCTTCGGGTTCCCTCTTTCTGGTGCGTCTTCTGGGTGCCGACTTTTCAGCCACAGCTACAGCAGCCGGTGCCCGTGCTGTTGCGGTGGCCAGGCCCATGGCCAGTGCCATAGCCTTCCTCTTTTCCTTCAGCTTTTTCATCCGTCTACGGTGCTTTAGCAGTGCCATTCTTTTGCGTTTGTTCATCTTTCACCACCAGAACAACCTTCGTCTAGCGCGTAGTATTATGCCTTAAATTGTACCGAATTGCAAACTAATTAGAAGGAGAATCGACTCCGAATCCTGGCTGACAGTTCCGAGAGCATTTCCAGTGCCCGGACGGCAGCTTCGGGAGAGAGGGAAGCAAGCCCGCAGGAGGGGGTGAGCAGCCCCTGTGCGGCAACCTGGCGGAAGGGGATGCCGTTTCTGGTGAAGGGCGCTATGGCTTCACCGAGGCGGTCGTAGAGGCTGGGCACAGATTCCTTTTCTAGCGCCTCTTCGTCATTGGGCACGATGCCCCAGGCGATGTTGCCACCTCGTTCCAAGAATGACTTTACCTCCGTCGGGTAGCAGGCGAAGGAATCAGCATAGTTGTAGGCATCGAAGCTGATGATGTCTATGGGTGTGTTGAGCAGGAGCGACCAGTCGGTGCTGCCGCAGCAGTGGATGCCCTTGAGTCCGTTCAAGCCGCTAAGGACCTCGATGAGCAACCCGGTGACAGTCTCGTTGGACAGGGCAACAAAAGCAGTACCCAGGGAGGTAAGGTAGGGCTCATCGACGAAGATAATGGTAGTCCTGGCTATGCGGCGCAGGAATTCCTCCTGCCACCTGGCTTTTAGCTTGAGGAACCTGGCCAGGGCTTCAGCCAGCGTATCATCGTAGACAATTCCCCGGTTGTGGGCATCGGTGATGCACAGACCGAGGCTGACGGGGCCTGTTATTTGCCCTTTGAGCGTTGTGGCCTGAGGGATGAAGGCCGGCAGAGCGTAAAGTCCGGCAGCATGGTCGGGGTCTATTTGGTATACATCGAGGTCGCCGCTGCTATTGGTGAGCAGCCTTTCCAGTCCGGCATCGAGGTCGGCGCCGACTTCTATCCTGAGCCTATTGCCCTCAGCGACCAGCCCGGGGAAGCCGTCGCTGAATTGGAGGTACATATTCTCCTTGGGTGAGCGTCTGGGCAGCTGGGGCCAGCAGGGGATGTGGGGCAAATATTTTACCACCAGCCGGCAGGGCTCGCTGGCATCGGTGTGGGGCATGCTACCGATGGCGGTGGCAAGACAGCCGAACTCGAGTCTTGTCACTATTTATCCTTCTTCAAGTATTTGTCCAAAATAAGCGCCAGGTCTTTCCTCACCTTCGGTGGTATCAGTTCCGGTGAGGTGATCAGCGCGTCCTTCAAGGCGCTGGCGCAGATACAGTCGCGTTTTTGGGGCAGCCTGGTCAGTGCCTCCTTGATTATCTTTTTCACAGTATCTATCCCCTTCCTCAGGTTGGCGATAACCATCTCGGCGGTGACCACCTCCACGGTCTCCTTCCAGCAGTCGTAGTCGGTGACCACGGCACAGGTGGCATAGCATATCTCAGCCTCTCTGGCAAGCTTGGCTTCGGGGAGCCCGGTCATGTAGATCACGTCAGCTCCCCACGAGCGGTAAAGGTTGGACTCAGCTTTTGTGGAGAATTGTGGTCCCTCCATCACGATGGCGGTGCCGCCATCGTGTGCTCTGGCGCCGACCTTTACCGCCGAGCTATACAGAATATTGCGGAGCGCCGGACAGAACGGCTCGGCGAAGGCGATATGCGCCACGATGCCGTTGCCAAAGAAGGTATTGGGGCGGAGATAGGTACGGTCGATAATCTGGTCGGGGATGACGATGTCCAGCGGCTCTATCCTCTCCTTAAGGCTACCCACGGTGGCGACGGAGATTATCCACTCCACCCCCAGCGATTTGAGGGCATAAATATTAGCCTTTGAGGGTAGTTCTGTGGGGCTGATGTAGTGCCCTCTGCCGTGGCGGGGGAGGAAAGCCAGCTTAACGCCGTTCAGAGTACCCAGGATGATGGCATCGCTGGGGTCACCGAACGGTGTCTTTATCTTCACCTCCTTGACGTCGGTGAGTCCCTCCAGCTCGTAGAGTCCAGTGCCGCCAATGATGCCTACTTTTGCCTCAGTCATGTTCAGGCCTCCTTGGTTGCAAGCAATTTCTTTAGGTTCTGGTCAAAAGGTTCGCGGGCGATTCCCTTTTCGGTAATTATAGCAGTTATGTAGCGGTTGGGGGTGACATCGAATGCAGGGTTGGCGGCGATGGTGTCCTGAGGTGCGATGTGGGTACCAGCGATGCAGGTGACCTCGCTGGGGCTGCGCTCTTCGATGGGGATGCTATCTCCGGAGGCAATGGAAAAATCGATCGTAGAGGTGGGGGCGGCAACATAGAAGGGTATGCCGTGTTCCTTTGCCAGAACGGCGAGGGTATAGGTGCCGATTTTGTTGGCGGTATCCCCGTTGGCAGCTATGCGGTCAGCGCCCACAATGACGCAGTCTATCTTCCCCTGCCTCATGAAGTGCCCTGCCATGGAATCGGTGATGAGGGTTACCGGTATGTTCGCCTGCATCAGTTCCCAGACGGTGAGGCGGGCCCCTTGGAGGAGGGGGCGGGTCTCGGTGGCCACGGCTTTGACTTGCTTGCCCTGCTCGGCGGCGGCTTTGATGACGCCCAAAGCTGTGCCATAGCCGCCGGTTGCCAGCCCACCGGTGTTACAATGGGTGAGCACGGTGGCGCCGTCTTTGATTAGCCCAGCGCCAAGCTGGCTGAGCTTGAGCGTAGCTGCCTCCTCTTCAGCATGGATTCGCTTTGCCTCATCGAGGAGCATTTGTTTTGCCTCTGAGATGCTGCCCGCTGGGAGCGCTGCTTGCTTCATTCGGCTGATGGCGTGGAACAGGTTGACCGCGGTAGGGCGGGAGGTGGCAAAGGCATGGTACACCTCTTCCATACGGGCATCAAATGCAGCCTTGTCCTTAAGCTTGAGCTTTAGGGCATCAAGGGCGATGCCGTAGGCGGCGGCGATGCCGATGGACGGGGCACCGCGCACCTTCATCTGTCGGATGGCTGCCACCACCTGATGGAAGTCACGGCAGTCTATGTAGACCAGCCTGTGGGGCAGACGTGTCTGGTCGATAAGCCTCAGCCTGTCCCCAAGCCATTCCACCGCCTTCATCCCGTCCTCTTTCCCTGGCTCCGCCAGCGGACGACCGCTTTGTTCAAGTTTTCGATAAACTCCTCCGGTCGGGATGGTGTGATGTGGACGTTCATCCTTCCGTATCTCACGATCTGCACGGCATTGCGGTTGTGCATCGAGGTGGCGAAGTTAATGCCGAGGCTGATTCCCTCTGGCCTCCGGGCGGTGTCTATGGTATCGAAGGGGATATCGAAGCGAAAGTGTCCGCCAAGCACGATGCTCAGTCTGTCGTCGAGCACACAGTATTTCCTGGGGACAATTGCCCAGAAAATGGCTATGAGGAGTACTGCGGTGGCAAGCAGGCCAATTGACGAACTGGTATAACCATCGACCAGCTGAAAAGCTCCCATGAGCAGGAAAAATACGGGGAGCAGCAGGATGGCTTTGAACCAGACATCATATCGTGGTGTATCTTCATAAATGGCTGTGGACATTGCCCTATCGTTAACCCCCATGTGAAGTTCGAACGCTGGCGCGTGCAAATACATATTAGCCTAAAAGTCGCTTTTATGCCATATGTGCTATCGTCCTAGTGTGATGGGGTGTAAACTTTTACACTTTGAGGATGATGGCGGACAATGTCGGGTACCGTGTCACTATCACGGCACGCTACCCCATGCCGTTGCACGGCTTCAGGCGCAGGCGATTGTGGGTCATGACACCACCGATGCCACCAAGTCAGCGAGCAGGGCGATCCTTGATTTTCTTACGGCGGCGTGCTAAGCGTCCATAAGGTTTTGCCACAGGTGCTTATTGAAGGCGGTGATGTGTTCTGCTATCCTGTGGTGTATATGGAGGGGCTATGACCAAATCGATAGTTGAAGAGCTGGAACCTTTATTCAACCCGAGGTCGGTGGCGGTGGTGGGGGCGACCAATAATTTCAACAAATGGGGCTTTTTCACCTTTTCCAGCGCACTGAATGGCTTCTCCGGGCCGGTGTACCCGGTGAACAACCGTGAGACTGAGGTCCTGGGGAGAAAGGCGTATGCCAGGGTCACGGAAATACCTGATGTCGTGGACCTGGTGGCTATCGTGGTGCCGGCACCGAGCGTGCCATCGGTGATGGAGGACTGTGTGACTAAGGGGGTGAAGGCAGCGGTCATCATCTCGGCAGGCTTTGCCGAGACTGGAGCCGAGGGAAAGAAGCTACAGGACGAGGTGCTCCGCATCGCCAGGAAAGGCGGTATCCGCTTTGTCGGTCCCAACTGTATGGGCTACTGGAGCGCCACTTCCAATCTGAGAGCTTTTATGTTCCCGCTCCCGGTGAAGGACGGGCCGCTGGCTTTTGTGTCCCAGGGGGGGAATGTCGGTGGGGCGGTGGTCATCTCCGGCTACCACAGAGGCGTGGGCTTCCACCGTTATGTGAGTTGCGGCTGTGCCGCCGATATACAGATAGAGGACTACATCGAGTACTTCGGTCAAGACCCCGCGGTCAAGGTTATTCTGGCTTACATCGAGGGGCTGGCCGACGGCAAACGCTTTTTGGAAAAGGTGTCCAAAGTGACGCCGCAGAAGCCGGTGATAGTGCTCAAGCCGGGGAAAACGGATGCCGCTGCCAAGGCCATTGTCTCCCACTCCGGCGCGCTAGCGGGAACAGACGATATCTACGACGCAGCTTTCAAGAGCATCGGTGTGCTGAGGGTGGACAGCCCGGAGGAACTTTTGGACGTGGCTATCGGTTTTCTCACCCAGCCGCTGCCACGGGGAAGGAATGTGGCTATTCTTACCCCCGGGGGCAGTTACGGCGTGCTCTGTGCCGATGCCTGTGCTAGTGAGGGGCTCAATGTAGTCAAGTTGCCCCAGAAGGTCATCGCCGAGCTGGACAGAGTCTTCCCACCAAGGTGGAGCCGGGGAAACCCGGTGGACCCTGCTGGGGACAGGAACTTTATCACCTATCTTACGGCGCCGATGAAGCTGCTTAAAGTGGACGAGGTGGACGCCCTGATCTTCATGGGCTTCGGCGGCTTTTCCATCTTTGCCTCTCTGTTTGCCTCCTTCGCCAGGAACAGCAGCGGCGCTTTCAGTGTCCGGGTGCCCATGCAGCAGGGGCCGCAGGAGCTCTTGCCCGGGCTGCGCCGGGCACTGGAGTCCAAAGATGTTGAGCAGATAAAAGGGGCGCTGTACCCGGTGATCTCAGCCCTGGCGATGTTTACCGGTACCTACAACGAGCAGGAGGTTGACGACTTCTGCCGGCTGGTAGCCTCGGCAGTCGCTGCTGGCAGGATAGATGCCCTGCTTCTCCTTGGTGCTTTCCGACCCCTGGAGACCACCGTTGCCAGCCAGGGTGCCAGCAGTGACAGACTTGTCCCGGAAGAGGCGATAGCCCGTTTTTTCAGAGCGGTGGCGGAGCAGTGGGTCAGTGATTATGGAAAACCGGTACTTACCACAACTTTCTTTGCCGAGGACCAGCCACGCTTGGTAGGGTCACATTATGTCTACCGCTCTGGCACGCATGCTGCCAGGGTACTGGCCAAAATGGTGGAGTATAAGGAGTTTCTGGAAAAGGTGGGCGTTTATCGGGAGCGCGAGCCGTTGGGTCGAGAGGCGCTGACATAAGGCCATTTCAGGGCGGTTTGCCCTGTTGAGTCATATTTCTGCAGGAGGGACAGAATGTTGTGCGGTAAGTATGGGTTGATGATGATGGTATTTTTGCTGGCCCTTGTGGTGCCGGGGTGTGCCCCGGGGGTTGGTGACCAGGGCTGTAGTACGTTGCAAGCTGAGCTGGAGAGCGTGAAAGCTGAGCTTGAGAGGGTAAAAGCTGAACTGGAGAGAACAAAGGCCCAGTTAACGACGGCAAAAAGTGCTACGCTGGACGAGCTTCTGCGCAACAGACGGTCGGTGCGGGAGTACAGCAGGGAACCTTTGACCAAAGAGGAGGTGATGAAGCTGTTGTGGTCGGGGCAGGGGATCACCAGGCCGCCGCGGTACCGTACCGCGCCATCGGCGGGGGCACTTTACCCGCTCGAGTTGTATGTGGCGGTGGGCAATGTGGTGGGACTGAGGCCCGGCGTATATAAGTATGACCCTGTGGAGAATGATATCAAGCTGGTGAAGGAAGGGGATGTGCGGAGGGAGCTGGCTGTGGCAGCATTGCTTCAGCCCTGTGTGGAGTATGGTGCCATTGACATCATCATCGCTGCTGTATATGAGAGGACGAAGGTGAAATATGGTCAGCGGGGTGAGCGGTACGTCCATATCGAGGTGGGGCATGCTGCCCAGAATATCTGTTTGCAGGCTGTGGCTTTGGGGCTGGGGCTGGTTACGGTAGGTGCTTTTGACGATGCCAGTGTAGCTAGGATCGTCGGACTGGCCAGGGACGAGGCGCCGCTCTATATCATTCCTGTTGGAAGATTGAAGTAGGCCGCTGAAAGAAGATTACAGGAGCGACCGTTGGCGGCCGCCCCTGTAATCTTTGCCCGGTGGTGGGGCTTAGGGTTTACCTTTGTCCTTGCCTTTGTTAAGCCCCTTGCCGGCATCAGGGCCTGTCACCTGTTCTGTAGCCCCTACCTGCTGCTCGGCTTTGTTCTCCTGTCTTATTCTGTTTCTCACCCTCAGTTTCTGTTCCTCGCCGCTATTCTGCGTCTGTTCTGTTACAGCGACCTGTTGGAGTTCTAGGTTCTTATCAACAGATTTGCCCCACTTCCAGCGTAAGTTGAACGGCTTTTGCAGCCCCGGCGCTGTGAGGATGCCTTTGCCCGGCACCCCGCGCAGCCTCAATATCTGTGACTTTGTCAGTGTGACGTTATCGGTAAAGTTATCGGTAACATTGTCGGTGGCATTATCGCCGGTTGTGGTGCCGGACTCGAGGGCGGTGTCCAGTACTGCCTCCGATTGGGCGTTTACAGTGCCTGACAGTGCAGGCGTCAGCAATAACACCAGACTTAATATCAGCGATAGGCCCCAGTTCTTCATTTTATCCTCCGAAACAACATTGTTTTATTGTTTTCACCCAGTTATAACGGGGCACATGGGGTAAGGGTTTAGCCCGGAGGTGGTAATGGCTACCGCCGCAGGTTACTGGCTGTGAACCTTTGGCTTGAACTGGTACTTGGAGGGCGACTGATTGTTGTTGGTTGGCTTGTCTGTTGGCGATGGAGCTGTTTGCTGCTGGGGGTTGGCATCCTGCCCGCTGCTGTCTTTCTGCTCCTGACTGTCGGCGTTATCTTTGCTTTCGTTATCTTTGTCGTCGGGCTCTTGACCAGACCTTCGGTAGCCCTTTTCGGATATCCTGTCGATGGCTTTCTGTAGCGCTGGTCTTGCCTCAGGGGACGCCTCGTCCATGGCTTTGCGCAGTGCGGTGAGGCTACGACTGGTGCTGTTTTCCAGCGCTGTCCTCAAGCGCTCTGCTCTTTCTGTTTTTGTCCTTTCGGTAGTCCTTTGGCTCTTTGTCCCGACGGCGGAGCCCTCAGTCGTTGCGGTGGGGCTGGTGGTCTCCTCTTTTTGTGGAGTCGGCTGTTCGGGTGCTGGTGTGGGCTTCGGGGAAGGAGCCGGCGATGGCGTGGTGGTCACTGATTCCTCTGCCGGAGGCGGCGTTGATTGAGTGACAGGGACAGTGGTTGTGACCGCTAGTTCAGTGGGGGCGATGTCTGCTATCTTGGCGATGGTGGTGCTGGCTATCTCGAGATGGGTAGCCAGCTTTTCTGCGGTGGTGGTTGCCAGCTCTGTCTTTCCCTGTGCCGCCATGGTCTCGATTTCGATGACGCGTTTTTCTGCCAGCCTGGTGTGAATTTCAGCCTTGGCGGACTCGGAGAAGGTGAGGGCTAACCTTGCCTGCTCTGTAGCCAGCTTTACGGGATAGAGGGTGTCGTCGGGCATGGCATCCGAAGCAGCGGCTGCGGTGCTGATGCCACTCACCACCACGATGACTATGGCAGTAAGGGCCACCGCCCAGGCAGTGCTCCAGTTAAATCCCCTGGCAACCGGCTTCTGTTTTTGTCGGCGGGCATACTCGAAAGCGCCCTGGAGCCTAACGCCGGTCCAGTGCCGAAATTCCGGTCTGGGCTGGATATAGGAGCCTCTCCTGCCGATGTCAAAAGCGGTGCGTATCAATTTCTCCAGCTCTGCGGCATGCTCCGGATAGCTGGCAAGGCAGCTTTCCAGGCTTTCGCCAGAGCGTATTCGCTCATAGCACTCATTGAATATGTCGGCTAATTTCCTTGCCATTTATTCCTCTATCCTACCAAGAAGCGCTTTTCTCAGTGACATGGTGGCGTTGAACTGGAGGGCTTTGATCGTACCCTCGCTTTTGCCCAGCACCTTGGCCGTTTCGGCTATGGAGAGCTGGGCGATGAAACGCAGGGTAGCCACATCTCGCTGTGCTTCGGGCAATTTCTCCAGGGCCATTCTCAATTGCTCCACCTCGTACTGCCTTTCGCTCATCTCCACGGGGTCTTCCACCGTAGCCAGGTGCGCCTCGTTGAAATCGACTCTTTTTCCCCTGGACATCTTCCTAACATGGTCTATAACGGTATTGTGGGCGATCTTAAACAGCCAGGAAGTGAAGGGCAGGTCCCGCCATTTGTAATTACCGATCGCCTCCAGGGCTTTAATAAACACCTCCTGTGTTAAGTCCTCAGCTTCAGCCTGACTCCTAACTCTGGCGTAAACATAGCGGTAAATGCGGTCAAAGTTCGCATTGTACAGTTGCGTAAAGGCCGTCTGGTCACCGTTTACCGCCTGTTTTACTAAATATTCTTCACTTCCTAGCACCAGGTGGAACCTCTTGCATTTGCCTGAGAGGGCATCTCAGGGGGTCTATTCGCCTGGTGTCTATTATATAAAACGGGGCCCGACCGTGAAAGTTTATGTATCCGACTTTCGTTTGTACTCGATTTGGCATAAGGGGCTGTCCTGCAGTAAAATGCTGCTTTAGTCATGCCTTTGTCTGATGTGTCAGGAACCAGCCCGCAGGAGCCAGCGATGAATAGAGATAGCGACTTCGACCGCATTTTTTACCCCAGGACGGTGGCAGTGGTAGGAGCTTCCGGGGAGCCGGGCAGACCGGGATATCAGTTCATGCGGACGCTGCTGGAGTTTGGGTATCGGGGCAAGCTGTACCCGGTAAATCCGGAAGCGCCGGAGGAGATTCTTGGATTCAGGACTTATCCAAACGTGCGGGACGTGCCTGATGTGATCGATTTTGCCTTTGTCACTGTTCCCGCGGCTGCTGTGCCCGGGGTCATCGGCGACTGTGTGGCGAAGGGAGTGGCGGGAGTGGAGGTCTTCACCTCCGGATTCAGGGAAGTCGGAGAAGAAGGCAGGAAGCTCGAAGAAGAGATGGTAAAACTGGCTAAAGGCAAGCTACGGATTATAGGTCCCAACTGTTTTGGCGTCTACTGCCCGCGTGGTGGGCTGACACTGCTTCCTGGCGCGAGATTACCTTCGGAGAGCGGTGACGTTGCCTTCATCTCGCAAAGTGGCGGGCTGGCACTATATTTTGCCTGGGCAGCCAGCGGGTGCGGTTTGAGGTTCAGCAAGGTTATCAGCTATGGCAATGCCTGTGACCTGAACGAAAGTGACTTTGTCGAGTATTTCAGCGGAGATGAGGAGACCAAAATCATTGCCGCCTATTTAGAAGGGGTGAAAGATGGCAGTCGCTTTTTCCGGCTGGTCCGCGGTCTCCTGGGAAAGAAACCGGTTATCCTGTGGAAAGGCGGGCTCACCCAAACCGGGGGTAGGGCGGTGAGCAGCCATACTGGTTCCCTGGCCGGAGATAAGGCAGTGTGGCGGGCATTTTCCTATCAGACCGGTGCCGTGCTGGTGGACGACTTTGAAGAGCTTGTTGATGCCGTGCTGTTTTTCCGGCAGTGCCGGCGTAATGTTGACAGAAGGGTGGCGGTAATAGGTGGTGGCGGGGCTGTGGGGGTAGCTGCGGGCGATATTTGTGAACGGGTGGGGCTGGTGGTGCCACCGGCGCCTGTGGAATTGCAGCAGCAGTTGAGGGCGCTGTTGCCGCCGGTGGGGACAAGCACCAGAAACCCGTTTGACATCGGTGCACCGGTATTGCCGGCGCCGTTATTCAGGAAGGTGCTCGAACTCCTGCTCGCTTGGGAAGGGATAGACGCGGTGATAATAGACCGCGTATATCTCTATGGGCTGGGAGGCCTGAATGGCGTGCCGGAAAGTGGTTGTGCAGAGCGGCTTGAGGTCGTCCTGGACCTACAGAGGAGGACCGACAAGCAGTTTGTGGTGGTCACTGAGGAGCTTACCACCGCTGCCGACAAAATAGAGGCGGAGGTGGAGAGGAGGTGGGCGCAGCAGAGGTTGTTCGACGGTGGCGTAGCTTTTGCCCCCTCGCTCACCAGGGCAGCTACGGCTTTAGCCAGGGTCTGCTGGTACCAAGACAAAGTGCGTTCACTGCTGGCTGAAGTGTGACGCACAGCCTACGGCATGTATTAGAAATAAGCAGGCCCCTGGATGCAGAACCAGCGCACGCCGGCGTTTATAGACCTTTGTTGGCGATGTAGATGGCGAGGTCGGCGAGGCGGCAGCTATACCCCCATTCATTATCGTACCAGGCGAGGACCTTGACCATGTTGCCCATGGCCATGGTACTGAGGGCATCGAATATTGAACTGGCCGAGTCGCCTTTGAAGTCTGAACTCACCAGCGGCTCATCACAATAGCGCAGGATTCCGTTGAGCTTACCCTGTGCAGCGGACTTGAAAACTCCGTTGACCGCATCTGCAGTCACCTCTTTCTCCAGGTCAGCTACGAAGTCACACATGGAGACTGTGGGCACTGGTACTCTGTAGGCAACGCCGTCGAGCTTACCTTTGAGCTCGGGGATGACAAGCCCGATTGCCCTGGCGGCGCCGGTGGTGGTGGGGACTATGTTCAGCGCTGCAGCACGGGCACGGCGCAGGTCTGAGTGGTACATATCGAGCAGCCTCTGGTCGTTGGTATAAGCGTGGATTGTGGACATGAAACCACGGACGACTCCGAAGTTTTCGTGCAGCACCTTTACCACCGGGGCAATGCAGTTGGTGGTGCAGGACGCGTTAGAGATTACCCTGTGTTTTTCCGGGTCATATTTGTCCTCATTGACACCGAGGACTATGGTGATATCTTCTCCTTTAGCTGGTGCTGAGATGATGACCTTCTTAGCGCCATTCTGGAGGTGGACAGCGGCTTTGGAGGCATCGGTGAACAGCCCGGTGGACTCGATCACTATGTCAGCCCCCAGGGCACGCCAGGGGATTTTTGCCGGATCACGCTCGGCAAGCACCTTTACTTTCTTGCCGTTGACCATGATTCCATCGCTGACCGCCTCTACCTTACCCAGATAAACGCCGTAGGTACTATCATATTTCAGCAGGTGGGCGTTGGTCTTGGCGTCGGTGAGGTCGTTAATTGCTACTATTTCGAGCTTGCCGGCATAGTGCTGGGTTATAGCCCTGAAGACCAGCCTGCCGATGCGCCCGAAACCGTTGATGCCGATTTTTATTGCCATTATCCTGTCCTCCCTGTCAACTTTGGGACTATTGCCTATTATAGCTTACCTTTATCCTAGTGCCAATACCCCCCCTGATATTCCAATCAGCGGTGACCTCCAGCCTTAATGGTCTAATGGTGCTGACCAGGTCGTCCAGAATTCGGTTGGTGGCGGCTTCGTGGAACATTTCCACCATGCGGTAGCTGGTGAGGTAAAACTTGAGTGACTTAAGCTCGATGATCTCTCTGTCGGGCACATATCTTATGTTGATCGTCGCCCAGTCCGGTTGCCCCGGGTTGAGCGGACAGAGGCAGGTGAACTCGGTGGTAGCTATTTCCACCTCGTATTCTCTTCCGGGGTAGGGGTTGGGCAGGGCTATCAGCAGGTCTCTCTGGGGCTGTGGCTTGTATTTGAGCTTCAGCCCCTTCACCTTCCTTTTAAGCTGCTCCATTTCTCCCCTCCTCACTCTCCTGTCCAGTACAGGTCCAGGCCGTCTTTGGTGAACTTTTGTGCTTTGCCCTTGCTCATAAGATATTTAAGGTGGGCCAGCGTTTCCAGCACCGCCAGGCGCTTGTCGAAATTAGATAGCTTGGAGAATGGTATTGGTTCTCCTGTGGGCATCCACAGTATCTCGCTGGCTATCTGGTAGGCGGTCTTCATCTCGTCCTCGGCGGCGATGACTATCGCCCGTTCCCGTTCCTGATGATGGTACAGCAGTTCGTTGATGCGCAGCCTGATCCCGGAAAAAACGGAGCCATGTCCCGGGAAGACGAGGTTGATATCCAGCTGTGTCAGGGCTTCCAGTGCAGCCAGGAAGTCGCCCAGGGGGTTGTCTCCCGACTGCGGATGGAAGCCAACATGGGGGGTGATGTCGGGCAGGACGTGGTCGCCGGAGAACAGGAACTTCCTCTTAGGTTCGTAAAGGCAGAGGTGCCCCGGTGAGTGCCCCGGGGTGAAGATTACCTTAAGCTCCGTGGAGCCGACCGAGATTTTTTCTCCCCCCTTCAGCTTAGTATCGGCGGCCACCATGCCCACGAAGTCGCGCAGCGGCATAGCCACTTCGACGAATTCTGACAGGTATTCTTCGGGGACGCCGTTTGACTGGAGGAGCCCCCTTATCTCCGCCAGCAGGCCTTCCGGGTTCTGATAGCGGGACTCCAGTAACTTCTCTTCGGTCTCAGTAAAGGCGACTGTGGCGCCGGTCATCTGTTTCAGTTTGGCTGCCATCCCGTAGTGGTCGGGATGGATATGGGTGATGATGATGTGGGTTATGTATTTGAATCCGATACCGCCCATCCGGAGGCCCTCCCTGAGCGCGGCAAAGGTTTCAGGCGTGTCGAAACCGGTGTCTATGAGCACATTACCTTTGTCGCCCTGGAGCACATAGGCGTTAACGTGGTCGAGTGTGCCACCCGGGAGAGGGATTTTTATCTGGTGTACGCCCTGGACTATTTCCATTATTTGCCCCCTTGTCTTAGAAGGAACTCTTTGTCTGGAAAGCGGGCTCTGGGTCCGAGCTCCTCTTCTATCCTGAGCAGGCGGTTGTACTTCGCCACCCGCTCGCTGCGGCAAGGTGCACCGGTCTTGATTAGTCCCGAACCGACAGCCACTGCCAGATCAGCGATGGTGGTGTCTTCTGTCTCTCCAGAGCGGTGGCTGATTATAGTCAGCCAGCCAGCCCTCTGTGCCCTCTTCACCGTGTTTATGGTCTCGGTAAGCGTGCCCACTTGGTTGGGCTTGATCAGGACGGCGTTGGAAGCTTTCCTGGAGATGCCCGTCTCAAGGCGATTGAGGTTGGTAACATAAAGGTCGTCACCCACCAGGGTAACCTTGCTGCCCAGTCTGGCGGTGAGGGCTATCCAGCCATCCCAATCGTCCTCAGCCAGCCCGTCCTCGATGCTTACGATGGGGTACTCCGCCACCCAGCGGGCGTAGTAGTCAATGAGCTCGTTGCTGGTGAGGGTGGTCCCTTCCAGGCGCAGGACGTACATATTATCCTCACAAAAGCTACTGGCTGCCGGGTCCAGGGCTATAAAGCAGTCACTGCCCGCCCTATAGCCGGCAAGGTCAATAGCAGCCAGTATCAGCTCTATTGCCCGCTGGTTCGATTTCAGTGAGGGGGCGAAGCCACCCTCGTCGCCGACATTGGTACTTAGCCCTTTATCCTCAATCACGCGTTTCAGCGCGTGGTAGATTTCGGTGCCCATCTGCAGCGACCTTTTGAAGCTGGGAGCGCCGGCCGGCACCACCATAAACTCCTGGAAGTCGGTGGAGTCGGCGGCATGCTTTCCGCCGTTGAGGATGTTCATCATCGGTATTGGCAGGAGGTCAGCTGATTCTCCACCGAGGTAGCGGTATAAGGGCAGACGAAGGGAGGCGGCTGCCGCCCTGGCTACTGCTAGAGAAACGCCGAGGATAGCATTGGCGCCGAGCCGGGACTTATTGGCTGTACCATCGAGCTTGATGAGCTTTTCGTCGATCGATTCCTGGTCTGAGGCTGCCATGCCGATCAGGGCCGGGGCTATCTCCTCACGGACGTTGTCCACTGCCTTAACGACGCCGAGTCCGCCGTAGCGACTTTTATCGCCATCGCGCAGTTCCACAGCTTCATATTTGCCGGTGCTGGCGCCGGAGGGGACAGCGGCGGTACCGACGGTACCATCGGACAGCTCCAC
This sequence comes from Chloroflexota bacterium, assembly GCA_036821185.1. GTDB lineage: Bacteria > Chloroflexota > Dehalococcoidia > GIF9 > UBA5629 > CALJTV01. The sequence continues at coordinate 1,909 of DAISKD010000002.1, read as the reverse complement.
ATCGACCTCAATAGTGGGGTTACCTCTGGAGTCCAGGATTTCGCGGGCGGATATTCTTTCAATGGTGGTTGTCGCTTTCATCAGGCAGCCTTAACCTCTTTTCCGTTCCTTTGCCAGGGCTATTGCCTTTTCCACGGCATCCACGGCATCTTCGGCGATGGTGATCGACCTGTCCTCTTTACCCCCTTTGGAAAAAGACCAGGTGTTCAAACCGACCACCGGGGTGCCGTTTTTAAGGGCGAAGGCTATCTCGCTGAGCGTCCCGTACTCACCGCCTATGGCGATGATAGCCTGGGCCGTTTTCACTATCAGCAGGTTTCTGGCCTCGCCCAGTCCGGTGGCGATGGGTATTTGTACGAAGTTATTGGCCGATGAAGTGCTGTCCCCGGGCAGAATGCCGATGGTCATTCCCGATTCTAGCACAGCGCCTTTACAGGCAGCCTCCATCACTCCCGACAGCCCGCCGCACAATAGTATTGCCCCACGCTTGGCCAGCTCTCTGCCCACGGTCTCTGCCAGGGCAGCCTCCTGAGGGGAACATTGGCCGCTACCTATCACTCCGATGACTATTTTCCTTTCCGGCTTACCCATCGGACCACTTTGACCTGAAAGCGTGAAAAGTTCGTGGGCAATTATACCATCCAGACTTGGGACTGTACAAAGCTGCTAGGTAAAAAGAGTTATAAAGGCTCTGAGGTCAAATGCGAGCATTGGAGGCACGCTTGAAAAAGATGAGGGCAACTAGCAGCACGAGGAAAACAGGGACTGGAATTACCAGGAGGCCCATGGTGGTGCCTGCCAGACCTGCTACCCATCCTATTGCCGGTGCTCCGATGGCTATCCCGGCGGTAAGCAGGGCATGGAACATGCCGGTAGCCAGTCCGCGCTCATCGCTATTTGTGTGGTCTATAATAAGTGCCGAGGTCGAGGGAAATAAGAGACCATAACCTACGCCGTAGAGGGCCATCACCATGGCGAGCAGCCAGAAGCTGGACATTGCTGGTAGTACGGTTAGCGAAAGAACAATGCACGCCAGCCCGGCGACCAGTGGCTTTAGCCGTCCTGCCCTGTCGGCGACAGCACCACTGGGTAACTGGGCGACAATAAACATTGCGGAAAAGACGGTGAGCAACATACCAACCTCGAAAGCCCCCATGCCCAGTTTTTTCACATAGATCGGCAGAAGTGTAGCCACACCGCCGAAGGTAAAGAAATGCGCAAATATGGCTGCGTAGGAGATTACCAGTCCTTTCCTGGCGAAAAGGCGTTTGACTCCCTGGATACCGCCGTCCGTTGATGGTGCAGGCGTTGTCATCTCTATCCGACTATTAGCAGGCAATAACAGACTCAGGAGCGCAGCTATAGCTACAACAATTGCGCCAAACAGGAAAAGCGCTTTGAAACCTAGGCGAGAAGCTATAAGCCCGCTCACCGGGTAACCTATTAGAGAAGCGCTGGCCAAGGCCATACCATACAGGGACATAGAGCGGCCCGTTCTCTCCCTTTGCGAATAGTTGGCGATAACTGACATGGTTGAGGGGGCGACCATGGCTCCACCGGCGCCGTGAAGGATTCGCACCAGAGCAAGGTGCCATGACTTTCCTGACAGGGCATAGAGCACCATGCTAAAAGCATCGCCAACCAGCCCGATAATCAGCGGTACTTTGTGGCCCACCTTGTCAATCCATCGGCCGAAGACGATGTTGGCTGGAGTATTGATGATGGAGTAGAGGCCGACGATCAGCCCCACCATTCCTATGCTGGCACCGAGACTGGATGCGTAAAGGGCAATGACGGGTATCAACAGATAGGTGTCGAGAAAACCAAGAAAAGTGATGACCGATGTTAGTGGTAAGACCCAATTGGCTATCCGCTGCGGTGCCACCATAAACTTTTATAGTATATCATA
>DAISKD010000001.1:0-655062 GCA_036821185.1 Chloroflexota bacterium | reverse complement strand
ACCCTAACCCTCTCCCTTTAAGGGAGAGGGCAAAAGAAAGAGAAAGGGAGAGGGTAAAAGAAGGAGAAAGGGAGAGGGGAAAACAAGCAGAGAGGAAGCCTGCTGTTCTGGCCTGAGGACTGAAGACTAAAGTGTCATTGCTCTACTGGACGAGTGTATTGCGTTTACAATGGGCGCCTATTTCCATATAATTGAGGGGATGCAATCGGGTTGTCTGGCGCCCGAAATTGCGCCCTGGAAAAAGCTGAATTAATCCCCGTTGCAGACATAAGGTTGCACCAGGGTCGAATCTCAGCTTCAGGAGGGGTGGCCGAGTGGACTATGGCGGCGGTCTTGAAAACCGCTTTCGCGCAAGCGAACGTGGGTTCGAATCCCACCCCCTCCGCCGGGCTGGTCACGATGGCAACTGTTTTTTAGCCCGGACACAATGTGAATCAAGGAGACGAGGATGAAGGTCCACGAGTATCAAGCAAAGTCACTGCTAGCTGAGTTCGGTATCCCGGTACCCGAAGGCAAAATGGTGTCCACTACGGGTGAAGCCCGGGAGGTGGCGAAGATGCTTGGCGGCAGGGTGGTGATCAAAGCACAGGTATTTGCCGGGGGCAGGGGGAAAGCCGGCGGCATAAAGATGGCTGACGGTCCGGAAGAGGCGGAGAGGCTTGCCGGAGAGATGCTGGGCAAAAGGCTGGTGACCTATCAGACAATTGCTGACGGTGTGCCGGTGAGCAAAGTGCTGGTTGAGCGGGCTTTGGATGTGCAGAAGGAACTATATCTCGGCATCATCGTTGACAATGCCAGCAGAGTGCCAGTGGTTATGGCTAGCGAGGCGGGAGGGGTGGATATCGAGGAGGTCGCCAGGACGAGCCCGGAGAAAATACTCAAGGCTTACATCGACCCGGCGGTGGGGTTTCAGGCATTTCAGGGGCGAAAGCTAGCCTATGGGATGGGGCTGGAACAGGCTCAGATAAGGGCAGCAGCCGACCTGATGGCTAATCTATACCGGTTGTTTGTGGCTAAAGATTGTTCGCTGGCGGAGATAAATCCTCTGGCGGTTACTGTTGACGGCAAATTGCTAGCCCTTGATGCCAAGCTGAACTTTGACGACAATACCCTTTTCCGTCATCCCGACATCGAGCAACTGCGCGATGTGGAGCAGGAAGACCCGCTGGAGGTCAAGGCCAGCGATATGGGGATCAAGAACTATATCAAGCTCGATGGCAACATCGCCTGCATTGTGAATGGTGCTGGGCTAGCGATGGCGGTGATGGACCTGATAACCTATGCTGGCGGCAGGCCAGCCAACTTTCTGGATATCGGCACGGTGAACAATCCGGAACGGGTGGTCAATGCCTTTAAAATTTTCGCTGCCGACCCCGCGGTGAAAGCGGTGCTGGTGAATATATTCGGCGGCATGGCAAGGGCGGACATCATCGCTCAGGGCGTTGTGGAGGCGAAGAAGCAAGTGGATATCAGGGTGCCGCTGGTAATACGATTGGCGGGGACCAATGTAGACGAGGGCAAGCACATTCTGAAAGAATCGGAGATAGAGTTCATCGAGGCGGTGGACTTCTATGACGCCGCCAAGAAGGCAGTAGCGGCTGTAAAATCTGCCAGCTGAAGGCCCTGCTTAAGGCGACACAGGAGGTGCATGGTGAGCATACTCGTCGACGAAAGTACAAGATTGCTGGTGCAGGGGATAACCGGTGGCGAGGGCAGCTTTCACACACAACGATGTATTGAATATGGCACCAAGGTGGTGGCGGGTGTCACCCCGGGAAAAGGTGGTAGCAAGATATTCGGCGTGCCCGTTTTCAATACGGTAGAGGCAGCCGTAAAGGAGACAGGCGCCAATGCCAGCATAATATTTGTGCCAGCACCTTTCGCTGCCGATGCTATTCTGGAGGCGGCGGATGCTGGAATTCCACTGGTGGTGTGCATCACCGAAGGCATCCCGGTGCTGGATATGGTGATGGTGCATCGCTATCTTAAAGGTAAACCGACGCGTCTCATCGGTCCTAATTGCCCGGGCGTGATTTCTCCGGGTAAGTGCAAGGTGGGCATTATGGTCGGCGAGATACATATGCCGGGTAAAGTGGGTGTGGTATCGCGGAGTGGCACGCTTACCTATGAGGCGGTGGCACAATTGACCGCTCTGGGCATCGGGCAGTCGACCTGCGTAGGCATCGGAGGTGATCCTTTGCCGGGCAGCATTTTTGTTGACATTTTGCAGCTTTTCCAGCAAGATGAGGGTACGGAGGCTGTGGTGCTGATAGGCGAGATCGGTGGCACCGCGGAGCAGGAGGCAGCAACGTTCATTAAGGAGAAAATGACAAAACCGGTGGTCGCTTTCGTTGCCGGGGCAACGGCACCGCCGGGTAGAAGGATGGGACACGCCGGTGCCATTATCAGCGGAAGTTCCGGGCGAGCGCAGGAGAAGATAGCGGCGCTTCAGGCTGCGGGGGCGACCATCGCAAACAGTCCGGCTGAGATCGGCATCACTATGAAGAGGGCGCTTCGTCGTTAGTTGCGGGGGATAGTAGTGGCTAGTATGGAAAGGGACCATCCGGTGCTGATTGAAGAACTTCCAGGCTGGCTCCCTCCAGCCAAAGCCTTTGACCGGTTCTATCAGGAGCGGCATGCCGTTTTCCTCGATAGCGGTATGGACCCTCAAAGGCTGGGCAGGTTCTCCTTTATCGGTGTCGACCCCTTTCTGGTGATGAAGAGCCGAGGTAAGGAAATCAGCATTTTGACAGGGAACGGTGAACAAAGGTTCTATGGCAACCTATTTGATGTCCTTGACAGCCTGCTCAGCAGGTACAGGCTTAGCGACTCTGCAGCCCCGGTCCCTTTCATCGGTGGGGCTGTGGGCTATCTAGCTTACGACCTGTGCCATTTCATCGAGAGATTGCCCACCTCGGCTGTGGATGACCTTCAGTTGCCGGAAAGCTATTTCGGGTTCTACGACACTGTGCTAGCTTTCGACAATCTGGAGAAGAGGTGCTATGTTATCTCCACCGGTCTACCGGAGCTTGATAGGACGCGGCGGTGGAGGCGTGCCCAGGTACGACTTGAGGAGATGGAATACTGGCTTTCCTGCAGGTATAGTGTGCAAAGACCTGAAGATGCTGTGTCGGGGAGGGGAGAGCAGGAGCTGGTTCTCAGGTCAAATTTCACCCCCGATGGCTACATAAGGGCGGTGCAAAGGGTCAGGGAGTACATCGCTGCCGGTGATGTGTTTCAGGTAAACCTCTCGCAGCGGTTCGAAGCAGAGCTGACCGTGCATCCCTATGAACTTTACCGTCGCCTGCGTGAGATAAACCCGGCGCCTTTTGCCAGTTATCTAAATTTTGATGAGGTGACGGTCGTCAGCGCTTCGCCAGAAAGGTTCCTGCGTGTGAACGGTGACTGGGTGGAGACCAGACCGATCAAAGGTACCAGGCCTCGTGGCAAGACCCCGGAGGAGGATGAAAGGCTGGCGCGGGAGCTATTGAGCAGCGTCAAAGACCGGGCAGAGAATGTGATGATCGTCGATCTGGAGAGGAACGACCTGGGCAGGGTCTGTCGTTATGGGACGGTGAGGGTGACCGAACTTGCCATACTGGAGACCTTTCCCACGGTGTTCCACCTCACCTCCACCGTGGTCGGCAGGCTGCGTGCCGATAAGACGCGGCATGACTTGCTCAAGGCGACCTTCCCCGGTGGCTCTATCACCGGTGCCCCCAAGGTGAGGGCTATGGAGATCATCGATGAGCTTGAGCCGACGAGGCGGAGTGTGTATACGGGCTCCATTGGCTATTTAAGCTTCGGCAGCAACATGGACCTGAACATAGTTATCCGCACTATTCTGGTCAAGGGCAAAAAGGCTTATTTTCAGGTCGGCGGCGGCATCGTCTACGATTCTGAGCCCGAGGCAGAATATCAGGAGACGCTGGACAAGGCTAGAGCGCTTGTCCGGGCATTGCGGCTGGCACCCAGAGTGGCGGTGGAGACCTGATGGTCCTGGTCATTGATAACTATGACTCTTTTGTCTATAACTTGGCGCAATATCTGGGCGAGCTGGGCTGGGAGCCGGTGGTCTATCGCAACGATGCCATCACCCTTGATGAAATCCAGAGACTTGCCCCCAGTCATATAGTTATTTCTCCGGGACCGTGCACACCGCTGGAGGCTGGCATCTCCAACGATGTGGTCAGGTATTTCGGCGGCAAGATACCAATCCTCGGTGTCTGTCTGGGGCATCAGTGCATCGGTTATGTCTATGGAGGGGTCGTGGGGCGTGCCCTGGTGCCGACGCATGGCAAGACCTCGCTGATATACCATGATGGCAGATCTATCTACCACGGCATAGAAAACCCCTTTCCCGCGGCCCGTTATCACTCTCTGGTGGTGAAAAGGGAGGGGCTACCGGACTGCCTTGAGATAACTGCCCAGACCGTGGAGGGGGAGATAATGGGGGTGAGGCACAAGAACTATGTGGTCGAGGGCATACAGGTGCACCCCGAGTCTATACTTACTGAAGTGGGGCATAGACTATTGGCTAACTTCCTGAGCTTCAGAGTGCCAGTCTGGTGAGGAGGTGACATATGGAAGAAGTCGTCTATTTCAATGGCAGGCTGGTGCCAGTTTCTGAAGCCAGGCTGTCTGCGTTTGATTATGGTTTTCTCCTCGGTTTTGGACTTTTCGAGACTCTGCGTTGCTACGGTGGGCACATCTTTCGCCTTGAGCGCCACATTGCCAGGTTGATGAAATCAGCCGAAGCACTGGGGATAGCCCCAAGGTTGGGAGGCCTTGATCTGGGCGATGCCTGCTATCAGGTACTGAAGGCGAATGGCCTGGGCGATGCCCGTATTCGGCTTACGGTTTCGGCGGGAGCAGGAGACATAGTCCCTGACCCCTCGACCTGCCGCGAGCCGACTGTATTCATAGTTGCTAGAAAGCTGACGCCTTTGCCTGATGCAGTCTATCAGCGCGGTTACCGGGTAGTGGTCTCCTCGGTGAGGCGCAATAGCCGTTCGCTGTTATCACAGCATAAAAGCACGTCGTGGCTGGAGAATGTTTTTGCCCGAAGTGAAGCCAGGGCTGCTGGTTTTGACGAAGCCCTGTTGCTCAATGAACGGGGACTGGTCGTTGAGTGCAGTGCCAGCAACATCTTCGCTGTGCGAAGTGGGGTGTTGTGCACGCCACCGATAGAGAGCGGTGCTTTGCCCGGGGTGACCAGGGAAGTGGTGCTGGAGTTAGCAAAAGCCTCGGGTATAAGATTTGCGGTGGTGGACCTGGGGTTTGAGGACCTACTTCGGGCGGATGAGGCATTTCTTACCAGCTCTATAATCGAGGTGATGCCGCTGACGCAGGTCGAAGCCAGGGCCATTGGCGATGGCAGACCGGGACCGGTAACACAGCGACTGATGTCAGCCTTCAGGGAGCTGGTGACACGTGAGGCCGGGGCTAGATGAGGTGGCTGATGAGGATGCGGAGACCGATGGCGATGAGGATGATGCCGCCGCCGAGTTCGGCATATTTGCCCAGATAAGAGCTAACCTTTTTCCCCAGCATGTAACCGATTATGGTCGTGGTGAAGACGACGATACCGATGATTGAGCAGGCGAGGAACATGTTGACTTTGGCAAAGGCGAATACCAGTCCTATTGCCAGGGCATCGATGCTGGTGGCAACGGCGAGCCCGAGAAGCAAGGTGCCTTTGGTGATGTCACCCTTTTTTTCCTCCTCTTTGTCATGGAAGTAGCCCCAGACCATTTTGCCCCCGATGAATGCCAGCAGAGCGAAGGCTATCCAGTGGTCGTAAGCTTCTATGATGTCCACAATTGTCCGTCCAGCTAGCCAGCCGAGAACCGGCATGCCCGCCTGAAATAGTCCGAAAGCTAAGGCAAGCCTCAACATAGGCAGGTGGGAGGTGGACTTAACGGTGGTGCTACTGCTCAGGGCGACGGCGAAACAGTCAGGAGATAGTCCCAGGGCAATTAACAGCAGCGAGGGTATGCCAAATTGCGACATAGCGACATCAAGTATGCCAGTTTAGATGGCGCAAGGCAAGAGCGTCTGTAGAAGCAAAAGCTTTTCCTGTTTTCCGGTGGTGCCAAAGAACCCCGACCGGGGATGATGGAGTTTTACAGCGCTACGTCAGCTTGCTGGTAAAGATACCTATAGGGTACTGTCCTGTTGCCCAGATGCCGATGGAGTATGTGCCAAAGGAGAAGATGCCCACGGAAAACACTCCGGCTGAGAAAATACCGATGGAGAATACTGCTACCGAGTATACTCCTGCGGAAAACAGTCCGGCTGAGAGGAGGCCGAGGCTGAAAAGTCCGATGGAGAACCAGCCTGCAACTGCACCGAAAGCCGCATGGGGTAGTGGCGATGCGGTCGAGCCAATTATCATTAGGATAGCCCAGGGCACCCAGACGATTACGTGCATCAGGACCGGCGAAAGCTGTTTCATGTCACACCCCCTGTGTTGTTGACATTTTTCTAGCACCCAGTGGGACCTTTGTCAATATTCATAAACGATTACTTTACGGGTGGCGGGTGTAGCTGTCCACAGGTGCTGCAGGTCAGCAGCTTGCCAATAGCTCGGCGATGTGGACTACCTTGATGGGGCTTTTACGTTTGTCCAGGCCGCCCTTAAGCTGGAGGACGCAGGGGAGGCAACTGGTGACCACCGTGGTAGCGCCGGTGGCTTCTATGTTGTCCAGTTTTCGCTTGAGCACCGAGGCTGATAGCTGAGGGTAGTCGAGAAGCATTTTGCCGCCAAAGCCGCAGCAAGCATAGGCGTCCTGCATCTCCACGATTTCAAAACCATGGCGTTGCAGAAGCTGTCTGGGCTCGGAAGTGACTCCCAGGCCTCGCTTCAGGTGACAGGGGTCGTGGTAAGTGACCTTCTGTGTTGCCGGAGTATCGATGACCGTGGGACTGAGCTGGAGAACAAGCTGAGAAAAATCGCGGACCTTGTCAGCTATAGCATTAGCCCGCTGGTTAAGCGAGAGTTGGGACTGCGTCAAAGAAGGGTATTTCTGTTTGAGCATCGCAGCACAGCCGGGGCACAGGGTGACGATGTAGTCGGGGTTCTCCTTCTCCAGCGCGGTGATGTTGGCCTCGGCGAGGCTGAGGCTGGTGGCGATATCGCCGGAAAAATATGCTGGTGCCCCGCAGCAGCCCTGGTCAGTCGGGAAGTAGACATCGGCGCCATATTTTTGTAGCACCTGGACTGCCCGCTCACAGGTCTCGGGATAGACATAATTGCCGACACAGCCGGCGTAAAGGGCCACCTTTGGCTGCCCGGTGGTTTTGGGATGCGAGAGGCGCGTCAGACGCTGGCGCAGAGGCGCTGACGACAATACTGGCAGTGAAATGGCGTCTGTCAGCTTGTCCAGCGGGGATGGAAGGTGGCGTACGGTGGCATCGGGATCAGCAAACCGCTTCTCAATATAGTAAACAGCTTTCATAGCTGCATCCAGGCGTTGCGGGTGTTTAAGGAAGGTATTGTAGACAAAGTGCTCTGTCCAGGGCAGCCCCTTCTTGTTGGCGATCATCGCTTTGAGGCGGAGCACGAGGTCAGGTATATCGATGCGTGCCGGGCAGGCTTCTCTGCAAGCCATGCAGCCCAGGCACAAGCTGGCGGGGTCGCATGCCTTGTCCAGGCCGTGGAAGAAGGCGGTGAGTATGGCACCAATTCCACCCTGGTAGATGTAGCCGTATACCTGGCCGGCGAGCGAACTAAAGACGGGACAGACGTTAAGGCAGGCGCCGCACTTGATGCAATATAGGGCCTCTCTGAAGTCCGAGGAGCGCCACATTTCCCAGCGCCCGTTGTCCACCAGGACGATGTGGAGTTCGGAAGGACCGGTGGCTCCGGCAGTGGATATGCCCAGGGAAGAGGCGATGCGACTGGGCCCAGTGATATAAGATACGTACACTGGCATCTTCATACTGGTGGTGCAGCGGCTGAGAAGGCGGAGGATGGTGGCGGTATCCTCCCAGGTGGCGACTATTTTCTCGTAGCCTACCATGGCTACATGCACCGGTGGTAGGGTGGTCACCATGCAGCCGTTACCCTCGTTGGTGACGATAGCCAGAGTGCCGGTCTCAGCGATCGCCATGTTAATACCGGAGATGCCCATTTGGGCGTCTAAGTAGTGGTGTCGGAGAGTATTGCGTGCAACGTCGAGCAGTAACTGTGGCTCGGGCTCTAGCTTCTGTCCTGTAGCTTTGGATAGAAGTTCAGCCACCTGTTCGATGGTCTTGTGTATGGCTGGGCCGACGAGGTGGGCTGGTCTTTCACCGGCAAGTTGCACGATCCATTCTCCGATGTCGGTCTCGGTGACCTCGATGCCAGCCCGTTCTAAGTGCTCACGCAGCCCGATCTCCTCGGTGAGCATAGACTTTGACTTAACGATACTCTGTATCCCTTTCTGCCGTGCCAGGTTGAGCACGTATGTGTTTGCCTCTTTGGCGTCCTTAGCCTCATATACCACGGCACCAGATGCAGATGCCCTTTTCTTGAATTCCTCTGTCAGTTCGGGGAGTCTGTCTATCGCTCTTTCCTTCACCCTGCGGATCTGGCGGCTCAAGCCATCGAAGTCCACGCCGGTGAAAGTTATCTGTCTGCCTATCTTAATGAGGGATACCAGCCTAGACAGTGCTGTCTGCAAGTTTTGGTCGCTAAGTGCTCTATCCACCTGCCGGGACATGGTCCGTGACATATTTCTATCCCTCGGTCTGGTAATTTAATAGCAGGATATGCTCTTCAGCAGGGCCCTGAGCACGGGCGAGGATGGCGCCAGGGATGTCAGCGGTAGTATTTCTGCCGGTGATGAAGGTGGCGTAGGTGGGGACGGGACTATTCGGTGTAATGCCGAGCGATTTTATTCTGGCCATAGCCTCTTCCATGGTGGCGACGATGTTGTTGCAATTGACTATGGTGATGTGCAGGCGGGGCAGCACTGCAGCGAGACGCGAGCTGCCGTCATCGCTGGCAATGACCAGGGTGCCGGTCTCAGCGATGGCTGTGGCAGCTTCTGAGATACCGATGTCAGCCCGGACGCATGCCTCTCTCAGTTTCTGCTGCTCGATTTCGGACTGGCACTGCCCAGTGCAGGTCACCTCTAGACCGTTCTTCATCAACTGGTCTGCCAGCCTGGTAGACACCGCGAGAGATGGGGCTGATAGTACCACTGCCTTGGCGGCATGCTGGCGGGCGAGACCGATGACGAAGTCGGCAGCTTCAGCTAGGGAGGTGAACTCCTGCACTTTAGCCCCCGCCCGGCTGGCTTCTGATTTGAACTGCTCTTTCCTCTCAGCTACCTGTGGCATTCCCTACCTCAAAGCCGTCAGGTCTGTTGGGGGGCTAAGTACTGGATTGTACCATCGGGGACAACCGCTACCTTCACTTTTTCAGGGAAGTCACCGCGGAGTATATCTATGACCTCCTCCCATGTTTTCACCCAGACAGCATCGGGGATAGCGAGCCAGTCTTTGGTAGACCTTTCGAATTGGGGACAGAGGACGATCACCCTCTTGAGCCAGGGGAGCTTGTAGCTTACAGCGCTGAACAGACGACCTTTTACCCTGGTGCCGAAGCTGCCGAGAAGATAGTGGACAACCTGTCCTGCAGGGCAGTCCATGATGAGCACCAGGTCGCCACCCTTAGTCATCAGCATTGGTACACCGATGAGTAGACCGACGATTGCCTCGTTGCCTTTGGCGTAGGTGTTAACCACAACGATGTCGGCATCAGGTATGCTTCTGGTAGCGTAATGCTTGACGGCAAGCCTTACTGCCTGGTAGTACACTGCTTCAGGGGTGCCGGCGAAGACAGCACATGGTTCGCCTTTGCCGCTGATCAGGGTATCGATTTTAAAGTCGAGCCCGGCGAGTCTGGCAGCTTCGGTGAAGTCGCTGACCATGGGGTTGTCAGCGTAGTTTCCGGGACCGACTGTACCCCACTTACCTTCTTCCCTGGCTTTGAATTCAAGGCGATGGAAAGCCTCGATGGAGTCTATGGAGGCGATGCCAGGGAGTACGATTTTGCCGCCACCGCCGAAACCGGTTTGGGGGTGGGGGACAACTGAGCCGATGGCGATCTTCAAGTCGCAGCCCATAACCTCGGAATTAACCGAAAGTTTTGTCCCCAGAGATGTCTCTCCGACGTAGGTACAGTTCTCATAGACGTTGTGGTTGTAGACAGGGAAGTTGTCCATTACCTTGGGGCCAAGTTTTTTCTGAAAATCGAGGTAGGTGTGAGCACCGTGGCAGCCGGTAGCGCAGACAAATCTGATAGCCCTGTCCGGAATGCCGGCAGCATGGAGTTCATCGAGGATATGCGGCACGATTTCAGCGGCTCTGGTGGGGCGTGAGATATCGTCGAAGATTATCGCTACTTCGTTCTTACCTTTAGCCAGTTCGGTCAAAGGGGGGCTACCGGTGGGTGTCTTCAAGGCGGACCTGATGTCGTCCGGTGAGATTTTGGGGACACCATGTCCCTCCATCAGGCAGGGTATAACGTCCCACTGGTCAGGAAATTCCAGGCAACATTCCTTTTCCTCGTACCAGATTTGCCGAGGCAGGGAAATGTTTTTAATAGACATACAGTCTTTTTATGTTCTATTCTATGATCACGTTAAACGATATCTGGTCGCCGATCGTCGTTTCCTGTGGGTGTTTGTAGGTGAACTCTATTATGGCTCTGCCGGGCTTTAGCGCTTTAAACTTGAAGTAATGGATGCCACCAGCGCCGGCTGTCCCCTTGGCCTGTTTTGACGGCTTGAATTCGCTGCTAACCAAGCTGAGCAGGGCAGTGTTATGCTGTTCTGTCCACTGGTAGCCGGTGGTGGGGTTAGCCTGGAGGGCGATGGTGAACTCCTTACCCACGGTGGTGAAAATTGTTTTGGTCGGGTCAGAGTAGACGGCGGTTTCCTGTGCAGCACAGGAGAACAAAACACTCGTTGCCAGAAGTAACAGCGTAATTGTAAGGGCGGTTTTCTTCATTGATACACACCTCCTTTAATTAATAATTTATGTTCCCGCCACCTTAGTAATTTGCCAGCTCGACGATGGTGACGCCGGTGTCACCTTCTCCCCAGCCACCAAGGCGAAAGGACTTGACCAAGGGATGTTCGCTCAGCGCCTGATGCACTGCGCGGCGCAAGATGCCGCTGCCTTTGCCGTGTACGATGCGCACTTGAGGAATACCGCTGAGGAAGGCATCGTTCAAATATTTGTCCAGCAGAGGCAGCGCTTCATCTACTTTCAACCGTCGCAAACGTAACTCCGGGCTCAGTGCTGGCATCACTCAGCCCCTTAAATTTTAAATGCACGACTTGTCCGGTGTCAACTCGAATTCGGGCAATTTCGCTTATGCGCCAGCCAACTACCCAGAGGATGTGGCTGGGCGAGCAGACGAGGGGTATTCTGTCCCGCCAGGTCCTGGGTATCTTACAGTCGACCATGAAATCCTGGAGTTTTTTCATCTCTCCCATGCCGAGCGGCTGAAAGCGGTCACCGGGCTGGCGGGTGCGTACTGACAGTTTGGTACCGCACCTTTCCAGGTCGAGGTTTGCGGCGAAAGGGTCCCCCTCATCTTGAGGGTGGTCAAGGATAGCAGCGGTGATTTTCCAGCCGGGGATGGCGGTCTCGCCAGGGATGTTGAGTTCGAAGCTGCCATGGAGGGGAGGGAACGGACAAGGGGGTGTGGGCAGCGATGTTAATATCAGATGGCCATACCCGCTGAACAGACGCAGCCCATAGGGCAGACTCAGCCTTTTCCCCGCAGGCTTCTTAAGGAAGGAGAGCATCGCTTCGATATGGATGGCCTCTATGTCTTTCAGGTTTCTTGTCAATTTTTCTAAAGCTTTTCTAAAGACCTGCCTCTGCAACGAGGCTGGCAGCGCAGACAGCCTGGTGCTGTCGAGATAAATGGTGGCCTCATCTTCTTTTGCTAGCTTAGCCCATTGCGCATCAGCCTCTTTTTCCACAAAGGAAATATCATCCCCAGCGATGGTGCTAAGGCGTAACAGCGCATTGTCGATGTTCGGATTGTAGCTACGCAGTAAAGGTAACAACCCCAGGCGGATGCGGTTTCTTAAGAACCGGGGTGATATGTTGGAAGAATCAATCCGTGGCTGCAATTCATGCCGGTGGCAGTATGCAATAGTCTGTTCACGGCTAATTTCGAGAAGGGGACGTACCACTTTCACCGGTAGGGTCTGCCCTGCACATGCTATTTCAGAGACCGCCAGCAAGCCACGCAGTCCCGCTATGCCGGTACCCCGGATTAGATGCAACAAAATGGTCTCGACGTTGTCATCGCGGGTGTGTCCCACTGCTACTTTGCTAGCACCTACACTTTTCGCTGTTTTAGCGAGGAAAGCATAGCGCAGCTCACGGGCAACCTCTTCGAGAGAGCCACGTTGCCTCTTATGGCAGGCGCCGACATCTTCTGTTTCTATGATAGCTGGCACAGCGAACCTTTTAGCCAGCTCAGCGACATAGGCGGCGTCGGCATCCGACTCGGCACCGCGCAATTTATGGTTGAGGTGGGCTACGACCAGCTCGATGTCCCATTCCCTTCTTAATTGCCACAGGATGTGGAACAGGCAGACCGAATCGGCACCGCCGGACACGGCTACCACTATTTTTTCGCCGGGATCGAGCAGGTGGTGCTCGCTGATGAATGTGGCGACCCTCTCTACTACATCGTTGAGGGTCATGGCTTGTCCTGATTTTGTCATCTGTTGCTCTGGATATCTTTCAAGTGACAGATATCGCCCAGCAACAACAGCCGTGGCTGGTTTTCATTGAGGTCGACGATGCTTATGCTGCCAGTCTGGACCCGAATCCGTTCCAGAGTGGTCAGTGGCCAGCCCAAAGCTTTGCAGATGGCGACCACGACGCAGAAAAAGTGAGTTACTACGATGACCGTGCCGTTATCATATTTCGCTTTAACCCGCTGAATGGCATGCCACACCCTTTCAGCAAGGTCGGCGACGCTTTCTCCGCCGGGTAGTTTTTCCTGTCCGTTACCTTCCCGCCAGTGGAGGATGAATTGACTGAAGCTGGTAGACAGGTCAGCCAGCGATAGTCCTTCTAATTCGCCAGCTTCGATCTCACGAAAATCTGGTTCGATTTGGACCGGAATCTTGTGGTAGCTGGCGATGGTCTGAGCGGTAGCGAGGGCACGTTTTAACGGGCTAGAATAAATGGCATCAACCCTTTCGTTTTTGAGGGTCTCAGCCAACTTTTCCGCCTGCAACCTGCCGGTTTCGCTGAGCTCGGTATCACTGCCGCCGCCCTGCACTCGTCGCTGCTGATTCCAGGGCGTTTCACCGTGCCTTACTAAGATAAGTCTAATTTCCTGTGCCTCCTATAATAACCGAGTCTGTTAAGATCGAGTTTTGTGACTGTTTGCGCACCTTACAGTATAATGCAGATGCGTTAAGGATAAAAGTCCAGTGGGTTGCCAGCTTGATGACCTCGACCCTGATTTCTTCTGACGTCGACTAGTAGCTTTGGGTAGTACAGCTTCATAAGTATTGACGACCGCCATTTTGTTGCTTATGATGTTAGTACTATGGTGTAAGGGGGGTTAGCGTGAGAAGCTTTTTATTCTACAAACTGGTAGCAATTTTTACGCTCTTGGTGGTTGCCACCTCGCTAGTCGCGTCATGCGGGGTAAAGCCCACGGCGGTTCCGGACTCAGTCCCGATAACTGATCCCATCAAGACGGACAGCGGACTGGTCTCTGGGGTGGTGGTGACCGAAGCCGGTAAAGAGGTACGGGTATACAAAGGTATACCGTTCGCGGCACCACCTGTGGGCGATTTACGGTGGAGGCCGCCACAACCGGTCAAACCCTGGCAAGGTGTTCTCGACTGCAAAGAGTATGCCCCGATTTGTCCCCAACAAAAGACGCGTCTGACGACTGAAGAGGCAAGGCGGGGCGAGGACTGTCTTTGTCTCAACGTGTTCACTCCTGCCAAAAGCACCACCGATCGTCTGCCGGTGTTTGTCTATATTCATGGCGGTGCCATGGTCATCGGTTCCTCACGCATCGATTTGAGCTACTTTGCCGGACAGAACGATGTCGTTGCTGTGTCCATCGCCTATCGGCTGGGTGGGCTGGGTTTCTTTGCCCACCCGCTGCTCAGTAAAGAGTCGGGAAGGGGAGTTTCCGGCAACTATGGGCTTATGGACCAGGTTGCTGCCCTCCAATGGATACAGAGAAACATCGCCGCCTTTGGTGGAGACCCTAACAATGTAACGATATATGGTTGCTCATCGGGAGGTGAATCAGTCCTGTATCTTATGGCATCGCCCTTTGGCAAGGGTCTTTTCCACAAAGCGATTGCCGATGCCGGGTTTTATGGCAATACTCGTACCCCGCCGCTATCGGAGATGGAGCAGCGGGGTGAAAAGTTGGTAGCCAAACTTGGCATTTCCGAAGGTCCTGACCTGCTGGCTAAATTGCGTGCTCTCAGTGCTGACCAGATTGTGGCGGCGGTGCCGGTAAGCACCAGCGGAACCGACTTGCAATTACCAAATGTTGACGGCTGGTTTCTTCCGGATTACCCGTTGAACATTTTTCAGGCGGGCAAACAGCACAATGTCCCCCTGATGATAGGCAGCGGCAGCAACGACCTAGCCGGCTCCTGGAACCAGTATTTTGACAAATCTATTGCGGCTGCCATGGGCTCCGTCTCGGCACCGGTCTATGCCTGGGTCTTCGACCATGGGCAATGCGGTAGGGGAGGTGGCACCCATTGTCTCAGCATTGCCTATCTGTTTTCCGATTTGAGCAAGAGAGAGGGCATGTGTGATGTCGATGTAAAAGTGTCTAAGGCGATGGTCAGTATGTGGGTCCAATTCGCTAGGACGGGAAACCCGAGTGTCCCGAGGCTCATCGAATGGCCGCCATACGATCCGACCACTGACCGGTATCTCAAAATCGGGGAGCCGCTGGAGGTAAAGACCGGTCTGTACAGAGCGCAGCCTGCTGCTGGTGAAACTGCGGGGCAGGCTACTTACACCAATTCCGAATACAATTTCTCCCTGCAGTACCCCAGTAACTGGGCACCGAAAACTGGCGACCTGGGGCCGAGCGTTGTCTGGCGTGTTGGCGCTGGCAATTACAATGTGCCGGCAGTCAGGGTTATCATCCGCGACCAGTCAGAGGGCGCCGATCTCAAAGCAGTGTTTGCAGCGCACCTGGCAGCAGATGGCAACAAGACCATCGACACGTTTAATGCCAGCGAGGTCACCATCGACGGCACCAAAGCCACCCGGGCTGAGGTGACTTACACCGGTGCTGTTGGCAAATATGAGGGATTGCTCTTAGGGCTAATTAAAGGTGGCAAGTGGGTTATCATAGAGGTATTCACTGTCCCGGCTTACTTCCCATTTGCCTCTCCAAATCAGAAGACCGAGATCATTAACTCGGTGCAATTTAAATAACCCTGGCAGCCACCTGATAGCGAAGGAGGGTGCGCTCTGCAACCAGAGCACACCCTCCTCTATTTACCAAAAGCCCGCGGATATTTTTTGAGCGGGATCCCTGAAAAGAAGCCCTCTTATCGATCACTTTGATTTTTCGTCTTAACTTTATTGACAACGATGTGGCAAAATAATTATGGGCATATGCTAAAAATTACCGATGAGGACGTAAATTCTGGGGCGGAGGCAGGCAAGAGGGTTGTCGGCAGGCCGGTAAAGTGGCGGCGGGTGAGGTGTTGCCGCGGGCGTTTTATTTCAAACCCACGGCGGTGCCGATGTACTTGCTTGAGGAGGTGCAGTTAGCGGTGGAGGAGCTTGAAGCTTTGAGACTTAAAGATTTGGAAGGTCTAGAGCAGGAGGACTGCGCGAAAGAGATGGGCATTTCCCGCCCTACTTTTCAGCGAGTGCTAAATTCGGCGAGGCACAAGGTGGCCGATGCTCTGATCAATGGCAAGGCGCTGAGGGTGGAGGGGGGAAACTTTGAGCTGGCATCGCGTCGCTTTCGCTGTGGTAATGGACATGAGTGGGACGTGCCTTTTGAGTTTTTAGTCGGAGTTCAGCCAGAGGCATGTCCCACGTGTCATGACCCGGTGGTTGTACCGGTATCGCCGCCGGGGGTCATCAAGATGGGCGGTGGCCGGGGAAGGTGTCGTGGCGGGAGGAGGTGGTAGCGACGGGCTATAGGGTGTGAGTTCAGTGGCGCCGTGTTTGTTCTGCTTGGGCACAGATGTGGTGAAATCGAAAGCTGGAGCTGAAATTAAAAAGAAATTAATTGCAGAAATGAGGTGGTAGCTATGTATCCGTTTGGTAGAGGTCCTGGCCTCGGTAGAGGCTGGGGTTTGGCTTCCGGGGTGCTTCCCCTCCGTGGCCATTTGTCGGGGTTGGTAGGGGTGGTCTACCCAGATACTGATACTTCCTCGGCTGGGGTGGTGCAGCGCCTTGGACATATCCGCCGGTCTATCGTCCCTATTATGCAGCTCAGCCTGCCCCTGGCTATGCCCTTTTCGCTCAGCCGATGAGCAGGGAGGAGGAGATCAGCTATCTGAAAGGACAGGCGGAGGCTATAAAGGGGGGCTGGAGCGGATTGAAGACCGGGTAAGGGAATTGAGCAAGGAGACGAAGTAATGAAGATCGCTATCTCAGCTGTGGTCCCAATGCCTATCAGGTGTTGTCATCCTGTGGCATCGAGGTGGTGACCGGTGTTTCCGGGAGGGTGAGGGATGCCGTCGAAGCCCATAAAAGGGGTGAGTACCGAGCCAGTGTTCAGCCCAGTGTACCGAGTCACTTTGGCACCGGTGGCTGGTCTGGCAGAAATATCGGGGGTCCCGGGTCGCCAGGGTCAGAACGAGAACTGGAGCAACTTAAGGCACAATTGCAAGCACTACAAACGCAATTGGCGGAAATACAGTCCAAAATAGAGCAGCTCGAACGACATTAAATTGAAGACCGATTGAAATCGGAATAACAATGGAGGTGTGATTATGCCCAGAGGGGATGGCATGGGGCCACCGTGGGGCAGCGGTCCAGGCACAGGTAGGGGTCGTGATGCCGGGAGGATGGGCGGGAACCGCCCCGGCGCCGGGCCTGGTGGAGAGTGTGTCTGTCCAAAATGCGGACATAAAGTGCCGCATCAGGCGGGCACCCCGTGCTACAATGTGACCTGTCCCAAGTGTGGCACCAGAACGGTTCGAGCATGATTATAGCCGTAGCCAGTGGCAAAGGGGGAACGGGCAAGACCTTGGTAGCTATCAGTCTTGCCCTTTCCTTAAAAGGGAGGACAAATGTCCAGCTCCTCGACTGCGATGTGGAAGAGCCTAACGCACATTTGCTGTTGCACCCGACTGTAATCGGACGCAGGGCAGTTTCCATACCTGTCCTGGAAGTGGATAGAGAAAGGTGTAATTATTATGGTAAGTGTGCTGAGGTCTGTGTCTATCATGCGATTGCGGTCGTTCCCAAATATGTATTGACTTTTCCTGAGCTATGTCACAGCTGCGGAGCGTGCAGCTACCTCTGCCCTGAAGGGGCTATAAGCGAGGTGGAGAGGGAAATTGGCGTCCGGAGGGGGCGAATCAGAAGGGATAAGGCTTGTCCAGGGCAGACTCAACGTAGGCGAGCCGCTGGCACCGCCGGTGATCAGAAAGGTGAAGCAGCTTGCCAATCGGGACGGTGTGGTGATTGTGGATGTCTCGCCGGGGACATCGTGCCCTGTGGTGGAGGCGGTGAAGGGTAGCGACTTCTGTCTGCTGGTGACTGAGCCGACTCCCTTTGGGCTCAACGACCTGGTTCTGGCTGTGGAGATGGTGCGAGAGCTTGATATGCCTTGCGGTGTGGTCATCAACCGAGCTGGCATCGGGGATAGCGGAGTTGAGAGCTATTGTAGGAAAGAGGACATACCGGTCTTGCTTACCATCCCGCTCGATATGGAAATAGCTCGGCTGTATTCGGAAGGCATAACTCTGGCTGCTGGCTTACCCCTGTGGAGGAAACGTTTTGTGGAATTATTTGACAGAATCGGAGGCATAATACGTGAGAGAGCTGGTAGTGTTAAGCGGTAAAGGTGGTACCGGGAAGACCAGCATTGTCGCCTCGTTTGCCGTTCTGGCGCGGGGTAAGGTGTTGTGTGACTGTGATGTGGATGCTGCCGACCTACACCTCGTTCTCCAGCCGACTGTGCGCCAGAGCCATGAATTCTGGAGCGGACGGGTTGCAGTTATTGACAGCGAGAAATGCACACAGTGCGGTTTGTGCCAGTAGTTGTGTCGTTTCCAGGCGATTCGTGATTTCAGTGTTGACACCAGGTCATGTGAGGGCTGTGGCTTTTGCTTTCATATCTGTCCTCCGGAAGCGATAGCGATGAAGGAGAACCTTTCCGGGCACTGGTTTATATCGGATACGCGCTACGGTCCCATGGTGCACGCCAGACTGGGGATAGCGCAGCAGAACTCGGGGAAGCTAGTAGCCCTGATCAGGGAGCAGGCAAAGCGGATAGCGGGGGAGGAGGGGCTTGATTATATAATCAGCGATGGTCCGCCGGGCATCGGTTGCCCGGTGATTTCGTCTTTATCCGGGGCAAGTCTGGCCCTTCTGGTCACAAAGCCAACGCTTTCCGGGATACACGATTTGGAGAGGGTGGTCGGGGTCTGCAGACATTTTGGAGTCCCGGCTCTGGTATGCATCAATAAATATGATATCCACGAAGAGAATGCTCGCAAGATCGAAGACTTTTGTCTCAATCAGGGCTTGTGATTGGCGGTAAGATTCCTTACGATGATGCTTTCTCAAATGCAATCATAAAGGGAGTACCTGTAGTGAAATACTCAAAAAGGGAACTTGCTACAAGATTGGAGGAGTTATGGTATAACTGCACAAGGTTGGTTCGCAATGGCGGTGATGCCGCGCGGTGAGTCTGCGCCTTACGCGTGTGGACGACAACAGCAGTCGTTGAAAGGAAGGAGGCGATACTATTATGCCGATCTACGACTTCAAATGTCAGAGCTGCAGCAGGATATTCGAGTCCTTGGTACGCGAGACTGGTAAAGCGGTGTGCTGTCCGAATTGTGGCAGCCAGGAAGTGAAGAGACTTATCTCGGCATCTTACCTGGTAAAAACGGAGTCGCGGGCATCGGGTGTTACGTGCTGCGGCAGGACGGAGCGTTGTGATACACCCCCCTGCTCGACGGACGAGGGATGCCATCGTCATTAAGGAGGTTTTCTGTTATGGAACCTATCAGCCTTGACCCCAGGTACTCTACAACCGCAGTCCCGGGCAAGTGTATCAAATGTCTGGCTGAACAGGAGATGAACAATTGTCTGCTCGAACTTCTAAGGCAGGGTGCAGCGGGAAATCGTGAGCTGGAGGAGAGGTTCGAGGCGCTGGTCTCCTTTTTGAAGTCACCGGAATCAAAGAAGTTGCGCGATGAGTCTGAGAGATATCTCGCTGAAGGGAAACGGGTAAGCGTAGAAATCTGTTTTGAAAATGGAAAACCAATTTACAGGCTCAAAGTGAAGGAATAGGCAAAGGAGGTTACGCATGAGATTTGCCGTCCCACTTAGTGGTGGCATGATATCGCCCCATTTCGGGCATTGCGAGCAGTTCGCCCTGATTGATGTTGATGCTACAAAAAATGCATCGTCAAGAAGCAGATTGTAAATTCGCCGGGGCACCAGCCGGGCTTTCTACCGGTATGGCTGGCGGAGCAGGATGTCTCGGTGGTGCTGACAGGCGGTATGGGGCCCAGAGCTCAGGCATTATTTCAGCAGAACCGGATTAATGTAGTTGTTGGCGTGATGGAGAGTGATCCGGAGAAAGCCGTGTTGCGGTACTTGCAGGGTAACCTTGAAGTGGGCGACAATGTATGTGACCACTAGAAAAAGTGGTGGCGGGGTAAAAGGCTTGGTATCTGGCCATTTTTCCTGACCGCGGGTGTTTTGGCTGCGGTAAAATTGTGGGAATTACAATGTCTACGGAAAAGGGAACAAAAAACGAGTCTAGGCTACATTTCTGGCTCATGTCCTTGGGCTATAAGTTCAGGGACCTCCTGTTGCCCCGGATGGAGGTCCTGAAGGAGGTAGGAATACTGATGGGAGAAAGCGGTAAAGTCTATGCCCTGGACAAGAGTCCGTTTGCTGTGGCAGCGGTCAGCAGACTGGCTGCTGGAAAGGGGCTACCAAATGTACAGACCATCCTTTCAGACTGTGATACCGGGTTGCCCTCTGGGAGTATAGATGTAGTCATATTGTACGATGTCATTCACCACCTGGATGACCGCGGTAAGGTCCTGGCAGAGCTGCATCGGGTACTGAAGGGAGAAGGGCTGTTATCTGTGAGCGACCATCATTTAAAACGGGATGAGCTGGTGCGTGCAGTAACCGAGGGCGGGCTATTTAAACTTTCGTTGGAGTGCAAGAGAACATATCGTTTCTTGAAGAAAAGAGACTGGCGAGAAGGAGACAGCATTGATAGAACAAAAGCAAGTATTTAACTGCCTTGAAGAAATCCTGGTGCCAGGGGTGCGGCGCAGTCTGCCAGAGCTTAACCTGGTCAGACAAGTAGACATTCAGGACCAAAGAGTTGATATCCGTCTTGCGTCAGCAGCCCTTAGCCAGGAATCAAAGGACTGGCTCAAAGCAAAAGTGCAAGAAGTTATCAACAAGCAGCTCCCGGATATCAGAGAGATAAGCGTCGATTTTGTGGAGATGAGGCCCAAAGATATTAACGAGGTCGGCAGCGTGATTGCTGTAGTGAGTGGTAAAGGGGGCGTCGGCAAGTCGCTGGTAAGCGGTCTGGCTGCTATTTCGCTCGCCCGGTGCGGGTACGATGTGGGCATACTGGACGCTGATATCACCGGTCCCAGTATACCTAAGATGTTTGGCATCAGTGAGCGCCCTCAAGGGGGCGAGAATGGGCTGTTGCCGGTGCTGACCCGGATGGGGATTGAGATTATGTCCATCAACTTGCTCTTGCCACACGAGGATGATGCTGTAATCTGGAGGGGGCCGCTGATTGGAAAGGCGATTATTCAGTTCTGGGAGGACGTGTTATGGGGGCGGCTGGACTACCTGGTAGTTGATCTGCCACCGGGGACCGCAGATGCCCCTCTTACGGTGATGCAATCGCTACCGGTCTCGGGTGTGATAGTGGTCTTCAGTCCCCAGCAACTGGCGGCGATGGTGGTGCGTAAGGCTATCAAAATGGCACAGCAGGCCCTGCACATCCCTATTATTGGTGTTGTGGAAAACATGAGTTACCTGGTCGTGCCTGAGACGGGCAAGCGGATAGAAGTTTTCGGTAAAAGCCGGGGCGAGGAGATGGCAAGTCTGGCAGGTGCGCCTTTACTTGCGCAAATACCGCTTGACCCACAGTTAGCCCAGCTCTGTGACGAGGGCGAAATAGAACGCTACCAGGCTGATTTTCTGCCGGGCTTTGCCGATGCTATCGTTAAGTCTGTGAAAGCCAGGGACCATTAAGGAGCAGGACGTGAAGATAGCGATTTGTGGCAAAGGGGGCAGCGGTAAAAGCGTTATCGCTACCTTGCTGGCATATGAATTTAAGAATCGCGGTTACCGTGTCCTGGTGGTGGACTCTGACGAGTCAAATTTGGGGCTTTGCCGGATGCTGGGCTTTGATGGACCACCGAGTCCACTGGTGGACATGGCTGGTGGGAAAAGGGAGCTTCGAGGCAGAATGAGGCGTGGGTCTGCTGCGGGGAAACCGGAGCCGAAGGCAGAGGTGTTGACTTTGAACAGAATTCGAGTCAGCGATATCCCGCCCCAATACATCAAAGAGAGGGCAGGGCTGAGGTTGGTGAGCATCGGCAAGATACACCAGGCACTCGAAGGTTGTGCCTGTCCGATGGGTGTCTTGAGCCGGGAGTTTCTGGACAAGCTCCAGCTTGGCGAAGGCGAAATAGCTATCGTGGACATGGAGGCTGGCGTAGAGCATTTTGGCAGGGGTGTCGAGACGAGCATTGATGAAGTGTTGGTGGTGGTAGACCCCTCTTTCGATTCTGTAGAGTTGGCCGGCAGGGTGAAACAACTGGCTGCTGATGCTGGTGTAAGGAATGCCAGGGCTATTCTCAACAGGGTCAGCTCGAACAGGATGGCAGATAAGCTCGCAGGCGAGCTGGCCAGGAAAGGCGTGAATGTCATCGGTGTCGTCTATGTGAACCAGGGAATATTCGAGACTTGTATGGAGGGTGGCAGCTTGGAGACGGTGGCAGTAAAAGAGGTCAAGGAAATTGCGGATGCTTTGCTATCAGGCAACTAAAAGTCGTGGACCACATTCTTATACGGTCGAACCATGCCGGAGAGCACCTACATGGTATTGCCGCGCAATAAAAAGATAGTCGGAGTCATGTCTTCGGAAATAGACAGGATAGCTGAAGAACTGCAAAAGCAGACATGGGCTGGATATAGTGAAATAGTTATCGACCACGCGCAAAATCCCAGGAATGCGGGCAGCATTCCTAATGCCGATGGATTTGCCCGGGTGACCGGCCCCTGTGGTGATACGATGGCGATATGGCTTCGTGTCAGGAATGATATCGTGGAGCAAGCTACTTTCTGGACCGATGGCTGTGGGGCTATCATTGCCTGCGGCAGTATGGTAACGGAGCTGGTGAAGGGTAAAACCGTTGCCGCTGTCCTGGGCATAACACAGCAGGATGTGCTCGATGTCCTGGGTGGCCTATCGGAAGAGAGCGTCCATTGTGCGCTGCTGGCGGCAAATACGGCGAAGGAGGCGGCGAGGGAATATCTGTCCACCAGAAATGAACCCTGGAAGCGCGCTTACAGGAAGACCCCGTAAAGATAAGAAACATTGGCCCTTTGGTCGGATATTAGTGGAATGCGAAGATGATTAAAATATGAACTGAACCTTGTCGCGGGTGCGGGCTCTGCATTGAGAGCTGCCCAAGGGAGGCTATTTTTATCTTGGGGGACGGTGTCCATATTGACCAGCAGCGGTGCAACTCTTGTCGGTGGTGCCTTGAAGTTTGTCCCCAGAGTGCTATTGTGGAGCTGATGCCGGTGTCACCTGGAGAGTTAGCAGCCCTGGTATCCCTGTTAAAACAAAGGGCTGATGAGCTTGTTGCCGGGCTTGAGGCATGATAGGAGTCGGAAAGGAGGTGTAGGGTGCTTCGTTTAATTACATTGAGCGAGAACACTGCCATGCTTGGGGACTTTTTGGGTGAGTGGGGGTTGAGCGTTCTAATTGAGATGGACGGGGAAACTGTGTTGCTGGATACTGGGAGCGGGAGGGCGGTGGTACATAATGCTGACAGACTCGGCGTTGATTTAAGGAAAGTGGACAAAATGGTCCTCAGCCACGGGCATTATGACCATACCGGCGGGCTGCGCGAAGTCTTGCGGCGGACGAGGAAACAGGTGGAAATTATAGCCCATCCTGATATCTGGCAGGCCAAATATGCCTGGCGGGAGGGTCAACGTGCTAGGTACATCGGGATCCCCTTTCAGAGACGGGAGCTGGAGAGTCTGGGGGCCAGCTTTCGACTGACCACGGAGTCGACGCCGATAGGGGAGTCTATCCTTACTACTGGTGAGATACCCATGGTCACCGATTTTGAGCGCATTGACAGTAATTTATATGTGGAGAACGAAGGCAAACTGCAGCCGGACAAGCTTGCCGATGACCAGGCATTGGTGGTCAAGACGGGGCAGGGGCTGGTGGTGGTGCTGGGCTGTGCGCACCGTGGCATGGTGAACACGATATACCGGGCGCAGCAGCTTACTGGCGTTTCTCAGATATATGCGGTGGTGGGTGGTTCTCACCTGATCGGTGCTTCTGAGGAAGAGGTGCACAAAGCGATTGCAGCTCTGAAAGACTTAAATGTACAAAAGCTGGGCTTATGTCATTGTACTGGCCTAGCGGCTATCAGTGTGCTGGCGAGGGAGTTCGGTAACCGGTTTGTGTTCAACGCCGCGGGCACCGTTATCGAAATCGGCTAAATCAATATCCATCATGAAATTTTCTTGATAAGCCAACATTGATGGCATATTTTTGTCCAAGATGCCAGACGCGGTTACAGCGCATTTACATTACGCTACACCATTGAAGGGCGGGGCACTTCGATGGGTCAGGTAGGTTCCTAACTGTACCGAGAGTGGGTATTATGTTGTAGCTGCTGATGCGGCTAATGCTATTAGCGAGAACAATGAGAGCGATGAATGTAGTACATGGTTAGACTAATGTTTGGTGGCGGGGATTACCTTATCCCAACAGCAGGGCGGTGCGGTGGATGGACTTTGGGAGCTGGGAGAAACCGAGGGCTTTGGTCACCTGCTCCGGTCTGCCTGAGCCCTGATCATCGCAGCGAAGCCTCATGCCCAGGACGCAGAGAGAATCACGGTGTTCGATGAGCCAAAGGTCTTGGATGAGGGCACGCAGGTCATAGTGTCTGGGACCGGTGTCCCTCATATGCTGCCAAGGAAGCCTTTCCGTCTTGAGGAGCGCGTCCAGGGACTGCTGTATTTCCGGGGTTGATTTGTCGGTCTCTATCTCCACTTTGTACTCGGCAAATTTGACCTGTGTTTGGAGAGCGGGGACTTTAAGCCCTATCTGCCATACCTCCAGCAGCTCTATGCCGCGCGGGAGCTGCTCTTTGACGCGTGCCTCGAAGTACTGTGGGGTTGTCCAGCGTGAGAGGTAGACGTCCATGAGTTCCGCCTTGCTGGTAACACCTAATGCCAGCGGCGCAGCCAGGGAACTCTGCGGGTGTGGGGTATAGCCCTGGGAGTAAGCGAGGGGAATTCTGGCACGGCGCAGTGCCCTTTCCCAGAGCCGCATCAAGTCCAGGTGGGAGATAAACTTGAGCTCCTCACCGCGGCTAAATTTTACCCGCAGACGCTGCATCCTTTTCCTTGGTTATCAGTATCCTTTCTACCTTCCTGCCGCGCATCTCCAGAATGGTCAGCTTAAGGTCTTTGTACCGCAGGTGTTCGCCCTGTCTGGGGATACGCCCCAGGTGACTGAGGATGAAGCCGGCTACGGTCTCGTAGTCGCCCGGCGGCAGGTTTAGCTCCAGCTCTTCGTTGACCTCTTCGATCCTGAGCCCGGCGTCTATTTCGAAGGTGTTGGCGTCGATGGTAACGAAGTCCTTTTTCCTACTGGCAAGCTCATCGCCGATCTTACCCATGATCTCAGCGGTGAGGTGTTCCAACGTGGCCACGCCGACAACACCGCCGTACTCATCGACCACTATGACCATATGGTAATTGTTGTCCCTCATCTCAGCCAGGAGTTCACCCAGCTTCTTGGTCTCGGGGACAAAGTGGACGGGATGGACAAGGTCATCGAGGGGGCTATCCAGGTTGAGTGAATTGTTGGCCTGTGCCATGAGCACGTCTTTGATGGAGATGACGCCGATAACATCGTCTATGGTTTCCTTGTAAACGGGGAAACGGGAGTAAGGAAAACGGCGATAGGCTTTGAGAAAATCGGCAAGTGTGGAGCCCTGTTTCAGCCAGGCGACTTCGGTCCTGGGCTGCATCACCTCTTTCACCGGGCGGTCGGCGAACTCAAAAGCCTTATGCAACATCTCTGCCTCTTCCTCCTCCCAAATACCCTGTTCCTCGCCCAGCTCTATGGCGGTGTGCAGCTCCTCTTCATTGACTATGGGCTTTAGTGCAGTCTCCTCACCAGCCAGCCTGGTGAACCTTATGCCGATGTGGTTGAGCACGTAGACGAAGGGGTAGAAAATAAAGGAGATGACCTCGATGGGACCAGCGTAAAGCAGCGCCAACCTTTCGCTGTAGCGTACTGCTAGGCTTTTGGGGATGAGTTCGGCAAAGAGCAGCGTTATCACGGTGATGATAACCGTCGCCAGAGCTAAGGCCAGGTTCTTTTCCCAGACCGATACGGCGATGATCGTGCCCAGCGTGGCTACCGCAGTCTCGAATAGGTTGATGCCGAAGAGGACGGTGGCGAGGAATTTTTCCGGGTTTTCCAGTATTCTGGCTACTGTTTTGGCTTTGGGGTGGTTGGTGCGTACCAGGTGCTCGAGGCGCAGCCTCTGTATGCTGACGAAAGCTGTCTCAGCGCTGCAGAAGAACGCTGCTATCAGGAGGCAGATGAAGAAAAGCGCAAGGTATATGCCAGTCGTCTCTTCCATAACTAACCTGGTACACATTGCGACCAGGTTTTCAATATCATGATAACACTGGCTAGCTGGAGTGTCAAAGATTTGTATTTGTCTAACAGGCCAGCGGCACTTTAGTGTTCCATAGTGTTCAATTCTGACGTTAGTGACATATTACTTTTTAATTTTGCGACTGGACTTTTGAATCCGGAACCAGAAGGACAGGCTTTTCTCTCTGCTCATTTTAAACCTTGTGCCTGGTGGGGGTTAGGTTGGGAGTAAAGCTTTATTGCACCTCTCCACTTGCCACCTTATTCCCCGCCTGATAGGATAGGTTAGGGTGTGGTGTAAAAAACAGGTGGACTGGCAAGCTGCTATATGGCGAAGATAGAACTTTTCCCTGACCTTTCTCACTGCATAGAGACAGCGGCGAGGAAGGAATATGAGGACATGGTGCGGCGTTTGTTTGCCGGTGCTGACGATGCTGAATTGGAGGAAAGGCTAGGGCTGCTACGTGACTTCCTGGAGACGGCTGACTTCAGGGAACTCCGCGGGCAGAGCGAGGAATATTTGCTCAGGGGTAAGAAGATCAAGTTTGTTCTGTATCGGGAGCAGGACCAGCTCAGGTATAAGCTGGTGGAATGTTAGCTGGCTGCAGTGTCTACAGTTGGCTTTCAAGAGCCACGCTTTTCGTAGTCGGGGCACCAAACCGCGCGGGGGCGCTCCGGGTGGCGGCAGGCGCTGCGCCAGTCCCACTTACAGCTATCACAGAGGATAGGGTTTATCCCCAGAGCTATCTTTAGGTTTACCTTCAACCTGTCTATCCAGTTAGGGCGCGATTTCTTTGGCATGGTTTTCTGGATGGCTGCAAAACCAGGACAGAGTTTACTTGTCTGGTGGTGACGTGTCAAGGTGCTGTGGGATGAATGTTAATGTTCCTGTTCGTGCCAGGGGTAACTTCCCGCGGCGGTGCCTGCTACCAGGAAAGTGCCTGAAGAAGCGCCTTGAGAATACAAGTCGTATATAGGGTTGAAGAAAAGCTCTCTGTGGGGGATAATGCTGGGAAAAGACGCCCAATGTTCAGCCAAGGAGGGGAAATGGTAAATTCAATTCGTGTTGACCGAAACGTCCCCATGCGGATGCGGGACGGCGTGGTGCTCAGGGCGGATATTTACCGCCCGGACGATAGCGAGAAACATCCAGCCATTGTAATACGGACGCCATATAATAAAGCGCGCTCTGTCTTCAGTGACTTTCTATCGCCCATCGAGGCAGCTTTTGCAGGGTACGCCGTGGTTATTCAGGATACCAGGGGCAGGTTTGCCTCGGAGGGCGAATTTGCCCCCGGAGCGCCGGAGGGGCAGGACGGGTACGACACCATAGAGACCGTAGCTGCTGAGCCCTGGTGCGATGGCAACGTCGGTATGGTAGGTGCCTCATACCTGGCGCGGAACCAGTGGCAGGCGGCGATAGAGAACCCGCCTCATCTCAAAGCTATTGCGCCCCATGTCATCGGGGCCGGCATGGTAGGCGAAGCTGAAATGCGTGGGGTCAAAGAGCTGGAGACGACCATAAGCTGGTTTGCCAACATGGCCTTTGATATGCTGGCAAAGATGGCGAAGCAAGGGAAAGACGTTTCCAGGGCGCTGGAAAACATCAGGTATGTGTTGAACAATTTTGAAGAGGTGTGCAATTTTTTGCCGCTTAAAGATATACCGTATTTCAAGTTCGAAGGAATGGAGCAGTGGCTTATCAGGCGCTTGAGCTATGAGCACCTCAAAGGGATAAAGTCCGAAGAAGAGCTTTTCTGGCCCTATGAAAAAGTAAAGGTGCCGATCATGCATTCTTGCGGATGGTATGACATGAGCGTGGGGCATACTTTCCTGAACTTCCTCAAGATGAGGGAAAAGGGCGGTTCACAGATTGCCAGGGAGGGACAGCATGTGTTCATGGGTCCCTGGGTGCATGGGGCGAGGCTTCACAATTTCATCGGGGCGCTCAATTTCGGCGCCTATGGTTCCGGGGCCGGCGCCTTTGCCAACGAGCGGCACATGCAATTTTTCGACAAATACCTGAGGGGAATTGATAGCCCTTATCTTGTGCCCATTCGTTACTTCGTCATGGGGTTGAATAGGTGGAGGAGCGCCACCACCTGGCCTCTGCCGGAGACCCAATGGCAACGCTTTTACCTGCACAGCCGAGGGCATGCTAATACCGCTGCTGGTGATGGGCTACTCAGCCGGGATGAGCCTGGGGTGGAGCCGCCCGATATCTATGTGTACAATCCGCATGACCCTGTGCCCACCCGGGGTGGCAGGCTTAACCCTGACCTTAACCAGGCCGCAGGCCCACAGGACCAGTCAGTCATTGAAAAACGGCATGACGTCCTGTGTTACACTACCCCGGAGCTACAGGAAGATGTGGAGATAACCGGCCCTCTGAAACTTCACCTCTTCGCCGCCACATCGGCGAAGGACACAGACTTTTTTGTAAAGCTGGTTGATGTCTATCCCAATGGCCTTTCCATCAATGTGGCGGAGGGGTGTATCCGGGCCCGGTTTAGAAAGTCTATTCTCCGACCCGAACTGGTAACTCCTGGGGAAATTAACGAGTATGTGATTGACCTGGCTTCCACTAGCAATCTCTTCCGCAAGGGGCATCGCATTCGCATCGATATTACCAGTAGCAATTTCCCCAGGTTCGTGCGCAACATGAACACCGGCAATGACCCCGGAGAAGACGCCCAGGGCATCCCTGCCATGCAGACGATATTCCACCAATCGGGGTATGCCTCATGTATAGACTTTCCGATAATTCCGCCGGCTAAACGATAAGCGGGGCCAATAATGGGATAGCAGTAGCCACCGATAGTCTCTCCTTATTTATAGCATGGCTTGTCCCTCTCCTTACCCCTCTGTTAGAATACGCCTTGCCGGGGCCAGCTGAGGTTAGAAGATATTTCCACATAGAATGGGAAAGCCCGCGGTCTGCGGCTAAAAAGGACTATGAAGGAGGGTGATATGGCAGTTGTCGAAGTTCAGAAAGAGGGCAGGATCGTCATCATTACCATCAACCGCCCGGAGGCGATGAACGCACTTAATACCGAGGTGTGTCAGGGGTTGAACCAGGCTTTCATCGAGTTCCGGGATGACCCCGACCTCTGGGTGGCTATCCTGACCGGTGCCGGCGATAGGGCTTTTTCCGCCGGTGCCGATATTAAGGAGTTCCGTCCGGGGCCGGTGGCTGCTGTGGGTGAGGCTGTTCACCCTGACCAGATCTGGAAACCTTTCATCGCTGCAATCAATGGCTATGCTCTGGGTGGTGGACTAGAGCTAGCATTGGAATGCGACCTCAGGATTGCAGCTGAGCATGCCCGGCTGGGACAACCGGAGATAAACATCGGTTTCATGCCCGGTGCTGGTGGCACTCAGCGGTTGCCTCGCTTCATACCGCGTGCTATGGCAGCCCAATTGCTTTTATTAGGCGAACCTATTGATGCCCACGAGGCATACCGCATCGGCCTGGTGAACAAAGTGGTACCCCTTGCTGAGCTCATGCCGACTGCTAAACAGTGGGCCGAGACCATATGTAAGAAGGGGCCGGTGGGGGTGCGTGCCAGTAAGGAAGCCATGATCCGGGGCTATGACCGCGCGTTGGAGGACGGCTTGAGGCTGGAGCGCGAGCTGGCTAACCGTGTGAGAATGAGCGAGGACTTCGCCGAGGGCGCCCGTGCATTTGTGGAGAAGCGGCCACCACAGTACAAGGGCAGATAATCAAGGCTGCAAGAGTTGAAATTTTGGCAGAGGGGTGGCCAACACCCATGGCAGGTGGGAGGCCCCCGGTTATTATGCTGGGCCAATTATCAGACCAGGTAATTTTTGCCACGGGCTGGTGTCCGGTGCCGGCGCGTTTATAAATCACACGGGAGGGTGTTATGCAGAAGGTAACCGAGAACGTTTTTGTTGAGACCGAGTTCCGCGGGTGCAATGTCGGCTTTGTGGTCACGAAAGAATGTGTGGTGATGATTGATACGCCGATGATGCCGCGGGACGCGCTGAAATGGCGGGAGCAGATTGCCAGATATGGCACAGTCCGTTACCTGATAAACACCGAACCCCACGGTGACCATTTCACCGGCAATTGTTTCTTCGAGGGGACAGTGGTCGCTCACGAGGGGACCAGACAGGCGATGCAGGCAGCCTCTGTTGACCAGCTGAAGGGGTATCTAAAGACTGCTGACCCCGAGAGCCTTAGCCTGATTGACAAATTTAGCTATCGTTTACCTACCATCACACTTTCTCAGAGGCTCACCCTTTATCTGGGCAACCATACTTTTGAGCTTGTGAACCTGCCGGGGCACACCCAGTTCCAGCTGGCGGTATACATCCCTGAGGAGAAGGTGGTATTCACTTCTGACAATGTGTTCGGGAAGGTGCAGGCATGGCTTCATCAGGCGCTTCCTTACGAGTGGCTGGAGTCGTTGAAGCGGATCCAGGAAATGGACGCTGACATACTGGTCCCGGGGCATGGCCAGATCTGTGGTCGGGACTACATACCCGAGATGATTGCTTTTATCCAGGCCTGGATAGACGCGGTGAAGGGTGCTATAAATAAAGGGATGAGCCTGGAGGAAGCCCAGGAACGCATCTCATTACCTGACTGGTACCCGATGCAAGCTGGTACTGAGGACAGGGCAAAACTGGTGCAGCGGATGAATGTAGCTCGTCTATACGAGGTGCTGAAGAAGTGAGCTACAGTGAGCTGTATCTGCGTTGGGACTGACATCGCCGGTAGGCGGTATAATCACGTGTCCTGTAGGAGCAGAGCTAATTTATGGAGGGGGTGAAATTATGTCAGAGGCTATATCTATCAAAGAAGGATATGTGTACGGAGAGTGGCGTAGCGCTATCAATGCGGCTGCCAGTATAGCTGGTTCAATTCACGATGAAGCTGTCGGCAAGAAGGTGGGGATGAGGGGTGGAGTGGTAGCTGGCATCATGCATTTCGATCTCTATCCCAGGGTGATGGTAAAGCTATTTGGGCAGCGATGGTTTGAGCAGGGTTCGGTCAGTCTGTTTTTTACCTATGCGTTGTTGCATGGCGAGGAGCTGAGGGCAGTGGTGCAGTCACCGCCGAAGGATGTTAGGGATGTCCAGGTGGAGACGCGGCTTGAGTCCAGGGACGGTCACGTTGTGGCGAGGGGCACGGTATCGGTGGGCAACCCTGCTGAGAAGTCATATTTACAGACGATGCAACTGGAGAGCAGTCCGCGGGCAGAGTTGCGTATCCTCCGGGAACTTGAGGTCGGCTGGGAGACGCCGTTGAGGGACGTGCTGGAGAGCAGGGAAACGGTGGAAAGGTCGCTGGGGAACTGTGAAGACACTGTGGAGTGGTATTCTGGTAACTCTCCATGGGGTCCAGCTATACTGCCGCTCAGCCATGTTGCCCGGCTGATGCAGGTGAGGTTGCCGTTTGAAGCCAAGGGCGTCGGGTTTTATGGTGCCAGCGAGCTCCAGTTTGTAAACGGGCCCGTAAAGGTGGATGTACCCTATCAAACGAAGGGCAAGATAATCGCCGTGGGCGTTACCAGCAAGACCGAGTACTACTGGTTCGAGTCCCAGTTGTACGAGAAGGCAAGTGGGAAGCTGGTAGCGGCGATGCGCCATATGACGCGGTACATGAAAGCGGGCTCGCCGCTCTATCCAGAGGTCCCCAGCGGGCAATAGTGATTGTTCCGGGCAGGAGACTCCCTGCACCGGTGGTCAACATTAGAGCCCTGCGATTCAGTCCTTTAAAAGTGTGGCTTGCACAGGATTTCTTTGACCCTGAGGTCGAAGAAGTCGTGAGAATTGACCGGCCTAAGTACCAGTGCTGTGTCAGCCCCGCGCCCGGTGCCGCCGATGCAGATGACGTCCTCGTCGGTGCGGACGAGCCCAGCATCGGCTGCCATAAGGGCGATTTCGCAGGCGACTTTCATACCTTGTCCGAAAGTTCGCAATGTATTGGCGATGATCTCGCCGGTGAGGTACATGTTGAACTTGCGGCGCATTGCCCTGTCTATGCCGGCGAAAGCATGTGTGGTGGTAAGGATGATACCGCCGGCGTTCTCTACCTTTTGTCTGTTTTCTTCGGTGAACTCCTGGGTATTGGGTTCTCGGAAGCCGGCATGGTGGGTGACTACCACTATTTTTAGCCCCTTGAGCACCTTCACCGCTTTGACTGCGGTGGCGCCGGTGGTGGAAGCCACTATCACCGTTTTGATGCTTAGCTCCTCGGCCCTGACTTTGGCGATGCGAAGGACATCATCGGTATTTTCAGCTCCGGGCTTAGCAAAGTAGATGATTTTGCTCTCAATGACACTCATTTTACACCTCGCTTATGGCAGTCTCAGTTTAATCTACCAGTATAGGGGTAGGGTGTGCGTGTGTCAATAAAGCTCAACGGGCAAGTCAGGGTGATACATATAGAGGTGGGAGCTTTGCGGATGATAGGCAAGCCCGATGGCTCGAAGTTCCACTCCGGCGTCCCTGGCGATAAGCAAAAGGTCGGCGAGCTCCGGGTCAGCACTCCGGTTCGGCTTGAAGGCTTTCACATGCGGCAGAGCGGCGATGAACAAAATGGCTGCGGCACCTTTTGTCCTGTGACTGACCAGTTCCTTTATGTGCTTCCGCCCGCGCGCCGAGGGGCAATCGGGGTACATGGCGTAGTGACCTTCGCGGAGCACGGCACTTTTCACCTCCAGATATAATTGACCTCTCTGGCTTACCAGCAGATAGTCTATAAGGGAACTACCTAGTGGTGCGTTTCTCTTGAGCATGGTATATCCTTCCAGCCACGGTATGAGTCCCAGTGCCAGCGCCTGCTCAAAAGCTCTCATCTGAAGCTGGGTATCAATGACCGCAGCCATATCCCCATCTTTGACGGCGAACAGGCGATAGACGGTCTTGAGCGAATGCCTGTTCTTGGTACAGAACCCCCTGTTTCCGGTGCGGAGGTATTGTCCCAAATGTCCGGTGTTGTTGATGCAGGCGCGTTCAGGGGTGCTGGCAACGGAGACCTCGACCACAAAGCGGTTCAGGCGTTTCAGTATGGTGCATTCCAAAGGGCTTTCTATGCCGATGTCTAGTGGTCCCATGGCTCTCAAGTTACCACTTCGACACAGCAGGTGCAACAGCACGGGTTTACTTATGTCTGCCGGTGCTCAGGGTATGAAGCTTTAGCGGGGCACTTGACAATTGATGTGGCACGTTTATAATTTATCAGAGTAAGGAAGAGAATATGGTACAGGTGGGGTTGGCTGAAAAGCCAACTTCTTTTTTGCGAGGTGATGAAAACAGGGCTGGCACACAGAGTGCCGGCTTTAATATATGATATCGATCATAGTCCTCTCCGTCGTCTTTGTCCTCATTGCAATAAGGCAGCTAGGCAATATCCGCCTTCAGATATGGCAGATAATGCTGCTGGGCGCGCTGGGTGTACTTGTTACTGGGCAGATTTCCCCGCTGGATGCATTGAAAGCCATCAATCCGGACGTCATGCTCTTCCTCTTCGGTGTGTTCATAGTCGGGCAGGCGCTGGAGGAGAGTGGTTATCTCTCTCATCTCTCCTACATGTTTTTCAAACGGGCGAGGTCAATGAGCACGCTGGTGCTATGGATTCTATTCGGCATGGGTATGCTCTCAGCATTTCTAATGAACGACACAGTAGCGA
The DNA here is from genome assembly GCA_036821185.1 of Chloroflexota bacterium. Taxonomy (GTDB): domain Bacteria; phylum Chloroflexota; class Dehalococcoidia; order GIF9; family UBA5629; genus CALJTV01. The sequence goes on along the minus strand of DAISKD010000001.1, from coordinate 621,253 downwards.
TTATTGGTACGCCGGTGGTACTTGCCCTTGCTAGAAACAATGGACTTGAGCCCAAAGTGCTGTTGCTTACTCTGGCATTTGCTGTCACCATTGGCAGTGTTACCAGCCCTATCGGCAACCCGCAAAATTTGCTCATTGCTCTCCATGACGGCATCGCTAATCCTTTTGTCACCTTTTTTCGCTACCTGCTGATACCCACGGTGGCCAACCTGCTGGTGGCATATCTTTTGCTGCGCCTTTTCTACCGCAGTCATTTCCGTAAAGGTGAGCTGAACCATACGCCCTCGCTGATAAAGGACGAGAGGCTGGCCGCGCTGTGCAAAGTGTCACTGGTGGTACTGTTTGCGTTGGTGTTGGTGAAGATAGCGCTGGTGCTGTTCGGTGCGAAGATTGATTTCAGGCTCACCTATATTGCGCTTGTCTCGGCGCTACCGATCGTGCTGTTTAGCCCGAGGAGGTGGGACGTCATCAAAAAGATAGACTGGTACACACTCCTTTTCTTCGCTGCCATGTTCGTGCTCATGGAGACTGTGTGGCGTTCAGGAATTTTCCAGAATACTCTCGGTGCCTTAAAGCTGGAGCTCACTTCAGTGGGTGCCATACTAGGCATAAGCGCGGTGTTAAGCCAGCTTATCTCGAATGTGCCGTTGGTGGCGTTGTATCTCCCTGTCCTGAACCATCTAGCGGTCTCAGTTAAGGGACTGATGGCGCTGGCGGCAGGTAGCACAATTGCTGGCAACTTTACTATCCTGGGTGCTGCCAGCAATGTGATCATAATCCAGAATGCCGAGAGGCGTGGTGCTACCATCACCTTCCTGGAATTTGTCAAGATAGGAGCACCTCTCACCGTTATCAATTTGCTTATCTACTGGCTATGCCTTTCTCTGTGATAGGCTAGGGCTCCGGGCAGGATACAAAGGGCACAAATAGAGCTTTATCCCCACTTTAGCCCTCTTTTACCGAGGAATGAGCAAAAGTAACTAGAGAGGTAAACCTGCCCAGACCGGTTGCAGGGCTTAGCATTAATGTGTGACCGGTCTACTGGGCAGGTACGTGAGGTCATTGTTTTTGTCGCTTTCTGGTATACTGTTTCAGTACTTCAGGAGGCCTTTCATTACACTGTGGAAAGGAGAACTGCAATGAAGGTCGTGGCTATCGTAGGCAGCCCCAGGCCAAAGGGCAATACCAGTCTTCTGGTGGATGAAGTGCTCAAGGGAGCGGCTGAGTACGGCGTGGAGACGGAGAAAATTGTGCTCGGCGAATATAAGGTGGGTCCCTGTCTGGGGCACGATAATTGCTCCTCGTTTGCCAAGTGTAAGCAAGATGATGATGTACCGTGGATATTGGAGAAGTACTGCCAGGCTGATGGGGTTATCCTGGGCAGCCCTGTGTACTACTACAATATGACGGCGCAGATGAAGGCTTTCGTGGACAGGAACTACTTCCTCTACCGCCACAATATAACACCGAAAGCTACCTGCGCTGGTCTGGTGGTACTGGGTGGTGGTGCTGGGCTCGACCACACGGTGAGGGCGCTGAGGCGGTTCTTGAAGCTTTCCTTCGATGTCCCGGATGAGAGGCTGGTGACCCTCACTGGCTATGCCAGCAAGGTGGGCGATGTGAAAGATAAACAACTGCTGCTGGCGGAGGCGCAGAAGATGGGCAAGCGCCTTGCCGAGCTGCTTACCCAGAAGTAAACGACAACGTGTTGGTGGAGTTAACGGTAACAAGGGCGGCAAAAGCCAGTGCTGTACTACTGGCGCTGGTCTGTGTTATCTCCTGCTCGGCAACGAGGTACGAGACACCTTCTTCATTGCCCGCTCCGGAAAAGGAGCCAACTCCGTTATCGGAAACTCAGATTAGTCCTCCTGTCCCTGCGGAGTGGCAGGCGCTTTATCAGGAGCTAGCTGCTGAGCTTAAGGCTTTCGAAAGCATGGTGAGGAAGGGTTGGGATGGCAGGCGCAGTCAGGTTACCATTGCTGTGGAGCTGGCCTGGGCTAACGGCAATGCTGGGACCTGGCTGCTGACTCCTCAAGCCTGGGAGTTGAATCTGGTGTTGCTGGACAGGCTTCAAAGCATGGGTGTGGAGGGGGTGGTAATCGCGATTAAGTTTCCGTTGCTCCAGCCTGACTTTCCCGGCTCTGCCGGGTACTTGAAGTTTTTTAAGGACATAGTTGCCGAATGTCACCGCCGTGGGCTTGTGGTGCTGGTGGAGGGTGGTGCCATCTTCTCCGGCACTCCGTATTCACCGGTGCGTGTGGACTGGTCGAAATATACTGCGGAGACGTTTATTAAAGGGCTGCAAGACGAGCTTTTGACCATCGCCCGCGAGGTAAAGCCTGACTACCTCAATTTGACCAATGAGCCGCTCACGCAGCAATGGCTCACCGGCTTCAACATCTCGCCGGCAATGTGGTGCAATTTCGTGGCCGATACGCTGGGAAAGATCGACCGCTCCAGCGGGGTGCTCATCGGTGCCGGGATCGGCACCTGGGAGCCCGCGGAATATATCGAGGGGTTGTTCCAGATGCCAGGTCTGGACTATATAGATTTTCATATTTATCCCCTGAACAAAGACGCCTTGTACATCAAACGTGCCCTGCAATACGCACAGCGGGCTAAAGCTGCGGGAAAGCGGGTGACCGTCAGCGAGAGCTGGCTGTGGAAAGCCTTTCCCGAGGAGCTGGGAGCCGAGGGTTTGGGCGATGAGAAGATCATGAACCGCGATGCCTATAGCTTCTGGGAGCCGCTGGATATGCGGTTCATACGCAATATGGTGGACCTGGCTGATGCTACCGGGATGGACTTCGTTTCCTTTTTCTGGACGCGGAATTTCTTTGCCTACCTGGACTACGAGGCCACACCAAGGGGAATCTCTACCACAGAGATTAACCAGAGGCTGAACCAAGGGGCGCTGCGGAACGTGCTTACTGGTGAAGTAAGCCCGCTGGGCAGAGACTTTAAAGCATTGCTACAGCAGAGAGGCGTGAGGTGACTGTCGCTACTTTCACCGTGAGCCGCTGATGCATTTTGCCCCAAGGCAGGAGATCCACTGTGACTTTTCCTGTCTCGAAGGTCTATAATTATAACATCATGCACGCTGTAGTCCAGCGATATTCAATTTTGGAGTAAGGAGGTATAAATGAGGACAAAAGAACAGTACATCAAAGGGCTGTCCAAGATGAAACGCAATGTCTATTTCAACGGCGAACTAATCGACCGTACTGATGAGCGTTTCATGGACACGCTGAACACCATCGGCACCACCTTCGACGAGGCAGCTAAACCGGAAAACCAGGACCTACTCACTGCCATCTCTCACCTTACCGGACAGAGGATAAACCGCTTTTGCCATATACACCAGAACAAAGAGGACCTGCATAGGAAACAGGACATGACCCGTGTCCTCTGTCGCAAGGTGGGCGGCTGTATTCAGCGGTGTATGGGCATAGACGCCACCAACGCTATTTACAATGTTTCCTACGAGGCGGACAAGGCTAATAAGGGGGCTACCCAGTACCACGAGAACTTTAAGAAGTGGCTCATTCGTTTTCAGACCGAGGACTTAGTGGGCTGCTGTGCCCAGACGGATGTAAAGGGTGACAGGCTGCTGAGGCCGGCCGACCAGCACGACCCCGATGCCTATGTCCACGTGGTGGAAAAGAAGAGCGATGGTATTGTGGTCAGGGGATGCAAGCTGCATATCTCGGAGGCAGCACAGGCTGACGAGATACTGGTTGTACCCACCAGGGCACTCCGCGCCGAGGACAAGGACTACGCGGTGGCTTTTGCTGTTCCCGGCGATTGGGACGGTGTCAAGCAGGTGGTTACCATCCATAATTTGAGACCAAGGGAGCATTTCAAGCGCGGCTTTGTGCCCGGTAGCACGGACTCATATGTGATTTTCGACAACTGCTTTGTCCCCTGGGAGAGAGTGTTCCTCTGTGGCGAGTGGCAGCATGGTGGTGTACTGGCGCTGCTGTTCGCTTTGTTCCACCGCCATTCCTACTCGGGATGCAAGCCAGCTCTCGGCGATTTGGTGATCGGCACGGCAGCGCTGGCGGCTGAGGTGAACAACATCCACCGCACACCGCGCGTGAGAGAGAAGCTAGCAGAGCTGATAATGGTCACCGAGCTGGGCTATGCTGCCGGTTACACTGCCTCTGACCTCGGCGGTCCGCGGGTGTACATGCCCGGGGTGGGTTTTGTGGACTATGGTCCTGGCTCCTACATTCCGCATTCCATCTACGCCAATGTGGGTCGCTGCCTCACCGGAGAGGCAGTATTTCGGGAGGCAGAGATACTCTGTGATATCTCCGGCGGTGTAGTCGCTACCTTCCCACATGAGAGGGATTTTGTTAACCCGGCGACCAAAGACCTGCTGCTCAAATACACCAAGCGCAATCCCGAGATGCTGGTGGAAGACCAGGCGCAGTTCTGGCGCTATCTTGGCGACATTCTGTGCTCAGCCAGCGGTGGCATTCATAACATCGGCAGCTACCACGGTGGCGGTTCGCCGGTGATGGAACAAATCGCTATCACCACCCAGTATGATATAGAGTCGAGGAAGAAGCTGGTCAGGTATATTGCCGGCATGAGCGGTGGCGACAGGGAGGCTTTGACTAAGCCGACGGCTTGAAATGCTGCTCCAGCTAAGGGTAAGGGACTTCGGCATTATCGAGAGCCTTGACTGGGAGCCTGCCCCGGGACTCAATGTGGTCACCGGCGAGACCGGGGCAGGCAAATCACTTGTTGTGGAGGCGATCGAAGCTCTTCTCACAGGCAAGGTGGACGATGATGCCATTCGCTATGGATGTGAGAAGTCTGTAGTTGAAGGTGTTTTTCTGCCGTCTCAGAGGTCTCTGTCCCGATTGCAAGAGCTCCTCAAAGAGAACGGCCTGGAAGCGGAGGATGCCACATTGGTCATCAGGTGTGAGTTCAGCAGGCAGGGGCGCAGCATAGTCAGGGTGAACGGACGGGCAATAAGTCGGAGGCTGCTTCAGGATCTGGGGCGGCTGTTGGTAGACGTCCACGGGCAGAGCCAACACCTCTCGCTGCTGGACAGGCATTGTCATCTCGATTTTCTTGATGCTTTTGGCGATACACTGGGACTTAGACAGGAGTTTGCTGCCCGGGCGGCAAAACTGAGCCGCCTTGAGCAGGAATTGGAGTCACTGACGGAAAGGGAGAGGGACCGGGTACGGCGCCAGGAGTTTTTACAGTTTCAGGTCGATGAGATAAGGCGGGCGAATCTGCGCGCCGGCGAGGATGCCGATCTGGAGCGGGAGAGGCAGGTGCTCGTCCAGGCTGAAAAGCTGAAGGGGCTAAGTTATCAGGTGTATCAGTCATTGTGCGGGGAGGGCACAATCTCGGCCGCTGACAGGCTGAACGAGGCAGCAGCCGCGTTGCGGAGACTTATCGAGCTTGACCCCAGGCTGACTGAACAGCTTGAGCACCTCACCGAGGCGATTTATTCCGCTGAAGATGTGGCGCAGGAAGTGCGGGCCTATAGCCAACGGATGGAGGACAACCCACAGCGGCTGGAGGAGGTTGAGGCGAGGCTGGAATTAATACGTAATTTAAAGCGGAAATATGGGGATAGCATCGAGGCGATACTCGACTACATGGAGCGGGCGGAGAGGGAACTGGGTGAGCTTTCGGTGTCTGAGGAGAAACGTGTTGAACTGGAGGAGGCCCGAAAGAAACTAAAGCGCGAGATGGGAGAGATAGCTGCGAAGCTCTTGAGTGCCCGCTTGGCTGCGGCAAACAAGTTGACTTCAGCAGTGAAAAAGGAGCTTGAAGAACTGAATTTGGAGCAGGTAGATTTCCAGGTTTCGGTTATCCAGCAGGTAGCCCGGGGGGATGAGGATGGCATCCCTCTTCCTGATGGCAGAGTGTGTTCTTTCAATGCTGACGGGGTGGACAGTGTTGAGTTTCTGGTGTCCACCAACCCCGGGGAACCGCTGAAGCCGCTGGCGAAGATAGCCTCTACGGGGGAACTTTCCCGGTTCACGCTGGCGCTGAAGGGCGCTCTCTCCAGAGCGGACATGACTCCGCTGCTTATCTTCGATGAGGTAGACATAGGAGTCGGTGGTAGGAGCGGTGAAGTAGTAGGTAAGAAGCTCTGGGGGCTGGCGCGAGAGCATCAAGTTATCTGTGTCACCCATTTGCCACAAGTAGCAGCATTCGCTGATGCCCACTATCGGGTGGAGAAGCTAGGCACGGGTTCACGGGTGGTAAGTCAGCTTCAATCTCTCGACGGTGATGAACGGCTGAGAGAAATAGCTGCCATGCTTGCCGGTCCTAGCTACACTAAGATTTCTCTGGACGATGCCAGGCTAATGGTAAAGCGGGCTGACGAGTGGAAGCGCCTGGCGCGCTGCAGCTAGCGTCTTAGGTGTGTGGTCGGTCGACTGTATATTCGCTAGCTGGTCTCGGCATCTACCCAGCTAAGGTAGTCCGGGTTACCATCGGTCACGGGCAAGGCGATTATCTCGGGGACGGTATAGCTGTGGGCTTGCTTCACCAGGCTGAGGAGGTCGGGGAGCAACCCCTCTCTGGTCTTTATGATAAGCAGGCTCTCCTCCGACTTCTCGATGTTGCCCTGCCACCAGTAGGCTGAGGACACTTTGGGTATAATATTGATGCAGGCAGCCTTTCTTTTTTCTAAGAGAAGTCGGGCTATCTTCTCTGCCTCTTCGTAACTGGATGTGGTGACGAAGACAACTATCTTACCGGTGTTCTTCATCCGCTGCGGCCCACCTCCAGCATTCGATCCACCGCGCGTTTGGCCTTAGCGCGTATTTCCTCGGGCACTTTTATCTCGGGGGACATGTCCTCCAGCGATGAAAGCACCTTTTCCAAGGTAATGAGTTTCATATTAGGGCAGACCGCCTGTTCTGAGACTGGGATGAACCTTTTCCCGGGGTTTTCCTTTTTCAGGCGGTAGATGATGCCGATCTCGGTACCCACTATCATCTCCTGCACATCATCGCGGCGAGCATATCTGATCATACCTCCGGTGCTCAGCACCTCGTCAGCCATGGCGATGACGCCGGGTCTGCATTCAGGATGGACTACGATTTTAGCATTGGGATGCTCGTGTTTTAGTCTGGCAATGTGTTCCGGCAGGATGCGGGCGTGGGTAGGGCAGAAGCCTGGCCAGAGGATAAGGTTCTTGTTCGTTTTTGTGGACACGTAGTGCCCCAAGTACTTGTCAGGGATAAACAGGATGTCATCGCCAGGTACGCTTTCCACCACCTTTACGGCGTTTGCAGAGGTACAGCAGATATCTGACTCGGCTTTCACTGATGCTGTCGAGTTTACATAACATACAACAGTAGCTTGTGGGTACTTCTTTTTCTCCTCTGCCAGTTGCTCGGCGGTAATCATGTCTGCCATAGGACAGCCGGCGTTCAAATCGGGGAGCAGCACCGTCTTATCGGGACAGAGGATGGAAGCGGTCTCTGCCATAAAGTGGACGCCGCAGAAGACTATCACCCTGGCATTGGATCGAGCTGCGTTCTGACTGAGCTCAAGCGAGTCACCAACGAAGTCAGCGATGTCCTGTATCTCCCCCAATTGATAGTTATGGGCGAGGATGACCGCCCGTCGCTTTTCCTTAAGCTCCATAATATCCTCTATGAGCTTGGTCTCCCTATCTCTCATCGGTGGCAACCCTCCATTCGTTGGAGTAGATGTTCATCCGTTGTCCGCGGACAAACCCGATGACGGTAACACCGAGGTTTCTAGCCAATGTCACCGCGAGGCTAGTCGGTGGTGATTTGGAGATGAGCAGTGGGATATTGCGGCGGGCGGCTTTCAGCACCACTTCGGAAGACACCCTACCGGTGGTGAGCAAGAGCTTGTCCTCGGTGGCTATATTGTCAAGCACGCATTGCCCCAGTACCTTATCTATGGCGTTGTGTCTGCCGATGTCCTCGTGAAAGATCTGTATCTCCTTTCTATCGCACAGGGCGGCGGCATGAACTCCGCCGGTGGCTTTAAATACTACGCAGCGCTGTTGGAAATCCTTCATCAGGGAAAGGACCTGCTCCGGTGATACTGTAGTTGTGGACTCTACCCTTGGTGGAAGGGTATTTCCAGTACTGTACGGGTGTGAACCGTGCCCGCAACTCGAGGTGATGAGGCGCTGAAATACAAGTCTCGAACTACCCTTTGTTGCTTCTACGGACTCAATGTGTACTATCCCTTTGTGCTCATCGACTAGAATTTTCTTTATGTCCTGTCTTCTCTTTAGTAGACCTTCGGCAGCGAGAAAGCCGGCGGCGAGGTAATCCAGGTGTTGTGGAGTGCAGAGCAGAGTCACCAGTTCCTCGCCATTGAGCAAGATAGTTATGGGGAATTCAGTGACTACGATATCCTCAAGGCGCTCGCATTTATCGCCGCTTACCCTTAAGATTTTAGCCGTTTCGGTAGTAGGGGCTGTCATCCCTCTATCCTTATCTGGTCACCCACCTCCACCTTGCCGCCGCGGAGCACCCGGGCGAAAACGCCCTCTTCTGGCATGATGCACTTACCTACCTGTTGGTAGATGGCGCAGCCGGTATGACACTCCTTGCCTATCTGGGTTATCTCCAGGACGACCTCCTCGCCGATATACAACCTGGTACCGGGCAACAGGGATGGCAGGTCGATGCCCTCGGTGGTCAGGTTCTCGGCGAAGTCGCCTGGTGAGACGTCAATTCCAAGTTGGCGCATCTTTTCGATGCTCTCGATGCCGAGCAAGCTTACCTGGCGGTGTGTGCTGCTATCGGCGTGGGCATCGTCCACCAGGCCAAACTCCTCTCTAAGCACTCCCTGTTTGCAGTCCTGCTTTCTGGTGCCCTTCTTGTCGCTACGGCATACGGCGATTATTTTACCTGAGATGACTTTGGTCATCGGTGTGCTCTTTATCTATATTATATTCCTAACCTATCCGTTTGGTCGAATGGGCTGGGGGAGTGGCTACACGGCTGGAGGTGTAGCATGGTAGAATTTATCAGATGAGTATGGTAGCGCGATTGACCAAAGCGGCTATTTTGCAGTGGCGGAAGACGAGGGGAGGGGAGTCTGTCGGTGAGACGCATTGTGGAGGCACCATCTTTCTCTGGGGAAAACGCACCTATGTGATGGGTGTTGTCAATGTCTCCCCTGACTCCTTCTCCGGTGACGGTCTGAGCAGCGTGGAGGCGGCTGTGGAACAGGCAAAGATGTTTGTTGCCGAAGGCGCTGACATCATCGACGTTGGCGGTGAGTCTACACGTCCCGGTTCCACACCGGTATCTGTTGAGGAAGAACTGAGGCGCGTTATCCCCGTGGTGGAGAAGCTGGCAAAGGAGCTAAGCGTGCCTTTGAGCGTAGATACTTACAAGTTTGATGTAGCTCAGCGTGCCCTGGACGCGGGGGCACACATGATAAACGATATCTGGGGGCTAAAGGCGGACCCCAGGCTGGCTCGCCTGGCAGCGGAAAAGAAAGTGCCCATAGTATTGATGAGCAACCAGCGTGATAAGCCGCAACATCGTATAGTGCCTGCCGTCATCTCTGACCTGAAACGGTCCATCGACATAGCGCTGGATGCCGGTGTGCCCTGGGAAGAGATTATCATCGACCCTGGCATTGGCTTCGGCAAGACTCTGGAACAAAATCTGGAATTGGTGTGGCGGCTGAACGAACTTAAAGTGCTGGGCAGACCGATTTTGCTCGGCACTTCAAGGAAGTCCATGATCGGGCTGGTACTCGATTTGCCACCTGACCAGCGCCTTGAGGGTACGGCGGCCACAGTGGCTATCGGCATCGCCAGGGGTGCTGACATCGTCAGAGTGCATGATGTCCGGGAGATGGTGCGTGTTTGCCGCATGAGCGATGCTATTGTGCGAGGCAGGTCAGGATAGCTGTGGCTACGGCATACCTGGGCCTTGGCTCTAACCTCGGCGATAGAAGACTTAATCTGGCACGGGCTCTAGAGCTGATTTCGCGAAGGGCTGCGGTGGAGAAAGTATCATCGGTCTATGAGACGGAGCCGCTAGGCTTTACGGAGCAGCCAAAGTTCCTCAACGCAGTATGCCGTATAAGTACATCGTTGTCGCCTCGGGAACTCCTCCTCATGGCGAAGGAGATAGAGGCAGCGCTGGGCAGAGAACCGTCTTTCCGCAATGCTCCCAGGCCCATTGACGTCGATATACTGTTCTATGGTGACGAGGTGGTCAGTTGTCCTGACCTTAGGGTGCCTCATCCCAGGCTTGCCGAGCGGGCGTTTGTGCTGGTGCCGCTGGCGGAGATAGCACCGGACCTGGTACATCCGGAGCTGGGGAAGTCCGTGACGGAGCTGCTCAGCGAGCTGGGGACTATTTCAGGCGTTTACAAATGGGCAGGGGCGGAGGAGATTTTGAGCAGGAGGTGATGTATGTACCGAATTTCCGTGGAAGACCATTTCGATGCTGCCCATTACCTCAGGGAATATGGCGGCAGGTGCGAGAACCTGCATGGTCACCGGTTCAAGGTGGTAGCTACGGTAATGGCCAGAGGCCTGGACAACACGGGACTGGCTTATGATTTCACCGAATTGAAGAAGCATCTCAAAGCGGTACTTTCTTCATTTGACCATATGTGTCTTAACGAGACTGAACCGTTTGACAAGATGAACCCGTCTTCGGAGAACATTGCCGCGGTTATCTTCGATAGACTCAAGGAGCGCTTGCCGCGGCAGGTGGAGCTGACAAGCATTGAGGTCTGGGAATCACCGCAGACCTGGGTGACGTATACGCCGGACTAGGTCATTTATTAAGGTCCGGCGGCAACAGATTGGGTATACTCTCGGTGATGGGGTAGTGGTGGTCACACTTCTGGCAATAAAGGCTACCGGTGACCACATCGCCGTCCTTCTCTTCAGCAACATTAAGCTGCAAATCGCTTTTGCATACCGGGCACGCCAGGATGTCCATCAGTTCCTTCTTCATGGTAGACCTCTGCCGGCTTTTTCTTTTTCCGCTGCTGTGTTCTTGCCATCGGCAGGCTTACCGAAACAGGTAAGCCCAGACCGACATCTTCACCTCTTTGGTGGCTGTTCTTTCCTTTAGCACCGGTGTCGGCACCTGCTGGTACTTGGTCACCTCACGGTATTTGGTCACCGCCCTGAATTTGGTTATTTCTTCGGGGTAGTTCATCTTTATCACCACGTGTGCCTGACCACTGCCCCAATACCAGTCATGGTAGAAGTAAGGCCACACCCGACAGTCGGTGCCATCGCTTTCCGGGCATCTGATGTAGTAATAGATAGGGTAAGGATAGGTATAGCCCTGGATGTTTACAGTTATGGTGCCGGGCTTGTCCACTGTAAAGGTGTGTGACCAGTTTGCTGGATAGACATAAGCATCGTAAATGGTGATGGTCCGGGTCTCGGTCACCTTATATGGCTCCTCTTCAGTGTAGCTTTCGGTGACGGTGTAGGGCTGGCTTTTCATCTCTGTGTCCCAGTACTGTTCCGTAACCTGGACAGTGGCGGTCTTAATGGGCAGGGCAAAGATGATAGCCAGCAGTGCTATCGGCGCGACGCCAATTGTGATGAGTTTCCAGTGATTGCTAAAGAAAGCCCTGATCCTCTCGGTAACCATTTTGCCCTCCCTCCCAGTCTAATTATAACAGAACGTGAATTCCAGTTCATTTTTTCGGTGTGTGTCCGGTAGAAGGGCGGCGGCTTATTCCTGCGGTAGTTCTATTATCCTATCGGCGATTTTGTCGTAGGTGTCCCCCAGGGTGAAGATGATAACCTGGTGACTCCTGCTTAACTTCTTGAGGGAGTCCAGCGTCCGGGAGAGGCGGATGGGATCGAAGTTGTAGAAAGGGTCATCGAAGACCAGAGGCGGCAGTTGGTCGCGGTAGATAAGCCGGGCTAACGCCAGCCGGAAGGCGAGGTAGAACTGGTCCATGGTCCCGCCGCTGAGTTCTTCGGGTTTCACCCAGTCAGCCTTTTCTTCGGAAAATATGAGACACTCCAGGGTTCCTGGCTTAAGTTGTATCTTGTTATATTTCCCGTTGGTAAATATTGAAAGATACTCCTCAATTTTCTGCTGGAGTTCAGCGTGCACATCCCGCAGTGTCTCCTCTCTGGCTCTGGCGATGAAATCGCGGGCAAGCTCATAGACTTTCAGCTTTCTCTCCTCAGCAGCTAATTTTTCTTGCGACTCCTGTAGCTTCTCCTCGAGCTGGCTGAGGACTTCCGGGTCATATCCTGCCTGTTTTAGCTGCCCTTCAATTTCCCCCATTCGACGCTCCAGTCGTTTCTCTTCGCCTTCAAGCTTTTGAGTACGTTCCTGTAATTTAATAAATTCCTCGGGGGACAGCCTGGTGCTTTTCAAGTCTTCGGTGAGCTTCGCTTCCTCGATGGCAATGTCTCTGATGAGGTCCCTTTTCTGCTGTTCCAGGCCTTCGATGGTCTGTCCTTCAAGCAGGGCGGTGCGTCTGGCCTCAGTAATTTTGAGCCGATCGGTCAGATCCTTAAACTCCTTACACTTGTGGTCAAACTCCTCTGCCGAGACACAATTCATTGCCGAAAGTATCCTGTCCTCCTCTTGCTTTATTTCCTCGAGGGCTTTCATCATATCGGCGATCCTCTGTTGTAGGTGTTCCCTCTCTTTTTTGTTGGCGATGACGGAATTTTTGGCCAAAAGACTGACTATCACCAGCACTATGCCGAGTCCGCCGGCTATTGCCGCTAACCCGTGCCAGACCATCAGGGCAAAGCCCAGAATGGTGATGACGATTCCGGCTAAGAGGGTGGTCCTTGATGCCAGCGAGGCGAGGACAGCCCTTTGCTTTAACTGTGCTTCGACTGCGGCTAACTCCTGCTTTCGCTCCGACAAGTCCTGCTCTATGTCCTGGCGCCGCCCCTTCAGCGTTTTGAGATCTTTTTCAGCGTCAGCCACCTTCTCCTGGTCGTCGAAGCCGGAAAGGGACCGCAGCTTTGAATTTAGTTCCTGCCTCTCACTTTCCAGCGAATTTAGCTTCGAGGTGAGCCCATCAATTGTATTGTAATCGCGCTTCAACCTCTCTATCTTCTCTTCGATTTCCTGCCGTTTTTTGTTGTTCTCCAAGAGCTTGCGGTACCTTTTCAGCTCCTCCTTCACCTGGGCGAGTCTTGTTTCTACTTCTGGCAGCTCTTTCCTTAACTTCTCTAACTCTTTTACCTTGTCGCTAGACTCTGCCAGCTTTTGTTCCAGCTCTGCCACTTCTTTCTTCAAAGCGGCGATAGGTCCTGGGGACTTAGCATATCTTTCCAGCCCTTTACGCATTCCGTCGATTTCTTTTTCGAGCTCTTTGATCGCATCGGTGGCGGTGGTACCGCGAGAACCGCCGGTGATTATCCGTTCCATGCTGTGGCTTACTTCTTTTTGGCCAGACTGAACATCTCTGACCTCGTCCTGCCTGATGCAACAGGTGGCTTGAAAGAGGTCTTCGGAGATAGCACCGAGCAAGCTGTGGAGCTTTTCCTCAACCTTGCGGGGCACATCCCATTGCTCCTGGCTACTCAGGGCTGTAAGACATAAGGTCTTTTTGTTGAAGTCTTTGACCAGAGCGTAGTCCTCACCGTCAACCTGAAATTCTATGTGTAGGCGGGGCCGGCGGTCCGTGCCCCAGGTGTTCAATGATCCCAGCTTTGGGGCGCTGCGTTTGGAGTCTTTGAACAGGGCGGTGAGGATACCCTCAAGCAATGTGGACTTACCGGTCTCGTTTAACCGCCCCTTGACGACGTTGATGCCAGGGCCAAATTCCCTTTCCAGCGACTTAAATTTCTTGAAGTTCTCCAGTTTGACCCTTTTGATGAGCATCTTACAGCACCTCTTGTCCTTCGAGGAGCCTCACTCCGAGCTGGAGGGCTTGCTCGGCGATTTTTTTGTCTTCGCCTTCACGACGTTCGATTTCTGCTTTCATCAATTGCACGAACTTGGCGATGATCAGGTGCTCGCCTTCATATTCTGTGATGCTGGTGTAGGAGCGGTCATCGATGTCAAGGTGGAAGAATTCGTCGGACAGCTCCTGCCACAGGTAATCTATGTCGAGGTCGTCACTGCGAAGCCCTTTGAGGACCACCCGGCGCACCAGGTCAGTGGTGGCGCCGTCGGCGATGGCGTTTTTGAGATCGAAGGTAGTCATCGAGGAGATGTCGATGACCGATTCTTGACAGCGGCGCCTGCCCACAGTCTTCCTCTCCACGCTGATTTTGTCGGAATCCGTTATGGTGACCAGCAACACCTGCCCCGGCTCCTGCTGGTCTAAAGAGAGGAGTTCAGGCGGACCGGAGTACCAGGCGGTGGGGTCCTTTTCCGAACAGGTGGATGGGCGGTGCCAGTGCCCGAGGGCGATGTAGTCCATGCCGCTCTTTCTTATTTCCTCCAGCGTGAACACATGGTCATCGGGCTCGATGGAGCCGATATCCATGGAACCGTGTGCTATGGCTACATGGAAACGGCTTGATGTCTGGCGCTCCAATCCCTGGAGGGGGCTCTGGGATGACCGGTTGCTCAGGTTTGGTCTACCGTAGACGGTGAGGTCCAGGTGGGGGAATTCCCTGGCTGACCAGTTACTTTCTTTGAAGATGGTGACGTTAGGACACTCTCTGGTGAAATCTACCTTACGGTAAACGGAGTCCGTGTCGAAACAATCATGCGTGCCCGGGACAAGGCATACCGGGATGTTAGCTTCGGCTAGCAATTTGAATTGTTCCAAGGCAAGCTGGATATCCCTCTGCGGTGGCTGGTTTGAGTCGAACAGGTCACCGGCGATGAGTACTATGTCCACCTTTTCGTCCCTAGTGAGCGAGACCACCTTCTTGAAGGTAGCCCTGACCTGTTCCCGTTGTTCCTTGCCTTTGGAGCCTAGCGAGGTAAACTTACGACCCAGGTGGATATCGGCGGTATGAAGCAACCTGACCACAGCATCCCCTTTTCATCGTGAGGCTGGCTCTATATTAGCAGCCATCGTGTTTAGTGTCAAAGGTATTTAGGTAGTGCCAGATATTGCATTGGGCTGCGGACTGTGCTAGATTGAGGTGGGGCGGGTGAATCGGGTGACCAGGGCAATAAAGTTTATACCGCTGCTATTCCTCGTCTCCTTGCTGGCATTCCCGACGCCATCTCTGGGACAGACTTACGGCTCGGGCGAGCTGGAGTACGGAGGAGTCCGTCTGCAGTTCTCGGGGCAGATCGTCAGCGGTGGCACATGTCAGACAGTCGGTCAGAATACGATACAGTGTCGGATAGCTGCGGGATCGTCAGCCACCGTTCAGTTGACAGCCACCAGGACGCCAGCCGGTACTGTCAATATACGCGCCGTGTCTCTACCTGCGGGGTGGTCGCCTTTTCCTGCAGCCAGCGGTTGGGGCACGGTAAGCAGGCAGTATAACTTTACAGTACCGTCGGGCACTGCGGGGCAGCGCTTTGAACTACGCTTCAGCGCCTGGACGGCAGGAGTTATTGGAGAGCTGCAGCTTACCTACATAATCGATGCTGTGGCACCATCAGCTACTCCACCCACTCTGCCACCAACGCCATCGCCACAACCTCCACCGATGGCAGTGCCCAAGATCGAAGTCGTTCCGGAGGCGCTGGACTTCGGCGTAGTCACGGCTGGCAGACGGGCCAGTGCCGTATTCTGGATAAGGAACTCTGGCCAAGCTATTCTGAGCGTTAACTGGGTGGGCATCGGCGTTGCGCCGGTGGCCCAGGGACCCTTTAGCCTTACCTGGCCACACCCTGTCCCCTTTGCCTTATCACCGGGTGGAACGACTGCGCCATTTCTGGTCACCTTTAGCCCCACCGAGGCTGGGGAATTTAGAGACAGGGTTATCATCGGCAGCAATGACCCGCAGCGCCCCCAGGTAGAGCTTCTACTAACCGGCAAAGGGGCTGGAGAGCCGCAGGTCTCCCGTCCTCCGGAAGAACTGCCGGGAGAGGGCGAGCCTGTGCCAGTGCCAGAAAAGGAGCCAGAGAAATGTCAGGAATGTCCTCTCGGGGTGTTGACGCAGAACTGCCAGCTTATACCGGCGGTGCCGGAAAAGTGGTGTCCACATCGGGACAAGCGAGCACCCGAGATTGCCAAGCTGGTGGCCGGTGAGTGGGCGGAAAAGTACCATGTCATCTGCCTCCAGGAGGTATTCAGCTACGAGGGTGAGGACTTCCGCTACAAAAACGCCATGGCACAGGCCTGGCTCGGTGACCCGGGTCTGGACTTAGGTAAGGAGACGGAAGTAAAGGTGGGGAAGAAAAAGGAAAAACTGAAGACATGGTGGCATAAGCTGGAGAAAGATGGCAAGCATCAAGACCAGGACATTGAGGTTGACGGACAGCAGGTGCGGCTGCTGGCGAGGAACCCTAGCGACAAGGCTGCCGTCCAGCAAATAGCGGTGCTCAAGAAGGGTGACAGGTATCTGGTCACGGGACCGGACTCTCCCGGCGGAAGGAATTTCAGTGTGGATGCCGGCTTGATGATTTTGTCCCGATACCGCTTGATAGCGGCAAGCGGTTTCATATTTAGTGACCGGCCGGGCGTGGTGGAGGGGCGGTCCAGCAAAGGAGCGCTCTATGCCCGTATTCAGCTCCCTGGCGGGCCGGAATGCTTTATCCACGTGTTCAATACCCATCTAGCCTCCGGCGACGAAGAAGAATACTGGCAGCACCGCAGCAAACAACTGAAGGAGCTGGGGGAATTTATCGGTAAATGCGTTGCGGACGCTAAAGACCGCCCGATAATTGTCTGCGGTGACTTCAATGTGGATGGGTATTGTGGCGAGTACAACAGGCTGATAAACTGGTGCCAGCCCCTTAATTTAGAAGACGCCTGGCGGGAAAAGAACCAGCGACAGGTCCCGCCTCAAAGTCCCTACAATGACCTAAGAAAGGACATACCCTGGTACGAGAGGCAGTTCAATCTGGAGAAGAAGCGTGAATATGATGAATGGCAGGAGGCGTGCCAGCAATATAAGAATGAGTGCGACGGGTACCGTCGGGAAGGCAAAAGCGAGGCCACCTGGGTGGGCAAAGGGAGGTTAAAGGATGAGACCCCGTGGGGAGAAAAGAATGTACTGGCTGCTGAGGAGGGCGACTATGTGCGGCTGGACTATGTTCTCTATGCTGCCGGCTCAGCGCCATTGAGACTGGCCCTGGAGTCTATATCGCGCCAGCCGTCCTTGAAGCGTGCCGAGAAGTATCCCTGGGGTGGCTATACCGTATCTGACCACCTTGGCGTGGGGGCGCAGTTCAAAGTCCTACCTGCGGGGCAAGGCAAGTAGCCTGAGAGACGCCTCAGGTCAGCCCTTATTTACTATACCCACGGTCAATTAAGATAGGTGACCCTCTCGCTTTTCTCGGCTCCATCCGTTTGGCGTGTGACCGGCGGTATTCAGGAGGCTCTGCAGGTGCTATAATGGGCTATATCTACGTGGTAGTTTCAAATAACTACACTTACTACGGCGAAAGTGGAAATAGGCAAAAACGGGACCTCCAGGTGCAGAGGGTCAGCCTCGTTGTCTAGTTTTCTAAGGGACTGCCGGAAATCTAATGACTTCGGACTTCATTCTATCAAAATTCAGAGCGACCGTTTGATGCTGACAGAAAGGAGGTGCAGCTTGGTCTGGCAGGAATTCCTGGGGTTTGGGGGTGGGCTATTCATAACCGTCGGGTTCATCCCACAGGTATGGCGTTTGTTCAGACTGAAGAGTGCACGAGAGATAAGTCTGCCCTTCACCTCGCTTTTCTTGCTGGGCACTGCCTCGTGGCTAGCTTACGGGGTTCTGAGAGGCTTGGCGCCTGTAATTCTGTGGAATGTCATATCGCTGGGTCTGATGTCTGCCATGCTATATGCCAAACTCAAGTATGGGCGCTGAGAATAGGCTGACAATATTATCAGAAGCTGTCCATGCGGCGCAGCGGCTCTGGTTTTCACCTCATCAGTGTAAACAGAGCTACTCGATGCGCTCCACGGCGAACTTTACCGTGTTTTTGGTATCAGGGCACTGCAGCTCGCTCAGTTGGTTGATCCAGTCTGATGTTGGGGTCTCGCGACAGTAGGCGGTGATGTAGGGTGCCAGCGAGGGGAGGGCGAATATACAGATGCCCTGTCCCTGTTCGCCTTTGATGGTAACGCCATCGGTGATGAAGGAGTCGCCAACCTTGTGCCCGGCGCTACAATAGCCGGCAATGGATTTTACGGTGAGCTTTGCTTTCTGTGCCATCTTTACCTCCCTGATTTAAGGTAGAAGCCACCCTATCTCTTGTTCGGCACCTTCTTGATAGGGCGGGTCTGGTTCAAATGATAAGGGCTGTCACCTCTGCTGTCAAATCGTATAAGCGTGGCATCGGAAAGGAAAAAGTTGCCACAACCTGTTTGAACGTTCTGTCAAACACCCGTGACAGCTCTCGTGGACGGATTACGGGGCTGCTTGTGACCACCTGATACCTCCCAGCAGCCTTATCATCGGAGCTGCTGTTGATGAGGTCGGCGTACAGCTAGGGACGGCAGCTAGCAGCTTTGCTCTTCTGACACCCATCTTTACAGCGGCACTGTTTTCTCCGTCGCTGCGGAGAATATAACTGAAAAAGAACACCGAGAGCATACTTGCCACCGGAGAATTTTTGTGCTATAGTTATTGCAAATGGATTGCATTAGCATTACTCCCTTGTCAGCCGGGGTGTTGAAATGCCGAGAAATAGTGGCCGAGAGGTGAGTATACGGAAGTTGCTGGGTGGTACCAGCAGGCGGGTGACGGCGCAGCGAGAACTACTGCTGGAGCTTCTGCGACAGAGCCCGGAGCATGTGGATGCTGAGGAGTTGTATCGCAGGGCGCGGGCACAGAACGCCAGGATGAGCCTGTCTACGGTCTATCGGAACCTGCAACTTTTCAAGGAACTGGGCTTGGTGCAGGAGCACCATTTTATAGAGGAACACCACCATTATGAGGTGAAATCAGGGAGGGAGCATCAGCATCTTTTGTGTGTGGGCTGTGGCAAGGTGGTGGAGTTCGTTTGTCCGATGAGCCAGCGGCTGAAGGAAGACACGGCTAGAAAATATAAATTCGATATCTTTGATGTTGAAGTCCGTATGTTGGGGCTGTGCCCTGACTGTCGTCAGAAAAGGGGCGGTGAAAACGGAGGACGAGATGCTTGAGAAGTTGGTGTTGCCGTTGTCCCGGATGGGAGCGGGGCAGTGTGGTACTGTAGTCGAGATAAAGGGCGGACATGGGCTAGCACGGCGGCTCGAAGCCTTGGGCATAAGGCCGGGGAAACGGGTCAGGAAGTTGAGCTCCATGTTGTTTCGTGGTCCAGTTATGGTCAGGGTAGACAACTTGCAGGTAGCTATTGGATTCGGCATGGCAAGCAGGGTGATGGTGGAGTTAGATGCAACCATCTAAGTATTCGGGCAAGCTGAGGCGTATCCTTCTTATGGGAAACCCGAACGTAGGGAAGAGCGCCCTTTTTTCGCGGCTTACTGGCACCTATATTACGACTTCCAACTACCCGGGAACTACAGTGGAGTTTACCCGTGGTCTACTCAGGATGAGCGGTCAGCAGGTGGAAGTTGTTGATGTGCCCGGCACTTACACACTGGAGCCCGCATCCAAAGCGGAAGAGGTAGCTGTACAGATGCTGGAACAGGGTGATGTGGTGATAGACGTGGTCGATGCCACCAACTTGGAGAGGAACTTGGGGCTTACCATGGAATTGATGGAGCGACGGAAGCCGTTGGTAGTGGCGCTAAATATGTGGGACGACGCCCGTCACCGCGGTATAAACATAGATGTCAGCAAGCTCGAGGAGCTTCTCGGCGTTCCGGTGGTGCCCACGGTGGCGGTGACTGGCGAGGGGGTGAAGGAGCTGGTGGAGAGGCTGGGCGATGCCACAGTAACGCAGGAAATGTTCTCCAGCAGTGAGGAGCGGTGGGCGAAGATAGGGGAGATAGTGGCGCAGGTGCAGTCGTTAAGCCACCGTCATCATACGCTAGGCGAGGCTATAGGCGATCTCGGCAGCCACCCGGTGTGGGGGTTTATCTTGGCAGCAGTGGTGCTGGCAGTGGCATTCGGTGGCATCAGACTGGTGGGCGAAGGGGTCATCAAATATGTGACCGACCCGTTCTTTGAACTGGTATGGGCCCCGCAGTTGATGAGGTTGAGCCCTCTTCTCGGCAGCGGCGGTATTTGGCACGACGTCATAGTGGGCAGATTGATAGGTGGCGAGATCGATTTTATGCAGTCCCTGGGTCTATTGAGCACTGGACTTTACATAGAGTTCGGCGTGGTTATACCTTACATAGTTGCCTTCTATTTCGTGATCGGGCTGCTTGAGGACATTGGCTACTTGCCACGCCTCGCGGTCTTGATGGACACGTTCCTGCACCGGCTGGGACTGCATGGCTATGCTATTATCCCTACTATACTTGGCTTGGGCTGCAATGTGCCGGCGGTTATGGCTACCAGGATTCTGGAGAGCCCCCGGGAAAGGTTTATTGCGGCTACTCTGATCTCCATCGGGGTACCTTGTGCTGCCTTGCAGGCCATGATCATAGGTTTGGTAGGTAGAGAGGGGCTGCAATATGTAGCCCTAGTCTACGTCAGCCTGTTTGTGTCCTGGATCGTCATCGGGCTTATCCTCAACCGCGCTGTGAGGGGGTTCAGTCCAGAGCTTCTGGTGGAGATCCCTCCCTATCGTTTCCCGCCGTGGCGGGTGATAGGTCAAAAACTGTGGTCCAGGGTGCTTATCTTTATCAAGGAGGCTTTGCCGGTAGTACTGGGAGCAGTACTGGTGGTCAATCTTCTCTATGTCTTCGGGGTGTTTGACGTTGTAGCCAACCTTGCCGCACCTGTGGTGAGCGGTGCCCTGGGACTGCCCAAAGAGTCGGTGGTCGCTTTAGCCGTCGGCTTTTTGCGCAAAGACGTGGCTGTTGGTATGCTGGCGCCTTTGATGTTGACGGCCAAGCAGTTGGTTGTTGCCAGTACAGTCCTGGCTATGTTTTTCCCCTGTATAGCCACCTTTGTGGTCTTACTCCGTGAACTGGGCGCCATAAACATGCTCAAAGCTACGGGTGTAATGCTGGTGGCTGCCTTGGTGGTGGGAGGGCTGCAGAACCTGGTGTTGCCTGACTGATTATGTTGTATGTTGCACATTTTTCTTTAAGGGGCACAACTGGCAGAACTATTGACGGTGGAGGTATAATTACGTCATAAACGCAGGGAGGCAGGTTGCAATGATAGCCGAATGGTTTAAGGGACAGAGGGTTGTTACCAAAAGTAAAGAGAAGCCAATGGCGGAAGAGATCTACTATTTCCCTATCAAAGGCGGCGTGGTCAAGCGTCGCATTTCACGTCCCACGGTCAAGGTATCACTGAAGGTAACTGAGGCTTTTTTCAGGGCGCTGTTTAAGGTACTCCTCCGCTATGAGGTCAGGGGCAAAGAGAACTTGCCCTCTGACGGCGCCATAATTGCGGTGTGTAACCACCTACACCTCCTCGATCCGGTGCTGCATATAATGAGCATCCTGCCCCGTGACAGCATTTTTATGGCCAAGGAGGAGCTTTTCCAGTATTTCCCGGTACCGCTGTTCCGGATTTTGATGGACATAGCTGAGGCTTTCCCGGTGCGCCGGCGAGGGAGCCCTGAAGAGCGACAGCAGGCGATAGAGTATGCGATAAAGGTGTTGCAGGCAGGGATGGTCTTTGGCATCTATCCTGAGGGGACACGGAGCAAGACATGCCAACTCAAAGAAGCGTACCATGGTTGCACCGTGATCGCTCTGCGCAGTGGGGCGCCGTTGATACCGGTGGGTATCTGGGGTACGGAAAAGCTGGAAGGGCTCGGCTGGCTGAAGCGACCAAAAGTGGTGGTTAACTTCGGTAAGCCTTTCACCCTGCCGCCGGTCGAAGACGAGGCCTCGGAGAGAAAATTGAAGGAGCTTACCGATTATATTATGGGTAAGCTGGCAAGTGTGCTGCCACCTGAGTACCGGGGCAAGTACCAGGCCTGCTGATGTCCCCATTCTGAAAGATGGCAAAGGTCACCATAGAGAAAGCCGGTGAGCTTGGTTTTTGTTTTGGCGTCAGACGCGCGATCAGGATAATCGAGGAGGCAGCCAGCAAGCACAACTGCATCTTGAGCATAGGCGCTATCGTGCATAACCGGTTGGTGGTGGAAAGGCTTACTGGTTTGGGCATAAAGGTGGTGGACAGCATTAATGATGTACCTAATGACGTAGCTGTTACCATCCCTTCCCATGGTGTCCCACGGGTGATACTGACGGAACTGCAGTCGCGCGGCTTGAAGGTAATAGATGCCACCTGTCCTACTGTGAGCCGTGCCCAGAAGGCTGTAAAGAGGTTGGCTGATTCAGGTCTTGGAGTGGTTATCTTTGGTGACGCCGGTCATCCGGAAGTACGGGGGTTGCTAGGGTGGGCAGGAGACAGAGCGGTGGCTACCATGGATGCAGGAGTGGTGGCTGGGGCAAAGTTGGGCAACCGCTTGGGCGTCGTTGCCCAGACCACGCAGAGCTTAGCTAAGTTCAACGAGTTTGTCGGACTTCTGCTGAGCAGCGTTGGCCCACATGTCCAAGAGGTACGCATCATAAATACGCTCTGCCAGAAGACTCAGCAGAGGCAGGATGCTGCGGTGGAGCTGGCCAGGAGGAGCGACCTGATGATAGTGGTGGGGGGTCGGAACAGCGCCAATACAAGACGTCTTGCTGAAGTGTGTTCCGCAGTAGTGGAGACATATCTGATCGAAGCTGCTGACGAGTTGGACAGTAGCTGGCTCGAAGGTAAGAAGCACATAGGCATTACCGCTGGTGCTTCCACGCCGGAGGACACGGTTGACGAGGTGGTGGCGTGGTTACGAAATATGACGAGAGGGGGCTAGTTTGCTAGCCGAGTGCGTCAGCCAGTTTTCTTCCGCCGATGAGGTGAAGGTGAAGATGGGGCACCACCTGCCCTCCTTCAGTACCGCAGCTAATAGCCAGCCGATAACCGCTGTCTGAGATGTTTTCCCTTCGGGCAAGTTCGACAGCAAGCAAAATGATTCGCCCTATGAGTTCGGTATGGTCGGACTTCAGGTCGTTCAAGGAAACTATGTGCCTCTTGGGTATGACCAGGATGTGCACTGGCGCCTGAGGGTGGATGTCCCGGAATGCCATGAGCTCATCGTCCTGAAATACAATGTCGGCGGGTATTTCCCCCGCCGCTATGCGGCAAAAAACGCATTCCATGGGTCTACAGTCTTTTTAAGATACCTTGATGGAGAGACAGGTAACCGTTCTTTTGATGCCCGGGATGGGGTGTATCTTTTCGGTGACCAGGTTGCCGATGGCGTTAAAGTCATGATGCTCGACCACAGCGATGACGTCGTATGGGCCGGTCACCAGGTCCACGGACTTTAACTCTTTGAGCTTAAGGTTGTTGAGCGCAGCCACAACTTCTTTAGTGTGGCCGACCTCTGTTTCGATGAGGACGAATGCTTTGGCTGGCATCTTTCACCCCCTTGGTTAAATTCTAGCCTACCACCTTGCGTTTGCGCAACTGGTTGATGTAACGGTCCGTGTAGCCCAGTCCTCTGAGTACTTCATCGGTATGCTCGCCGGGTAAAGGTGCCAACCCTCTTATGCTGCCCGGTGTTTGGGACAGCTTTATGGCAATGCCAGGCTGCCTGATCTTGCCCAGCGAGGGGTGGTCAATCTCTACAACCATCTGACGGTGGAGTATCTGAGGGTCGTTGGCTACCTCTTCTAGCGTGTAGACCTTGGCTACAGGCACATTTCTGCCGGAAAGGAACTCGAACCATTCGTCCCGTGTCCGGGAGCGGAAGACCTCCCGCAAATACGACGAGATTTCGAGCCACTTTTCATCCTGTGGTGGCTGGTAGAAATGTTCCTGTGCAATGTGGTAAGGGATATATTCCTCCTTGCCCAGCGCGCGGCACAAGTTTTCCCATAGCCAGGGTTCTACACAGCCAATGCTGATGTATTGGTTGTCTTGTGTTTGGTAGACGGCATAATACGGGTAGGCGCCGTGGAGCCATGACTTGTCCGGGGTGGGGCTGATGCCGGAAGAGAAATGGAGGCTGAAGAACCAGGAGAGCAGGTTGATAACGCCGTCGGTATAAGAGATGTCCACATATTGCCCCTTGCCTGTCCTCTCCCTTGCTAGCAGGGCAGCAAGGATACCGATGACACCGTGTAGGGAGGCACCGGCGAAATCGGCAAGCAAGTTCAGGGGGATGCTCGGTTTCTCCGGGCTGCTGATGAGGCGCAGAGCGCCAGCTACGGATATGTAGTTTATATCGTGTCCGGGAAGGGCATTGTAGGGCCCATCCTGGCCGTAGCCGCTCAGCGAGCAGTAGACTATGCGGCGGTTAATGCCACGAATTATTTCATAGTCCACCTTCAGTCGCTTCACCACCCCGGGACGGAAGCCCTCGACGATGACATCTGCTGTCTTAGCCAGCTTGTAGAACACTTTCTGTCCTTCTTTACATTTAAGATCGAGCTGTATGCTGCGCTTGTTGCGGTTCAGGGCGTCGAAGGCGACCGCTTTGCGGCGTTCGCTTTCAGTTAGCATAGCTTCCGTGCCGGCACCGCGCTGGCTTGTCTCCGGCGGTGCGGTGACCTTTATGACATCGGCACCGAGATCGCCGAGGATCATGGTGCACAACGCACCGGGCGGGAGGTGGGTGAGGTCAATAATCCGTATATTATCCAGTGCGAGCATGTTGGTATGTCCCTTGATGTGTTATTTGCCAGCCATAATACTTTCACTGCGAGCCACAGTCAAGATGGTCTCTCAGTTAGACGCGTCGCGCAGGTGATGCGGGAGTCACAGCAATATGGCAAAGATTCGGGAAGAGGCGTGACAAAACGCGGCAGGGTGCTTGACAAAATAAATTTCGGTGTTATAATAGGAAAACGGTTTCCTACTGCCCTAGGTGAAAGCAGAGGTTAATTTGTGATGATCGGGCTTGAGACGCAGGC
This sequence comes from Chloroflexota bacterium, assembly GCA_036821185.1. Classification (GTDB taxonomy): domain Bacteria; phylum Chloroflexota; class Dehalococcoidia; order GIF9; family UBA5629; genus CALJTV01. The sequence goes on along the minus strand of DAISKD010000001.1, from coordinate 596,254 downwards.
GGTGGAAAGAAAGGAGCTCCTGATACTCAAGGTGCTGGAGGATGCCCGGGAGCCGTTGGGGGCGAGGGTAATAAGCCGCAGGCTGCTTGACCATGGTATCTCTCTAGGGGAGAGGGCGGTGAGGTACCACTTGAAATTTATGGACGAGCGGGGGCTCACACGTCTGGTCAGCCGGGATGGACGGGTGATAACCGAGAAAGGGCGGGAGGAGCTGGCTACTGCGCTGGTCAGAGACAAGGTTGGCTATGCGATTACCAAGATCGAGCTGCTCGCCTTCCGCACTACTTTCGATCCTGAAAATCAAAGTGGCGCGGTTCCGGTAAATGTTTCGTTCTTTTCTAAGAGCAGGTTTGAAAAGGCGTTGCAGGCGATGAAGCCAGCCTTTGCCTCAGGTCTTTGTGTGAGTGATAGGGTGGCGGTAGCCAGGGAGGGCGAGCGTCTTGGTGATCTGGTAGTGCCGCCGGGCAGGATAGGGCTGGCGACGGTGTGCAGCATAGTGATAAATGGGACGTTGCTTAAAGCCGGTGTGCCCATGGACTCGCGGTTCGGTGGCATTGTCCAGATGCGCAGCCATTCACCGGTGCGTTTTGTGGAGCTGATACACTATGCTGGCTCCTCTATGGATCCCTCCGAGGTATTTATACGAGCAAGGATGACATCGGTGAGAGAGGTGACAAAGACCGGGAATGGGAAAATCCTAGCTAATTTTCGTGAGATCCCGGCTATCTGCCGTCCCATAGCTGAGGGGGTGGTGGAGAAGCTGAAGACGGTGGGGTTGGGAGGACTACTGGCCATGGGAAAGGTGAGCGAGTCGGTGTGCGAGATACCTGTTGAGGTGAACAAGATCGGCATGGTGCTGCTTGGTGGTCTGAACCCTGTTGCCGCTGCTGAAGAAGCCGGGGTGGAGGCAGAAAACCATGCCATGAGTACCGTTATGGAGTACCGGGAGCTGGTCAGTTTCTGGGACTTATGACAAAAGGAGGACATTTTCTGAAATGGGCTATGTAAGAGTTATACCTTGTCTGGACGTGAAAGATGGCAGGGTGGTCAAAGGGGTGAAGTTTGTGAACTTGAGGGATGCACGTGACCCGGTGGAGGCAGCGGAAGCCTACTGTCGGGAAGGGGCTGATGAGCTGGTGTTCCTCGATATTATGGCGAGTGCTGAGGAGAGGGGTACTAGGCTGGAATGGGTGAAGAGGGTGGTGAAAAAAGCAACCGTACCCTTTGCTGTTGGAGGTGGCATCAGAGGCATCGGTGATATGAAGGAGCTGTTTGATATCGGCGTGAGTAAGGTGTCCATCAATACGGCGGCAGTGAGAGATCCCGACCTGGTGAGAGAGGCGGCGAAGCAGTTCGGCAAGGAGAGGCTGGTGGTAGCTATAGATGGTATCAAGAACCTGCCCGGCAGCGGCAGGCCGAGGCTGGAGGTGGTGGTGAAAAGCGGTATGGAGGCAACTGGTCTGGATATTGTGGAATGGGCGAAGCGGGTGGAGAAGCTGGGTGCAGGGGAAATACTGCTCACCAGCAAGGACGCCGATGGTACGGAAGAAGGTTACGACTTAGAAATGACGAAGGCGGTTGCTGAGGCAGTAAGCATACCTGTGGTGGCCTCGGGCGGCGCCGGAAAGCTGGAGCACCTTTATGAGGCTGTGGTGGTGGCTAAGGCAGCAGCGGTGCTGGCAGCTTCGGTGTTTCACTTCGGCAAGATTTCGATCCCGGAGGCAAAGAGATACCTCAAGGAAAAAGGCATACCGGTGCGGATATAGAAGCCGGAGACACAGTTCAAAGGCTTTAAGAGAAATAAGAGAAAATTTTACTGAGAAAGGAGTGTAGAGCGATGAACTTACAGCGACCAAATGCCAACGAAGCCACGAGAACAGCCAATCGTTCTCGAAGCGTAGTCCCGATGAGCGGCTTGTGTACTCGCTGTCTCGACGGCTGTACCGGGAACTGCGAGGTGTTTAAAGCCAGCTTTCGCGGTCGGGAATTGATCTATCCAGGTCCGTTTGGAGAGGTCACGGCTGGGGGTGACAAAGACTATCCAGTTGACTATTCGCACCTGAATATCCAGGGATACGCCATGGGTGCCAGAGGGCTACCGCCGGGGGTGGAAGCAAATCCTGACACGGCAATTTTCCCGAGGGTGAGCACTGAGACTGAATATGGGTGGGATATTAAAGTGAAGATGAAGGTGCCTATTTTTACCGGCGCCCTAGGCTCAACTGAAATTGCACGGAAGAACTGGGAGCATTTTGCCGTTGGTGCTGCCATCAGCGGGATAACAATCGTGTGTGGTGAGAACGTCTGTGGCATCGATCCGCGGCTTGAGCTCGATTCAAAGGGGAAGGTCAAGTCGGCGCCGGATATGGACAGGCGTATCGAGACTTACCGTCGCTATTATCAGGGCTGGGGTGAGATACTGGTGCAGATGAATGTGGAAGACACACGGCTCGGTGTTGCCGAATATATACTGAACAAGCATGGTATTACCACAATCGAGCTCAAATGGGGGCAGGGTGCCAAAAGCATCGGCGGTGAAATAAAGGTTAATACCCTTGAGAGGGCTCTGGAACTGCAACGGCGCGGCTATATCATCACCCCTGACCCCTCTGACCCCGTGAACCAAGCCGCATTCAAAGCCGGAGCTTTGAAGGAGTTCGAGCGGCACAGCAGACTGGGTTTCATCAGCGAGGAAGGCTTCTTTGCCGAGGTGGAGCGACTGAGGAGGCTGGGTTTCAAGCGCATTACCTTGAAGACCGGGGCTTACAGTCTGCGGGAGCTAGCGATGGCGATCAAGTGGGGTTCAAGGGCGAAGATAGACCTGCTGACCATAGACGGTGCTCCAGGCGGCACCGGTATGAGTCCGTGGCGGATGATGGAGGAGTGGGGCATGCCCACCCTGTATTTACACTCTGCAGCCTATGAGTTTGCCAAGGTGCTGGCGGACAGGGGCGAAAGACCGCCTGATATGGCTTTTGCCGGAGGTTTCAGCAGCGAGGATGGGGTGTTCAAGGCATTGGCTCTGGGTTCGCCGTTCACTAAGGCAGTATGCATGGGGAGGGCTTTAATGATCCCCGGCATGGTGGGGAAGAATATTCACCGGTGGCTGCAAGAGGGCAAGCTACCCAATACGGTAGCGCAGTTTGGCTCTACCCCGGAGGAGATTTTTGTCTGCTGGGAAGAGGTGAAGAAGATAGTAGGCGCAGACGAAATGAAGAACATTCCCTGGGGTGCCGTAGGTATATACAGCTATGCCGACAAGATAAAAGTGGGCTTGCAGCAATTGATGGCTGGTGCCAGATGTTTTAGCGTGCCAGCGATTACCCGTCGTGAACTTATGTCGCTGACGGAGGAATGCGCCAAGGTTACCGGTATTCCATATCTCATGGACGCCTACCGCGAAGAGGCGATGGCAATTTTGAAGTCATAATAGGCTCTCTTCGGTGAGAGAAGCGAGGGCTCCGTTGTTGAGCCCTCGCCGGCTTGTATAGAGATAGGTACACCGCGTTGCATACTTAGGCTGGACTAACCGGCTTTGAAAAGCAGATTCAGGGCTATTTGACGGCGATAATCTTCTATCTGCTTTTTTTCCTCCTCCCAGCTCCAACCGAGAAGCCGTGCCATCTCTCTAGCTACAGTCTCCACGGCATCTAGCCCCTGGCAGGGGGCAAGGCCGATATCGCTGCGGCGCAAGAGAAAGTCGCCAAGGGTAAGGGCAGCCTCCTGTTTCACGCTGTATTCCACCTGTGCCAGGATGTCAGAGCAATGGGGACAGATACGCTGGCGTGCCTGCTCGCTGCTGGTGGCAAGTGAGACGATTTGGAGGAACCGCGAGCCATAAAGTGCGGCGAGATGGGACACTGTTTCGCCAGGGAGGTTGCTCTCCTGGGCAGTCTGTTTTATCTTTTCTTCTGTTACCTTTGGTGCTCCGGGCAAAGGTGTTTCTGCTGTGCGGCAGGCAGTTTTAACCTTCAGTTTGCGGCATACCAGGTCTACCACCTCTTCAGCGATAGCACGATAGCCAGTAATCTTACCGCCGAGCACCGAAATAAAACCGCTAATGCCATGTTTTTGCTCATGGTCAACGATTTTGTGTGCCCGGGTGATGTCTGAAGCCTTTCTGGAGTGGTCGCCAGCAAGTGCCCTGATCCCGGCGGTGGTATACCAGATATCCTCCTTTTTGAGGGAAGGGAATGTCCGTTGTGTTTCCGAGACGAGGTAGGTTACGTCAGCCGCCTCGGCGTACACGGCATCGCAGTCACCGAAATAGTCTGTATCAGTTGTCCCGATGAGGGAGTAACCCTGCCAGGGGATGACGAAGAAAAGGCGCCCGTCGCTTTGGGCGAAGCAGACCACAGCGTGCCGGGAAAGCCTGGGAACGAGCAGGTGTATTCCCTTGGTGCGCCGTATCAGCGGCTCAGAGCCTGTGCCCAGCAGTGCGGTGATGGTGTCCACCCAGGGTCCGGCAGCATTTACCACCAGCTTTCCTTTAGCCTGATATTTCTCACCGGTCAGGGTGTCCTGTATTTCCACTCCATATACCGTTTCACCCTGCCCGAGAATGCCGGTGACTCTAGCATGGTTTAGAACCTGAGCTCCGTTCTCTGCAGCTGAGAGTGCCGTCTCAAGGCAAAGCCGCTCGGCGAAGGGCACCTGGCAGTCGTAATAGAGGTAGGAGCCAGTCAGTCCTTTGATGTCGAGTCCGGGTTCCAGTTCCAGGGTCTCTCGTCTTGACAGGCGGAGGTGCCAGGGCATGCTTTTGTCGAGGGAGATGAGGTCGTAAAAGAGCATGCCGATGGGCAGGGCTACCCTGTCCACAGAACGAGCTACAGGGATGATAAACGGCAGCGGATGGACAAGGTGGGGGGCTATTCTGAGCAGGACCTCTCTTTCTCGCATGTCTTGTCGGACCAGCCTGAACTCCAGTTGTCTCAGGTAGCGTAGGCCGCCGTGGATAAGGCGTGAGGAGCGGGAGGTGGTGCCGTAGGAAAAGTCCTCTTTTTCCAACAGCAGTGTGGTGATGCCACGCATGGCGGCATCGCGGGCGATGCCGCAGCCGATGATACCCCCTCCGATTACAATAAGGTCGAATTTTTCAGAGCCTAGAGCGGGAAAGTCTCTCTTCACTTATGTTCCCGTCCTTTCCGCTTTGTCTATCCAGCCCATGGCACGCTCTACAGCTCGTTTCCAGCCGGCATACAGGTTTTCTCTCTGGTCCGCGGACATCTTTGGTTCGTAGGTGTTGGCCGCCTGCCACAGTTTGCCCAGTTCATCGGTGTTTTTCCACAGGCCCACTGCAAGGCCAGCGAGATAAGCAGCGCCTAGGGCTGTGGTCTCGGCGACTGCAGCCTGCTGAATAGGAATGCCGAGTATGTCTGCCTGGAACTGCATGAGCAGGCTATTGGCGGTGCCACCGCCGTCGACGCGGAGCATGGATATGGTGAGCCCGGTCTCGGCAGTCATGGTCTCAATGACGTCCTTTACCTGATAGGCGATTGCCTCCAAGGTGGCTCTGGCGATATGCCCCGCAGTGGTACCTCGGGTGAGTCCCACGATAGTGCCGCGGGCATACATGTCCCAGTATGGGGCGCCGAGGCCTACGAAGGCAGGGACGAAATAGACTCCACCATTATCAGTGATAGAGCGCGCCAGAGTCTCGCTTTCGGCTGCGGTGGAGATGATCTTCAATCCGTCTCTGAGCCATTGTACGGCTGCCCCGGTTATGAAGATGCTCCCCTCCATAGCGTAGGTAACCTCTTCTTTGCCCAATCCCCAGGCTATGGTGGTGAGCAGACCTTTTTGGGATAGTACTGGCTTATGGCCTGTGTTGAGCAGGATGAAAGAGCCTGTGCCGTAAGTATTCTTAGCCATGCCGGTCTGGTAGCACGCCTGCCCAAAGAGGGCGGCCTGCTGGTCACCGGCTATGCCGCCTATGGGTATGCTGCTATCACCCAGAAGCCCGGGCACAGTGTTGCCGTAGATATGGCTACATGGCATTACACTGGGGAGGACTGCCTCGGGGATGTTCAAACAGGCAAGCAAGTCCCTGTCCCACTGAAGGGTATTTATGTTGAACAGCATGGTACGTGAGGCGTTGCTGTAATCAGTGGCGTGTACTTTGCCGCCGGTGAGGTTCCACACAAGCCAGCTGTCCACTGTGCCAAAGAGCAATTCCCCGTCTTCCGCTTTGCGCTGTCCGTCGGGCGTATTGTTGAGTATCCATCGTAGTTTGGTGGCCGAAAAATAGGCGTCGACTACAAGTCCCGTCTTCTGCTGGACCTGCTGGCTCAGCCCCTTTTGTTTCATCTGCTCGCATATCGGGGCAGTGCGACGACACTGCCAGACGACGGCATTTCTGATCGGTCTCCCGCTGCGGCGCTCCCAGACTACAGTCGTCTCGCGCTGGTTTGTGATGCCTATACCTTTTATCTGCGAAGCTGTGGCTCCAGCTTTACTGATAGCTTCTTTAGCCACTGCCACAGAGGTGCGAAATATCTCTTCGGGGTCATGTTCCACCCAGCCGGGCTGTGGGTAGATCTGGCTGATCTCGCTATCTGCCATGGAGACTACTTTACCCTCGTTATCAAAAAGAAGGGCACCACTCCCTGTGGTGCCCTGATCGATGACCAGGATATAGCTTTTTTGAGACATTGTTTCCCCTCCGCTTGATGGTGCTTATAGCTAGATATGACTGGCAAGCCATTGTTCTACATCGGCCATAACTTGCTGGCGCTCCGGTTCATTAAATACTTCATGATAAAGGCCTTCGTAGGTTTTAAGGGTTTTGTCGGCCGAACTCGCCCGCTCGTATAGGAGTCTGCTGCCCAGGGAAGGTGCCAGCCGGTCGGCGCTGCCGTGTAGAATTAGCAAAGTTAGCTTTATCTCTGGCATCTTCTGTGGCAGCTCTCTCCACATTCGAGCCAGCTCGGTTGCAGTGTGGGCGGGGATCTTCCCCCGGTAGACGAGCGGGTCATTTTCATATGCTTCCACAACAGCCTTGTCGCGGCTGATGGCTGAGGCATCGAGCGCAGCCAGGCCTTTCCGGGGGAACAGTGCTGAAGTCACGCCTGCAATGATGAGGAGCAATGGAGGTGTAGCAACGACAGGCGCCAGACTGGCACCGGACAATATCAGTCCTGCCAGGTCGTGCTGGTATTTTATGGCGTAAGCTACAGCTATTGTCCCGCCCATGCTATGTCCGATGAGGAAGAAGCAGTCGCCGGGATGCTCTTTGCGGACAAGCTCAAAGAAGGTCCTCAGGTCGGATATGTAGTCGTCGAAGCGGTCGACGTAGATGCGCGTGCCCTCTGATTTGCCGTGTCCCCTGTGGTCGAGTGCACAGACGGCATATCCCCTAGATGTGAAATAGTCAGCCACCCCGGTGTAACGGCCGCTGTGCTCTGCCAGTCCGTGGGCGATGAGCAGGACGGCCTTAGGTCTTTCTTCTGGTAGCCAGCATTGGTAGTATAAGTTTAGCCCCTTGGCACCGACAAATTTCCCTTCTGTTCTCTTCATGTCTTCACCCCCTGAAGTGCCCCATATTATAGGAATGGCTGAGCCCTGTTTGCACCGCTACTTTTTTTGGACTATTATACTACAAAGAAACAGAGGCTGGGTCAGGATGGATGGCGAAGTCCTGCTGAAAAAAGCGCAAGAGTATTTGCCCCCGGACAAGCTAGCTTTAGTAAAGGCGGCGTACGAGTTCGCCAGCCATGCTCATCAGGGGCAGGTGCGCAAAACAGGCGAACCCTTTTTGGAGCACCCGGTGCAGACGGCTTTGATACTGGCTGGCCTGCAGCTTGATGCTACCACCCTAGCTGCTGCCCTGCTCCATGACGTACTGGAGGACTGTAATGTACCGCTGTCCGAAGTGGAAGCGAAGTTTGGTTCCGAAGTGAGCAGGTTGGTCGATGGTGTTACCAAGCTGGGCAAGCTCTCGTGGAAGGGCGATGGTGAAAGCAGACAGGAGTCTCAGGTTCAGAATTTGAGGAAGATGCTGCTGGCGATGGCGCAAGACCTTAGGGTGGTGTTCATAAAGCTGGCTGATAGGCTGCATAACATGCGCACTCTTGGTGTCCTCTCTCTGGAGAAGCGCAGGCAGATCGCGCAGGAGACGCTGGAAGTGTATGCGCCTTTGGCCCACAGACTGGGCATCTGGCAGTTGAAGTGGCAGCTAGAAGACCTGGCCTTTCGTTACCTTGAGCCAAGGGAGTACCACCGGATTGCCCGAATGGTGGCAACCAAGCGTGCCCAGCGGGAAAATTTCATAAATGAGGCGGTACAAATACTGAAACAAGAGTTGGAGAGGGCGGAGATCGCAGCAGAGGTTTTCGGGCGCCCCAAGCACATATATAGTATCTACGACAAGATGAAGCGCTATATGGTGCAGGGACGTGACTTCAATGATATACATGACCTGTTTGCGGTGCGCATTCTGGTGCACACTGTACCAGACTGTTACAAGGCGCTCGGTGTTGTCCACAACTTGTGGCATCCTATTCCGGAGGAGTTCAACGATTTCATTGCCAATCCCAAGGACAATGGCTACCAGTCCCTGCACACTACGGTGATGTGTCAGGGGACGACGCCGTTGGAGATCCAGATCCGCACTTATGAAATGCATCGTACCGCTGATTTCGGCGTGGCTGCCCACTGGCGCTATAAAGAAGGTGGCAAAGAGGAGAAAGGGTTTGAAGACAAGATAGCCTGGCTGCGTCAGCTTATCGAGTGGCAGAGTGAACTGAGTAGCGAGGAGTTTATGGAATCGCTGCGGACAGAGCTATTGCTGGACCAGGTGTTCGTTTTTACGCCTAAGGGGGAGATAATACCGTTGCCCAAGGGGGCCACACCACTGGACTTTGCTTATCGGATACATACTGAACTTGGGCACCGCTGCATCGGTGCCAAGGTAAATGGCAAGTTGGTCTCCCTGAACTATGAACTGAAGAATGGGGAGATAGTGGAAATAATGACTACCAAGGCTGACCGGGGTCCTAGTATGGACTGGCTTAACCCTGACCTTGGCTTTGTTAAGACCCCTCATGCCAGGGGAAAAATAAGGCAGTGGTTTAAGAAGCAGGAGAGGGCGCAGAACATTGAGCGTGGGCGAGAAATACTGGAGAGGGAGCTCAAGCGGCTGGGGGTGACCGTCAGCAGCCTGGAGGAGACTGCCAGTTTATTCAATTACGAGGATCCGGACGATTTTTTGGCTGCCATAGGCTATGGTGGTATCACTCCTCACCAGCTGGCACTCAAGTTGGTGGCTGAGCCTGTAGAGGTGGCTCCGGTAGTCAGGCCTTCTACTAGTAAAAAGACCAGCCCCGGTGGAATACAGGTGCTTGGCGTAGGTGACCTGCTTAGCCATCTAGCCAATTGCTGTCACCCGGTACCCGGTGACGCTATTATCGGCTACATTACAAGGAGCCGCGGTGTATCTGTGCACCGGAAGGACTGCATAAACATCCAAAAAGTTGACGACAAGAGGCGCTTAATCGAGGTGAGCTGGGGCAAGGTGCAGCAGGTCTATCCTGTGGATATCCAGATAGACGCTTGGGACCGGGTTGGGCTGCTGAGGGACATAACCACAATTGTAGCCGATGCTAAAGTAAACATAGCCGGTATTAGCACTGAGTACCATGACGATATTATCTCGGTCTTTGCCACACTCGAAATAGCCAACATGGCCGAGTTGACGCATCTGCTCTCCCGAATACAGGGGGTGCGTGGTGTGATAAGTGCCGTCAGGGCTAACAACACCAGGGCCGGCATCGGCGCCTAGACAGAGCGAAAGCAAGGAGGAGTATGTGATGTTGAACATTCTTCATGTAAGCGGGCTCCTGATGGGTATTTTGACTCTTATCTTCGGCATCATAGTGATGATTTTCCCGAAGATACTAAATTACCTGGTGGGTATTTATCTAATAGTGATTGGGGTGTGGGCCATTATTCAGGCCTTATAGTCAGGGCTGATCAGTTGGGGGTGAGAGGCATGAGAGTGCTTTACTTTGGCACTTCTGGTTTTAGCTATGCTGACTGGGTGGGCTGTTTCTATCCTCCGAATGTGAGGCGGCAGGACTGGCTGGTCTACTATGCCCGTGAATTTAATGCCGTGGAGTTGAATTCAACTTTTTATGCTTTGCCCCGTGTTTCCGTCATCGAATCCATGATAAATAAGACAGGAGAGGGTTTTCTTTTCTCGGTCAAAGCACCTCAGAAACTAACGCATGAACGGCAGCCCGAAAAGGTGGATTTCGCTGCTTTCGTCGAAGTGTTGCATCCTCTCCTCGAAGTAGGGAAGCTCGGTTGTGTATTGGCCCAGTTCCCCTACAGCTTTGCCTGTAACCGGGTGAACCGTGACTATCTGGCGGTGTTTCGAGGGCAGCTGGGTGATTTGCCTGTTGTGGTAGAATTCCGAAACGCTGGCTGGCTACGGGAGGAGGTTTTTGAGTGGTTGCGCCGCCATAATCTGGGTTTCTGCTGTGTTGATGAGCCGAGGTTACCAGGGCTGCTGCCGCCGCTGGCAAGGGTGACCAGCGATATTGGTTATGTTCGTTTCCATGGGCGCAATGCTGCCAAGTGGTGGCAGCATGAACATTCTTACGAGCGGTATGACTATACTTATTCTGCGGAGGAGCTGCAGGAATGGGTGCCGAAAATAGGCATTATAGCCAGTCAGGCCAAGACGACTTTTGTTTTTGCCAACAATCACTGGCGGGGCCAGGCGGTTAATACGATCCGCCAGCTCCGGCTCATGTTCGACTGAAATTTTTCGCATTAGATAAACTTGCGTAATTAGATAAGGTTAGCTAGAATTAAGTTTAAGTCCATTTTGTTCCAGGGTGTGAAATGGTTGATTACAGTCAGCTTTATGAGCGCTTGCGGGCGGAACAAGAGCAGCTACGGAGTGAGCTTCAACAGCTAAAGGCTGAGGAGAAGTCCGCTGATGAACAGCGGGAAGGGAGTCCTTTTGGTAAAAGGGAGGAAAGCGCTACTGAGGTCTTTGAGCGGGAGAAGAGGCTGACCCTGGAAAAGCGCCTGACCAGTGCGCTTGCCGAAGTGGAGCATGCGTTAAGGAAGTACGAAACTGGTACTTATGGCTTGTGTGATGTATGTGGCAGGGCGATAGAGCCGGCAAGGCTGGAGGCTTTGCCACAGGCAAACCTGTGTCTTGAATGCAAAGCACGTCAGACAAAGAACATCAGAGGTAGGCTCGCCAGGTAGCTGGGGACAGCGGGTACTGTTTGCTATCCTCGTGGTTGGCGTGGTGTCTTTGGACCAGGCTACCAAGCATTGGGTGAGGTCCCATATACTTCCTCACGATTTTGTCCCGGTTTTTGGCCCTGTGAGCCTTTGTCATGTGTGTAATCCCGGTTCGGCGTTCGGTATATTGGCACGACAGTCTGTTTTGATAACCCTAGCGGCAATAGCAGGCCTGGCAGCGGTCTTGTTGCTTTCCCGATATTTCCGCAAGTCTGGTAAGCTGATTAGTGTAGCGCTGGCACTGGTGTTCGGTGGTGCTGTGGGCAACCTAATAGACAGGATCCGTTTTGGCTGCGTTACCGACTTCATCGATGTGAAATTGTGGGAGGACTTTCACTGGCCTGCTTTCAATGTGGCAGATTCGGCCATAACTATCGGGGTCATAGCCTTGCTGATTTTCTTGTTTTGGGAGCTTAGGAAAGGCGATGGTGGTGCATGAAGGGCGCCAGGTGAAAGTGACTGTCAGAGATAAGGCGAGCCGTCTGGACAGGTATCTGACAGATGTGCTTCCAGAGCTTTCGCGTTCCCGTTTGCAGAAATTGATCAGGCAGGGGAATGTGGTGGTCAATCAGAAAAGTGCCAGAGCAGCGCAAAGGCTGGAACCTGGAGATGAGGTCTGTATTTATCTGCCACCGCCGGAAGAGTCGATGCTCACCCCCGAGCAAATTCCGATAAATGTGCTTTACGAGGACGATAACCTGGTAGTAGTGGACAAGCCAGCAGGCCTGGTGGTCCACCCTGCACCCGGGCATACTTCCAATACGCTGGTCAACGTGATACTGGCGAGGTGCCCCAACCTCAAAGTTTTTGGTAACATCAGGCCGGGCATAGTGCATCGTCTGGACAAAGATACCTCCGGGGTGATGGTCATTGCCAAGAACCCCGCGGCCCAGCAGTACCTTATAGACCAGTTCAAGGAACGGTCTGTCCTCAAGGTATACCTGGTGCTGGTAAAAGGCAGGCTATCACCCCCGCAGGGTGTAATAGAAGCGCCTCTAGGCCGCAATCCTGCTGACCGGAAGCGCATGGCTGTGGTCAATGGCTGCAGACCAGCCACCACGAGTTATAAGGTCAGGGAATATCTCGGCGAGTATTCTCTCCTCGAAGTTACCCCGCATACGGGACGGACCCACCAGATACGCGTTCATCTGGCGGCTATAGGTTATCCGGTGCTGGGCGATGCTGTGTACGGTGTTAGGTCTCCGCTACTGAAACGGCAGTTTGTTCATGCCCATCGGCTTGGTTTTCGTCTGCCGGGAGATGGTAAGTATAGAGAGTTTGTCAGCGAACTACCCATTGATTTACAGTGCGCCATCAAAGAACTGAGGAGACAGTGTGTGGCGGTAAAATCGCGAGGTAGCGGTTGCCAATAATAATATAATGTGTTAAATTGTATCTGAAAGAGGCTTCGGCAAGTTATGAAAGACGCAAATAGGTCTTTTGAGCACATCAAGAAAGGTCAGATGCAGCGTGAAAGCGAGCTATACTCGCAGCTCTTGGGCAAGAGCGAATTTAGCGACCTCGAGTCCTTCGAAGCTGATTTAGGCATCCGCAGGAACGAGCTGCTGTTTAAGATCCAGGCAGACATGGAGGACACCAGGAACGCCCTGAAGCAGGCGGAGCAACTGACCGAGAGGCTGCGGAAACGCCTGAGCGAGCTGGAAGGTATGTATCGTATCTTGACCAAGAAATAGGTTGCACCGACGTTATCTCCATCTTTTTGGTGCGTCCTCTGCTGTGTGTTTATTAGTGTATTAGGCAATTGCCTGTTATGTGCGGGATGGGCTGCTGGCTATTCTTCCAACACTCGAATCTTCGGGGTGTGACTTGGCACGTGATCTGAAAGAAGTCTCTCTTGAGTATGCTGGCTTCTGGATTAGATTGGGCGCCGGGCTGGTAGATTTCATGCTCTTGGGACTCATTGTGGGTATACTGTACTATTTCTTCAGAGCACCGGCGGTCTGGTTGCCGAGTGGGTTTGTAATCTCATTTGTTTATTGTGTTTTTTTCTGGTGGTGGTGTGGGCAAACGCCCGGTAAGATGGCGGTGGGAATAAAGGTCATAGAGGAGGGCGGTTTACCCCTGAGCTGGCAGACTGCTGTGCGGCGTGGCTGGGGCTATGTGGTAACGGGACTGACGCTTCTGGCAGGTTTTATTCTGGTGGCGTTTGATGTCAAGAAGCAAGCTTTGCATGATAAGATGGCAAATACGTATGTAGTCAAACTTCCGGTGAGACAGCCCTCGCTGGGCAGGACATATTTTCGGAGCCAAGCTGGATATGTCTGACGCAAAAGTAAGGGTCCGTTTTGCCCCGAGCCCTACTGGCTATCCCCATGTGGGTAACATCAGGACAGCGCTGTTCAACTGGCTGTTTGCCCGGCATAACAACGGCGTCTTCATTTTGCGCATCGAAGATACTGATAGGGAACGACTGGTTAACGGAGCGACCGAAGCCATAATCGATAGCCTGCGATGGCTGGGGTTGGACTGGGACGAGGGGCCCTATTTCCAGTCACAGAGGCTGGCGCTGTACCGTGAGGTGGCCGAAGAACTGGTGAAGCTTGATGCTGCCTATTATTGTTACTGTTCACCTGAGCGATTGCAGCGGGTGAGGGAAGAGCAGATGAAGAACAAGCAGCCACCGGGGTATGACCGCCATTGCCGCAACCTGACGCGGTCGCAAAGGGCAGAACTTGAGTCGCGCGGCATTGTGCCGGTAGTCCGTTTTAGGACGCCTATTGAGGGGCAGACTATATTTCAAGACTTGCTGCGCGGTGAGATAGTGTTCCAAAATAACACTCTGGACGATTTTGTGTTGCTAAAGTCCGACGGTTATCCCACTTACCACCTTGCCAATATAGTGGACGACCATTTTATGGAAGTCTCCCATGTTCTCAGGGCTGACGAGTGGCTGCCGAGCACGCCAAGGCATGTGCTGCTTTACCAGGCACTGGGATGGGAACCGCCCAGGTTTGCGCACCTACCCATGATTCTGGGCCCTGACAGGTCGAAGCTGAGCAAGCGCCACGGCGCCACTGCCATCACCGAATATATGGAAGCTGGCTATCTATCAGAGGCGATGTTCAACTTTCTGGCTTTGCTAGGCTGGTCACTGGATGACAAGACCGAGCTGATGGACAGGGACACGGTAGTCAGGCACTTTTCTCTGGAACGGATAAGTAAAAACCCCGCGGTGTTCAATAAAGAGAAGCTCGACTGGATGAACGGTGTCTATATACGGAGTCTGAGCTTGGAGGAATTCATCCAGCGGGCACTGCCTTTCTTAGAGAGGGGATTGTCTTTGAAGGTACCCCGCCCGCTGGACAAGGACTATGTCTCACGCATCATGCCCCTGGTACAGGACAGGGCAAGGACGCTAGGGGAAGTAACACAGCTCACCGAGTTCTTTTTTGTTGAAGAACTGGAATATGAGCCAAAGCTGCTTACAGAAAGGCTTACCCCGACCGATGCTGCTGGTTTCCTTCGGGTCACGGTGTCGCGTTTGGAGGTGCTAAGTTCTTGGGACGCGCCGTCACTAGAGGACTTGCTTCGCCCTCTGGCTGAGGAGCTGAGGCTGAAGACCGGGGTTTATTTTGGGCTGCTTCGGGTGGCTGTGACCGGGAGGACGGCAGCGCCGCCCCTTTTCCAGACTATGGAGGTGCTGGGGAGGGAGCGTTGTCTGAAACGCCTTAGAGTGGCTTTGGAGAAACTTTCACCAGCGAGCTTACAGTGAAAAGAAGGACAGGGGGCTTTCAAGCCCCCTGTCCTTTTGGTGACTGTTACTTGAGGATCTCCCAGAACTTTGTGGCGGTGGCTTGCAAGCCGGCTGCAGTGGCGGTGATGGTATCTTTACCTTCCAGCTTACTGGCATAACTGAAAGTTGCTTTACCTGTGCTGTCGGTGACGGCACTGCCGGTCAGCCTGTTTGTGTTGTGCCCGAAACGGCGAAGTTAACAGTAATGCCTGCCATGGGCTCGCCGTCTGTTCCCCACACAGTGGCGGTCACTGTGTGTCTCTGCCCGGACAAATTGTGACCCACGCTAGGCGAGAGCTCGATCTTGGCGGGCTTAATCTCCTGATACCATTCCTTCGTTGCCCGCGCTGACACGCTGTCGGCGGTGGCCACTATGGTGTCTGTGCCTATGTTCCTACCATCGTAATAGTAGCCAGTTTTACCGGAGGCATCGGTGACTAGTTCAATGGGCGCAAATGGATTAGCACCGGTGTGCCTGACCTTCACCCACACGTTTGCCATAGGCTGCCCGTTAGTGTCGTAGACCATGATGGTGAGGTTGTGTCTGGTGCCTACTGGATTGCGGTCGCTGACAAGGTCGATCACGATTTTCCCTACTTTGGGCTGGACTATTTCTTGCGGTTTGATGAAGCAGTATAGGGGGTTCTGCTGTGCGTCATAGCCACAGATAGTCTTTTGTCCCTGGCAGAGACTGGTGTAACCTAACTTCTTTGCTTCGGCTTCTGTCAGACACGCACATCCCACAGGACAGGACGCGGTGATGGGGACTTTCCAGCAGTACTTCTCTATGTTGCCCTCGTAACCACAGGGTTTTTCCTGACAGAGCACGATTTTATCGCCATATCTCTTATAGACATCGTCTTTGGTCAAGCACGCACAGCCGGTGAGGCAGGTCTCTGCCACAGGTGCCTTAAAACAGTACAACGGGTTCTGGTACTGGTCACGCCCACAGGGGTCTGCCTGGCATCTTTCGGTATAGCCACGCTCTTTAGCTGCTTCCACGGTCATACAGTAGCAGCCCTCAGGGCACTTAGCCACTTCAGCGGGTTTCCAGCAGTAAAGAGGGACTTGTTTGGCGGCATCAGCATATCCACAGAGCTCTTTCAGACATAGGATGGCGTCGGGACCGAACTTCTTGGCAGCCTCGTCCTTGGCCAGGCAGGTACAGCCGATAGGACAGGCCTGTTCGGTGGGTTCTTCGGGTACGGGAATAGGAAGCACACCGACGGCACTTTGCGGTATATGTTCTACATCAAGGCTGAAGCCGTTGGTGTGCTGGCAGTGTAGACGCCGACGACGTCAAGCGGAGCGGTGGCATAGATAACCACGAAGCCTTTGATGAACCTCACCACCCTGTTTATGGGTGTGACCGATGTCGCTACAGTCGCTGTGACGGATGCTGCCCCGACAGCGGGGCTTGCTGTGATGGCGCTTGATAATAGCTGACCTCCTGCGGACCGAAGAAGCTGGAGATATCGATGCAGTCCACCTCTATGGCTTCGTCTGGCGCCAGGCTGACCTTTCGGAAGTGTGAGATTTTACCCCTGGGCTCATCTTCGCGCTGGGCGATGACCGCCTTCTTGTACAGATAGACGGTGTAATTGTGCGGGTTGTGTATGTTTATCGCGGTGGAGTAAGAGCCCGGTTGGACTCCTTCGTTGCCGAAGGCGGGGCCACAAAGGAACTTGGCTGAGTAAACGATCAACTTTTCCATCTCTGGAGGGCGGGTGATTCCGGCGGTCCTGGGGTTACCGCAGTTGGCACCTCTCTCTTCAATAGCTATGAGCTTATCTATCTTAGCTCGGATCCTCACCAGCTCTTCATACAGCGGGTTAGCCGACGGGGCTGCTGTAGCGGTGGTTAAGGTCCCGGGTGTTACCGTGGGCAGTTGGTTTATCAGTTCCTCCAGCCGTTTGGCAATCAGGTATTTTATCTCGAGCGCGCCCTTATCGTCCCTTGCTCTATAAGGGCAGTAACTTTTTTCATCCACTCCTTGATTATCCCAAGCTGGCTCTGAACGTCCTTATTTGTGGTCATCTTACGGGCTTCATCAAACTCTCTAAGGATTTCATCAATAATGGTTTTCTCGTCAGCGGTCAGCGCTGCTGGGTATGTTCGGACAACCGGTGGCGCAGTTGATGTCTCCGCAGCGATGTTCGTCGGCATGGCGACCAAAGGTGCCACAAGCACCAGCGCAAAAACGATAAATAGAAATTTTTTCAGTAGACTACCATCCTTTGCAAAATGGATCACTCGGTCTTCTGCATAGTGTCACATTTTCCTCCGTCTTCCCATAGCCAGTTGCCAATGTTTGCGGGCGATTCGGACCGCTTAAGTGCGTGCAAAAGTTAGGAAGTCGACTTGCGGTATAGGTGGAAAGCAGGACAATAGCGTAGCAAGGATTGGCACGCTGTTAACATTTGAAACCATTGTAGCACTGCTGTCAATATTTTTGGCAGCAGGGACAGAAGTAGCTGCCACGGTTTCTGATGGGGAGGCGCTGGATGGGAGTACCGCAGGTGGGGCATGGTCTACCACCGCGATGCGCTACTTTAAAGTGGAAATGGGCTGTACCCGTCTCACCGTTGGGGCGTAGATAGGTTTCTACGCTTGCCCCTTTATTTTTTATTGCTGAACGCAAGGTGCTTATTATAGCGGTGTGGAGTCTCTCTGTTTCCTGCAGGGATAAACTATTTGCGGGGCGTAGCGGGTGGATTCCAGCTTTGAAAAGGGCCTCATCGGCATACATATTACCGATACCGGCGATGACTTTTTGGTCTAGGAGGACTGCTTTTATCGGCGCTTTTCGCCGTTGTAATCGGTTGGCGAATTCTTCTGCGGTGAAGTGAGGCTTCAGTGGCTCAGGTCCAAGCTTGTCTTCTACTGGCTTTTCGCTGTCTGTTAGTGACACTATACCCAGGCGTCTGCGGTCGGTAAAGACGAGCTCTGTGCCGTCATCGAGGCGGAGTATGAGCCTGGTGTGGGGTAGGGGCTGTTGCGGGTTTAGCAGTATAGCCCCCGACATTCTGAGGTGTATTATCAGATAATCGCCACTCGAGAGCCGGAAAAGAAGGTATTTACCGCGGCGTTTCAGACTTTCTATTCTTTTTCCTGTAATTCTGTCCTTAAGTATTTTTGGTGAAAGGTGGGCTACTATTTTGGTGTCGCATATGTTGACCGCAGTGAGTTCCCTTCCCACTACGTGTGGCTCAAGTTCTCTTTTTATAGTCTCGACCTCGGGCAGTTCTGGCACTTTATTCCATCTCTGCCCAGTTTTTGCCCACCTTAATATCTATTTTGAGGGGCACTCTTAGTTTCAGGGCATTGGGCATAATTTCGGCGACGAGCTGTCTTATAGCATCAAGCTCATTGGGCGGCACTTCGAACACGAGTTCATCATGGACCTGAAGCAGCATCTTGCTTTTGAGGTGCCTTTTTACCATCTCGCGGTGGAGGTTGACCATAGCGATCTTGATGATATCTGCCGATGTTCCCTGTACGGGCATGTTGATGGCCATGCGCTCCGCTGCTTCCCTGACCTGGCGGTTGGGGGAGTTTATCTCTGGGATATACCTCCTCCTACCCATCACCGTCTGCACATAGCCGAACTCTCTTGCCTGCCTCTTAGTGTCTTCGATGTATTTCCTGACCTCGGGGTATTTTTCGAAGTAGGAGGTAATAAACCTGGCGGCCTCCTCACGGGTGAAGTTGGTAGCTTGCTCCAGTCCATAGTCGCTCATGCCGTAGATGACGCCAAAATTGACCGTTTTGGCAACACGGCGCATCTCGGGGGTCACCTTCTCCGGTGGTACATTGAACACCCTTGATGCTGTGGCGGTATGTACGTCTTCGTCCCTTAAAAAAGTGTCTATAAGTTCTGGGTCCTGAGAGATATGTGCCAGCACCCGAAGGTCTATCTGGGAATAGTCGGCGGACAGCAGCAGCCATCCGGGCTGGGCAATTATAGCTTGCCTTATTTTGCTGCCCAGTTCACCGCGTACTGGTATATTCTGCAAGTTAGGCTCACTAGAAGAAAGGCGACCGGTAACGGTGCCTGTCTGGTTGAAGCTGGTGTGGAGCCTTCCGGTCTTAGGATTAATGAGCTCGAGGAAGGCGTCCGTGTAAGTGGACTTCAGTTTGGCGAGCTGACGGTATTGCAGGACCAGCTCGATTAAGGGGTGGGTGCCTTTGAGTTCCTCCAGCGCTGATGCCTCGGTGGAGTAGCCGCTCTTTGTCTTCCGTGGCTTGGGAAGTCTCAGTTCTTCATAGAGCACTTGGGAGAGTTGGTGCGAGGAATTTATGTTGAACTTATGCCCTAAGCAGTTATAGATCTCGGTCTCTATCCTCATCATCTCTCTGCCCAAGTTATGTGACATTGTGCGGAGCAGGTCCAGGTCTAAAGCAACGCCGTTTCTTTCCATAGTTGCGAGCACCGGCACCAGTGGCATTTCTATCTCTGTGAAAAGCTGCCATAAACCCTGGTTGCGGAGTTCAGGTTCCAGCTGTTCCTTAAGCCTCAAAGCTATATCAGCATCAGCGCATGCATACTGGGCAACCTGCTCTATGGGCACCATTGCCATGGATACTTGCTTTGTCCCTTTGCCAATGAGGTCATCTATGGGTGTCATCTCCACGCCAAGTCGATTGAAGGCCAATGCTTTGAGTCCCAGTGCCTTCTCTCCAAGTAAATGGGCAGCAATCATGGTATCGAAGGCAAGGTTTTCGAGTCCGATGCCATGCTCGGCGAGCGCTATCATGTCGAATTTGCCGTTATGGGCGATTTTGGCCTTTTTCGGGTCTTCGATGGGAGCTTTGAGGCGGTCAATGACCAGGGGCAGTGGCAATTGGCTTATCTGACTTAAGCCACGGTGTCCCACCGGTATGTAGTAGGCTTCGGCCGGTCGCAGTGATAGGGAGACACCGACGATGTCGGCGGTCATCGCCTCCTTGCTCGAGGTCTCCAGGTCGATGGCGAATTCTTTAACTGTACTGAGCCGCGATAGGAGTCCTTCGAGCTCGTCTTGTGTTGTTACTATGTGATAGTCCCCTTTCACCGGTGTTTTAACGTGAGCGGTGGCAGACTCCATGGGTCCAATTGTTTGTGGTAATCTGGAAAGCAATTGGGCGAAACCAAGTTCGCGAAATAGCTCTACCACTTTCTGGCGGTCGTATGCGGTGACCCGGCAACTATCAAGGTCGAGCGTCACTGGCACCAAGGTGACTATTCTGGATAGCTCTCGATTTTGAAACACCTGCTCTCGATGTTGCTGGAGCAGTGTCCTTATCCTGTCGGGGCTTACCTCATCAATACGGGCATAGATTTCTTCCAGACTGCCAAACTGCCTGAGCAACGCGGCGGCCGTCTTTTCGCCGATGCCCGGGATGCCGGGTATATTGTCTGACGAATCACCGGTGAGTGCTTTAAAATCGGCGAGCTGCTCAGGGGATACACCATACTTTTCTTTTACCAGCGATTCGTCATAAAGGACTGTGTCACTGAAGGTCCTTCTGGGGGCGAGCACTTTCGTTTTTGGGGAAATTACTTGAAGGGCGTCGTTGTCTCCGGTGACTATGATGGTCTCTACGCCGTGTTCATTCGCCTGTTGACTTAAAGTACCGAGGATATCGTCAGCCTCGAAGCCATCGATTTCGAAGATGGGGATGTGGAAGGCTTCTGCTAGCTGGTGTACTCGCTCTATCTGAGTGACAAGCTCATCGGGCGTTTTTGGACGCTGGGCTTTGTATTGCTCGAATTTCTCGTGGCGAAAGGTAGGTGTAGGGCGGTCGAAGGCAATTGCCCAGTGGGTCGGTTTGATTTCATTGAGCACTTTAAGCAGGGTGCTGACGAAACCCTGGACCGCATTTACCATCTCCCCTGTCTTGGCGACAGTCAGTGGTGGCAGTGCATGGAAAGCGCGGTGCACCAGAGCATTGCCGTCGAACAACAGCAGTAAAGGTTTGGCCTCACCCATGATCCCAGCCTGAAGTAGCCAGGCTACTACCCCTGCATTATATACCATTGTGGACGGGGTGTGGTATACTAAGTTCCACTGGTAAATGGCCAGTGGTGATGATGTTGGTAAGGGACATCCTTTCTGTCGCAGACCTGACTGCTGAAGAGGTAAACGGGCTAATTGATAGCGCTTCAAAACTGAAGCGCCGGAAGGCGCCACCGGTGCTCAAGGACAAGATCCTTGCTCTTATTTTCGAGAAACCTTCGTTACGCACCAGAGCTAGCTTTGAGGTGGCCATACGCGAGCTGGGTGGGCAGTGTTTTTATCTATCTCCCGAGGAGGTGGGGTTGGGCAAGAGGGAGCCGGTCTCAGATGTTGCCCGCGTGCTCAGTCGATATGTCCATGGCATCATCGCAAGGACGTTTTCACACCAGACCTTAAAGGTCTTGGCAGAATATGCCAGCGTCCCTGTGGTCAATGCGCTTTCTGACCATGAGCACCCGTGTCAGGCGCTGGGGGACCTGCTGACCATACGCGAGAAGAAGGGCAGGCTGGGAGGGTTGACCCTGGCTTTTATCGGCGATGGCAACAATGTTGCTCACAGTTTGATGCTCGCCTGTGCAATGACGGGGGTAAACTTTCGTATCGCCTCGCCGGCGGGCTATGAGGTCAGGGAGGAGGTGCTAAATAAAGCAAGAGAGCTCGCTGCTGCTAGCGGTGCTGAGGTCCTATGTGTCAGGGAACCGAGGGAAGCTGCGAAGGAGGTTGATGTAGTATATACAGACGTGTGGACGAGCATGGGGCAGGAAGCTGAAACCGATAAACGCAGAAGAGATTTCGCCGGCTATCAGGTCGGTGAAGGACTTCTCGCCGTGGCAAAGCCGGATGCTATTTTGATGCACCCCATGCCAGCCCATCATGGGGAAGAAGTAGCCGTGGGCGTGCTGGACAGCCGCTGGTCGGTGGTCTTCGACCAGGCTGAGAATAGGTTGCACATACAGAAGGCATTGCTTGTCCACTTATTTCAGGGAGGTAGATAAGTGGGTATGGTGATGGTATCTTAGAAATGACAGGCGGGCGACGGAATGCTTTTGCGGGGGTTTTCTGAAAGGTGAGGCCTGTTATTGCCATCGTGGGTAGGGCTAATGTGGGAAAGTCCACGCTGTTTAACCGTCTGGCGGGAGGCAGGGTAGCTATAGTTGAAGACCTCCCCGGGACGACGCGCGATCGCATCTTTGCCGATGTAGAGTTGTTGGGAAGGATGGTAACACTGGTCGATACCGGCGGACTTGAGCCGGATCCCAGCTCACTACTGGCTGAAAAGGTCAGGGGCCAGGTACAGTCTGCCATAGACGGGGCAGATGTAATTATTTTTTTGGTTGATATTCAGGATGGGGTACTTCCTGTGGATCAGGATATAGCCGGACTACTGCGCGGTTGTAACAAACCTGTAGTCCTAGCGGCTAATAAAGCGGACAGTGCCAGGATGGACAGTCAGGCAGCGGAGTTCTACCGATTAGGGCTTGGGGAGCCGCTGATCATCAGCGGTCAGCATGGAAGGGGCGTAAGCCATTTGGTGGAAGCAGTGGTAAGGCATCTGCCGGCGGAAAGCGAGATGGCGTTATCCCCAGGCTCTGGGTTACCCAAGCTGGCGATCGTGGGGCGCCCCAATGTGGGCAAGTCCATGTTACTTAATGCTATCGTGGGAGAGGAGCGGGCTATAGTGGACGAAACCCCAGGGACGACGCGTGATGCCTTGGACACGGTGTATGACCATCGAGGACAGAAGGTGTTGCTCATAGATACCGCGGGCATTAGAAGGCGCGGTCGTATTGAAGAGGGCATTGAGTATTACAGCTTACTCCGGGCACTGAATGCTATTAACAGATGTGATGTTGCCCTTTTGGTAACCGATGCTACGGAATTTCTCACTGCTCAGGACCTCCATATAGCTGGCTATGTTAAGGAAGCTTGCAAGGGCATGGTGTTGGTGGTGAACAAGTGGGACCTGGTGCAAGGCGACGTCGAGTCCTACGCCGAGTGCGTTAGGGAGCGGCTCAAATTTATGTCCTATGTCCCGGTATTGTATACTTCGGCAAAGACAGGGCATAATGTGGAGAAGGTGATACCTGAGGCGCTCGAAGTATGGCGGGAAAGGCAGAAGAGATTGCCTGATAAGGTGGTGGACAAGCTTATCAAAGATGCGGTGCTGGCACAGTCGCCACCCCGGAAGGGCCTGAAGCGGCTACGGGTTCTGCGTGCCTATCAGAACGATGTAAATCCACCAAGCTTCACTCTCATTGTTAACGATCCGGGGCTGCTGCATTTCTCCTACCAGCGCTATCTAGAGAACAAACTGCGGCAGACATTTGGGTTTCGGGGCACAACACTGCGGTTCTCGCTAAAGAAGGCAGTGGGCAAGAAATCGGAAAGGATGGGGGTGTGAGTATGATAATTGCTAAATTTGTTTTTAGCGTCTTGGTCAGCTATTTGATCGGGGCCATCCCGTTTGCCCTGATCGTGAGCAAGACGATGGCCGGCATTGATATTTCCAAATACGGGAGCGGTAATATCGGTGGTACCAATGTTCTGCGTGTACTGGGCACTAGAGCAGGGGCTATCGCTATGGCACTGGACGTTATCAAGGGAGCAGCAGCGGTGCTCGCAGTGCGGGCTATTATTGGTGAGGACGTGTTAGTGGTTGCTGGTTTTCCCCTGAACTGGCAATATGCCCAAGTTATTTCGGCTTTGATGGTGATGGTGGGGCACAACTGGTCAGTATATATCAAGTTCCGTGGTGGCAAAGGGGTGGCAGCTTATTATGGAAGCTGGCTTGCTATCTGGCCACTGGCGGCAATTTTTGGTGGCTTGATACTGATACTCACAGTGTTGCGCAGCAAATACATGTCCCTGGGTTCCATCCTGAGCTGTCTGGGGATCCTGTGTCTATTCATGGTGTTGACTGTTGTGTACCACGTTCCGACGGTGTACCTAGTCTATAGTCTTGTGGCCGCTGCCCTAATTGTCTATCAGCACCGGAAAAACATTGTTCGCTTGCAGACGGGCACGGAGCTCAAGATTGATCAGCGGATCAGTATGGATTCATAACCAAAAGGAGCGAAATCTAGATGAAAAAAGTGGCCGTCATCGGTACTACTACGTGGGGAAGTACGCTGGGACAGATGCTTGCAAAGAAGGGTGTAGAAGTTGCACTGTGGTCCAGGACTGAAGCGGAGGCTGAGGCGCTGATGGGGAAGGAAACAGGGCTGCAATCAAGTGCTCACCTTTCTATTTCCTCCAGCCTGGAGAAAGTACTGAACTCGGTGGAGACTATCATCTATGCAGTACCGGCCCAGCGTTTAAGACAGAATGTGCGTCTGACCACCCCTTTCTTGAGCGGTTCTACGATGTTGATCAGCGCAGCTAAGGGGCTTGAGGCTGAGTCCGGCAAAAGGATGTCGGAGGTGATAGCTGAAGAGGTTCCTATGGATTTATCGGAGCGAATATGTGCGCTGTCAGGACCAAACCTTTCCAAGGAGATCAAAGCTGGTCTACCAGCGGTGTCAGTTGTGGCATGTCGCAATGTGGAAGTGGCGCAAGCAGCACGAGAGCTGCTAAGCTGCCCTGGCTTTTCCGTGTACATCAGCGATGATATTGTGGGTGTGGAGCTTTGTGGGGCATTGAAAAATGTTATCGCTATTGGTGCTGGGATGCTCGATGGTTTGGGAATGGGGGACAATGCTAAGGCGGCATTCATCACACTGGGGTGGAGCGAGGCAGTGAAGATAGGATTGGCTCTAGGGGCGAGGCCAGGCACTTTTTACGGACTGGCTGGTCTTGGTGATCTCATTGCCACCGGTAGCAGTCCGTTGAGTCGCAACTACCATGTTGGCTATGAACTGGCGAAGGGGAAGTCGATCAGGGAGGTGAGGGCTTCGATAAAGCAGGTGGCTGAAGGTATCGATACTGCAATAGCTGCCTACCGCTTGGTTGGTAAATTGAGGCTGAAGGCGCCGATCATTGACCTTGTCTACGGGGTATTATTCGAGTCGCTGCCACCTGCAGAGGTAGCCAAGCGGTTCACCGATGGTCTTGCGCCAGATATGGTGCTCTAGCCTTATTCGGGAATGTAGCGCTCCCAGTCCTTGACCCCATATTTGTGTCCAGAAGCTTTTTCTCTCGGCACATCTGGGGTGGGCAAGAGCTTTGCCAGTTCTTCGAAAAGCTGTCTTTGCCTGGCGGTCATTGATTGCGGTGTCACCACCTTAATGACGACAACCTGGTCTCCTCGTCCCCTTCTGTTGAGATGTGGAACACCCTTCCCTTTTATGCGGAAGACGGTGCCGTTTTGAGTGCCGGCAGGCACCTTGAGTATAGCATCGCCGTCGATGGTGGGGATGGTGATGCTGTCTCCCAATGCCGCCTGAGCAAAGTTTATTGGTAGTTCGTAGACGATATCGTAACCCTTGCGGGTGAAGAGGTGGTGGGGTTTTATAGACAATGCCACGTATATATCACCGGGGGGGCCGCCATATTCGCCTGCGTCGCCCTGGTTGGGGAGGTGTAGCTCGTGAGCTTCGTCTATCCCAGGGGGTATGGTTACGGTGAGTGTCCTTTTGACCTTCTCTTTACCGGTGCCCTTGCATTGAGGGCAGGGGGTGGTGATGACCGAGCCTTCACCATGACAGCGGGGGCAAGTGGTGGTGTAGGCAAAGCGGCCAAATACACCTTGCTGGACGCGGCGTACTTCGCCTTTGCCGTTACAGTTCAGGCATTTCTCCGGACTTGTCCCCGGCTTGCTGCCAAGTCCGTGGCACAGAGTACAGGCTTCGACACGCCAGAGTTCTATCTGCTTATCTGCTCCGAAAACGGCCTCCTCAAATGATATGGTCAGATTGGCTTTAAGGTCGTTGCCCTTCCGTGGTATGCGCTGTCGTGCTGCGGTGGCAGTGCCGAAGAAGGCGTCGAAAATATCCCCAAGGCCGCCAAAAGTGAACTCGTCGAAGCCAGCCCAGTCAACGGTTACAGTCTGTCCGTAACGGTCGTAGTTCGCTCTTTTCCTGGCATCGGAGAGCACCTCATAGGCCTCATTTATCTCTTTAAACTTTTCCTCGGCACCCGGTTCCTTATTGTGGTCGGGGTGGTACTTGAAAGCCAACCTGCGGAACGCCCTCTTTATTTCCTCTTCGCTGGCGTTCCTTGGCACCCCCAATATCTCGTAATAGTCTTTTGGAGATGGCACGGCAAACCTCAACTTTTCAGTATAACCAATGAGCTTGCTATGGGGCAAATTTTGAAGCTAAGTGCGTTGTGAAAAAAGTTTTGCCTTTCAGTGGCGGTTAGGATATATTATTGCTCACGGATGAAGGACAGGCTTAGGCAGGTGCTGTCGTTGCGTCGCAAAAGACGTCTCAGTGGCAGCGGGCTAGCTGAAGCTGCTGTGTTGGTGCCCATTTTCGATAAAGCAGGGGATTACTATCTTCTGTTTACGAGGCGGAGTCAGCTTGTTGCTTACCATAAAGGGCAAGTCTCCTTTCCTGGAGGAGCGAGGAGTGAGGCTGATGTTAGTCTTAAAGACACGGCGCTGAGGGAAAGCTGGGAAGAGATCGGACTAAGGGCTCGAGATGTAGAGGTGGTGGGCGAGTTAGATGATACGCCGACAACGACCTCCAACTTTAGCATCTCGCCGTTTGTGGCTTTTGTCCCATATCCTTACGAGTTTACCATCAATAGGGCGGAGATAGACGAAGTGTTCGGGGTGCCCATATCCTTTCTGCTATCTGGTGTGGGGCGTAGGGAAGAGAGTTATATTTTCGGCGACCAGTCCGTTGTTGGCTATGTCTATGAATATGAGGGCCGTATCATCTGGGGTGCTACTGCCCGCATTGTGCAACAGTTCCTGGATGTGTGGCAGCAGGCGAGTGGGATCCAGCAGTGATTATTTATGGTCAATTCTTAGACTCTTTCTCAGCCTTGACTTTGACCTTGATCTGTTTAGGTTTTACCTCCTCAGCTTTGGGCAAAGTCAAGGTGAGCATGCCGTTTTCGAAAACCGCTTCAGCCTTGTCGGTCTTTACTTTGACCGGGATGGTCAGTGAGCGGCTGAAGGCACCGAAACGGCATTCCCTGTAAAAGTAGTCCTCTTCCTTTACCTGGTTGCCCTCTTTATGTTCACCCTTTATGGTAAGGGTGTCACCGGTTATAGAGATATCGATCTCCTCTGGCTTGAAGCCGGGAACAGCAGCCTTTACCACGACCTCATTCTCAGTCTGATACATGTCGATAGGAAGCTGCCACTCGCCGAGCGTGGGCCAGAGGCGGGAAAGCCGGACAAAGCTATCCTCAAATAGCCTGTCCATGGCATCCCTCAGACTAATAATGTCACGCAGTGGTTCCCATCGCGCTAAAGCTGTCATTATCTCACCTCCTTTCTTTTATTCGCCTTTCGTCAGCCTGCTGGATCCCACTCACCAATAACAATTATAGAAAGTTGACACAATTTTGTCAAGAGCATTTATATAACTGTGTTAGTATATATGCCACGTAATTGACATATTTTTTTGAGACTACTATAATAAATTATGAGGTGAACGCGATGGCGAAGGACTA
The DNA here is from genome assembly GCA_036821185.1 of Chloroflexota bacterium. Lineage (GTDB taxonomy): Bacteria > Chloroflexota > Dehalococcoidia > GIF9 > UBA5629 > CALJTV01. Next base: position 568,678 of record DAISKD010000001.1, on the reverse strand, counting down.
CTATGCCATATTGGGTGTAAGCCGTAATGCTACCGACAAAGAGATAAAGCAGGCCTATCGCCGGCTGGCGCGAAGGTACCATCCAGATGTCAACCCTGGCGATAAGGCAGCTGAAGCCAAGTTCAAGGAGATAAACGAGGCTTACGAAATGCTTTCCGACCCGGCCAAACGGGGAAAATACGACCGTTTCGGAGAGCAGTGGCAATATGCCACCGATTTAGGCAATGTCGGGGGAATGGGAGGTTCAACTCCCGGTGATTCGGCTTATACCACCATTGAGTTCGAGGGTCTGGGGAGCATCCTTGAAGACATTTTACGGGATATTTCGTATGGTGGTGGCACTTTTCGCCAGTCGAGAAAGCCCGGCATACTGAAATATCCTGTTGAGGTGACATTGGAAGAGGCGTATCAGGGCGCGAAACGTGTAATTGAGGTCTGGGATGAGGTCCCGTGTGCCCTGTGTGGAGGTAGGGGCAGGGTGGCGTATAAAGGAACTATCGGCCAACACTGTTCCGGCTGTAATGGGTCTGGCTGGGAACGGCGGGCGAGAAGGCTGGAAGTCAAAATCCCGCCGGGGGTGAAGGATGGTTCCAGGGTTCGCGTTGCCGGTCAGGGGTGCTTAGGCCCGGATGGCAGCAGAGGTGACCTTTACCTTGTGGTGAAAGTGCTGCCGCACCATGTTTTTGAGAGGAAGGGCGATGACCTTTATCTCGAAGTGGCGGTGCCGTTGTTTACTGCCGTACTTGGTGGGGAGGTGGAGGTACCGACGCTGAAGGGCAAGGTGGTGCTTAAGGTGCCTCCGGAAACCCAGAACGGGATGGTATTTCGGCTAGCAGGTCAAGGGATGCCGCAACTTGGAAACTCCGCTTATGGGGACCTTTTCGCCAAGGTGAAGGTGGTATTGCCCACAGGGCTGTCATCGCAGGAGAAGCAACTCTTTCAACAGCTCAAGTTGCTTCGTTCCGGAGCGAGTTAGGATATTGTCAATTGGCTGGAGGGGTGATAAGATAGGATGACTTCGCAGGACTCGGAGCCCAAATATGTGATAAGTGTGGCTGCCAGGATAGCGGGTGTGGAGACCTATACCTTAAGGTACTATGAAAGGTTAGGTCTTGTCCGCCCGTATCGTTCTAAGGGGAACATCCGCTACTATTCAGAGAGGGATATCGCCTGTGTCCGCCATATCAAGTCCCTAATGGATGACCTAGGGATCAATCTGGCTGGCGTGGAGGTGGTGATGCGTATGGCAGAGAGGATGGCTGAGATGCAGCAGAGGTTGCTAGAGTTGGAAGCAGAGCTGGAGCGTCTAAGACAACTTGCCAAAGGGGTCGGGGAGAGCAATGACTGAGAATATCGGACTTAGACCGGCTGGATGGCAAGTCACGGCTACCACAGTAAAATGTGAGCGGGTCGGTGATTTTGTCACTATAATGGTGAACAAAGACTGGTCAGCAAGTTGTGCCTGGTACAACCGGTACAAAAGAGAGGCGCCAAATGCAGGTAAGCGCAGGCTGGATGCTGAGCTCAGGAAGAGGATCGAATGCTGCGTGGGTCCGGAGTGCAACCTGGTTATCGGGTACCGGGACAAATTGGTAGCGGAAGAATTCGGTAGCGGGTAGTTTTGGGGGAGGTGGTCTTAGTTTAGCTCCAAGGATAGTGTGATGAGGCCGGAAAGGTTCACCGAACAGGCACAAGAAGCGCTGGCTGGCTCGCTGGTGCTGGTGCGACGTTACCGTCACAGTCAGCTTGATGTGGAACATGTGCTCCTAGCCCTGTTGGAACAAGAAAGTGGGCTGGCGGTGCAATTGCTGGAACGGATCGGCGTGAATACAGGTGCGCTGAGGAAACGCCTGGAGATGGTACTCGATTCGGCACCAAAGATGTCCCTCGAGGTGTTGCAGGTATTCGAGACCCCCCGTTTCCGCCATCTGTTGCAGAATGCTGCCCGCGAGGCAAACCGACTGAAGGACGATTTTATCGGTGTGGAGCACCTGCTGGTGGCTATTGCCAGCGAGGGAAGAGGTGAAGCGGCGGCGATTTTGAAAGAGTTTGGCGTGGACCAGGAGAAAATATATCAGGCTTTGCAGAGCATAAGGGGAAGACATAGGGCTGATAGCCCTACCGCCGAGGCGAAGTACCGGTCTCTGGAGAAGTATGGGCGAGACCTCACTGAGTTAGCGCGTCAGGGCAAACTCGACCCGGTGATCGGCCGTGACGAGGAGATAAAGCGGGTGATGCAGATTCTTACCCGTCGGACGAAGAACAATCCGGTGATAATCGGTGAGGCAGGTGTAGGCAAGACAGCCATTGCTGAAGGGCTGGCACAGAAGATCGCATCCGGGGATGTGCCAGACTCTTTAAGGAACAGGCGGATAATAGCGCTGGACATGGGGGCATTGGTAGCTGGGAGCAAGTTCAGAGGGGAATTTGAAGAGCGACTCAAGGCGGTGATGGACGAGGTGCGTCAGTCCAATGGGGAAATCATCCTGTTTATTGATGAAATACATACTGTGGTCGGTGCTGGTGCTGCGGAGGGGGCTATTGATGCCAGCAATATGTTAAAGCCGGCGCTGTCCCGTGGTGAGCTACAGTGCGTAGGTGCTACTACCCTGGATGAGTACCGGGAGCATATTGAGAAGGACAAGGCACTTGAGCGGCGTCTTCAGCCAGTGTTTATTGATGAGCCTAGCATTGAAGCAACAATTGATATGCTCCGTGGGCTACGTCCCAGATATGAAGCCCATCACAAAATAAAAATTGATGACTCAGCGCTGGTGGCGGCTGCTAGGTTGAGTCACCGTTATATCTCGGGGCGGTTTCTGCCCGACAAGGCGATTGATTTGATCGACGAGGCGGCAAGCAAACTGCGCATTGACATGGAGAGCAAACCGGCGCATATAAAGGCGCTGGACAATGAGGTAAGACACCTGCAAGAGGAAGAGGAGGCGGCTTCGCAGCGCGCTGACTATCAGAAAGCTGCAGAGCTGAAATCGCAAAGGCTTAAGCTGGAGCAAGAGCGTGAGCAGGCGGAGGCAGAGTGGCGCAAAGGGAAAAAGATCGAAAGTGTGGTGGGCGAGGAAATCATAGCTGAGCTTGTCTCTAAGTGGACGGGTATCCCCGTGGCCCGTATGCTGGAGGGCGAAGCGGAAAAGCTACTTCACATGGAGGAGAGAATACACCAGAGGATTGTGAATCAGGACGAAGCGGTCAAAGCGGTATGCGAGGCAATCCGGCGGGCGCGGGCAGGGCTTAAAGACCCCAGGAGGCCGATAGGCAGTTTCATCTTTCTCGGTCCCACCGGTGTGGGCAAGACTGAGCTGGCGAAAGCTCTGGCGGAGTTCCTGTTTGACGATGAGGATGCGATGATACGGCTAGATATGTCCGAGTTTATGGAGAAGCATACCGTATCGCGGCTCATCGGTGCGCCACCTGGCTACATTGGCTACGAAGAAGCAGGGCAGCTTACCGAGGCGGTACGGCGGCGTCCGTTCCGCGTTATTCTGTTCGATGAGATTGAGAAGGCGCATCCCGATGTATTCAACATTATGCTTCAGATACTTGAAGATGGAAGGTTGACCGATGGGCACGGCAGGACGGTTGATTTCAAGAACACCGTAGTGATAATGACCAGCAACCTGGGCACTCAGGAATTCCAGAAGCAGGCTATTGGTTTTTCGCGCCAGGAGAAGAGCGAACAACAGCGGCTGCGCAGTGCAATAGAGAGTGAGTTAAAGCGGACGTTCCGCCCCGAGTTCCTCAACAGGATCGATGACGTTATAATTTTCCAGCCCTTGACCGAGGAGCACTTAAAGAAAATAGTAGATCTGCTGGTTCTGGAAGTTGAAAAGCGGCTGAGTGACCGCAATGTACACCTGGAGCTCACCGAGGAGGCGAGGTCGTGGTTGCTAAAAGAGGGGTATGAGCCAATTTATGGGGCGCGCCCATTGAGGCGAGCGATCCAGCGTTTTGTGGAAAACCCACTCTCAGGCCGGATATTGAGCGGCGAGCTAAGCGATGGCGATAATGTGGTTGTGGATGTTAAAGAAGGTGGGTTAACCTTCCAGACTAGAAAGAAAAACAAAGTCCCCGTAGGCAAGACGGACTGATGCAGGAAGCAAAAACCGGGACCGGGAAGGCTCAATATGTGATCGGTGGTCTAGCAATAGCGCTGACCATCGCTCTCTGTGTGGTTGCAGTCCTTTATTGGGAGTACATCAAGAATGTATCCCATTATGGTTATCTCGGGGTGTTCATTATCAGCATATTTGCCGGCGCCACGGTGCTTGTTCCGATACCAGGCATCTTGGTCGTATTTACTATGGGGAGTATTCTCCACCCGGCGCTTGTGGGGCTGGTCTCGGGGCTGGGCGAAGCTGTGGGGAGCATCGGTATATATCTTAGCGGCTACAGTGGACAGCGGGCGATACAGGGCCTGGACAACTACCGAATTTTTGCCAGGTTCAGCGACTGGATACGCAGGCGCGGCAGCGTGGCGGTTTTCCTTATGTCAGCGATACTGAACCCGCTATTTTACCCGTTTACGGCGATAGCCGGTATGCTCAGGTTCGGACTGGTGAGGTTCTTTTTTCTCTGCTGGGGTGGCAAATCGGTGAAGAACATGATGATTGCCTATGCCGGTTTCTTCGGCTTGCGTTCGCTGCTGCGCTGGGCAGGTATAATGATGGGGCTATAGGTCACATGGATCAGCCGAAAGAAAAAAGCTGGTTAGTGGCGTTTCTTCTATCGTTCTTTTTGGGCTTTTTGGGTGCCGACCGTTTCTACATCGGCAGGACCCGTTCGGCGTTCGCCAAGATGCTCACCCTGGGTATGTTTGGTATCTGGTGGTTGAGCGATCTTATTTTGATTGCCAGCGATTATCGCAAAGACGCCTGGGGTCGTCCTTTAAAGCATTGAGATGTTTGAGTCCGGCTGCTGTTTTTGTTAGACTTTATATTGTTAACGGGGCTGTAGCTCAATTGGGAGAGCGTTTGACTGGCAGTCAAAAGGTAGTGGGTTCGAATCCCATCAGCTCCACCACCTCTTAACTTCTGTTCCAGCAATATTGCTCCCGTCCAAAGCCAGGTCACAGACGCGCTTAGCTTACGCGGTTGCTTTATAGTCACCTATAAATAGTCAATCTACAATTCGTTTGAGCGAGGTGGTGGCTAAGGATACCAGGATAGCGGTTGCCAGGACCAGTACGCCAAGGTCATGGGGAAGACGGCTAAAGTCGCCGGTTACCAGCAGTGCACGCAGTGCATCTACAGTGTAGCTGAGGGGGTTGGCGATTGCTATTATCTTCAACCAATTGGGCATGAGTTCCATTGGATAGATGGCGCTGCTGGCAAAGAACAACGGCATGGTGATTGCCTGTCCGATGCCCATCATGCGTTCCCGGGTTTTGAGCATTGAGGCCAGGAAAATGGAGAGGCTGGAGAAACACATGCCGGAGAGGACTATGACCAGGACCACGCCGAGGACGCTGACCAAGTCTATGTGAAGTTGAATGCCGATGGCTAAGGCTAAGAGGAATATCAGTACTGCCTGAAGGATGGAGCGCGCGCCGGCGGCAAGGGTCTTGCCCAGGACGATGCTGGAGTGGGGCACCGGTGTAGAGAGCAGTTTGTTGAGCAGGCCAACGTCCCGTTCCCATACCAATGTGATTCCATAGAAAACGGCTATAAAGATGACCGATTGTGCCAGCACACCCGGGGTAAGGAACTGTAGATAGCTGTAATTGCCGGTAGGCAGCACCCTGAGCCTGCCGAATACGCCACCGAAGACCAACAGCCAGAGGAGGGGCTGTATTGCCCTGACAAAGACCTGGGAGCTGTCGTGGAGCACTTTTCGTAGCTCAAATTCAGTTATGGTAAGGACACCGCTTATCAATCTCATCGCTGCTGTTATTGTCTCAGCCTCCTTATGGTTCGTCGGGTGAGCCGGGCGCGCTTCCAGGTGGTATCGCCTTCGTCAATGCGTACGCCGGCGTAATTCAGGAAGACATCGTCCAGGGTTGCCTGTTTGAGGGATACCGATTTGGTGGTAATACCATGCTGCCTCAGCTCTTCCAGAATACGCGGTATCTCCTGTTCGCCATTTTTGACCACCAGGTCACAGACGCCGTCGCGGGATGGGGATAGTAACCGATAACCTAAGCGTTGTAGAACTTCGGAGCAGTCGGTATTGGTGGCGATTGAGACCACGTCGCCTCCGACGCGCGCTTTGAGTTCTCGGGGCGAGCCAGTCACGGCTATTTCACCTAAGTTCATAATAGCAATGCGGTCGCACAGTTCATCAGCCTCCGTCATGTCATGTGTGGTGAGCAGGATGGTGGTGTTGAATTCATCACGAAGACGGACAATGTAGTCCCAGATCATACGTTTGGCTGCGGGATCGAGTCCTATGCTGGGCTCGTCTAAAAACAGCACTCTGGGCTGGTTAACTAACACCTGGGCTATTTCCAGCCGACGCATCATGCCGCCGGAATAAGTCTTGACCAGGCTGTTAGCTCGGTCAGCAAGATCCATGAATTCCAGAGCCTCCTGTATCCGTTTTCTCCGCAAATTTGGGGATACCTGATAGAGCTTGGCGTAAAGGAGCAGGTTCTCATAGCCGGTGAGGTCACCATCCACCGAGACCTCCTGCGGTACATATCCGCAGACCTGACGTACTTGTTGCGGATTTTTTAAGACATCGATACCGCAGATCTTTGCCTCTCCCGAAGTGGGCCGGATAATGGTTAGCAGACATCTTATGGTGGTGGTCTTGCCGGCGCCGTTGGGGCCCAGCAACCCAAAGACCTCGCCTTTTTCTACGCGGAAGGAGATGGAGTCCACGGCGGTGAAATGTCCGAAGCGCTTGGTGAGTCTAGTTACCTCAATCATTATCTGTGCTGTCTTTTCGTCTATCTGTTTCTTCGGCAGCCGCCACCAGTGCCCTGAGTCCGATGGCCAAACAGTTGAGTTCTTGCTCACTGAGTTTGCTCATTATTTCCTGCACCCTGTTCGATCTCCTCTCTCTAAGATTAGCAAGGATGGTCTTTCCCTTCTCAGTTAGCTTGAGCACCAGGACGCGGCGGTCACTCTGGTTCTCTTCGCGGTGCACCAGTCCCTGCTCCACCAGGCGGTCAACGATTCCAGTCACATTTGATGGCGTTACTCCCAGGGCTGCTGCCAGTTTGCCAGGACTCGTATCGGGGTGCGTAGCAATAAAGAACAAGCTTTTAAGCTGAGGTACAGTCAGACTTAACCCCATCCAGGCATCCAGTGAATATTGCCTCATTAGCTGGTGGGCACGGTGTTCAAGCTCCAGCACTTCTGCCAACAAGTCCAGATTGACCATGATTCATATCACCTTAATAATTAATGTGGACTGTACTATTTAATATACGCCTGGATAATACTAAAGTCAACCGGGGCGATTAATGTTCTGGCGCCTGTTGTGTAGCAGGATAGTAATGGAAAGCTGCTGCTGGTCAGGGAATGAAACCGCTAGCTGATGGATGGAGAGAGGAAGGGGGGCTACTTTGGAGGCCAGGAGCCCCAGAGCTTGATCTGCCCGCACCGGGTGCATTTGACGAAAAAGGCGAGGAACCCCTGACTATTGCATGAAGTACAGCGGAAATTTTGAGCGAAATGGGCCATTCCGGAGCTGCTATTTGTTGGTTGTTTGAGTTTGCTGACTGTCTTTTCAAGCTTATCAAGTCGGTCTGCCAACTCTGCTATCTTTTCGGATAGCGATTTTATGTCTTGAGTTGGGGGTGCATGTGCTGGCTGGGAGTGGGCTGTGCTGGTCCTGCCGGCAGCGTCTTTTTCCTTGGTGCCTCCTAGTTTAGGAGCTACCGATTCCACCAGCGCATCTATATCACTTTGTGACAGCAATCTATCGTCGGACATTAGAAGTAATCCAGAATTTTGACTATGAATTTGGACTGGAATTCCGGCTTTGACAGGTCAAGGTCGTACGGTTGCTGCAGAATACCTTCCTTTGGGTGATAGCAAACGCGCACTACCGGTCTGCCCACGAGGCCGCGTTTAGAGTCTGAGATGATACCTACTTCTTTAGTGTTTAGTTCGACGGTGAGTCCTGCGGGGTAACAGGGTATTTGTCTGACAAAAGCGTCCACCATTTCTGGGTTGAAGTACTCGCCACTGAATGCCATGATGAACTCGATAGCTTCGTGTGGCATGTACACCTTGGAGCGCCCGGGGCTTACCGAGATCAGTTCAGTGTAGCTATCAGCGATTGCGATTATCTGTGCCAGTGGCGATATTCTGTTGCCTCTTATCCCTAGAGGGTAGCCGCTTCCATTCCACCGTTCGTGGTGTTGTACGATGGCGGTAGCGATGCTGGCGTCCTTGCCATCGAACTGTGTTAATAGTTTTTGACCGCGTGCTGGGTGTTCTTTAATTTTTGCTAGCTCCTCTTTTGTTAGTCCGTCCGATTTACGAAGGATTTCCTCGGGCAGTTCGGCATAGCCGATATCTTTAAGCATGGTGGCGATGCCCAGAGTGGACAGCTGGTTTTTGTCCCACTTCAGTTTGTGGGCGACTATCAGTGCAAGGATAGCAGCCTTAACCGGCTGAATGTAGATAAAGTCTTCGCGGGATATTATGCCTGCCACGGAGGGCTCTCCCATATTGGAAAAGGAAAAGTGGCTCACCATGGCATTTACCACGCTGCTGATGTTGCGCATCCCCTCCGCTGTCAGTCGGCCGCTTATTCGGGTCTCGATCATTAGCTGCCGCAGCACAGCGGAAGCTCTCCCCTCGATTTCGGGAGGGATGAGTGGTATAGAGATGACATCGTAAACGCGGCTGTCTTGAATGAATATTTCGTTGACTTTCATCTTGAGGAGCATTTTCAGATTGTGCTCGTCCAATTTGACGTTGGCGTCGAGCAGTTTGACTCCGTAGGGGTCAAATACTGGATAGCCCAGCATCATGCCGGGTCTGGCATATTTTATGGATATTCGTCTCATGTATTTTTCTCCCCGGTTGATGCTAGCGCCGGCGTTTTTGAAGTTACCGGCAGGCTTTTGCTGGTGGTTACCTTTCGATAATAACAGGTTTTGTAAAGGGTAAAACCGAATCGTGTCGCGTCTAAGATGATCTCAGTCGCACCCAGGAATAGAATACCATCCTCTCTCAGGGCATGGTGGAACTTGAGTAGGAGCTCAGACTTTGCCTCTTCGGTGAGGTAGATGAGTACATTACGGCAGATAATAAGGTCAAACCCCACACCGACGAAGTCCTTCAGCAGGTCGTGCTGTTTGAAAGTGACGCTCTGACGGATTTTTTCTACCATTCTGTAGCCGTCTTGGGTGGTGACGAAATACTTTTCTAGGAATTCAGTGGGTACATTTCTGACTTCGGTGATATTGTAGGGACCACCATCTCTAGCCTTCTCCAAGCATTTCTGGTCGATGTCGGTGGCCAATATCCGGTGACAAGAAAGCGGTGAGAGACGGTCAAGGATCATGGCGACAGAGTACGCCTCGGCGCCATTTGAGCAACCAGCGCTCCAAATATTCAGTCTGTTGCGGTGTTTCAGCATCCCAGGGAAGACCTCGGTCGTCAACAGGCTGAAATATTTTGGATCACGGAAAAACTCAGACACGTTTATTGTCAGGAAGTCTTTGAGTTTTTCTACCAGGGTGAAGTCCTGCTTCAGCTCGGAGCAAAATGATGTCACGTCGTTGAAGTCCAAATTCAACATAAAATGCTCCAAGCGCCGACGCATCTGGGTGATTTTGTACTTGTTTAAGTCGATGTCGGTAAGCTTTCCAATTTCTCTTATAAGTTCGAGATATTCTGCATCGGTCATAGTCTTCTCGCTGTGGTCTTCTGTATCGGTACTTTTTCCTGACAGATATCCGCGATTTTCGAGGCGATGTCATAGATAGGTACTATATAGTCAGCATAACCTGCCTTGATGACGCTCGTTGGCATTCCGTTGACCACGCATGTCGATTCGTCTTCCACAATGATCTTTCCCCCGGCTGCTTTGATCAGGGCTGCCCCTCTGGTGCCATCTGTGCCCATGCCTGTCAGGACTACACCCAGCGAGCGGCTGCCAAAGGCCTTGGCTACCGATTCCATGGTAACATCGATGCACGGACGTACGCCGAGCACAGGGGGCCCTCTGTGTAGTTTTATATGTCCGTCGTTCACCAACATGTGGTGGTCACCTGGTGCTACCAACACCCGGGATCGCTGTATCTCATCGCCGTCCTGTGCTTCTGCGACGCTCAGCTCAGACAAGCTCTCAAGTCGTTCGGCAAGTGATTTGGTGAACAGTGATGGCATGTGTTGCACCACCAAAACGGCTGCGTCGATGTCTGCTGGCAGGCTGGAAATAACCTGCATCAAAGCCCGCGGTCCACCTGTGGACGACCCGATGACCACCACGTGGTTTGGCCTTTTCCTGCTGTGTGTTTTCTGGGTAGCCCTGGTGGTCCGGGCGGCGGTTTGCAGAAGTGGCGCAGGGCCCTTTGGGACGGTGGTCCTGGCTGCCAGTTTTATCTTTGCGATCAGTTCTCCTTTTGATTGGGCATCGCCCAACGGGCTAAGCACGGATGGTTTCAGGAAAAAGTCTACGGCGCCCAGTTCCAGAGCCCTTACAGTGACCTCCGCACCGCTGGTGGTGAGTGCGCTGAGCATGATGACGGGGGTTTGGCACTCTTTCATTATGTGCTCCAGTGCTGTAAGGCCATCCATTCCCGGCATAACGATATCCATGGTAATTACTTCGGGTCTCAGTTTCCTTACTTTTTCTATGGCGTCGAAGCCGTCTTTTGCTGATCCGATGACCTCTATCTCCGGGTCAGTTCCCAGCTCTTGAGATATGACTGAACGTGCGAACCCTGAGTCGTCTACCACCAGTACCCTTATTTTATTGCCCATAACCTTTCACCTTCGTCGCTCCATTTATTGGGCCGTGACCTAGCTTAGCATTTTTTTAACTGCTGCCAGCACTCTCTCCGGGTCGAACGGTTTAACCACGAAGTCCTTGGCCCCTAATTTGAGGGCTTCTATGACGATGGACTGTTGTCCCATGGCTGTGACCATGGATACCCTGGCGTTGCTGTCCAGGGTTATGAGTTCCTTCAAGGCGGTCAATCCGTCCATGTCGGGCATGGTGATGTCGAGCAGGACTCCATCTGGTCTGAGCTCCTTGTACTTAGCCAGTGCTTCGGCGCCGTTTGATGCTTCGATCACCTGGTATCCATTTTGAGTCAATAGCTGAGAGCATCTCAGGCGCATAAATGCGGCGTCGTCAACAACCATTATCGTAGCCATGGCATGCCCTCCTCGTTGGACTAATTTCGGTTATAATTTTTGGTATCGGTGTTTTCATAACGTTTCACAACTCTTTTGGCCTTGTGCCTACGCTTTGCACCACGACTGTACCGGTATCAAGATACATACGTACGGTACGCCCTCGCTCCCCACCGACGTCCATGGCGGAGGCGGAAAGCTTTTCCCTGCTTAGGGCAGCTAGCACCTCTTCCACATTTTTGTCGCCGATCTTGAAGGTGCCGTCGAAGCCCGGTGCCGTAGATATGCGAGCACCTCCAATGACCTTTATCACCAGCCGCGCTCTGTTCCCACCGAGCTTGGTTATCTCGTTGAGCAGGGCGGGGACGGCAATATTGGCGTACTTAGAGGGGGTGGTGGTGCTGGCGTTTTCCCCGTAGGGCAACACCACGTGTGCCATGCCACCGATCCTGGATACCGGGTCAAAGGCGCATATGGCGACGCATGAACCAATGCCCAGGCAGGTGAGCACTGCTGAGGGCTTATTGCTGACCGCAAGCTCGCCCATGCCAACGATGATCTCATTGCTGTCTTGGGCCTGCTTGTTGGTGTCGGCTCTCTGTTCCATTTGTCCTCTACCTGCCTTATAGTTTTAGATAGCTGGGATTGGTACTATCAGGAACTTACCATCAATCTGCCTATCCTGGGTACCAAAACGTGCTGTTACGATTGGTATTTCTTCCCCCTCTTCCAGAAGGCGTGACAGGGATATGTCCAGAATTGCACCTGCCATGTCTACCATTACTGCTGGTGGTGAGGGGAGCAAAGATGTCCCCGCCCCTTCAGCCAGGGTATTAAGGAAAAACGAACCCATGAGGTTACCTATCTCCCCCAGGACTGACTGCTCCATTTCGGAAAGTTGGAGTGTTGAACCCGGGGCTTGCCCCAGCAGTATATCTATCAACTTAGCGGCCACTTCTGGTTCGTAGCCGACAAACATGTGTCCCGTTCTATCTTTAATCTGTAGGTATACCCCAACTATTAGAGCTTCGGGCCCTCCGAACTCGCAGGGCACGTCCTTCACCTTCACTTTTTTGACATCGAAATCAGAAATCTGAACCTCTCTGCCAACCATTCCTGAAAGCCCTGATACAGCATTGGTCACCGCTTTACTTACAAGCTTGCTAGTCTCGGCTGACATTTTCCCCTCCGTACATGGCTGCTAACTTTCTTTCAGCTCACTCTTGCCATCATTTCCTCTTGCTTCTTGCCAGTTGATAAGGTGTAGTCCGGGCAAAAGCGTTTATCGCCGATGGTTGTTTTAAGAAGGGTGGGTATGTCCAGCACTAGGGTGACGCTGCCGTCACCCAGAATACTGGCACCTGCTATTCCCCTGGCATCACGGAGATAGTTGCCCAGTGTCTTTAGTACGATGTCCTGTTGCCCTTTCAGCGAGTCCACTGTCAGGCATGCTTTAAGGTCTCCAGCTTTGACGACAACGCTCGCTTTTTCACCGTTCTTGCTGGTTTCTGACCTTCTCCAGCCGAACATCATAGCCAGGTCGAGCACTGACAGGACGGTATCCCGCCACATTACGACTTTATGACCCCTGATAGTCCTAATGTGCTCGGTAGGTAATTTCGTTGCCTCCACTACATCTGCCAGGGGTATAGCGCACAGGGTGCCGCTGGCTTCGACCAGTAGGGCTGGCAGAATTGCCAGGGTGAGTGGTAGCCTCAGGGTGAACCGTGTGCCCTTGTTTTTTTCTGAGGTTACTGTGACCGATCCGCGTAGCGCCTCTATGTTTGTTTTTACCACATCAAGGCCGACGCCTCTCCCCGATACCTCGGTGGTCCTCTGCGCTGTCGAAACCCTCGGTAGAAATATCAGGTCGATGGCTTCGGTATCGGTCAGACGTGCTGCTCTTTCGGCGGTGATGATGCCCCGCTCCACCGCAGAGCGCTTGATATTTGCCGGATCCAGCCCTTTACCATCGTCTGATACAGTGATTACGATATGGTTCTGTTCATGATAGGCTGAGAGGGCTATTCTGCCGGTCTCAGGCTTGCCCGACGCTATTCGCTGCTCTGGTGGCTCGATGCCATGGTCAACAGCGTTTCTTAGCAGGTGCACCAGAGGGTCTTTGATGTGCTCGATAACACTCCGGTCTATCTCGGTCTCCTGCCCCTCGATGACGAATTCAATCTTTTTGCCGGCTTTTCGCGCCAGATCCCTGACCATTCTTGGGAATCCGTTGAAGACTGTTTCCAGAGGGAGCATCCTGATTTTCATTATGTCCTGCTGCAGCATGTTGACCACTTTTCCCGTCTGGATCATGCTCCTCTCCAATTCGTCAATGACCTGGTCACCTCTGTACCTGGCTTCCAGGAGCCGACTTAGCTGGGCGAGGCGGTTACGATTCACCACCAGCTCTCCTATTTGTTCCATCAAGCTATCGAGGCGCTCGATGTCTATTCTGACACTCTGTCGTGCCTTGCCCGACGTTTTTGGTGCCAATTTGTTGCTCGTCGGCACAGGGCTACTTTTAGCGGGCTTCTCTTGTACGCGGTGGTCGAAAGGAATAATGTGTACGCTGACCAGCTCCGGGATGGCGGCTATTTTTTTCTTCAGTTCGGTGCTTTCGCACCGGGTAGCAAGCAGCAATTTGAGGTTGTAGCCTGCCTTTCCCTCTTCGACCTCTTTTTGTGCCGGTATGGAGCGGATAATTCTTCCCATTTGGGATGCTTCCGCGAGTATTTGGAAACAGCGCACTGCATTCCAAGAGCTGTTCTTGTCTATTTCGGTGCTAATAAGGAATACTTTGTCACCCTTCATGAGCGCCGACTGCACTTCTTGGCCAGTCTCTTCGTCGAAGAGTGCTTCCTCTATAGCAGCACGTGGCTGGTGTTCCCGTGCTGTGTCCATGTCACCGTTCGTGGAAATTCTGTGCAGCATAGAAATAGCCAGCGAGACATCCACTTCACCGCTTTGAGGTGAGATCAGCTCCCCCTTGAGCGCTCTCAATGTATCGAGGCTGGTCAAAAGCGTATCGATCAGCTCTGCGTCCACCGAGCGGGTTCCCTTACGCAGCTGATCGAAAACAGTCTCCATAGCATGTGCAAGGTCGGACATGCGCTGATGCCCAATCATAGCTGCCGAACCTTTTATGGTGTGGGCAGCACGAAAGATTTCGTTTAGGAGTTCGCTGCTTACTCCATCGTGCTCCAGCTTCAGTATGTCTTCATCGAGCACTTGGAGCAGTTCCTCTGTCTCCTGTAAAAATATGGTCAGGTCTTCTTTTGACATATTAGACGCCAGTTCCAACCCGGTCCTCCGTATTTTGCCCCATGAACCACTGAGGCGCTGTTCCTAAGCAGGGAGGCCGTTTCGGAGTATGGTCGTATGTCTCCCTGATTTGAATGTAAATATTGCCCCTTAGCTCTAGCAGCATGGCGCTCTAGTCGGTTGGTGTGCCTGTTGTTTCCAGTCCCTCCTCTCTCGATCCTACAGTCAGCGGGGCCATTTTATGCTCTAGCCTTTTGTCCTCAAGCGAAGAGGATGCAAGTGCCTGTTCCTTGGAAAGGACTTTATTGAGATCGAGCAGCACAATCATGTCACCGTTGCGCTTGGCGATGCCGAGCATATAGTCTAATGACGTGGAGATGATGATATTTGAAGGCGGCTCTATAGAATCGGCAGGTATGCGCAACACTTCGGTGACGGCATCAACGATTATGCCCACGCTTTCGCCGTTGCTGTCCACGACCATGATGCGGCTGTCCTTGGTCTGTTCAGTGTCTGCCAGCCCGAACCTTTTGCGCATGTCAACGACAGGAACAACTTTACCTCTGAGGTTGATGATACCTTCTACGAAGAACGGCGCCTTGGGAACTCTGGTAATCGGCTGTGGCCTGATGATCTCATAGACGGAATTGATGTCAACGGCATATTTCTCTCCGGCTATGGTGAACAGGACGAGATGCTTTTCACTTGTCTGGCCGTTTGCAGGCATTTTAACCCCCTTGCCAAGCTAGTTTTTGGTCGGTGTTGCCGCGCTGGGCTCAACCTTAACACCGACGATTGTTTCCTTGAGCAGTTTCTCTCTAGACTTTCGACCGCCCCCATTACCCCCGTTACTGCTCACTTTGAACAGGGAAACGGTATCGTGCAGTTCTTTTGCCATTTCTGTAAGCAGGTGAGATGCGGCCACCACCTGTTGCACCTGTGCGCTCATTTCTTCTGCTGATGCCGACATTTCCTCAGCGGCAGCGCTGTTCTCCTCGACCACCCCAGCCACGTTGCTGACGCTGTCGAGGACTTCCTCTTTGGTTGTCACCATCTGGGTGGCGGCGACGGAGTTCTCCTCGGCGGACTTGCTCACGCTGTCGATAACCTTCACCATCTCGGTAGCTGAAATGCTCACCTGTTGGGCTGCCGCCGAGATCTGTTCAATTTGCTTGGCCACCGCTTTGGCAGCATCGAGTATTTTGTTCAGGGCTTGACCAGCTTCGTTGGCTATACTGACGCCTTCCTCGGTCTGGCTGGCACCTTCCCTGGCAGCTTTGATGGACTCGGTGACGCCTTTCTGGACAGTGCTGACGAGGCTGGCGATTTCCTTGGCCTCTTTAGCGGTGCGTTCAGCGAGTTTCTTTACCTCGTCAGCTACTACGGCGAAACCGCGCCCCTGTTCACCTGCTCTGGCGGCTTCGATGGCTGCGTTAAGGGCGAGGAGGTTGGTCTGTGCTGCTATGTCCTCGATCACCGATATCATTCTGCCGATCTCCTCGGAGTGGCGGCCAAGTTCATTTATTTTGTCGCTCATTTCGTTGACCACGTTGCGGATCTTGTACATCGCTTTGATATTGGCATCTACAGCCAGACTACCTTCCTTGGCGAGCTGCATTGCCTGTTCCGCACCTACAGCAGCCTCCCGCGCGTTGGCAGCGGACTGCTCTGTAGCCTTACTTACTTGCTGGACTATCAGGGAGGCCTGCCCCACCGATTTCATCTGTTCTTGGCCGGCTTTGGCTACCATATCTATGGCCCTGGACAGCTGTTCCAGAGATACCCTCACTTTGCCGATACCTCTGGACTGCTCTTCTGCGCCCTTAGCAATTTGTTGACTGACGTTGGCTATTTGTGATGTCGCCGAGCCGGACTGTTGGGCGGCGCTGAATAGCTGGTTGCTGGAGCCGGAGAGTTCATCCACATTGTCCTTGAGTTGTGCAATCAAAGAACCGACGCTGTCGATAACCTTATTGACCGACTCCTTAATATTTGCCAGGTCATTCTTGTAGTCACCCATCACTTTGACGGTGAAGTCCTTCTCCGCCATGCGTGCCAGCACCTGGGCAGCCTCGTTTATCGGCTCTGTAATGGTGTCCAGCAGCTTGTTGATACCGCTGATGATCTTGCGGAAGTTGCCGCTGTATTTTGCTTCGTCGGCGCGAATGCTGAGTTTGCCCTCTTGGGCAGCTTTGACCAGTTCCAGCACTCCGTCAATGCTCTTCTTTTCGTCGGTGATGTCGATGATATATTCCATGCCACCGATGAGCTTACCCTTATCATCCTTGAGCGGGGCGCAGTAGTAACGGATCGGAAGCTGTCCGGAAGGCAGGTTGGCGACCGTTTCACCAACGCACACGGAGTCGGTTTTGAGCGCTTTAGCTAACTGGCAGTTTTCAGTATGACAATCGGTGGCGTTAAATAAGGTGTAACACTTCTTGCCGATGCAATCTTCAGGTTTTTTCCCGGCTGCTTGGGCGGCGGCCAGATTTGCAAAGATTACGTTGAGTTCATTGTCCATCACCATTACCGGCGTTGGGAGCTTATTCAGGTACATAGCTCTGGCTCCGGACTCGAAGGCGGCTTTACGGAGCTGGGAACCTACGTCCTGCAGATACTTGACCATCTGGCTGAGGGCATTGCCTAAAAAGTCCTTTTCAGACTTCGGTTGGGCGTTGATGTCATTAAGTTGTCCCTTAGCTATCTTGTCGGCTATATCTGCCATCTCCTCGAGGTAGACCTGCATCTCTCTATATGCCTGTGCCATCTGTCCAACCTCGTCTTTGGAGGCGTAATCCACCTTTTCGGTGATATCTCCGACAGCAATCTTTTTCAGTGCTTTCTCAACTTGCTTCATTGGGCGAGTTATGCTCCGCATCAGCATAAAGATGATGAATACGGAGGCGAGGATGGCGGCTATCACGAAGGCAACGGTAACCACCAGGGCTGACCTGCTGGTAGTTTCCATACGTTCATTTGCCATGGCTACCAGCAGACTTATGCCGCCGTAATTCTGACTCGTCTTGTCGGCGTTGCCACGGATCTGCTGTTCCAATTTTGCCAGTGCAGCTTCGCAAGCATGCTGTTTAAGTACATTACCGTGGTAGATGTCTGCCTGGCTGATGTACTTATTTATGTGGTCCATGATGTTTGTGGCGATGGGGGCTAGCTCCTGGCTGTTTTTGGTCATTGCTACCAGGTTCCTGGCTTCGGTCTCTGTATCTGACATCGCCGCTATAAAGTCACGCCAGCTTTGCTCATTCCTGTTCTTTATGAAGTAGAGTGCCTGTACCCTCATGAACAGGAACTTTTTCTCAAGTGCGTCTGCCTGGATGAACTCGTCACCACCTCTTTTTACCTTCTCTTTTAAGCTACTGGTCAGCTTGGGAAACTCGTCACCGATTTTTCTCCAGTCCTGTAGCACCAGCTCGTTTGATTCGGTGGCATTCAAATAAGTAGCGAAAGTTGTCTCATAGGTACCAAGATGCTCGGTTAGCTCTTTGCAAACTTGAGAGGCCTGCGAGTTACTAGACTGGTCATCGATAACTCGGAGATAGTGTTTCAAGTTTGCTATTGCAGTCCTTATGTGGCTTCCATGACTGGTATCGCTGTCAGCCATGTACTGGTGCCTGTTTTCGGAGATCTCCTGCAGTTCATGTTGTGCTTCATGGACGGCGATCAGGACCTCTTTCGCTTTATTTATGGAGGCAAGTGAACTGATGGCGACGTAGCTCTGTGCACCAGCCAATGCCACGATTATTAGGAAACCTATGAGCAGCTTAATTCCTATCTTCAGGTCATTCCATTTTTTCATTTTTTACCCCCTTTAAACCTGCTAGTGACAAAGTTGGCCAATAAACGACAGTGCGTCTATCCTCAGGCGAGGTGGCACCGCAGTTACGGCCAAGACCTAAGAAAATTGTCGTTTTTCACGGCTTGTCTGAGGAAGTACCAAACGGCCAAATGCAGTGACCGAAAGAGATAATGTGGTTGTCTTCTGGCGAGCAGTGAGATGTGAACCAGCTTTCCTTGTAGTTGTTGGCTGATAGCGCTTGGGGGTAGCTAAATAGGCAATGAACCCTGCCTGGTTAGCTTTTGAGCTGCACCAGGCAAGGTGTGAAGTTTAGAAACTTATGCAGTCTCTTTTGCTGACAAAGAAAGTTTTCTGTTACGGTATTGCAGCAGACGCCTCACCACAAGTTGGCAGCTACCGGTACGCTGGCACGGTCATGTAGGTGGATAGCGTTCTTGGTGCAGACTGAGCGGCAGATCCCGCAACCAAAGCATCGGGTCAGGTCGATAAACACCTTCTTAGTGGCGGCGCTGTAGCCGATGGCGCCAAACTGGCAGACGCGCATGCAGTTACGGCAGCCGTTGCACAGTTCCGGGTCTATCTCGGCGACGTATTCAGCGCGTGTTAGGGTGTCTATTCCTGCCATCACCGTGCGCGAAAGGGCACCGCAGTCTGAGCGATCGCAGTTGCAGATGCCAATAATAAAAGGCTCTGGCGCCACCCAGATGGAGTGGACCAAGCCATCCTTCTCGTATTCCCTCATGTTGTTAAGCGCCTCTTCCTTGGTCAACTTTTCCAAGCCTGTGGTCTCGGCGCCCGAGAGGAACCCGGAGCCAGGCCTGCGTGCCACTCTCTGGACGTGTTCGTCCGGCGGTAACACGCTCAGTCCGTAGCAATAACGCAGGTCCTTGACGTTTTTGGCCTTGCGGCACCAGCAGTCCACGCACACCACACTGTTCACAATCTGGAAGACCTTCTCCACGTCTTCGATGGGGAGAACCTGACCGGAGTGCTGTTGCCTGGCACGCCTCCTGATGCCAGGTTCCATTATGGCTCTTATCAAGAACGGTTTTTTCTTCATTTCCTCCCATTTCTGCAGGCTTTGCCGGTAGAGTTTATTATCGAAAACTATGCCACGCCTTTTAAGGTCGCTTCGTAGATCGAGCGAGTAATTCTTAGCCTGTAAATACCATATTTTCCCCTCTCCGTGTTTATGGCAGTTTTCGCACATAGTTCACCTTCCTTTTATGATTTTTGTCCAGGTGCCATAGTGTAACCCCCGATTTTGCGGGCTGTCAACCTCTGTGCAAAGCTACTGGTCTTATACCGGGGGCAGCCCAGCAATATCTATAGCCGTTTTCGGACGCTCCCTGTTTTGTTGCTGCCAGGGCTAGCCTGCTAAAATAATCGCCATGTCCAGATACTTTATCTTCGTGGTGATCTCTTTAGGGCTGTTGATGGTGGCGATAAGTGGCACTGCGGTCTCTGTTGCTTTTCCCATAATCACAGACTCTTTTGGCGTTTCGCTGGTTGTTGCTGGCTGGGTGCTGACGATTTTTCAACTGGTTTCCATCGTGACCATGCCCCTGGCAGGGAAAGCTGGGGATATCTTCGGGGTGAAGCTGATTTTCATGGTGGCTTTATCATCGTTTACTCTTGGCTCCTTATTTTGTGCCATAGCTCCGAATATCGAGTCCCTTATCCTCTTCAGGGCTATTCAGGGAATAGGTGCGGGCAGTTTTTTGCCGGTGGCAACCAGCATAGCTGCCAGGGAATTCCCCGGGTCGAGACAGCAGGCGATCGGGCTGTTTACCAGTATCTTCCCTATCGGTCAGATAATAGGTCCTAACCTTGGCGGCTGGCTGGTTGAGACTTTCGGATGGCGGTCTGTCTTCTGGTGCAATGTCCCGCTCGGCGTTCTTGCCATTGCAGTAGCCGCTATCCTTTTGAAAGGCGATGAGAGAGAAGGGGGGCAGATGGACTTGGTGGGGGCGGGGCTTTTAACAGCTTCGCTTTTCGCCCTGTTATCAGGGCTGACCCAGATAGGCAATGGTGGCGGATCATGGCTGGCGTCGGGGGTACTGTTTGTTTCCAGCGGGGCGATGATAACCACATTTGTTTGGTATGAGAAGAGGGCCAAAACGCCGATAATAGACCTGGAGGTACTCAGGGACAGACCTTTTGTGGCGGCGAACATATATAATTTTGTGCTTGGTGCCTGTGTTATGGGGGTGATGGCATTTATTCCCCTTTATGCTGTCTCTGTGCATGGCATGACGATATTTCAGAGCGGGTTTGTGCTTACACCGCGGTCGGTGGGCATGATTATAGCTTCCACGGTCACCAGCATGTTCCTGGTGAAATGGGGCTATCGTCAACCGATGCTCATCGGCACGGTGCTGATGATGGTCAACCTCATTCTGCTGGCTGCCAGCGCCGTAGGTCTGGGCACTACCTGGTGGCAGAGCAACGATGTAGCCCTGGTATCGGGGATAATGTTATTTGCCGGTCTCGGCATGGGTATATCTGCCCCGGCGGCGAACAACGCCTGCATTGAGCTTATGCCAGACCGTGTAGCCACCATCACCGGGGTGAGGGGGATGTTCCGTCAGATCGGTGGGGCTGTCAGTGTGGCAGTGACCTCTCTAGTCCTGCAAAAGGCAGACAGCATGGCGCACGGCTTTTTTATGGTATTTACCGGTCTGGTATTGTTGATGCTTATCACCATACCGGCTATTTTTGTTATGCCGGCTTCGCCCAAGGATGCCCCGGCGGCTTAGCTATATTTTCAGAATTGCCCTGCCGGTAAATTTCCCTTGTTCCAGTTCCTCGAGCACCTGAGGGGCCTGCTCGAGGGTGGCGACTCTAGCCACGTGGCTCTTGACCTTGCCGGCAGCAGCCAGCTGGACGAGCTCCCTCATATCCTCCACCGTGCCTGCGCCTGAGGACATTATCAATAAGTCCCTGTTCAGCACATCCAGTGGCATTAAGGTTATTCCGCCTTCGCTCACCGCAGGCATACCCACGCCGATGAATATGCCACCGCGCCTGAGCAGGGTCAGTCCCAGCTCGAAACCGGCGACCTTGGGTGTGAATACGATGCTGGCGTAAGCGCCGCCCAGCTTTTCGCGAACAAACTGGGTTGCCTCGCTGGCATCTACAGCGTAATCCGCCCCCATGCTTTTTACGAAATCGAGCCTTTCTTTGCCGATATCTATCCCGATCACCTGGTAACCGAAGAGTTTAGCTATCTGGATGGCGTAATGCCCGAGTCCACCGGCAGCGCCAACGATGGCTACGGGCTTCCCCGGCGTTACCGCATATTTGATGAGCTTTTTCACCGCGCCATAGGCAGTGAGACCGCCGCAAGCCAGCGACACTTCGTTGTCGCTCACCTCGTTGGGCAGTTTCACCAGCGATTTTGCCCAGACAACGATGTACTCCGCGTAAGTGCCGATGATAGGCACCGCCTGCCGACATAGCCTCGGTCTACCACTGAGACAATACTCGCAGGCGCCGCACCAGTATCCGGTAAACCCTCCCAGTCCCAATATCACCCTGTCGCCGACCTGCACAGACCTCTCTGCACCGGGACCTAGCTCCTCCACTATACCTATGCCTTCATGTCCTATAGGGATCTGGACTGTTGCGGTCATCCTGGCCCAGTCCCTTTTGACCATATGGATGTCCGAGTGGCAGACGCCGGCAACTGTTAGCTTGACCAAAGCCTGTTCATATTTGGGTGTGGGCTTGGGCACATCTTTGATTTCGAGCTTGTCGCCCACCAGAATAGCTGCACGCATCGTTACCTCCTTTAAACTATATTCGACGCCTCTTATTAGTGATGTAGTCCACGAGTATATACTGTCCCAGGCTATTAGCACTGGTGAAGAAGACACGCCCTTTACCTATCTTTGCCATCTGGGTGACGAACGAGGTATAAAGCTGGGAAGTATCGAGCATGAAGGTGTTGATTACGATGTCGCTCTGGGTACACCTTCTCGCCTCTCTGAGCGTTAGCTGCAGAGTGCGCAGGCTGGGTGGGTACTGCAGGAACAGGCGTCCATTTTCAATATGGGCGGTGGGCTCGCCATCGGTTATCAGTATCACCTGCTTGTTGGCAGCTCTTGCCTTGCTCAGCAAATGCCGGGCTAGAGCCAGGCCCTGCTGGATATTGGTGTATGGGTCAAACTCGTCCCAGCTTATATAGAGCAGCTCGTCCTTATTGATCACGCGGGCATAGGTGGAGAAGCCGATGATGTGAAGGATGTCTCTGGGGTACTGACTCCTGATGAGGCTATCGAGGGCGATAGCAACCCTTTTTGCCGCTTCGAAGTTGCCTCTCATGGGCATGGACAGGCTTAAGTCTAGCATCAGTACCGTGGCAGAGCGGGTGAGGGCTTCGGTCTCAAAGACCTCAAAGTCCTCCGGAGCGATGTGTAATGGTGGAGCCTTGGGCTCACGGTAGATGGAGTTCATTACTGTCCTCTGAATGTGGACCTGGAACTCGTCACCGAACTGATACCTTCTGGTCTCCCCGGTCTGCTCGCCGCCCTGTCCCTTTCGTCTCAGGTTATGTCCACCGAAGACGTCTTTTTTCAACTTTTCGAAAATGTTCTGAAGTGCTTTCTGCCCGATCTTCCTGATGCCGCGTGGCGTTAGCTCATAGCCATATTCGTTTTGCTGGATATAGCCGGCCTCCTCCAGCACGCGGGCGATGTTGCGCAGTTGTTCCAGCTCTCTGGCGGCTCGCTCACCGAGCAGCTCTCTCAGCAGTTCCTCGTTGATGGTCTCCATGGAGCGACTGTACCGCGCATTTTCCATCTCCGCCTCAAGCCTGTCCATTTTGTGCAACATTTCCATCAGCTTGAGGGCTTCCTGATATGAGATCGGCTCCTCACCGGAAAAGAGGTAGTGCTGGTATAGTGGAAAGTCGGGGTTTAGCGCCTGGAGGTTGGCGCTAAGGCGAGCAAGCTCCCTGCGGGTGGCAGCATCGGTCACCGAGTCCAGCATCTCCTCGAGTGCCTGCCTGTCCTCAGGCGAGAGACTTTCCAGCAGTGACTGCGCCTGCCTTATCTGCTCCTGCAGGTACTCGATGAGGTCGTCCAGACTTTGCGGCGGTTGGGGTCCGAAGAAGTGTCCGAACTTGCGGAGGAACTCCTGGTAGTCCGGCTGTTCACCCCGAAGGCGCTGTTCCAGCATCTGGTTAATCGCCTGGAGCAGTTGCCTTATGGCGGCCATATCGCCCGGCTGCAGATTCTTGACTTGCTGGATTAAGTTCCGGGCATAGGGCTGCATGGCGTACTTCTTCAGCATGTCCATAAGTTCCTGGAACTGCTGCCTGGCGTCGTCATCCATGAAATCGTACTGGGAGAGCTCTCTTATCTGACCGCCGATGTCCTGTGGCAGCGCATCCAGTTTCTCCAGGTTCCGCACCGCCCTATCCTCCAGAGCTTTGAGCAACCTTTCCCGTTCTTCCTGGCTCAGTTCTGAGGGACCTTCTGCTGCCTGCTGTCTTGCCTCCTGGAGGCGCCGTGAGATACCTTCCCTCTCCGTATTGACTATGTTGTCCAGCCTCTTGCGGATATCGTCCAGTATTGAGCCCAGGTTATACCTGTCCAACTGCTGCTGGCGCCTTTGTCGCAACCTGTCCAGCAAGTCTTCCAGGCTGGGGAGACGCCGTCCCTGGCTATCGGTGATTCCGCCGCGTTGTAAAGAGCGCAGGGCGTAGGATAGGTCGCCATAGGGCATCAAATAGCGTTCCAGATGTTTCATCAACTCATCGGCGTCCAGGTCGAAAATATCCTGGGTGCCGTCCCATTCCGAGTAGCGATATACAGCCATATTACTTATATATAGTTTTTCCTTTGACCTGTTCCTTGTTCAGCTTCCGGTTGAGGTGCAGTCCTTCCAGGATGAACTCCACCGCCGAGGCTACCATCTCCGGTCTTTCGGAATCAATCACTGCTTTCACTGCTTGCATCATGCCACCCAGCGACTTCGCCTGGCGCAGGTACTTCTCAGCGCTCATCATATCCGAGGTCTCGAAGGTGACGCCCTCATTGAAGCGAGAGACCACATCATCGAAGTTATATGAGCGGTAACAGCGGTTGAAGGTGGTGAGCACTGCCCGTTTCATTAGCTGCTCTATCGTCTTCTCTTCCTTGGCATCCTCGTAGCCTTCCATCTCGATCTTGCCGATGGTTGATGACATAATGTATGGCAGATCGCTGATGCGGGGGACTGCCAGCTTTTCGCCGAGCATTACTGCCCGTCTGATGGCGTTGGAGAGCACGGTCTCGTAGTTGGCGATGGAGACGCGGACGCTGACCCCGGAGCGCTGGTTTATTTCAGGGCTTTTTCTGGCGAGCTGGGTTATCTCGGCGATGATCTCCTTCATATACTGAGGGACATACTCCTCGATGTCGCCATCGCGGAAGCGCCTGCGCTCCTGCTCCACGATGGCGATCTCGTCCTCGATGGTGGTGGGGTAGTGGGTGCGTATCTGGGCTCCGTACCTGTCCTTGAGCGGGGTGATGATACGGCCGCGGCTGGTATAGTCCTCAGGGTTGGCGCTGGCAACGAGCAATATATCCAGGGGCAGGCGCACCCGGTAGCCCCTTATCTGTATATCGCCCTCTTCCATCAGGTTGAACAGACTCACCTGGAGCTTTTCGCTGAGGTCGGGGAGCTCGTTGATGCAAAAAATGCCGCGGTTGGTCCTGGGGATGAGCCCGTAGTGGATGGTAAGCTCATCGGAGAGGTATCTGCCCTCAGCCACCTTGATGGGGTCGATATCGCCGATCAGGTCGGCGACGGTGATGTCGGGCGTAGCCAGCTTTTCGCCGTACCTTTCCGAGCGAGGGAGCCAGTCTATCTCCAGGGAGTCACCCTCCTTTGCCAGCTTATCGCGGCAGCGCTTACAGATAGGCGCCAGAGGCTGGTCGTTGATCTCACACCCCTTGACATAGGGCACCTCCTCGTCCAGCAGGTTCACCATAAGCCGCATGATGCGCGATTTTGCCTGCCCGCGCTCGCCGAGGAAGATGATGTCCTGGCCAGAAATGATGGCATTTTTTATCTGGGGGACCACCGTCTCATCGTAGCCTATAATCCCGGGGAAAACGGTCTTCCCCTGCTTTATCATGGCAATGAGGTTGCGCCTCATCTCCTCCCTGACGGTAAGCGGCTGGTAGCCGGAGGCTTTAAGTGCGCCGAGCGTCTTGGGTCTGGGGTGTTTTGTCATGTAGTGATGTTCCTCTTGTTTTATTTCCTTGTGAGCCCCCATTTTAGCAGTCCTGGGGGGAGAAGGCAAAAATTCAAAAATTGGTGCAAATATCACCTTAGTACTATTGACAACACGAGATAGAATGGTTTATCGTATTGGCAACCATCAAACAAGGAGGTGGGTAGATGCAAGCCTACTGCATGAAGTGCCGCACCAAGAGGGAGATGAAGGACGCCCGAAACATCCGGATGAAGAACGGGAAGCCCGCTACCCAGGGTGTCTGCCCGGTATGCGGCACCAAAATGTTCCGCATCGGCAAGGGATAATCCCGGGCTCTTAAACCCCACCAAAGGGCTGGGCGTCCCCGTAGGAACGCCCAGCCTTTTGATTAGCATTTTCTTCAGGCGGCATGGTGGAACGCATCAAAGCTATAGGTCTGCTCTCCAGCGGCGTCGACTCAGCACTGGCGATAAAGCTGGTCAGGGAGCAGGGTGTGGAGGTGGTGGCGGTGAACCTGCTACTTCCCTTCTCCGACGATAAAAGGGACTATGCCGCCCATCTTGCCCGTCAGCTCGATGTCCCTCTTATCAGGATAGAGGCGGGCGACGACTACATCGAGCTGGTGAGGCACCCGCGCCACGGCTATGGCAGCGGTATGAACCCCTGCATTGACTGCCGCATTTACATGCTCAAGCGTGCCTGGGAGGTGGCACAGGGGGTGGGTGCCCGTTTTTTGGTCACCGGCGATGTGCTCGGGGAGAGGCCGATGACCCAGCACCGGGCGGCGCTGCACCTTGAGGAGAGGAGGTCCGGGCTTGAGGGGCTCATCCTGCGCCCGCTCTCGGCGAAGCTGCTACCTGAGACGGTGCCCGAGCGGGAGGGGTGGGTGGACAGGGGACGCCTGCTGGCTATTGAGGGCAGGGGCCGCAGACCGCAGCTTGAGCTGGCACAAAAGTTCGGCATCATGGGCTACCACACGCCCGGCGGTGGCTGTCTGCTCACCAACAAAGAATTTTCGGCGCGGCTCAGAGGACTGTTCCATCTGCAGCAGAAGGTGACCGTAAAAGACATCGAGCTGCTCAAGATCGGCAGACATTTCTTCCAGGGCAATGCCCACATCGTGATCGGCAGGAACGAACGCGAGAACAGCCTGCTTCTAGAGCTAAGGCAGCCCGGGGACTATGTGCTGGAGGTGAAAGGCTATCCCGGTCCGCTGGGGCTTCTTCGCGGCGACAAAACGCCCGAAGCGGTGGAGCTTGCTGCCAGGCTCACCGCCCGCTATTCCGATGCTCCCCAGGGGGAGGTGCCGGTGGAGTGCCGCAGTGATGGCGAATACCGGGTGGTGGTCAGCCACAAAATGCACTCCTGAATCACCCCTGTGCTGCCAGCTCCTCCTGAGGGATTAGGCTGATGCCGTGCTTCTCCAGCAGTGCTGCGGTGACCCCTTTGCCCGATGTCTGTTTTCCCGAAAACGAGCCGTCGTATATCCAGTTACAGCCGCAGGAGGGACTTCCCGATTTACCGATGAACTCCGTGATGCCGGCGAGCCTTGCCAGCTTCAGCGTCTCCTCGGCACCTCTGATGACCTGTGCGGTAACGTCCACGCCTTCCTTATTGATGACCCTAGCCCTGCCGACGAGCACGTCCTCGCCGCTGCCTCCGTGTATCTCCTGCGGGACCCTCGGCGTGGGCAGCCCACCGAGCTGCTCCGGACACACCGGCAGCACTGGCTCTGCCCCTGCCAGCTTCAGCACATTCCCGTCGAGGTAGCTTTCATCCCCGCGCCAGTTGCACCTCACCCCAAGCAGACAGGCGCTGACCAGCTTCATACCGACCTCCGGGACCGAATTTACCCCTCCGGGTGTCGTCCTGTCAATAGGTGGTACCCGTCCAGTAGACCGGTGACACTTTGGTCTTCAGTCCTGAGGCCAGAACAGCAGGCTTCCTTCTCTGCTTGTTTTCACCCTCTCCCATCATACTCTCTCCCATTATGGGAGGGAGTCAGTCGGTACCGCTGATCTATCTGAACCAGCTCTGAGGTACGTGTTCCTGACACGGATGCTCGGGCTGAAGGAACTGCTGGTGGTGAACGAGATGGACGCTGTAGGCTACCAGCAGGAGGTCTTCGATGATGTCAGGGAAAAAGTCGCCGCCCTGCTGGACTCGTTCGGTTATCATGGAGTTACGTTCATCCCGGGGTCAGCCATGGGGGGACAACATTTACCGCAAATCGGGAAGGATGCCCTGGTATAACGGGCTACCCTTATAGAGGCGCTGGACAGCATGGAGATAAGACGGCAGACCAGACCGTTGAGGTTTGTGGTCCAGGATATTTATACCGTTGATGGGCGGGAAATCGTGGTGGGCAGGGTGGAATCGGGCAAACTGTGTAAAGGCGATGAACTGGTATTCTATCCCTCCGGGTCCAGAGGGAGGGTGCAGCAAATAAGGAGGTTCGAGGGTGAACTTGAGGAAGCAGAGGAAGGAGACAGCGTGGGACTTGTTACCACCTGTAGGGCAGTGCGCGGCGAGGTCGGTGGGCTGGTCGACAGTGCTCCGGTGGTGACCACCAGGTTCCTTGGCGAGGCGGTGCTGCTTGATGGCAGGCTGAGCACTGGCGACACGCTGGAATTGAGATGCGGTACACGACGGGTCAGGTGCTGTATCAGAGAGTTTTGTCAGAAGATCGACTCGGAGACCGGTGAGGTACTGATGGAGCGTCCTGACCACATTGGCGAACACGAGGCGGCGACCATCGTTTTTGACACCGAGCCGCTGGTGGTGGAGAGGTTCTGTGAAATACCGGAGCTGGGCAGGTTTGTCCTGTCACGGGGCAAAAACATCGGCGCGGGCATAGTGCTGGAGGTCAGATATTGATATTCGTCCTGGGGATAGACGGTGCCACCTGGACGGTGGTAAGGCCGAACCTGGACTTCCTGCCTTCGTTCAAAAAGCTGAGCCAGACCGCTGATTGCCGCGAGCTGGTCATCAGGGAGAAGCCGGTCTCGCCTTCGATATGGTGTGGTATATTCTGCGGCAGGACATAACGGGAACACGGACACAACAGCTTTGTGGTTGGGGGAACATAGTTAGGCGGGAGGACATAAAGGTTGACTTCATCTGGGACATAGTGCAGAGGGAGGGGAAGAAGGTCTGTGTATTGAATGTACCCTTTGTGGTGCCGCCTTACTGCTTCAATGTGGATTTCCGACCGGTAGGGTTCGGGCTATCAATCAATGAGAGGGAATGGCAGGAGGGGCTTGAGCGGTGACTGCCAGGACCAGGGCGCTACTGCTAAGAAGACCTGACCTGCTCATCGCGGTGTACACCCTGCTGGACAGGGCGCAGCACTTTCACTGGGGAGAGGACACCGTCCTGGAATGGTGCCGCAGGCTGGATGACAGGATTGGCGAACTCCTGTTTGCCACCGGCTTTATGGAGGACGGACCAATGGACTGATCATCGTCTCCGACCACGGCTTCTGCCCCTTCGGTGAGGCTAAGGTGCAGACATTGCCCCGGGAGACGGAGCACGGTGTGATAAAAGGTGACCACCACGAAAATGCGCTGCTGATAATCGCCAACATCAACCATCCTAATAGAGAGACCGCAGGATGTATTTTACGCCATCTGCAGGTACTTGAATGTTCGCTGCTGATTTAAGGTGGGCTTGCACAGTGGACTGCGTTGCATGCGCGCGGTGTCTTGACATATCTGGTACAATCAACTACAAGGACAAACAGCGTCGGCTTTATAGCAGGCGAAGGCTGGTCTGAGTTGGAAAGGTTTGTGTACTTTGTCAGAAGACTATGGGCGCGACTGTTTACACGCCCGAAGATAGTACTACTCAAAAATAATAGTAGCATAGTCTCACCTCTCGTATACGAAGAAGATGGTCTGTACCGGATTGATTTCATTTTCGGCACTGGCGGGAAGTCTTTCCGGGAAGGGGAAGGACGCCTCACGCTGGGTTTGTATAAGGAGTACTCAGCGAAGCCCCTTCGGCAGTGTCATGTGGATCTGTCCGCGGTGAAAGACAAAGAATCATGTTCGTTTATCTTCGAACCTCTGTGCAACTGCGCGTCCCAAAATCTCATGGTCGCTCTATCATTACATTCTGATTATTTTGATGATATCACCATCGCAGTATATTGTGTGAAAGGGGCAGATAGAGAGAGTGAGCACGTCACTCTTGGCGTAAAAAAAGTGAAAGTCAAGCCTTTCTTCATCGTTTGGACGATCCCGCCGGCCAAGGGTAAGGAAAGATAGGCTGTCAGCACCATAATTGTAAATTACAATGGCAAAAGGTACATCACCGAATGTCTGGACACAGTCCTTGACCAGACATACCCCGATCATGAAGTCATAGTGGTGGACAATGCCTCTACAGACGGCTCTAGGGAGCTCATTCGAGATAACTATCACCGAGTCAAGCTCATAGCTTTACCCGAGAATGTGGACTTTGTGAGAGCCAATAACGTTGGGCTGAATTGCGCGGCTGGCAAGTACATCGTATTGCTGAACCCTGATTGTTCGGTTCCGCGCGACTTTGTCGAAAGGCTAGTGGAGTCTCTGGAGTCGAATCCGAAAATCGCAGCCGTATCCTGCAGTATTGCTACCAGGGGGTCGTTTGTCAGGTACGCGCCTGTTTTTTTTGATGCCAGCGGGCTGATAGCGGTCCACCGTCAGGCTATTTACACTCCATGTTTCTGTCTCGCGCCCTGTGGTGCTGCTGCTATATATCGCCGCGATGTGTTGCGTGAACTCGGCGAATTCCTAGATGGTGATTTTGTGTCTGATTGGGAAGACCATGATCTAGGGTACAGGATAAATCTTCAAGGCTACTGGTGTGTACATAACCCTAACATTGTGGTCCATCATATTGGAGGCGTTGCCTACGGGATGAGCATTAAGAGGAAAATAAGAATTTGTAGAAACATGCTTTTGACTTACTTTAAGAACATGGAGTTGGGGAATTTTGTCAAAGCATTCTGGCCGAGTAGTTTGTTTAGCCCCGCACCTATACCATGGCTCATAGGAGTAATCTTGTTTTTGAAAGAGGTGTTAGTGAATCAGGGCATAAGGCGCAAGAGGAGACTTCTTCAAAGGAATAGAAGAAGAGGAGACGCTTATATCCAAATGCTTACCAGTGGGCGTTGCTTATGGGTGCCTGATGGTAGCAGGGGTAGCCGGATGTTGTGAATAGCCACCACTATTTGACGAACATGAACGTTAGAAGTCGCCTGAGTCTCCTAAATGTGAACCAGAACAGGAGCTTGAGTTTTCTAAAGCGGGGTACCTTAGTATAGGTACTGGGATCTGTGATGGTTGCGTAAAGAGATAACTCCCATCCCTGTCTTAGGACAAGGATTATATAATCGATGGCGCGTCTGACAAAAGCTTGTTTGGTTGCCTTTTTTAAACCAAGTGTAAACGATTTTAGTGCGCTGATAATCTCACCGAGTTGCAAATGGGCTATGCCTTTGTAAAGATGGACCTGCGGAATCAGGTCCGAAGGGCAATCATGTTCATTCGATAAAAGTTGATCGAAAATGCGTAGACCTTCTTTTTTGTTTTTGGCATACAACATACTGAGGGCCGCATGATATTTTGCCCTGCTGGCCATTTGCCAATTTGAGGCGAAAGATTGTCTGAATGTGTCTTGTTCGTGGCTAAACAAATCGTGTGCCAGAGTGAAGAGCTTTTCCGCTCTGGCAAAGTCGCTCAGCAAGTTTAAGCAGACCATGCCTTTGCAATAGAGATATCGCGATAGGAATGATGGCGAACTGGCGATATAATCGTCGAAACCGATTGCTTTTTGCCGGGCTACTTGAAGAAAAGCATCTATGGACTCCTCTCTGACGACCGTATATTTTGCACTGATGCTTTCATCCAACTTGATGCTGAGCCTGTGTGCCTGCGCCAGATTCCCTAAGTTCGTATATAGCTCTACGAGCCTGTATAGTGCCCCATCGTACAGGTAGTCCCGTTCTTTTTCCCGGGCCTCGACCAAATATTCGAGATATTCGATCATGAATTTGATGCAAGAGCTGTCGAGTGGTGCTATGTATTTAAAATTAGGAAGTCTGCCCGTCTTAGTGGCAAAAACCACCAGCCCTTTTTTCCCTGTGACGCCCCCGCTGGTCTCTATTCGACAGTCGGCAAAGCCAGCTCTCTCCAAGAGCAACCCGATGGAGTAGGGTGAAAAGATATTGAGATGAACCCCTGCGGAGGCCATCGCTAGCTTTTCTCCTACTGATTCAGAGGCATATGCTTCGCTGTTCGGCGTGGTCAGGCACAGAATACCGTCAGGCTTTAGGTATTTGTTGATCAGGTTGAGGAAGCCCTGCGGGTCTGGGACATGCTCAATAGTTTCGCTGCTTAGGACGAGGTCGTAGGCGGACGGCAAGTCGGCTGACTCTAAGTAATCCTGTATGATGTTTAACTGCAGCGTTCTTTGCCCTTCCAAGGCGATGGGCGATGGTTCTACCCCAGTGGCATCCCAGCCCAGGTATCGGGCCATGTCCAGTGCAAAACCGAAGGCGCAGCCGACATCTAAAAAACTAGGTTTTGGCTTTGCCCTGGCTAACTGACGCAGGTTGGTTATAAAGTGGGAGGGGGCATGTAGGCCCGCGTTAAACTCTATATAGAATTTAGTGGATCCTAAGCTACATTCATCGTAGGAAATGCCTTTTGAATGCGGGTAAAACAATGTGCCACAGGATCTGCAACGATGTAGCTCAAGCAACTCGTCGGAGAAGGAACTCTGAAGTTTGTCCTCCAATTCGGTGTTGCTACTTCCACAGACAGAGCATACTTGGGTCATTGCCTTAACCTTGTTTGCCTCTCCCACAGTATGTTAATACACATGGCCAAGCTGTTTCAATCGCAGTCTTATTTCTTCTGCATCCTGGGGGAAGCTGTCCTTCGGTGTAAGATGGCTGGGGAATCTTGAGATAGGACTCGGCGGCGGTCTTGAGCGCTGTTGCGGTCTCAGAGCATTCTGTGGAAAGGTCACGTCTGCCCAGTGGGTCGGCTGTATGGTCGATGAGCCTCAGCTCTTCCACCGCCGGCACCCGGGGATAGGACATGTCCTTTTTTTCCTTGCCGTAGAGTAGCTGGAGGCGACCGCTGATTACCGAAAGCTGGGTTGGGATCTCGGAGAATATGTACCGCTGCGGCAGGGAAATGAGGCTGTCCTGAAGGGACGGCAGCAAGTTCATTCCCTGAAGCGTCAGGTACTGTGCATACTGTCCCAGCCAGGCGAGGACGGTGGGCATGATGTCGATGGTGCTTACAGGCATGCCGAACCGTACCGGTCTTAGCTGGCTCTGCGAGGGGGGCTTTATCAACAGCGGTACATACACCTGCTCTAGGGTGACGGTGAGACCGTGGAAGACCAGTAGTAGGCGAGGTCTTTTTCATAGTCCATGAGGTTGCCATCGGCATCGCGCCGGGGCTTGAGCACCTGGTAATGTGGAATACCACCTGTTTCCCAATCGGGGACTTTTTCCAGAAAACGGGGGGTGCCATAGAGTTTATTGCCCACGAAAAGGTTATCGTAGGGAGGTGGTGGGGTGTAAGGTCCATGCGGCTCTCCGTAGTGCACCCAGAGAAAGAAAGGGGAGGTGTGGTGGATGCCAAGCCAGTCGAGCACCGCTGCGGTGGTACGGTCGGCGCTGTGCCTGGGCTCGTGGGGGCGGTTGAGTTCGCGCTGGGGAAGGGTGACCTCCTGGTCTCTGCTCAGGGGCCGGTCGCCGTTATGGAAGCCGATGGAGTGAAACCCGGGATATCCGCCGGTGAGGATGGAGGTGTGGGAGGGAGTGGTGAGCGGTATAGGCGAAAAAGCATATTCGAAGACGATGCTATCCGATGCCAGGCTGTCCAGGAAAGGGCTGGTGGGTGGGGGGTAACCGTAGCACCCCAGGTGGTCAGCCCGGAGGGCGTCCAGCGTTACCAGGATGATAGCCCGGGGTGTAGGTTGCTGAGGAGTTGCTGCACTGTTTATGATGCCTCCAGATTTTAGATTTTAGTATAGAATGTATCAGATCTGGGGTCAATAATCTGGTCAGAAACTAGCGCTGGAGCAAGGAGTGGTAATCGGCGATCACCTTTTCCGTATTGCCCAAGGAGAGCACCCTCCCGGCGTCGAGCAGCAGGGAGCGCTGGCAGAGCTCGCTGACCATACCCAGATCATGTGAGACCAGGATGATGGTCATGCCCTGCCTTCTGAATTCGTTTATCTTAGCCATGCACTTTTTCTGGAAGGCCTCATCGCCCACCGCCAGGACCTCGTCCACGAGCATGGTCTCAGGACGGGCGTGGATGGCTGTGGAGAAGGCGAGTCGGAGGTACATGCCGGAGGAGTAGTTTTTGAGCTTCATGTCCTGGAACTTTTTAAGCTCGGCGAACTCGAAGATATCATCGTATACCTTGTCCACCTGTTTCCGCCCCATGCCGAGGATGGAGGCGTAGATGTAGACGTTGTCGCGGGCGGTGAGCTCAGGCTGGAAGCCGACGCCGAGCTCCAGGAAGGAAGCGACCTTACCGTTTATGGTCACCGTGCCTCCGTCCGGGTACAGCACCTTCGCCAGTATCTTGAGCAGCGTCGTCTTGCCGGAGCCGTTCCTGCCGATGATGCCAAAGGTCTCGCCTCTGTTTACCTCGAAGCTGACGCCTTTCAGCGCCCAGAACTCCTCGTAGTCGAACTGTCTTTTGACCAGCCCGACGATGTTCTGGAAGAGGGTGGTCTTTTTTTCTTTGGGGATGCGGAACCTTTTTGAGATGTTTTGGGCAATTACTGCAGACATTTTACACCCTCATCCTGACCCTCTTCCTGACGGGAGAGGGAAATGCCTCCGCCTGACTCCCTCTCAAGGGAGAGGGAAGGGCCTTCACATCTGCCCTGCATGTGGCGGGCTTTAGCGTTCAGCGGAACACTAGCGACGGTAAGCATGGGCTATATCTCCTCGGCGAAGCGGCGCTGGAGACGGTTGAAGATAAGGTTGCCCACGAACCAGGCGACGATGGCAACGACGATGAGGCCGGCTATGCTGAGGGCTTGTGGCAGCCTGCCGGCGACCATAAGGTCGCGGTAGGCGGTTATGAACTGGGTCATGGGGTTAAGGGCATAGTAGGGCATGAGGTATGCCGGGACTATGGACGGGGGGTAGATGATGGGGGAACAGAAGAACAGGATGTTTATCAGCACCTCCCATATCTGGTTGAGGTCGCGGAAGTAGACGTACAGTGCGGAGAGGAACAGACCGATGCCGTAGATGAACAGTAGGTAGACGATATGCACCAGGGGAAAGAGTAGCACGGTGATGGGAAGGTACTTGAGCAGGACGAAGAGGATGGGCAGGAGGACGAGGAACTCCAGGAGGGAGCTGATGAGGTTTGCCAGTACATTGCTCAGCACCAGTATCTGCCGCGGGATATAGACCTTGGTCACCAGGCTGGGCTTGCCCACCACCGCCCCCAGGGCGGATGAGGTGGCGGTGGCGAAGAAGCGCCACGCCATTATGCCCACCAGGAGGTTGGCGGCGAAGTTCTCCTCCTGGCGGAATAAGTTCCTGAAGACGAACCAGAGGACCATGGAGAGGAGCAGGGGGCTTAGCAGCGACCAGAAGAAGCCGAGGGTGGTGTTCTGGTAGCGGTTTTTGAACTCGGCTACAGTCAGGTTCTGGATTAGTTCTCTGTACTGCCACATTTTTTGTATGTATTGTAACTGTTTGCGGGGTTGATTTCACCCTCACCCTAACCCTCTCCCTCAAGGGAGAGGGTAAATCGTGAAGGCTGGGTCACAAAAGAAGAAGCTATTCCCTCTCCCTCAAGGGAGAGGGTAAATCGAGGGGCTCACTAACCTTCACCCTAACCCTCTCCCTAGAGGGAAAATTGAGGTCCATAGGAGATGGTAAGTAGGAAATCGGGTGGCTTGCGTTGCATTGAGGGAGAGGTAACTAGGCAGTCGTTGTTCATAGTCACGGTCTATGGAGGAAGAGGGTAAGCAGGGAGCCGAGGGGCTTACATTGTCCGGCGGGTTAGCCATTTCCTTAAAAGAGAGGACAGCCAGCCGCAGGCGATGCCGCAGAGCTTGCTCAGCTCGTAGGCTATGGAATAGGGTAGCCAGTACCACCAGCGTCCTGTGGAGAGGACGAATTTGATCTCCTGGAATATGTAGCCGAGACGGTGGGCAACCCAGTTCCTGGAGCGGGGGAGACCACCGGCACCCTGGGCAAGGGCGATGCCGAAAAGGACATATCGGTCAAAAACGCTGCGGAGGGTGAGGTCGTGGGCGTGGTACACGGCGGCTTCAGGGTCATAGATAATTGTCCAGCCGGCATCGAGCAGGCGCTTTGCCAGCTCTTTGTCCTCAGCCACGACGACTTTGTCCGAGAAGCGGGACTGCTGCCAG
Organism: Chloroflexota bacterium; assembly: GCA_036821185.1. Classification (GTDB taxonomy): domain Bacteria; phylum Chloroflexota; class Dehalococcoidia; order GIF9; family UBA5629; genus CALJTV01. The sequence goes on along the minus strand of DAISKD010000001.1, from coordinate 532,698 downwards.
ACCTCCTTTCTGAGGGCTGAGTTGACATCGGAGATGAACAGGTTATCGTGGTAGTAGTCCGGGTCGTGTGAGGTGATGCGGATTTTGAAATCGGGGAAGTTGTACAGATGGAAGAACTTCTCCGGCGGTTTGGTGTTTTCCCAGGGGACTTGTCGGCCGCACACCATGGCTACCGAGGGGTCGGCGAAGTTAGCGGTAAGCTTTTGGAGCCAGTCGTCCCGAAGTGGCAGGGCGTCCTGGGTGATGTAGACCAGGATGCTACCGCGGGCAAGCCCGGCGCCGAGGTTCCTCGTCCTGCCGTGGTGGAATTCATGGGTCGGTATCTGCACCAGCCTCACCGGGAAACGTTGCGCTGTGGTCACCGTGCCATCGCTGGAGCCGGAGTCTATGACGATGACCTCATAATCGCCGTTGAAATTCTGCGAAAACAGGCGCTGGAGCAGTCTCTCCCAGCCTTCGCCGGCGTTTTTGGTGAGCACAATGATGCTTGCATCCATGTTAGTGAGCCAGTCTCCCATGTGGAGTTGTTATGGTGGTGACAGCATTTCCCGGAAAAGGGCGCTGTATTTCTCGGTGACCGACCTCCAGTTGTACTCTTCGGCAAGCCGCTGGGACATCGAGGCGGCGAGCCGGTCCAGGTCGTAGCTCCCGCTTTCCAGAGCGGCGATATGCCGTGCCAGCTCGTCCTCGCTATTGAAGTAAATGCCGCCATCGCCTAGCACCTCGCGGTGGAAGGGTACGTCGTACGCCAGTACAGGGCGACCGTAGACCATCTGCTCCAGTAGTGAGGGGTTGGTGCCGCCCAGCTCATAGGCGTGGATGTAGGCGAAGCAGTTTTTTCTGAGCGCGCCGAGCACCTGTTTATCGTATATCGGGTCGAGGAATATTATGTTTGCGGCATTGTCCTTGAGTTCCCACAGGAAGCGGTTGTAACCGTCTTTGGGGTTGAAGTTGCCGATGATGACCAGCTTGCGGCTCGAGCCCGACTTTTTGAAACCTTTCAGTCCAAGGTGGATGTTGTTCTCCGCCACGACCCTGCCGACGGTGAGATAGTAGCCCTGGGGCGATAGACCAAAGCTGTCGAGCACCCCCTGTTCCTGGCTGATGGTGGTCCCGGCGGTGAGCAATGCCCTAGCGCCATAGGGAATGTAAACGGCTTTGGGGGTGTGGTAGCTCTTTTCCAGGTACTCCTTGATGACTGAGGAGTCGGCGATTACCCTGTGGGCTATGTTCACCGCCAGCCATTCGGAAAATTTGAGGTACCATGCGGTAAGCGGTGCGAGGCATTTCCAGAAGGGTGAAAAATAGGGGCGTCTCAAAGTAGGGCGCTTCCATTCCAGACCGTCGGTGTTGACCACCACCTTTTTGCCCAGGACGCGGGGGAGGACGGCTGCCAGGGCACCATCCGGCGCCACAAAGTATATCAGGCTGACCTTCGGACGTTTCCACAGGAGGCAGATGGTAGCCAGGATATCGTTAATCGCCGGTATGGTGAGCGTCTTGCCCTGGGGGGCGGGGATGTGCAGCCTGATGATGCCCTGATAATCGTCTTCGCCGAACCCGGCGGACTCGCAGGTGACGCAGACGCGGAAGCCCTGCTGTAGCAGTCTGGGCGCGATTTCCTCGACGAAGGTCTCGGCGCCTCCGTAGGCGCCGGGGATCCCCCGCGAGCCGACAAAGGCTATAAGGAGGTACTTTTGATCTTTAGGGCTTGCAGCGGACTCAAAAGGGGACATCGTCTAAATGAAACAGCCTTCAGTTGTTATTTTACCGAGCTTGAATCTTTCCAGGGCGAAACAGGCGAGGTCCGGAGCGTCTTTGCCTGCAATTAAATCGGCGACTATTCTGCCTACCGCTGGTGAGTGCATGAAGCCGTGGCCGCTGAAACCGCAGACGAGATAAAGATCGTCAATGTCCGGTACTCTGCCTATGATGGCGTTACTGTCAGGTGTATCATCGTGAAGCCCAGCTTGGGCTGAGGTGATGCTGAGTTCATTGAGCAGAGGCAGGCGTTTCTGGGCGACGATGCCGATTGCGGGGAGAAAGCCCCAGTCAACGGTGGTGTCAAATCCCTGGGGTTCGTCTGGATTGCGCATGCCGAAGATGAGGCAGAGCCCTTCCCTGCGGAACCAGAAGCCGGTGCGGAATTCAACGACGAGCGGCGAATTTTTAGGAATCTGGTCAGAAGGGGCGGTGATAAACAGGTGGCGGCGGTGGGGATGAAGGGGCACATCGAGTCCGAGCATTTTGCCGACGTTGCCGCTATAAGCGCCGGCAGCGATTACCAGGATGGAGCAGTAGTAGTCCCCCTGTGTGGTTATGATTTTCCATGACTGCCCTTGTCTCTGGATCACGGTGACCTCCGTCTCCCGACGGAACTTCACCCCCATCTCTCTGGCGGCGCGGGCAAAGCCCTGTACCACGCAGTAAGGGTCGGCATAGCCGTCTGAGGGACAGTAGCTTGCTGTCAGCACATCATCGGTGTTGAGGGCGGGGACAAGCCCCTTGACCTCCTGCCGGGTGAGGAGACTGACATCCACGCCGAGCCTGCGCTGTAATGCCACGTTCCGTTTGAAGGCTTCGACTTCCTCTTCTGTGGTCGCCAGCATGAGGTAGCCGTTCTGGCGGAAGTCGGCGTGGTAACCGGTTTCTTCTTCGAAATGTTCGAAGAAGCGAACGCTTTCTATGGACAACCGGATATTGGCTTCTGTTGAGAACTGCTGTCTGATGCCGCCGGCGCATTTGCCAGTGGAGCCGGAGCCGATATCGTCCTTTTCCAGTACGGTTATGTCCCAGGAGCCGAGCTTTGCCAGATGAAAGGCGATGCTGCAGCCGATAACGCCGGCGCCGATGATGACCACATCAGACGTATTTTTCCTAACCTCTGTCACGAGATGTGCCCCTTGTTCTTCAGGTAGTCGGTAAGGGCTTCCTGCCAGTGCCTCATGTCGTCGGCACCCAGAAGGCGGAGGTGGTAGTTGTCCAGCACCGAGTAGCGGGGGCGGCGGGCTTTCTGTGGGTACTGGTCTGAGGTGATGGGGACGACAGGTGTGGACAGCCCGGTCTGTCTCAGTATTTCCGTGGCGAAATCGTACCAGGAGCAGGTGCCTCTGTTGGTGATGTGGAAGGTGCCATAGTGTTCGGTGGTGATGAGCCAGGCTATTTTGCCAGCGAGGTCTCTGGTATAGGTGGGGGAGAAGACCTGGTCGTTGACCACGGTAAGCTGAGGGCGTTCCTTTGCTAGCCGTATCATGGTCTCGATGAAGTTGCCTCCCTTGCCGCTGGAGCCGGCGGTGCCGAACAGAGCGGAGACCCGGACGATGAAGTGCCTGTGGCAAAGGTGGCGGACGAAGTCCTCCCCTGCCAGCTTGGACTTGCCATATATGTTTGGTGGGACGGGAGTGTCAAACTCGGTATAAGGTGTGGTGCGGGCTTGAGGCTCGCCACCGAAGACATAGTCGGTGCTGATATGGACCAGTTTGGCGCCGATCTCCTCCGCCACCACGGCGACGTTGCGGGCGCCGATGGCATTTATCAGAAAAGCCCTGTCAGGATCGTCCTCACAGTCGTCGACTCGAACGTAGGCAGCAGTGTTAATGATGACGTCCGGCTTGTGTCTCAGGAACACTTCTCGTACAGAAACCATGTCCGTGATTTCGATATCGACATGGCTAAGGGGGATGACATTGAAATCAGACAATACCTGGCACAGATCTGTACCCAGTTGCCCGTTGGCACCAGTGACTGCTATCTTCACCTTTTCAGATACATCTTCCTGTAGTATTTGGCGTACTCGCCACTTTTAATTGACCGCCACCAGGACTCGTTCTTGAGGTACCAGTCCACAGTAGCACTTAAGGCTTTGTCAAAGGAGTAAACTGGCTGCCAGCCCAGCTCATTGGCTATTTTGGTGCAATCCAGGGCATAGCGGCGGTCGTGGGCTGGTCGGTCAGCGACGAACTGTATCAGGCTTCGTGGTTTGTTCAATAACTCCAGTAGCCTGTGGATGAGCTCCAGGTTGGTTTTCTCGTTACCGCCACCGATGTTGTATATTTCTCCGGGCTTGCCTTTCTGAATTACAGCGTCCAAGGCACGGCAGTGGTCAATGACAAAAATCCAGTCTCTGACATTGAGCCCATCTCCATACACCGGGATGGGCTTATCCTCCAGGACATTGGTGATAGCCAGAGGAATTAACTTCTCAGGAACTTGATATGGTCCAAAGTTGTTGGTGCAGCGGGTAATGATCACCGGCACGCGGTGAGTTTTGTAGTAAGCAAGGCACAAAAGGTCGGCTGCGGCTTTGCTAGCGGAATAGGGGCTGCTGGGAGCTAAGGGTGATTTCTCGGTGAAACGACCGTTCTCAATTGAGCCATAGACTTCATCCGTGGACACCTGGATAAATTTGGTTATACTATATTTTCTGGCACCTTCGAGAAGTACCTGGGTTCCCTTGACGTTGGTTTCGATGAACGGCGAGGCATCCAAAATGCTGCGGTCAACATGGCTTTCGGCGGCAAAGTTCACAATAACATCGACCCCCTCGCCCAGTAGCCTGTCAATCAGTCTCCTATTAGCTATATCACCTTTGACGAAGCGATAGCGCGCATTGCCCTCTAAATCTTTGAGGTTTTCCAGATTACCGGCATAGGTGAGTTTGTCCAGGTTGGTTATCTGCCAATCTGGATGCTCGTTTATGGCGTAGTGAATGAAGTTGCTGCCAATAAACCCGGCACCGCCCGTAACAAGTAACCTCATTTCGTGCCTCTTGGTAGACTCGCGTTTTTTGAGATGGGCGAGTTTTTGTCTTTAGGAGTCGCCTTCCCCGGATGGTGGCTGATATACCCACACCCTCCGGTCACCAGCACTTTTTTACCCATTTTGACCTCCTTAGACTGCTACTTGTGTGGTGGGTAGAACCAGTCCCAGGGCTTGCCCACACGCAAGTCGTTCCTGTTGCCGTTGATCTCGACGGGGACGATGGAGGCATCGTTCCAGGGGCGGCGTTCCTCGTCCGGCTCGTTGTAGTCATAAAGTCGGGTGACGAAATAGACGGTAAGTGATGGCTGGTTGCCTACTGTTTTGGTCCCGTGGAGATAGTGGCCTGGAATTCTGACCAGGGTGGGCTTTGCTGCGCTGGCGATCACCTCGGCAAGCCTTCGAGTTCCTTCGTCATAGGCGCAGATTTTCATCGCCCCCTGTACTACCAGAAAATAGTCCACCTGCCCGCGAAGGTGCCGGTGCCAGGCCCTGACCATGCCGGGGTAGCTATAGCTCAGGTTCACCTGGACGATCCATTCGTCAATGAATTCCTTCCAGTCCTGCCTCAGTGCCTCGGCGAAAAAGCCACGCTCGTCGGGCAGGATATTGAGGTCGTAGGTCCTGACGCCTTCCAGGGGGTACTCTTTAACCATGGTGCTCCTTTCCTTTGTTTTCAAAGGATGATCTCGGTGTCATCGCCGACGAACAGCTTTATGGCCTTGAAGCCCCGTTCCTGCTTGAGCACCCTGGCACCCCTGCCGATGACGCTATCTGCCAGCCGCTCGATGTGGCACACCGAGCAGCTTTCCAGGATGACCGAGTGTTCGATGCTCGAGTTTTCGATCTTGCTGCCGGGGCCGATGCTGGTGAAGGGACCGATGTATGAGTCCTTTATATGGCACGAGGCGGCGATGGCAACCGGCCCCCTGATGGTGCTGTTCTCGACCCTAGTGCCTTCGCCGATTTCTACCCTGCCGATGACCTGGCTGCGCTCGTCCACCTCGCCTTTAACATTTCGTTCGAGGAGGTCGTCAAGTACCACCCGGTTGGCTTCCAGAAGGTCGTCCTTCTTCCCGGTATCCAGCCACCAGCCCTTTAAGATGTGGGTTTGCACTGTCTTACCGTTGTCCAGCAGCTTTTGAATGGCGTCGGTTATCTCCAACTCCCCGCGCCATGACGGCGCTATCTGGTCTATGGCCTGGTGAATTTCCGGGGAGAAGAGATAGATGCCGACGAGCGCCAGGTTACTTTTCGGCTCTTTTGGCTTTTCCACCAGGCGGACGACCTTGCCCGAGCCGTCAAGTTCGGCGACGCCGAAGAGGCGAGGGTCTGCCACCTCTTTGAGCAGCACCAGAGCGCTGGGCTGGTGTCTCTCAAACTCGGCGACGAAGTCTGCGACGCCACCCTGGATGAGGTTATCGCCGAGGAACATGAGAAACGGGGAATCGCCCAGGAATTTTCGGGCTGTCTTTACGGCATGGGCAAGTCCCAGTGGCTGGGGTTGGGTTATGAAGGTAAGGCGAGCGCCCCATCTGGCACCATCGCCAAGGGACTCTCTGATTTTGTCCCCGCTCTCGGGCGAGATGATGACCCCGATGTCTTTTATGTCTGTTTGAGCCACCTGCTCCATAACATAGTGGAGGATGGGCTTGTTTGCCACCGGAAGGAGCTGTTTGGCTATGGTGTTGGTCAGAGGTTTCAGCCTTGTCCCCTTACCACCAGACAGGATGAGCGCTTTCATCGGCTATATATTATATCTTTGTTTTTGCCCGCGCAAGAAACAGGTCGGGCTGTCCGCCTGGCAACGCAGGGCGGTGGCTGGATGGTATAATTGCGCTTGAGCTGACTGGAAAGGACTGGTAAAGGTGGTCGAACAGCTACTGGACTCACCGTTGGCGCGGGAGGTGGTGGTGTTCGTGCTCTCGATGCTGCCGGTGGTGGAGCTCAGAGGTGCCCTGCCTGTGGCGATGAACCTGATGGGTATGCCATGGCACAAGGCGTTCCTTCTAGCGATAGCCGGCAACTTGCTGCCGGTGCCGTTTTTGTTGCTATTCCTGGAGTCAATAGCCAGATGGGTGAGCCGGGTGGACATCGGTAAAAGGCTGGTGGACTGGGTATTCCAGCGCACCCGACGCCAGGGAAGGATGATTGAAAGGTATGAGAGGATAGGGCTGGCATTGTTCGTTGCTATACCGCTACCGATGACCGGTGCCTGGACGGGGTCGATAGCTGCTTTTCTGTTAGGGGTCAAGTTCAGCCGTGCCCTGCTTTCGATCGCAGTGGGGGTGATTATTGCTGGTGTGGTGGTCACCTGTCTCTGCCTTTTGGGGTGGGTTGGGGCAGTGATTGCCGGAGTGGGGTTATGCTCCCTGGCAGTGGCGGGTCTGTGGAAGACATAAGTCTGGCGGTTTACCAGGGCGGTGCATTGTTTTTATAATATGACGACATGAAATGTCTGGTCCTTGCCAGCGGCTTCGGCACGCGCCTTTATCCCCTGACTGTCCAGAAAGCCAAAGCTTTGCTTGAATACAAAGGCAAGCCGCTGCTGACTCATATTGTGGAGAAGGTGCCCACGGATGTGGAGGTATTCGTCTGTTGCAACCGGAGGTTTGAAGCTGATTTTCGCCAGTGGCAGAAATTTATCAGCAGGCGGGTTGAGGTCTGTGTCGAGGACGTATGGAGCGAGGAACAGAAGAAAGGAGCGGTGGGCTCGCTTGACTTTTGGGTAAAGGAGAAAAAATTTGCCGACGACCTATTGGTCATCGCCGGGGACAACTATTTTGAGTTTGATTTGACTAAGTTCATCGCTGCTTATGATGGGAGGAATGTGTTGGTGGCGGTGCATGATATTGGTGACAGGAGCCGGGCAACGCAGTTCGGGGTGGTGAGGCTCGATGGTAACCGCATTGTGGAGTTTGAAGAGAAACCGGCCCGGCCGCGGTCCAGCTTGGTTGCCACGGCAATCTATGTCCTGCCGCCGCGGGTGTTTTCTGTGCTGTCGGAGTATCACAGTCTGGGTGAGAAGGACAATTTAGGTAGTTTTATTGCCTATCTGGTGAGCAGGGAAGACGTGCGGGCTTACACTTTCTCTGAGGTGTGGCTGGACATCGGGAGCGAGTTTAACCAGAAAAGCGTCGGGTGAGCAGTCTCCAACCGATCTTGATCCCATCCTTAAGTGAGTTCAGTTTAGCCTTTGTGGGGCGGGAACGGTAGTGGATGGGGACCTCAGCTATGCGATAGCCTTTTTTGGCGAGCTGTGTGAACATTTCAGCTTCGAGATCGAAGCCGTGAGCCTGTAAGTCAAGCATCTTAATGACTTCTCCACGGAAGCCCCAGAAGCCGGTGCAAAGGTCGCTGATCTTCTTCCAGTAGAGGACGCTCGCCAGCCAGGCGAGAAGGTGGTTGCCTATCCGGTTAAGGCAGCTCATCGCTCCTGGCTCTATCTTGCCTTTGAGCCTTGAGCCGATGACTGCGGGGAAGCCCTGCTCTAGAAGTTCTAGCATTTGGGGAATGTAGGTCGCCGGGTAAGTATAGTCAGAGTCCAGCATAAAAATAAAGTCGGCTTTAATTTGTTCAAATGCGGTCCTAACTGCTCTGCCTTTACCTCTGCGCGGTTCGACTATGAGCTCAGCGCCGCTTTGCCGGGCGATTTGTCCGGTGCCATCGGTGCTGCCGTTATCGACCACCACGATGGTCACACGGTATCCCTGTTCTTCAAGTGTTTGCCGCGGGATCTCAGCGATGACCCTGCCTATGGTCGCTTCTTCATTCAGGGCGGGCAAGACTATGCAGACATCCTTTTGTGGCATCGGTGCTTACACCATTTTATGAAGTGGAAGAACGGTGTTGCTTAGGCAATGCTACGAAGCAGCCTCTTCCATCCCGGTGATGAGAATTATAGCTTTTGGTGAAAGCTTACACAAGCAGAGGTGGTATAGAAACTTGAAGGACGGGTCAGGTAAGGAATAAAATATGCACGCCTTACCAGCCTGAAGGGTGCTGCCTGGATAAGCTGTGTATTCTAGCAAGCACCCGGAGCCAGGAATGAGGCTAGCAAAAGGGGACAATTCAGTGCGTTTCAACTTCAACAGGACCACTGCAAACACACAGGACCCAGCGGCCAGATCGGCGGTACTGAGGGCAGCAAAACTTCAGGGCACTTTTCCCGGGTGGTGGTTAATACTCACCGGTGGCTTTCTGTCCTTATGGGGATATGGCTATCATGCATATGGTTTTTCTGCGTTGTTCAAGCCGATTTCTGAGGAGCTGGGGTTAAGCCGTGCATTCACAACCATACCAGCCAGCATCGGCAGAATAGAAGGCGGGGCTATAGCAATTGTTGCTGGCTGGCTTACCGATAGGTTTGGCCCCAGATGGCTGATCCTTTTCGGGGTATTCCTTATAGGTGTGTGCTTTTCTCTAATGAGCTTGGTGAACTCTTTCTGGTCCTTCATTGTGGTGTGGGGAGTCTTGCTGGCTATCGGCATGGACCTTGCCCTGGCAATACCGTTACAGGCGACGGTGGCACGATGGTTTGTCAGGAGGCGTGGTGTAGCCAATGGTATTCTTTTGATATTTTCCGGCCTCTCCGGTGTGGTGGTTTTACCTCTTGTTGCCTGGTTGATAACGGTGGTAGGCTGGCGGATGACCTGCTTGATCGGTGGCGTGACGATGCTTGTCGTCGGTGTTCCACTGGTGTGGTTTTTCATCAGGCAGCACCCACCGGAGCATTATGGCATGTTACCTGACGGTGCCAGTGCTGACGAAGTGGGTGGCGAAGATATGGTGGAGAAAGGGCGCAGGTATGCGGCTGAGGTGAGCGAGTTCGATTTCACCCTGACGCAGATCTTAAAGTCACCGGCTTACTGGCTTCTTCTCATATCGGGGATGTGCCATTTCCTGGCGGCACCGGTTATAAGCATACATAGCATTCCCTTCTTGACAGATAGCGGTTTTGACCCCGTTAAGGCGGCGCGGATGCTCTCTCTTATGGTGCTGGTGAGTATACCTGCCAGGTTTTTCGGCGGCTATATCGTTGACCGTATGAAGAAAAAACACCTCCGTTTCTTGATATTTGCTGCATATTCGCTCCAGGCTATAGCGTTTGGTTCCTTTCTGTTGCACCAGACCGAGGCGATGATATATGTCTGGTTCCTGTTATATGGTGTTGGCTTTGGCATCGGTTTTGGCATAATGATGCCGGTGAGAGTGCGGCTCTTTGGCAGAATGGCAATCGGCCGGATGATGGGCATAGGACAGTTGCTCATGTTACCTGCGGGTATAGTTGCCCCTATATGGGCTGGCTGGGTATTTGATACCACTGGTAGTTATATGATCGCTTTCAAAGTGGTTGCAGGGCTACTTACTGCAGGCAGCTTGCTTGCTCTGCTGATCACACCACCAAAGTCGCCCCAGGAAAAGGCGCTGGGCATATAAAATTGCTGGGATAAAGGTAGTGCCCGGCCTGACAAATTAGGCCGGGCACTAATATTTTTTGTAAACGTGCGATTGCTCTATTCGAGCATTTGGGCAACCAGCTCGCGGTGGAAGGTGCTGCCCCCGAAAGCGGTGTCGTTTGTCCTCACCCGTTTGAAGTAGAGATGCATATCGTGTTCCCAGGAGAAGCCGATGCCGCCGTGGATCTGGACGCCCTCATCGCAGACCTTCTTGCAGACATCGCCACAGTAAGCCTTGGCCATAGAGACAGCTAAGGGGGCCTCTGGCGAGTCCTCGCTCAGTGCCAGACAGGCCCATTCCATGAGCGATCGAGCATATTCCAGTCCGCTGAGCATATCAGCGCACTTGTGCTTGATCGCCTGGAAGCTGCCAATGGGCACGCCGTAGGCTATACGCTCTTTGGCGTAAGCAACAGTCATATCAAGTACTTTTTCGCCGCAGCCGACCATTTCAGCGCACAAAGCCGCAGTGGCATAGAGGGACATTTTCTTCAAAGGTTCCCAGCCTTTGTGCAGTTCGCCAACAATGTTCTCTACAGGGACAGGTACATTGGTGAATACTACTTCCGACTGTTTTCTAAGCGTATCGATATTGTTTAGCGGACTGACGTAGACGCCCCATTCCTTGGCGTCTACGATAAAGAGGGTGATACCATCTTCGGGGTCATGGCTGGACCGGGTGCGGGCAGCCAGAAGGAAATAGTCCGCAGCTTTGGCATCCCAGACGAACATCTTGGTGCCGTTTAGAATATACTCATTGCCACGTTGTTCAGCTCTCATCTTGATGCCACCTGGCCAGAAATCGCCATCTTCCTCAAGCACGGCGAGAGCGAAAGTGGCATTTCCTTCGGCTATTTTTGATAAGTATTCCTTCTTTTGCTGTTCCGAACCGGCGAAAAGGATAGGTAAGCCGCATAGTATTACCGTGGAGATGAAGGGGCTAGGTAACAGCGAGCGCCCCATCTCTTCACAGAGGACAGTCAGGTCTCTGAAGGTCATGGCTTGACCGCCAAACTGCTCTGGGAAGATGAGCCCCAGCCATCCCAGTTCCGCCATTTTCTTCCAAAGATCCCGGGAATAGCCGACCTCATCCTCTATCATTGCCCGCACATGACTTCTGGTACACTCTTTTTCCATGAAGTCACGGGCCATGGTCTTCAGCATTTCCTGCTCTTCAGTGAGTGCCCATTCCATTGTCATTCTCCTTTCATCCTGATCCTTATTTTGCTTATCGCGGCAACCCGAGGACTCTCTCGGCAATGATATTGCGGTTGACTTCAGAGGTGCCCATCTCGATGGTGGCGCCTCTGGCTCTTAGCATCTGGTACACCCAATCACCACCGTTAAGAGCTCTTTTTGAATCTCTGTTCAACTGTGAGTAGGCGCCGATGATTTCCATGATGATATCGCCGTTACGCACTCTCATCTCGGCTTGAAAGTTCTTCACTATTGATGCTTCGTTGGTGGGCCTCCATCCCTTGCGCATTCGGGCCACCATGCGCTGCCCACTGCACCTCATAGCTTCAGCCTCTATGGCCATCTGGGCGATCTTCTGCCTGAAGGCCGGGTCCTCCCAGACTACCTTGCCAAAGCGGCGTGTCTCTTTGGCGAGGTCGACGACTGCTCTGACCATGGCGGCACTTAGGCTGGTGCCAGCCATTGCTGCGGCGCCTCCACCCCAGAAGGCACCGCCACCGCTTCTCTCAGACATAAGGGCAGTGAGCACAACAGCCCAGCCCTGATTGACCTCTCCTACCCGGTTTTTGTCAGGCACACGCACATTATCGAAGTATTCCTCGCCGAACTCTGCGTTGCCGGTCATTTGTCTTAGCGGCAGTTTAGTGAGGCCTGGGCTGTGACAATCGACGATGAAACAGGTCAGATTGCGATGCCGTGGTGCATTTGGGTCTGACTTGCAGGCTATAAGTCCGAAGTCAGCAAACTCCCACATGCTTGTCCAGATCTTCTGGCCGTTTATCACCCATTCATCGCCGTCTTTTACCGCGGTAGTCTGAATGTTGGCGATGTCTGAGCCAGCATTTGGTTCAGAGAAATATTCTGCCCAGCTCTCCTCTCCGCTCAGTATTTTGGGTATGAAACGCTTCTTCTGCCACTCCTGACCATGCGCCAGAAGTGCTGGCGCTGCTACCAGAAAGCCTAGTGATTGTGGTCCCGGGGGTGTCCCATGCCGGGCGAGCTCTTCGCGGATGATGGCTATTTCCTCTAGTGGTCTGACGATACCGCCGTATTCCGGTGGATAGCCGAAACCGGTGTACCCGGCTTCATACAGTTTTTTCTGCCACCACTTACCCAGCTCGTGGGCTTCCCGGCTAAAGGGGTCTGGTGCCTTATACTCTGGGGTCCCCCATCCTTTGGGAAGATTTGCTCTAAGCCAGGCACGCACCTCCTTCCGAAACGCTTCCAGCTTCGCTGTATCAGTAGTCATAAGTCCCTCCTTGATTGTTGTTGTGGTCTTGACACATTGCTGACGACGCCGCGGGATTCCCCGGTCAGCAATAGCTCAAAGGCAGTGTAATGTTAGCTATTGTGCATATCTCTTGTCAAGTCATAACAAAGTCGGGGAAAAGTTCAGGAGAAGATTTTTAGTACTGTCCGGTGATGATGCGAGCTGAAGCATGTTGTTGAGTTTTGCTTTTCAGAGTAAACTGGCGCCCTCTTTTGACAGTTTTGATGGTCCGAGTATCTAATTATGGAAGCAATTTCAATCAGGTTTTGTTATAATGGCGCGAGGCGGTTCAGGCAAGGATAATAGTGTATGGGACAAGAGGCTAAAAACGGATTTGTGGTGATCTGTGCGCTATGCCAAAAGCCCACGCCGGTAGGTAGAACTTTCTGCCAGCATTGCTGGTCGCTGTTGCGCGGCAGGGTCGTGTCCCTTGAAGAACTGGAGGAGGAGGCAAGACGGCAGTCGTTACGGGTAAGGTCGCGTAGGCGGATTAGATTATTAGCTGTTTGTCTCGGCGCACTCATAGCGATGTTCTCGGTTGTCGGTGTGGTCTTGTATTACTGTACTGATGTTATAGTCAAGCCGCCAGCATGGATGAATTCTAACTCTTCGCCTGGGGAATGGGCTATGTTCCGTCATAATCTGGCGCGAACAGGCTGTTCTCCTTCGAGTAACACATTGCCGTCGGGCAACCTGAAATGGGTCTTCCGCGCCGGCGGTGCAATCCACTCGTCGCCGGCGATAGCTGGTGATACCGTCTATTCTGGCGCCCGAGACCATAGACTCTACGCCCTAGATGCAGCGACTGGGACGAAGCGCTGGGAATATTTGACTGGCTCCTGGGTGGAATCTTCACCTGCTGTTGCCAACGGGATTGTCTATGTGGGTTCAAACGACGGCAAACTACATGCTGTCAAAGTAGATACTGGGGAAAAGCTATGGGAGTTCAGGGTGGGCTATCCTGTCAGGTCGTCACCGGCTGTGGCCGGCGATGTGGTGTATTTTGGGGCTGATGATTATTCGCTTTATGCCCTGCATGCGGTAAGGGGGGTAAAGCTGTGGCAGTTGGAGACCGGTGGTTATGTAGCATCGTCGCCTGCAGTGGCCGATGGTATAGTGTATGTAGGTTCGAACGACGGCTTTTGCTATGCTGTAGATGGACGGAGCGGCAAACTTCGTCTCCGCTTCAAAGCATATTCACCGGTACCTTCTTCGCCAGCAGTAAGCCGTGGCGTAGTATATTGCAGCAGCTTTAGCGGGCGCATCTTTGCCTTCGATGGCAAAGCATGCAATTTCCCTTGGGAACATGAGCTCAAACCTTACTGGCTGCAAGCTTATGCCTTCGGGCTTCCTGTACCTGAACCGCCACCACAATCGGGGTATCTATGGGGAGCTAGAATAGCGGGCAGAATAGAGTCTTCCCCGTTGGTGACAGATGACACGCTATATATTGCTGCTATGAATAAACTGGTGGCCATTAGTCTGGCAACCCAAGAGAAGCGTTGGGAGTTTGCATCGGATGGTGTGGTCATAGGTTGTGTTGCCAATTGTGGGAACAGTATTTATCTGGGCACCGGGAGAGGGGTCCTTTATGCTTTGAACACTGAGACCGGCGAGGTGCTGTGGAAGTTTCGTGTTAACAGTCCAGTTACTTCCTCTCCAAGTGTGAGCCGAGGGGTGGTTTATATCGGTACAGACGATGGCAGTCTGTATGCTATTGAATAGCGCGGCCCGTGCTGGTCACCCCGGCGGCGCAAATTTCAGAATTGTCGTCAGGCCCTCAGCCCCGTTTTGCAAGGATATGTCTGGCGACAGCCGTATAAAATTTTTACTTACTCAGCATTGAATTCTTCAGTTCTTGGTCGATCCAAGCGTATCTGAGCCCGCCATTGTAGTAACCTAATGACAGCTCGCCGTTGTAGTTCTTGAGCCACGGCCACCAGAACGTATAATAGTATGGGGCTGGCAGTGCGATGACATAAGCTTGCTCTAAAAGATAGGGCAGCATCTGCCGGTGTATTTCAGCCACCTTAGCCTCGTCAGGGTAAGCCGCTGCCATTTCATCACGTGCCTTGTTGAGCACTGGGTCGTTCACATAGCTACCGTTATACATACCAGGTCCAGTGTAGTTTATCGCCTTGAGGTAAGTGCCGGCGCCGGCGTAGCCACCGAACATCATTTCATCGTAGGCGCGCCGTATCGAGAGGCTGGTAAAGGTGCCCCAGTCCTTAGGCTGGATTTCCAGCTCGACACCTACTTTGGCCCACATGTCTTTAACCATCTGCAGCGGGTCCAAGTAGACACGGCTGTTGTAGCAGATTATCTTGGCTTTGAAACCGTTAGGATAACCGGCCTCGGCTAGAAGCTGTTTTGCTTTTTCCGGGTTGTACTCAAAAAGCTCTTGCACCGACTTTGGCATTTGGTCCAGAGGCACATAAATGTCCATGAATTCCTTTACCGGTGTGATGGGCCATTTGAGCAATACAGCATTACCACCGTAGTAATCATCGACTACCCTCTTGTTATCTATAGCCAGCCAGAGCGCTTGACGTACCCTTTTGTCGGCAAACGGAGAGTCCTTTTTGTCTGTCCTCATGTAGATGCATGCTTGGCCGCTGTCCGGGATGTATCTAATATGTTTCAGCTGTGGCATGCGCAGATATTCCTGCGCTTGCTCCCAATCGGCGGAGACCCTGTCGAGCTGACCGGTGCGAAAAGCGGCATGGATGGCGGACTCGTCACCAAGGTTTAGCACTTTGACGCCGTCAACATATGGTATCTGGTCACCTTTTCCGGGACCGATCGGGTTTTTCCCCCAATAGTCCGGGTTGCGTACATAGGATGCAGCGCTGCTGGGTACAAATTCAGTCAGCATGAACGGACCACTGCCGATGCTGTTCTTAGGGTTGTTCATATCACCGAATTGCTCTATGGCGTCCCGCGGGTATATTTTCATAAAGTCAAGCATCACGGTAACTACATCGACAAAGTTCTCAGGTGTGCACTTGATGACGACAGTGTAAGGGTCGGTGGCCGAAATCTCAGTGGTCGCGGCCGCTTTAGGATATGTTCTCTTAAAATATGCCGTGGGCAATGTGCACTGGCGTTTTAAGGAGAAGACGACATCGTCTGCTGTAAGCTCTCGTCCGTTTGTTGGTGGCTTGTTATGCCATTTCACCCCTTTGCGGATATGAAGGACTATGGTATCTCTTCCCTTTATTTCCCAGGTCTCAGCTAGACAACCTGTTGCATATTTCAGGCGGTTATTCGATGAGGCGGTAAAGTCGCACTCTCCAGTGCCATAGCCACCAGCCTTTCCTTTTGTCCAGTCCCCCGTGAGGAGGTCCTCATGGGTATAGGCTAGGGTAGCGCAGTATGCTTGGGGCTGGATGGCATCATCGAATGCTGAAGGGTCAGCAGTAACGCCCAGCGTAATAATTCCGCCGTATTCTGGTTTCTCCTTCTCCAGGGCTGCCTTATCTCCAACCCCCCCCCGGGCACAGCTACCACTTAACAAAGCGACAATTAATACCCAAACAAGAAAAGTAGAAAGCCACCACATTTTGGTCGTCATCTTCACCCTCCTTTTATGTTAATTGTGGATTTCATTGGGGATAACCCGAATTTTAGCAGCTTGGTTATTTTCTGGTCAAGGGCATGCATTAGCTCGGGTTTTACTTGACAGCACAGCGGTATGATGGTATAAACACTATTATCCACCTGGTCAATCAGGGTGAAGTTCTCCTTTGAGCTGTATTTCATTATGTTTGTATCAGGCGGAGGGAGTAAAAAATTTTCACAAGGAGGGTAACGTGCAGGTCAAGACATACCCAGAGTTCAGTAGTCGCTATCCGCTGTTACTGACAGTTTTTATGCATAGACCAGTGCGACTCTACCCGGACGATATTGGAGTTGTCTACCGTAATGAGGCTGGGGAGTATTATCGGTTCACCTGGCGACAGTGGCACAAGCGTACTTGTCAGCTTGCCCACGCGTTAAAGCAACTCGGGGTGAAGTCGGGGAAGCCGGGTGAGCCGGGTGACCGGATAGGAGCCATGGCGCTTAACTCTCACCGGCACCTGGAGCTGGTCTATGCCGGGACGTGTATTGGAGCGGTGTCCCACCCGATTAATGTGGTGCTCTCGCGCGAGCACATGGTGCATACCATAAACCATGCTGAAGACAAGATCATATTTGTTGATGAAATTATTCTACCTCTACTTGACCTAATATATGACCAGATAAAGTCAACGGTAAAAGCATTTGTCTACATGTCTGACCGTCCCGGAAAGCCTCAGACGCGAGTAGAGCCGTTATACGAGTACGAAGAGTTAATTAAAGGGCAACCCGAGGAATTCGACTGGCCGATGCTGGATGAGGACACCTATGCCGCTCTGTACTATACAACTGGTACGACTGGCATACCCAAAGGGGTGATGTTCACTCACCGGCAACTTTATCTCCAGAGCATCCATTTGCTGGCTTTAGGTGGGATGATGCTTACGAACAGCATGGTTGAGATGCTGGAGACAGTAATGACTTCAAAGGCTGATATGGTTGACAAAGCGATAGCTGGCGGGGGTCGGTGGCAAGAATTGCTCGATGTACTGGTCAAGGACATACCTAGGGTGAATGTACCCCTGGTGAATATCCCCCTCTTTCATATCCATGGCTGGGGTTCACCCTGGTATAGTGTTGCCTCGGCGAGTAAGATAGTATTTCCGGGCAGGTTCAGTCCACAGGCTTTTTGTGAAATTGTGCAAACGGAACGTGTCACTTCTGCAGCGCTTGTGCCAACTATGCTGGCGATGCTTATTGAGTATGAAGACCTGAAGAAATATGACTTGAGCAGTCTGCGCACCATCGGGACGGGAGGTGCAGCCTTACCGTTAGGGCTTAAAGCTAAAGCTGAGAAGGTGTTCCCGTTCCTGCGTGCAGGATCAGGCTATGGGATGACGGAGACAGCCGGTCCTGCTATTTTGGCTACGTTGAAGCGTTATATGCTTGACTGGCCCAAGGAAAAGCAGGACGAAGTTAGGGTCAAGACGGGGCTGGCACCATTGGGAATCGAGGTGCAGGTGATTGGCGAGGATGGCAAGCCTGTCCCCCACGACAATGAGACTTTGGGCGAGATAGTGATTAGAGGACACTGGATCACGGAACAGTATTACAAGGACCCAGAGAAAACCGCTACTGCTTGGCGCGATGGTTGGTTCCATACCGGAGACATGGCCAAGGTGGACCAGGAGGGCTACATCATCATTGCTGACAGGATAACCGATGTGATCAGGAGTGGTGCTGAGATGGTGCCCACTGTGTTGCTGGAGAATTTGACGGCGACCTGTGACCATGTCCTTGAAGCAACGTTTGTCGGTGTTCCTGACGAAAAGTGGGGCGAGCGCCCCATGGCAATTGTCAAGCTCGTACCTGGTTCCTCTGCGACGGAGGATGATATTTACAAGTTTCTCGAGGTTCACGGAGTGGAGAAGGGCAAGATAACGAAGTGGATGCTGCCAGACTATATAGCTTTTTGTGATGCTATACCGAAGACCAGTGTTGGTAAGTTCGATAAGATAACTATTCGTAAGACTCTAAACGAATTTCTTGCCAAGGCGAAAAAGATGCGCTAACTTTGATAGTTAGCGAAGATACTCGTTAGGCAAGCTTTACAACGGGCGACGTTTGGTCTAGAATATCTAACTCGAAGCGTAAGTTCGAAAGGCTGCGTGATGCCTATTTAGCGACAAAGTTTACTTTGTTGGAGGAGTGTGTTATGCGTAGAGTCAGAATTTGGTCGAGCTTGGTGTTGTTTGCTTTTTTGATTGTGATAAGCCTTGGACTGACGCCTCACTCTCCGGTGCTTGCCAGCACTGTCCTGGGCAAAATCCCCGGCAGCCAATTTCCCGCCCAGAAGTCGCCTGCCACAGAAGAGTTGACCATGACCTGTAGATATCCTGTACTCAGCAGCTACGCAGGCACCTATTTCTCATATAGTATTGATTTACAGTACACCGGCGGCAAAGAGCCTCGGGTGTTTGATCTTAAGGCTGAAGCACCCCCCGGTTTTACCTGTTCTATTACTCCCGGGTATGAAACAACGGAAATAGCGGCCATACGCATTGACCCGGAAAAGGGCTATCCGGAGACGATAAAGGTCACAGTGCGCCCGTATGTCTGGCTGACGCCTGAGCCAGGCGAATATACGGTAAAGGTCTATGCCAGCTCTGGACACATTAAGAGCAGCATTGAGCTTAAAGCCATTGTGACCGCCAAGTATGATATGAGCCTCCAGCCAAGCACAGGGCGGTACAATACCGAAGTCACTGCTGGCGATGACAACTATTTTTCCATCAAAGTGAAGAATACGGGTACAGCAACTTTGGAAAAGATCAATTTTAGTTCCAGTGTAACGGGTAGCCCCCAGGGTTGGAGCATTACCTTCAATCCTGGCAAGATTGATTCCCTAGCTGTTGGTGATGAGCGGGAGGTGCAGGTCAATATCAAGCCAGCACGGAAAACTATAGCTGGGGACTATATGGTGAGCATTTCGGCTGATACTGAGGCGAAGAACGCTTTCGGCAGCGCTAGCATTAGGGTTACGGTGTTGGTGCCGACGGTGTGGGGGTGGGTGGGGGTTGGCATCATAGTGCTGGTAATCGCCGGATTGGCGGTGCTATTTATGCGCTTAGGTAGGCGATGAGGATTTGCACTTATGCAATATGCTGTCGAAACTAAGGAACTGACCAAAAGCTACAAAAACAAAATAGCCGTTAATAAGCTAAATCTTCAAGTGGGTGAGGGTGAGGTCTTTGGTTTCTTGGGTCCCAATGGTGCTGGCAAGACGACGACGATATTGATGTTGCTGGGTCTGACTGAGCCCACATCTGGTGGTGCCCTTGTATGCGGTTATGATCCGACGAGAGAGCCATTGAAGGTAAAAAGGGTTGCCGGGTATCTGCCGGAGAAAGTCGGTTTCTATGACGACATGACGGCACGAGAGAATCTGGAGTACACAGCCGCCTTGAATGGTCTTTCTATGGAGGTTGCCAAGAAAAAGATCGACGAGTTGCTGGAGTTGGTGGGGCTGAGTGATGTTGCTGAGCATAAGGTGGGTACTTTCTCTCATGGGATGAAGCAACGTTTGGGCATCGCTGATGTGATGATTAAAGATCCGAAGATAGCCTTTTTTGATGAGCCGACTGCTGGCATTGATCCTGAAGGTACTGAACAGGTGCTGGCGTTGATTAAAGGTATGGCACGGCGCAATGTAACTGTTTTCATCTCATCCCACCAGTTGCATCAGGTCCAGAAGGTCTGCACCAGGGTAGGTATCATGGCTAATGGACGACTGGTGGCCGAGGGCTCGGTAGAGGAGCTGGGGAGGAGTATCATTGGCGGAGGGAAGTTCAGAATAGAGGCTCAAGTTTCGCCGGTCAGCGATAGGCTTCTAAAGGCGGTAAAAGATATCGCCGGTGTGGGAAACGTGGAGGTAGAAGGTGACAGGCTGTTGATTAGCTGTGATGGGGATATAAGACCACAGATCGCACGTGCTATAGTAGATAGCGATAGCCTGCTCCTCCAGATGAAAATGGAGGAGTACAGTTTGGACGATATATATCTCAGGTATTTTCGGGACTAGCTATGAAAGGGCTAATGGCTGTTTTTTGGAAAGAGCTTAGTGACCATTTCAGCAGCTTACGCTTTATCATATTGTCCATCCTTGTATATCTCGCTGGTGTGGCTGCCATATATGTGGCGGCGGAGAACATAAGGGCTGATGTCACTGCGACAACCAGATTTATTTTTTTAAGGCTCTTTATCCTTTCCGGCGAGAACATCCCGTTTTCATTTCCTTTCTTTCTCTCACTGTTTATTCCCATTATTGGCATAGCCCTGGGTTTTGATGCTATAAATAGTGAGCGCACCAGCGGCAACTTGAGCCGCTTACTTTCCCAGCCACTCTATCGGGACTCGGTGATAAATGGGAAGTTCCTCGCCGGATTGGTGACCCTGTCTATTCTGGTGCTGAGTATAGTAACATTGGTGGCTGGCATGGGTCTGCGTATGATAGGTATACCTCCGACGGCGGAAGAGGTACTGCGTCTTTTTGTGTTTGTGTTCATCAGCATAGTTTACGGCGGGTTCTGGTTGTCCCTTGCCGTGCTTTTCTCGGTGTTGTTCAATCGCACGGCTACTTCAGCGTTAGCATCCGTCGCCGTGTGGCTGTTTATGTTTCTTTTCGTCGGTATGATCGCAACCTTTGTTGCTAATGCGATTGTCCCGATCGACTACAATTCTACTGTTGGTACGTTGGCCCGCCATGACGAGATTTATCGCAGTATCAACAGGATCTCCCCTAGCACTTTATACGGTGAAAGCGTGCAGGTATTGCTCATGCCAGAGTTGAGCAATCCCAGTTCTACCTTAATGTTGATAAGCATCTATACCGCAGGTATGATGCCTACCCCGCTGTCCCTGGGGCAGAGTCTTGTAGTGGTGTGGCCTCAGGTGACCAGTCTGATCGCCCTAACAGCACTGTGCTTTGCTGCCTCTTATATTAAGTTCATGCGTGAGGAGATAAGGTCGACTTAGTCCCCACCCAAATTATCTGGCTATTGCTCGGTGGCTAAAATATGATTCTCAAACATCTTGTGGTCGGCCCATTGGGCGCTAATTGTTATATCGTGGGCGATGAAGCTTCGAGGCAGGGCATCGTTATAGACCCGGGCGCCGAAGCCAGAACCATTATCAAAGCTATTGGCGAGCTGGGGTTATCCATTTCAGTGATCGTGGTTACTCATGCCCATTTCGACCATATCGGAGCGGTGCCTGCGGTTAAGGAGGCAACTGGGGCTCAGTTGGCTATACATGAGGCGGAGGCGTCGATGCACATAGGGCCGTTTGCCCGGATGATAGCTTCAATGACCGGCGGGTCTTTTTCTAAGTCTCCTCACCCGGAGAGGTTACTTAAAGACGGTGATGTCATCGAAATTGGCGGCTTGCGTTTTACCGTTTTGCATACCCCTGGGCATAGTCCTGGGGGTATATGCCTGTACGGTCATGGTATGGTTTTTACCGGTGATACCCTGTTTAACTATGGTGTCGGCAGAAGCGATTTTCCCGGCTGCAGCCACAGGCAGCTTATCCACAGCATCAAAAGTAAGCTGATGTCTCTGCCTGATGATACCGTCGTCTACCCAGGGCATGGGCCACCCACTACCATAGGCGAGGAACAAAGAGGCAACCCCTTTCTCTAGGGGTTGCCTCTTTGTTTGCGGGCTAGTTCAGCAGTGCTCTTCTAGACGATCCACAGAGGGCAAAGCACTAGTGTCACGGTAGCTATAAGTTTGGCGACGATGTGCAGGGAGGGACCAACTGTGTCTTTAAGCGGGTCGCCGACTGTGTCGCCAGCAACTGCAGCAGCGTGTGTGGGTGAGCCTTTGCCGATGATATTCCCAGCTTCATCCTTAAGTTGTCCGTCCTCAATGTATTTCTTAGCATTATCCCAAGCGCCACCGCCGTTGTTCATGAAGGATGCAAGAAGGATGGAGGCGAAGGTGCCCACCATAAGGAAGGACCCTACAGCTGCTGGGGCGCTAAACCCGCTTATCTTGACATAGGCAAAAAAGACGCCGATCAGCACGGGCAAGAGCACGGGCAGTAATCCCGGCGCTATCATTCCCTTAAGGGCTGCTCGGGTGGTGATGTCAACCGCCCTGGCGTAGTCCGGGCGGGAGGTGCCGGCCATTATCCCGGGGTCTGACTTTATCTGGCGGAGCACCTCGTCGATTATCTTGCTGGCTGCATTGCCTACCGACCGCAATGCCCAGGCGCTGAAAAGGAATACCATCATTATCGCCAGCACAGCGCCGATGAGCACCTCGGGGATGACCAAGTTTATGTTGAATAACTGTCCCTCTTTGCCCTGGAAGAGCAGCACCCTGTCAAAATAAGCCTGGAAAAGCAAAAAGCCAGCTAGACCTGCTGATACCATAGCGTAGCCTTTGGTCAAGGCTTTGGTGGTGTTGCCGGTGGCGTCAAGGTGGTCAGTTACTTTCCTTATGTGGTCGCCTGCCTTTGTGAATTCGTTGATCCCGTTGGCATTGTCAGTTATGGGACCAAAGGTGTCTTCGGCGAGGATGAAGGGACAGGTCATGAGCATGCCCATTGTAGCGATTGCCGTGCCGTAAGCACCGCTTATCCACCAGGGCAGGTCAAGTCCTGAAAGGGTGCCGAACCAGTAGGTGAGTGCTAGGGCAATACAAATTACCAGTGCAGTGGGCATTATTGTCTCGAAGCCAACGGACATACCGGTTACAAAGTTTGTCGCCGGGCCTGTGCGGGAGGCTTCAGCAATGCTTCTTGTTGGCTTGTATCTTGCTTCGGTATAGTACTGTGTGATATAGACTACGACCACACTGGTGATGATGCCGACAAGGCCTGCTGCCATGAGCCATAGCCACCCCGATGCCAGTGGTCCGAACATGACCTTACAAATGCCTACCATAGATGCGCCGCACAAAGCTAATGCCACGTAGTATCCGCGGTTCAGGGCATCCATCGGATTTTCGCCCTCGCGGCGGCTATGTACTGCCAGTATGCCAATCATACTGGCGATGATGCCGCAGGCGCGGATGACCAAGGGGAAGAGCACCCAGCCCACAGCAGTTAGCGGTGCCATACCTGCCTTGACCGATATGAGGTACAGTGCAGTGCCGATTATCATGGCGCCTATGTTCTCGGCAGCTGTGGACTCAAACAGATCTGCACCGCGTCCAGCACAATCGCCCACATTGTCACCAACCTGGTCAGCGATTACAGCAGCATTCCGTGGGTCGTCTTCGGGGATGCCTGCCTCCACTTTGCCAGCCAGGTCAGCGCCCATGTCGGCAGCCTTGGTGTAGATGCCGCCGCCAAGCTGTGCGAAAAGGGCTACCATGCTGGCACCGAAGCCGAAGGCGACGATAAGGTGAGGGGCAATTTCGGGATGAGTAGCTCCGCCGTAGGCGAAGAACATTATCGTTACTCCTAACAGACTGAGGGTGACTATGAGGAACCCCGAAACAGCTCCGCCCCGCAATGCGACTTTGATAGCCTCATTAAGGCCCCGGTGGGAGGCTGCAGCGCAGCGTACATTCGATTTTACTGCAATCCACATCCCTACAATACCAGAGACGCAAGAGCAAATCCCGCCTACAAGGAAGGCGAGCGCAGTACGCCAGCCTAGGCCAACTGCCGAGACCCCAAGCATTTCCAGTTCTGCAGGGCTGCTCAATCTGGCAAGCAGGAATCCAATCAGCGCCGCCACTACCAAGGCGGTTATACCGATGGTGGAGTACTGGCGGCGTATAAATGCCCAGGCACCCTCTGCAATTCTGGAGTTTACATCTTGCATTGCTGGTGTACCTGCGTCTGCCCGCAGGATGTACCTTATAAGTGCCAGCGCAAATACAATACCAATAGCGCAGCCCACTACCACTACCCAGAAGATTCCAGGAATTTGTGCCATTGATACCTCCTTTGATGAAATTCTAAATCCCTGGCCCCGGGCTAAGCCAGAGATGGTCCAGGTGGTACATAATTGTTAGTTGAGCAGAGACGTACTCATAAAGCGATTCGAAGTCGAGCATGAGCGGCTGATATTTTATTATACAGGTTTAGCCGAAGTCAATGTCTGCGTTTTGTGCAGTTCGACTTAAATCGGTTCCAACATCCTCATGACAGGCGCATTTTCCTGGCTCTAGAAATGAACTCGTCTAATCTTTTGCGTATTGCTATCTTATCAAACTTGCCTACACTGGTTTTGGGAATATCATCACAGATGACGATGAAATCAGGCAGCATCCATTTTGTTATTTTACCTTTAGCTACGCCTTCTTCTTCAAGGAAACGGTAAATGTCCTCCTCTGATATTCGGGCGCCGGGAACCAATTTCACTAAAGCCATTGGTCGTTCGCCCCATTTTTCGTCTGGGACTCCCACATAAGTTGCCTCTAAAACCCAGTCACATGTGGCCGTCAGGTTTTCTAACAACACAGTCGGTACCATTTCAGCTCCGCTTCTGATCACATCAGTTATTCTATCGGCGATGATTATGTAACCGTCTTCATCTACTTTAGCCATATCACCGGTGTGGAACCAGCCGTCACGCCATGCAGCGGCAGTCTTCTCTGGGTCTTTGTAATATTGCCCCATAATAGTCGAACCTCTAAGTACGATCTCCCCCAGGGTCTTGTTATCGTGTGGCACCGGTTTTCCATCCTCTCCAATAACTTGTAAGTCTACACCCGTCCAGGGGATTCCCGTCTTTACTCGGACTCTGTCCAATTCCTCTTTGCTCCAGTTCACCATATTACGCTTGATTGCTGCGAAGGTTGCCACCGCATTTGTTTCTGTCATTCCATAACCGGAAGATACGGTGAAGTTAGGGAACACCTTTTCAGCTTTTGCTTTCAGGCCTAGCGGGAGGGCACCACCGCCCACTGTAATGCTGGTAAGGCTGCTCAGGTCATATTTCTGAAGGTCCTCGTATTCCAGGAGCATGGCTAACATTGTGGGCACCAGCCCTGTGGTAGTAACCTTTTCAGTTTGGACCAGTTCACAAAAACCTTGGGGGGTAAATCTGCCAGGGAGGACAATCTTGCTAGCGGCAAGGACGTAGTGCCATGTTCCACCCCAGGCATGGATGTGATACATGGGCACATTGATCAGCGGTACGCTGATCCGGGGATCCTGTCCCAGATAAATAGGATCGCTGGGCAGCCTGGGCGCAAAAAGGATGTCGGCCAGGAGATGCAATGTCTTAACGTAAATCTGCCGGTGAGTGAACATCACCCCTTTAGGCAAGCCCGTGGTTCCCGTAGTATAGTAAAGTACGGCATAATTGTCCTCGCTCATAAGGGGCCAATCAAAAGCCTTCGGTTGCTTGCTGATAAGTTCCTCATATTCATAGAGCGGTCTGATCCTTGTTTTGGGCCTTTCATTGCTGTCTGAAATATACACAAAGGCTTTAACAGTGGACTTTATCCGGTCGTAAATATTTTCTAGCAACGGAATAAATGTGTCATCGACGAATATAATCTTATCCTCAGCGTGATTTATGGTGTGTGACATGTGGTCTAGAGAAAGCCTCATGTTGATGGGGTGAGCTATTGCCCCCATACAAATTGGTGCGTAACAGAGCTCGAGGTGTCGGTGGTGATTTAAAGCCATTGTGGCCACCCTGTCACCCGGCTCTCCTGGTTTTCCCGGTTTTACCCCTAGGTCCTTAAGCGCATGAGCAAGCTGACAGGTACGTTCATACCATTCCCTCCAGGTAAACCTGAAGTACTGTCCTGTTTCATTTCGATAAACGATGCCTATATCATCGGGATACATATTGACCGGTCTTTTCATGAAAGTGGTCAGTAGTAAGGGGTAGTGCACGTTATACTCAGGATACAGCTCCATTGTTTCTCCTTTCTCTACGTTTATTCGATTTTCCAGCCAAGCCGTGAGTATAGGACTACGCCAGCCGCAAGTAATGCAAGAGAGAAAACTACGGTGGACATTATCTGAATAAAAGTCAAAGGGTTATATGCAGCCACATCCGGTCCGACTATCAAATATATGATTGATGTATGCGCTGATGAAACGGGATAAAAGCGTGCAAACGTCTTAAGTGGCGCTGGTAGGAATTCGTATGGTGCAAATAGACCTGATATGGCAGATGTTACTACTGCTATGCCGATGCCTGTCATGATTGCGCCCTGGGGATTTTTAACCAGCGTACCGGCTATGAGTCCTATCCCGGCGGAGGCACAAATCACCAGAAAGATGAAATTAACTCCTTGTAAGACTTGGGCCTGGGTGCCTGAAAAGCGTGCTCCAAGTGCAGCGCCAGCTATCACAACTAAGATTGCTGCCAGGCAGGAGATGGCGATCACAGCTAAGATTCTGCCGACAAAGTCCCTGTAGGGTTTTATCGGCATTGATATCAGCTTGGCGAGGAGACCGTTCGTCCTGTCCCCGGCGATGCTGGCAGGAAGGTTCGCCATGCAACCTATCATCAGTGCAAAGACCATCATCGAGACTGTGATCGAGCCCTTGGCATAGGGAATTACTTCTTCGGGAGCACCACCGGTGAATGAGAAGCTTCCGATGATGGCCCAGATGATGGGCCACGCTATGGTCCAGAACAGCACTGCCCGCTCTCTTAGCAGTTCTTTAACCGTCTTACTAAACGCGCCGAATATCTGGCTCAATTGGTTGGTGTCTCCTGAATGCTCTTTTCAGTTAGTTTGAAAAAGACGTCTTCGAGCGTGGTTCTTGCCATTTCCACGCGCATGACCTTATGCCCGGCCTGGCTAAGCGCTCTTATCACCTCTGGTAACACCATATCACCGTTCCGTACATAGATTCTATAGCCGTTGGATAATTGTGCTACACTACCATTTAAGCTGAAATCTTTTAGTATTGGGAGCACTCTATCACTGCTTTCCGCTATTTCTACAGTGACCACATCTTCAGCAGCATGCTTTTTCTTAAGCTCTTCGGGAGTGCCTTCGGCTATTATCTTGCCAGCATCTATTAGCCCCACTCTTGACGCCAGCTCAGCGTCACTCCCGATATGGGTTATCAGGAGGATTGTTGTCTTATTATCTACGATTTCTCGAAGTGTACTAAAGAAGCTTCGTCTGGCAGCAGGGTCCAGGCCGGTTGTTGGTTCATCCAAAATGAGGACTTTTATACCAGGGAAAAGAGCTGTGGCGACCTCTAACCTTTTCCTCATCCCGCCGGAGTATGTGGCGACTCGCTTATTTGATTCCTCAGAAAGCCCCACATTTTTGAGTATTTCAGTTACCAACTGGTTCCTTTGCTCACGCGGGTAGCCGAGGATAGTGGCGAAATATGTCAAATTTTCTCTTCCCGAAAGCTTGGGCGAGGAGAAATTTTCCTGCGGTACATAGCCGATAAGTGACTTTGCCTCAGCTGGTTTCTTACCGTAAATCTCAACAACGCCGCTAGTTGGTGTCTTCACCCCAGCGATTATTGAAGCAAGTGTGGTCTTGCCAGAACCGTTCGGCCCCATGAGAGCGTAGAATTCGCCTTCTGACAGATCGAGGTTTAACCCATCTAACACACGTCGGACGCCATAATTCTTGACCAGATTTTCTACATGTATTGCAAACATGTCCTGATACTCCTTATTTAAGTGCTTGTGAGTGGCGTCACAGGTCACGGGGTTGCTAGGTGCCCCTTGCTGTATTTTGTGCTCGATTTTACAACAGTAATTTATCAATAGCAAGATAAGAATGAACTGGTTGTTTTGTGCGGGCTTATAGCCGGTAGAGAGGCTTTATTGTCAGTTGGTGAAGCAGGTAAAATAGACAGGGCGGGCAAGAAGTGTCGATAACTCCACTTCGAAGGCAGTATCTCAAAATAAAGCAGCGATATCCCGAGGCTATAGTATTTTTCAGGCTGGGGGATTTTTACGAGACCTTCGACGATGATGCCAGGGTCACATCTAAGGAGTTGGGTATCACTTTAACTTCTCGTGAGATGGGTAAGGGGCAACGGGTGCCTATGGCGGGGATCCCGTTTCATGCTTTGGACAACTATCTAGCTAAGCTTATTAACAACGGTTACAAAGTGGCTATATGTGAGCAGCTGAGCCCGCCAGGTAAGGGGTTAGTTGAGCGAGATGTTATCAGGGTGGTGACACCGGGTACAGTGGTTGAACCTACACTTTTGAGCGAAAAGAGCAACAATTACCTGGCGGGCCTGGTTATTGGCAAAGACGAAGCCGGGATTGCATATACCGATATCTCTACCGGTGAATTTGCTACCACACAGTTGTCAGTGACGCAGGTTACCAATGAACTGGATCGTCTCAAACCAAAAGAGCTTGTAGTGCCTGAAGCCTTCGACTCTAGTTGGATTGTCTCTTCTGTCACCATGAGTAAGCTTGATGACTACTGGTTTGACTACGAGGTGGCACGGAACCTTTTGCTAGATCACTTTAAGGTGGTCTCTCTCGAGGGCTTTGGCTGTGAACATCTACCGCTAGCGGTACAAGCAGCTGGTGCGATTCTACGCTATATTCAGGAGAACCAAAAAACTGCCTTAGGACAGCTTACGCAATTGTCGACATACTCTACACAGTCGTTTATGTTACTCGATGAGCAGACGCGTCGAAATCTGGAGCTCTTTGTTAGTGCTAGGCAGGGCACCAGCGCCGGTTCTTTGATTTCAGTAATCGACCTAACCTGTACTCCCATGGGCGGAAGGTTACTCAGGAGATGGTTAGGACAGCCACTTATTGACATAAAGCAAATAAAAAAGCGGCAAGAAGCTGTTGGAAGCTTGTTTAAGAACGCGGTATTAAGGCATAAGTTAGTTACACTTCTTAAGGACATGCCCGACATGGAGCGACTAATAAACCGGGTAAAAGGGGGAACAGCTACGCCGCGCGATGTTGTAGCTTTATGTTTGGCTCTAGAAAAGGTCAGTCAGATACGTGAGGCACTGGAAAAAAGCGGCTGGCGGTTGGAGTGGCTGAACGAAGAATTGAGGTCGTTTCCCGAAGTAGTGGAGCTCATTAGAAGTTCACTCGTGGATAATCCGGCTGGCAGTCTGGAAGAGGGCGGAGTAATAAGAGAAGGGTTTTCCAGTGAGCTTGATGAGATCAGGGCAGCCGTCGGGCGGGCGAAAGAGTACTTGACAAACTTGGAACGGCAGGAAAGGGAGCGCACCGGAATCAAGTCCCTGAAGGTGGGCTACAATGCCGTGTTTGGTTACTATCTGGAGGTATCCAAGCCTAACCTTCATCTGGTGTCGCCAGAGTATATCCGCAAGCAGACTCTGACTAATGCCGAAAGGTTTTTCACGCCGGAGTTGAAGGAGTATGAATCGGTGATACTTAACGGGCGCGAGAGGATTGTTGAGCTTGAGGCATTGCTCTTCCGCCAGGTGTGTCAGCAGATCGCCGGTTCCGGGGACGGGATTTTGTCTGCGAGTAGAGCTCTGGCTGAAGTGGACGTGTTCTTAAGCCTAGCTGAAGTGGCTGCTAGATATGGGTATGTGAGGCCAGAATTGAACACGGATAACGTTATAGCCATCCGCGGGGGACGTCATCCTGTGGTGGAAAGGAGTCTGGGCACATCGACTTTTATACCAAATGACACTTATCTTTGCAACGATGATGCACAGATAATTATCTTGACTGGTCCCAATATGTCAGGAAAGTCTACCTATCTTAAGCAGGTGGCGCTGATCGTGCTTCTGGCACAAATCGGAAGCTTTGTTCCTGCTGAATCGGCAAACATAGGCGTTGTCGACCGCATATTTACCAGAATCGGGGCTCAGGAAGACCTGACGATGGGACAATCGACGTTCATGGTTGAGATGGTGGAGACAGCCAACATACTTAACAATGCAACCCCAAAGTCTTTGATCATCTTGGATGAGATAGGGCGGGGGACGAGCACATATGATGGGATTTCTATAGCTTGGGCGGTGGTGGAATATATTCACAATCACCCCAGACTTGGTGCCAAGACGCTTTTTGCCACGCATTATCATGAGCTTGTGGAGCTGGGTAACTTCCTACCGCGAGTGAAGAACTTTAATGTGGCAGTGACGGAAGAAGGGGGGAAGGTAATCTTTTTGCGCAAGGTTCTACCCGGAGGGGCTGATAAGAGCTATGGTATTCATGTTGCCCAGCTAGCTGGGCTGCCCAAGGCGGTGATAAGAAGGGCACAGGCGGTGCTGTCACAAATGGAGAACGGTCAGACGCCATTCAAGCGGGACCGAGGTGTAGCCAGAGGCGAGGAAGTTGGCCGTCAGCTGTCCCTCTTTGACAGCAGCCAGGCGCTTCTCAGGGAAATAAGGGAACTCGATGTTGACTCAGTGACTCCGTTGGAGGCTATAGCCAAGTTATATGAGTTGAAGAAGAAAGCACTCGAGGCTGGACTGTGAACGCGTGAAATAACTCTGTACTGGCTTTCCTGCGGATGATAAAATTTTTAGTAACTTGGAGGAGGATATGATAACAGATGTCAGGAAGGGTACATCCAGGTTCTCAGATAGCGATATCAGGTTTCTAGTGGAAACCGTTGCTCCTCAGCTGCTCAGCAGGCTGGACGTGATTAAAGGCGATGTCCAGCTTATCAAAGGTATGCTTGAACAGGAGGCAGAGAAAATCTTTGAGAGGATGGTACTCACGGGCGAAGAACGATTAATGACTTCCATTTCCCCGACTTTTTTGTTTGAAGTACTGCTGAGGAAAGCTGCTCGGGATCTAAAGACGCAGAGCTACACGATAGAGAAAACTGGCTTTCAGAAAGTGCCGGTATTTGATGCTTGGGATGTTGTAGATTTCCTCTCTGAAGTGGGAACTGTGGAGTATCTGTCTGACATGCTTGCCTCTTTTACCAAGATTCGAAGTTTTGCCATGGCTGTTAGAGTAAGGAAAGGTGTATGGCGCAGATTAAGGTTCAGCGACATGGATGTCGATAGTCTCATCAAGTTTTGTGAGAGTTTAAATGATGAACACAGGTTTGCCTTTTACAAAAGGATAGCAGATTTGTGTCTATTTATTTTAGGTATGTTTCCTGAGTGTGTGATGACAAGTTATCAAGTGCCCCCGGATATAAGTGCAGCCCATGCTGGTTTCAGGAGGCTATCTTGGTCGGCTGAAGACTATGAGGAGACGGGCAAACGTTTCTACAAGCTGGCGGGCTTGCACCGGGACGCAGATATTTTGGGACTTAGTGAAGTCTTGCGTCGTTTCCATGATAAATTTATTCTTGCTAGGAAGCCACTTGTATATATGTCGGAGAACTTGCTTAAGTCCAAGAAGTGGAAACTTTTCCCGTCGATTTCATCCAACTGAAAGCGGTTTGCCCGTAAGTTACGCTTCTTCGGGGTGCCGCTGTTTGACAAAAGGGTTGGTCTGCTAAAGGTTATAAGGCAAATTACATGGTGGACAGTATCAAAGGGTTTTTCTCGGGACTTTTCTGTTTGCTGTTGGTCTCTGTGCTCTCTTTGCTGGGAGTTGTTATCACGCTTAATCTGACTGTGCTTAACCCAGATTTCATAGCAGCCGAGCTCAAACAGCTTGGCATTTACTCCTTATTAACGGAGCAGTTGGAGTCCTTTCTTCTGAAGCAGGGCATCTCCGGGAGTGATGTTGAGTTGGCGCTTATCGGTCTCGAACCTGAGCTTGAAGAGGAGATTGAGAATGTTGTCCGCAGTGTCTATAACTCTATTGGCGAAGGTGCAGCAGACACGGTTATTT
Source organism: Chloroflexota bacterium (assembly GCA_036821185.1). Lineage (GTDB taxonomy): Bacteria > Chloroflexota > Dehalococcoidia > GIF9 > UBA5629 > CALJTV01. Next base: position 500,735 of record DAISKD010000001.1, on the reverse strand, counting down.
ATCTTGGTGGGATAAAGGAGGTAATGAGAGACTATGCTGCCAGAGTTGTGTCTTCATCGCCGGAGCTGCAGAATGCTCCGATTGGTGATATGGAGGCCGTTGTCTCCAGGATATACAGCGAGATCGGCAGCATAATACCGGACACTCTGCTGCTCAGCGATTCTAGCTTGGGGATGGGGATATTCTCGCAGTTTAGCCTGATCAATCAGATGCTTGACTATCTAAGGGTTGCCGAGCGGCTACTAATTATACCGGCGGTGGTGCTGGTACTGTTGATCTGCTTGGTGCATTGGTGGCAGCCAAAGCCTATTGCCCGGAGGATCGGCGTTGTTTTTATCACGGTCGGGGTTGGCTGCGTAGTAGTCTCATTTTTTGGTTCTCTGGGCGATGTGTTGCTCAGTTTTTTCCCCGTGCCCGGTGATAATTATGTCCAGCTCCAATCAAGCCTGATACAGTTGTTCAACGATATATTGAAGCCTATGCGAATGTATGGTTTTGGGTTTGTGGTCGTGGGGGTATGCTTATTGGTAGTGTCTGTGTTATGGAGGGCGGCGCTGTCTGGCATGCATACCAGGTCCGGCTAGGCTGGTGGCTGGGCATAGCAGGTACTGCTTTGCAAAATAGTCCCCTTTGAGTTATTATTTGGCTTCAGTCAGAGATGGCAACGTTTGAGTTTTTGGCATCGGGTAGCGTCACTTCAGTGCAGGGTTTTCTGGCTGGAGCGACTGAGTGCGGCATAAAAGCAAGCGGTGGTGCAGACCTGGCCATTCTTCATTCCGAGAAGTTATGCACTGTGGCTGGCGTATTTACTACGAATTTAATCAAAGCTGCCCCTGTGGTCATTTCGCGGAGGCGCGTAAGGTCTGGCAAAGCTCAGAGCATCATAGTTAATTCGGGTTGCGCTAACGCCTGTACCGGAGATGAGGGCATTGCCGATGCCGAGGAGATGGCTGAGCTCGCAGCAAGGAAACTTGGGGTGTCGGCGGACGACGTACTGGTGGCAAGCACTGGTGTGATCGGTGTCAAGTTACCTATTGAGCGTGTCCGGCGTGGGGTGGAAAAAATCGACCTGAGGCGGGACGGCGGGCATGAGCTGGCGAAAGCGATTATGACTACAGATACCTTCCCTAAAGAGGTTGCCCTGCGTGTTGAAGATGATTTGGGCGTATTTACGATTGCCGGTGTGGCCAAAGGGGCCGGTATGATACATCCCCAGTTGGCTACCATGTTATGTTTTCTGACTACCGATGCCGATGTGGAAGCCGGACTTTTACAGGCTTGTCTGCGGCGAGCTGTGGACGTTTCCTTTAATATGGTCACCATTGACGGAGATACCAGCCCCAATGATATGGTGACGCTGTTAGCGAACGGAGTATCGGGAACCAAAATTGGGGACGAGTACTCAAGTTTGTTTACCAAAGCACTGGAAGAGGTCTGTATTTATCTTGCCAAATGCATTGCCAAGGACGGTGAAGGCGCCACAAAACTGATCGAGGTTGTGGTAGAAGGCGCTCTTGGTATAGCCGAGGCACGCACAGCAGCTCGCACTATTGCTGCCTCTTCGCTGGTAAAAGCCGCTATACATGGCAATGACCCTAACTGGGGGCGCATTGTTGCTGCTCTGGGACGGAGTGGTATTCGTGTGGAGGAAAAGAGACTTGACGTCTATCTTTGTGACACCTGTGTTATGAAAGGGGGGCAACCGCAACCTTTTGATAGGCACAGATTGAGCATGGGCCTGACTGCCGAGGAGGTATCGATCAAACTGCACCTGAATTTGGGTTCAGCGAAGGCGGTGGCGTGGGGGTGCGATTTATCTGAGGAATATGTTACCATTAATAGCGCTTATACGAGTTAGTTTCAGTGTCGGGGTTTTCTCTGATAGAACGCGAAGTAGTGGCGGATTTGCCTCAGTAGATAAGGGTAAAGGACAGGTAAGGCTATGGTTCCAAGATTGCTGGTAGTCAAGATAGGTGGTAGCACTTTTGGCAGCGCCGATACCACGATCGAGGATCTGGTGACTTTGCAAAGGAAGGGTGTACCTTTGGTGGTGGTTCATGGTGGTGCCAATACAGTTTCTGATTGGCTTAAGAAGCTGGGTATGACGACTGCTTTCATACGTGGGCTGAGAGTGACAGACAAAGAGACGCTCAAGGTGGTAACCGCAATTCTTGCCGGTCTGGTGAATAAGGAGCTGGTATCGGCCGTGTGGCGCCTGGGTGGCAGGGCTGTAGGTTTGAGCGGTGTTGACGGAGGCTTGATCGTGGCACGAAATAAGACGCCGGAGCTGGGGTATACGGGCGAGGAGCTGAATGTGGATGTTGCCTTGCTTAATACTTTACTAGAAACGGGCTATATGCCCATTATTGCACCTGTAAGTCTAGGTTCACTGGACTCAGACAAAGAGACCAACATGTTGAATGTGAACGGTGACACAGTTGCTGCGGAAATTGCTGCTGCGCTGGGGGCGGAGAGGCTGATCTTTTTAACCGATGTCCCTGGAGTATATGATAGCTCCCAGAGGCTGCTCAAGCGGATTAGCCCCACCGAGGCGAAGGGTTTGATTGACTCCGGGGCGGTCTCGGGTGGCATGGCGGCAAAGATAGAAGCTTGTTTGATTGCGCTGTCCAAGGTACCAGCGGCACGTATCATAGATGGAACGCAGCCCCATGCTTTGCTGAACGAGATAGATGGAAAGGGCGATGGAACCACAATCGGTTAACCTTACAGACAAGTGGCAGGAGCTGGAGCATCAATTACTCATGCAGGTGACCAAGCGTTTGCCGGTGACGCTTGTGCGCGGCAAAGGAGCTAAAGTCTGGGACGTGGAAGGAAGGGAATACCTTGACTTCGTTAGCGGCGTGGCGGTAAACAGTCTGGGACATTGCCATCCTGTGGTAATTGAAGCCCTGACGAAGCAAGCACAGACCCTGATTCAAGCATCCAATCACTTCTATACTATTCCACAGATAGAGCTGGCTAAACTGTTGGTCGATAACAGTTGTTTTGAGAGGGTCTTCTTTTGTAACAGCGGTGCCGAAGCTAACGAAGGTGCTATCAAGCTGGCGCGCAGGTATGGAAAGCTGCGGCTTGGCGGGGCTCACGAGATCATAACGATGTGGGGCTCTTTCCATGGGCGTACCCTGGCTACAACGGCAGCCACCGGGCAGACAAAACTCCAACAGCCTTATCTTCCCTTACCTGATGGTTTTGTCAATGTTGACTATGACAGCGTTGAGGCCGTGAAGAAAGCGACTACGGAGAAGACCTGTGCGGTGATGGTGGAGCCGATTCAAGGCGAAGGCGGCGTCAATGTCCCTAGCGATGGATACTTAAAGGGACTACGTGCGTGGTGTGATGAGAAGGGCATTTTGCTAATATTTGACGAGGTGCAGACCGGCGTTGCCCGTACTGGTACGTTGTTTGCTTATGAGCAAGCTGGCGTGGAACCAGATATAATGACCTTGGCTAAGGGGCTAGGTGGGGGTGTGCCGATAGGCGCTCTTCTGGCCAAGGAGAAGGCCTCAGTGTTTGGTGTAGGTGAGCATGGTTCCACTTTTGGTGGTAACCCACTCGCTTGTGCTGTTAGTCTGGCGGTGCTAAAGTTCATCATCGATAACGATATAGCTGAACATGTCAGGAGGGTAGGCAACTATTTTAAAGCTCGCCTGGAAGAACTTAAGGCAAAATTCGATTTCATGACAGAGGTGAGAGGCAGAGGGTTGCTTTTGGCTGTTGAGTTTACTGGTGATATCGCTGAGGAAGTGGTGCTGGACTGTCTGAAGGAGGGCTTGCTGGTGAATCGAGTTAAGCCGAATGCGGCTCGTTTTATGCCTCCTCTGATTATCACCGAGAAGGAGGTGGACGAAGCCTTAGATGTACTTCATAAAGTTCTGAGCAGGAGGAAATAGGATGGACAAGGTAGTCCTAGCTTATAGCGGGGGTCTGGATACCTCTGTGGCGATAAGGTGGATTGCTGAGAAATACAAGATGGATGTTATTGCGCTGACGGTGGACATAGGCGGCGTCAGCGACCTTGCGTCAATTCAGCAAAAAGCTATTAAGATAGGCGCTGTAAAGGCGCTGACGGTGGACGCACGGCAGACCTTTGTTAATTCCTTCGTCTTCCCGGCGCTCAAAGCAAATGCGGTGTATGAAGGGCAGTACCCGCTTGCCACAGCTTTAGGGCGCCCTTTAATAGCCAAACTGCTGGTGGAGACGGCGAAGAAAGAGAAGGCAGTGGCTGTGGCACACGGCTCTACCGGCAAGGGCAATGACCAGGTCCGCTTCGATGTTAGCGTAACCACTTTAGCGCCGGAGTTGAAAGTGATAGCACCGGCACGGGAATGGGGAATGACGCGAGAGGAGACGGTCGCTTATGCTGAGAAGCATGGCATTCCTGTCCCGGTCAAGGCTACCAGCCCTTACTCGATCGATGAGAACTTATGGGGTAGAAGTATAGAATGCGGTGTATTGGAAGACCCCTGGGCTGAGCCGCCCGAAGAGGTCTTTGCCTGGACGAAATCGCCATCGGAATGCCCCAATGAGCCAGGGTATGTTGAGATCGGGTTCGTAAGTGGCGTACCTGTGAGCCTCAATGGCGAGAAGATGGACGGTGTTACGCTGATCCAGAAGCTAAATGAGGTAGCAGGCAGACATGGGGTGGGAAGGATTGACCATATTGAGAGCAGGCTGGTGGGGATAAAGTCGCGGGAAATATATGAAGCCCCGGCAGCCGTGGTGTTGCTTAAAGCCCATCAGTCCTTAGAGGCGATGACTTTGACCAAGGACCAGTTGCGGTTCAACCAAAGGGTATCTTGCGAGTATGCTGATATGGTCTATAATGGGTTGTGGTTCACAGCGTTGCGCTGTGACCTGGCTGCTTATGTGGACAGCGCGCAAAGAAATGTTACCGGGACGGTGAGAGTAAAGCTATTCAAAGGCAGTTGCATGATTGTCGGTAGGAAGTCCCCCGTTTCGCTTTATGATTATAGTCTGGCCACCTACGAGAAAGGTGACGTGTTTGATCAAAGCGCTTCACCCGGTTTTATTCACATCTGGGGCCTGCCGGCAAGAATTCAGGCGAAGGTTCAGGGTAGTCCCGAGAAGTGACGGTATTTTATATTTTCGGAAGGCAGGGCTAATTTAGGGAGATGCCTCGGAAGTCTGAGGGACAGAGCCGTTTACGACGCCGCTTTCACAAGCAAGTTGCCAGAGCAGCGCAAGCCTATGTTGCCTCTTTGAGGTTTGACCGTCGCCTTTACCGCTATGATATACAAGGTAGCATTGCACACGCCAAGATACTGGCAAAGCAAGGCTTAATATCGGAGGGTGAGGCCGACTTAATAGTCTCCGGGCTGATTGCTATCAGGGAGGAAATAGAGCGCGGGGAATTCAGCTTTAAGACCGAGTGCGAAGACATACACATGAGCATCGAGGAAAGATTGTTTGAAAAAATAGGGGAAGTGGCGGGCAAGCTCCACACCGCGCGCTCCCGAAATGACCAGATCGCCTTAGACATGCGTCTTTTCTTGAAAGAGGCAATAAGCAATACAATTGACAGGATACGGGATCTGCAAAAAGCCATTGTGGGACTGGCTGAGAGCAACAAGGCTGCGATGATGCCAGGATACACGCATTTACAGCAGGCGCAGCCGGTGCTGTTTGCCCATCACATGCTTGCCTATTTTGAGATGCTGGAGAGAGACGTGACGCGTTTTAGCGACTGCTTGAAGCGCGCCGACGTTTTGCCTCTGGGCAGTGGTGCCCTTGCTGGGGTGACTTATCCCATAGACCGGGAGTTTCTGGCCAGAGAGCTTGGCTTCAGTCAGATAAGCCGCAACAGCATAGATGCCGTGTCCGATCGCGACTTCGTGATTGAATATGAGGCCGCGGCGGCCATCACCATGATGCACCTGTCCAGGCTGGCAGAGGAGATAGTGCTGTGGTCGTCGCAGGAGTTCGGTTTTGTCGAGATCGACGAGGCATACGCCACCGGGAGCAGTATAATGCCTCAAAAGAAGAACCCCGATGTTGCGGAGTTAGCTCGGGGTAAAGCGGGAAGGGTGTATGGCAATCTAGTTGCTGCCTTAACGGTGATGAAAGCTTTGCCGCTGGCTTATAACAGGGACATGCAGGAAGACAAAGAAGGGCTTTTTGATACTGTGGACACGCTGATATCTACCTTGGAGGTACTTTGTGGTTTAGTAAGCACCCTAAAGGTAAATGAGTTGCGAATGCGGGAAGCGATGTCCGGCTACATACTTGCTACAGACCTGGCAGACTATCTCACAAAGAAGGGGCTTCCATTCCGTGAGGCTTATAGCATCGTGGCCGAGCTCACCAAGTATGCTGCAGATGCGGGGAAGGACTTTCAGGAATTGACTCTGGCGGAGTACCAGCGTTTCTCCCGCCTGTTTGATGAAAGCGTCTACACCATCACATTGGAAGCCTCGGTCAACGCACGGAATGTGGTCGGTGGTACGGCGATGGGGCAAGTGTCTGCTGCCCTGATGAGAGCGCGAAAAATTTTAGAGGCATACCATGGGAGGTAGAAATATCAAGCTGGCACCTTCTATCCTTTCTGCCGACTTCAGCCGCCTTGGTGAACAGGTTGCTGAGGTGACAAAGGCTGGAGCTGACTACATACACGTTGATGTCATGGACGGGCATTTCGTGCCTAACATCACTGTTGGTGCTCCTGTTGTGGCTGCGCTTCGGCCATGGACACATTTGCCCTTGGATGTGCATCTGATGATCGAGCACCCTGAATTGCACATCGCTGAATTTGCTAAGGCGGGGGCAAATATTATTACGGTGCACGTTGAAGCTTGTCCTCACTTACACAGAGTAATAGAGATGGTCAAGGGGTTCGGGATCAAAGTTGGTGTTTCATTAAACCCGGGGACTCCTGTGGAATTGTTGAAGGAGGTCCTGCCTCTGGTTGATCTGGTCCTGGTGATGACCGTTGACCCTGGTTTCGGCGGTCAGAACATGATTAAGGGCATGATCGGGAAGGTGGCAAGGCTTCGGAGATGGCTGGACGATGAAGAATTTGCAGCAGAACTTGAGGTGGATGGCGGGATCAATTTAGATACCGCCTTGGAGGTGGTTAACGCTGGTGCCGATGTCTTGGTAGCCGGGGCAGCGATCTTTAAATCCGGGGAAAGTGCTGCCGCCGCTTTGCAGGAGATGAAAAAAGCTATTCAACTAACGAGCTAGCTTATGTTGAGTGCGCAGACACCGGGTACACAGATTGAGCCTTGTGGGTTCGCCGTTAATACTTATGGTAACTCTCTGGACATTGGGCAACCAGCGCCGTCGAGTATGTTGCATGGAATGGCTCACTCTGTTGCCAAAGTGCCCTGTCTTACCGCAAAGGTCGCATTTTCTAGCCAAGATGTTGACTCCTTTTTGGTTCAGTATTGCTGCCAGTTGTCTGTTGCCACGCCGTCAGCTGGTCCTTTTATGCTGGCTTGTCTTGGCAATGATGGTAAAATGATACCACAATTTAGGGATTGAGCAAAAGGAGAAGGAATGAGGCAAGCAGTGACTTACGATGGCCAGGAGTTCAGGAACATGTTTGCCGCGGGTAGTGCTTGGCTGGAGAAGAGTGTTCCCGACATCAATGCCATCAATGTATTCCCTGTGCCTGATGGGGATACGGGGACCAATATGTTTCTTACCATGTGTGCAGTCATGGAGGAAGCGGACAGGATTTCTGACCGCAGCGTTGCCTTAATGGCTAAGGCCATGGCGCAGGGTGCATTGATGGGGGCTCGGGGTAACTCAGGAGTCATCCTCTCCCAGTTTTTCCGTGGTCTGGCCAAGGGGCTGGATGGCAGGGAATTTCTGGACGGGGATAGCTGGGCAGCGGCTTTAGGCGAGGCCTCGCGGGCTGCATATAAGGGCCTGTCACAGCCAGTGGAAGGGACAATGCTAACGGTCATCCGAGACGCAGCCAAAGCTGCTGAAGAGTTTGCTAAGGCCAATTCCGAGGACATTACCAGCATAACAGAGGCAGCTGTTCAAGCTGCCAGAGAGTCGGTCGCAAGGACGCCTCTCCTGTTGCCTGTGTTGCGCGAAGCGGGTGTGGTGGATGCTGGTGGTCAGGGGATCTATGTGTTGTTGGAAGGTATTTTATGCTACCTGAAGGGTGAACTGGAAGTTATGAAGTATCGCAAGCCCGAGTTGATCGCTGCCGGGGTATCGGACGGCGTAGCGGTTAGAAGGTTTAGCGGTGAAGCCGAGGAGGCTTATGGCTACTGCACCAATTTCTTGCTTGAAGGAAGCAAACTTAATCCCGACAAAATAAGAAAGAGACTGGAACGAAAGGGAAAGTCTGTTGTTGTAGTGGGTGACGAAAATACGGTCAGGGTTCATATTCATACTTACGACCCGGGCGGTGTCATAAAATTTGCCACCTCGCTGGGCACCCTTCATCAGTTGCAGATTCAAAACATGGATGACCAGCATGTGACCTTTTTAGAGATGCAGCAAGAGCGTCAATCGAAGCTGGAGATAGGAGTGGTAGTTGTAGTCTCTGGCGAAGGTCTGGCCGAGGTGTTTCGGAGTCTGGGTGCAGCGGCAATAGTCCCGGGCGGTCAGACGATGAACCCCAGTGTCCAGGAGATACTTCAGGCTGTAGAGGCAGTACCTTCTCAAAAAGTGGTCATTTTGCCCAACAACAAGAATATTGTGCCGGCTGCATCTCAGGTCCAGGCTTTGACCTCTAAAGAGGTGGCAGTGGTACCAAGTAAGACCATACCTCAGGGTATTGCTGCGCTGGTTGCTTTCAATTACGAGGAGACATTGGAGGAGAATGTGCGTAGTATGGAAGCGGCAATAGCTGCTGTAAAGACGGTTGAAATTACCACCGCTGTACGCAGTACCCAAATTAAGGGGGTGAAGGTAAAAGAAGGGCAGGCAATTGCTATTTTAGACGACAAGGACCTGATAGCTGCTGCTGAGGATGTGGTTGAGGTTCTTATGAAAGGGCTTGAAAAAGTCGGTCTTGATACTGTAGAGATCATCACGCTTTATTACGGCAACGGAGTTGAGGCTTCCCAGGCTGAGCAGGTGGTCGCAGAACTGAAAAATCGCTATCCGGACAAACAGGTTGAGTTGGTGTTCGGTGGTCAGCCGCACTATTACTACATTGTTTCTTTGGAGTAATTTTCTGCTGATTGCTATCGATGGATAGCGGGTTGCAGATGTTGCTATGGAAATCGAGCCGCTTCGTACTATCCTCCTGTTAGAGTGCCGGAGGGGTTATTCCAATACTTCGGTAATCGGCGGTCTGGATAAGTACCTCATCAAGTGGAGCGCACGCAACAGGGGTGAGATAAATTCTCCAGAGGTGTTAGCCCGGTTCAATGCCTTGCTAGCCAACCCCAGTTATGCTCAATGGGATAAAGAGAGGCGTAGTTTATGGGTGCGGGAGGTGCTAGACTGGCTGGACCAGTTCGACAAGCTAGCTGTGAACAGGCAGCAGCCGAAGATACTTGAGCAGGTCGATGTCACCAAGTCCGTACCGCAGCGCCCGCGGTCTGTATCCCCGCACAATAACTTGGGCCTTGATGCGCCTGTGACTGTTGTTAAAGGGGTCTCCTCTGCGACCTCAGCGAGGCTAGCTAGGCTAGGAGTGAAAACAGTTCGTGACCTGCTTTACTTTTTCCCGAGGCGTCATCTGGATTATAGTCAACGGCGGATGATCTCAGAGCTTGAAATCGACAAAGAACAGACGATTGTAGCAACGGTGTGGGAGTCACATGTGAGCAAGTTGGGGACTTTACGCAGCACCGAAGTCATTCTTGGTGATGGGACGGGTAATGTGAGAGCAGTATGGTTCAACCAGCCTTTTCTGGCGAAGAATTTCCGTACTAACGATCTTGTGGTCATCAGCGGCAGGGTTACCGAGTTCAAGGGTCAGAAGGTCTTCGAGTCTCCGGAATGGGAGTTGCTTGAGGACAAAGAGCTCATCCATACGGGGCGTCTGGTGCCGGTATATGCTCTCACCAAGGGCCTGTACCCAAGACAGATGCGGAGTTTAGTCAGAAGAGTCATAGATGAGTGGCTGTGTCAGGTATCGGATTTCTTGCCCCTTGAGCTTAGACAGCGGTGCGGGCTTCTAGACCTGTCTGAAGCCATCGCCCAGGCACATTACCCGGATAGTTATGAGACAAAGGCTGAAGCTAGGAGGCGGCTTGCCTTTGATGAACTTTTTCTTCTCCAATTGGGCGTCCTGAGCAAGAAACGAGAGTGGCAAGAAGGGCAACCAGGCAATCCTTTTAGTATTAGACCAGACGAGGTGACAAAGTTTGTCAGTTCTCTACCCTTTAGCCTAACCAAAGCTCAGCAACGAGCACTGGACGAGATCTTTGGTGATTTGCAGAAGCCAAAGCCTATGTCTCGACTACTGCAGGGAGAGGTTGGTAGTGGGAAGACCGTGGTTGCCACCATAGCTTTGCTGGTGGCGGCAGCCAATAATTATCAGGGTGCATTCATGGCTCCCACGGAAATTTTGGCTGAGCAACACTTCCGCAATCTTTGTTCTCTTTTTGCACGGATGGGTGAAAAAGTTGCTGAGGATACGAATGTTGCCTATTATGATGGACTGGTTTCGCGAAGACTCGGGTTAGCATTGTTGACCGGAAGTTTGGGTGAAAAGCAGAGGCGCACCTTATATGAGGAGATTGTTTCGGGGAGAGTGGATATAGTTATAGGGACACACGCTCTGATTCAAAAAGGGCTGGAATTCAGCGGGCTGGGGATGGTGGTCATCGATGAGCAACATCGTTTTGGGGTATTGCAGCGCGCTGCTTTGCGTCAGAAGGGGTTCAACCCACATGTGCTGGTGATGACAGCTACACCTATCCCCCGTACTTTGGCATTGACACTTTACGGTGACCTTGACCTCACGGTGATAGACGAGCTACCACCGGGGAGACAGAGGGTTCAGACACAATGGCTGAGACCGGAGCAAAGGGGTAAAGCATACCAGTTCATTCACAGTCGGGTTGTTGCCGGTGAACAGGCCTTTATCATTTGTCCCCTTATAGAAGGCTCAGACAGCGTTGAAGCCAGAGCAGCGCTAAATGAGCACGAGCGTTTATCTAGGGAGGTTTTCCCTGGTCTGAGGCTTGGTGTGTTACATGGGCGTATGACAGCTGCCGAGAAGGAAAAGGTTATGCAATCTTTCCGTGACGGGAAGCTGGACATCTTGGTGTCAACACCTGTGGTTGAGGTAGGGATCGATGTGCCGAATGCAACGGTTATGCTTGTGGAAGCTGCAGACCGTTTTGGCCTTTCGCAATTGCATCAATTTCGGGGCAGGGTGGGAAGAGGGAACAAGCGAAGTTACTGCTTATTGCTTGCGGAAAAGCCCTCAGTGGAAGGGATTGAGAGGTTAAGGGCCATAGAGCAGATTTACGATGGTTTTGCTCTAGCGGAGAAGGATCTGGAGTTGAGGGGCCCTGGGGAATTTTTCGGCACCCGCCAGAGCGGACTTCCTGATCTTCGCATGGCCAAGTTGTCCGATGTAGCCTTGCTTGAAACGGCACGAAGTGAGGCTATGTTGCTCTTTCAGCAGGACCCCTGTTTGGAAAAACCGGAACACCGTCTCCTTGCAGTTGAGCTGGCTCGTGTATGGCGGGTTCAGGGCGAGTTGAGTTGATCTGGTTGTTGCAAGTTTGCGACAATAGCTTTATTATTTAGGAAAGCGAAGTCAGCTAGTGAAAGGAGGAGGTAAAAGGACCTATGGCAAAAGAGAGTAAGAAGCAGACGGCGTCGAAGGAGACCAAGGGCAGCGCAGCGAAAAAATCAACTGCCGGCAAAGGATGTAGGGCTCGAAAGAAGAGCTGAATTTCCTGAATTCCGATGTCTGTCAAACACAAGCTAGCTGGGGCGCTGCAGCAAGCCATAGTGAGTGCCCGAGGTGAGGGGTTACTTGCTGTTGATTCTTTGCCCGAAATAGTAATTGAACGTCCACAGAACCCGAAGCACGGTGATTATGCTACAAGCATACCTTTGAAGCTGGCCCGATCTGAGACTGGAGCGTCCAATCCCCTGGAGATAGCTGAAAGGATCGTGAGGTTCATTCCCAGTCTACCGGAGGTTGGGCGGGTCGTTGCTGTGCCGCCAGGCTTTATCAATTTCGAGTTAAGTCCCGAGTGGCTGTGCAAACAGGTACAGGTTGTGCTTGATAGCGGTCTTTCTTTTGGTGATATTGATATCGGCGGGGGGAAGTCTGTTCAAATTGAGTTTGTCAGCGTTAACCCCACCGGGCCCCTCCATGTTGGGCACGGGCGGGGTGCGGTTCTGGGGAGCACCCTGGCCAATGTACTGGGTGCTGCTGGGTATAGGGTACAGAGGGAGTATTATATCAACGACGCTGGCAGTCAGCTCGATGCCTTTTCCCGGTCGCTCTATGCCCGTTATCGACAGTGCTTTGGTGAGGAGGCTGAGGTACCGGCTGATGGCTATTTAGGTAACTACATGGTTGATCTGGCTGAAGAGATAGCTCGTGAGGAAGGCAGACGTTTTCTGGATATGCCGGTAGAAGTTGCGGCAAAGGAGCTTGGTGAGATAGGTGTACGAAAAATTCTGGAGACCATCAGGCGTGATCTAGCGTTGCTTGGTGTTGAGTTCGATATCTGGTTTAGTGAAAGGAGCCTGTATGATGGTGGTCAGTATGGAAAAGTTATGGAGCTGCTGAAAGAGGGTGGTTATGTCGTAGATAAAGAGAATGCCATCTGGTTCACCTCCTCTGCTCTGGGTGACGATAAGGATAATGTACTGGTGAGGAGTGACAGCTCACCCACTTATTTTGCATCTGACATCGCCTACCACTTTAACAAGTTTGTAGAGCGGAACTTTGATATGGTTGTCGATATCTGGGGGGCAGACCATCAGGGGCATGTCCCCCGCATGATAGCGGCAATGAATGCCTTGGGTATACCCCCGGAGCGCCTTAAGATCATAATTTGCCAACTGGTTACCCTGCGTCGCGGGAAGGAGATAGTAAGGGTGTCCAAGCGTAGTGGCGATATCATTACCTTGCGTGAGGTTATTGACGAGGTAGGCACAGATGCTTGCAGGTTCTTTTTCCTTTCTCGGTCGGCAGATGCCCAGATGGATTTCGACCTTGAGTTGGCCAAGAAGCAGTCAGCGGATAACCCGGTGTATTACGTTCAGTATGCGCACGCGCGTATCTGTAGCATTCTGCGACTGGCCCAGGATAGGGGGATAGACTATTCTCCGGGAGAAGTTTATTTGCTCACTTCAGAGCCAGAGCAGGCGCTGATAAAGCAGATGATCCTGTTGCCAGAGATGATAGAACTGATAGCCAGCACCCTGGAGCCTCACCACCTCTCTTATTTTGCTCAGGATCTGGCTACTGTCTTTCACACCTTTTACAAGCAGTGCCGGGTTGTCTCGAAGAACCGTGAACAGACGCTTGCCCGACTCAAGCTGGTCAAAGCGACCCAGATCGTTCTGGCTAAGACGCTTGGACTTATGGGTGTAGGCGCGCCGGAGCGCATGTAGCCAAATATTAAGGACCTGCCAGCATAAATTTGAAGCTGCTCGCAATTTATGGTAAACTTCAACAGCCATGCGACAGCGCGTTTTTTCAGGTGCACGCCCCACGGGTAGACAGCATATCGGAAACTACCTTGGTGCCATACAGAACTACGTAGCGCTTCAAGACCAGTACGATTGTATCTACTGCATCGTCGATGTACATGCGCTGACCACGCTGGAGAGCACTGGACGTCTGCAGGCAGATATACATGAGATGATGCTAGACTGGCTGGCTGCTGGTCTTGACCCTGAGAAGAGTATACTCTTCGTGCAGTCTCATGTACCGGAGGTGATGGAACTCCACACACTGTTAAGCATGGTTACGCCATTGGGCTGGTTACTCCGAGTGCCCACGTTTAAAGAAAAGGCGAGGATGCAGCCGCACAATGTGAACTATGGCCTGGTCGGTTACCCTGTGCTGATGACTGCAGACATAGTTCTCTACAAGGCTGAGGTGGTTCCAGTGGGGGAGGACCAGCTACCCCATTTAGAGCTGGCGCGGGAGATAGTCCGGCGGTTCAACAATATTTTCGGGTACACTTTCCCGGAGCCTCAGCCTAAGCTGACTTCTTTCCCTCTGGTCATAGGGCTAGACGGTGTACAGAAGATGAGCAAGAGTTATGGAAATCATATTGAGCTGGCAGCTTCGCCTGAAGAGACACTGGAGCGGGTTATGACTGCTGTTACCGATCCAGCTCGAAGGTACCGTTCTGACCCTGGACACCCTGAGGTCTGTAATGTTTTTAGCCTGCATCGCTTTTTTAATCCGACACGCGTCGATGAAATTGCTGCTGAGTGTCGAACGGCAGGCATTGGTTGTGTTGATTGCAAAAGGATGCTCGCCGAGGGGATTAACTCAGTACTGGCGCCGTTTCGGGAAAAAAGAGCCAACCTAGCAAATAATCAGCAACATGTAACAGAGGTCATAAGCAGTGGCGCCAAACGTGCCCAAGTAATTGCTAGAGAGACATTGGCTGAGGTTAAGGAGAAGATGGGGCTTCTGTAGAGATTAAACACGTAGCTGCTCAGCTTGTCGGCTGCTGCTTTGAACTCAGAGATTTTCCCCAAAATAGGTATACGGTAACAGGATACACATGAGCACTATACCTGTGGCTCGGAGCAGCAGATCATGTAGGGAGATAGCTGTTGAAGCGGTCAAGAGGGCAGGGGAGATCCTTCGGGAGGAGTTCAGGTCTGAAAAGCGGGTCAGTCAAAAAAGTCAGGGTAACCTAGTTACCGATATTGATGTTTTGGCAGACAAGAAGATAGCAGAGCTGCTAAAGGTAGAATATCCCGAGCTCCAGATCCTTTCCGAAGAGCTGGCGCCATCTTCTCCAATCTCTGATTACACCTGGGTGGTTGATCCGCTGGATGGCACCAACAACTATGTTTTTGGCGTGCCCTTTTTCTGCGTAAATGTTGCCCTTGTCAAAGGAGATAAAGTTTTTGTTGGTGTCACCTATGACCCTTTAAGAGATGAACTTTTTGTGGCTGAACTTGGCAGCGGTGCCTATCTAAACGGTTCCAAGGTACAAGTGTCACAGGAAAATTTGCTTCAGAAGGCTTTGGTAGGCCTGGACCTGGGTTATGACCGAGAGAGGGGTAGGGAGTTACTGACAGTAGCAAGCGAGCTGTGGTGGCAAGTCCATTGCCTGCGCCTTTTGGGGTCAGCATCCCTGGGTTTGGCCTATGTAGCCTGTGGAAGATTTAATCTGTATATCCATCGTTTTCTTTATCCTTGGGATATTGCCAGCGGGTTGTTACTCGTTGCAGAGGCTGGTGGTAGGGTTGTGGATTGGGAGGGAAAACCCGCCGGTCTACTCTCTCAGGAGGTGATCGCGGGGAACGGTGAGCTTTGCGAGGAGTTCATATCACGCTATGTTCGAAAAAAGTAGATTGACCAGTTGGATATACAGGGTCCACTGTGCAACGTTCAGAAAAATAGACCAACAGGGCAAGTTATATCCTGCTTAGTGTGGTGCTGTCTTGAGATGCCGATTGATAAATCGTTCCATTCTCCGCAAGGCCTCTTCGATTTCTTTGAGGGAGGTTGCGTAGCAACACCGTATGTAGCCTTCGCCGTTTGCACCGAAGGCTGAGCCCGGAACAACGGCAACCCGTTCTTCTTTTAGCAATCTCTCAGCAAATTCTTCGGAGGTCATGCCGGTGTTCTTTATCGAAGGGAAGGCATAGAAAGCACCTGCCGGCTCGAAGCAGGATAGCCCAATGTCCCTGAGGCCTTTCACAATGACGTGGCGTCGACGGTCATATTCTTCGACCATGGCGGCTATCTCCTTTTCTCCTGCCTTAAGTGCTTCGATTGCTGCCATCTGGCTCATTATGGGGGCGCAGAGCATCGTGTACTGGTGGATTTTTGTCATTGCTGCGATGACCTCGCGGCCCGAGGCAGCATAACCGATCCTCCATCCTGTCATGGCATAAGCTTTGGAGAAGCCGTCCAAGAGTATGGTACGCTCTTTCATGTCCGGTAAACTGGCAACGCAGGTATGTTCGACGCCATATACCAGATGCCCATAAACCTCGTCTGAGATGATGAGTAGATTGCATCGTTTGGCAAGTTCGGCGATTTGGAGTAGCGCTTCCTTGTCAAGGACTGCCCCTGTGGGATTGGCAGGATATCCGAAGAGGATGGCCCGTGTTCTAGGAGTGATATACCGGGCTATATCTTTCGCAGTTATCCTGAAGCCATTATCCTCGTTGGTTGGTACCGGGACTGGTACGCCTCCAGCTAGGGCGATGCAAGCAGGATAGGCTACGTAGCAGGGGTCGGGAATGATGACCTCGTCACCCGGGTTGAGTATAGCTCTCAGGGAAAGGTCGAGGCCTTCACTTACACCGACCGTGATCAGGATTTCTTCTTCAGGATCGTAGTCCAGTCCATATCGAGAGTATAGGTACCTTGCTAGTTCCTGACGCAGCTCTGGCATACCTTTGTTCGAGGTGTACATAGTGTAGCCTTTTTCCAGGGTATAAATTGCATACTCACGGATGTGCCACGGAGTGACGAAATCGGGCTCTCCCACGCCCAGGGATATGACATCCGTCATGGATGCTATCAGGTCAAAAAATTTCCTTATTCCCGAAGGAGGCAAAGAACGCACTTTGTCAGCAATACGGATGTGCGTAGTAGTCTTCGATTGACTGGAACTTCCTGAGTGCATAGTATTTTCCTGCTGTTACGGAGTTACGGGTAGGCGTTTGACGCCTTCGCCACCTTCTAGGATTTCGCCATCTTCCTTATATTTCTTGAGTATGAAATGAGTCACTGTGCCCTGAACAGTCTCCAGTGGTGCCAGCTTTTCTGACACGAAGATGGCGACTTCCTGCATGGTTCTGCCGACAACAAGGACTGCTAGGTCATAAGTGCCAGAGGCGAGGTATACTGAGCGTGCCTCCGGAAATCTATATATGCGCTCGGCTATGGCATCGAATCCTACATTACGCTGCGGAGTTACTTTGACCTCGACCAATGCCCACACTTGCTCTTCGCCCACCTTAGCCCAGTTGATCACCGTCTTATATTTGAGTATCGTCTTGTCTTCTTCTGCTTTTTTGATTATCTCCTTTACTTCCTCAGCCGGGATCCCGGTCATGGTCGAGATTTGCTCAGGCGTGAGGCGAGCGTCCCCTTCGAGTGCTTTAAGAACCTGCTTCATGGTCTCTCCTTTATGCTTGATGCTGTCAGCCACCATTTATCTTCTGTTTCATTATAGCAGAGTTCGTATATATGCTCATCTTCTGTGATCACTCTGAAAAACCTGCTGGTTGGCTCAAGCCATTCCTTCTCTACTTGTACAATTTTGAACGTTTTTCCTCGCCACATAAAAGAGTAAGGTCTCTCAGGGTACCTGTACCCTGAGTAGCAGTCTACTTTCACCTCTCTTTCCTGATACATAACAGCTAGATTTTTGGTTTTCTCTTATGCCAGTCGGTCGCTTGTTCATAGGCAAAGGCTACGCGGAGAATCGTCTCCTCGTCAAAAGGTTTGCCGATAATTTGCATACCCACAGGTAGACCGTTGGCAAACCCTACTGGAATTGAAATGGCAGGGAGCCCTGCGATGTTCACCGGTAGGGTACATACATCGCTGAGATACATCTGAAGCGGGTCGTCTATTCTTTCTCCGAGTTTGAAGGGTACTGTTGGCGAGGTCGGTGTGACCAGAGCATCATATGTTCTGAATATTTCATCAAACTCGTTCTTGATCAAAGTGCGGACTTTTTGTGCTTTGAGGTAGTATGCGTCGTAGTAGCCAGCGGAAAGCGCATAGGTGCCCAGCATTATTCGCCTTTTTACCTCGGCCCCAAAACCGTTTTGCTTGGTCTTTTCCATCGCCTCCCACATATTGTCAGTTTCCTGGTATGAGTATCCGTATTTTACGCCATCGTATCGGGCAAGGTTTGCTGAAGCTTCAGAGGGGGCTACAATATAATAAACGGCGAGAGCATATCCTGTATGCGGCAAAGAGACATCGGTGTCTACTTTTGCTCCTAGTTCTTCTAGCTTTCTTATCGCTGTCTCCAGCGTTGCTCTCACTTCTGGTTGCATTCCCTCAACGAAATACTCACGTGGCACGCCAAGCCGTAAGTCCTTGAGATCTGGGACCAGGGCTTTGGTGTAGTCGGGAACGGGATAGGGGGCGGTGGTAGAGTCCATCGGATCGTGGCCGGAAATGGCATTCAGCACCAGAGTGCAATCGGTGACATCTTTGGTTATGGGGCCGATTTGGTCTAACGAGCTGGCGAAAGCTACCAGACCAAACCGACTGACTCTACCATAGGTCGGTTTTAGCCCGACGACATTACAGAACCCGGCTGGCTGACGGATGCTACCTCCCGTATCTGAGCCGAGAGCATAGATCGCCTCGTCTGCAGCTATAGCGGCTGCTGACCCACCACTGCTCCCACCTGGAACACGGTCTAGGTCCCACGGGTTTCTAGTAGGGGAGAAGGCAGAGTTCTCGGTGGATGAGCCCATGGCGAACTCATCCATGTTAGTCTTTCCCAGGATCACTGCGTTTCTGGCCTTAAGGCGTTTTATTACAGTAGCGTCGTATGGTGGGATAAGATTCTGCAACATCTTGGATGAACAGGTCGTCTTTATACCTTTAGTGCAGATATTGTCTTTTATCAGCACGGGTATCCCTGCCAGGGGATCGATCGTTTCGCCGCTCTGGAGGAGCCTGTCAGCCTCTTTTGCTTGTTCCAAAGCAATATCGGGGCAGACGGTGACACAGGCCCGAATTTTGCTTTCTATCTGTTCTATACGTTGCAGGCAGGCTTTGGTCAGTTCAACGGAGGACAAGCTCCGTTGCCTTAGTAGTTGAGCGGCCTGGTGAATTGTTAATTTATAGAGTTCGTCCATGATGGCGGTCTCTTATTCGAGCACTGCGTGTATCTTGAAATAGTTCCCTTCTCGCTGGGGGGCGTTAGCCAGTATTTCTTCCGGATTGTAAGATGGGCTGGGGTTGTCCTCTCTGAAAACATTTTGTAGGGCAATAGACTGGGTCATGGGGGGCAAATTGGTAGTATCAACCTGCTTGAGTATTTCAAAATTTTCCAAGATGTTAGATAGCTGAACACGGAATTTCTCGATCTCGTCTTCGCTCAGTCCTAGTCTGACGAGACGTGCCAGGTGCAGTACTTCTTCACGACTTAGCTTCATCCTCAGTTTCCTCGCGGGATAATGTAGGTATCAATTATACCACATGCCTACAGCAAACGTCCTTTACCGGGATTGCGCTCGCTGGTTTACCTTGACTGTTGGAGCGGGAGATTGCTACAATTCAATGTCGCTGTTCAGTAAATGTAAGGGGTGTAAGAGCGTGCATCATCTCGATTCGACGAAGATTCGCAATGTTGTTTTGCTGTCTCATTCAGGTGCGGGGAAGACATCGCTGGGGGAGGCTATGCTTTTTTGCTCTGGTGTGATAAACCGTCTGGGTAATGTAGCCGATGGTACCACTGTGTCTGATTATGATCCTGCAGAGATAAAGCGTCAGATTAGCATCAATCTCTCGGTGCTACCCTATGAGTGGAGAAATTGTAAGCTCAATATAATCGATACGCCTGGGTATCCCGATTTTATTGGCGAGGTTCAAGCTGGTCTTAGAATCTGTGAAGGGGCTATTGTGGTGGTGTGTGCTGTTTCCGGTGTTGAGGTGGGCACCGAGCAGGTCTGGGGCTATGTTAGTGAAGCAAACTTACCTTGCTTCCTTTTCGTTAACAAGATGGATCGTGAAAATGCTAACTTCTTTGGTGTTTTGAAAGATATTCAGGCAAAGCTGAGTGTCAAGTGTCTGCCTATGCAGCTACCAATAGGGTCCCAGAAAGACTTTCAAGGAGTGGTGGACCTAGTGAAAAGGAAAGGGTATGTTGGCACCGGAACTCAGCTGCGGGAGGTGGAGATACCATCATCGTTGGCGGAGGATGTCGCCTCCTACCGTGAAAAACTGGTCGAAGCTGTAATTGAGGTGGATGACGAGCTCATTAACAGGTATCTGGAAGGCGGTGAGATTGGTGACGATGAGCTTTACCGGTGCATTAAGGAGGCTGTAAAACAGAGAAAGGTGATGCCGGTGTTTGTGGGGTCAGCTTTAAAGAATATTGCGGTGAGCTTGCTAGTGGATGCTGTGGTTGATCATTTACCTTCGCCGGCAGCTTGTGGTGCGGTTAAAGCTACAAACATAGCAACAGGGGCTGAGGAGACGGTTGAACCAGTGGCCGATGCACCACTTTCTGCTCTCGTATTTAAGACGGTGAATGACCCTCGTGTGGGCAAGATTAGCTATTTTCGGGTGTATTCAGGAACTATCTCAAGTAACTCTCAGGCCTGGAACTCTGAAAAGGGCACTGCAGAAAGGGTGGGACAGCTTTTTGTGGTACGGGGCAAGACGCAGGAACCAGTGGCCCAGTTGGTTGCTGGTGATGTTGGCGCAGTTGCAAAGCTTACGGTGACTGCTACTGGGGACACATTGTGTGCCCGTGAGCACCCATTGAAGCTTCCTGGTATCAACTTTCCTCAGCCGGTGTTGAATATGGCAGTTCATCCCAAGTCACGAGCTGACCTGGACAAAATGAGCACAGTATTGCCCAAACTTTGTGAGGAGGATCCGACATTGAGGGTACAGCGGGAGGTAGACATAGGTGAAATCCTGCTTTGTGGGATAGGTGAGACACATCTAGAGGTTGCTGCTGAAAGGCTGTCCAGCAAGTACGGGGTTGAGGTGAATTTAGGCTTACCCAAGGTACCGTATAGGGAGACGATAACTGTGCCTGTTAAAGCAGAGTACAAGCACAAAAAGCAGACCGGCGGTCACGGACAGTATGGCCATGTGTTCCTCGAACTAGAACCATTGCCTAGAGGTTCTGGCTTTGAGTTTACCGAGAGGGTTGTTGGTGGGGCTGTGCCTCGGAATTATATCCCGGCGGTCGAAAAGGGTGTCAACGAGGCAAAGGCAGAGGGCGTGCTGGCAGGGTACCCAGTTGTCGACATAAGGGTAACGCTGTACGACGGCAGCTCCCATCCCGTTGATTCCTCAGACATGTCTTTCAAGATAGCTGGGGCACAAGCTTTAAAGAAAGGCCTAGCGCAAGGGCAGCCGGTTCTACTCGAGCCGGTGGTGAATATGACGATCACCGTACCAGAATCGTTTACCGGTGATATAATTGGTGACCTCAATACTAAGCGGGCACGCGTGCTCGGCATGAGGCCGGCAGACGGGTTCAATATCATCCAGGCACAGGCCCCGCTGGCGGAAGTGCTGCGGTATGCGATTGACCTGCGATCGCTAACGCAGGGGCGTGGCACCTTCACTATGGAGTTCAGTCATTATGAGGAGGTGCCATCGCAGATAGCGCAGAAAATTATAACACAGCGCAATCAATCGCAATGAGCCGCAAAAGGGGCTCTTTCTATTTGTCCCGCTGACTTTTTCTTCCCTTGTCTAACCTGCTAGCAGCTCTTTCACTTTCTCAGTAAAGGCTGGCAGGATTTGCTTCCAGTCGCCCACCACGCCGAATCTGGCTTCCTTAAAAATATTGGCTTCGGGATCTTTGTTGATAGCCACTATGTTTTTGGCACCGGAACACCCGGCTATATGCTGGCTGGCGCCTGAGATGCCTACAGCGATGTAAAGCTCTGGGGTGACTATCTTTCCGGTCAAGCCAATCTGTATAGTATCTGGTACCCACTTATTGTCGCAAGGAGGTCTAGAAGCTCCCACTGCCCCTTTAAGCAGTTTTGCAAGCTCCTCCAGCTGTTTGAAGCCTTCGGGGCCACCTATGCCTCTCCCTCCGGCAACTA
The DNA here is from genome assembly GCA_036821185.1 of Chloroflexota bacterium. Lineage (GTDB taxonomy): Bacteria > Chloroflexota > Dehalococcoidia > GIF9 > UBA5629 > CALJTV01. The sequence goes on along the minus strand of DAISKD010000001.1, from coordinate 478,829 downwards.
CTGTCTGCGCGTCCTCTAGTTTGATCCCGGTCACCTCTTCCTTGACTGTTTGCACAACCTTAGCCCTGATCTTTGTCGGGTCAAGTTCCAGTTTTAGGGGTACCACTTCGCCTTTTCTGGATGGGTCCGGTTCTAGAGGCGTCATTGCTTTTTGCCTCACTGTTGCCATCTGCGGGAAAGACTCCGTGGCGAACATGGCGCGAGCATTGCCACCGTATACAGGGCGGGTCTGCTGCAGCAGCTTGGTCGCGGGGTCGATGTTCAGTTCTACACAATCCATTGACAGTCCTGTGCCCAATCGAAAGGCCAGCCGGGGGGCAAGGTCGCGTCCTATCGATGTTTGGCCAAGCAGCAGGATACGCGGCATAATTTCCTTTACTGCTTTTTCCATTACCATGAGATAGGCGTCTGTCTGGTATTCTTTCAGCAATGGGTCTTGGGCGACATATACTTTGTCTGCCCCGCTGGCTATAGCGCTATTGGCAACATCGGTAACATTCTCGCCGACCAATATACAGATGAGGTTCTCCTTCAATTCATCGGCCAGACGGCGGCCACAGCCCAGTAGCTCTGCTGTAATTGTTGCCAGTTTGCCGTCGGTGGTCTCGCCAAACACTAACACATCTTTAAACTCAGCCATTGGTGACCTCCTGCAAAATCTTTTTTCAGTCCTAAATCAGTTTTGCCTCTCTGAGGCGCAAAGCGAGCTTGGCACCGGCTTCCGCCGGGCTATCGGCTTCTATGAGTTCGCATTTGCCTTCTTTAACCGGCTGGAACAGTTTAACCAGCTTGGTACGCCGTCCGGCAGCACCAACTTCCGATGGACTAACACCGATGTCAGCTGGTTTCCAGACGATCGGCTGCTTCTTGGCGGCAGCCATTATGCCCTTTAGGGTGGCATAGCGGGCTTCGCCAAGTTCATTGCTGACAGTTATTACTGCCGGGAGTGTGACCTCGATCACCTGGTAGCCGTCTGGGATGACGCGCTCTACCTGAGCTTTGCCATCTAAGAACTCGACTTTCTTGGCAATGGTAACGCATGGGATGCCAAGTATCTCAGCTATGCCGCAGCCGACTTGTCCGGCATCCCAGTCAGCTGCCTGGCGCCCACAGAAAATAAGGTCATATTGGCCTATTTTTTTGATCGCCATAGCCAGAGCATATGCAGTTGACCAGCTATCGCCGTCCTCAAATGCCGGGTCTTCCAGAAGGATTAACTCGTCAGCCCCCATGGACAGCGGTTTTTTCACGACATCCCGGAGCAGGTTATTGCCGAGGCTTATCACCGTAATTTTGCCACCGTGTTTGTCTTTTATACGCAGTGCAGCCTCGACCGCTTGCTCATCAAAAGGACTGATGACGGGGGGTACTCCAGGGGGTGGAACGACTTTGTTGGTTGCTGGGTCAATCTTAAAACTTGCCGGTGGGGCTTCTGGGTCGATGACTTGCTTGCAGCAAACCACCATGTTTGGCATTTTTTCACCTCCTTGAAAAGGATTTTCCTGCCTCTATTGCTAACCGAGCACTTACTTTAGGACAAATCGCGTTTTTTGTCAAATTTAGCTATCCGGAAAACTGATTCGAGCCACCCTTTTGATTCCATTCAGGTCTGAAAGAAAGTCCAGCACCACGTTCTTGAGGCTGGTGTGTACCAGAGGCATAAGGCTAGGTGCGTGTTCCTGTCTTATTTCCAGAAGTAGACAGCCTGCTGGCTTGATCTTTATTTCTACCTGCGAAAGGAGCTGCTTAATTACCTCCAGCCCGTCCACGCCACCTTTGAGGGCTATTTCAGGTTCGAATTCTCTTATCTCTGGTGGCAGGTCTGATAATTCCCTGTCGCTAACATAAGGTAGGTTTGCCACTATAATGTCGACCGGTTCTGGCAATGGCTCCAGCAAGTTTCCCTGAAGGAAGGTAATGCAGTGTAGAACATTATGGTATCTGGCATTAATTTGGGCAACTTCCAGAGCGTCTGAAGAAATGTCTGTGGCGTAGATCTTGCATGCCGGTAAGCTTTTAGCCAGGCTGATGGCGATGGCACCGCATCCTGTGCCAATATCGGAAATGTAAGGTGTACATGATGGAGATAGTCTGTTAGCAGCGTAAGCGATGGCAGTTTCTACCAGGAGCTCTGTTTCAGGACGAGGGATCAATACACGCCTATCGACGTAAAACTCCAGACCATAGAACTCTTTTGTGCTCGTGATGTAGGCCAGAGGTTCTCGAGACAAACGTCGTTTCAGCAGTTCCTCTACCCGTTTTGCTTCTTCTGTGGTCAAAAGCCGTTCTGGCTGCGCATAGACCTCAGCCGCTGAAAGGCCTATTACGGACTGTAGCAGAGCCCGTGCCTCTATGTGTGCCTCTTCCATACCGTGTGACTTTAGAATACTGATGGAGTGGCAGAGTGCTTGTCTCAGCGAGGTCATAGTTCAATTTTGGCGAGTTGTTTAGCTTGTTCTTCAGTGGCTAGGGCTTCTATCAATTCATCGAGTTCACCATCTAGTATCTGTGGCAGATTATGGAGCGTCAGGTTTATGCGATGGTCAGTAACCCGGTCCTGAGGGAAGTTGTAGGTACGGATCTTCTCAGCGCGTTCGCCACTACCGATCTGTGAACGGCGCTCGGCGGTTATTTCTTCCATCTTTTTGTGTTGCTCTCTGTCGAAGAGGCGTGCACGAAGCACTGCCATGGCTTTCATCCGGTTTCTCAGCTGGGAACGCTCGTCTTGGCAGGTTGCTGTTATTCCTGTTGGCAAGTGGGTAATGCGTACTGCGGTTGTTACCTTGTTTACATTCTGCCCCCCGGCGCCACCGCTACGAAAGAACTCTATTTTTAGATCGTCCGAATTTATGGATATCTCCACGTCTTCAACTTCGGGGAGTACGGCAACGGTGGCTGTTGAGGTGTGAATACGTCCGGATGCCTCGGTAATGGGAACCCGCTGTACTCGGTGCACACCCCTTTCATACTTCAGGTATCCGAAAGCCCCTTTGCCTCTGATCTCGAAAACGATCTCCTTGAACCCTCCTAGGTCTGTCTGATTGCAATCGATGACTTCAACCTGCCACCCTTTTTTCAGAGCGTAGCGGCTGTACATGCGGAAGAGGTCAGCAGCGAACAAGGATGCCTCTTCGCCACCAGCGCCAGCCCGTATCTCCATGATGACATTTTTGTCCTGATTTGGGTCCTTGGGAAGCAGGGCAAATTTCAAGTCATGAAGTACGGCTTCCCTTTGTTTCCTGAGGTTGCTTATTTCCTCCTTTACCAGAGCTGTCATCTCTGGGTCCAGCCCATCGTTAAGCATCGCTTGAGTTTCCTCTAAACTCTGAGTGAGGGCCTTATAGTGACGGTACTTTTCAACTAACTCCTCCAAGCTGGCACGCTCTTGTGCTAGAGATTGAAGGCGTGCCGGATTGCTTGACACCTCAGGTTGGGCGATCAAGCTGTTTAACTCCTCGTATCGTTTTTCGATGGCTTCCAGTTTGTCAAACATAATGTTCAGCCAAGAATTATAGCACAGATTCGAGGGGTTTGCTTTACAGTGCGGGTTTGTAGTCTATTGACAGAAACCGCATGTTGGTGCATAATACGGTGCAAAAATGAAAATGGTACTATTTTTGGGCAAGCATAGCTATGGTGAAGATTAGATTGCGACGCATGGGATCGCGGAATAGACCCCTATATAGGATAGTAGTGGCTGATTCAAGATCACCCCGGAATGGTGCGTTTATTGAAGTAATTGGCCACTATAATCCATTGACTAACCCGGAGACGGTCGTTATTGATGAGGAGAAGGCCTTAAAATGGTTACGCTGTGGGGCTAAGCCCACGGACACCGTTTCGAGGTTACTGACTAAGTCTGGGGTAATGGAAAAATTTGGCTCCAGAGGATGAAATTTTGATGGGAGGGAATCTCTGAAGCGCAGATAAATTGATGGTTGAGGAGATAGTGCGATGAAGGACCTGATCGAGTATATTGCAAAATCTATAGTTACTTTGCCTGAAGAGGTTCGGGTTACTGAGGAGGCAGATGACAGGAACCGGGTGATCGTGAAGCTGGAGGTGGCGGCGACTGACAAGGGCAGAATTATCGGGCGGCAGGGGAGAGTTGCTGAGGCGATGCGTACGCTTTTGCGGGTGGTTGGCACCAAAGAGGGTGTGAGGACTCGTCTGGAAATATTGTAGACGGTTGTTTTTTTGTGGCAGTTAGTGTGGGGCTGAGGTGGTGGGGCAACTGCGCTATTTAGGTTTGTGGGGTGGTTGATGGCGGTTTTCGACGCCTTTTTTCCGCAACTTTCAGGCGAACAAGCGAGCGCCGCAGAGCAGCTTCTACTTGTGTGATGTCAGCCCCCGGTTGGCGTGTTTTCAGCAATTGTTCAGCTCTTTTCTTGGCTGCCTCTGCCCGTTCGATGTTGATTTCTTCAGCCCGCTCGCAGGCATCTGCCAGGATTATGACCTTTTCTGGTCCTACTTCCAGGAAACCACCTGAGACGGCCATATAAATTTCCTCGTTGTCTTTTCTGATCAGCAGTTCTCCGGGTTTGAGAATGGTCATCAGGGGTGCGTGGTGGGGTAGGATACCGAGCTCGCCTTCAATCCCCGGCGCGACAACAAGGTTGACCTCGTCGGCAAATACCTGACGCTCTGCAGTTATTATTTCCAAACGCATAGTTGGCATTAAATTGCTCCCAGCCTCTTAGCTTTTTCTACAGCTTCGTCTATCGTGCCAACCATATAGAAGGCAGCCTCGGGTAGATGGTCGTGCTTGCCTTCCAGAATTTCCTTGAAGCCGCGTACGGTCTCTTTAACTGGCACGTACTTACCTTCGGTGCTGGTGAAAGCTTCAGCTACAAACATGGGCTGTGAGAGGAACCTCTGGATACGGCGGGCTCTGGCCACCGTAAGTTTATCTTCTTCGCTGAGCTCCTCTATACCTAAGATGGCTATGATGTCCTGTAGGTCTTTATAGCGCTGTAATACGCGCTGGACACCGCGAGCAACTTGATAATGTTCATCGCCAACGATCTTGGGATCAAGAATTCGCGAGTATGAGGCTAATGGGTCCACAGCTGGATAGATACCAAGTTCAGCAATCGATCTTTCGAGTGAGATGACGGCATCGAGGTGTCCAAATGTGGTAACGATGCCCGGGTCAGTATAATCGTCGGCAGGCACGTAGATAGCTTGGAAGGAGGTAATTGAGCCTCTTTTAGTTGAGGTTATCCTTTCCTCCAGCTCGCCAACGTCGGTGGCTAAGGTGGGTTGATAACCTACGGCTGAGGGCATGCGTCCCAGCAGTGCTGACACTTCCATGTTGGCAAGAATATAGCGGTAGATATTGTCTATAAAGAGCAGGACATCCTGCCCCTCCACTTCTCGGAAATATTCTGCCATGGTGACCCCGGTTAGTCCTACTCGGGCACGTACCCCTGGTGGCTCATTCATCTGTCCGAAGACAAGTATAGTCTTATCGAGCACCCCAGATCGTTTCATCTCCAGCCATAGGTCGTTTCCTTCCCTCGATCTTTCGCCGACACCAGCGAAGACTGAATAGCCGCCGTGGGCGGTGGCTATATTGTGGATCAGCTCCATAATGATCACCGTCTTGCCCACACCAGCACCACCGTAGGCACCCACTTTACCGCCTTTGGTAAAGGGGGTGATCAGGTCTATTACCTTGAGTCCTGTCTCCAGCATCTGAGTGGTGGTTTCCTGTTCCTCGAGTGGGGGAGGGGGGCGATGTATCGGCAGGCGCTCGGTTGTCTCCACAGGTCCCAGCCCGTCCAATGGCTCGCCGAAGACGTTGAACAGTCTGCCTAGAGTGGCTCTGCCTACAGGGACGGTTATGGGAGCGCCGGTGTTTATTGCCTCAACTCCTCTTTGGAGACCATCCGTGGGGCAGAGAGAAAGGCAGCGAACCCAATTGTTGCCTACATGATGTTGCACTTCGAGGACTATTTTTTGACCGTTCTGGTGTATTTCAATAGCGTTATAGATTGCAGGTAGCTTATCTGGAGGGAACTCGATATCGACAACGGTTCCGATAACCTGGACTACCTTACCTTTGTTCACTTGCCACCTCCTTTAAGAGCGCAAGGCTTCAGCGCCTCCGGTGAGGTCGAGAAGCTCCTTAGTAATCATCTCCTGTCTCGCCTTGTTCAAGATAAGAGTTAGCTCCTGAATAACCTGATTGGCATTGTCTGTGGCATTGCGCATAGCTACCATGCGTGCCGATTGTTCGCTGGCGATCGCCTCGAGTATGGCATGGTATACGGACATTTCGACGAACCGGGGCAAAAGCTCGTTTAGAACAAAACTGGGGTCTGGTTCAAATATGTATTCTGCGGTCTGTGTTTTGGACAAAATTGCCGGCTCAACCGGAAGTAAAGGTTCTATTTTTGGCTGCTGCACCATTGTAGTGACAAAGCGGGGGTAGGCGATGTATACCTGGTCAATATAACCGCTGACATAGTCGTCGATTATGATGTGAGATATTGGGAGTGTATCCAGCAGGGACGGTCGGTCTCCAATGTTTGTGAACTCGGCCCTGATATCAAAGTGATGGCGGTGCATGAAGTCCCGACCTTTACGCCCCACGGTGATGAGCGTTGTCAGCACTTTTTGTTCCAAGATGAAGCTGGTCGTGAGCCGGTTCATGTTTGTGTTCAGTCCTCCACACAGACCCCGATCGGTGGTGATGTGCACTATGGCAATTTTTTTGACCGGTCTTCTTTCGAGCAAGGGATGAAAAGCCCCGTTTTTTGAGGCAGCGGCTGCTAGATCGGCAATTACCTGGGTTATCTTTTCGCTGTATGGTCGTCCTGCCAGTGCCTGCTCCTGAGCGCGCCGCATCCTCGCAGTGGCGATCATTTCCATAGCCCTGGTGATTTTGGCGACGTTCTGTACGCTACGAATGCGGCGACGTAAGAGGCGCGGACTGATCATGTTTAGTAGCTCACCGTCTTTTTGAATTCTTCGATCGCCCTCTTCAGGGCTTCCTCGGTCTCAGGCTTTATCTCCTTGTCTGTAGCTATGCGCTTACCGATTTCGGGATGGTTAGTATCCATGAATTGGTGGAAACTCTGCTCAAAGGCAGCTACTTTGTCTACAAGTACGTCGTCCAGATAGCCATTGACAACGGCGTAAAGTATGCTCACCTCTTTCTCTAGGGGCATCGGTGCATACTGGGGCTGTTTTAGCACCTCGGTGATGCGCTGCCCACGTTCTAGTTGGGCCCTGGTAGCTTTGTCCAGGTCAGCGGTGCCGAATTGGGCAAAAGTGGCGAGTTCCCGGTACTGTGCCATTTCGAGTCTGAGCCTACCAGCTACCTGTCTCATAGCTCTCGTTTGGGCGTTGCCACCCACTCTGGATACTGATAGCCCGGCGTTTAGTGCCGGACGTATACCAGCGTTGAAAAGGTCTGTCTCGAGGTATATCTGTCCATCGGTGATGGAGATGACATTGGTCGGTATATAGGCAGCAAGGTCGCCTGCCTGGATTTCGATTATGGGCAGAGCGGTGAGTGAGCCTCCACCATATTCCGGTGCCAGTTTTGCAGCTCGCTCCAATAAGCGGCTGTGGAGGTAAAATACGTCACCTGGGTAGGCTTCTCTACCAGGTGGGCGCCTCAATATCAGGGAAATTTGACGGTAGGCCCAGGCATGCCTGGTCAGATCGTCATAGACAATCAGTGCGTCCTTGCCCTGCTCCATGAATTCCTCACCGATAGCACAACCAGAATAAGGTGCCAGGTATTGTAGAGGTGCAGGGTCAGAGGCGGTAGCTACTACGACTACGGTGTGCTCCATGGCGCCGTAGCGCTTGAATGTGTCTATCACCTGGGCTACTTTGGAGGTCTTCTGCCCGATGGCTACGTATATGCAGATGAGGTCACCGCCTTTCTGTGCAATGATGGTGTCTATGGCTATGGCTGATTTGCCGACAGAGCGGTCACCTATGATCAGTTCGCGCTGTCCTCTACCGATGGGAACCAGCGCATCGACTATCTTTATCCCAGTATGAACCGGTGTATTTACTGGTTGCCGCACGACCACATTGGGTGCTACCCTCTCCACAGGACGGGTTCTTGTGACTTTGATAGGACCAAGGTCATCCAAAGGGTTGCCCAAGGGGTCAATGACTCTTCCTATTAACTCACTGCCAACTGGTACCTCCACCACCCTTCCGGTGCTCCTCACCTCGTCGCCCTCTTTGATCTGGCTATAATCACCAAGGATGACGGCAGCCACGCAGTCCTCTTCCAGGTTAAGGGCAAGCCCCATAATACCGTTCGGAAATTCGACAAGTTCATTATACTTAGCCCCCTGTAAGCCCTGAATGCGTGCCACGCCGTCGCCAACTTCGATAACTGTGCCTACATCTACCATGCTTACCGTGGTACCAAACTGTCTGATCTGCTCTTTGATTATGGATACTATGTCTCGTTCTCTAGTGGTCATACCAGCCTCCTGAATGGCGTCATCTTTCAGCTCCAGCCAGGGTCTTCCTGAGAGCTTGCAGTTTCGCCCGGATGCTACCGTCGATTAAGCTACTGTCGACCCGGGCGACGAATCCACCTATGATGTTAAGGTCCACTTCTAGGTTCAAAACGACCTTGCCTCCGGTAACTGACTCCAAATATTTCCTAATGTTCTCTTTCTCTATCTCGCTCAGCGGGATGGCTGTGATGACTTCGGCATGTTTTATGCCATGCTGCTCGTCAAGCAGGCGTCTGTAGGCTTGAACTACCTGTCCAAGATCTCTGAACTTCCCTTTGGCGATAAGAAAACAGGCAAGATTCAGCGGTAGCTGACTTATTCCCGTTAGCCTTTCCTGCAGCAGCCTCAATTTGGTGTCCAAGGATATTTTTGTGTTCTCAGTGAATGCTAGTATCTCTGGGTCGGTGGCTAACTTTGCCATTTCTGTTAATTCGGAATACCATTCTTCGAGCTTGTCGCTTTCCCTTGCAAGGGCGAACATAGCTTCGGCGCAACGTTTGGCAAAAGTAGTTATTGGCATAAACTAACCTTGTGCTACTTCTTGAGTAAAGTGCTCTCCTTAAACGTTTCTTCGATGAGCTTGCGGTGCTTTTCTTTGTCGAGCGTTTCCTTTATCACCTTTTCTGCAGCCATCACGGCGATGGAGGCGAACTCGCGGCGTAGCTCCTCAATCACCCTGTCACGCTCCTGCTGTATTTCTGCGCGCGCCCTGGCGATGAGCGCCTCAGTCTCCTTTCGAGCACTTTCCCTGGCCTCATCTTTGAGCCTCTCCCCCATCTGGGCCGCCTGGGCGATGATGGCTTGTCCCTCCTGGCGAGCTTTTTGCATCTGTGCCTTTATTTCTTCTTCACTGCGCGCCGCCTGTTGTTTAATCTGCTCGGCTTGTTCCATGGCATCTCTAATCCGGGCCTGTCTTTCATCGAGTATTCTGAGCACTGGCCTATACAGAACCACGCTTAAAAGCACGAACAGGATAATGAAGTTTACCAAGAAAGCTAACAACAGCGGCAGATTTATTCCAATACCTTCCATCTTGCTCCACTTTTAGATTTATTTTTTGCTTCAGCCTGCCTGTATGAATGAGCCAATGATAAACGCCGTGATAAGCAGTCCGGCAAAGACTATAGCGCCAACTATTATCGCCCCGATGATGACACTAAAGGAAGTCGGCAAATTACCGTTTTCCATATCAGCCTTTCCTCCATCTCGTCCTGAGACCTGATTAGACTACTATGGCCAAGATTATGGCTGTGATCAGGGCGTAAATTCCGATGGCTTCGGCCAGGGCGCCGATTAGTATCATGTTGGTCAGGATAGGGCCTCTGGCTTCGGGATTGCGCCCTAGGGCCTGCATGGCGCCGAAGCCAATAAGTCCGAGGCCCAGTCCCGGGCCCAGGAACCCCAGCCCCGCAGCCAGTCCTACGGCTAACATCTTCATTGCTTCAGCTTCCATCTATAAACCTCCTTTTTAAGAATGTTCCCCCTCAGTGTGTGGGGTTAAAGCGATAATGCCGAACACTAAAGTTAGTCCGGCAAAGATCAGTGCCTGGATAAACCCGATGAGAAGTTCCAATCCATAAAATGGGATAGTGGCAATGAAGGGAACTAAGAAGCAAACAACTAAGAGCAGTATTTCACCTGCCGTCATGTTGCCAAAAAGACGGAAGGTAAAACTTATAATGCGGATGAAATGGCTGAACACTTCGAGGAAGCCGACAAACAAGTTGATGAAGCCGAAGGCAATACCGGTGATGCCCGGTCTGAGTTTCCTTTTGAATAGGTTTACAATACCGTCGCGCAATTGACCGAGGTTAAAGAAGCTGTTTAGGTAGCGGAAGAAGCCTAGAGACCTCAGCCCCCAGTATTCTACAAATAAGAAAGATACGAGGGCTATGGACAGGGGAACATTTATGTCCGTGTTGGCGGCACGGAAGAGCGGCACAAAAGCGCCGGTGCTTTCTTTGATGCCGATAGTGCCGAAAAATGGAAGTAGAGCCATATAGGCATTGGTAATGACGTAAAGAAATATAGTTGCTACTACAGGAAACAGAGTTCGAGCATTCTTTTCACCAGCTGTACCTTGTATAAAATTAAGCAGGCTTTCAACGATTAGCTCGGCAAAGCTCTGCAGTCTGCCTGGGACAAGCTTCATCTTCCGAGTACAGAATGCGAAAAGGATGACCAGTACAATTATAGTAAGCCACGACGCGATGAGCGTGTTGGTGATAGCAAATATTTCGTTTATGTGGACGATTTTTTCAGCAGGTAGTTCGACATGGGGCTTGGGGACGCTAAGGCTGTTGGGTGCCTGTATGCCTAACAGTTTAGAGCCTATGGGCCCGATGGCGAATCCTATAAGTAGCAGTACTAGCAAGATTATCGTTACCCACGCCAGGATCTTGACAGAGCAGCCCAGTCCCGTGTTCATAATGCTCTATCTTTGTTTTTCTTTTTTTCGATCTCTCGTTGTTCCATGTAAAATTGCCGAAGCATACGGTAAAGACCATAAAATGCAACTACTGTGCCTATTGCAAACCCTACCAGTGTGAACAAGGGGCGTGTATCGAAATTTTCCGGTCGGTCAAGCCAGAAACCGATGCCGGTCGGGATGGTCAAACTCAAGGCTACATACCAACCCACGCTGAAAAGGAACCACAACGGGCGCACCCATTCCTTCGCCTCACGCCCTTTTTGCCCGCTCTTCCCAATCAAGCCGCAGTTTCCTCCCTTAGCTAACGAGACCACCGTCATTTTTGACTACCTGTACACTTAAGGCGTCGGGTATATAGAGTCTTCTTACCACTAAAACTCCGCTGCCCCTGTCCACTTTTAGTCTATCAGATAGTCACGATTCTTCATCGGACTTAAGCCTGATTTTTTGCTGCACCAGATGGAAGCTGGCTTGCACAGGAAATTTTGGGCGCTAGGGAGGAAGGCTGTTCAGGATTTACGTTTGCCCAAGTCATCTAGATTGAGTGTGTTGATGAAATCGTAAAATGCCGATAGTTTCTTCAGTTCCTGTTCGTCGACCTTCCCTGTATCTTCGAATTTGCCCCTATTGCCCTCGACAGCCTTGTCAGTGGATATTGGCTTTCCAGTCTCGCGATCCAAAAAGATACCAGCTTTGTCCAGCACTGACTCTTCCACATAGATTGGCACAGTGGCCCTAACTGCTAGGGCAATGGCATCGCTAGGACGAGAATCGAGTTTGATTTTGCTAAGCAGCCATTCCTTACCTTCTCTATGGGAACAGATTTCAAAAATCAGCCCGTGTTCTGTGGCTACTTCCAAGAATCGGTAGTGCTTTTCTTGCCAGCGGTTGATTGTCTTTCCTTTGTATTCCTTGCTTTGCCAGACGATGTATGCTGAGGTTTCTCCCCCATAACCGCGCTGTTGAGGATCGTCGTGGGTTAGCCTGACATCTACAGGACTAGGGCCCTCTGTAGGCTCAAAGATGATCTGTGCGTAGAAAGTATCAGCACGAAGGTCGTTCACCACAATCCTGCTCACCGTGGTTCCGGAAGCTGCCTCAAGTGCTAGAATGGCATTTCTGAGGAGGTCATGGGTCATGGGACGTGCTAGGTCAACGTTTTGGAGCTTTATTGATATAGCGTCTGCCTCAGCGGGTCCGATCCAGATGGGCAGGTAACGGTCTGACCTTTTTTCTTTCAAAATCACCACATGCTGATAGTTTATCAAGCTGACTCTGATGCTATCGATGGTCATCTCGATCATGGGCTTTCCTCCCTTGTCTGCTACGGAAATCATTCTACTCCATCGCTTTTTGGGTGTCAATTGAAAAGAAGGGTTGCTGGTTGGCTAAGAATGGCAGGGGTGTTGAGAACGTTTTTTGTTGCCACCTCTAAACCTAAAAAGGAGGCATTGTTACACATGGTTGTATTGCGTAAAATATTAAGTCTGCGCTATTTTAATGCGAGCAAAAAAGGTGCAACTGGTATGAAGGCTTTAGTGCAACGGGTGACAAAGGCTTCGGTGACTGTTGACGGTGAGGTGGTGGGCGCAATAGGATGCGGGTTAGTGATTTTTGTAGGTGTAGCTAAAGGAGATAACGAGCGAGATGCTGTATACCTCTGTGACAAGATAGTTAACTTGCGCATATTTTCCGATAGCGCCGGGAAGTTCAATCTTTCAGCACTGGATATAGGTGGCGAACTCTTAGTTGTTAGCCAGTTCACTCTGCTTGCAGATACCCGTAAAGGGCGCAGGCCCAGTTTTGAGAATGCAGCACCGCCGGACGAGGCTGAACCACTGTTCGATTTTTTTGTTGGCTGTCTCCGCAAAAGCGGACTCAAAGTGGAGACAGGCCGTTTTCAGCAGCACATGCTGGTAGAAATACATAACGACGGACCGGTGACCATTGCCCTGGACAGCAAGGAAAAGCTCGGCTAGCCCGGTTTCGATAAATTGCTTTAGCAACTAATTGCAATTACTCTCTGAGACTGCTATAATCAATGACATGAGCTGTGGTCAAGTGCTTAGAGACCGGGGATATCGTCTGACGCCCCAGAGGATGATGGTTGTGGAGGCGTTGCATAACGCTGACAGGCATGTGAGCGCGGAAGAAATTTTCGCTCAAGTGCAGGCCAGGTATCCATATGCTAATATTTCCACCGTGTACAGGACGCTTGACCTGTTGAAAGAGCTGGGTTTGGTTGCTGAGGTTTCCCTGGGTGATGGGTGTGTGCGCTTTCATCCTGTGGACAAAGGGCATCACCACCATCTTGTTTGCCAAAAATGCCGGCAGATAATCGATGTGCCGGAATATGTGTTGGCACCGCTTGCTGAGAGTTTGGAGAGGGAATACGGGTTCAAATCGGAACTGAGACACATGGCAATCTTCGGTTTATGTGCCAGATGTCAGGAATCATAATCTGTTTAAGGAAGGGGTCCCCTGCGTGTAGCTGGGTATAATTGGCAGTCGTGAATTGGTCTGGTTATTAGTTCAGTTCTAAGCTGATATCCAGTGCTTTAGCTGAGTGGGTTAGCGCACCGATCGATATCATGTCTACGCCGGTTTCGGCGATAGCTCGGACTTTCTCCAGCGTGATTCCGCCCGATGCTTCTATAATAGCGCGACCTTGTATAAGTTGCACACTTCGGTGCATATCCTCCAGGCCCATGTTGTCCAGCATGATGATATCAGCGCCAGCTTCAGCAACCTCAGCGGCCTCTTCGGGTGTCCTGACTTCAACTTCGATCTTTATTCCTGCGGGCGCCTTTTGGCGAGCTTTGGCGATGATTTCTTTCATGCTCCAACCTTTGCACCGGAGTATTGCCAGGTGGTTATCTTTTATCAAAATACCGTCGCCCAGATGCATGCGGTGATTTTTGCCGCCGCCAACTCTTACAGCATATTTCTCCAATTGGCGTAGACAGGGCGTGGTCTTTCTGGTGTCGGTTATGCTAACGGGTAATCCTTTAACTGCCTGGACGTAGCGGGCAGTCTCTGAGGCGATGCCGCTTAAGCGCTGCAGGAAATTAAGGGCCAGACGCTCGGCCTTCAATATGCTGCTGAGCCTGCCTTCTATTCTGGCTATTATGTTACCGGGTTTGATCTCGGTCCCATCTTTGGCGATGATTTCAACTCGGAGTTCCGGATCAACCTTGAGAAAAACTCGCTTTGCTATTTCGGTCCCGGCGACGATGCCGTTCGCCTTGGATAGGATTGATGCCGTCCCGTGTTCAGACTCAGATATAAGTGAGTCGGTAGTGACGTCGCCGTGACCGAGGTCTTCGACCAGGGCTAGCTCTATGAGTTGGTCGACTATTTGAAAATCCGGGTCAGTCTGTTTCATCTAAAACTGTATTCTCGGTTTCCAATTCCCGCAAAATCATGTTAACACAGCTTGATATTGCTTTTCTAACGGGGGCAGTGCATTGCTCGCTGAATGTGCTGACGTCTGCTGCCTCTATGGCATAGATGATAATCTCTCGGGGCAACGGAAGTCCGAGCTTTTTACCGAGCTCCAAGGTTGTCCTGAAATCGATGCCATGTGGCGAGGTTATGTGTTGAGCTATGTCGAAGGCTTCGGGTGTAAGTCTATAGACCTGCCCTGGTTTTCCCCCTGTTGTCTGGATGGCGTCGATGATAATGGCTTTTTCGTAGCCGGTAAGGAAATCGAGCAGGGCTAAACCTGAAACAGCAAGCTCAAGAATGGTTGTATCAGGGCGGTTGAGCTTGTCTTTCAATTTTGCGGCAACATATATCCCTGCTCCATCATCGCTGAGGAGAGTATTACCTATTCCCAGTATCAGTATTTTTTCTTTGCCGCCCAAATATCGAATTTAGCCGGAATTTCACCAATAAGAAGAGCTAACGCTTCAACCTCTCGATGACCTCGCCCTTGCTATTGCGGATTATTACCTCCATCGGTGTTTGTCCCGGCAGGTAGTGGGTTGCACAGGCGAGACAGAGGTCGTAAGGGCGCCACGCCATCTCGATGCGGTTGAGCAGTCCCTCGGTTATCTTCTTACCCGGCTGGATGAGCGCCATGGCTGCTTTCTTAACGGACATGTTGACTGCGGCAGAATTGCCGATCGTAGCCACAATTAGGTTTACCTTCTTGATTACCCCCTTATCATCAGTGATGTAGTGATGAAAGAGAGTGCCTCGAGGGGCTTCGACAATGCCAACGCCTTCATCCGGTGTTGCTGTCGGTATGTTACGGATATTAGGGCTGGTGATTTCCGGGTCCCTGCTCAGCTCGAGCAATGCTTCAGCGGCTTGCATCAATTCGATCAGGCGTGCCCAATGCATAGCTAGAGTGTGATGCACCGGCTTGCCGCCTAGCGTGGAGTACATCTTCTCATAAGCTTCCTGAGCCAAGGGGGTTGCCATACCATCAGCAGCGTTCAGCCGGGCCAAGGGTGCTACGCGGTAGACACCGCTGTCTTTGCCATCAACAAATCCCTTCCAGCCGATCTTCTTGAGGAAGGGGAATTTAATGTAGCTCCATGGCTCAACATGCTCTGCGATGTGGTCAAGGTATTCCCGAGGGGCAAATTTGGCAAATTCTTTCCCGTCAGGGTCGACAACTCTAACTTTGCCATCGTAGAAATTCACCCTGTTCTTATCGTCGACCAGACCCATGTAGTAGGTGCGATGAGTGTAAGCGTCGCTCAAAATCATGTCGACGTATTCTTTGTTCTTCAGGACTATGTCATCGAATACTTTGAGGGAGAGTTTAGCGAATTCGACGGAGTCTTTGGCGATCTGTTCGACTTCTTTTCTTTCCTCTTCAGTAAGGCCTTTACTGACACCTCCCGGCAGACCGAAAACGGGATGGACGGCCCTGCCACCGAGCATATGGATGATGCGGTGGTTCTGCATCCGTGTTTTTATTACCGCACCACCGAGTTCTAGACCAACTTTAGCGATAACGCCGATTATGTTTCGTTCAGCCACTGGGGCTTCGGGTCCCATGATGAAATCTGGTCCGCCAAGGATATAGAAGTTGGTGGTATGGTCGGTGACATAAAATGCGTTATAGAAGAGTTCACGCAACTTTTTGGCTGCGCTTGGTGGTTCCACATGGAAAAGGTCGTCCAAACATTTAGTCGATGCCATGTGGTGAGCTTCAGGGCAGACGCCGCAGATGCGCTGGGTTATCTGAGGTAAATCTTCAGCCAGACGCCCTTCGCAGAACTTCTCGAACCCTCTTAGCTCTGGCACCTGGAAATAGACGTTTTCTAAACTACCAGCATCGTTCAGAAAAATCTCTATCTTGCCGTGTCCTTCAAGTCTGGTTATTGGGTCTATGCTGATCTTCTTCATTTTATCCTAGCCCTCCTTAGTAGCGAGTCAGGTAGGCTGTAGCGGTAAAAAGTGCCTACGGGATCACGAATACCGTCGATAATTCTCTGTATTTCCTCGGGGTCATTGGAATCGATCACAGAGGCGACTGCGCTTAGGAAATGTGCCCCCTGGTCAGTCACGCCTTCTACTGGACCATAGCAACCGGTGCAGGGCATATTGGCCTGGGGACAAGGCGCGCCGCAGCCACCCCGGGTGGCGATACCAGCGCAAAGAAGCCCTTGTTCCAGAAGGCAGATTTCCGGATCTGGTATGATCTCAAATGTGCGGTAGAATTTTTTCACCTTTTTAACGTCTTTCTTCCGGGGGCAGTCATCGCATACTGCCTTAGCGCTATGGCTGATTACTGTACCCTTCGGCGGTAGCTTACCCTGGATTAAGGCTTCTAGGGCAAGCCAGGTCGTTTTTTCTTCTGGCGGGCAGCCGGGGATGATATAATCCACATCAACGGTTTGCCGCAGCGTCTTGACTGTGTCGTAGAATTCAGGGAGCGTAAGCTCGCCCTCTGGGACTTTATATTTGGTTTGGGGGAACACTTTTTCTTTATTATCGGTGGACTGTGTCTCGATGTAAGCACACTGGAAAATCAGCTCTCTGTTGAACATATTACCCAAACCCGGAATCCCGCCCCCGTGAGCGCAGGAACCGTAGGCGATCATCACTTTGGACTTTTCCCGGAGCATCTTGGCGATATGCTCCTGCTCTGAATTCCTGATGGCACCATTAAACAGGCAGACGTCTATGCTCTTATCGGGCATTGCTTCTACATCTTTGTACTTGACGTCGATAGCCACTGGCCAGAAGACGATATCGGCAGCCTCGATAAGTTTCAATAGTTTATCGCCGATCTGTAGCTGGGCGATTTCGCAGCCGCCACAGCTCGCTGCCCAATAGAGCGCTACTTTTAATTTAGCCATGCTTTGCCTCCTTGGAGTTCTTCTTGAAAGGCCCCAGGGCTCTGACTTTTTCTGTCATCTCATCAACGATGGCGACGAAACGGTCGCCTTCAGAGGCTGATACCCAGTCAAGTCGTACCCTGTCCTCTTCAATTCCCATCTGGGCTAACATTTTCTTGAGCAGAGGCATGCGGCGTGCTGTCTTGTAATTGCCCTCAACATAGTGGCAGTCACCAGGGTGACAGCCCAAAACCAGTACGCCATCAGCTCCGAGTTCGAAAGCTTTGAGGACGAAGGTTGGCTCTACACGACCGCTACACATCACTCGGATGATGCGGACGTTTGGCGAGCACTTCATTCTAGCGGTGCCAGCCAGGTCAGCCCCTCGATAGGAGCACCAGTTGCAACAAAAGCCGACGATTTTTGGTTCGAAGCTCATACTAATACCCCCTCGATTTCTGCCATTATTTCTTCAGTGGTGAAATGTTTGTGGGTGATCGCTGCGCTGGGACAGGCAGCAACACAGGTGCCACAACCTTTGCACAATGCCTCATTGATTCTAGAGACCTCTTTATCCTCGATGAAGGAGATGGCGTTATACGGGCAGAGCATATTACAGATTCTACAACCCGAACATTTCTCCTCATCGATTACAGCTATGGCGGCTTCAAGCTCCACCTTGCCTTTGCTGATAAGGCTCAGCACTCTGGTGGCTGCTGCTGAAGCCTGGGCCACCGTGTCCGGTATATCTTTGGGCCCCTGGCAGCAACCAGCGATAAAGATGCCATCTGTCATGGTGGCTACCGGGTCAAGTTTAGGGTGCCTCTCGATAAAGAAGCCGTCAGCCCCCTGGCTGATGCGGAACAATTGGGCTACCTGTTTGGCATCAAAACGCGGCTCGAGCGCTATGCATAGGATGACCATATCTACCGGGACGCGGATAACTGTGCCCAGCAAAGTGTCCTCTTCACAGACGATGAGCTTTCCCTTTTCCTCGTTAGTTAGCGCCCGATCGGTGACCTCGGCTACTTTGCCCCGGACGAATTTTACACCTTCTTTAGATAGCCGCTCGTAAAACTCCTCATAGCCCTTGCCGAAGCAGCGCATATCAATGTACATTTGGTAGACATCGGCATCGGTCTTCTCTTTAATCAGATGTGAATATTTCAGGGCATACATGCAACATACTCTAGAGCAGTAGCGATGATAGTTCTCATCGCGGCTGCCGACGCAGTGGATGATGGCGACGCTCTTCGGTTCTGAGCCGTCTTTGAGGACTATTTTACCTCCGGTGGGCCCGGCAGCATTGCACAGCCTTTCGAACTCAAGAGCGGTGTAGACATTGGGGAAGCGTTTGTAGCCGTATTTTACGATGGGTGTGGGGTCAAAGGGGTCATAGCCTGTGGCGATGATAATGTTGCCGACCTCGATTTCAATTACTTTATCCTGCTGTTCGAAATCTATGGCGCCACGTTCGCAGAATTTCTCGCAGGCACGGCATCTACCCCTGAGGAAGTAGACGCAGTGTTCCTTGTCTATGACCGGGATATTAGGCACAGCCTGCGGGAACGGTGTATAAATAGCTTTGCGCTCTCCCAACCCGAGGTCGAATTCGCTAGGCGCCTTCCAGGGGCATTTTTCTATACAGATACCGCAGCCGTTACATTTGTCCTCATCGACAAATCGCGCTTTCTTGCGGACTTTGACTTTGAAGTTTCCGATGAAGCCAGAAACATCTTCGACCTCGCTGTAAGTCATTAGCTCGATGTTGGGGTGGGAACCGGCTGACGTCATCTTCGGGGTGAGGATACAGGCTGAGCAATCCAGGGTAGGAAACGTCTTATCGAACTGGATCATGTGCCCGCCGATGCTTGGCTCTTTTTCTACAAGGTATACTTTGTGTCCGGCATCGGCAATCTCCAGAGCAGCCTGGATGCCAGCGATGCCGCCGCCGACGATGAGGGTGGCCGGGTTGACCGGAACCTCTTTCGTTTCTAAAGGTTGATGATAGCGAACGCGTTTGACAGCGGCGCTAACTAAAGCTTTTGCCTTTTCTGTCGCCTTTTCATGGTCTTCGGTGGTCCAGGAGCAGTGCTCTCGGATGTTAGCCATTTCGAACAGGTACGGGTTAAGCCCAGCTTCTTGCACAGCACGGCGGAAGGTAGGTTCATGTAACAGGGGGGAGCACGAGGCTACCACTACCCGGTTAAGCTTCAGGTTTTTGATATCATCCTTTATCATGCTCTGACCCGGGTCCGAGCACATAAATTTGTATTCCCTGGCAATTACCACCGAGTCCAGTGTCTTAGCGAATTCCACCACTTGCTGCACATCGACAACACCAGCTATGTTAGAGCCGCAATGGCATACATATACTCCGATCTTCGGTTTCTCCATAGTATCTCCTCCTATTGCTTGCTGTGACTTCATCACAGTGCCTCCGAGACCAGCTCGGCGAGGTCTTTCACTTCGATCGTCTCGCTTTTACCCGTGGTGACCACAGCATCGTTGAAGTTTGCCATACAGTAGGGGCAACTTAGAGCCAGCACCTCTGCCCCGACCTCGGCCACTTGCTCAAGTCTCAATTCGGCAAATCTCTCTCCTTTTTTGGTCTCCATCCATAGCCTTCCGGCACAGCCGCCGCAGCATAGTGAGTACTCGCGGTTATCACGCATTTCCTCAAATTCGATACCGGGGATGCTGGACAATATTCGCCTGTGTTCCTCGTATATCCCCTGATACCTGCCGAGACAGCAGGTATCGTGATAGGTCACCTTTTTGACCAGCGGATTCGAGAATTTTAGTTTTCCCTGTTGAATTAACTGGTCGATATACTGTGAAAGGTGGATAACTTCGTATTTACCGCCGAACTCGGGGTATTCATCTTTGAAGGTGTGATAGCAGTGTGGCGAGGTAACCAGGATTTTCTTTACACCAAGCTCATTAAAAATCTTTATGTTGGTCTCGGCGAGTCTGCGGAACAGGCTTTCAGCGCCTGCTTTTCGAATACTCTCACCACAGCAGACAACGTTGTTATCGGGGATGCCGAAGTCCGCCTTAACCTTTTTTAGAATGTTGACCGTGGCTATCGCAGCTCTTCTGGTCGGCGGATCATATGCCTGGTAGCAGCAAGGGAAATAAAGGATTTCAGTACCTTTGGTGAAAGTCTTGACGTCAAGGTCTTTTGCCCAGTCCATGCGTCTCTCCGGCGGTTCCCCGAGCGGGTTACCCACGCCAGCGATATTTTTTTCCGATATGCGTAAGGAATGTGGCACGATACCAGCGCCGACCTCCATGATGACGCGCCGGATTGCCCGCATGAGCACTGGAACATTGACATCGCGGGGGCACCTCTTCACGCAGGCATTGCAGGCAACACACCTCCACACCTCTTCGTCTTCGAAATCCACCAGGCCCAGCTGGCTCTTGTGGATTAGCTTGCGAAGAGAGAAAGTGGTGAGCTTGTTCCAGGGACAGACACCGGTGCACAGTCCGCATTGAAAGCACGATTTAAGGGGGTCACCCCCTTCTTCAAGGATAATATCGGTGGTCTCTTTGGATGGCGTGAGCAGTTCGATTTCCATGTTACACCCTTCCTTTCTATCTGTATTTTAAGAGAGCCGTGCAGATTATATAGCATGTGCCCAGTTCTTGCAAGGTCAGACCATGCTGGAAGGGTGACCACAATGTGATGAAAAGCAGCGTCTTTTTGGTCAGCCAACCGCTAAGTTGTCACTCCCCCGCGGTCTGTTTAGCAGGTGTACGAAGGGTGAGTGGCCCAAGTTTTCTTATCTGTTCAGTCATCTCATTGATGACCGTGGCAAAACGATCAGCTTCTGAGGCCGATACCCAGTCTAGCCGTAGCCGCTCCTCCTCAATGCCAAGCTGAGCGAGCAATTTCTTTAACAAAGGAATACGGCGGGCTTCTTTCACATTACCTTCCAGGTAATGACATTCTCCGGGGTGTCAACCGCAGACGAGGACACCGTCGGCCCCTAATTCAAAAGCTTTGATTATTAGGGTTGGCTCCACGCGCCCGCTGCACATGACGCGGACCACCCGTACATTGGGAGCATATTTTTTTCGCGACGTGCCAGCGAGGTCAGCAGCGGCATAAGCACACCAGTTGCACATAAAGCCTACGATTCTCGGTTCGAAGCTCATACCAGTACTCCTTCCAGTTCTGACATGATTTGTTCTGTGGTGAAATGTCTGGCGGTAATGGCGCCGCTGGGACAGGCGGCGGCACAGGTGCCACATCCTTTGCACAAGGCTTCGTTGATGGTCGAGACCTTCCTCTCCTCGTCGAGGGAAATGGCATTATAGGGACAGAGAGAGATGCAGGTCTTGCATCCAGAACAGAGCTTATCATCGATGACGGCAGTTGTGGCCTCAATTTCAACACTGCCCTTGGTGATGAGCGCCATAGCTCGAGCAGCAGCTGCTGAAGCTTGGGCAACCGTGTCAGGTATGTCCTTAGGCCCCTGGCAGCAGCCGGCAATCAGGATGCCTTCTGTCGTAGTGGCTACAGGGTCAAGTTTGGGGTGCTTTTCCAGGAAGAAGCCGTCGCGGCTGCGACTTATTGAGAACAGCTTGGCTATTTCGCTGGCATCTGCCCTCGGTTCGAGGGCGACGCTCAGGATGACCATGTCGACAGGCAGACGCCGTTGTTTCGAGATCAGCGTATCCTCGCAGACGACAACAAGTTTTCCCTGTTCTTCTGGGGTCTCAGCGATATCGGTGACCTCTCCAGCGCGTCCGCGGATGAAATTAACACCCTCTTCCTGAAGGCGGTTATAGAATTCCTCGTAGCCCTTGCCGAAACAGCGTAGATCGATGTAGAGGTCGTAAATTGTGGCATCTGGTATCTTTTCCCTAATTATATGGGCAAATTTGAGCGAATGCATGCAGCAGACGCGAGAACAGTACTCGTGATAGTTTATATCTCGGCTACCGATGCAATGAAGGATGGCAATGCTCTTGGGCTCAGTACCATCTTTAAGCACTATTTTGCCACCAGTCGGCCCCGAGGCGTTGGTCATCCTTTCAAACTGGAGGCTGGTGATAACGTTATCGTACTTTCCGTAGCCGAATTGTGACATTGGTGTGGGATCAAAGGCATCAAACCCTGTAGTAAGGATGATGCAACCCACTTCCAGCTCCAATATTTTTTCAGTTTGCTCGAAATCGATAGCTTTGACTTCGCAGAACCTCTCACAGGCGCGGCATTTGCCCCTGATGAAATAGGTACAATGCTCCCGATCTATGACGGGAATACTTGGCACCGCTTGCGGGAAGGGTGTGTAGATCGCCTTTCTCTTTCCCAAACTAAGGTCAAACTCATTGTCTACTTTTATGGGGCATTTTTCCTGACACGTACCGCAGCCGGTACACTTGGTCTCGTCAACATAGCGTGGTTTTTTCCGTACCTTGACTTTGAAATTGCCAACATACCCTGATACTTCCAGGATTTCACTATAGGTCAGGAGTTCGATGTTTTTGTGTGACCCCACCGAGGCCATCTTCGGGGTCAATATTCAGGCACTACAGTCTAACGTAGGGAAGGTCTTATCAAGCTGTGCCATATGGCCGCCGACGGAAGGCTCTCGTTCCACCAGGTATACCTTATATCCAGCATCGGCGATTTCTAGAGCTGCCTGGATGCCAGCTATGCCGGCACCGACCACAAGAGTATTCGGGTTAACTGGGACTTCCTTTGTCTCCAGCGGTGTCTGATAGATAACACGCTTCACCGCAGCGCTGACTAGAGCTTTGGCTTTCTCGGTAGCTTTGTCTTTGTCTTCATGCACCCAGGAGCACTGCTCACGGATGTTTGCCATGTCAAACAGATAGGGGTTTAACCCAGCATCGGCGACGGCTTTTCGGAAGGTATGTTCGTGTAATCGCGGGGAACATGAGGCAACAACAACGCGATTTAACCCCAGTTCTCTAATATCATTCTTTATCAATTCCTGTCCTGGATCCGAGCACATGAACTTATAGTTGCGGGCTATAGTGACAAAGGGGAGACCTTTCGCAAATTCTGTGACAGCTTCAACGTCTACTGTACTGGCAATGTTGGCACCGCAATGGCAGATGTAAACGCCTACTTTCGGCTCCATGTTCTATGGCCCTCCTTACACTTTCGCCAAAGTCTTTAAAATTTTATTGACAGGGACTATGTTTTGGTGTAGTCTTAAAGTTTTATGGTCAATTCCGAACGCGATGCCCATTAACTGCGTAAAGAAGAGCACCGGTATATTGAATTTAGTCTTGAATTTTGCGTTGACGGCGCTCTGGTAAGCGTCCAAGTTCACCTGGCAGAAGGGACAGACGGTCACTATTAGGTCTGCGCCATTCGCCTGGGCATTCTCCAGGAGTCTGCGAATGAGTCCCAACGTAATTTCTTGTTCCGACAGGATGAGTGATCCGCCACAGCACCTAGCTTTCATGGGATAAGGCACAACTTTGGCCCCTAGGCTTTCGGTGAGGCGGTCAAGTGATTGAGGGTTTTCGAAGTCATCAAAGCTGGGTGCGGGACGAATAACCTGGCACCCGTAATAGGGAGCCACTTTAAGATTGCTGAGGTCGACCTTAATCCGGGACCTGATCTCATCGCCGGTGATATCGTTAGCGAAAACATCCAGAATGTGGCGGACTCGTACTGTGCCGTGGTATTCGAGCCCACCGGCAGCAAGCGCTTCTGTTATCTTCGCTCTAATCTCGGGATATTCTCTGAAATGCTGATTAGTCCGACTCAGGATAAGGTAACAATCACTGCAAGCAGCCACGAGATCAAATCCTCTTTTTTCAGCCAGTGCCAGATTTCGAGCGCAGCAACAGAAAGCAGCAAGTTCGTCGACTACTGTATATGGTGTGGAACCACAGCAGTTCCAATCTTCCAGTTCAATAAGCTCTATATCAAGGGCTTTAGCCACAGCTCGCGCTGAGGAGTCGTACATTGGAGTTTCTTCGTGCATGCAGCAGCCGGGAAAATATGAATAATACTTCATTTATAGCCCTCCCATCGCCTCAGCTTTGTCGAGGATGGACTTTAGCTGTTTCATCGGCTCGGGCTTCAGCTTGTGCGCTTTGATGGGCATGCGCCCATGCAACAACAGGTCTAATGCCGGGCGTATCATCTTCAATGACTGCAGCAGGTTTGTCTGGAGGAAGTATGCCATCATGCAGCCTAGACGGGGTATTGTACCGAAGGCATGGACAGTATCACTAAATAATTTGTATAACTTAGCGGTCTGGACGCGCGGATGTGTTCGATAGTGCCGCATAGCCAGGTGTTCTAAAGCGTGCATGATGTAGGTGGGAACGATGCCTCGGGGGCAGCGGACAGTGCACATGTAACAAGAAAGGCAAAGCCACATAGAATTACTTGACAGGACTTCATCCCGCATACCAGCTCGTGCCATGGCAATTAGTTCACGAGGGGTGTAGTCCATTTTATTCGCGTTGGGGCAGGATGCCGAACAGGTTCCGCACTGGATGCACAGGTTGATTTTTTCGCCACCCGGCATTGCGGAGATTTCCTGGATGAAATCATTCACGCCGTGTACTTTTGCTGTTGCCATAATTTACCCCATCTTTTTCTTTAGATTGGCCTAATTATAAATCTAGGAGTGTACAAAGTAAAACTCGCACATTTAACGGGCTCCCTTCGTAAGGCAAAGGTAGAGCCCGTAAGAAGACGCGTATAAAACCTTAATTGCTCCAAATCCTACGGGTGTTGTTGGTGCCTAGCTCCGGTTAGCTTTGCGCGCACGTTCTCTGGATGTCTGCAAGACTTGATAGACGCCGCTGAAGTTGAGGAACCAGAAAATTGCTCCTGCGATCAGGGCCAGTATGCCTAGTGTGCTCAGAACTGCAATCAACATATGCTCCTCCTACTATTTAGTTGCATTATTAAATTGTGGGAGGGTAAGAGGCGGGAGTTACAAGGAAGGGTGAAGTATAGCCGGTTTTCAGGCAGGTCGGGAATGGACTCTTACCCCCACAGCATACAGTTTAGCAGGCAACCCCCGAGCTGCCTTGCGTTTCGGTACTTGTTTTATCACCGTGCAAAAGTCTCATGTTGTGTGAGCTGGTGGTAGGCATTTATGCCTAGAAGCAAACCGATGCATACTTATGCTGCTGTGAGGTTTTTAGCTAGTATTTGGTATAATTATGGTGCGGGAGGTGGGTACTTGGGAAAAATAAGAGTACTGATTGCTGATGATCATGCTTTTGTACGGGAGGGGACGCGGCGGATCCTGGAGCAGGAACCGGATATGGAGGTGGTGGCGGAGGCCGGCGATGGTGAAGAAGCGGCGAGACTGGCATGCGAATTGCGGCCGGATGTCGCTATTGTCGATATTGCCATGCCAGGACTGGATGGCATCGAGGCGACAAGGCGCATAAAAAGTTCTTGCCCAGAAGTAGCGATACTGGTGCTAACTGCTTACGATGATGACCAGTTTGTTTTTAGTTTACTCGAGGCGGGGGCTGCTGGTTATCTACTAAAAAGCGTTCGTGGTAACGAGATAGTCAACGCTGTGCGAGCGGTCTACAGTGGCGATTCTGTATTGCATCCCTCGGTTACAAAGAAAGTACTGAAGAGGCTTGTTGGACTCCTTGGTACACGAAAGGAACAAAAGCCGGTGGAGCCGCTTACGGAGCGGGAGATGGAGGTTCTGAGGCTGGTTGCCAAGGGGTTAAGCAATAAAGAAATTGCAGAGGAGCTCTGTTTAAGCATACGGACGGTGCAAGGGCATTTGGCCAACATTTTTAACAAGCTTCATGTGAGCACCAGGACTGAAGCCGCAGTCTATGCTTTGAGAGAAGGCTGGGTTATGTTGAATGATGTCTCCTGAAGGCCGTGTGCTTTCTTCGCTAAATTGGCTGTGGAAGCGATTTGTGCCAGAAAGCGGCTGGTGGCGTAGCTTCATTCTAAACCCGAGAGTGTGGTTGGTGGTGGTTATCTTTGTGGCGGTAACTGTTGTCCACTATTACAGTTTTACATACCCTGTTTCCTTTGCCGACTTTTTGATGAAGTTGGGTCTGAGCCCATCTACTTTCGAGAGGGCGCTTTATCTTATACCTATCACTTTAGCTAGCTTCATGTTTTTTGGGTGGGAGGGGTTGGCTGTAACGCTGGCAGCTTTGATCTGTATGCTGTCCATTGTCTTTCGAGCACCCGGCCCCTCAGTTGGTGTCCTGGTTGAAATCGGCGTGATAGCCGTTGTCGGCTGTCTAGTTGCTCTGGGCGTCAGATGGTTCAGGATGGAATCCCAGCAGCGTTTGCGGCTGGTGGCTCTAAACTATGTTTCCAACGTGGTCTCGCAATCTCTGGAGCTGGGGCAGATCCTTGAAAGCAGTATAGACAGCATACTGGAGGTTATGGACATTGATGCAGCGCTGATATTCTTGTTGGACAGGGAGACTAGAGAGCTTCATCTCCGTGCGCACAAAGGGGTCTCAGATGAGTTTGTGGCTGGTGTGGACAGATTGAAAGTCGGAGAAGGACTAAACGGGATGGTTGCTCTTACCGGTATGCCGGCCTTAGTAAGGGATGCTTCGCGAGATCCTAGGGTGACCAAGTCGGCTGTCAGAAGGGAAGGAATACATTCTCAGGTCGTGGTGCCAATAAAGTCAAAGGGCAAGGTCGTGGGTACTCTGTGCGTAGCAATGCGGCGGCAGAGGAAGTTTCTCCCCGAAGAAGTGGAGCTACTGGTGGCTATTGGTGGACAGATCGGCATGGCCGTGGAAAATGCCAATCTTTATGAGGAGCAGCGAAAATTTATTGAAAAGTTACAGGCCTCTGAGGAAAGATTTCGGCAGATATTTGAGAATGCTCACGATGCTATCTGGGTTCATGATATGGAAGGAAACATTATTTCGGCAAACGAAGCTGCTGCCAGACTGACGGGATATGACGTAGGTACATTGCTCCGCATGAACGTTAAGACGTTCCTTAATGACGAGAGCCTTGACCTTGCCAGAGATATACGGAGAAGGCTTCTCAGTAACGAACCTGTTGTCCAACCATATGAGCAAAAATTGATCACAAAGACGGGGGCGGAAGCTATACTAAAGTTGACCACCAACTTGATTACCAGCGGCGGCAGGCCGGTAGGGTTTCAGCATATTGCCCGAGATGTCACCAGGGAGAAAAGATTGCAGGAAAGCCTGCGATACTATCTGGGTCAAATTACCAAGGCGCAGGAAGAGGAAAGAAAGCGCATTGCTAGGGAGCTTCATGATGAGACCATCCAAGCTCTAGTCGTCCTGACTCGACAGATAGATGAAATTGTGTCGGGTGATCGGGGGATTTCCGAATACAAAAAGATATTGCTGGAGAATCTGAGAGATCAGATAGAGTCCATTATAAAGGACGTGAGGCGGTTGAGTCAGGACCTGAGACCGCCTGCACTAGATACACTCGGTCTAATCCCCGCCCTGGAGGGTCTGGCATCGGATATCGAGAAGCACTCCGGGATCAATATAAATGTTACGGTGCGCGGTGCTGTGCGGAGATTTCCGTCTGAGGTAGAGTTGATACTGTTTCGCATTGTTCAGGAGGCGTTGCGAAACGTGTGGCGGCATTCTAGTGCTACCTATGCAGAGGTTGTGGTGGAATTTGATACAGCTGAGACGAAGATAACTATCAGGGATGATGGCAGGGGTTTTGAGGTACCAGATATAGTGGGGGACCTACTCAAGGATGGCAGGATGGGCCTAGCCGGGATGCAAGAGCGAATACAATTGCTAAATGGTAGTTTGAGCATAGAGTCGCAGCGGGGTATGGGGACGACCATCGTAGTAAAAGCACCACTGTAAGTCTTTACGCCTCGCCGCTCAGATATCGTCTCCTGCAGTTTTTTCCGTCTATTTTCGTGTCGTCAGATTACCTCAGCAGTATTGATATAGAGTGTGGTAAACTGCTTATCAGCAACCCGACAGGTGTGCCCTTCATGAATCTGTCTTGCCTTTTATATTTGCTTGATGAGGTGCCCGGCTACCGGCGGCTAAAGGAAGGCATAGCGTCCGGTAATGAGAGGGATTGGCGGCTGGCACTACCCCAGGGTGCCAGGGCCTATTTTGTTGCAGCTTTGCACCGGTCGCTTGATATGCCAGTGTTGCTGGTTGTTTCTCGAGACCAGGACGCAAGAGTAATATACGAAGAACTCAAGCTCTGGTGCCCGTGTCCAGCCTCTGTACAGATGTTTCCTGAACCTGATCTGATCGGAGAAAAGTCGACTGACGACCCTTGCAAAGCTGCGGAGAGGTCGCGTGTGCTCTCTGCTTTGGTTGCTTGCCGTGATGGTTTATCTCCTTGCCCCCTAGTGGTGGCTTCTGCTAGAGCAGCAGCGAGTGAGACTATGTCCCCGGATGACTTTGCACAATCTTGTTATGTGCTAGAAATAGGTATGACTTTGAATTTGCAGCGTTTGCTCGATAAGTTGCTATCGATGGGCTATCAATTGGAAAATTTGGTCGAGGTGCCTGGGTCAGTAGCTAGGAAGGGAGGGGTGATAGACATATTTTCGACGGACAGTGAACTTCCGGCAAGGATAGAACTGTTCGGAAACAGGATAGAGAGCATAAGACACTTCGATCCAAGGACGCAGCGTTCGATAGGGCATGTGACCTCGGTAAAAGTGGTACCGGCAAATGGGGGAGGTTCTTATCAGGGGAGCCTGCTGGACTATTTCGTGGATAATGGTTTGCTCGTTGTGGATGGCTCTGTTTTTCCGCGAGTCGCTGCTAAAGAAGTCGATCTAGCTGGTGAAAAAGGTGGGGTGGTAGCGGGAGACGGCAGGCTGCCGTCCGAGGTCGTGTGGGAGATGCTGAGTTCTGGGATCAAAGAAGCCAAACGCCGTTTGTTTTTCAGTACCGGTGGTGCCAGTGGCGCTGACGATCCTGAGACCGGCTCTATACCTTTGGCACCGGTGATAGACTATGGAGGCAAACTCCAGTACCTTCCCGCCGAGTTGACCAGGTTAAGAAAGTATGCTGCGGTGGTCATTGTCAGCCAGCAAGTGGAGCGACTGGCAGAGTTCCTTGACAGTGAAGGGGTAGAGGTTAATGTCGTTTCGGAACTGACACAAATACCGTTGTGCGGTTCGGTGGTGCTGGTACGCGGGTGGCTAAATGCTGGGTGGAGGTTGGGGGATAGAGTGGTGCTGTTCACGGACAGAGAGATATTCGGTTTTGTGAAGCAGCAACGTTCTTTCAAGAAGCGTCCGGTGCGCTATCATTGGTTGGTGTCTGAACTGGCCCCCGGTGACTATGTGGTACATGTAGAGCATGGCATTGGCAGGTTTGTTGGCTTGACGCGGATGTTGGTTGACGATGTCGAGAGGGAATACTTGGCGCTAGAGTATGCTGCTGGGGATAGGCTTTATGTGCCTGTTGAGCAGGCTGAGAGGGTAAGTCGTTATGTTGGCGGTGCAGAGCCTGCGCTTACTAGGCTGGGGACACAGGAGTGGGCACGGACAAAGCAGCGGGTGAAGGAATCCATACTAAACATGGCACGCGAACTTCTGGAACTGTATGCCAGAAGGCAGCTGGCGGTGGGTTTTGCCTTCTCCCGTGACACTTTGTGGCAGCAAGAACTCGAAGCATCGTTTCCCTATGTTGAGACGCCCGATCAGATTGAGGCTGTCAATGCAGTCAAAAGGGATATGGAGAAACCACGGCCTATGGACCGGCTTGTCTGTGGCGATGTGGGTTATGGTAAGACAGAAGTGGCGTTGAGGGCTGCTTTTAAAGCAGTGATGGATGGTAAGCAAGTAGCTCTGCTGGTACCAACTACTGTATTGGCACAACAACATTTCAATACTTTCCGCGAAAGGCTGCAGGCCTTCCCTGTGAGGGTGGAGATGCTCAGCAGGTTTTGTACGGAGAAGGAGCAGCAGGAGGTTATCACTGGTCTGGCAACTGGTGCCGTCGACATCTGTATTGGCACGCATCGGCTACTACAAAAGGATGTGGTGTTCAAGGACCTTGGACTGGTGATCATAGATGAAGAGCAACGGTTCGGCGTTGTGCACAAGGAGCACTTCAAGAGACTACGGCAGGAGGTGGACGTATTGACTCTAAGTGCCACTCCTATTCCCCGTACGCTCCATATGGCTCTGTCAGACATCAGGGATATGAGCATTATTGAGACCCCACCCGAGGAACGGTTGCCAGTGAAGATATATGTTGGCGCTTACGATGAAAGGCTTGTCCGTACAGCTATCCTGCGGGAGGTAACGAGGGACGGACAGGTTTTCTATGTCCACAATAGGATTCACGATGTCTATGCCATTGCTCGGAAGTTGGAAGAACTTGTCCCTGAAGTCAAAATTCTGGTGGCACACGGGCGGATGCCTGAAGGTGAGCTGGAAGCAGTTATAACGAAGTTTGTTAATCGCGAGGCTGATGTACTAGTAACGACGACGATCATCGAGTCGGGTCTTGATATGCCGAGTGTAAATACCCTGATCGTCGATCAGGCGGACATGCTGGGCTTGACCCAACTTTATCAGCTGAGGGGTAGAGTGGGGCGTGGCTGTAATCATGCCTATGCCTACTTTTTTTATGATGCCAAGAAGCGCTTAACCCCAGAAGCTTGGAAGCGCTTGAAGACGATTGCCGAGGCTACGGAGCTGGGTGCTGGGTTCACCGTAGCGATGCGGGACCTAGAGATAAGAGGGGCGGGCAACCTATTGGGGACGGAGCAAAGTGGTTATGTGGTTGCTGTAGGTTTTGACCTCTACTGTCGCATGCTGTCTGAAGCGGTGGAAGAGTTGAAGCGCAGTGGTGCAATAGATAATAAAACTTTGAGTATGCAGCTATCGCCTCGCCAAGTGGATTTACCTCTTTCTGCCTACATCCCTGAAGAGTATGTCCCTGATCTCGGTACCAGACTGAGCTATTATCGCAGATTGGCTGATGCGAAGCATCCTAAGGAGGTGGCGGGCATAGCTACTGAAATGGTTGACAGGTTCGGTGACACCCCTGAGGCGGTCAGAAACCTGCTATATGTGGTGAGAATAAAGCAGCTAGCTGCTAGAGCTCAAATAGACTCAATTTTCAGGATGGGCAAGTACATTGTGATACAGTTTGGCACGAATAGGGGTTGCCGCGGTGCAGCTGGTAGAGAAGGCCACTTTGCTGGGTTAAAATTGGGCGATGGTCAAGTAAAAATAGATACCAGAGCATTAGGTGACAAGTGGCCCGAGGTGTTGGAGAAGTTCTTGGGAAGCTTGGCTATGTAAAAGACTAAGATAACCGGGCTGGCTGCGTGTTCTAAGTGGCGATACTAGGAAGGGCTAGGAGTCCACACCATAATCGCGAAGGCAGTCGATTAGATCCTGCACTGTAGCGATTCTTCGCATGTCTTGGTCTTGTATTTGCAGTTTGCGTGCGGGTGTACTGAACTCCTGTTCGATTGCGGTGACAAGTTCTGCTAGGTCAGCAGGTTCGACATTCAGGTCGTCGATGAAAGAGGACGATGGTGTTATCGAATCTTCATCGACACCGAGTTGTTCAGCGATAATTTGCTTGAGCCTTTTCAATATAGTTGACATTTACTGTCCTGATCCTGAATATTTATCGGTCTCTTTGTCTCGTCGTTTTTTAGATAATGTGCTACCACAGATCCTAGAACACCGTTGACGAATCTCCGTGAACTATCGCTGCCAAATATTTTTGCCATTTCAACTGCTTCGTTGATAGCGACCTTAACCGGAACTTTATTATCAAACAAAACCTCAAAAATAGCAAGGCGTAACAGGTTTCTATCGACGATGGCTATTTGATCTATAGGAAACGTGGGCGCAAATGACTCTATAATCTTGTCGATGCGTAGTTTGTTACGGATAACTCCTTCGACTAGGTCGCAGGCAAAGGCAGCTAGATCTTCAGAAAGTGGCTTTTCTTGCAGCAATCGTTCCAGTACCTTGCTTGGGCTGTGTTTTGAGCTGTCGACCTCGTATAATGCTTGAAGGGCGATTATTCTGGCTTTGCGTCTGGGGTTAGTCAAGTTGCTGAACACCTCCAAGCAAATGTGTGTTTCCCAGGCGAACTCGCTGAAGACCAGCGCCTAAAGCTGCGTCTAGGCATTCTCTGGCTTGTTGTAGCGAGGTAGTTGGCAAGTCGGCCATCAGGAAATCAGGGTGAAAGGCCAGAAGTGTGTACGGAATATCTGGGCTGAGCGAAGCGATGAACTTGGCAATATTGCCTATTTCCTCTTTGTCTATATAACCGGGGACGAGCAGGGTACTGGCGATGAGGAGAGGTGGTACCGGTCGCAGACCAATGTATTCAGCTGCTACAGCGAAGTTTTCCATGGTTCTCTTGTTGGATGTACCGCAGAGCGCGATGTGAACATTTTCATTCCACGATTTAATGTCGAATTTTATGCAGCCACCTGACTCCAGTGAGATTGTGATTGCTTGTTTTAGCAGTGCAGGGTGCATAGAGCCATTGGTCTCCCAGCAGATGCGAAGAATTCGGTTCCTATTTCTGCCACGGGCCAGTTTTGAGGTGCGTAGAGCGTGTGGTAGCTGAGGGGTAGGATCACCGCCGAAGTAGCACACACAGGAGGTGTGGTCATCGACTGCGGCAGCCAGTTCTTCAGGGCCAATGCGGAGATTCTTGGTAGCCAGCATACGGTGGTGCCAGTTCTGGCAGTAAAGACAATCGAAGGAACAACCGTGATAAAAGACTGCTAGGTTTTTGTAACCATATTCAGGGCCAGGGGAATATGCAAATTCTGGATACCCGACTCCTGTTCCTCCCGGACAAACCCAATCAGCAACACAGTTGGTGGGGAGTGGGTCATAGTACCAGCTTAAATTGCCACTGTCTCGGGTGGCACCGGCAAATTTGTTCCCTTGATTGAGCCGTATGCCACAATAGCTTCGTTGTCCTTCGGCTAAGCGACATTCATTGGGGCAAAGTCGGCAAATGAGCCCCTGTTCTGACTTTGGTGGCTCAGCTGGCATGCAGAAGGACAGCCGTGCGGTGTGGTGGGACTGATAGATTATATCTTTGACTGCTTCGAACTCGTGACGGATGCAGTTGAGACACAAACCGATTGACTTAGATACAGGTGTAGAGATTTTGCCACAATATTGGCAAGGAACAGTGCTTTCGACATGAGGGGATACTTTAGGAGGCATCGTCTTTCTTACAGCAGCCCAGCGAGATGGGAGATCATACTTATTACCGCCCCTGTCACTTTTGCTTACGCTGCCTCGAAAATTTCCCCTGCCATATCGAGTTGTTGAGGCCTATCCTGACTGTACGCGGTTTTCCTAGCCCTTGCGCCACTTTGTTATTTCGTTAACGGTTTGCACATTGTTTATTACGAATGTCTGTGCGCCGGGGCTGATCTTCTTGATTAGCCTGATCAATGTGTCGCCAGGTCCGAACTCAAAGAATGTGGTGACACCACGAGCGATCATGTTTTCAACAGCTTGCTGCCACTGAACAGGACGAACGATCTGACTTATCAGTTCCTCTTTAATCGCCTCGAGATCCATAAGTGGTTGGGCAGTGACGTTAGCTATTATCGGTACTGAGGGTTTGTTAAATTTATATTCCGCTATGGCATTTCTCATCCTTTCCAGAGCGGACTCCATTAGAGATGAGTAGAATGGTCCACTAACTTTCAGAGGGACTATACGGCGGGCTCCTTTAATCTGTGCCAGTCTCCTGGCCTTGGTCAGACTTTCTTCCGTGCCGCTGATAGTAACCTGGTCAGGTGCATCTATAAAGGCGATCTGGGCACCTGTTGAGAAGCAAATATTCTCAAAGGTTTCTATATCCAGGCCACTCATAGAGAGCATGCCACCTGGGGTTCGCTGTCCTGCCTCGTTCATCAATCGCCCCCGTTCCCGTATCAGTCTTACCGCATCTGAGAGGCTCAAAGCACCACAAGCGACGAGAGCAGTGTAGATGCCCATATCATGTCCAGCTACAAAAGTGGGTTGTGGTATACCATTGTTTGTGACCTCCTGACATACCCTGAGGCAGGCGATGCTTGTAGCTAGCACAGCTGGCTGCGCGTTGATGGTTTGGCGGAGGTCTTCGGCTGGCCCCTCAAAGCAAAGCCTAGAAAGGGGGAAACCCAGTGTCCTGTCGACTTCATCAAAGACTTCTCGAGCTGAAGCATAGTGGACATAAAGGTCAAGTCCCATGCCCACAGCATGTGCCTCTTGTCCTGGGAAAACATAAGCCGCTTTTATTTGTTCAACCATTTCCTCCTCCTTCTGTTTCCGTGGGACTGCGTTGGCCGAAAAAGCGTTGCATTTTACCGGTCGATCATGTGCTTACAAGTGTCTAACTCTTTGACCTTCCCTTTTGTTCTATCTTGAGTACATCTCTCCCCTCATAGGTGCCGCACGTAGGACACACATGATGGGACAACTTTGGTGTATGACACTGTGGGCAATCGACCAAAGGGGGGATATTCAAGGCCAGATGGCTGCGCCTCTTGCCCTGTCTGGATTTTGGGTACTTCCGCTTTGGTAGTGGCATTAGAATCCTCTCTCCTTCTTCAAAATGGCCAGTTTCAGCCACCGTTCATCGGTAGGCACATTAGAACACTGGCATTTTGAATCATTCAGATTGGTGCCGCATTGCGGGCAGAGTCCGGCACAGTCGGGACTGCAGAGTGGCTTGATCGGCATGGTCAACAGTGTATATTGCACGAGCATATCGGTCAAATCAAGCATATGAGTGTTGTCTATGGTGAGGCTCTCAGGGTCTGTGGTCAGTGATAGTCCGGTAGATATGTCTATAGAGGGGAAGGCTTCTTCCTCAAACTCATAATTTACTTGGTAAGTGATAGGTTTAAGACAGCGACTACACAGGCTGACAACGCTAGCTGACATTTTACCTTTGACTAAGAGCCCTCTATGTGTCCGTATAAGTACTAGCCCCCCTTTTATCGAATCTATGTTGTCGGCAACTAGCTTTTCGTCGGTTTCATATTTACGGCTTGATCCTACCGGCTCTTTAAGCAACTGTGCTACGTTTATTTGCATTGTTTTTGTTTACCTAAAAACTCTTGTTTGTGGCTCATTATAAATTTGCCTGTTTCTGTATGTCAAGTAATTGCATCTTTCACTTCCTGCAGTTAGAATGTGTGCCGCTACAGCGAAGACTGGGCTAAAATTTGACGGGGCTGGTTGCTGGCAGGATGCCTGCAGTATAATGCTTTGGAGATGGCAAATGACGGGCAGGAAGCAGTCTAAAGAGAGACTGAAGGCGCGGGTATGCGCCGAGATAGAAAAGCAACGCGACAGGCTTGTCCGACTCAGCCTCAAAATCCATTCTCACCCCGAGGTTGGCTTCGAGGAGAAGAAAGCCTCGAGGTGGTTGGTCAGTTATTTGTCCAAGAGCGGTTTTAACGTGGAGGAGGGCATTTGTGGCTTAGCGACAGCCTTTAGGGCTACTTATGGCAGTGGCTCTCCAGTTATCGTCCTGATTGCTGAGTATGATGCTTTACCTAGCGTTGGGCATGCTTGTGGTCACAATATTATAGGTGCTTCATCCGTTGGGGCAGCAGTGGCAAGTAGGTATGTGGTGGACCATTGCGGGGGTACAATTGTTGTCTTGGGTACCCCAGCCGAAGAGGTCTTTGGGGGCAAGGTGCTGGTGGTAAATGCTGGAGTTTTTGCGGGTGTAGATGTGGCTATGATGGTTCATCCGGGGGTGCGGAATTTCGTTACCACGGAAGCCTTGGCTTGTGTGGGGCTTGAAGTTGAATTCTTGGGCAAGGCAGCGCATGCTGCTTCTTATCCAGAACGTGGTGTGAATGCCCTGGAGGCAGTTATCTTGTCTTTCAATGCGATAAATTCTCTGCGACAGCACATCAGGAGTGATGCCAGAGTCCACGGGATCATCACCTATGGGGGCGAGGCTGCCAATATTGTACCTGAGCGCGCTGCAGCATCGTTCTTGGTGCGTGCTCTGGATACCGATTACCTTGAGAGTTTGAAAGCAAGAGTGTTGAGTTGTTTTAAGGCAGCCGCCCTGGCTACTGGTGCTAGACTGAGACACAGATGGGGCGAAGTAGCTTATGCCCCAATGAAGAACAACCAGAAACTGGCAGAAGTATTCAAGTTGAATTTGGAGTCTCTGGGACGCCGTGTGGAGCCGTTTTCACGCCGCTTTGGAGTTGGGAGCACCGACATGGGGAATGTCAGTCAGGTAGTGCCATCTATCCATCCGACTGTGGCTATCGCGTCCCCAGAAGTGTTGGTGCATTCACCGGACTTTGCAGCCGCTGCTGCTTCTGAGGAGGGGCACAGAGGATTATTGGACGGGGCGAAGGCAATGGCTATGACGGTTGTTGACCTCTTATACGAGCCTCAACTTTTGTCGGCGATAAAGAACGAGTTTTACGGGCTCTCCTCGTAGCTTTGACACTAGCGGTAAATTTCATTGGAGTAATAGGAATTTGCTGGTGCGAGTTTCGATTGTGGCATATGCGGGGATAGAAATCAGGGTGCAAAAATTTTAAAATAGAGTCGATGATGCTGAGTGGGAAAAGGAGTGCTGTAAGAACTTTAGTCTCAGGCCTCAATCGGTATGGAGGGTGTTTTTGGTAGCGGCGATATGGTCCACTGATGTTATTCTCGACTTGAAACCGAACGCAGGAGTTATGAAATGAAGGTTGTTTACCTCAAGGACTCTAGCAAAGCAAAGAAGGGGGAAATAAGGGAGGTGGCAGATGGTTATGCCCGGAATTATCTTATCCCTTATGGTATAGCAGTGCCGGCAACCCCTCAGGCTATTAAGGCTATTGAAGCGCAGAAGGAAGACAGGGCACAGCGGCAGGCTCGGGAGGAGGTGGAATTGCGAAGGATAGCTGAGATGTTGCAGGACAAAGAATTAAGATTTAAGGCCAGGGTAGGGGCTAAAGGGCGGCTCCACGGTGCGGTTACCGGTGCTGATATAGCTGAAAAGCTGTCACAGTTAGCAGGTGTTCAGATTGATAAGAGGACTGTCAGGCTGGACGAACCACTGCATAAGGTGGGGAGTTACGAAGTGTTGATCAACCTCGCCAGAGGGATTGATGCTAAAGTCAGGGTTATTGTAGAAGAGGGGACTTCTCGCGGTGAGTGAAAGACTACCACCCAACGACCCAGATGCTGAAAAAGCAGTCCTTGGCTCGCTACTTATAGATGGGGATGCAATATTCAAAGTTGCCACATTTCTAAAGCCGGAAGACTTCTTCGTTGCTGAGAATCAGTGGGTATACGAAGCTTGCTTCAATATTTATCAGCGTAATGAGGCTATAAACCAGATAACTGTGGCCCATGAGCTGGCGCGGAAGGGGAAGCTGGAGATGGTGGGTGGTGCAGCCTACTTGAGCTATTTGGTATCAATTGTGCCGACTTCCCTGCACGTTGAATACTATGCACAGATAGTGTCCAGATTGGCGTTGATGCGCAGACTGATAAGTGCCGGAAGTCAGATTGAAGCCATTGGGTATGAAGTCGATATAGATGCGGATGTGGCCTTGAGCAAGGCGGAGGACATTCTTTTCAGAGTGAGGCAGCAGCGAGCCCGGCAGGACTTCGTGCCTATCCGCCAGGTTCTGGAGCAGTATTTTGAAGAGGCGGGCCCGAGGACGACCGTCGAGGGCAAAGTAGAGTGTATTTTTACCAACTTCACTGCTTTGGACGAGTGGTTAGGGGGGTTGCAGCGCTCGGACTTGATCGTGCTGGCCGCTCGACCCAGTTTAGGAAAGACAAGTCTGGCACTCAACATTGCAAGGAATGCGGCTATTAATCAGAAAGCCTGCGTGGCACTGTTTAGTCTCGAGATGTCCCGTCAGGCAGTTGTTCAGAGGCTGCTGGCAAGCGAAGCCGATGTGGATTCCAAAAAAGTTCGTTTGGCGATCTACACAGAGGAGGAAGAACGGCGGATTATGGAGGCCAGCGGGATACTCTCAGAGGCACCAATTTATATCGATGATTCTCCTCAATTGCGGGTAGTGGAAATGAGAAGTAAGGCGCGAAGGCTTCATTTTGAGCGTGGTATTGACCTAATAATCGTCGATTACCTACAGTTAATGCAAGCGGACACAAGGAGTGAGAGTCGAGTCCAGGAGGTCAGCGAGATAACTCGCTCGCTCAAGGCTCTGGCGCGTGAGATAAATGCGCCGGTTTTAGCTATTTCACAGCTTAGCAGGGCGGTTGAGTGGAGGGCATCTCACAGACCTCAGCTTGCGGACCTTAGAGAAAGTGGTAGCATTGAGCAGGACGCTGATGTGGTTCTTTTTATCTATCGGGACGACTTCTATTACACAGAGGAAGAGTGGAAGCGGAGCCACGATATAGAGATAGAGCCTTACCCGAAGGGCATCGCTGCCATCATCATAGCCAAGCATCGGAACGGACCTGTAGGTGAGGTTAAATTGCATTTTGTTGCCAGGACCGCGAAGTTTGAAGACCTAGGGGTCGAGCTAAGTGCGACCTAAAAGATGGTTCTGATGGGGAAATGGTAGAGCACGAGTTTTTGGGTTTTCCTGCCCGGGCAGAAGTTACACCCATACCCAATTTGTTTTTTGCTTCGGTCTTACCTCAGATAGGCGATGTTGCCGAGCTCAAGGCTATTTTATATGTTTTCTGGTTGGTAAGTCGTCGGGGCAACAACCGCTTTGTTTCCTTTACTGAGCTGGTTTCTAGAGGCTGGCTACCGGAAGACGGGCTCAGGCAGGCGTTGGCAAGGGCAGTAGAACGTAAAGTGTTGCTATCGCTTGAAGTTGAGATAGAGGGCAAAACGGAGGAGGTGTATGTTGTCAACGATGCTTCCGGCAGGAGGGAAATAGAGAAGATTAAGCAGGGGAGAGTGCCTGAGGTGCATGCGCTTGTTGGCCAAGCTGAGAAAGGCGGGAAAGCCGAGCTGTCAAACATTTTCACTCTTTATGAGCAGAACATAGGCTTGCTTACACCTATGATTGCTGACGAGCTTCGTGAAGCTGAAAAGCTTTATCCCTGGGAGTGGATTGAGAGTGCCTTTCGAGAGGCCGTAGCCTTGAATAAGCGAAGTTGGAGGTATATATCACGTATACTGGAGCGATGGGCGATAGAAGGTAAAGATGATGGAAAGATTGGGAGATATTCTAAAAAAGGGGTTGACCGGGAAAAATACGTCAGAGGTAAGTACGGACACCTGGTTAAACGCTGACCCTGGAGAAGACGCTTTAGCAAGCAAAGATTGTCCGGTGTGCAAAGGCGCGGGCTTTGTACACCCGTTGTCGATGTCGGGACGCCCTGACTTCAGTCGCGCAGTGCCTTGTCGATGCACTCGTCAGGGGTTGGCAGGGGAGAAAATTGAGCAGTTGCGCAGGCAAAGCAACCTCGGTGTTCTGGTCCGGCTGACTTTTGAGAATCTTGTGCCGGAAGGGCGTGTGGACGACAAGGACGCACAGCGCCAGTTCAGGATGGCCTATGAGGCTGCTGTTAACTTTGCGAACAATCCTGAGGGATGGCTGGTTCTTGTTGGTCCTACTGGGTGTGGCAAGACACACCTTGCCTGTGCCATTGCCAATGACCTGATAAACCGTGGTAGACCGGTACTGTACATAGGAGTCGCAGACCTGCTGGATCATCTCCGATATACTTTTAATCCCAATAGCGAGGTCACCCATGACGAGTTCTTTGAACGTGTGAAGAAATCGCCTCTCCTGGTGCTGGATGATTTGAATGTGAGCGGAGCAACGCAATGGGCACGGGGAAAGCTGGAGCAGTTGCTGGACTATAGATTCAACGTTCGTCTGCCTACGGTGATCACCACATCTGTGCCTATAGGGCATTTCGACAGTGAATTAAAAGGGCGTCTATTTGATCCGGAATTTTGCCGTGTCTGCGTCGTCCGTGAACATCTACCTTCTATTCTGGAGGAATTCAGCGAGTCACAGCTCCAAATGTTGAAGGACAAGACCTTTGAGAACTTTGACTACAAACCGCTGTATCTGCAACCCAAAGAACGCCAGAGCTTGGAGCAGGCATATCGGTGTGCGCTCAATTTTGCCAAGTGTCCGGAAGGCTGGCTGGTGCTGATGGGGGTTAACGGGTGTGGAAAAACGCATCTTGCTGCAGCAATTGCGAATTATCTGCGTGCTGAAGGCAAGCAGGTCCTCTTCATTGTAGTCCCTGAGCTGCTTGACCATTTGCGCTCGGCTTTCAGCCCTGAGAGTAGGGTACACTATGATGAACTGTTTGAAATGGTCAAAAAATCGCCGACTCTGATCTTGGACGATTTTGGGGAGCAATCAGCTACCCCTTGGGCTCAAGAGAAGCTCTACCAGCTGATCAACTATCGTTATAACGCAAGGTTAGCCACGGTGATTACCACCTGCCTTTCGCTGGATGAGATCGAGAGTCGTATTAGTTCTCGCATGGTGGATCCGGCTATTGGTTTGGTGCTTAATATCGATGCTCCTGATTATCGAGGCGACACAAGGAGTCGCCGGATCGAGCAACGTGGACAGCGGCAAAGGTATCCACGGCGCAGCCACATGTCCTGACCGCGGTTGTGAGTATAGGGTTTTCCTGCTAAAATAACGTAAACCCTTTGGAACAGAGCTGTGGTAGACTCGCCAGTTCTGGTACTTAATCAGAATTATGAGCCCCTGAACATTTGCAGGGTAAGAAGGGCCTTGATTCTGTTGTTCCAAGGGAAGGCTGAGGTTCTGGAAAATGGGAGGGGCAGTCTCCATTCTGTGGGAGCAGCGTTTGATATTCCTTCAGTGATCCGCCTTGTCTATCTTGTCAGGCATAATCAGCGCCCGCGGAGGCTGACCAAACTGGAGGTTTTCAGTCGAGATGGATACACGTGTCAGTATTGCGGGCGAAGGGCAAAGGAACTTACATTAGATCATGTTATTCCAAGGCGGCGTGGGGGTGAGCATAGTTGGGAGAATGTAGTCGCAGCATGTATACCCTGTAACCGCCGCAAAGCCGGGCGGACACCGCTAGAAGCTGGGATGCCACTTTTGCGCGAGCCAAAGCCTCCTCGTCACAACGGTTTCTATGTGCCGTATCATCACTTATGCACCCACGTCGAGTGGCGGAAATATTTACCACGGCAGGAGGTCTATCCTGCTATCTAGAGTTCTTGCGCCAAGTTATCTGGCTCAGCGGTAGTTCAGTTATTCCGCCACCTTCTAGTTCTAGCTGAACGGTCTCCTTTAAGGGATCGCAAGCGGTTACTGTCGCCTCTCCCAACGGAGTGGAAACTTTTTGACCTATGGGCGGTAATTTTTCTTTCATGCTTCGATATTGTTCGTACTCGTAGCCTAGGCAGCACAGGAGTCGGCCACATATCCCCGAAGTTTTCATTGGGTTCAGTGCTATGTTTTGCTCTTTTGCCATCCTGATAGATACGGGGGCGAGCTCGCTTAAGAAAGTGGCGCAACAGAGCGATAAACCACATCTACCGAGACCACCGAGGAGTTTAGCCTCATCTCGGGCTCCAATTTGCCTGAGTTCAACCTTAGTTCTTACCGTATGGCTGAGTTCTCGGACAAGCTCACGGAAGTCGACCCTTTTCTCGGCGGTAAAGAAAACGGTCAGCCTTGTCCTATCAAAATCATAGTGAGCTGAAACTGGCTTGATCAGAATCTGTAGGTTTTTGGCTAACTCGCGGCATTTTTCTAGGGCTGCTCTAGCCAGCCGCTGGTTTCGTCTCATCTTTTCCAAGTCTTGCTCATTTGCTTTGCGGATGACCGGTCGCAATG
Organism: Chloroflexota bacterium; assembly: GCA_036821185.1. Classification (GTDB taxonomy): domain Bacteria; phylum Chloroflexota; class Dehalococcoidia; order GIF9; family UBA5629; genus CALJTV01. Next base: position 436,856 of record DAISKD010000001.1, on the reverse strand, counting down.
GTTCTGAAATTTCGTTCAGGACCGCTTGCTTGGGTGGGATGACCACTTTACCGACTTCTTTTCCGTAAACCGTCTCGACGAGGACGTAGTCTCCTTTTTCTACAGACACTGCTGAGGAGTCGAAGTAGTATATTTTTCCAGCTTGGAAGAACCGGATACCAACTATTTCTGGCATTACTTACCTTTTGGAGGAGATAGTAGACCGGGACATTTCACCCCGTTTTCTTGCTCTAGGCATATTAAGCAAAGCGACTTCCATAATCAGTCTCAAATTGGCGGTGGTAGTGGTGTAGATGAGTGATCTACTCACGCTTTGGATGAAATTCCTGACTTCTGCAACAGTCAGCTCTTGTGATAGCCTTTCCAGTGTTTCTAAATAGTCTAGATTAATTACTGCCTCTTTACAGCCAGTTTTGATCAACATTATATCACGCCAGCAGGACAACCAGTTTTTTAACGCCTCTTGAGCTGACGCCCTGCTGGTCCCTAGCTTGGCGGCATATGTCAACCGTTCGCCCCAAGTGGCTTCAAGCAAGGAGAACATTTCCTCTATGAACTGTGTCCTCTGTGCTAGTACGTTGGCGTCTACCATGGCATTTATTGCCCAGCCGGGACTTCCTTGTGCAAGACCAGCAAGTAGCTTTGCTTTCTGGCTATCAAGACCGTACAAAGTGGTAAGTATCTTACTGATCTCTTCATTGGCTACCGGTTTCAGTTCCAGTCGCTGACAACGGGAGATTATGGTGGGCAACACCAGTGACTCGTTAGAGGTGAGCAGGATGATAATGACATATGGTGGAGGTTCCTCCAAAGTCTTAAGCAAACAGTTAGCGGCCTCGTGCGAGAGGCTCTCGGCCCCATTGATAATGAATATTTTGAACTTGCCTTCGTATGGCGGCAAGTTGGCACTGTGTTGAAGCGCTTTAATCTCGTCTATGCCAATTTCCAGACCCGTCTCGGCTTGAGTCGAGCCAGACTCTGTACCTTCGATGACTATTACATCAGCATATTTGCCGGCAGCGATCTTTTTACATGCCTGGCATTCTTTGCAGGGTGGTTGACTACCTTCACAGTTTACCGCCTGGGCAAAATCGATGGCGAGGGTCATCTTGCCGATGTGAGGGGGACCGATCAAAAGGTAGGCGTGTGCCAGTTCGTTGTTCTTGATGCTGTGTTCAAGTAAAGCTAAAGCCTTTTGTTGGCCAATAGTCTGCCACATTTTTCTATCTCGGCTGCTAGATCACATCCAGGCTCATCAGATGTTGGTAATCTTCGCGCCTGCGAATAAGGCGGGCTTTACCCCCTTTGACCAAGACTATTGCTGGTCTCGGTACCAAGTTGTAGTTGCTTGACATGGGGATTGAGTAGGCACCGCTGACAGGTATTGCGATTAAATCACCGGTGTTGATGGGAGGCAATGCCAGATCTCTAATCAAAATGTCGCCCGATTCGCAGTATCTACCGGCGATGGTAACGTTGACAGACTCAGTTTGCCATACATTGTTTGCTACCAGGGCTTCATATCTTGCGCCGTAGAGGGCAGGGCGGATGTTGTCTCCGATGCCGCCATCAACACAGACGTAATTTCGTACCCCGGGGACCTCTTTAATTGAGCCGACTCTATAGAGGGCAACTCCTGCTTGGGCTATGATAGCTCGCCCTGGTTCCACGATTAACTTCGGGCGAGGTAAGCCAAGTTCTGATATAAGCTTGTTAAGTTTTGAAGTTATTGCCTCGGCATATTCGGCTGTCGTTGGTACTCGGGCGTCTACTGTGTATCGGACTGCGAAGCCACCACCAGGACTAAACTGGTGGAGTTGAACCCCATATTTTTTGCTCATCTTGCTAGCGAAACTCAATACAATTTCCATAGCTATCTGGTATGGGGAAGTTTCTACGATTGGTGAGCCAAGGTGAAAATGGAATCCCTCGAGGGTGAGGTTTGAGGTGGAATAAACTCTTTTTACTGCTGCTTCTGCCTGTCCAGTCGCCAACGGAAAACCAAACTTGCTATCAAGCACACCTGTAGTGGTGTACTGATGTGTATGCGGGTCTACGTCGGGGGTGAGGCGAAGCATGACCTTTTGTTTAATGCTGCTTTTGCGCGCGAGAGTTTCGAGCAGCTCGATCTCGTCGAAATTATCCACAACGATACACCCGATGCCGTCACCGAGGGCTTGCATTAACTCTGCTGGAGTCTTATTGTTGCCATGAAAATAGATCTTGTCTCTGGGGAATCCTACCGATTGTGCTACTGCCAGCTCGCCTCCAGATACTACATCAAGTCCTAAGCCTTCTTCTTTGATGATCTTCGCCAAAGCTGGGTTCAGGAACGCTTTGGATGCATATATTACCAGTGTGTCTACGTAACGGCTGGTGAATTCTTTGCAGAATTCGTCACATTTGGCCCTTATCGTGTCTTCATCGAAGATATAGAGCGGCGTTCCAAATTCTTGGGCCAACTCAACACAGTCGCAACCGCCAATACAGAGATGCCCACGGCGGTTGACCTTTTTAGTTATCGGGAACAAGGACAGCTTGGGTAGTGTTTCCCGGCGCATGCAAACACTATTATACCCCCTGTGCTGCTTTGGCTGCTACAGCACACAGGTTATGCGGGCTTTAGAGTCCCCTTGCAGCTCGCTGAAGGTGGTATTGCCATCTTGCATTTACCCAGGCTTGGAGTTGGGAGACCTGTTCCTGGGTGATGTTTTTGAACCTTCCCTGTGCGGCAATGTATTCTGTCACCGGTTTTAGAGTGCCTCTCCGTGCAATGGACTCACTGACACTGGTGAGCCGGTAAGTACTGTTTTCCACTTCATAAAGGATCGATATCCCAGTCTCTGCGGCCAGTTGGCCGATTCTAATTGTGTGGCTGTGAGGGAATTGCCAGCCGGGTGGACAGGGGGTAAAAACATGGATAAATCTGGTACCTGTTATCGACCTTGCCTTTCTCACCTTTTCATAGAGGTCCAGCGGGAAAGAGGCGTTTGCGGTAGCCACGTAAGGTAAGCCGTGTGCTTCCATTATTGAAGCTATGTCCTTAGGTTTTTGTTTCTTTCCCAGAATCGGCGTGGTTCCTGTCAGTGCACCAACAGGGGTCGAGCCCGACCTCTGGTTGCCAGTGTTCATATACCCTTCGTTGTCATAGCATATATAGATAAAGTTCTCGTTTCTCTCGGCGGCACCGCTGAGCGATTGTATTCCTATGTCATGTGTACCACCGTCTCCAGCGATAGCCAGAACTGTTATTCCCGATTTGCCAGTTACTCTCAGGCCCGCTATCAGTCCTGTTGCTGAAGCAGCGGTAGAGGCGAACGGCGTATTAACGCAAGGAACTTTCACTGAGGTGACGGGGTACATCCCGTGTAAAACTGTGAGACAACTGGCGGGAACGGTGACAATTACCTGCCCCTCAAGGGCTTTTAAGATATGGCGGTAGGCAAGCGACAGGGCACACCCGGGACAAGCCCTGGTACCGGGCAGCACATATTCGTTTTCCGGTAAGTTCAATGCGTTGATCAAGCCTCTAACCTTTCAGATATAGCAGATCCATTCGGGACGTTCAGGGCTAGGCGCGCCAGAGTCCAGGTGCCGGACTGATTTTTTGACTACTTCTACTAGCTCTCTTGCCTTGACATCTCTACCACCTAGCCCCACGATGTAATTCAGTACCATCGTATTTGTATTGTGGCCATAAAGCGCTGCTTTTATCTCTGAGCAGACGATGCCTTCATTGCCATAACTGATGCTTTTGTCAAAAACGACAGCAAGCGGGATATTTTTAAGCGTCTTGATTATAGTGTTTTTTGGGAAAGGCCTGAACACCCTCAAGCCAAGCACACCAACTTTGTATCCTTCCTGGCGTAGCATGCTAGCAGCTACCTTGGCTTCCATCGCCAAGCTACCCATGGCCACGATGGCAATGTCAGCATCCTCAAGGTTGTCCTCCCACATCAATCTAGAATAGTCCCTGTCAAATAGACTGGTGAACTCCTGTCCTACCTCTGTTATTACACTGGTTGCATTTTGTAGTGATTCTTGGAGGAGGTATCGCAGTTCCATGTAGCCATGGCATAGCACCCCTTTGGCGTTTACCCTCGGGTCTGCGAGGGTGACCAGGTTGTAGTTCTTGGGATTGGCGGGGTCCAGCGCGGTATGTGGCCTGTAAGGAGGTAAGAAACCGTCCACCTCTTCTTGGGATGGAAGCTCCACTGGCATCTCAGTATGGGAGAGCAAATAGCCGTCGAAGCACACCATCGTTGGAACGAAGACCTTTTCCGCAATTTTGTACGCCTGGATAATTAAATCTACGATTTCCTGATTATTTCTGGCATATAGCTGGATCCAGCCTGTGTCTCGCTGCGAAAGCGAGTCCTGTTGATCGTTGAGTATGTTCCAGGGGGCGCCGATTGCACGGTTGACACATGCCAGGACTACTGGCAGCCTGGCACCAGCTGTCCAGTGAAGCATTTCATGCATATAGGCTAGCCCATGTGCGCTGGTGGCTGTGAAAACTCTAGCCCCGGCCATGGAAGCAGAGACGCACACCGCCAACGCGCTATGCTCGCTTTCAACTGCGATGTACTCTGCTTTCAATCCCCCACTCTCGACAAACTCGGAGAGGCTTTCCGTGAGTGGCGTCTGAGGCGTAATCGGATATGCAGCTATGACCTGGACACGGCAGAGTCTTGCTGCTTCTGCTGCAGCGCGATTGCCGTCCAGCAGCTTTATGTTTACCGGCTTATCCCTTGCTGTCAAAAATTCGCTCCTAAACTTTTGTCCACGGTTACCTCATTGTTATGGCTTGCGCTGGACATATTTGCATACAGATACCGCAACCTTTACAGTATTCAAGATCTATCTCCACCGGGATGGATCTTTTGATAACCCCTTCGGGGCAATATAGCCAGCAGAGAAAGCAAGACGCCTTATTGCGTTTAGAGGGGATACATTTGTTGTGGTCTATGCACGGTGTCTCAACCCGCCACTCACCTGTTTTGCCAGCCTCGCCGATAGCTGGCGATGACTCCCCGCAGATATGGCCGCATTCTCTGGTGTGCATGGCTAACGCAATGTCCCTTTAGCTTGTAAGTACCTTTGTAGATTGGAATGTTGTGACGAACGCAGCAAGGTTGATTTCTGAGGCGGTGTCCGGAAATTTTTCTTTAATCGCCCTTTCCAGACTTTTCGAACTTACTATCTGGACAGCACGAGCAAGTGCTCCGATTATAGCGGTATTGACGACAGGAATTCCGCTGGAGACCAGACCCAATTTTTTGCATATGCTGGTAGCATCTGCGGTCGCCACATTGAAACTGGCGGGCAAACGTAGTTCGGCAGGATGTTGCGGCGAGTTTACGATGACCCACCCGTTTTCTTTTAGTCCACTGAGAACATCAGGATATTTGAGGAGGGTCTGGTCAAGAATCACCACTGCGTTGGGGTTTTCCACCTGAGATACGATATACATGGGTTCAAGTGACAATCTGGTCAGGGCAGTTATGGGCATGCCTCTCCTTTCAGCACCGAAAAACGGTGCTGATGTCACGCCGGGATACCCGTCCAGAAAGGCGGCATAGGCTACTATTTTTGCAGCTGTGACTGCACCTTGTCCGCCGCGGCCATGCCACCTGATCTCATAAATACCCTCGTTTTGGCCGGTAGCAGTCCTCGCTGGTTGCATGTTCGGTGAGTCTAGCACTTGCGGGATAAATGTTAGCTCTAATTAGGGTCTAAGTCAAACGTGTAGCAGGCGGGAAAGTATGCCTAGCCTGCTTGGCGGTTTGACTGGCATAATTCCTCTGTGTACAATCGTGGAAACTGGCTATGTTCGAGATTCTGACCCAACGGTTTTCACAGATTTTCAAAAACCTCGGTGGTAAGGGGAAGCTGAGCGAAAAGGACATAGATGAGGCGCTCAGGCAGGTGCGTTTGGCTTTATTGGAGGCAGATGTCAACTTCAAAGTGGTCAAAGACTTTCTGTCGAAAGTCAGGGTGCGTGCTTTGGATGCAAGTGTGTTATCGCATTTGACTCCTGTCCAACAGATAGTCAAGATTGTTAATGACGAGCTTACCAATATTCTGGGGGGAGTGGCCAGCCAGCTCACACCGGGCAGGCAGCCTGTCTCCGCGATGATGCTTGTTGGGCTGCAGGGTTCTGGAAAGACTACAACAGCGGCCAAAATAGCTTTATACCTCAAGAATTCTGGGCAGCGGCCACTGCTTGTGGCTGCAGATACGCGTAGACCAGCTGCTGTTGACCAGCTGGTGTTACTTGGTAGGCAACTTGATATCCCGGTTTATAGCGATAATAAAGAGGCAGCTACCTTAGCCCTCTGCCGGCAGGCATTGAAAGTTGCTGAGCAAATGGGGGCTAAGTGGGTGGTCATTGATACCCAGGGGCGCTTGCACATTGATGAGGAAATGATGACTGAACTGGTTCAATTGAAAACAGAAATTAAGCCATCCGAGATTCTACTGGTGGTCGATGCTATGAGTGGTCAGGACGCGCTTAACGTTGCTGAAGAGTTTCACAGGAAATTGGGCTTAACCGGGCTGATACTGACCAAAATGGATGGCGATGCCCGGGGTGGTGCCGTGCTTTCTGCCAAATATTTTACCGGCATACCGATCAAATTCATTGGTACAGGCGAAAAGCCTGATGCATTGGAAGTTTTCCACCCTGACCGTCTAGCATCCCGGATTTTAGGCATGGGCGATGTACTTACTCTTATTGAGAAGGCGGAAAAAGTGTTCGCAGACGAGCAGTCGCGTCAAGCGGAGAAAAAACTGCGGACTGCCAGTTTCGATCTAGAAGACTTGCTCTGGCAATTGCGTCAGTTCAAGAAGATGGGCAGTCTCGCTCAGGTGGCAGGGCTGTTACCAGGCTTCGCGGGCATTTCTCCGAAGTTACTCCAGGGCGATGAGGAGCAACGACTGCGCAGGTTCGAGGCCATAATTTTGTCCATGACGCCAGAGGAGAGACGTAACCCAGATATTATAAATGGCAGTAGACGTCGACGTATTGCTCGGGGAAGTGGCACCACTCCACGCGATGTCAACCAATTATTGAGTCAATATTATCAGGCAAAAAAATTAGCCAAAATGGCAGCCAAAGGTAAGATACCTCGCGGACTTTTCGGTCTTTGATGTCAAAATTTGTTACCTGGCTGGTCTGGTGAGGCCGGTAATGGTGATCTGACGGTTTTTTATCTCGACGTTGGTTACTGTTAGCGGTAGGTCTGCCAGTCTGATGTTGACCACGATGTTAAGTAGTTGCTCTACCCTCTGGTTCAACGACTTAGGCAGTGGTAGTTTACCAAGATTGAAATCGGTGACCACGATTCTAGGTTTATCGTCCACCATTTTTACATGTCCGATTATGCCTGTCTTGGCGTTGACCCCGGGGGCTTCCAGCTCTACGTAAACCAAAAACTCACCCCCATTGCTATTGCGCAAGTTGACAATCATCTTTTCGATGAGTGGCTTACCGTTGGGGTTAGCTTTAGCTTTAGCCAACTCTTTGCTTAATTTTGCGTTGATCTCCTTTTCGTTGATCTGCAAGTTGACCTCTTTTTTCTGGTTGCTTTCCACTGCCCCTTCGATTTCACCCTTGAAGGTAGCTATTTTCTCCTCAAAAGCCAGCGCCGATTTTTCATCAGGTAGCACCGGGGTGACTTTTGTCTGGATCTCTGGTGTTAATGAATACAGGTAGTATCCTAGCACCAGACCAAAAAGGGCAAGCATTCCGATAAGGCCCAGACAGATGACCAAGCTTCTCAATACTCTCATGCTATATCTCCTTGGAGGTGTGGTCGGTCTACTCCAGATAGTCTTTTAACCTTCGGCTGCGTGTTGGATGTCGCAATTTACGCAGCGCCTTTGCCTCAATCTGGCGGATCCGCTCGCGAGTCACGTTGAATTCTTTACCCACCTCTTCCAAGGTACGGGCGCGGCCATCTTCAAGTCCGAATCTCAGTGAGACGACCCTTCTTTCCCTTTCGGTGAGTTCGGACAATATCTTATTTAGTTGTGCTTTTAACAGTTCCTGAGAGGCGGCCTCAGCTGGTGGAGGGGTGGCACGATCCTCGATGAAGTCACCGAGGTGGCTATCTTCGTCTTCCCCGATGGGCATTTCCAGGGATATTGGCATCTGGGACAGTTTCATAATCTCCCTCACTCTTTCAGAAGAAATTTCCATTCCTTTACCGATTTCCTCATAGCTAGGTTCGCGGCCAAACTCTTGGGCGAGGCGTCTATTTACTTTTAGGAGCCTGTTGATGGTCTCGACCATATGCACTGGTATACGAATGGTCCTGGCTTGATCAGCTATAGCTCTGGTAATGGCCTGTCTAATCCACCAGGTAGCATAGGTACTGAATTTGTAGCCCTTTCGATACTCGAATTTTTCGACTGCCCTTACCAGGCCGATATTCCCTTCCTGTATTAAGTCCAGAAGTGGCATACCATGCCCTACATATTTCTTGGCTACGCTGACTACGAGGCGAAGGTTTGCTTCGGTAAGGTGTTTTTCCGCCTTTCTTGCCTCCTTATGAATGTTGTCAAAGTGACGTTTGAGTTCGTGGTTCAGCGACTGAAGAGCAGAGTAAAAGGCGGTATCCATGGGTTCTTCGACCAAATCTTTCAATTTCTTCCAAGTGGTGTCCTTGTCAAACAGCTCCAGTACCTGCGGGGGCAGCAGCCTGCTATCGATGGAAAGATCGATCAGAGTTTGTTCGATCTCTGCTTTATCTTTACCAAGCTTAGTGGCGATGTTTTCGACCGTCGTCGGGTCTATTACTCCGTCTATAGCTGCTCGCAGTTTTGGGTTGCGAATGCTTGTGATGAAATTGTCGCGAGACTTGATGCCCAATTGTTTCATCAGTGTGTCTATAACCGGCTGTGCTGCCAGCATATGGCGCAACAGGTAGATTATTATCTCTGCGGGTGAAGGGTATTCCTGATATTGTTGGAGATAGAGGCTTTCGATTTTTTCCAGGTATTTCGCCTCCTCTATTTTGCTTGCTAGGATTTTTTCATCTTCTGCGGTGAGCAGGGCAACTTTGCCGATCTCATGTAAGTACATTCGAACCGGGTCATCGATTGCCTCACGTTCGATGTGCTCTACCTCGGCTTCTAAAAGCGGTTTTTCTTCTTTTTCTAGCTTGGTTATCCACTCATTATCGGGCTCTTCTAGAACGTCAGTCTCCCCCCACAATGGTTGTGCCAAAGGGTCACCATTCACCACGATTTCAGGTTCGGGCTTGTCCAATGCGGGAAATGCATCTGCATCTACCTTCTCAGCTTCGTGTCCCCCCTTTTGCTTTTTGCTCTTAGAGGGGAAAAACGATAACAGTTCCTTGTCGTTTTGTGCATTTTTCATTTACTTCCCCTCCTGCTCAATTGCTGGTGAAGGTTGTTTTGCTGGCTGAAAATCTCTTTCAGCTTTCTACTTATCTCTATCCCCTGTTCCTCAAGTCTTGCTAGCTCGGCGTCTATACCTCCTGTCTCAGCCTCTGCAGCTAGCAGTTCCCGTCTCTTGATTTCCAGGTTTCTAAGTCTTTTCTCATGAAGCCGAATTATGCAGTCCTGCAGAGCATGGCGTTGCAAGTTCTGGCTCTCACGAATTACCGGTGGAAGTTCTTTAGAGAGTAGTTTTTCCATGTATTCTCGCAAAGCAACATCCAGTTTTTCTTTAAGTTGGGTAATCTCGGCGCACTGTTGCCACCTGAGGAAAAGCTCTCGGTTTTCGCTTTGTTCGAAGCAATCAGGCGATAGCTCGCTAACTTCCGCTCTGAGTTCCGGATATTGTAGTAGGAGTGCTAGACAGTATTGTTCTACTGGAGCGGGACTAGGAATAGTTGGGCTGTGGTATTTCGGGGCGGTTTCCGGAGTGCGCCCTTTGGGCGATGCCTTTCGCTGTGCTTTTGCCTTTCTTAAAGCGTCTTCTAGGGCGCGCTGGTCAATTTTGAGATGGCGAGCAAGTCTTTCCACATAATGCGCTTGTCTTACAGGGTCCCTCATTTCAAGCAACAGCGGTGTAAATTTTTCTACCAATAGCGATTTTTGTGTTGCATCCCCCAGATTAGCTCTTGCAGCGAAAGTCTCAAATATGAAGTCGATGACTGGTCTGGCGTTTTCTATAACGTTGCGCCATAATTCAGGGTTTTCCTGAATTATCTCGTCCGGGTCTTTATTCTGAGGGAGTAGCACTGCTTTTACCTCTGCTTTATATGCATCTTCATACTTGACCCAGCCGTACACTGCTGGTGAAAACGGGATGATTTTATCTACCATCTCTCCGCCCCTAAAGATGGCCTCTGTTCCGGCGGTATCTGGGTCAAGCGCGATAACAAGGTTCCGGGTCAAGTTTTTGAGGGCGGTGAGTTGTCTCTCCGTAATGGAGGTCCCCATGGAAGCGACCACATTCTGCCATCCGTACTGGTGTGCTATTAACACATCCATGTAGCCTTCAACGATAATGGCCTGGTTGTTTTGTCGGATCGCCTGTTTTGCCCTGTCGATGCCGTAAAGGACGCTGCTCTTATCGAAGACACTCGTCTGGGGTGAGTTAAGATATTTGGGCATAGAATCGTCCAATGCCCTAGCGCCGAAGCCCACAAGCTTACCATCAATGTTTCTTATGGGGAACATCAGTCTGTTGTGGAATCTGTCGCGGGTGCGCTTGTCCTCCTGCTCTACAAGCAAACCCGCTGCCAGAAGTTCGTTTTCCCCATAGCCTTCGTTCAGTAAGCGGTTTTTAAGTGTTTCCCAACCTTCAGGACTGAGGCCTAGCTGGAAGTTCCTGATGGTTTCAAGCGATAGGCCCCTTTGTTTAAGATAATGTCTCACAGTTTCTCCTGCGGAAGTGCTTAGCAGCAGGTCATGGTAAAAAGCAGCGGCAGCCTCGTTAATTTTAAAGATTTTTTCCTCTTCGTTCCTACTGTCCTTTCTACCGCGGCCAGAGGGTGTAGCCAGGTCTACTCCTGCTTTGATGGCTAGTAGTTTGAGCGCTTCGCTAAAGTCGACGCCTTCCTTTCTCATCACGAACGAGAAAATATCGCCGCCAGTATTACAAGCTCCAAAACAGTGCCAGCTCTGTCTATCGGGAAAAACAAAGAACGAAGGGTTTTTCTCGGGGTGGAAAGGGCATAGTGCCCGGTAGTTTCTACCCGATCTTTGTAGAGGCACATAATCAGACACCACCTGTACGATGTCAAGCCTCTGCTTTATTTCCTCAATGGCATTCATAGTATGAGTCCACAACAAGAAGTATTTTACATAATATTACGCCGGAACTCAACAGCTGCCAATTTCCCTTGCGATCCTTAAGGCATATTGGTCTGTCATACCAGCGATGTAGTCGGTAACCTTTCTTTCGACAGGGACATCCTGCATTCGATATTCTTTGGGCAACTGGTCCTCGTGTTTCAGAAAATACGAAAATAAGGTGTATATGGCCTGGCGCGCTCTTTGTGTCTCCTCGGTAAACAGGGTTGGATTGTACACCTTTTCGAAAAGGAATTCACGGAGCCTGTTGGTCAACTGTAGTATTTTGTCTGTCATGCCGATCTTGGGCCTGATGGTGCCAGGCTGGCTCATGCGGGCGAGCGAATAGGTAATGATATCAGTAACCAGAGTATTGATACGCTGTGAAGGCGTGGTGCCCAGCATGTGAATAACCGAGTGGGGCAAATCTTTTTCGGAGATTACCCCAGCCCTGATGGCATCGGTGACGTCGTGGTTGACGTAAGCGACTACGTCTGCTATCTTCACCACTTGACCTTCGAGAGTTCCCGCGTCAGTCCATCCTTCCCCGAGTATCTCGATTCCGCCTTTGGAGTGGTTCAGGATACCGTCCCGTGTTTCCCAGGTGAGGTTTAACCCCTGGCCGTCTTTTTCCAGGACGTCGACCACTCTGAGGCTTTGTTCATTATGTCTAAAACCAAAGGGGCACAGTTCATTCAGTACCTGTTCACCGATATGACCAAACGGAGTGTGTCCGAGGTCATGGCCTAGGGCGATGGCTTCCGTAAGGTCTTCGTTAAGGCTCAAAGCTCTGGCGATGGTGCGTGCAATTTGCGCGACTTCTAAAGTGTGTGTTAGCCGCGTCACATAGTGATCGCCCAAGGGCATGATAAACACCTGTGTCTTGTGTTTGAGCCGACGAAACGCGTTGCAATGGATAATGCGGTCGCGATCTCTCTGAAAGTCTGTCCTTATAGGACAGGGCTCTTCCCACCTGAGTCTGCCTTTGCTAAGTCTGCTTTTTGCAGCAAAGGGAGAAAGAGCTGCTTCAGACCCTTCTATCCGCTGACGGATGTTCAGTTCGGTTGTCATGAATTTCAATGCAGTACAGCTCTGCTTGTCGAGGCTAAGATAGGTTTAACTTTGCCTCGGCGGCGGCGATGATGCGCCTTGTCTCTTCGATCATGTCGGGGCTGACGGAAACTGAGGTAATCCCCCACCCTACCAGTTTCTCGGTGAGTTCGGGATAGACAGAAGGCGCTTGTCCGCAGATTGAGGAGGTGACCCCTTTATTGGTGCATGTCCTGATGATTTTTTCTATGGCTAGTAGCACCGCCTCGTTTCGTTCGTCAAAAACAGGTGCTAGCTTGGGGTTATCCCTGTCTATGCCCAGAATTAGCTGGGTCAGGTCGTTTGAGCCGATAGAGATGCCGTCTATTCCAACATCGAGGAACTTGTCTATCAAAAACACGTTCGAGGGCACCTCGGCCATCATCCATAGCTTGAAATTGGGGAACTGGTACAGCCCTTCGGCTACAAAGAACCGTTTTATTTTCGTCATCTCATCGACGAAGCGGACAAAGGGTATCATGACATACAAGTTGTCGTAGTTCTGGCAGACCCTTTTGATAGCTTCGACTTCTAGTCTGAAGACCTCGATCTCGTGGGTGTACCTGGAGCACCCACGATAGCCAAGCATTGGGTTCTCTTCAAACTCCTCGTACCTTTCGCCTCCGCGTAGATTTCTGTATTCGTTGGTCTTGAAGTCAGTAGTCCTATATACCACAGGACGAGGGTGGAATGCCTTGGTGAAGGTGTTGATACCCCGAGCTAGCATTTCAATAAACTGTTCGCCTTTTCCTTCATGCAACATGTATCTAGGATGGGCACCTATCTGGGCGATCATAAACTCGGCTCTGAGCAACCCGACCCCGTCTACATTTCGCTTGGCGATTACCTCTGCCAGCTCAGGTTCCGCCAGATTTACATAAACCCTGGTGCGAGTCTTGATGTGTTCCTTGGTAATCACGGTTGGTGCTGTCACCGGTTCGACGACCTTTCCGTTGTACACTTTGCCTTCGTATCCATCGACGGTGATCACCTGACCATCGCTAAGGAGCTTGGTTGCCGTCTCGGTGCCGACCACGCAAGGAATTCCCAGTTCGCGGCTAACGATAGCGGCGTGTGCGGTCCGGCCTCCGCGGTCGGTCACTATGGCGGCAGCGCGTTTCATTGCCGGTACAAAGTCAGGCGTTGTCATTTCGGCTACCAGAATGTCCCCATGCTGTACTTTATCTATGTGTGAGGCATCGGGGACAATCCTTGCTGGCCCAACAGCTATCCCCGGGCTGGCTGAAAGACCGCTCAGAAGCGGTTCAGCCTCGATTTTGGGTCTTGCTAAAACCTTTTCCTCCCTGGGCTTCAGGGTGGTGATGGGACGGGCCTGGAGGATGAACAACTGTCCATTCTCCGTTGCCCACTCTATATCTTGAGGGACATTGTAGTGGTCTTCGATCATTTTGCCTATTTTGGCAAGAGCGATTATGTCTTTGTCCCCCAGCTTTTGCTCGTTTTGCCTAGAGGCGGGAACTGGCACTTTGATAGTGAGCTCCAGCTCTTTCGCTGGCTTCCCGGTGTCTCTTACCAGTTGCCACTCTTGGCGGGCGATCTTTTTTTCAACTATTTCCCACTTCGCCTTGTCCACTAAGTACTGGTCAGGTGTGACGTCTCCCGAGACGATGGCTTCGCCTAGCCCGTAGATCGCCTCTATAAGGATCTTTGTGTTATCGTTTGTTACAGGCTCGGTGGTGAACATTACGCCTGAGGCTTCTGACTGGACCATCTTTTGTACTGGCACTGCGATGCCGACCTTAAAATGGTCGAATCCATGTTGCTGTCGATAAAAGATAGCCCTGGACTCGAAAAGAGAAGCCCAACAGCCCAGCACTGCGGCTACTACTGCATCTTCACCTTCTACATTGAGGAAGGTGCGCTGTTGCCCAGCAAACGAAGCCTCGGGGAGGTCCTCAGCAGTTGCTGATGAGCGCACTGCTACCATGCCACCCCCCAGCTTGCGGTAGGCAGTTTTTATCTGCCTAGCCAAGTCATCCGGTATGGACAGCGCGGTAAATTTAGCTTTGGTAGCATCGGACACTTGCTGGAGCTTTTTGCTATCGTTTACATCGAGGTTTTCTAAAAGTTTTCTAATTTCCTTTGCTAGTCCGCTTGCCCTTAAAAATTCAAAGTATGCCTCTGAGGTTACAATAAATCCTGGTGGTACCGGGATGCGGGCAGACACCATTTCCCCCAAATTTGCACCTTTGCCTCCCACGAGACGAATGTCGTCTTTATTCACTTCGTTAAACCAGACTATGTATTGCATGCCTTGCTTCATTACACTCCTTCGAAAGGATTGTGGTGATTCTTAATTATAACATCAGTTGCCAGCCTTATTGAAGAGTGGGGGTCTTGTCTGTATAGTGTGATTATGTGATGCTCAAGTCACCCTTTACAGAAGCCAAGGCTCGGGATATAATTTGTCGGCTGTACGTGCAATGAGCAAGGATATCTGTGGTCTACTCATGGACATCTCTGCTGTGTTATCACAGCGGAGTTGTCGGGCTTATCTCGTTGGTGGGTTTATCCGTGACTGGTTGCTGGGAAGGGAGACCGTTGATATCGATATTACTATACGCGGCGAGTGTCAGGATATGGCGACTGAGGTAGCTAGGGCTATGGAGGGCAAGTTATTCTTGCTAGATGACGTTAATAATGTATTCCGGGTGGTAGTTGATAGGGATGGTAAGCAGTGGCACATAGACTTCACCTCTTTCTCTGGCGACATCGAAGACGACCTGGCAAGGCGGGATTTTACTGTGAATGCGATGGCTGTCGGGTTGCAGGAGTTTATCTCTAACGGTGTGGGGGAAATCGTCGATCCTTTTTCAGGTAGGGCGGACTTGATAGCTAAGGTGATACGGGCTGTCAGCCCGGACACGTTTGAAAAGGATGCTGCGCGATTGCTCCGGGCAGTGAGGCTGACACATGAGCTCAAATTTGGAATAGAGCCGAATACCGAAGCTTTGATTGGGAAGAATTCTAAGCTGGTGGCTTCGGTAGCAGGCGAACGTATCAGGGAAGAGCTGCTGCGGATGATGGTTCTCCCTGGCAGCGCCGATTTGCTGAAATATATGGACAGCCTGAGCCTGTTAAGCCAGATCTTTCCTGAAGTTGAGTGGATGAAGAATGTGGAGCAGCCCAAGGAGCATTACTGGGACGTCTTTCAACATTCTGTAGAGACAGTGGCAGCGGTGGAGTTTTTGCTACGTGAGTCTCCCTGGAAGTACGGTAGTGATATACTATTAGATCAGGTACCCTGGTCTGACGAGTTGAAAGCGCATTTTGATACGGGGGTGTCCGGTGGCAGCACCAGAAGGCTGCTTCTTAAACTGGGAGGGCTATTGCATGATGTGGCTAAACCGGCAACTAAGACGGTTGACCAGACGGGGAGGGTGCGTTTTATAGGCCACACGAAGCAGGGCGCTGTCATGGTAGCTTCAGCTCTGGAACGGCTACGTTTTAGTAATCGGGAGGTGCGACTGGTAGAAAAGCTAGTTTACAATCATCTGCGTCCTGTGCAGATGGCTAGCGATGGTCCACCTACCAGCCGGGCTATCTATCGTTTTTTCCGCGATACAGAAGGGGCAGGAGTCGACGTACTATTCTTGGCTCTGGCTGATTTTCTGGCCACACAAGGGCCGAGGCTTGATGTTGAGGAATGGAAGCGGCACAACCAACTGGTTGGCTATATATTGAACGAGTATAGTAAGCAGCAGAAGACCATGTTGCCGGTCAAATTGGTTGATGGGAATGACCTGATGGCCATTTTTGCCTTGAGGCCGGGTAGGCTTATCGGTGAGCTTTTAGCCGAGGTCCGAGAAGCACAAGCGGCTGGCGATGTGACTACGCGTGAAGAGGCAATAGAGCTGGTGCGTAAGCTCTTGGAGGAGCGACAGTGTGGTTCGGCTTGTTAGTAACAAGGAGCAAACATGACTCGCGGTAATATTTATGTGTTCCTGTTCATATTGGCACTTTTTGCTTTTGGGCTTTGGGTGTTGCTGCCATGGGACAGCGAGAGGCTGGGAAGACACGGGCTTGTCCTAGGGCTTGACCTGCGTGGTGGTAGCCACCTGGTCTACCAGGCTGACCTTTCACTCAAGGACCCTTCGCAGAGCGATGAGGATGTTATGAAGGGGGTACTGGCCAAGATCGAGAGGCGTGTCAATGCTTACGGAGTTACGGAGCCCATAATCCAGCGGCAGGGACATGATAGGATCCTGGTGCAACTTCCCGGGGTGAAAGATGTTGATGAAGCTATCAAACTAATCGGGCAGACGGCGCTGCTGGATTTCAGGGAAATGGAACTGGACGCTTCTGGCAGGCTGGTGTTCGACGAGGAAGGAAAGCCGAAATGGACAGCTGTAGCCAAAGCTACTGGCAGCGACGGGGTTGAAAGAGAGCTAACAGGTAAATACCTTAAGCCAAATGCCAGTGTGGTGCTTAATCCACAAACTAACGAGCCCGAGGTAGCTTTTGAGTGGACTGACGAAGGTGCCATTCTGTTTGAGCAGATTACGCAGCGCAACCTTCATAAGCCCCTCGGCATTTATCTTGACGGTGAGCCTATCTCGTGGCCCACGGTTCAAGCCGTGATAAAAGAGCGAGGTGTTATCACCGGGCTGAATATTGAAGAGGCTAGAATGCTGGCAATACAGCTCAACTCCGGTGCTCTTGATGTGCCGCTAAAGATCATTCAAGAGCAAAGAGTTGATGCCACACTGGGGGCTGACTCCTTAAAGAAAAGTCTGATCGCTGGTATCGTAGGCGCAGCCCTGATTGTTGCGTTCATGATTTCGTATTACCGCTTACCCGGCCTTGTTGCCAGTTGTGCCTTGGTAATATATGTAGTTCTCCTTTTGACCATTTTCAAACTGGTACCAGTGACTCTGACTCTACCCGGGATCGCAGCTTTCATCGTGTCATTAGGAATGGCGGTCGATGCCAATGTCCTTATCTTTGAGCGAATGAAGGAGGAGTTGAGGTCAGGACGTACTTTAGCAGCGGCGGTGGAAGCAGGGTTTAAACGTGCTTGGCCTGCTATACGCGATAGCAATATCACCACTTTTATTGCCTGTTTCATTTTATACTGGTTTGGTGGCACTTTGGGTGCTTTTATGGTTAGGGGCTTCGCTCTGGTATTGTTCATCGGTGTTGCTCTGAGTATGTTTTCAGCTATTGTAACGACCAGGTCGTTCTTGCGATTGGTGGCACGAGCGATTTCCAGTCCTGCCGCTTACGGAGTATAAGAGATGGACATTGTTGGCAAGAGGTTTTGCTTTTTCCTGATATCGGGGATAATTATTATCCCTGGAATAATCTCGCTAGCGGCCTTTGGGCTCAATCTGGGCGTTGATTTTAGCAGCGGTACCACGATGACCCTCCATTTTGAATCACAGGTCAGGCAGGCAGAGCTGCGGGAGGTGATGATAGGGCTGGGCTACAGGGAAGCGACGATCCAGAGCATGAGCGGAGGCGATCTATTTGTTCGTATTAGAGAGATATCGCTGGAGGAGCGCGAGGCGTTACTGGCAGGTTTGGAAGAGAAACTGGGGGCTAAGATAACCTTACGCGATGCGTATACAGTCTCGCCACTGCTGGCTACTGAAGTTGCCCGAAATGCCGCTATTGCCGTTGTTGTCGCCGCGATATTTATGATGCTGTACATCGCCTGGGCATTCAGGCGCATGCCTAAGCCGTTCCGTTGGGGGGTGGTGGCAATAGTGGCATTGGCTCATGATGTCCTAGTGGTTCTGGGGATATTCTCAATTTTAGGCTGGGTCGCTGGAGTCCAGATTGATTCGTTGTTTATAACCGGCATCTTAACGGTAGTCGGCTATAGCATAAATAACATTGTGGTGGTCTTTGATCGGATTAGGGAGAATGTGAGCCGGGGTATAAGCCGAGACTTTGAAGTTACCGTTAACTCGAGTATTCTGGAAACAATGGGGCGGTGTCTGAACACGAGTCTGACAACACTTTTGGTAATCGTTGCTCTTCTGCTTCTTGGTGGTGTTACGCTGCGGTATTTTGTACTGGTGCTTTTTATCGGCGTGGTGGCCGGTACTTACAACTCCATCTGTCTAGCAGGACAGCTATTGGTGGTGTGGGACAAAGGGGAGTGGGGTAGATTTTTGTCCTGGACAAGACCGGCTAAAAAACCAGCCCAGCGACCTATTTAGTTATTCAGATACGGTGTATTTGTTTGAGCATTTGCAGGAAGTGGTGAAGCTGGGCGGATCGGGTGGCTGTTCGGGGCTTGCCCAGCGGGTCGTCGAAGCTCTTGTTACCTGAGAGAATAGCAAGTGTAGCACCCACAGAAAAAGGTAGGGCTTGCAGGTGGTAGCCGCCCTCGAGCACTAGTACCAGTTTTCCTTGACAGAGCATATCAGCCAGTGTCTTTGTTATTTCCACGAGACGGACGAAGCCAGATACGCTCACCTGCATCTGTGCTAGCGGATCGGCCCAATGGGCATCATAGCCGGCGGACACCATTATAAGCTGGGGCTCAAAGCGGCGTGCAATTGGTGCTAATATATCTTCAAAGACTGCTTGATATTCCTCATCGCCCCACCCGGCCAGTAGTGGTACATTGACAGTAAAACCCTCGCCCTGTTTGGTACCTGTCTGGTCGATGGTGCCTGTGCCCGGGAACAGGGGGTACTGGTGCGTGGAGAAATAGAGCACGTGGGGGTCCGCATAGAAAGCATCCTGTGTGCCGTTTCCGTGGTGGACGTCAAAGTCTACGATCAGAATGCGCTTGATGTCAAAGTTCATCAAAGCATATTTCGCGGCTATTGCGATGTTGTTGAATAGGCAAAATCCCATAGCTTGCCAGCACGTGGCGTGGTGTCCAGGTGGCCTAACAAGTGCAAAAGCGCAATCGACCTGTCGGTTCAACACTGCGTCGACGGCGGTAATGGCACCTCCGGCTGCATAGATGGCTGCGTCGTACGATCCCGGTGATGTCACTGTATCTGGATCTAGCCAGCCACCACCTTTACTTGCCTGTTCTCTAATGTGGAGTATGTATTCTCTGGCATGGACAGCGGAGATCTCTTGCAGCGTGGCAGGGCGCGGTGAGAGGTGATAGAGCTTTTCTTTAAAGGTCTCCTGGATGTGGGCGGTGGTAACAACTAGCCGCTGGGCGTTTTCCACGTGGTCCTTTGTATCGTGCTCCAAGTAGATGGGGTCGTAGATTACACCTACTCTGGTAGCCACTGCATTAAACCTTATCCAGCTATTGAGATATGGGGCTTGGCTAATAATAGCAGAGGGCGTCTGAGTAAGCAAATTACTCTACCCGTAATGCTACTTTACGTCCTCCTCACGGCTTATCGGAGCTGCATAGTCGGTTTTCGTGAGTTGCCACGGAACAACATTACAGTACATGTTGAGCCTTGCGATGAAAGATGTAAACAACGTATACTGCGACTTTCCGAATGCGGAAGCGAGTGGGGCTAACAGGCCGCACAAGGTCGGGCTCTTTTTGGGTTGGCTTGGTGGGAAGAGTGTCAGAAAATGGCTGAGGACGACAGCTAGTCCTTACTAATGTAAACTTCGCTAAGTACCGGAACCCCCTGCGCATCTACCCTGTAATTTTTGACATAAGGTTTTACCAAGAGATAGTTCTCATTGAACCAGAGGGGTAGACAAGCTGCCTCGGTCACAATCAATTCCTCCGCTTGTTGGTAATGGGAGAACCTCGTTGGCTCATTTGGCTCGATAGCAGCCTTCTCAAGAATAGCGTCCACGTCGCGGTTGCTATATTTTCCGTAGTTGTATTCAGCGTTACTGTGGAACAAGATTTCGAGGAAGTTCTGAGGATCGGGATAATCGGCTATCCAGCCGCTGAAAAACATGTGGTCTAATTCGTGCTTGATGTGGTAGGGAAAGATTTCTGGCTCAAGTTGCCTTACTGTGACTTTCACACCAAGGTTGTGCTGCCAGTCATTGATTATGGCCCCGATATATGCCGGGATATTTCCCCCGCTGCCGGAGATGGTTAGAGTGATCGGTGGCAGGTTTTCTGAGCTGCTGTATTGCGAGCTGGCAATAAGCTCCCTGGCCCGGTTTGGGTTGTAGTCCAAGCCTTTGATGTTCTTGTTGTAGCCTGGCATGCTCGGTGGCAGGATGCCATTTGCTTTAAGTGCCATTCCTTTCAGTATTATCTTTACTACTTTTTCTTTATTCACAGCATGGCAAAAAGCTTGACGCACCTTGACGTCATCAAATGGTGGTTTCTGGGTGTTGAAGCCTATGTAGAAAAGGCTGAGTTCGGGAAAGATTAACAGTTCATCACGGAAGGGGCCGTGCTCGTCTGTTGCCCGCTCGACATAGTCTTCAAATACGGGGCTTATTTCGATCTGGCCCATTTCGTACATTTCCATGGGCATTCCAGCCAGCAAGTGAAAGACAACCCTACTAAGCCGGGGAGGCTCCCGATAGAATTTTTCGTTTTTTTCCAGCACGAGCAACTCACCCTGGCGCCATTCTTTCAACTTAAAAGGCCCTGTTCCATTAGGCTTTTGCCACCATTTGCCGCCTGGCTGTACGTTTGTCTGATCGACCACAAAGGCGGTAGGATAGGTGAGCTTTGCCAGAAAGTATGCCTTAGGGGCATCTATGGTGACCTGCAGCGTATATTTGTCTAAAACTTTGACGCCACTAATTTCTGTGGCCTTACCATTAATTACATCCCGGGCACCGACGATGTCGCCGAGGTATGTGGCTGCCGTCTGTGAGCCGGTTCTCGGGTTGCAGGCCCTTTCCCAGGAGTATTTGAAGTCGTGGGCCGTCACCTCCTTACCGTTGTGGAATTTGACGCCTTTGCGCAAAAAGAAAGTATAGGTCTTGCCGTCCTCGCTTTTCTGCCACTGCTCAGCTATGTCGGGTGCTGGTTTTGAGTTGGCATCGAGCCTTACCAGTCCGCTAAATATTTGCATCACATAGATATGTGAGCTCATCTCGCTGGATATCGCAGGGTCAAGCGTTATCGGTCCTACGTCCCAGACATTGAGCTCCTGTCCCGAAACAGACACCGGTGTTTGTGCCTGACGGCAGGCGGCAACAGACAACAGAGTTGCAAGAACGCATAATGCCAGCGTGGTCAGAGATACTGCTTGCCAGAACTTTGTCATGTCTTGTTTAGCCCTTTAGAAGATTCCCTTAGATTTCATACTAGAGTAGCTGGTATCACAGACAATTATGTGATCCAGAACTTCTATGCCCATTATATCGCCGACCTCGGCGAGGCGTCTGGTCAGCCTGATGTCATCTTCGGAAGGGGAAGGGTCTCCAGAGGGGTGGTTATGAACGAAGATCACCGATGCGGCACTGCATGCTATGGCTTCTTTGAAGACCTCTCTAGGGTGTACGATACTAGAGTCTAAACTACCTATGGAGATGGTGTGGATATCTATAAGATGATTTCTGGTGTCGAGTGAGAGGGCAACGAAATGCTCTTTTTTCTTTCCTTTAAGTTTATTTTTGACGGCCATGACGACATCTTCCGGTGACCGGATGGTGAGCTTGTCAGCATCTTGCAAATGTTCCTCCATGCGTTTACCGAGCTCCAGCGCTGCTTTGAGTTGTGTGGCTTTGGCAACGCCAATTCCTTTCACTTGAGTGAGCTCTTCGATAGATGCGGAGGCAATGTTTTTAAGGTTACCAAATTTGCTCAGTAGTTTTTGGGCGGTCAATACTACAGACT
Organism: Chloroflexota bacterium; assembly: GCA_036821185.1. Taxonomy (GTDB): domain Bacteria; phylum Chloroflexota; class Dehalococcoidia; order GIF9; family UBA5629; genus CALJTV01. The sequence continues at coordinate 414,778 of DAISKD010000001.1, read as the reverse complement.
CGCCTTTAGTGCCCCTGCCGAGGACTAGAGCCAGCAGCTCTTGAACTGAAAGGGCTTCCGTCCCAAGTTTAACAAGCCTTTCCCGTGGACGCTCTGAGAGTGGCAGATCGCGAACAGTAAAGGACTTTGTCATCTTGTGCCTGCTCCTATAAAGCTGCTGGGCAAGGGGCTATTAGAGGACAGAGCAACGAACTCAGAGAAGCAGGGGAGTTTTTTGTCCTCCATGTCCGAGGTCGTGTCGAACCCAGATGTGGCTTTTGCTTTGTTCGTTATATATTCCTTCCATAGCCTGTCAAGACCAGATTGGTCGAAGCCGTAAACCTTAAGTAGTGCTTCATCAATAGAACTACCTTCTTTCAGCAGATAGAGGAGCTCCCGCATCTTAGCTTTGCCGTAGTTCCGAATGAGGAATTCCACCAGGCTCTGGCTCTGGGCGTAGGAGAGGTAGGCATCTTCCGGTCTTGCAGAAAATGGGCTTGAGAGGCTGCGTACGGAAAACAATTTCCCCTCTGTAGCTGCTTTTCTCAGCAACAGTTCAAGGTGAATGTCTTTTTCTCCTTCTGCATGCATGGCTAAGCCTTCGTTTAGCCAGACCGGCAGGCTTGCCCCATAGGGACTAAAAGTTATCTGATGGATTACCATATGGCCGAGCTCATGTGCTATCGCCCTTTTACCCCAGCTGAGCTGGTTTACCGGCACGCCAATGGCGATTGTACCGAACTGGGGGAAGGCGACACCTCCGGTCCACTCGCGGGGGAAAATCATCGCTGCCCTCAAGTCTTGGGAGCTAGCGTAGATATAAATATTGACCGGTCTTTCCAGGCGAACGCCTATATCTGAGTAAAGCCTTTCCAGCGACTGCCTGCAGGCAGTGAGGAGTTCGCCTGCGAAGGACAGGTTTCCTTTGTACCAGAACAAGCTGATCGGACCCTCGACGAGCTGTTGCCATGAGTAGCGGGTATCTTTAAACTCCAGTGTGTATTCGTCTGTAACCAACCTGTCACCGCGCTGATTTTCGATGATCCACCAGTAATGGACTGTAGCACCACCTGGCAAGGCCGCTTTTCTCATATCCCAGTTCCATTTTGTTTCCACTTTTGGCGAGGGTACAAAATCTGGCCAGGCTTCGCTGATGACCTCGGCATAATTCATTCTCTCCACCTTATACTGCAGCCTGATCCTGGTGATATTAACTTGGCTATGAGCTTTGATCTTGAAGACCAGCGATGATGGGAAAATTATTTCGGTGGCGGACTCAACTAGTGTTATTTGCTCCGTTTCTTGCTGGGCTGCGGTCGAGGCAGACAATGCGATCGCGACAATGAGAGCAAGAAGCGAAAATGCATGTCTAAGCATTCTCTTTCTCCAGCATATGGTGCAGGTACGCTGTAATGAACTCGTCCACTTCTCCGTCGAGCACAGAGTTGGCATCGCTGGTCTCATAGCCTGTGCGGTGGTCTTTCACCATTTTATAGGGGTGGAGGACGTAACTTCGAATTTGGTTGCCCCAGCCAGCTTCTATTCGCGCCCCTTTTAGTTTAGCTCTTTCTATTTCCATTTTTGCTTTTTCAAGCTGGAAAAGGCGGGCATAGAGGACCTTAAGTGCGTTCTCCTTATTTTGATACTGGGAGCGCTCGCTCTGGCAGCTAACTGTTATGCCACTGGGAATATGAGTTATTCTTACGGCACTACTTGTTTTCTGCATGTGCTGTCCGCCTGGACCGCTGGAACGAAAGGTCTCGATCTTTAGGTCGTTAGGGTCGATTCTTATATCTATTTCCCTTTCGACTGCTGGTAGCACTTCTACTAATGCGAAGGAGGTGTGTCGTGCGCGGTCGGCGTCAAATGGCGAAATGCGGACCAGTCGATGCACGCCGTGCTCAGACTTGACATACCCGTAAGCGTATTCCCCTTTTATTTCGATGGTGACACTTTTAATCCCGGCTTCATCGCCTGGAGACATGTCCAGTATCTCAGTTTGGTAGCCGTGGCGTTCTGCCCACCTTGTATACATCCTTAATAGCATTTCTGCCCAGTCTTGGGCTTCTGTGCCACCTGCTCCCGCGTGTATGCTTAATATAGCATCCCTGCTGTCGTATTCACCATTCAGAAGTAGCCTTGTTTCTAGACCTTTTAGCTGGGATGCTAGTCGAGTTGTTTCCTGTATGATGTCATTCGCTGCCGAAAGATCATTTTCTTCGATGACCAGCTCCAGCATCTCGAGCAGCTCGTTGACTTTCTTCTCCAGATTCCGCCAGAGCTCTACCACTTCCTTGAGGCTACTCAGCTGGCGCATGACCGACTGCGCTTTTTCTGGGTCAAGCCAGAACTCGGGTTGAGCTGCATTGGCTTCGAGTCTGGAAATTTCCTTTTCCTTGGTGCCTATGTCAAAGGCGCTCCATTATGTCGGTTATCTTTTTCCGCATAGTTTCCAGAGTTTCTCTCGTCTCCTGTACGTCCACTTTAAGCCTCCGTTTTTTCTATCTTCTGAACTGATAATTCAATCGAACAATTTCTGTTGGTGTCCAGAGTGTATGACGGGTAACCTTTTCCCACTGGCGACAAGATGGGCAAGGCGGGACGGTTCCGGGAGACGGTGCCCCTGGCAGCATTTAAGTGTCCATTCTATAGCTGAGCGGAGGTCGACCTTGTGTCCTATTGAAACATAGACCGGGGTGGTATTGCTTTTGGTGCGCAAGGCGACACCTATAACCTCGTCGTTATCTACAAGTTCAGCGTAGCTACCAGCCTCAACACCAAGAGCTCCGAACATCCCACAAAGGCGTGACTTAGCGCAGCCAATAGCAGGTATATCGAGCAGCAGCCCTAGGTGCGAGGCGATGCCAAATCTTCTGGGGTGAGCAATTCCCTGTCCGTCTACCAATAGTAGGTCCGGGGTGATGGAGAGTTTTTGCCAGGCAGCCAGCACCAGTGGAGACTCTCTAAATGAAAGCAGTCCCGGTATATAGGGGAATTTTGGTTGCCTTTGTGCTTCTTGGATTTCAACTATGCTAAATTCAGGGTAGGTGAGCACAACTATGGCAGACCGAGCCATGCCGGAGGGATCGGGTGCTGAGATGTCTGCACCAGCAATGAAGCGGGGGTTTGAGAGCTTGTTGTCACGGCATACTCGGGATGCCAGCTCAAGTTGCAGCCTTTCGGCTTGTGCTACTGTTAGGTCCCAGCTATGCAGCTCATAGACTTTTGGCATAACTACCTTTTACTCTGTTAAAGCAGTGAGCAATAGTGTAATTATAGAACGGCCCGTAGTTTAGAAGCAATATCCCAAGTACAGGTACTTAAGTTGCCGAAGTTGAGATTTGGGGCAAGTTTTCAGGTAGCTTGACATTTTTATGGCCACAAACTAGCATTGAAGCAGGAGTAAAGGCAGGACGGTCAAATGGACGATGCTGATATTGAACGTCTGATTGACAAGGCTGCAACTTTGATATGTGAGTCACAGCGTGTTGTTGTGTTTACAGGGGCTGGTGTAAGCACGGAGTCCGGCATTCCTGATTTTCGCAGCCCTGGTGGCATCTGGAGTAAGTTCGATCCGGATAGTTTCACCATCCAGAAATTTCTCCAAAGCCGTCAAGTTCGGGAGATGCAGTGGCGGTTGCTGGCTGAGGGTGGACTTCTGAAGGAAGCCGAACCTAACCCTGCCCATTATGCTATTGCCGAGCTGGAGAGGATCGGTAAACTGTCCTGTGTCATAACCCAGAACGTGGACAACTTGCACCAGAGGGCTGGCAATTCTCCACACAAGGTGTTTGAGCTCCATGGGAATATGCGGTGGGTGAGGTGTTTGGGTTGTAACGTACGCTTTCCCATGGAGGAGGTGCTGGGCCGGGTGGCGACAGAAATAGTACCGGACTGTACCCTGTGCCACGGCATCTTGAAGCCAGACGCCGTGTTTTTTGGTGAGGCATTGCCTCAGGCAGTACTGACTGCTGCTGCGTCATATTCGCGAAATTGTGACCTCTTTGTTGTTATCGGCTCCACACTGGTTGTTTATCCTGCAGCCTACATGCCGATATATGCCGTCGAGGTGGGGGCCAAATTGATCATTATCAATCTGACGTCAACTCCTATGGATAGCTATGCCAGCGTGGTTATAAGAGCTAAGGCTGGCGAGGTCATGCCGAGGATAGTTGAAATGGTAAAGAAAAATTTGGCAGAAATTTAGTACAAAAATGTCGAAAGGCTCTTGTTTATGTAGAAGGTTTCCTGTACGATGCGGGGTAAGTTTTACGATCGAAATTTATGGACTGGTGAATAAACAGACGAGGGTAGAAAGATATGGATAGAGTGGACAAATTGGTAATCTTTTTGCTTGTCACCGGCCTGGTGCTTGCGACTGGTTTTGTGGGTTGCTTGCCAGTCACGAAGCCAAGTGTGTCTGCTAACCAGCCACCAACTGCTATCATAGACTCAGTTGCACCCACTGAGGTAGCTTATGGGGAGAGGGTAACTTTTGTTGGGCATGGGGAAGATGCCGATGGGAGTGTAGTGGCATATGTGTGGAGGTCGAGCATTGACGGAGAGTTGAGTAAGTCAGCCAGATTTGAGACATCTTCACTGTCACGGGGCACTCATACTGTCTGGTTCAAAGTACAGGACGATAAAGGTTTGTGGTCGGCAGAGGTACCGGTGGTGGTGATGGTTGTGCCTCAGGGCGTCCTTAAGCCAAATATAAGAACATTTGTCGCTGAGCCAGCGACCATTACTGAGGGCAAGTCTTGTGTGTTAAGCTGGAATGTGTCCGGAGCTAATATGGTCACCGTTGAACCGGGCATAGGCAATGTTCCGGCCGTCGGTTCGCGGACAGTAGCGCCAGCGAAAACAACGACTTATCTATTGATGGCGAGCAATGATGCTGGTACAGTGAGCACAACAGTGCAAGTGATAGTGGTATCTACGTCGCTGGCACGTAAGCTGGAGCTGTTTTCAATAATTGGAGAGGAGGGGCAGGTTAGAAAAGACGGATATGTCAGCCCGGAGCCTCAGGTGGGCGATATCAAGAATGGCACGCCAATGCAGGCTTTCTTGAGTTTTGATATTTCGATGATCCCGCAGGGGGCTATCATTAAGTCAGCTTACCTTGATCTAACTGCGGCATCAGTTTTTGGTGAACCCTTTAGAAACCTGGGCATGTTACGTGTCTACGAATGCCGCTACGGTACTCTTAGCAGCAAGGACTTTGCCATTGGCCCAGGTCCGGGTGTGCCGTTGCATAGTTTCAGCTTCCTTGTTGATGAACCGGTTACCTCAAGTCTCTTGGTGTCGGCTATTCAGGACAGAGTTAAAGAGGGCAGTGAACGTTTTCAGTTGCGTCTGCAGTTCGATAAGCCGTCTTTCTACAACAATCAGGGTGACTACGTCTTACTCTGGGAAGGTAGATCGAGGCTGGTAATCGAGTACCAAGAGTGATGCTCTGTCATGTTTCAGTCCTGGTTGTGAAGCAACCGCCGGTGGCTAATTCTTTTGATGCAGCCCCGTGAGCGTATCCCAAGGCGAATCGCAACGTTGTCATGAGGTGTCTTCGGGGTGACGAAAGTGGGCATGGGGCGAGGGGCTGGCAGCGTGGTCTTAAATGTTAGGAGAGTGTATCTCCCGTCACAACCACTACTTCAACTTTAACGTTTCAAACGAAACGGGTAATGGTGACTGCCACTGCTTGAGGGAAGGTTACTGTGGTATCTCCAGCGCTGCTTTCCCCACGTCAGCTGACTTGTCAGCCATTAACTTTTCTGGGTCGCGATGGCTGGATAAGCGAGAAATATTCTGCTGTTTTATTCCTAAAGCTGGAATAGTCTGTTAGTCGTGGGCAGTGGGCTCAAATTTTCTCTAGGTCGAAGCGGTGGTTTTCGATAACCGGATTTGCCAGCAGTTTGCGGCACATTTCGTCGGTCAGGTTGCGAGCCTTTTCGATATCATCATGTCCTATTCTTATTTCTAAGTACTTACCGGCACGGACGTCCTCCACAGCGTTGAAACCAAGATTATGCAAGGCGCCTTTGATAGTCAGCCCCTGTGGATCGTTCACTGTCGGTTTGAGGGTGATATAGACTTTAGCTAAGTACATTTCAGTCTTTCCCCGGTCAAGCGCTCGTAAGCTTCTATGTACTTCCTGGTAGTGGCACTGATGACTTCTGGGGGCAACACGGGTGCTGGTGGCTCCTTGTTCCAGCCTGACTGGATGAGCCAGTCACGGACTAGCTGCTTATCAAGGCTTGGCTGAGCCTGGCCGACCTTATATAGAGCAGCGTCCCAGAACCGGCTGGAATCCGGTGTGAGCAGTTCATCGATCAAGATCAGCCCATTGTCGGCAAAGCCAAATTCAAATTTGGTATCGGCGATTATAATACCACGGTTCAAGGCAAACTCTCTGGCGTACTTATAAATAGCGAGGCTCTTTTCTTCAAGCTCTAGAGCGACCTCTTTTCCCACAAGGTCTTGAAGTTCGCTCCTGGTCAATGGCTGGTCATGGCCGCTTTCAGCTTTGGTGGTGGGGGTAAATATTGGCTCAGCAAACCCCTCGCTCTCTCTGAGCCCAGGGGGTAACTTGACACCGCAGACGGTTCCAGAATTTCTGTATTCAGCCCAGGCTGAACCTGAGAGGTATCCTCGGACAACACATTCCACAGGGATGCGTTTGGCCTTGATGACTACCATCGATCTTCCGATCAGATAGTCGGGAAGACGAGTTTCGTCGGGAATAAACTTTTCTAGGTCTCGAACCTCGTTCACTGGTGCTATTAAGTGGTTGGGCACTATATGGCTTGTCTTGTAAAACCAGAAAGAGGAGAGCTGGTTCAATACCAGGCCCTTGCATGGTATGGTACAGGGCAGCACCACATCAAAGGCCGAAATGCGGTCTGTAGAAATGATCAGCAGCTTATCCCCAAGATCGTAGGTATCACGAACCTTGCCTCTACAAAATAGGGGCATTGGGAGGTTTGTTTCAAATAGAACTGATGATGTGGTGTCCATATTTGCTTTTCTCCTTTTAAAGCGCTCTGGGTGCCAGTTCTTCGCTCGGTGTATCTATAGCCTGTCTCTTTTCAGTCAAACCTAAACGCTTAAATATAGTGTCGACATGTTTCACAAAGTAGCTGTAGTCAAAGAGAGCCTCCAGCTCGTCTGTAGAAAGATGTCCTGTCACCTCCGTATCAGATTTAAGTAGACCAAGAAAGCTGGTCCGTTGCTTCCATGCCTTCATGGCATTTCGTTGCACTATTTGGTAGGCCTGCTGTCGGCTCAAGCCTTTATCTATCAGTGCTAGCAGAACGCGCTGTGAGAAGACGAGGCCCTGGGTCAGTTCCAGATTGCGGCGCATATTTTCTGGATATACCTGCAGCCCGTGCACTATTGAAGTAAAAATATTGAGGATATAGTCCACCACGAGACAGGAATCAGGCAGGATTATGCGTTCGTTGGAAGAGTGGCTGATATCGCGCTCGTGCCATAGTGCGATGTTTTCTAGAGAGGTAATGGCATAACCCCTGACCAAACGTGCCAGTCCACAGATGCGCTCGCAGAGTTCTGGATTGCGTTTGTGGGGCATGGCTGACGAGCCTGTTTGCCCTGGGGCGAAGGGCTCTTCTGCCTCGAGCACTTCGGTCCGTTGTAGACTCCTGATTTCGGTAGCGAACTTTTCCAGTGAGCTGGCGATGATGGCAAGCGTGGTGACGAATTGGGCATATCGATCACGCTGAACGATCTGGTTGGAAATCGGAGCGGGGGTTAGGCCCAGCTTGACGCAGGCTATTTCCTCAACCTCTGGTGGGACTGTGGCATAGGTGCCCACGGCACCGGAAATCTTACCCACGCTTATCATCTTTTCTGCTTCTACTAGGCGACGGTAGTTGCGTTTCATCTCCTGCGCCCACAGAGCAAGTTTGAGGCCGAAAGTTATCGGCTCGGCATGGACGCCGTGTGTTCTTCCTATCATCAGCGTTGTCTTATGTTCGATGGCTTTGTCTTCTAGCACCGCGATCAACTTTGTGATATCGTCTGCTAGTAACTTTGTTGCTTCCCTCAATTGCAAGTTAAGCGCTGTGTCTATTATGTCTGAAGACGTTAACCCGAGATGAATAAACCGAGATTCTTCCCCAAGACTTTCGCTAACGGCTTGGAGAAAAGCGGTCACGTCGTGGTGGGTGACTTTAAGGATTTCACCGATTCTTTCCAGCTTGTAGGTTGCAGTCCTGATTTTTGGGATGGCTTCTTTGGGTATGATCCCGATCTCTGCCCAGGCTTCGCAAACGGCTATTTCCACCTGAAGCCATTTATCGAACTTGTTTTCTTCAGACCAGACTTTTTTCATTTCTGGGCGGGAGTAACGCTCTATCATGGCACTCTTTTTATGCTACTGTTTAAGAAACAGGTATCTAAGTTGTTTCACTGAGTTTTTTCCTGTATTCTTCAAAAGCCTCCCTTATCTTCGGGTATTTGAGGGCAAGTATCTGTGCTGCTAGCAATGCTGCATTCCTTGCGCCGGTGCTGCCGATGCCCATGCAGGCAACAGGCACCCCGGTGGGCATTTGCACGATGGAAAGAAGGGAATCCACTCCTTTAAGGTCGCTTGCAGGTAATGGCACACCGATTACCGGTATGGTGGTGAGGCTGGCGATGACGCCAGGCAGGTGGGCAGCTAGTCCAGCAGCGGCAATGATGACTTCGATACCGTTATCTCTGGCTTGGGATGCATATTCTCGGACCTTATTTGGGTTGCGGTGGGCTGACATTACCAGAAATTCATAGTCAATACCAAGCTGTTGGAGCATGTCCAAGGCCGGTTGGATGATAGGCTGATCATTCTTGCTGCCGATAATTACACTTACTTTGGGCATTTATTTGACCTCACTAAGAGCAATATCTTTTCTATAGTAACATCCTTCAAATTTGACACGCGGCAGGTTTTCATAAACCTTATTTCTGGCGTCAACTATTGTTTTGCCAGTTGCTGCGATTGTAAGCACCCTGCCACCAGCGGTATAGACTTTCCCATCCTCACCAAGCCTGGTACCAGCATGGAATGTTAGGATATTTCTGTCCATGTTGTCAAGGCCAATGATAGGGAAGCCTGTCCTGTAGCTCCCAGGATAGCCTTGCGATGCGATCACTACTCCCACACAGGCATCTGGAGACCACTCGATTGTCAGCTTATTGAGCTCAGAGTTCAGCACAGCAAGGAGGATATCTACCAAGTCTGTCTTGAGGCGTGGTAGGATTACCTGTGTTTCCGGGTCACCAAACCTAGCATTGAATTCTAGCACTTTAGGGCCATCGGCAGTAACCATGAGTCCGGCGTAAAGGACTCCTTTATAAGGGCTACCATCTGCATCCATTGCTTTAATCGCAGACTTAAGTATCTTCTCTACGGTCTCGCCCATTAGCTTTGCATCAAAGAAACTGGGCGGGCTATAGCTCCCCATACCGCCGGTGTTTGGACCTTCATCGTTATCGAATGCCCTCTTGTAATCACACGCTGGAACCATGGGGATGACGGTCTTGCCGTCTGAGAAGGCTAGCAAGCTGACTTCTCTGCCAGCAAGCCATTCCTCAATGACGACGCTGTTACCAGCGGAGCTGAAAATTTTTTTCTCCATAATATCCGTCAGGGCTGAAATAGCCTCCTCTTTGGTGAAAGCTACCGTCACCCCTTTGCCGGCAGCCAAACCGTCCGCCTTTATAACCACCGGTAATCGGTGATCCAGAATATATTTCATGGCGTCAGAATAGTTTGGGAAGGCGGCTCCTCTGGCGCAAGGTATGGAATATTTTTGCATCAGGTGTTTGGCATAAACTTTGCTTGTTTCTATTCGAGCAGCATTCTGGGTAGGTCCGAATATGGGAATCCCCTGTCGTTCGAATCGATCTACGATGCCCAAGGCTAGAGGGCCTTCAGGGCCAACGACGGCCAGGTCAATTTTGAGGTCTAGGGCAGCCCTGGCTAGGGAATCAATATCGCCGAGATCTGCCGGTATATTGCGACCAATCGAGGAGGTACCAGCATTACCTGGTGCTATGTAGATCTCCCTGACGTGGGGACTCTGGGCTATTTTCCAGGCCAGAGCGTGTTCCCTTGCCCCGCTTCCGATAACAAGCACCCTCATGTAAGCAGCCTGTCTCCAATGCTTAAACTTTTGGGCTCAGACTTTACAGAGTCCCCTTATCAAATTTTTTCGCCTGAATCGGGTCAAGTTTTTGAATCAATTTGGTGAGTTCAGCAACGTGCTCTTTTTCGTCATCCCGTATGTGCTCTAAAACCTTTATTGCCTCTTCGTCTTCAAGGGCTGCTATGTGTTCCTCGTATTGATTTATGGCTTGTAGCTCCCCGATGAGGTCTTCGCGGAGCAGGGCTAGGTCGAGTTCTTGTCCCTCAGCCAGTGTGGATTCGTCATTATCAAAATGATAACCCATTTCTAGCCTCCTTCAAGTAAGAATAAGCCAGTATAGAGTGAGGGCTCTTACCCCGCGCCCGTGAGGCATTGGCTCTTTGAGTATATATGGGGGCGGTGGCAAAATCAAGGGCATGCTAGCTTGAGATTCGCTACTTGGTGTAAAGAGGATGGCGAGTGGTATACAATATTAGACAGAGTGCTGTATATTCTCTACGGGAAGGACGATTTTCTCCTTTCTCAGGCGCTTGAGTCCTTAAAGAAGGGGAAAAGCCCTTCTGACACGCTCGCGGCAAATGTGTCAGTATTTGAGGCTCAGCAGCTAAGCTTTTCCGAGCTGGTAGGGGCTTGTAGCGCAGCGCCTTTTCTCTCGCCGGTAAGGATCGTGATCGTTAAGGGACTGTTAGGTCTTTTTGAGGAGATGCAGGGGTGGGGGCGGGAAAAGCGGCGTCCTTCAAAGAAAGCCAATGCCGGTTTGGGTGAATGGGAGAAGTTGGCAAGCTATGTGAGAGAAATGCCGTCCACCACTATTCTCATCTTGGTGGACGGTGGTGATATAGGGCGTGACAACCGGCTGTTGAAGCTACTTTCACCGCTAGGCGAGGTTAGGGCTTTTCCTCAACCCGGGCGAAGCCAGGTGAGCCGCTGGATATATTCACGGGTGAGAGAAGAAGGCAGTGCAATCTCCCAGAAGGCGGTTGACTTGCTTATTGAGCTTGTGGGCTATGATTTGTGGGTGATGAGTAGCGAGGTAGACAAGTTACTCTCGTTCGCGCAGGGGCGCCAGATAACCGAAGACGATGTCAGACAGGTATCAAGCTTTGCCCGGGAGGTCAGCATATTCAGCTTGGTGGATGCTGTACTTGAAGGAGAGAAAAGGCAGGCACAGGTAATGTTGTGGAAGCTTTTGCGTGAAGGGGTTTCTCCGTCATACATTCTGACCATGCTTGCCCGTCAGTTGCGTTTGGTTGTCCTAGCCAAGGAGCTAAAAGAAGCGAAATTCAATGGTGAAGTCAGGAGCCGGGCGGAAAACGTATCGGAGTACAGTCTAAAAAAGGCGCTGGAGCAGGCTAGGCAATACTCCTTTGAACGGGTAAAGGGCGTTTTCGAGAAGCTGCTTGAGACTGATGTTGCCATGAAAAGTGGGAGATATGAGGGGGATCTGGCACTGGAGCTTCTTCTAACGGAACTGTGAAAAGTGTTGCTTGAAGTTATTGTACTCTTGTTTATGCTTTGGACAGCAGCTGTGGTTTTGGTTAAAATACAGACGGGGAATAGCGATGGAGCGGGTTCTAGCAATGATACTGGCTGGTGGTGCCAGTGAGCGCTTGAGTGTACTGGCAGAAGAAAGGGCAAAGCCCGCTGTCCCTTTTGGCGGTAAATACAGGATAATCGATTTCACCTTAAGCAATTGCGCCAACTCAGGCATCTACAATGTGGCTGTGCTTACCCAATTCAACCCCCGTTCTCTAGCTCAACATATCGGCGTAGGGCGACCGTGGGACCTGGACAGGACGAGCGGTGGTGTGGTCATACTACAGCCCTTTTTGAGCCGTTCGGCTCGCGACTGGTATAAAGGCACTGCTGATGCCATCTACCAGAACCTTGATTTCATTGAGAGGCAAAAGGTTGACGAGGTGCTGATTCTAGCTGGTGACCATGTCTATTCGATGCGATATGACTATATGATACATGCCCACCGAACAAGAGATGCGGAGGTGACCATAGCTATTACCGAGGTGCCTTTGTCTGAGGTCTCAAGATTTGGCGTTGTGGTTTTAGACCATAACGAAAGGGTGGTCGCCTTCAAAGAGAAGCCAAAGGAACCTGTAAGCAACTTGGTTTCGATGGGTGTATATGTGTTTGATAAGGAAGTCTTGATTCGCTGTCTGGAAGAGTATGGCGAGAAAGGCGGTCACGATTTCGGTAGTGATATTATTCCCGAGGTTATCGGCAAGTTCAAAGTCTATGGTTACAGGTTCAGGGGGTACTGGCGGGACGTTGGTACGATAGAGGCTTACTGGCGGGCAAACATGGATCTGATAGTGGACCTGCCGGAGTTGAACCTTTATGATGCTTCAGCGAAGATAAGGACGATACAGCTTGACAGGCCACCAGTGAAAGTTGGTCCAAAGGCGGAGATAAGACGCAGTCTTATTGCCAACGGCGCTATTATCAATGGGTTGGTGGAAAACTCAGTCATTTTTCCAGACGTATTCGTTCAGGAGGATGCCGTAGTAAGGGACTCGATCGTCTTTGATGGTTCTACGGTGGCGAAGGGGGCAATAGTGGATCGTTGCATTATCGATAAGCAGGTCTGGGTGGGACCAGGCAGCCACCTTGGCTTTGGTGATGATATGACTCCGAGCAAAGATGAGCCCAAAAATCTCAATTGTGGGATAACGCTTGTGGGTAAAGGTACCAGGATACCGGCGGACATCAAGATAGGGCGTAACTGTAAAATTGGGTGCTGGGTTCAGGATAGCGATTTCGTCTCGAAGTTTGTTCCCAGCGGCGAAAGTGTAAGCGGCAAGCCTTCAAAACGCCATAGCGTGAAAATTCTGGCGGAAGAGCGGTGAAGACCGGAGCCTTTACCTTCGTTCTGCACAGTCACCTGCCTTATTGCCGCAATGCCGGCCGTTGGCCCCATGGTGAGGAGTGGCTTCATGAAGCTGCCTCCGAGACCTATATTCCCCTGCTTAATGCACTTTATGATTTGAAGCTGGAAGGCTGTCCCTTTCGCTTAACTCTCGGGCTTACGCCTGTCCTACTGGAGCAGCTCGCTGATCCGCTGGTATTGCATAACCTCGCAGAATTTCTGGAGGAAAAGATAGAACGCGCTCGTGGCGACGTGAAGCGCTTTGAAGATGCTGATGAAGGGCACCTTTTGTATCTGGCTAAATTTTATCTTGACCGCTACTCAGCGGTCTTGGTGAGTTTTAACGAGAGGTTTAACCGTGACCTGGTTGGAGCGTTCAAACAATTGCAAGACGAAGGCTATATAGAAATAGCTGGCAGTGCGGCTACCCATGCCTATTTACCCTTGCTGGAGCGGGACTCTTCGATCTATGCTCAGTTGCAGGCAGGCAAGGCGAGTTACAGCTACTATTTTGGTAAATCTCTCTCCTCAATCTGGTTGCCCGAGTGTGGTTACCGTCCAGCTTATTATGCTGAAAGGTGTGGGCAGCGATATATCAAGCCGGGATTGGAGACCTTTCTTAGTGAACTTGGCATAAAGTGTTTTTTTGCCGAGACGCATATGGTTGAGGGTGGGCAGCCTGTGGGAAAAGCCAGAGAGGAAGTTATCGGGCCTTATAGAAATATCCCCAGGCGCTATGTAGTGCCAGTAGAGGGCTATGTCGAACCTGTAATAAGGACTACGTATCTGCCATACTGGGTACAGACCGCTGATGTGGCTGTTATCGGCCGGAACAATCAGACCAGTATGCAGGTGTGGTCTGCGGACTGGGGATACCCCGGGGACTTCAACTACCGTGAGTTCCATAAGAGAGACGGCATTTCGGGGCTTCATTATTGGAAGGTAACTGGTGCGAAATTGGATTTGGCTTACAAGGAGCTGTATGACCCCTACCAAGCTTTAAGGCGGATCGATGAGCACAGCACCCATTTTGTCGGGCTTGTGGAGCAGTTGCTTCTCGACTTCTACCAGACAACAGGGGAATTTGGCATAATCGCTGCTGCTTATGATGCAGAACTGTTCGGTCACTGGTGGTTCGAGGGCGTAGACTGGCTAAAGCAGGTCTTATCTAAACTAAGCCGGAGTGAAACGGTTGAGATGACCACAGCTAGCGAATATCTGGAACGCCACCCCCCAAAGGATGTCTTGTCTTTACCTGAAGGCTCTTGGGGTTTAGGGGGTGGCCACTTTACCTGGCAGAACGTCGATACAGAATGGATGTGGCGGCTTATTCACACTTCTGAGCTCAGGATGGAGAAGCTGGTATCAATATATCCGCAGGCTGAGGGAGGAATGAGGGAGCTGTTGAACCAGGCTGCGAGGGAGCTACTCCTGTTGCAAGCGAGCGACTGGCAGTTTTTGGTGACTACCGGTCAGGCTCGTTTATATGCTGAGAACCGTTTTTTGCAGCACCTGGAAAGGTTTCAACAGCTGGCTGACCTCGCTGAATCAGGGATAGTTGACGGTCCAGCCCTCTCGCTGTGCCGCACTTTCTGGGAGGCGGACAAAGTGTTTCCCTATATAGACTACCGCTATTTTACTGACAGGGAGGGCGAGGGAGAGCAGTGAAGATCCTTTTTGTTGCCGCGGAGATGGCGCCATTGGTCAAGGTGGGTGGCCTTGCTGATGTCATCGGCTCTTTACCCAAAACCCTGGTCCAGCTTGGCCACGATGTGCGTGTGATGATTCCGAGATATGGCTCGATTGGCCTTGATGGAAAGGAGACGCTGCCCGTGGTCGAAAGGTTTGATATTCATATTGGGAGACTGAAAAGGCAAATTGCTGCGGAGATGTTAGATAGCGGGCTTAAGGTCTACCTGGTTCGGGGCGATGAGTTTGAGAAAGTGGAGGAACCATATGGCAGGGGTGAGTTACAGCGTTTCTTAATCTTTTGTCGTGCGGTCACGGAGATATTATACAAGATAGAGTGGCAGCCTGATATAGTCCACTGTCATGATTGGCATACAGCACTGGTGCCCTTATGGCTTAAAAAAGGTAGCAGTAGCTATGTGACTTTTTTCAGCATTCACAATCTGGCTTATCAGGGGGCTTTCGATGTTGATTTCCTAAATCGGTATGGTCTGGCGCAACTCTGGTATTCCTTTCCTGCGGAGATGCCTCAGCCACCGCTCAATTTTATGGGACAGGGGATACTCTGGGCTGATGTGGTAACTACTGTGAGCCAGACTTATGCTCGTGAGATACTCACGCCAGAGCATGGTAAGGGCCTTGATGCATTGCTGCGATTTCGAAAAGAGAGGTTGTTTGGGATAGTCAATGGACTGGATGTCGAGATGTATGATCCAGTGACCGACCAGTTTCTGGCCGCCAATTACGATGCTAATACACTTGACAAACGGATAGCCAACAAGTTCGCAGTTCAGAAAGAAGCCGGGCTTCCCCAGGATGCCGAAAGCATGTTAATAGGCATGGTCTCCCGACTTGATGAGCAGAAGGGTTTGGATCTTGTGGTGGAAGGCCTCCCTTCTCTACTTGAAGAGCTCCCCATCCAGATGGTGATCTTGGGCAAGGGGAAGGAACATTACCACACTATGCTCCGCCAGGCAGCGGAAAAACACCGGCATCGTCTGGTAGTGGTGATAGCTTTTGATGAACGTTTTGCCCGCCTGATATACGGTGGTTGCGATGTGTTTCTCATGCCTTCCCGATTCGAGCCTTGTGGCCTGGGACAGCTGATTGCCATGCGTTATGGTGCGGTGCCCATCGTCCGTCATACGGGGGGCCTTGCTGAAACTGTTGAGAACCTTAGCGTCGACCTGAGCAGCGGCACAGGCTTTGTGTTCTATGAATATGACTCTAGGGCCATGAAGGTTGCCATCGAAAGGGCAGTTTATGCCTACAAAAATAAGCGTGCCTGGCGGGGGGTGATGGAGCGTATAATGTCTCAAGACTTCTCCTGGCAAGCCTCGGCGAAAAAATATGAAAACTTGTATCATCGGGCTCTGGAGGGGAGACTGTGACCGGTATAAGCAAACGACGCCTGGCGCTGGCTGTCGACCTGGGCGGTACTAAGATGAATGTTGCCCTGGTTCATCCGGATGGTGGAATAGCGTCACGGCGTCTTTACCCGACCAGAAGTGGTGAGGGGGCTAAAGCTGTGATGGAGCGACTTTTGTTGGCCATCGGCGAAACGCTCGCGAGGGTGAAGCTGACAAAACCGGAAGTGGTGGGGATTGTTGTTGCCTGCGCTGGTATCATTGACATGAACAAAGGAATTGTCGCCGAATCGCCCAACTTGCCGGGCTTTTCCCACGTTCATCTTCGGGACATAATTGCTCGTGAGTTTGGTGTCAAATGCTATCTCATAAACGATGCCAGTGCTGCAGCCTTGGGTGAATACAAATTCGGCGTCGGGGCTAGGAGTCGAATTAGAAACCTTATCTACCTGACGGTCAGCACAGGTATAGGGGGTGGTATGGTAATAGATGGGAGTCTATACTTGGGTGCGAATGGTTCTGCTGGCGAAATAGGGCATATGATTATAAAAGCCGACGGTCCACCATGTAAGTGCGGGAGATTGGGCTGTCTTGAGTCTCTGGCTTCAGGATGGGCAGTTGCTAGGGATGCGGTGGAGTTTTTAAAGAAAGGCGAGGAGAGTTCAATCCTCCGACTTGCCGATGGTAAAATGGAGCTAGTGACCGCAGCGGTAGTATCGGCGGCTGCCAGACAAGGTGATGTTTTAGCCCGAAGGGTGATAGACAATGCTGCCAACTACCTAGGTATTGGGCTGGCAAACATTATCAATGTTTTTAACCCTGAGGTAGTTGTAATTGGTGGTGGGCTTGCCAAAATGGGCAATCTATTACTTGAGCCAGCATGTAGGGTTGCAAAATCGCTGGCGTTTGCCCTCCCAGGTAATAGGGCGCGTATTGTAAGGGCACGCTTCGTTGTCAATGCCGGGATATTGGGTGCTGCTACCTATGTTTTTAGTCAGGCACGGGAGGGAACAAAGATATGATCTATTGGGCACCTCTGTTTCATTTCTATCAGCCGCCTACCCAGACTACAAGCGTTCTGATGAAGGTCAGTAACGAGGCTTACCGTCCGTTACTCGAAGTAATCGCTGAGTTTCCCCATGCTAAGGCTACGGTAAACATCTGCGGTGTGCTCACGGAGATGCTATTGCAGTGTGGCTATTCTGATATACTCTCAAAGCTAAGGCAGTTAGCCGAGAAGGAGCAGCTAGAGTTTACTGGAACGGCAATGTACCATCCAATATTGCCATTGATACCGGGAGAGGAGGTAGAGCGGCAGATTAAATTGAACTACATTACCAATCGCAGTGTTCTCGGTGAGGTCTACGCCCCACGCGGTTTTTTCCCACCGGAGCTCTGCTACTCACAGGCGATAATTGATCCAGTTATTGAGTCCAGACATGAGTGGATTGTTCTGAGCGGTGTCGCATGTTCTGCGCCATGGCCTTTAGACGTGATATACCAAGCTGGGCATGAGGAAAGCAAGATAGCCGTGTTTTTCCGTGATGATATTTTAAGCAACAAGATAAGTTTCAGAGACATTGATGGTGAAAGCTTTATCGAGCATCTCCGACGCTTGCGAAGGTCGGAAGGCGACGTATATGTGATAACCGCCATGGATGCGGAAACATTCGGACACCATATACAGCACTGGGATAAGCTTTTTCTGTCACCAGTTTTTGAGACGCTGGAACCGAGGCAAAATGGTGACCGATTGCTCCACGAGCAGAAGTTGCTTGCCGACCAACACCGCAAGTTATTCCAGTTTGAAAGTAAAGAAGAAGATAAACAGATCAGAATGGTCACTATAAGCCAGCTTCTGGAACTGTTTCCCCGTGGTGAAACGATAGAGCCCCGACCATCGTCGTGGAGCACGTCTGCAGATGACATAAAGGCTGGGAATTACTACCCGCTCTGGAAAGACAAAAATAATCTCATCCACCAGTTACAGTGGGAGCACTTGGAGATCACGATGGACGTCGCCCATCGGGCTGTAGAGCTAGCGGATAGCGATTCGAGCCGCAATTTTGCTAGGATTGCCAGGTCAAAACTTGATGCTGCTCTGCATAGTTGCCAGTTCTGGTGGGCAAGCAAGAAACCTATGTGGGATGTGAACATGGTCTATCGTGGTCTGAATCTTCAGCGAGAGGTGCTGCTTAATGCCTACAAAGCAATATCTACGAGCAATTGTAGCTCGTCCATCAAGAAAGAGTACTATTATAAGGTGGTCGCCGCCAGGCATATTTTTGACCAAATAGTGGACAAGCTTTATACCGACTGATTTCCCATGTGCGATAGCTAAATTTGCCTTGATAATAATGCCACGGTTCTGAGGCGTTTCGCAGATTGTAGGTTAGAAAGGTGAATCGTATTTATTTAGGGCTTGCAATACATAACCACCAGCCGGTCGGTAATTTCCCTTGGGTGTTCGAGCAGGCTTATAAACAGGCATACCTGCCGATGCTTGAGTCTTTGGAGAGGCATGGTGCTGTCAGGCTATCCTTACATTACAGCGGTTGCCTTTACGATTGGCTGGAAGCGGTTCACCCTGAATTTTTGTCACGTCTTGCTAGGCTTGTAGAGCGTGGTCAGGTGGAAATTATGGGTGGTGCCTACTATGAACCGATCTTGCCGTCTATTCCAGATGCTGATAAGGTGGGGCAGATAGCCAAGATGAATATGTTTATCAAGGGCAAGTTCGGTGTGGTTCCCCGCGGTTTTTGGCTGGCGGAGCGTGTTTGGGAACCACACCTAGCCAAGATTCTGGCTGAAGCCGGGATGGAGTTGACATTGGTTGACGGTGGCGCCTTCAAATCTGTAGGACTGAAGCAAGAGGCCCTGTTCGGATACTATGTCACTGAGGAACAGGGTAAACAGATAATGTTGTTCCCCATAAGCAAGCTGTTGCGTTATTCCATACCGTGGAGGAAAGTGAGTGAGGTGGTGGATTACCTAAAGGAAAGGGCCATAGCTATCGATGGTGGGATAGCAGTAATGGGCGATGATGGGGAAAAATTTGGAGTTTGGCCAGGGACGTATAAACTTTGTTGGCAAGATGGCTGGATCGAGGAATTTTTTACCGAACTGGAAGCTAATCGAGAGTGGTTATGCACTGTGCCGCTGGGTGAGTATACCAACATGTTCCCGCCCGTAGGAAGAATCTACCTGCCTTGTGCTTCTTATGATGAAATGATGGAATGGTCGCTTCCAGCCAGTGATTCATGGCAGTACAGCAATTTGAAGAAGCAACTCGAGATCGAGGGGCGTGAGGATATAAAGAGATATATGTACTGTGGGCTGTGGCGCAATTTTTTGGTCAAGTATCCAGAGGTCAACCGGATGTACCGGAAGATGCTGGCTGTCCATCGTAAAGTACATCAAGCCCGTGCCTTAAGCACTGTAGACTGTGGCCTTGAAGAGCTGTGGAAAGCACAGTGTAACTGTCCCTACTGGCATGGCATCTTCGGAGGGATCTATCTGGCTGATATACGGGCAACCACGTATCGGCACCTGATTCAAGCGGAGAATAAGGCTGATGGGATTTTGCGAGGGAGACGCAGATGGTCTAAGGGGTGGTACCAGGGCTGGCTGGAATGGCAGAAGGTAGATTTTGACGGGGATGGTGCTGAGGAGATTATTGTGGAGAGCGATGTTTCCTCAATCTATATCAGTCCTAAGGAAGGAGGTTCTATTTTTGAGTGGGATCTGCGTTCCTGCGAGTTTAACCTCTTGAGCACGATGACACGAAGGCTTGAGGCCTATCACTTTGCCTTAACTGAAGCGGGCAGTGTTGCGGCTGAGCCGGAACGGTCGGATACAACACAGAGTATACATGACTTGATAAGGATAAAGGATAGAGATGTGGCAGAAGGGCTTGTGTACGACAAATACCCCCGTTCTAGTCTACTGGAACACTTTTTTGTCCGTGATGTCGGTATAGAGGCATTTACCCGAGGGAATTTTGAAGAAAAAGGCGACTTTGTCGGACAGAAGTTTGATGCTACAGTAACGGTCAATGGCAACAACATTAAGATCGAGTTGTGGAGAGAGGGGCGACTGTGGATCGGGAGCAAGGCGGCAAGCTTTGTTGTGCGAAAACAAATAGAGCACAGACGCGGCGAGCATGTGTTGCAGGTTTCCTACCAACTGGAAAATACTAGCAGTTTTAAGGTAGATGTTATCTTTGGCAGCGAATGGAATATCAATTTGCTTGGCGGTGGCCATAATAAACAAGCCTATTACACAGTTCCAGACTTGCATTTTAGCGGTTACCTTGATTCCCCGGGTGAGCTTAATGGCGTTAATAGGATGGTGGTAGGGAACCACCACCTGGGCTTTAACTTGGAGGTGCTGCTCTCACCAAGTGTAAGTCTCTGGCACTTCCCTGTGGAAAGCGTCTCTAACTCCGAAGGCGGTGTAGAAAAACTGTATCAGGCAAGCTGTTTTCTTTTTCGTCTACCTTTATCTTTGTCTCCCGGTGCAACCGGTTGTTTGTCTATCACTTGGCGTGCCCATCTACCAGGCAAGATTTTAGATTGAGCTATATGGGCGTGCCCGGGGGACCTTTTTGTTCCTCTTTACTGGGCCGGTGACACAATCTGCTGGGGTGCTAGTCTCTGGTGGTGTTTTCTCTCGAGGGTGGTCTATCCTGTTTGTGTCCTATATACTACCGCGTCTTTTTAACACCCTGATCAAGGCATCTACCACCGCAGGGTCGAACTGCTTGCCCTTATTGTTTTCCAGCTCAGCTTCGATAGCTTTGGTGGAGAGTGCCTGCCGGTGAGGGCGGTCTGAACTCATTGCGGTGTAGGCATCGGCCACAGCTACTACCATGATGTCCTGGGATAGCTTTGTAGCATATTCCTCGGCTGCAGCTACAATCATAGCTTCCTTCGGGAGCTGCTCTCCTGCCAGCCCATCGGGGTAACCCGTGCCATCGTATTTTTCGTGGTGATGTACAATTATGTCCAATATCTCATCATCTTCGATGATGGGTTGCAAGATCCGCTTACCCAATATGCAGTGTGACTTTATGTGGTCGTATTCCTCGGCAGTAAGCTCGTTTTGCTTGTTCAAGACGGATTCCTTGACACCTATTTTGCCAATGTCGTGAAGCAGGGCAGCCAGCCGGATCTTTTCAATTCGTTCTTCTGGCATACCTAGCTCTCTGGCTATGGCAACGGCTATTTCCGCCACCATGATGGAGTGACCTTTAGTGTAGTTGTCCTTAGCTTCCAAGGCTTGGACAAGCGCATTAATGGCACCCAGAAATGACTGCTTTATTTGAGCGGTTTGTTCCTCGACTTTTTTCTCCAGATAAAGTTGGTACTCTTTATTTTCCAACAGAAGTCTCCTTCTTTCCAGAGCCCTTTCTATACTAATTGAGAGCATGTTAAAGTCGATCGGCTTTACTAGATAGTCATAAGCCCCATTCCGCATGGCATCGATGGCGATGTTGATATCAGCTATTGCCGTAACCATTATGATAGCCGTGTCCGGATACCTGGCCTGCAGTTCTTTTAAGACATCAATCCCGGATCTACCTGGCATGCTTATGTCCAACAGTACAACGTCGAAGTGCTCAGCATAAACTTTGTTCAGGGCATCGTCACCATCGCAGGCTACACCGCATTGGTGGCCAATGTTATTCAGATATCTGGACAGAACCTCCATCACTTGAGACTCATCATCTACGACAAGTATTCTAGCCCTTTCCATATCTACCCGCCTTTTTTGTTCTCCAATTCAAGCATGGCCTAGACCTGGCATCATATGGTTTTGTTATTTTGACGAAAATTCTACAGTATTCATGCTGACGAGGCAATACCTATGATGGTCGCTCATGACAATTGTTTCTATGCAGTCCCCAGCTCGCTCCGCACGCTTATGAAGGTGAGAAGGGTATCACGTGCGATCATGCCTAAGAGGTTACCATTTTTGACTACTGGAACCTGGTTGATGTTGTGTTCAGTGAGTATCCGAAGGACTGTTGCGAGGTCGTCGTCGGGTCCCACCGATTTGAGTTTCGGGGCTAGAGTCATGACATCGGCGACTGTTTTGTTTACCCATTGTTCCCGGGGCACGGATTTTACATCATGTATCGTCACCAGGCCGAGCATCTTTTCTTTGTCTATCACAGGGAAGCAACGCCGTCCCGAGGTAAATATTTGCTCGTGTACCAATCGCTCGATGCTTAGCTGTGGCGAGACAGTGGGGCACTCTGTAGTCATGAGTTCCCTGACGGTATGTCCCTTGAGCATATCAAGTAGCGCTAGCTGGCGATAGCTGGTGGCAGCAGCGTTCTCAAGAAACCAGCCGATGAAGGCCAGCCAGACACCGTTTACCCAGCTCCCATAGAATATCAGACCGATACCGACGAAGATAAACAGGTAGCCTACGCCACGTCCGATGTTGGAAGCTGTTCTGGTGGCTTTGAGCAGCTCTCCACTTCGCCACCATAGCAGTGAACGGAGCACTCTCCCCCCATCCAGGGGAAATCCCGGTATCAGGTTGAAGCCTGCAAGAACAAGGTTGATCCAGCCGAGCCAGAAAGAGATTGCTTTTACAAATTCCGGGATATTTGACAGGTAAAAGTAAATAGCTAGGAAAATGCCGCCTATCACTAAGCTGGTGCCGGGTCCAGCGAGGGCCATTCGGAATTCGACCTGAGGTCGCTTGGGCTCTTCGGTCATCTGGGAAACACCGCCGAAGATAAAGAGCGTAATAGAATGTATCTTAATTCCGGCAGCTTGTGCTACTATGCTATGTGCCAGCTCGTGGGCGAGGACTGAGCCAAAGAAGAGCAGACTCGTCAGTACCCCGGCAAGGAACGATGTCATCATGTTCCAATGGGGGTGTGTATGTGGGAAATATCCGACTGTCAATGCCCAGGTCACGAGGGCAAATACGATAAACCAGGAATAATGTAGCCTTAGCGGGATGCCAAACGCTTTGCCAAGTGAAATGCCGTTTGCCATTACTGCCCCTTGTCTAAATCGACAAACACGCCTTTAAGTTTAAGTTTTTAAGAATTTGTTTTCAAGCTGGTGCACGTTTTTGTGAACCGAGCCTGTTAAGTTAGTGCCGGAAGCCTCCCGTCAAGACAGATCGATTAAGTTCGGGCGGTCACCCTAAGTCTTTTGTCGTGTAGCCGGCCGGCAATTCAACTTAGTATAACAGGAAAAGGTGCTGTTGTCAGTGAAGGCGCTTTATCAGGACGAGTTTATCGTCACCATTGGCATAAAAGTCAGGGATCTGACAGGTGAGTTGGTAACCTAGTGATCGGTAGAGAGACCTTGCTTTGTTGTATTCCGGTCTGGATGACGTTTCGACGATGATCATCTTGCCTTTGGCTTTTCTTATTTCCTCTTCAGCAGATTTTAACAGGGTCGTGCCAATGCCTTGTTGGCGAAATTTGGGTAAAGTGGCCAGCCAATATATATCCCATGTCGCCTCGGTGAGCGGTGTCTGCCCGAAGCAAATATAACCCGTGATTGAAGAGCTTATTTCTGCAACTATTACATGATACCCTGAACGCACACCTTCGTGCAGGTAGTTGTCCAGGACCTCCTCAGCTACTACTATCTCATTGGGTTTGAACTCTGGAGTATTGTTTAGTATTTCCATTATATACGGCTTGTCTTCCTTTCTCATAGCTCTGGTAGTTGCTACTGGCATCATAGTCCTCCAAGGCTAGCTGAACCAGCTTTTCGATGAACTGTTCGTAGTCCATGCCTGCAACGCGGGCTTGTAATGTAGCGCCAGAGTCTGGTGAAATGTCAGGGTTTGGGTTTAGCTCGAGGACTTTGGGTTCTCCTTTCTTGTCCAGACGGAGGTCTATTCTTGCATAGCCTCGGTTGCCTAAAATTTCAAAGGCAGTACGAGTTATAGTGGTTATGTGTTGTTCGAGTGCATGGTCGATTTCTGCTGGGCATTGAGGGGTAGTGTGTTTGAAGTAGAGGCTTTCAGGGTCCCACTTAGCTGAAAAGGTCAGGATAGGTGGCATGCCTTGTGGCAGGGAATATTTTATCTCTGAAATAGGCAGTGTTTCCGGTGGGCGTGTTCCGAGGATCGTGATGTTAAATTCCCTCCCTTCAATAAATTCTTCCACAATTGCCCTATCTCGGAAGCGCTGACTGGTTGTCATTACCTGCTTTTCCAGCGCTGCAAAGTTGTAGACCACACTTGCCTCACAAATGCCCAAACTGCCATGTTGTGAGCGCGGCTTTACTATGCAAGGGAAGTCCAGGGCAAAAAGATGTAAAGTCGTTGGCTCCAAGACCTGGTATTTCGGCGTGTTTATGCCAGCTGCTTGGAGAAGCGTCTTAACTGCGGCTTTGTCCGAAGCTAGGGAAAGGGCTGTTCCAGTGCAGCCTGTATAAGGGATACCAAGACGTGCCAAGAAGTCGGCAACGATCGCCTCAGTTTCTGGCTGAGATTCAAACCCCTCAAAAAGGTTGAAAATCAGGTCGGCCTTAATGGATTCGAGGCGTCTTATTGCTGACTGGAGCGGCGGCTTGAGAGGGAGGCATGAGACGCGGAATCCGATTTTCTGCAGAGCTTGATGTACAAAGTTCACATCGGAAACGATACGGAGCGATGCCTTTTTTTCTACAATAGTGATACAAGCATCCAGGTCTGGCGTATTGTATATTATGGTTATCTCGCCACGCATTGAGAGTACCTTTGTAGAGCTGACTTTAGTATTTCAATGATAAGATGCTGGTAGCTCATGCCCATTTTGCTTGCCATGATAGGTAGGTCACTGCTTTTGGGGTTAAGTCCAGGCAACGGGTTTATTTCTAAGAAGTAAGAGTTTCCATCCTGACCAAGCCTGAAGTCGATCCTGGCAAAGTCCCGGCATCCCAGGGTTTCAAATATTCGGATGCTTGCCTTGGCAATTTGCTCGGTCGTTGCTGGTGGGAGGTTAGCCGGACATTCATATTCCAGTAGCTGTTCCCAGTCGCGTTTCATTTCAAGTGAATATACAAAGTGTTGGGTATTTTTTTTGGGCAGGACGCGCATAATACCTAGGACGTTAGCTGGCGAGTTACCGATCATGCCTACCGTGATATCATCACCGGCGATAAACTCCTCGACCAGTACAGGCTGTTGATATCGTTCTAGGACAGAAGTTGTTATCTCTATTAGCTGTGTTGTCGTTCTGGCTATAGAGTTCGAGCGGATGCCCTTACTTGAACCTTCATAGGCTGGCTTAATTAAGGCTGGGAGAGGGAATGGTGTATGCTCTATATCTGTTAGTTGGCTAACATTAGTGACGAGTTTCCATCTGGGGGTGCATATACCCGATATCGCTACCAATTTTTTGGTCAGTGGTTTGTCCAAACATATTGACAGACATTGGGGATCGGAGCCTGAATATGGAATCCCCAGCATTTCAAGGACGCACGGGATCTGCGCTTCCCTGCTCTTGTAAGTACCTCTGCCCTCAGCTATATTGAATACAAAGTCAACGCTGCAACGAAGAATGTTGTTCAAAAAAGCTTTGCCTCCGCCGAGTTTAATAACCGAATAGCCGTTACCTTTTAGGGCAGAAGCAATGGCGTCTATGGTTTCTGCGCAGTCGTATTCCTCCAGGGCGTCTTCCAGGGATGCAGAAGAAGTTGAATGCAGCTCCCTCTGGACGTCTTCTTTCAAGTCATAAGTCAGACCTATTCTCATTTCTTGGCTACCGGGTGGGGCTGATTATATCCGTCTCTCACTTGTGCTGTTAGGTCATAGTGTTCAGACAGCCAGGACACTTCGGTCGATTCAGGTTCTGCTTTGGGGTTCCGGTACCAGAAGAACCGCCCCTGGTAATTTCTCAGTATAAGCTCGCTTTGTGTGTGTGCCAGCAGATAATTTGGCTGGAGAGGGACTTTCCCGCCACCATCCGGTAAGTCGATAACAAAGGTGGGCACAGCCAGTCCGGAGGTATGTCCCCGCATTTTTTCGATTATCATGATGCCGGTCTCCACAGGTGTGCGGAAATGTTCTGTCCCTTTAACTTCGTCGCACTGAAAGAGGTAGTAAGGACGCACTTTTATCCTTAGAAGTCCGTGGCAGAGCTTCAGCTGAATTGCTACTGAGTCGTTTATGCCCTTGAGCAACACTGATTGATTGCTTACAGGTATCCCCGCTCGCAATAACTTATCACAAGCGGCCGCGGACTCAGGGGTTATCTCTTTAGGATGGTTAAATTGTGTATTAAGCCATATGGGACCGTATTTAGATAACATGTTGCACAGTTCATCGTCGATACGCTGGGGTAATACGACGGGAAATCTGGTACCAATGCGGATTATTTCTACATGTTTGATTTGTCTCAGACCAGCGATAATGCTTTCAAGACGTGATGTGGAAAGCGATAAAGGGTCACCCCCTGATATTATCACATCCCTGATTTCTTTGTGTTTTCGGATATAGTCAAGCATTAGTGCGATTTCTGCTGGAGTGTGCACCCAGCCACCCGTGTGCCATTCCCGTTTGCGGGTACAGTGGCGACAAAGGACGGGACATATGTCGGTAAGTACCATAAGAACTCTGTCAGGGTAGCGATGCACTAGGCCCGGAACCACGGACTGCCTTTTTTCGGTAAGAGGGTCTTCAGACCCATTGCCGGACAAAGCTATCTCCTGAAATGAAGGAATAGCTTGTTTTTTGATAGGGTCGTCAGGGTTACTAAGGTCAATGAGGGATAGATAATATGGGGTTATGGAGAATGGATACCTACCGCTTACTAATTTGAGCTCTATCTGTTCCTTTTTCGAGAGTGGTATCAGGTGCGCCAGTTGTTCAACACTGGTAATCCTATGTCGGAACTGCCATTTCCAATCGTACCAATTCTTGTCTGGGACATAGCCAAAAATCTTCTCCCGTATACTAAGGTCTTTAGTATTGCTACCGGAACTTGGAGGTTCTTCGTCCTCCACCACCGCATCGTTGTCGGTGGTCGCCAAGCCGGGAGGCTCGTCTTGCTTATCATCGAAATTAGAGTTATTTCTTATCACTAGTGCTCCTCCTTACAGATTCAAATTACTATATGTAGTGCCTTTGATGATACCGTAACACAATTCGTCCCGGTTGTCAATGTCTCCACTATTGACAAATGCGATTTTTGCGCTTAGACTAAGCATTGTCTGTGCTAGGGCTGCGATAAGGAGATGTAAAAATGAGGAATCGCGCATTAATATGGGTAATCTTGGCGGCTCTAGTGGTGGGGCTTGTGGTTCCGGTTAGCGTTGTGAAAGCACAAAATACCTGGCACGTATCTGTCAGCGGGGATGATGTTAAAGGTGATGGTAGCTATAAGAGACCATGGCGTACTATCCAACATGCTATAGAAAGGGCTGGGCAAGGCGACACTATAGTCGTGGGCTCGGGGATATACAATGAGCTGCTGAATATCAACAAAAAAATAACGCTGACATCTCCCACCGGGGATTATACAACGAGCAGCGTTGTGCTCACTGGTGGTAGTTCTAATTGGTCGCTGATAACCATAGGGAGTGACGGCAGCGGCACTGTAATTCAGGGTTTAAGATTTGAGAAGATTAGCTCAGCTGAGGCTGTTATTTTCGGTGGCGTTGGCGCTCATAATATTACGATAAAGTCGAATAGTTTCACGAGCTGCATTGGTTCGGCTGTCTTTCTGTACGATACCGGCGACCGTAACAGCTATAAAGGGTGGTCGATAGCTAACAACCGTATTGATGGAGTGCTCGGGACGGGAAAAGCAGGGTTTTGGCTGGGTACGCTAACGAACAGTGGGATCAAGGGCAACTCTATCGAGCATGTAAATGGCCCCGGTATTGTTTTTGGTCATGTAGAAAACGTGACTGTTTTAGGGAATAAGATCAGCGACTTCTTGATGGCTGGCATTCTGGTTGAGGAAACTACTTTGCCCCGATGGTGTTCGCAGCTGTTTGTTTCGGGCAATCTGATTGATGGCACTGTGCGGCGGAGTGGGGGAGAAGTCGAGACACCTGATGGGATACGGCTTACGTCCTATGCGTCTGATGTTCATATTATGGGGAACGTACTGACTGGTAATGCACGTGGCTGTGTGGTGTGGGGTAATGTGCCGGTGGCACCCACTGTTAAAGTAAACTTTAACGCTATCTATAAGAACGCTATTCATGGCATACAAAATTTGAGCGGAGGATGGCTCGATGGTACAAACAACTGGTGGGGGGCCAACAATG
The DNA here is from genome assembly GCA_036821185.1 of Chloroflexota bacterium. Lineage (GTDB taxonomy): Bacteria > Chloroflexota > Dehalococcoidia > GIF9 > UBA5629 > CALJTV01. Next base: position 386,475 of record DAISKD010000001.1, on the reverse strand, counting down.
GACCTAGTGGTGCAGGTGCTGGTTCTGGTGACAGTGTTTCAGCGAATGTGCGATATGAGCCTTGGCTCAGGCTGGAGGTAACTGCTGAGCCTAAGAGCGTGGTCATCGGGGGAAGCGCTGCATTAAAGGTAGTTGCTGACATGACGAAGAACTCGGGAGGTGAGTACACGGCGGAGAGAGGGCATGTTTTTGACGGTACAGAGATTATCTTTACCACAGAGAGGGGCATTTTTGAGAATAAGGATACCCGAATAGTGAAGGTTACCGACACTGGGCGGGCAGTTTCTATTCTTACTTCAGGGAATGCGGCTGGAGGTGTAACGGTATGTGCGGAAGCTCCTCACCATCCTGGTGTTCCTAGTGAACAGTGTCGCCAGTGCGTGCAAGTCAACTTCACCACTGGCGCTGTGCAGTCTGTAGGTACTACTACAAGGACGGGTAAGGCCGTTTTTGCTGCCAGCATTGGCAACATTACTGATCTTTTGGCACTTGTGCCGAGTCAAGTAGATTGTTCTGGCAAGCCAGCGGATGTTAGTTTTCTCCACGGCCTGTTTTCGTTCAAGGTTGTTGACATTGCTGCTGGTTCGACTGCTATTGTTAGTATCACCTTACCAGCACCAACGCCTGGCGGAACCCAATTCTGGCAATGTGGGGGTGGTCATTCCTGGCAGCGATTATCTGTAGGTAGCGACGATGGTGACAGCACCATCACCATAAGTGTTACAGATGGTGGCGTGGGAGATTCTGACCGGGCTGCTAACGGTGTCATAACGGTATTAGGAGGGCCGGCGATTCCTGGGCGTGTAACTGCGCACTTGGAAGTAGGAGCTGTCGAAATTAGTCCGGAACAAGTCTATGCTGGTCAGAGTGTGAATGTGCGTGTGAAGGTAGTTAACAGGGGTAGCGCACCGGATGTTTATCCTCTGACGGTTATGATAAATGGGCGTGAAGAACACAGGCAAGAAGTAAGGGTCGAGGGTAAAAGTTACCTATGGTATGAATTCAGTATAACCAAAGTTCAGCCAGGGACTTATACACTCAACATTGATTCTAAGCAGGTCTCATTCAGGGTCCTTGCTCCTGGCGAACCTCTCAGAGAAGGAGTAAGCGCTTGGCTTATCGGGGTGATAGTTGCTACTGTTTTAGTGCTAATTGGCGGTGGAGTAGTAGTGGCTTGGTGGGTTGCCCGTCGTTACAGAAAGGAAGTCAAGTAGTAGATATTCAAAAACTGATCTGTGTCTAGCGAATTTTTCCATGGACCAATGTTTCTGGTCTCTAGTTATGGCGGCTCTGTGTATTGCTCTGGGGAGATGCTCTATTCTTGTTCAAACTGAGCTGGTACGACTTATTGCTTACCTTCGCCTAATGTGTTAATCTTTTTAGAACCTGTCTTTTAAAGGCGACTAATGTGATTTTTGAGGAGGCGAGCAATGAGATTGGCCATATTTGCACAGATTGTGGTACTGATCCTTGCTGTGGTGGTGGCATCGGGGTCGTGTGCTGGTGTAAAGCCCACAAGGTCATCTGAGGTCATAGAGCTATCTTACAGCAATTTCTTTCCCCCGACCCATTTGAACTCCGTATTAGCTGAAAGGTTTTGCCGCGAAGTCGAGCAGCGCACCAACGGTAGAGTGCGTATTACTCACTACCCTGGCGGTTCGCTCACTCCAGCAGCCGGGGTCTATGAGGGGGTCGTAAAAGGTATCTCTGACATAGGCATGTCGTGCTTGGCCTATACGATGGGCAGGTTTCCTGCATCCGAGATAGTGGATCTGCCGCACGGGTATCCCAGCGGTTGGGTGGCGACCAAGGTGGCGAACGACTTTTATCGTAAATTTAAGCCGAAAGAATTTGATGATGTGCAGGTCTTGTATTTTCATGCTCATGGTCCTGGAGTCTTGTTCACCACTAAAAAGCCGGTAAGAAAACTAGAAGATCTAAGAGGACTGGTCATCAGGTCGACAGGGGTGGGTGCCAAGATAGTGGAGGCTCTAGGAGCGAAGGGGTATGGAGCTTCCCAAGGTGAGGCTTATGAGCTGATGTCAAAAGGGACGATTGATGGCAGCTTCACGCCAAGAGAGGTGCTCAAAGGGTGGAAGCAAGCCGAGGTGGTGAAATATGTGACCCTTTGTTATGACGTTGGCAATACCACCGACATGTTTGTGGTGATAAATAAGGCGAAGTGGGAAGGTTTTCCCAGCGATGTTAAAAAGGTGTTTCTTGATGTAAGTGAAGAATGGGTAGAGAAACATGGTATGGTCTGGACCTATTATGACAAAGTGGCGATAGAGTATTTCCTTAGTTTTCCGGAAAGGGTGTTGATCGAGCTGTCAGCAAACGAAATGGCAAGGTGGGTAAGGGCAGCCCAACCTTTGATAGATGAATATATCCAGCAAAAGTCGGCAATGGGATTGCCGGCCAAAGAGTATCATGACTACTTGGTCGCGAGAGTAAAGTATTGGTCAGAAAAAGCACCTAGTGACGAATTCTGTGTCAACTGGGTGGAAAAGGAGTTAGTTACTACCAAGTAGTGTTTTAAATAGGTACTATTGCGCAAGGGTGCTCAGCAGCCTACTTGCCGAGCACCCTGTTAGTGTTATCCGGGTTCAGGAATTGATATGCGCAAGTTCGAGGTAGTGACTCGTGCATTGAGCAGGTGGTTAAACTATTGTGCCGGGGCAGCACTAGTTCTGATGCTGGTCCTTGTAATTATCGATGTAATAAGTGCCAAGGTGTTTCGTAACCCTGTACCCGGTGGCATTGAACTCGTTGCCTTCCTAGGTGTGGTAGTTATCGGCTTTGCCATAGCCGAGACTCAGGTCACTCGTGGTCATATTGAGGTGGAATTCTTGGTATCGCGTCTGCCGAAGGTGGGGCGAAGGGTTGTTGCTAGCATTATCTATCCCTTATCGATTCTGTTGTTTGGATTGATAGCTTGGAGAAGTTTGGATTTCGGGTATAGTCTCCAGTCAAGTGGCGAAGTCTCTATGACCCAAAGGTTGCCATTCTACCCTCTTCTCTATGGTATAGCTCTGTCTGCTATAGTAGTCTGTCTGGTGTTGATTGTGCAGTATCTTGATGCCATGAATTCAAAGAAATGAGCCCACCGATTCTTGGAATTATCGGCATAGTCCTGTTGGTTGTCCTTTTCCTCCTTCGGATGCCGGTTGGTTTTGCTATGGCTCTGGTGGGTGTAGTTGGCTTTAGCTGTCTGGTCTCTCCAGAGGCGGCGTTTAGTGTGCTGGCTAGAGACATTTTTTACACATTTTCGTCTTACTCCTTTACCGTCATCCCCATGTTTGTACTAATGGGTTGCGTTGCCTTTGCATCGGGGATGGGACAGCGGCTATATGATGCCGCTCATGTGGTGATGGGCAGACTGCGTGGTGGGCTGGCTATGGCGGCTGTAGCGGCTTGCGCTGGCTTTGCGGCAATTTGTGGTTCGACTACGGCTACTGCAGCAGCTATGGGCAGGGTGTCTGTGCCTGAAATGAGACGATATGGATATGATGACTCGCTGGCTACTGGTTGTATAGCTGCTGCTGGCACACTGGGTATACTGATTCCGCCTAGTACAGTTTTTATTGTGTACGGTGTGATGACTGAGCAGTCGATCGGGAAGCTGTTCGTTGCCGGCATTTTCCCTGGTTTGATACTGGCAGGCTTATTCATAGTTACTGTGGCGCTGTTGTGTAAGTTGCGTCCGGACCTAGCACCGCTGACCACAGAGCTGTATGGCAGCAGGAAAGAGACCGGTGCCTTCGCCGGAGTTATTGAAACTCTGGTTCTGTTCACTTTTGTTATTACCGGACTCTTTTTGGGCTGGTTCAGTCCTACGCAGGCTGGTGGTGTGGGGGCTGCTGGTGTGTTGGCTATCGGTATGGTAACCCGGCAGTTAAAGTGGTCCGGTTTCTTGATGGCAGTCAAGGATTCGTTGCGGATAACGTGTATGGTGTTGGTTATAGTAGCTGGAGCGACGGTCTTCGGCCATTTTATGGCGGTGACTAAGATACCTCTTATTCTTTCTGAAACGGTGGTGCAGTTGCCCTTGCCCCCTTTTGCTATCGTAGGGATTATAATGTTTGTCTATCTTATAGGCGGGTGTTTTATGGATGCTCTGGCTCTGGTTATTTTGACCATCCCTGTTTTCTATCCCGTGGTTGTAGCCCTGGGTTTTGACCCCATATGGTTCGGGGTGATGGTAGTACTTGCCACAGGGATGGGTGTGATCACACCACCTGTAGGAGTAAATGTATACGTGGTGAAAAGTATCGTACCTGATGTGGCATTGGAAACTGTTTTCAAAGGTGCTTTACCTTTCTTGATTGCACTGGTGGCTATGGTGGCCATTCTCGTGGCATTCCCGCCACTTGCTACCTTTTTGCCCAGTCTGATAGCATACTGAGTAAGCTAAGCAAGATGACTCAGGTTATAAGATTTCGTAACATTTGCGAGATGCTGGCTGAAAATACCAGACTTTATCCTGATGATGTTGCACTTATTGAATTAAGGCCCAGCAAAGGGTTCAGGAAGGAAATTTCTTGGCTTGAATTTCACAGAAGATCCAACAGGGTGGCAAACGCCCTTCTGGAACGAGGGCTGAGGAAAGGCGATAAGGTAGTACACTGGATGATGAACTCAATCGAATGGCTAGTGGTCTATTTTGGCATAATCAAGACCGGTGCTTGGGTAGCACCTTTAAATTTCAGGTTCACGCCGCGCGATTTCAAATATTGTGTGGACATATCTGAAGCAAAGATGGTGGTAATAGGAGAAGAATTTGTTGACAAAGTGCTTTCAGTGCGGACAGAATTGCCAACGGTTCAACGTTTCATAGTGGCCAGTACGGATGTCTCGGTCACAGGGGATATGGAGTCTCTGGAACACGCGATAGCCCAGTCGTCTGATGAGCCCGTTGGCATCGAGCTGGACAGTGAAGATGAATGTGGGCTCTATTTTACCTCTGGGACCACAGGACAACCGAAGCCGATACTTTTGACCCATGGGAACATGGTTTGTGCGGCTTATACCGAAAGGGCACACCATTATCAGAAACGCGAGGACAATTTTGTTCTTCTTCCGCCTCTTTACCATACTGGAGCGAAGATGCATTGGTTTGGTAGCTTGCTGGCAGGCGGTAGAGCGACTATCCTTACTGAAGTTAGCCCTAAGAACATTTTTGAGACCGTAGACAGAGAAAGGGGAACCATTTTATGGCTTTTGGTGCCTTGGGTCCACGATATTCTGGTAGCACTGGATAGCGGCGAATTAAAAATAGAAGACTACGATCTGAGTTGCTGGCGTTTGATGCACATAGGTGCCCAACCGGTACCACCGAAACTGGTGCAGAGGTGGAAGGAGTATTTTCCTCATATGCAGTATGACACCAATTATGGACTGAGCGAGGCCACAGGGCCGGGTTGCGTTCACCTAGGAATTGAAAATGAAAGAAAGGTCGGAGCAATTGGTAAAGCGGGATATAACTGGCAGGTCAGAATTGTTGACGAAGAGGGTCGAGATGTTGTTCCCGGGCAAGTGGGTGAACTGATAGTCAAAGGTGGTGGTGTGATGAAAGGATATTACAAGAACCCGGAGAAGACGGCGGAGACCATCAGGGATGGATGGCTTTACACAGGCGACCTGGCTAAATTTGACACGGAAGGCTTTATCTATCTTGTCGACAGAAAAAAGGATGTCATTATAACAGGAGGGGAAAACATATACCCCAGTGAAGTGGAAGAGATTATCCACGGGCACCCGAAGGTGTACGATGTGGCGGTTGTTGGTATCCCTGATGAACGTCTGGGTGAAATAGCGGTGGCCGTTATTCAACCCAAGCCTGGAGAAGTGCTGACCGAAGCTGAAATATTGAAGTTTTGTGAACAGCAACTGGCAAAACATCTGCGCCCCAGACGAATCGTTTTTGACAAAGTTCCACGAAACCCCACGGGTAAAATAGAAAAATTAACACTAAGGGAGAGGTTGTCCACTATCCTTATTTAATTTAGAATTTTTGTTGATATAAATTCACAGATGTTGAGCTATGTTTGACCTACCTGGCCGAGCATAGAGTATTGACAATTGTCAGATAGTTTGATATACTATTAGTTCGCCATAAGATATGACATTTAGATCGTACACTTAACCTTCCCCACGGCTTACTTCTGCCTATCGCTTGACGGTTCTTCTATTTGTGTGGAGTAGTCGTTGTAATTTCCGGTTAAAGGGAAAAGATTTTCAAAAGATGGTGAACCGACTGAAGCAAGGAGTGTAACTTTGATAGAGCGAAAGTCTTTTGCTAAATTGCCTGAAGTTTTACCGATACCCAATCTTATTAAGGTTCAGTTAGATTCGTTTCGCTGGTTCCAGGAGGAGGGTCTAAGGGAACTTCTGGAAGAGGTATCGCCGATCCTAGACTTCACGGGGAACAGGTTGGAGCTGTCTTTTACTGATTATGAATTTCGTCCGCCTGTACACTCAGTGGACGAGTGCCGTGAGCGTGATATGACATATGCTGCTCCTCTTTATGTCAGGAGTAAGCTTATTGTTAAGGAAACGGGTGAAATTAAGGAGCAGGACATCTTTTTTGGCGATATCCCCCTCATGACAGACAAGGGTACATTCATCATCAGTGGCGCAGAACGTGTAGTTGTTAATCAGCTTGTTAGGTCGCCAGGGATTTATTTTAGTTTGCAAGAGGATCCTGCCAGCGGTCGTGAGCTTTGTGTTGCAAAGTTGATCCCCGAACACGGTGCCTGGCTCGAGTTTGAGACTTTGGGCAAGGATGTAATCTACGTAAAAGTTGATGGCAAACGGAAGATCCCTGCGGTAGTGTTGCTGCGGGCTATTGGCTGTATTGGTAATGGCGAATTACGCGATATTCTACCCGATATGGAATTGTTGTCAGAACAGGGTTCAGTACACTCTGGGCTAGACAGGGACTTCGGGATCAGGACTCAGGCGGAAGCACTGATAGATGTGTACAGGCGGTTACGCCCGGGTGAACCACCCACCGTTGAGAACGCACAGACTCTTCTCAATAATCTTTTCTTTAACCCTCGGCGATATGATCTTGGAAAGGTGGGGCGCTATAAGTTAAATAGCAGGTTGGGCCTTAATGTTGACGAGAATCAGCGATGTTTAACGAAGGAGGACTTCATCCAGATTGTCCGCCATATTATGCGGATCAACAATGGGCTTGAGGAACCAGATGATATAGACCACCTCCGCAATCGTCGCGTACGTACGGTGGGACATCTAATGCAGAACCAGTTTCGTATCGGCTTATTGCGTTTGGAGCGGACGATTAAGGAACGTATGAGCATCGTAGGGCCCGAGGCTGCTACTCCAGCCAATCTCATCAATAATCGGCCCATAGTCGCCACTATGCGCGAATTCTTTGGTGGTTCGCAGCTATCGCAGTTTATGGATCAGACCAATCCATTGGCTGAACTGACGCATAGGCGTCGCCTTTCAGCTATGGGGCCGGGAGGTCTTAGCCGAGAGCGAGCAGGCTTTGACGTACGGGACGTGCACCACTCTCATTATGGGAAAATTTGCCCGATTGAGACCCCGGAGGGGCCGAATATTGGGCTGATCGGTTCCCTAGCCACTTATGCTTCTATTAACGAATATGGGTTCATTCAGGCTCCATACCGAAAAGTGCTTCGTGAAGTTTCCAGTACCTCTGAGAAGTTAGTCGGTAGGACATTGGCAGAGAACGTACTTGGTGGTGATGGCGAGTTAATTGCTTCCAGGGGAACCGTAGTCACCCGGGAGATTGCCCGGAAGCTTCAAAAATTACCACCGCGCCAGATACGGGTAGTTCCTTTCGTATCTGACGAAATTGTTTATCTGACTGCGGAGGACGAAGAGCGCTATACGATTGCGCAGGCAAATGCCCGACTCAATGAGCGGAACGAATTTGTCGAGGATAAGATCGGTGTTATGAGGGGTGGGGAGTACCTTAAGGAGCCGGCAGAGAAAGTGGACCTGATGGATGTTTCACCAAAACAGGTGTTTAGCGTCACCACGTCGCTGATACCTTTTCTTGAGCATGACGATGCTAACCGGGCGCTAATGGGATCTAACATGCAGCGCCAAGCAGTCCCTTTAATCCGCCCCGAAGCGCCTACTATTGGGACGGGCATGGAGAAAGAAGTAGCCAAATACAGCGGACAGGTTATATTCGCTCGTGAGGATGGGAAAGTTGTATCGGTCAGTGGGGACAGGATAGTTGTTCTGGAAAAGAATGGCAGCACCCGTGTATACCCGTTAATTAAATTTGCTCGTACAAACCAAGGCACCTGCATCAATCAGAGGCCTATTGTTTCCAAGGGCGACGTAGTGGAGAAAGGGCAAGTCATAGCTGATAGCTCTGCTACAGACCAAGGTGAGCTTGCCTTGGGTCAGAACGTAATTTGTGCTTTTATGAGTTGGCGCGGCTACAATTTTGAGGATGCAGTTATCATAAGTGATAGGCTGGTGAAGGACGACAGGTTCACTTCTATTCATATCGAGAGGTATGAGATCGAAGCTCGTGAAACCAAACTTGGTCCGGAGGAAATTACTAGAGATATTCCCAACGTAGGCGAGGAAAGTTTGCGCGATTTGGATGAGTATGGCATCATCCGTGTTGGTGCTGAGGTGGGGCCTGGGTCGATATTGGTCGGTAAGATTACCCCAAAAGGCGAAACGGAGCTTACCCCTGAGGAAAGGTTATTGCGGGCCATATTTGGCGAGAAGGCGCGGGAGGTGAAGGACAATTCTTTAAGGGTACCGCATGGTGAGTGGGGTAAAGTAATAGATGTAAAAGTTTTTTCTCGGGATAACCATAGTGATCTACCGGCTGGTGTACATAAGCTCGTGCGTGTGTGGGTGGCACAGAAAAGGAAAATATCTGTTGGCGACAAAATGGCTGGTAGACACGGGAACAAAGGCGTTATCTCCTGTATTGTACCGGAGGAAGACATGCCCTTTTTGCCGGATGGCAGACCGGTGGACATAATACTCAACCCCATAGGTGTACCTTCGCGCATGAACATTGGTCAGATTCTCGAGGCCCATCTAGGTTGGGCAGCTGAGCCCCTTGGCTTCAAAGTGCTCAATCCCATCTTTGATGGCGCAACGGATACAGCAATAGAGGATGCTCTAGCAAGGGCTTGGATAGTGCAGCAAGCTGGCGCTATTGATCGTACTTGTGCTGATGGGCGCGGAACGGTTGACATTGAGAAAGCGAAGTCGTGGCTTGCAGACAAAGGCTATAACCCCGACAGAGTGTTTGATGATCAATGCTCCGGTGGGGCAAGAAGTGTTTGTTTGCGTCTTTGGTTAGAGAGTCTGGGCGTGAAAGCCTATAAGCTCAGCGACAAGGAAGTAGAAGAGATGGTGGAAAGAATCTATCTTGAGCGCAGAACGTCACCACCTATATTTGGTAAGGTAACCCTTAGAGATGGGAGGACTGGAGAGCCTTTTGACCAGCCAGTAACTGTGGGTGTTATCTATATGATGAAGCTTATCCATCTGGTGGAGGACAAGGTACACGCTCGGTCAACAGGTCCTTACTCCTTGATTACCCAGCAACCTCTCGGAGGGAAAGCACAGTTTGGTGGGCAGCGTTTTGGAGAAATGGAAGTGTGGGCTTTGGAGGCTTATGGTGCCAGTTATACACTTCAGGAGATGCTTACTATTAAATCCGACGATGTTACTGGCAGAGCAAAAGCTTACGAAGCTCTGGTCAAAGGGGAGGACGTATTTCAACCCGGGGTGCCAGAATCATTCAAAGTTCTATTTATGGAGTTGCGCAGTCTGGGTTTGGCGGTAGAGTTACTAAATGAGGAAGAGGAGGTAGGTTTTCTCGAGGAAAAGCGACGTATAGGGGGCAAACCTAAGATTGTGGCTAAAGGAGAAGAGAAATGATAGAAGTCAACGATTTCAATGCAGTAAGAATTTCCCTGGCTTCTCCGGAACAGATTAGAAGTTGGTCTTACGGTGAAGTAACTGAGCCGGAGACGATAAACTATCGTACTTTGAAACCGGAGAAGGATGGGCTTTTCTGTGAGAGGATTTTTGGACCGACGAAAAATTACGAGTGTTATTGTGGCAAGTATAAGAAGATCCGATATCGCGGTGTGACTTGCGATAGATGTGGTGTCACCGTAGAACACTCCAGGGTGCGCAGAATACGCATGGGGCATATCGAACTGGCTGCACCTGTTGCTCACGTCTGGTTTGCCAAAGGTATACCAAGCAGGTTGGCGCTGCTTTTGGACATTTCCCCTCGTAACCTTGAGCGCGTCTTATATTTTGCTCAGTATATTGTTACTTCGGTCGACGAGAAGGCTCGTGATGAAATAGTTAGACGGATGAAGGAAGGATTGAGCCAGCGAGTTTCAAGAAAGGAGGTGGCGCTGGAAAAGTACATTTCGGATGAGGAATCTAAAGAGGGGCATGGACTAGCCACCGAGACGATTGCAAGAATAAACGAACTACGCCGTGAGTTCGCTGAGGAAAAGGCCGAGCTTCAAGATATGTTGCAAGAGAAAGTGTCGATCTTGGAGAATCTGAGGCCGTCGGTGCTGCTTACCGAAAGTCAGTATCAGGAGTTAAAAGCGGAGTTTGGTGATTTTTTCAAGGCCTCGATGGGGGCCGAGGCGATCCTTGATATCCTTAGGGGGATGGATCTTGGTAAGTTGCGGCAGGAGCTGTGGGACGAGGTACGTTCCAGTTCAGGACAATGCCGCAAGAAGGCGATAAAAAGATTGCGAGTAGTCGAGGCTTTCTGGCGCAGTGGCAATAAGCCAGGGTGGATGATCTTAACTGTCCTTCCCGTTCTACCTCCGGATCTCCGCCCCATAGTGCAACTTGACGGTGGACGGTTTGCCACGAGTGACCTTAACGATTTGTATCGCCGAGTAATCAACCGCAATAATCGTCTTAAACGGTTAATAGACTTGGGTGCTCCAGAGATTGTTATTCGAAATGAAAAAAGAATGCTTCAAGAAGCGGTTGATGCACTTATCGATAGTGGGCGGAGGGGACGAGCGGTTGCCGTAAGCGGGACCCACAGGTTGAAGTCCCTATCAGATATGCTTCGAGGCAAGCAGGGCCGTTTTCGACAGAACCTTTTGGGCAAGCGCGTGGACTATAGTGGCCGGTCAGTAATAGTTGTCGGTCCTGAGTTGAAGTTGCATCAGTGCGGTTTACCCAAGCATATGGCGCTGGAGTTGTTTAAACCTTTTGTAATGCGTCGCTTGATTGACCAAGGTTATGCTCATAACATTAAGAGTGCCCGCAGACAAGTTGAGAGGGCAAGACCTGAGGTATGGGATATTCTAGCTGAAATGGTCAAAGAACGACCGGTTTTGCTTAATAGGGCTCCGACTTTACACCGCTTAAGTATCCAGGCCTTTGAGCCGGTTCTTATTGAGGGAAGTGCTATTCAAATCCATCCTCTGGTGTGTGCGGCGTTTAATGCTGATTTTGATGGTGATCAGATGGCAGTGCATGTGCCGCTTTCTCGGGCAGCGGTCAGAGAAGCCAAAGAGCATATGCTTAGTATCCACAATATGCTATTACCAAGCTGTGGTGAACCGATAATGACACCTACGTTGGACATGGTTTTAGGTTGCTACTATCTTACTATAATCCGTCCGGGGTGTCGGGGTGAGGGAATGATCTTTGGTAGCTTTGACGAGGCTAAATTGGCTTATGAATCGGGTGCAGTAGAGTTACAAGCCGAGATAGAAGTAAGGCTTGAACCCGACGGGACAAGGCTTAAGACCAGCGTGGGTCGAATCTTATTTAATGAGGTTTTGCCTCCCCAGTTTCGTTTCTGTAACCAGGTGATGGACAAAGCCTCTCTGAAGCGTTTGGTTCTGGATTGTTATCGCGTATTAGGTAGTGCACCCACCGTGACCTTGCTCGACAATCTTAAGCAATTAGGCTTCGAATTTGCCACGAAGTCGGGGATAACAATTGCTGCCAAAGATGTCGAGGTGCCCAAGAGCAAGGGAAAGATTTTAGAAGAGGGCGAAGAGAAGATTGCTGTTATCCAGAGTCAGTACGACCGCGGGTTAATCACAGAGGATGAGAGGTATAGTAGTGCCATTCAGGTATGGTCTGAGACCACGGACAAAATTACGGAGACGGTTGCTCAGTCACTTGATCGTTATGGTGGACTTTATATGATGGCAACATCTGGTGCTAAAGGTAACATCTCACAGATTAGACAAATGGCTGGCATGCGCGGTCTTATGACGGATCCTGCTGGTAGAATAATTGATTTTCCTATTAAGTCTAGCTTCCGTGAAGGGCTCGATGTAATAGAATATTTTATCTCCACCCATGGTGCACGCAAGGGTCTGGCTGACACTGCTTTGAGGACTTCTGACGCTGGCTATTTAACACGTCGGCTTATAGATGTTGCCCAGGACTTGATTGTCCTTGAGGAAGACTGTGGTACAGAGGAAGGGATCTGGCTATTTGAAAAACCCGATAGAGGGCTGTTGCCACCTCTGTCCGAGCGCATACTGGGCCGTTTGGCAGCTGCTGATGTTGTTGACCCTGCAACCAAGAGGGTCATCGTTCGCAGAAACGAAGAAATCGATGAAGTTCAAGCACAACAAATCGTGGACGCAGGTATTACACAGGTCTATGTTAGGTCACCGCTGAGTTGTCGTTCGCGGCGGGGGATCTGCCAACGTTGCTATGGGCGTGACTTAGCCAGGCGCGGACTAGTGGCTCTTGGAACTGCGGTAGGCATAATTGCTGCTCAGAGCATTGGTGAGCCAGGAACACAGCTTACGCTGCGCACGTTCCACACAGGAGGTGTTGTCGGCGCTGATATCACCACTGGTCTACCTAGAGTTGAGGAACTTTTTGAGGCTAGGGTCCCAAAAGGTGTAGCTATCATATCTGAAATTGACGGTGTCGTGGAGGTGGTTGAGAGCCAGGATGCTCGCAAGGTTAGAGTGGTGAGTACCGAATATTATCAGGATGAGTATCCTTTGCCTTCTGGAGCCGTGTTGCTGGTGAGCAATGGACAGTGGGTTGAGGCTGGAACCAGACTGGCCTCTTTGGCTCCGCAGTCTGTGGAAGGGACGACCAGTCAACGTCTTGCAGTTGTGGATGACTCTTCTCTGGTGGCTAGGGTATCTGGCACCATCACCATCCAAGACAAGCAGATTATTATCAGGTATGAAGAGGTTGAGGAGCGCGAATATTTAATCCCTTCAGGGAGTCACATTCGAGTCAGATCTGGCGATAGGGTTAAGGCTGGAGAACAGCTCACTGATGGTGTGGTCGACCCACAAGATATTCTGCGTATTATGGGCAGGGAAGCGGTGCAACAGTATTTGGTTGAGGAGGTGCAGAAGGTCTATCGCTCTCAGGGTGTCAATATCAATGACAAGCACATAGAGATCATTATCCGGCAGATGTTAAGACGTGTGCGCATAGAATCTCCTGGCGATACAGACCTTTTACCTGGCGATCTAATCGATCGTTTCGAGTATGAAAGCATCAACGCCAAGGTGCTGGCGGAGGGTGGTGAACCAGCCACTGCCCAGACCCTCCTTTTGGGTATTACACGTGCTTCGCTTAACACCGATAGCTGGCTGGCAGCTGCATCATTTCAGGAAACTACCAGGGTCCTGACCGAGACAGCGATTTGGGGTAAGACAGACCGCTTGCTGGGGCTTAAGGAAAACGTGATTATAGGTAAACTAATTCCGGCCAGGGCTCTTTCTTCTGTAGAAGAAGCTCCCCCTGCTGAGCGAGAATCTTTGCCTTCTTTATAGGTAGAGATTTCTCCGGATATTTCCCAAGGAAAATATTGAAGACAAGTGGTCTTGTTCTGCAGGTATATTCGAAGGGGGGATACTGCGTCTTTTGGGTGTGCAGTGTGGACGGTCTGGTTGTTGGAGGATGGAGCCTCGGGTATGTTGTTAATTGAATTTCGAAACTCGACGGATGACTGAGGTGACTGCGGAAAAGGGGAGAGGGTAGTGTATAATGGTTGTACAGCGCTAGTTAGTTTACTAACGATGGGAGAATGAAGGATAGCGAAGCAAAAGCACGGATAGTTTCAGCCAAGCAGAGCGCAGATGACGTGTCATTAGATGCCAGCCTTCGTCCTCGGCGCTTAAGCGAGTTTGTAGGTCAAGATAAGGTCAAAGAGAATTTAGCAATAGCAATTGCCGCAGCCAAGAAGAGAGGCGAGCCTTTGGATCATATCCTGCTGTATGGTCCTCCTGGCTTAGGAAAGACCACATTAGCCTATATTATTGCTGCGGAAATGGGGGTCAGCATCAAGGTTACTTCGGGTCCGGCGATAGAGCGTCCGGGCGACCTAGCAGCTATCCTGACGAACCTACAGAGGAGTGATAGCTTCTTCATAGATGAGATTCACCGGCTCAGTCGGCCTGTAGAAGAAGTTCTCTATTCTGCGATGGAAGAGTTTGCCATAGATATAGTAGTAGGCAAAGGCCCGGGAGCACGGAGCTTGCGTTTGAAGCTACCTCCTTTTACTCTAGTGGGGGCGACTACCCGCTATGCGTTGATGAGCCCACCTTTAAGAGAAAGGTTTGGTGCTGTGTACCGACTTGATTTTTATGATGAAAACTCGATAGTGCTGATCCTGTGGCGATCGGCAAAGCTCTTGAATGTTGAGATAGATGAAGGCGCTCTAGGTCAGATTGCCCGCCGAGCCCGTGGAACACCACGGGTAGCGAACCGTCTCCTTAAGAGGGTCAGGGACTATGCTCAGGTGGTGGCCGACGGTGTGGTCACTGAGTCCGTAGCTGTAGAAGCTCTTTCGAAACTAGAGGTAGACCCTCTGGGCTTGGATGAAGTTGACCACAAAATATTGCGAGCCATCATAGAGAAATTTGATGGTGGGCCTGTCGGTTTGGAAACCATAGCTGCTTCTATAAGCGAGGAAGCAGATACAATAATGGACGTGTATGAGCCGTATCTGCTTCAGTTAGGGTTTATAGAGCGTACCCCTCGAGGGAGGTCAGCCACACGGCTTGCCTATGAGCATCTGGGGATGGCTTATAAACGGGGTCATGCCAGCCAACCAGGGCTATGGTAGAACAGTTACATCATTCACGACTGACCGTTAACAATTTTTCCTCTATTCTCCCCCTGTTTGTTGCCTTCCGTGTTGGGTAAATGCTTTATTGTCCTAGTTCTTCTTGTCGGGTTTTTGCGGGCAGCTGGGTGTGTTGGCCCTGTAGAGACGGCTGTGGTAGAACAGGTCATAGACGGGGACACCATTGTGATTGCAGGCAGTGAACATGTGCGGTATATCGGGGTTGATGCCCCAGAAGTCGGTGAACCTTTCTATTTAGAGGCGAAACAATTCAACGAGCGAATGGTTGTCGGCAAACGTGTCAGATTGGAAAGAGATGTTTCTGACAGGGATAGTTATGGGAGATTGTTGCGCTATGTATATGTTGATGGTATCTTTGTTAACGGCGAGTTGGTAAGGAATGGCTACGCTTTTGCCAAGAGGTATCCTCCTGATACCAAGTACCAAGAATATTTGGAGGAGATGGAGCGCGAGGCTAAGCGATTGCGTAAGGGGCTATGGCAGTGATTTTGTGTAGCCATCAGGTTTCCAGCCTCTCCGGGGTCCTGTTAAATGTGGTTTGAGGGGCAAGAGTATTAGGCAAATCTAGAACGGTTTCTGGTTAGGCCTTGTTCTAACAAAGCTGGACCGAAGAATAAGGAAACTCCTACTAGGGCAAGAAATAACCAAGCGACCGGGCCTACGAAGTCTTTACCTACGAGAACAATCATCACCAGTACGACTGCCTCGAGTATTGCGAGGACAGTAACTTTTGCCCAGCGCTGCCTTACACGAACGAAGGCTATTGCGGCTATTGCCAGTATAGAGAAGCTCAGAGCAATAAAAGGTGCGTTTTTCTGGATCTGCACTTGCCACGATAACTCAGCGCCTTTTGCTATTGTAATTATCCAGCCTATTGTTATGGGCAGGGGTAGCAGCATTAAGGAAGCGAAAACCCAGTCGCGCTTTAATGCTGCTTTAATCACAGAAATGAGAACAAGGAGTACCAGGGGTGCATAAGTTACAAATGCAAACCATGTCCAAGCTCCGGGTAGGTAGACTAGAAGTGCTCCGGTAGCTATCACTGGTGCTAAAGAGTAGCCCAGCCACGGAAATAGCCAGTCTGGCCGCCCATTGTACCAACCGTAAATGGTAACGCCGGCTACTAAAGCAATGACTGTGGACAGCCAGAAAATGTTTTGCCAGAAATGCAAGGCAAACAGTAAAGCCACCAACAGGTGTGGCAGTGCTGCGCACAGCGATTGACGCCAGGTACCCTGGCTGTAGACTTCATATATTTGTCGAGCAACTAACTGTGGCGGGCCGAATGTTTTGGTGGCAATAGTTGTTGCCTCCTCTTCGGACACCCCTGATTCTTTTAGTTCCTGGCTTTTGTCTTCTAAATGGGCGCGAATTTCTTTTATTATAGTGCTTTCGAGTATAGGGTCGAGTCGCAGGTACCTTTTTAAACTCTCGAGATATTTCAACTCGGGCGGTGCCATCTTATCAGCCCATATAATTGCTTGCCGGTTGCATAATCAGAGATACTGCCGTGGAGAAATCTCGCCATATTGCTAGTCTCTCAGCTAGTACCTTTTGCCCCTTTGCTGTTATGAAGTAGTAACGCCTTTCCTGCCCACTGGGTGTTTTTTGCCATCTACCAGAGACGAGACCTGCCCTCTCCAGCCGGTGCAGTGCTGGGTAAAGAGTGCCTTCCTTAAACTGGAAATAGCCGTTACTTCTCTTTTCTAATTCCTTGATGATTTGATAACCGTACATGGGCTGAATGCTGATCAACGACAAGAGCAGAGTGTCAGTGCTGCCTTTGAGTAATTCGCGTTCGTAACTCATTTTACCCCCAGTTGAGGCTTTATTGGGTTGTAATACTTCCTATCCTTTTAACTTAAGCATAGCATCGAAAACTTGAGCCGTCAAGGAACTAAAGAGCGGTATCATGGGGATTCAGCAAGATCACTTTTTAATGGTAATAGGAGTATGGGTCTGGTGCTTTGGTGTATGATTTTGTATGTCACTGAGCCATAGGTCCACTGCTCAACAAAGGAATGCCCATGACTCGACATGGCGATCAGGTCACAATCGTGTTTCTCAGCGTACTTCATTATTTCCAGATCTGGCTCTCCAACCCGTACTTCCGGTCTCACTGTTGACACCTTGTGCCCAAACCTGATGCTCAGTTTATTGAGATATTCTTGTGCGTCTGCCTTCATGATTTCTATGTCTCTATCTTTAAAGTATACAAAGTCTAAGCCACCAATCGTATGGACATGTTTACCTGGAGCAACCACACGAAGGAGAACGATTTCCAAAGAAAGCTTCTCGCCCAGCTCTCCGGCATATGGCAAAATTGCTTCGCCCCTTTCAGAACCGTCTAAGGTAACTAGACACCGCTTAAATTTGACTGTGACGGGTGCTGATGCAGAGGCTTTGATCAAAAGAATCGGTATTTTTACGGAATGGATTATCTCGTTAGCTGTGCTGCCCAGCAGCCAAGATGCAATGCCTGATCGCCCTCGCGATGTCATAATAATCAAGCCAATATCTTTTTTTACAGCATACTCCGTGATTCCCCTTGCGGGTCTACCTACTAGTACTTCTTTTCTAACTTTAACACCACCGGAGACTTTGCCTTTCAGTTGTTCCGCTCGCTTGTCGAGATAAGCTTTGGAAGCGGGAGTAAAATCCACCTCCTGGCTTTGACACACAGTGACTAGGAATAGTTCAGAAGCAAAGGCGTTAGCTATCTCCACAGCATACGGCAGAGCTTGCTCAGCCAACTGTGAGCCGTCTAGGGCGACCAAGAGTCTCTGAAACATTGTCTTAAACTAAGTATACCTCAAAATAAGCAACAAATGAGACAAGGCTATCACAGCGATTGTTGCCGGGAGGGCATATTTCAGGAATCTTCCCCATTTTATGGGGTAGCCTTCTCTTTCTGCTATAGCAGTCCCTACAACGTTTGCTGATGCTCCAATCGGTGTGGCGTTACCGCCGATGTCTGCACCTATGGCTAAGGTCCAGCTCAATGTGGATAGGTCAATACTGTGAGTGTGAGCGAGGTGACTTATCACCGGTACCATGGTGGCAGCGAATGGGATGTTGTCCACTATAGCCGAAGCAAAAGCAGATACCCAGAGGATTATGGCTATCATTATAATCAGCTTTCCCCCGGATATTTCCCCAATATAATTAGCCAGGATACCAAGTACACCTGTTTCCTCAAGCCCGCCTACGCAGACGAACAAACCGATGAAGAAAAGCAGAGTACGCCAGTCCAACCTTTGGAGGATAAGGGCGGAATCTTTCCAGCTGACCAGAAGTGTAAGCACGGCAGCGATGACGCCGATAGAAGCTACCGAGAGACCGGTCTCGGCGTGCGTTATCAGCAGAAGCACTACGAGGACAAATATTACTGTAAGTAGCCAGAACAGCCTTGGGTTTGTCACCGCTTCGCTCGGCTGAGGATACTCATTCGGCGGTAGAAGGCGAGTCGCAGGTTGAGTTGCAATGGTGCGACGCGTGCAAATGTAGAAATAGATGACGCTCAGGGCCATCCCTGCCCAGGCGATAGGGCCGGTGTTAATGGCAAAGTCTGTGAATGTATAGCCAAAAGCAGTGCCGATAATTATATTTGGCGGGTCACCGCACATGGTGGCGCTGCCCCCTGTGTTGGCAGCGAATATCTCGGCAATTATCATGGGCACCGGATCAAATTTTAGTAAGCGTGCCAGTTCTATGGTCACTGAAGCGAGAAACAACAGTACTGTAATGCTATCTATGAACATAGCCAAAAAGCCGGACAGAATCATGAAAGTAACTAGGATCGGTAGGACACGGTAGTTAACCATTCTTGCCACATGAAAGCATATCCAGCGGAAAAAGCCAACTCTACTTAATCCCTCCACTAAAACCATCATGCCGCCAATGAAAATGATGGTTTGCCAGTTAACACCGTGGGACTTTATCTGTTCTTCACCCGGCAGCCAGAATTCAAGTTCCCTTAGCTGATTTAAGTTGAGCACATTTAGTGCTGAAGCAGGACTTTTCATGATCAAGAGGAATACAACGGTGATCGTCAATGCTGCGCCGATGAGGGCTGGTATGTAGCGGTGCGTTTTACCACTTGCAATTGCTGCGAACATCGCTAGGAAAATAGCAGTAGCGAGTATCTGGCTAATCGCTGTCATTTACTGAAAAGCAGATTTAGGCTAGTTTAGTCTTGTTATTTTAGCATTCATCTATCAGATGGACAATACTTTTGTTGTGGAATATGGCTAGTTCGAATGTTTTGGACAGCGCCGGAGGCAGTAAAGTGCACGCCGCTGGTTCCAGCTCAGGTTGGCGAGTGCCCTTTCAAGTCCGATTTTTATCTACGGTTTCTGTAGTGAGTTTAGGTATGATGTTCAGGAAAACCTCAACGAGTCTAGGGTCGAACTGAGTGCCGGAGTTACGTTTTAACTCTTCTATTACTTTGCTAAGCGTCATGGGTTGGTGGTAAGGTCTTGATGCTGTCATAGCTTCGAAAGCATCGGCTATGGCTAGGATACGGGCTTCTAAAGGAATAGCCTCCCCCTGAAGTCCTGTAGGATAACCGTTGCCGTCCCATCGTTCATGGTGATGAAGTATGGCTGGCAGGCAGGATGTCAGGCTGGGTATGCGTCCCACGATTGCTGCTGCCAATTTGGTATGCGACTGGATAATCTCCCACTGTTCTGCAGTCATCTTGTCATCTTTTCTGAGCAGCTCATCAGGGACGCCTATTTTACCTATATCGTGAAGAAGGGCTGCGGTGCTTAAATTGGCCACTCTATCTGAAGGCAAGCCCAATGCCTCAGCTAGGGCGACAGCGTAGTCTCTCACTCTGCGTGAATGACCATGGGTGTAGATATCTCTGGCTTCAACAGCAGCTGCCAGTGCCTGAATAATACTGAGAATGCCCTTTTCTGCTGTCGCTCCGGTGGCCAATGAGCTATCAACTGTGGTAAACAATGTCTTTGTTGCGATTTGTATTCGGTTCCCCCCTGTTCGTTTTGCGTAATAGAGTGCATGGTCAGCGGCGTTGCAGAGCTCATCGGCAGTTGCACCGTCACCTGGCCATGTGGCTAATCCGAAGCTGGCAGTAAACGGGAATTGCTTAGCTGGCATTCCACTACTGATTCTTTTGCGGACACGCTCGGCCACTATGTAGGCTTGGTCTGTCCCTGTTTGTGGTAGTATGAGCGCAAACTCATCACCCCCGTAGCGAAAAGCTAAGTCAATTTTTCGTACAGCCCTTTTTATTAGGTGCCCTATCTGGTTAAGCACCTTATCACCGGCCATGTGTCCGTGAATATCGTTGTAGGACTTGAAAGAGTCGAGATCCAGTATTACCAGTGACAGCGCGCCGCCGTATCTGGAGTGGCGGTCAATTTCTCGATCGAGACACTCCTCGAAGTAGCGGCGGTTGTATAAACCGGTTAATTCATCCATACGTGCTCGTTGTTCGGCTTTAGCATAGAGCTGGGTGCTCCAGATAGCCCCGGCTATCTGATTTGCGAGTTGTTCCAGTATTTCTTTCTCCTTTTCACCGTAGGCATCCGGCTGATAGCTGGAGAGGTTTAAGCTTCCGAATATCTCTCCCTTGTTGAATAGAGGTACGTGAATCGAGGATCTGAACCCTGCTCTAAATTTAATATCGTTGACAAGTGACAGTCCTCTTTTAGCTATGTCAGTCTGGATAAGCGTCTTTTTTTCTTTTAAAACTAAACCTGTTATTGAATCCTTAAGCGGGTAGGTTTTGCCCGTTTGCAATTCTACTGGGGTATCATGTGATACGGCTAAAAACCTTACCCGGTCTCCTTCGATTAGTGTTATGGAGGCCCGATCGAAGTGTGCCAATTTTTGTAGTTCTTCAGCGAAGGTCTGGAATACCTTACTAAAATCTACATCCGCGGTGATCGTCTTGCTCACTCGGATAATTGAGGCGAGGAGTTGCCTTTTTCGTTCGGTATCCTCAAACAATCGTGCATTCTGAATAGGTAACGCTATTTGTCCCACAACGTGTTCCAAAATGGCTAGCTCCCGTTCTCCATAGGCGTGGGGACGCCGACTGGCGATGATGAATGCTCCGAAGACCTCTCCCTTTGCTAGCAGGGGTAGATAGACTATCGACCTTATGCCACGTTCCAGATGGTATTGCCCGGTCCAAAACTTCCTTTCTTTTGCCAGATCTGGTTCTATCAATGTTTTCTTTGTCATCGCTACGTGCTCTGTGGCTGTCCCGGCAAGTGGTAGCACATCTCCAACCTGCCACACAGAATCTATTTTTGAAGAGAGAGCATGAAACCGCAGCTTATCTCCTTCGATGATTACGACGCTTGCCCAGTCGACATTCATAATTTTTCTCAATTCTTCTGCAAAGCCTTGGTACACCTTGTTCAGGTTAAGGCTTGAAGTGATAATCTTGGTCAAGTTGTTTACTAAAGTCAGTGTTTGTTCGCTTTCACGGTTGCGCTGTTGAACGTATGCTTTCTCTAGGATAGCTGCAAGATAACAAGCGAAAGCATCAAGGGCTTTTATTTCTTGCGTCGTGAATCTATACTCGATGTCGGAAGCAAGCCCTATAATGCCTATAGTCTCTTCTGCTGACTTAATCGGTATGCTAGCGACAGAAATAAATCCGGACTGAGTCAGTGCGTTCTCGTTATATTTGGGGTCGGCAAGCAGATTGGAAATGATTACAGGTCGCCCCGATAAAATGGTTTGAGAAATAAAGTCTGCTTTGTTGTCACAGCAAGTTAATTTTTCTATCGTTTCTTTGTTTAAGCCCCGATAACTGAGAAGTGAGACTCCTTTTTGATGATAGTCAATCGTCTGTATCCAACATCCCGCCCCTGGTATGAGCTTTTGAAGTTTGCTCAAAGCTGAATCGGCGACTCGCTTAACGGGCAAAGAACGGTTCGCCTTTGCGTTCAGCGCCCTTATAGCGGCAAGTATGTTCTTTTCCAACTTGGTACGATTGCCCCTTGTCATTTTCTTCGTCAACGAACATTATTTTAGCAGAAAGAGCCCTCTGTGCGTATGAGTTTGAGTTGATGTCAGAATTTGTCCTTGTGGCGATTAAGTGATTCGGAAGGATCTCTAAAAATGTCGTGGTATTGAACGACTGCCGTCTGGATAATTTTGGGCAAATGATTAGCTTGGGGAACGAGGAGTATCCAAAAACACAATGGAGATAGGGGGATTCGAACCCCCGACCCCTGCGATGCGAACGCAGTGCTCTCCCTATTGAGCTATATCCCCATTCGGGGCTAATGGTAGCAAACGCTTCGAAAATCTGTCAAGCCACTCACGTAGCTGTTTTTAACACTCAAAAATTGCTTGACACTTTTAGCGTGGTACTGGTAGACTTACTGCTAGCTTAACACGGCACTATATATTGTTTACGCTATTCATGTATGGCCCCGTAGTGTAGCGGACTAACATGCCACCCTGTCACGGTGGAGATCGTGGGTTCGAATCCCATCGGGGTCGTTTTTTTATCTCTGGTTGTTGAAAGCTGAGATTGGCCTCTTTTTACAGCTAACAGGTATCCGCTGTTTTTCTTTGGTTCCAGCAGCCTTAAGCTGTGGAGCTGTTGCAGTGTTACCTGCGCTGAAGAGTGTGTACACAGGGGTATGGTCTCACCACGGCTCCAGAATTACCCGAGCGTCTACTGCTACGGCACCGTTCATGTAAGCAAAAATGGGGTTAAGGTCAAGTTCCTTTATCTCTGGGTTCTTCTCGATGAAGCTGGAGACTCTTAGCAGCAATTCTTCAAGGAAAGCAACGTCTGCTGACTCTTGCCCTCTATAACCTTGGAGCAAAGGATAGCCCTTTATCTCCCTTATCATTTCTCTGGCGTCTCTCCTTGTAAGTGGCACTATCCTAAAGGCGACGTCTTTCAGTACCTCAACCAAGATTCCGCCAAGCCCGAACATCAACACCGGACCAAATTGGGCATCTTTTGTCATACCTATTATCACTTCCACCCCTGGCTTAGCCATTTTCTGCACCGAGACGCCGTGGATCCTGGCATCAGGGTGGTGCCGCTTCACTGAAGCTATTATCTCGCTATATGCCTTGCCAACCTGTGTGGCGCTGTCGAGCCCTAATTTGACACCGCCGGAATCGCTTTTGTGGATCACATCGGGCGAGACTATTTTCAGCACCACGGGAAACCCGATTTCTCTACTCAACGAAACAGCTTGGGTTTTTGTGCGTGCTAGTTTAGCCTCTACGACGGGTATTCCAGCCTCTTTGAGGAGGTCTTTTGACTCTATCTCGGTGAGCTGTGTCCTTTTTTCTTGCTTGGCCTGCCGAAGTATTTTGTCTTTCATCATTTCTTTTGTCATGTTCTCCCCCATAGGGTGTCGTTCAAAATAAAAGCGCCTTTAATTTTATCTTATTAGCCTTATTGTCTGCAAAAGTGTCTTGGCGGATATGGCCTGTCTTGGTCTTCGTATTGTATACTTTCGCCGGGTTTATAATCCTCTACAGGTAAAGTATACTACAAATAGCTGAGTAACAGACCAGGGTATAGGATCGGTTGTAGAAATGAAGATTATTGGCATAGCTGGAAGCCCCCGACGTAATGGGAACACCGACATCTTGCTTCAGCAGGTAATGTCCGGAGCTGCTAGGGCAGGTGCTGATACGAGGATCGTTGTGCTCAGCGCATTGAACATTGCTCCTTGCCGCCATTGCGATGGCTGTTTAAAGACGGGTAAATGCGTTGTTGATGATGACATGCAGTGGTTACATATTGATTTGCGGAAGGCTGATGGGATTGTATTGGCGTCACCTATTTTTTTTATGGGCATAACGGCTCAAGCTAAGGCTATGATCGACCGTTGCCAGGCGATATGGGTCGTCAAGTATATACTCAAGATTCCGGTCGCCATACCGCCGGACAGAAAACGTAAGGGGCTATTTGTATCAGTTGGCGGCACAAAGCTACCTAACCTGTTTCAGCCGGCGCTAGCTACGGTAAAGAGCTGGTTTGCGACTTTGGATATAGGCTATCTCGGAGGAGTGGTCTTTTCTGGAATAGATGAAGCAGGAGCTATATTGCGATACCCGGCTGCGCTGGACGAGGCGTATATTGCCGGGCAGAAGTTAGTTTCAGTCTTAGAGGGAGCGGATAAGTAGTACTACTTGTGGCGAAGACGGAAAAGAGGGTCACCTCCAGCGAGCTGCGGGCAGATTGTTTGTCCCAAGCTTACAGACGAAGCAACTTGACTTTGGCCTACTCCTTTTCTATACTAAAAGCCTGTGGTTGATAGGTCTAGGGGTAAGGCTAAGTCTTGCCCGCTGGTCAATTGCCCGAGTGGCGCAATGGTAGCGCAACCGACTTGTAATCGGTAGGTTAGTGGGTTCGACTCCCCTCTCGGGCTATAGTCATGTGTCTGGGAGGGGTGCCGGAGTGGACAATCGGAGCAGACTGTAAATCTGCCGCCTGATGGCTGCGTAGGTTCGAATCCTACCCCCTCCACTACTTGCAAATCTTGGAGAGTTTATTAAAATATAGTGTATAATCTGGTATAATTTGACAGCTCAAAGCTGAACGGAAGAAGTTGCCCACATAGCTCAGTCGGTAGAGCACGTTCTTGGTAAGAACGGGGTCACCAGTTCGAATCTGGTTGTGGGCTCGTTAGAAAAGGAGGTTTTTAGAATGGCAAAGAAGGTTTTCGAACGAACCAAACCACATGTTAATGTGGGCACGATTGGTCATGTGGACCACGGGAAGACCACATTGACTTCGGCGATTACGCTGGTGTTATCCAAGAATGGTCCAACTCAGTTCCGCGCGTTTGATTCTATCGATAATGCCCCTGAAGAGAAGGCACGCGGTTTGACGATAGCTATCGCTCATATTGAATATGAGACTGAGAAGCGCCATTATGCCCATGTGGATTGCCCGGGGCATGCCGATTACATCAAGAACATGATTACCGGCGCTGCTCAGATGGACGGGGCGATTTTGGTGGTCAGTGCCCCGGATGGGCCCATGCCCCAGACCAGAGAGCATATTCTTTTGGCGCGCCAGGTTGAGGTGCCAAGCATGCTGGTGGCGCTAAACAAAGTAGATGCTATGGAGGATGAGGAGTTACTTGAGCTTGTTGAACTTGAAGTGAGGGACCTGCTCTCAAAGTATGGCTTTCCGGGTGATAAGACCCCGGTAATCAGAGTAAGTGCGTTAAAGGCCCTCGAGTGCGGGTGTGGTAAGCGGGAGTGCCAGTGGTGCGGCAAGATTCTACAATTGATGGATGCTGTGGACGAATGGATACCTCTGCCAGTTAGGCCCAAGGACAAACCTTTCTTGATGCCTATCGAAGATGTGTTCGGAATAAAGGGACGTGGTACAGTGGTCACTGGTAGGGTAGAACGTGGTGTAGCAAAGGTGGGTGAAGAGGTCGAAATCGTTGGCATTAGGGAGACTCGCAAAACGGTGATAACTGGGTTGGAAATGTTCCACAAGACCTTGGAGACGGCGGAGCCTGGTGATGCGGTTGGTTGTTTACTCAGAGGTATTGAGCGTGATGAAGTCGAGAGAGGACAGGTTCTGGCTGCTCCTGGCTCAATTACGCCGCATACACATTTTGAGTCTGAAGTGTATGTACTGACTAAGGAAGAAGGCGGGCGTCATACACCTTTCTTTAATGGTTATAAACCACAGTTCTATATCAGAACCTTGGATGTTACCGGGACAATTGAGTTGCCCAAAGGTGTGGAGATGGTGATGCCTGGAGATAATGTGAAGATGACTGTCAAGCTAATATACCCGGTGGCTTTGGAAACAGGGCTACGGTTTGCGATCAGAGAAGGCGGCAGAACAGTAGGGGCTGGCGTCATAAGTAAGATTTTAGAGTAACTTGTTATGGCTAAGAAAGGCGACGCGCGTGGTATTATCCACCTGGCTTGTACCCAGTGCCAGGAGAGAACTTATACTACTACCAAGAATAAGAAAAATGACCCGCAACGGCTGGAGCTACGGAAATATTGTCCTCGATGTCATACTCATACGCTCCACCGAGAGACCAGGTAGTCTTTGGTGAAAAAGGTACAACCTCAAACCGTCAAGCCCAAAAAGCGTTCTAGATTCGCGTATATTAGCGACATTGTTGGCGAATTACGGAAAGTCGTCTGGCCGTCGAGGCGAGAAACGTTGCGCCTGACGGTAATGGTTATCGGGCTTTGTGTTGCTGTGGGGCTGATTCTAGGGGTTCTGGACTATGGTTTTGCGGAGCTGGTGACCAAAGTTTTCTTGGGCGGAGGCTAGCTTCGTATGAAAAATGGTGACAAACGCTGGTACATAATACATACATATTCAGGGTACGAAGAGCGTGTGAAAAGGGCACTAGAGCAGCGCATCAAGTTTATGGATGCCGAGGACAAGATTTTTAAGATTGTGATTCCTACCGAGGAGGAGATAGAGGTGAAAGGAGGGCAACGCCGGACGGTTAGAAAAAGAGTGTTTCCGGGCTATGTGCTGGTTCAGATGAAGATGGATGATGAAAGTTGGAGTGTAGTGCGTAATACACCGGGGGTGACCGGCTTTGTAGGCAGCGGCAGCAAGCCGACGCCTTTATCCGAGGCCGAGGTAGAATCTATATTAAAGCAGATGGAGGAAGGTGTTCCGAGGGTAAAGGTCGGCTTTCGTAAGGGAGATAGCGTGCGTGTGGTGGGCGGGCCATTTACGGATTTCGTTGGCGTTGTAGATGAGATAAATGAGGCTAAAGGTAAGGTGAGAGTTTTATTGACCCTCTTTGGTCGCGAAACTTCTGTTGAGTTGGATTTCCTGCAGGTTCAACGATTGTAGAGGCACAAGATGGCTAAAAAAATCAAAGCGGTTATCAAATTACAAATTGAGGCTGGCAAAGCCACACCGGCTCCGCCGGTAGGTCCTGCCCTTGGTCAGCACGGTGTCAATATTATGGCTTTTTGCAAAGAGTACAATGACAGGACCAAATCACAGGCTGGTTCGATAGTTCCTGTGGAGATAACTGTATATGAAGACAGGTCGTTTAGCTTCGTCACCAAGACCCCACCAGCTTCTGACTTGATCAAGAAAGCCTTGGGGATTGATAAAGGGAGCAGTGCACCGGGCAGACAGAGTGCCGGTACGTTACCACGATCCAAGCTTTATGAGATCGCCAGAGCCAAGATGAGAGACCTGAACGCATGTGATGTTGAAGCAGCCGCAAAAATTATCGAGGGGACAGCGCGGAGTATGGGTATAAAGGTGGAATAGACTATGGACAGAGGTAAAAAATATCAAAGTGCTGTGAAACTTGTAAATCGGATGACCGCTTACCCTCTAAGCGAGGCGATTGAGCTAGCTAAAAAAGCTACCTTTGCCAAATTTGACGAGACTGTGGAGTTACATTTGAGAATGGGCCTTGACCCCAGAAGTGCTGATCAGCAGGTGCGTGGTATTGCAATTCTGCCCCATGGCTTGGGCAAGCAGATCAAGGTTCTTGTGTTTGCTCAAGGTGAGGCAGCCCGGATTGCTGAAGGGGCAGGAGCCGACTATGTGGGCGGCGATGAGCTCATAAAGAAAATCGAAGATGGCTGGATTGACTTTGATGTCAGCATTGCCACGCCAGATATGATGGGCAAGGTGGGTAGGTTAGGCAGGATATTGGGTCGGAGGGGTTTGATGCCCAATCCAAAGTCCGGAACAGTGGTGGCAGCAGATGACTTACCCAGAGCCATCGCTGATGCACGCAAAGGTAGAGTTGAGTTCCGACTGGACAGGACGGGAATCATCCATGTACCTATTGGCAAAATCAGTTTCGCCAGTTCCCAGCTCTTAGAGAACCTAACTGCAGTAGTAGAAGCTGTGGTCAGGGCTAAGCCGAGCGGAGCAAAGGGGCAGTACATCAGAAGTGCCTTCCTTTCGACCACGATGGGTCCAGGGATCAGACTTGACCTGAGGCCAATTTTGGTTTAATCTTAGATATCTGAGATCCGATAACTGAATAGTTTAAATCAGGATTGTGCCTGTGACAGCAGGTGCCTGTAGGCTTAAATCTTAGGAGCCTGCCGAGGCTATATGAACCTAATTTGTGAAGGTTATAGTCCTTGTCGCCATAGGCACAGGGACTTTTGAATTATATAAGGGGTGTGTAAATGTCCAAAGAGAAAGAAAAAAAGAGGCAACAAATAGAAGAACTGGCTGAGCGCTTATCGCGCTGTTTTATAGCTGTAGCCGTAGATTACAGGGGGGTGACGGCGAGGGAGATGATGCAACTTCGCCGTCAGCTTGCGGAGAGCGGCATAGAGTACCGGGTGGTAAAGAACACCCTGGCTAAGTTTGCTGGGGATAAAGCCGGTGTGCCGCATCTGAGCTCTTTGCTTGTAGGTCCAGTTGCCTTAGCTTTTTGCTTCGACGACGCAGTCAAACCAGCACGTATCTTGCGGGAATATATTCAGTCATCGGGTTCAATACTGCAGATAAAAGGCGGCATATTGCGCGGCAGGCTACTGAGTGACCGAGACGTGGCTGGTCTAGCTATGCTTCCATCGCAGGAGGTGTTGCTCGCCAGATTGATCGGACAACTGCAAGCACCGCTGCAAGCTTTACATAATGTGATGACTGCACCATTGAGGGCGCTGGTTGGAGTACTGAATGCCAGGATACACCAGCTTGAGGCAGGTTAGTGTGTTATAGTGCGGGTGGGGGTGAGAGGGGTAACACAGGTACTGAGGGAATAGTCAGTCCGGCAAGTAGATGGCTGGACTGTAGTAATTAGTAGTAATTAAAAGCAAGGAGCAGAGGATCATGACTAAGGAAGAGATTATAGCAGCAGTAAAGAAAATGACGGTTTTGGAGCTAGCGGAGCTAGTTAAGGCTTTGGAGGAAGAGTTTGGTGTTACGGCAGCCCCAGTGGCTATGGCGGCAGCGCCGGTAGCGCCAGGGGCATCTGCAGCTGCTGTACCGGCCGAGGAGGAGAAGACCGAGTTCACCGTTATCCTTAAAGAGGTGGGTGAAAACAAGATCAACGTAATCAAAGCTGTCCGGGAGGTTACCCCCCTGGGACTGAAAGAAGCCAAAGAACTCGTAGAAAGTGCTCCAAAGCCGGTCAGAGAAGGCGTGAGTAAAGACGAAGCGGCTGCGATAAAGAAGAAACTGGAAGAGGCTGGAGCCAAGGTAGAGATTAAGTAAAAAGCCGGTCAGGTTTTGCAGGGCGACAAGTAGTTTACGGGGTGGTGGTTTAGTTCTTTGTCCGGTATAATCGGTACAGGGCTGCAGTAGTAATTTTCGCCGTGCAGTGCTGACGTTGGCTTGGCGATTTCTTGCAGTTGCACTGGTGGCAGATGGAGGTCGACCTGTGTCTGACAACGGGTTCTGTGAAGTTTCTGCCAAAGTTGTCTCCCAGAAGGGGCATTGTGCTGCTGGTCATAGGGTGGGCGATGAGTTTATAATTGGTGAGACGACCCCGAAGGGCATGTGCTCGTGGGCATTTTATACAATTTTCCCTTTTGTTTCCGTTTTGCAGCTAGGCGGAGGTTTTCCGTGGGAGGACAAGCCGGATGGGACCACTGTTGCTTGTCCCGATACAACTAACCCTGTGGTTTTTGCGCTAAGGAGGATAGAGAGATAGACATCTCCATTCAGGGGGTGGGGAATGATAGATGCTGACGAGCTAGCTTTTCTTGATGGTATCGCCCAAGCGGAACTGGTGAGGCGGAGAGAAGTAACACCGCTGGAGCTTGTGGACGCGGCAATCCGTAGGGTCGAGCGGCTGAACCCCGTGCTTAATGCTGTGGTTACCCCTATGTATGAGCAGGCCCGCGCAGCAGCTTCAAGCAAGTTACCCAGAGGCCCTTTTACCGGGGTGCCATTCCTTCTTAAGGATCTTCTGGCACCCTATAGAGGGGTTCGCATGACTCTGGGCAGTGCTTTTCTCAGTGACTTTGTTCCTCCCCACGATAGTGAGCTGGTGATGAGATTAAAGCGTGCGGGCTTGATTATCCTTGGCAGGACGAATACACCTGAGTTGGGTCTATTGCCCACTACTGAGCCGAAGTTGTTTGGCGCATGTCATAATCCCTGGGATCTGACTCGGACACCGGGTGGGTCCAGTGGTGGTTCGGCAGCTGCGGTAGCCTCTGGTATGGTACCTATGGCTCATGGCAATGATGGCGGCGGCTCGATTCGTATTCCTGCATCGTGCTGTGGGGTTTTTGGTTTGAAGCCGACCCGTGCTAGGAATCCTCTGGGGCCTGATTTTGGTGAAATTATGGGCGGGCTAGTTGTGGAACATGCACTGACTCGTACGGTGCGCGATAGCGCGGCGCTGCTTGATGTTACCAGTGGGGCGAGTCCTGGCGACCCTTATTGGGCACCGCCCAAAAAGCGTCCTTTCATAAAGGAAGTGGGGGCACCACCAGGTAGGCTACGGATTGCGTTCACTGTTCAGGCCCCTACAGGTGTGCCGGTACACCCTGATTGTGCCTTGGCGGCGCGGGATGCAGCACAACTATGTGTAGACCTTGGGCATGAGCTGACCGAGGTGTCACCGGTGACTGATGGCATTGAACTGGTGAACCGCGCTTTCATGACTGTGTGGGCTGCGGGTTGCGCTTCGACAATTGATGCTGCCGCTTTGGCAACGGGAAAGAAGCCCACGCCAGAGCAATTTGAGCCTGCCACCTGGGCTATTTACGAAATGGGAAGTCGGCGGACTGCATCGGAATATTTGATTGCAGTGACGGTTTTGCAGAGATTTTCCCGGGATGTAGCCAGATTCTTTGCTGATTATGATATTTGGCTCACGCCAACGCTGTCCCAACCGCCATTACCCTTAGGTTCTTTTGACCCACCTCCTGAGGACCCTCTTTACGCCCAGCGTAGGGCTGCTGAGTTTGTCCCATTCACACCCGTGTGCAATATTACCGGGCAACCAGCTATGTCGGTGCCGCTATTTTGGAATTCAAATGGTCTTCCTATCGGTGTCCATTTTGTTGGACGCTTTGGCGATGAGGCAACCCTGTTTCGTCTTGCCGCGCAGCTCGAAGAAGCGCGCCCCTGGGCGACCCGTAAGCCTCCTGTGGCAGCATCTTAGCAATTTCTTGGTCAGCAGCTAGCTGTGTCCTCCGTCTGGGGCTCTTATACCTAGCGAGCTGGTTTTTGATTGGGTGTCGATTTGCTACAATTAGTTCGCAGTCTTTAAGGTGATGATACGTAGACTGGTAGGCGGTATACTGTTCTTTTTTGGTCTCGCAGGCCTGTTGCTGACGTTGATTTCCTGGCTGCCGGCTGGTATGAATCTAGCCATCGTAGCTTCTGTCGGTTTGTTTTGTCTGGGATGCGTCTGGGGCGGTGGCAAACTCCTGCAACAGCTACTGATTTCCGGGAGACCAACCCCAAACAGTTTTGCAACCCAGCGATCAGGGCAGAGAGGGTTAGTGATTCTGTGTCCAAGATGTGGCTGGCAGATCAACCCGGGACAGCGGTTCTGTGGGGGTTGTGGGCTGGCTGTAGGATCGGTCTGTTCACGGTGTGGTGCTGTCATCGCGCCGGGGTTCAAATTTTGCGCTAACTGCGGCGAGGTGGTCAAAAACTAAGCGGGCCGACTGAAGACCTATAACTATAACAATGTCTATTGCAATTTTGTGGCAGGAAGGACTAAAAGAGTACGATTTCGGTGCGGGACACCCATTTCGCGGCGGGCGTTATGAGGTATTTTTGCAGTTCTTGCGGGAACATCTGCCGGAGGACGATAACTACTGCCTTAAAGAGGCATCTCCAGCGACGGAGGAAGACCTACTGCTGATCTGTTCGAAAGATTATATCGAGTTCACCCGCGAGTATTTCAAGGCTGCTAATCTGGGGCTGGCATACCCGGGGTCATTTTACAGATATCACAGTGCGGACAACATGCCTGTAGGGACCCCAGGAAAACTCGAAGAGGCTGCCAGGCTAGTGGTGGGGCAGGCAAAGCTGGCATGCGACTTGGTTCAGCAGGGCAAGTTTATAAAGGTGGTCTCTATAGGTGGTGGCTTACACCATGCAAAACCCAGTTACGGTGAAGGATTTTGCCTGTATAACGATGTTGCCTTTTGCGGGCGCTATTTGATTCAGAAATATGGACTGGAAAGGATTATTATTCTGGACACCGATGCACATGCAGGTAATGGTACCATGGAGTATTTCTACGAGGAACCCCGTTTCCTGTTCATTGACCTACACCAGGACCCAAGGACGCTTTATCCCGGCACAGGCTTCTCTCACCAGATCGGTAGCGGGTCAGGTAAAGGCTTCACGGTCAACGTGCCTTTGCCTGTTGGGGCTGGCTACGAGTCGTATAAGCTCGTTTTTGAGTCCATAGTGGAGCCGTTGGTTTGGGAGTTCCAGCCTCAGGTGATCATTCGCAACGGTGGTTCGAACCCTCATTTTAGTGACCAGTTAACCGCACTAGGGCTGTCGGTCGCAGGTTTCCGCATGATAGGTGAGAAGGTGAGGGAGATGGCATCGGTTTGTTCTGGAAGAGTAATTGATTTGATTGCCTCCGGTTACAATGAGAGGGTATTGCCTCATGCATGGCTGGCATTGGTCAGCGGGCTCGCTGGATGGAGATTGAGTGTGGAAGAGCCGGAGCAAGTGCCCCAGCGCTTCGTCACTGATGTTGCCCTTGCACAGACTCAAAGAATAATAGAGGAGGTTAAGGAAAAGCTAGGACCTTTTTGGACTTGTTTCCGTTAGGGCTTGAGGCCTGTGCACTAAGAGTAGGATATCCTGAGGAAGTAGTCTATGTCTGTGAAACTCCTTGCTATTTATTTTGTTATCGGTGGGATAATTGTAGCTACTGTGACCTATTTTGGCAGTCACGGGAAAGGATTGCTTGCTGCTTTTGTAGCTTTCTTCCCCAGCATCAGCGTGGTGACATTAGTGAGCATATATCTCGCTGGGGGAGCTGGTGCCACAGTGTCCTACTTCCGCGGTATGCTGTTGCTACTTCCGGCATGGGCACTGTATGCCCTAGCTATGATGTTTATGTTACCCCGGTGGGGGTTGGTGCCATCGGTACTTATTGGCGTCTTTCTGTACATAATTGCATCATGGGTAACGATGAGGCTAGCGGGATAGTTATGATTGCCGAAAGGAGGCGTGAAATGGAATGGAAAGATTATGCTGCAGAAATTAGTGCTGTTTTAGGGCTTGCAGGTAGTCCGATAGCTATCACCTATTCAATGGAACCTCCCGCTGCAGCAGCCGCTGGGAGGCACCGCGTGTGTGAGGCTTTTTTGAAAGCGCGGGAGGGAGAAACCATTGACCTGACGGCAGAAAGTTCCTCTTGTAGGGGTGGATCCTGGCATCTCGGGCTGGCAGAAAGGCCGAAAGGTGAGGGTGATAAGGCATTAAAAGAATTCTTGGTGAAGGGGGAAAAGCTCTTTTGTTCAGTAACAGTGTTTCATAGGGCGCAATATTTGTGTGCTGCACCACCATTTGGGCTTGCAGAGCACGTCGTTCTTTCCCCGATGCAAAAAGCCGAGTTCGAACCGGATGTCGTGCTTTTTATCTGTAATCCTCTACAGGCATGTCGGCTGGTCACCCTGGACAACTATGCTACAGGGATACCGCCCAAGCTGGAAATGTGTGGCTCAACCTGCCATCAGGCTGTGGCTTATCCCGTGGTTACTGGCGAGCTTAATGTGAGCCTTATGGACTATACCAGTCGGCGGATGTCCGGGTATAAAGCTGACGAGCTACTGGTTTCAATTCCTTACCACCGCTTCATTGGTGTAATGCGGAGCCTGGATAAATGCACCGCAGGGCGGGCCAAATTTGAGGTGCCGGAATCCCTTCGCAGGCTTGGTGGGCGTGGGCCGTCCCCAGAGGTTTAACGTTCTGGCGCCAGTGAATTTGTTGTGAGGCTGCAATAACAGCAGCGGATTTTGCTTCACGCCAGGCTCCGCTGGCGGTACTGGAGGGCTTCGGCGAGGTGTCTAGTCCTTATAGTTTCTGCCGCCTCTAGGTCGGCAATGGTACGGGCAAGTTTAAGTATACGGTGAAAAGCACGGGCAGTAAGATGGAACTGTTTCATGGCCGCCTTCAGAAGTCCTTGGGCCTCGCTTTCCAGGCGACAGAATTCCTTGACCTCTACGGGTGTCATCTCGGCATTGCAGGTTAGCTTTGCGTCATGGAATCTACTTTGCTGAATTTTCCTGGCAGTTTCTACCCGACGGCGGACGTAGTCTGAATTCTCGCAAGGGGTATCATCGGTAAGCTTCTCGTACTCTAGGCGGGGTACTTCAATAAAAATATCTATGCGGTCTAGAAGCGGGCCGCTGATCCGTTTTTGATAGCGCAAGATCTCAGATGGAGAGCACTTGCATTCCCTGACAGGATCACCAAAGTAGCCACAAGGGCAAGGATTCATAGCAGCTATCAACATGAAATTGGCCGGAAAGGTGATGCTTCCCTGAGCGCGGCTTATGGTAACAACTTTGTCCTCAAGCGGCTGGCGCAACGATTCTAAAGCGGTGTGGTTGAATTCAGGGAATTCGTCAAGGAAAAGCACCCCTCGGTGACTTAAGCTTACTTCTCCGGGGCGCGGCCAGTGTCCACCCCCAACAAGTCCGGCGTGTGAGATAGTATAGTGTGGTGCGCGGAAAGGGCGTCGAGTTATCAGTGGAGTATCAGGGGAAAGAAGTCCGCTCACACTGTATATTTTGGTCACTTCCAGTGCTTCTGCGAATGTCATCGCGGGCATGATCGAGGGCAGCGAGCGCGCCAGCATAGTCTTTCCACTTCCAGGAGGGCCGGACATCAACACGTTGTGTCCACCAGCGGCTGCTATTTCTAAAGCACGTTTGGCATGTTCCTGGCCTTTTATGTGGTTTAAGTCGACCGAAGTGTGTACCGTGTCTGTATTTTGCCACGACCGGTCGGATCTGTATTCTGAGATTGCTGTCTCGCCACGGAAATAGCTGACCAGTTGGGCCAGTGAGACGACCGGAAGGATTTTTATACCTTCTATAAGGGAAGCCTCTTTAGCATCATCGGCGGGCACAACAACCTGGTGTAGCCCTTTGTCACGGGCTAAAGAGACCATCGGAAGAATACCTTGAGTATGCCGCAAGGCACCGTCTAAGGAAAGCTCGCCAAGAAACATAATTTGTGAGACGTCGGCATTTATTTGTCCGGAACTTAGCAGTATTCCAATAGCGATAGGCAGATCATAAGCAGGCCCGGCTTTCTTGAGGTCGGCTGGAGCTAGATTTATGGTAATCCTCCGCGCAGGGAAATTACATCCGGAGTTGCGGATAGCAGCACGAACTCTTTCCCTCGCCTCCTGTACGGCGGCATCGGGCAGCCCGACGATGACAGTTGCTGGTAGCCCGCTGGCTATGTCAACTTCGACCTCTACCGTTTGGGCATCCAGCCCCACTATTGCTGCTGTTTTTACCCGAGCTAACAACCTTTCGAAGCCCTTTCCAGAACCAGTCTTGGCCTATTGTGCTCTTGGCTCTTTTATGCGGTTTATGCCTACCTTTTTATGAAGGTTATCTATCGCTTGTACACGCGCGCCAGTGCCTCCTTCAGCCCTGGGACGGTGTGGTATCTTCCCATCTCACTTGGTTTGATCCACCTCATCTCTGTGTGTTCCCAATCGATTTTGACCTTTTCAGGGTCTTTAACGTGGAAAAGAAAAGGGTGCACAATCCACTTTCTATTCAAGTTTCTGTCAATGACCTCGAGCGGCTCCCCTTTGCGGACAAGTTTAACGTCTTTTTCGTAGAGTTCTGTTTCTTCTCTAATCTCGGTATAGGCTTGGTCGACGTCATTCGTTTCTATGTAACCACTGACTCCGGCCCAGCTTCGGCGATATGTGCCCACTTTGGCACTCCGTCTGAGCAGCAGGATTTTGCCTTTGTGCTCTAGAAAGCAGGTAACTACATGTTTTTCTTCGAGAGGGGTTGTAGTTGCTTTTTTCAGACAGGTCTCCAAGTATTCCTTCAGTAGCCCCAATGCGGCTTCAGTGGCATTCTGCTTGTTCTCTTCCCTGTCACCGTGGAAACGGTGTTCCCTGATCCAATCGGCATCGGCGGCTGAGAGTCCCATGTAAAACAGCCCCACAGGCTTTCTCTCTGTGGTGCCTGTGGGTCCGGCGATACCTGTGTCTGATATACAGATATCCACCTTAAGAAGTTTCCTGCCACCTCTTGCCATCTCCAGGGCAGTCTCCTGGCTTACAGCCCCCTTTTTTGTCAGCGTTTGCTTTTTTACACCAACAACCCTGGATTTTATTTCGTTGCTGTAGGCAACGATGGAGCCCTTGTAGTAATCGGAGCTACCCGGCACATCGGTTATTTTGTCACCGATCCTCCCGCCGCTGGCTGATTCGACCGTGCCTATGGTGAGCAGTTTACCGCACTTTTCATAGTACTCCCTGATGAGTCTGGCGATCTCGCTCGGTAACTCTACCATAGCTACTACCTTTCTGAGAGATTTTAGCAAAATACAATCGAGAGGGCTAGGTGGAGAACTGGTATAATTGTAAGCTGTGCATAGTTCAGATGATTCTATAATCTTTTTGGGCACTGCCGGTGCCCGGTTTGTGGTCACCAAGCAGCTGCTGGCATCGGGGGGTGTCTGGCTGAAGTTTGGCGATGTGGAACTGCTTCTGGATCCGGGACCTGGATGTCTGGTATACAGCACAAAGAAAAAACTGGATGCCACACATCTAAAGGCAATCATCCTGTCGCATAAGCATATCGACCACTCCGGTGATGTTAACATAATGCTTGAGGCAATGACTGAAGGTGGGTTCAAACGCCGGGGGGCGTTGTTTGCTCCTGCCGATGCCTTCGATGATGGTGCTGTTGTCTTCCCTTATACGCTTGATTACCCGGAGAGGATTGAGGTTCTCAAAGAGAACGGTCAATACGCGGTCGGGGATGTTTTCTTTCGGACCCCGGTCAAGCATAGGCATCCTGTAGAGACTTATGGGTTTGTCTTTTATACTCCCAGACATACTGTGGCGTGGATTACCGATACTAAGTATTTTGATGGTCTGGTTGATTACTATCGTGGAGAACTGTTGGTGATGAATGTGGTTATGCTCGAGCCCAGAGACGGGGTTGATCACCTTGCTATCCCTGAAGCCAAAAGGATAATACAGGAAGCAAGGCCTAAGGCCGCTATACTGACCCATTTCGGCATGTCTATTTGGCGGTCGAAACCGTGGGAAATTGCCCAGGCGCTAGCTCAAGAGACCGGTATCAAAGTTATTGCTGCACGAGATGGGATGAAATTTGATCTATCGCAATTGTGATGCATGGCTCCGCTTCTGGTGTAGGAGGTGGTTCCTTCAACCTACGTGTAGTGTGTTTCTCGGTTTTGAAGGTAGTAGAATATGGTGTAGGAGTATGAGATATTACTCACACAGACGGTTAGCGGTAACTTGTAGTGGAGTACGAGAGTATGCCGGCATATTTTATTGGTACCAGCGGCTGGCATTATGAGCACTGGCGGAACAATTTCTATCCTAGCGACCTTGCCAGAGCGAAGTGGCTGGAGTTCTACGCAAGCCATTTCAATGCTGTAGAGCTTAACAATAGTTTTTACCGGCTGCCTTCCGAAAAGGCTTTTGCCACCTGGTACCGATCTTCACCTCCAGGGTTTGTATTTGCAGTAAAGGTCAGCCGTTTTATCACACATATAAAGAGATTGAGGGACACCAACGAACCACTACAAAATTTTCTGACTAGGGCCAATTTTCTACAGGAGAAATTGGGCCCCCTTTTGTATCAATTGCCGCCCGGTATGAAACGAAATGAACATGTTCTAGAGAGTTTCTTGCAGACTTTACCTCCTGGGTACCAGCATGTATTTGAGTTCCGCAACGAGTCGTGGTTGAGCAGCGAGATTATCGCTCTTTTAAGGCGGCATAATGTTGCGCTGTGTGTCTTTGATATGCCTGGGTTTACTTGTCCGGCGGTAGTTACAGCAGATTTTGCCTATTTTCGTTTTCACGGTAGCAAGGGACTATACTGGAGCTGTTACAGCGATGACGAGCTCCACGATTGGGCGACCAAGATCGCTGAGGCAGTTAGGGACTTAAAAATAGTGTACATCTTCTTTAACAACGATGCCGAAGCCTATGCGGTGTGCAATGCGCTTACTCTAGCGCGGTTTCTAGGTTTGGAAGATGGGTTGGCTAGCAGGCCTCTGGTATAATCCCATGCGGTGCTGGTACACCACTGGTACATCGGAATCTGGAAAGTATGGGCGGCGGTTGATTTGCGAGCGACAAAGATGGTACACTTTGGAAGTCAAATCCGGAAGCCAATGGCGGTTTAAAAAATCGTACTGTTCATAACGGGAGCGAGTACTGAGCTATGAGGATAAAACTAAGAACCGATCAACTCAACCTTTTAGCTAAACAGTTACGTTTTGAAGTAGTGTTGCAGCAGCCCCGTGATGTAAGAGGGATGTTGGAGCTGCTGGGGAAAGAGATGCTATGGGACGACTCCGGGCTAAACAAGTTTGATAGTTCGCCCAGAAAACCAGCTCGGCTGACCTTTTCAGTGGAGGTGGCCAGAGACGGCTTCATTTGCGATATTCATCCAGCTTTAGCACAATATATCCATACTCTTCTCTCTGTAGAGGAGCCAAAAGAGTCGGCCGCTCAGTAGCATCTCTTCTGTTGGAGGGCCAGCTCTTTTGAGCGTAATCGGTTTTGTTCTGCTTAGCTCGGCTTGTTATAATTGGGTTTGTATCGTGGGCCGTTAGCTCAGTCGGCAGAGCACCTGACTTTTAATCAGGGTGTCGCAGGTTCGATTCCTGCACGGCCTACTAATTTTGTGTTTGCTTTTTCACTTCACCTCTGCTATTTAGCAAAACTTCGGTTGTTTCCTTACTCGAGCTTTCTGGTGTTGCTGTGAGTTAATTTCTCCTGATTCATGGCGGGGGTTCCCGTGCTTTTCAAAAATAAGGTTGTTTTTACTGATGGAATGCCCGTATAATATAATGCGCATTGGGGCTAGTGTGAGCGTCCTAAGATGATGATGTTCGACTATAGTTGACTGAAAGTACGGTTTGAATCTAGGCAAAAAGCACGATGTAAACATTGTGGTGGTATAGAGATACTGTGAAAGGGTGGGTGTGGGCACGGTTAGTTTAAGTATTAGTGTAATGTGGTCCTGTACCAACTTAAGTTATAGTCATGATGGCAAAGGGGGTTATCGTGCAGCAGACAAATGCAGTTACGGCAACGAAAGCAGGGACAGGTATTAGTCAGGAGGTTCTACAACAGGTGCTTAAGGTGGTGGATGAAAACGCTGGGAAGGCGGGGGCCATAATACGGGTGTTACAGCAGGCGCAGGGCATTATAGGTTATCTACCGGCGGAGGTGTTGCGGGTGGTCTCAGCGAAGATGAAAATCCCCTTAAGTGAGGTCTATGGTATAGTTAGTTTTTACCACTTCTTTTCTCTCGTTCCCAAAGGTAAATATGTTATTCAGGTCTGCACCGGAACTAGTTGTTATGTTAAAGGCTCTGAAAGGATTTTGAAGGCACTCAAGAAGGACTATGGTCTAGAGCCCAAGGGTATTACCCCAGATGGGAAATTCTCGCTGGAAACTGTGAGATGCCTTGGTTGCTGTGGTTTGTCGCCAGTGATGGCTATCGGTCATGACGTACACAGAAAGGTGAAGCCAAGTAAACTGAAAGAGATTTTGGATTCTTATAACTAACTAGGCAATTGGGGGATAAGATGATTGTAAAGCCACTTACATCGGTAGAGGAACTTTTGAACTGGAGAGAACGCGCTCGGGCTAAGGTTGCAGAGCGGGAGACTAAAATGCAGGTCAGGGTTCACCTGGGGACATGTGGTATATCTTCAGGGGCCAACAGAATATTCGCGGCTCTTGAACGTGAAATAACCTCACGCAGATTGTCCGACGTTGTTATCTTGAAAGCCAGTTGTATCGGGTTATGCGGGCGTGAACCTGTAATTACCGTCATTGAGCCTGGAAACAAGAAGCGAACAATCTATGCTGACCTTTCTGAGGACAGGATACCACGCATTGTTGAACAGCATTTTATTAAAGGGACTCCGGTAGCAGAATGGGTGATGGATACCAACTCTCCTCTTTTTGGATTTCAAGAGATAAGGGTAATGCATAATCAAGATATTGACCCGATGGATATCGAGGAGTACATTGCCAAGGATGGCTATCAGGCGCTGGCTAAAGCATTGACACAGATGTCCCCTGAAGCCGTTTTGGAGGAGGTTCGCAGGTCTGGTTTGAGGGGGCGTGGTGGTGCCGGGTTCCCAACTGCTACGAAATGGGGGTTTGTTCGCAATGCGCCGGGAGACGAGAAGTTCGTGGTGTGCAATGGTGATGA
The DNA here is from genome assembly GCA_036821185.1 of Chloroflexota bacterium. Lineage (GTDB taxonomy): Bacteria > Chloroflexota > Dehalococcoidia > GIF9 > UBA5629 > CALJTV01. Next base: position 346,001 of record DAISKD010000001.1, on the reverse strand, counting down.
AGGTGACCCAGGGGCGTATATGAACCGTGCTGTACTGGAGGGGAATCCGCATTCCATAATCGAAGGGATGGCAATAGGTGCTTACGCTATCGGCAATGTGCGCCAGGGTTATGCCTATATACGAGCTGAGTACCCCTTAGCTATTGAGACGTTGCGACATGCTATTGAGCAGGCTCGGGAACACGGTTTGCTGGGGAAAAACATACTAGGTACTGGTTTTGAATTTGACCTCGACATTTTCCCGGGTGCCGGGGCTTTTGTTTGTGGTGAGGAGACAGCACTTTTAATATCGATCGAAGGAAAGCGTGGTAACCCACGGCAGCGTCCACCGTTCCCCGCGAACAGGGGGCTTTTCGGCAAGCCGACTACCATCAATAATGTTGAGACTTGGTCAAACGTGCCCCAAATTATATGGAAGGGAGCAGACTGGTTTTCGGGTGTGGGTACTGAAAGGAGCAAGGGGACAAAAGTACTCTGCCTGGTGGGGAAGGTAAATAATACTGGGCTGGTTGAAGTTCCTCTGGGGACAAGGCTGGGAAGAATTATATTCGATATCGGTGGGGGTATACCTGAAGGCAAGAGATTCAAAGCGGTGCAAATGGGGGGTCCTTCTGGCGGGGTAATCCCAACACAGCATATCAATACTCCTGTGGACTATGAGTCTATCACTAGCCTTGGTGCAATTATGGGTTCTGGGGGCTTGGTAGTGATGGATGAGGATAGCTGTATGGTTGATGTGGCTAAGTTTTTCCTCCAGTTCACCAGAGACGAGTCATGTGGTAAATGTACTCCTTGTCGGGCGGGGATACCCAAAATGCTGGAACTGCTGACCAAAATAACTAATGGTGAGGGGACGATGGAAGATCTGGCAATTATTGAGGAACTTGCTGAAATGGTCAGCTCCTGTTCGCTTTGTGGGCTTGGGCAAACCTCTCCTAACCCTGTGCTAACTACTGTGCGGCATTTTAGGGATGAGTATGAAGCTCATATTATGGACAAGCGATGCCCGGCGGCGGTGTGTCAGGCACTATTCCCGTCGCCTTGTCAGCATACTTGCCCTGTGGGCATCAATGTCCCAAAATATATTGCCCATACCGCCGCTGGGGAATATCTGGAAGCGGTGGAGACTATTAGGGAGCGCAACCCGTTCCCGGCAATATGCGGCAGGATCTGTCACCATCCTTGTGAGTATAAGTGCCTGCGAAAAGACATAGACTCACCTATGGCAATCCGTGCACTCAAGCGCTTTGTGGCCGACTGGTATTTTGACAATTTAGATAAGTTGCCCCCTCCGCAACCATTCCCCAGGACAAAGCCTCAGAAGGTAGCTGTGGTCGGAGCAGGTCCGACCGGTCTTAGCTGTGCCTACTTCTTAGCTCAGATGGGGTATGGGGTAACAGTTTTCGAAGCACTTCCTGTGGGCGGTGGGATGTTGGCTGTGGCTATTCCTGAGTTCCGTTTACCGCGCAAGGTTATTGAGCAAGAGATTGAATACATTGCAAAACGTGGAGTAGAGATCAGGTACAGTACACCGATAAACGAGAATTTCCGAGTGAGACACCTCCTGCAGAGCGGCTATGATGCTGCTTTTATTGCTGCCGGAGCGCAGAAGAGCCAGCGCATGGGGATTCCTGGTGAGATAGAAGGGCTAAGCGGGCTTTACTATGGCCTGACGTTCCTTCGCGATGTAAAGATTGGCAGGCAGACGAAGATTGAGAGGCGGGTGGCTGTTATTGGCGGTGGCAACGTGGCTATCGATTCGGCGCGTGCTGCGCTGCGACTTGGGGCAGAAGAGGTAAATATTTATTATCGGCGTACCCGGGAGGAAATGCCTGTATCAGAAGTGGAATACGAGGGTGCAGTAGCTGAGGGGGTAAAGGTGAACTTTCTAATCAATCCGGTGCGGATTCTCAGTGAAAACTGGAGGGTTACTGGTTTGCAATGCGTTCGCATGGAGTTAGGTGATGTCGATGCAAGTGGCAGGCGTAGACCAGTGCCCATACGTGGCTCAGAGTTTGTGGTGGAGGCAGATGCGGTTATTGCTGCGGTGGGTCAAGCGCCAGACCTCTCCTTCTTGCCTCCGGATAGCCGTCTGGAAAGGACAGAATGGGATCGACTTCGTGTTGACCCTAATACTCTGGCTACTAATGTCCCTGGCATTTTCGCCGGTGGGGATTTTGTCAGAGGCCCTGACATGGTGATATATGCCATTGCTGATGGCAGGAGAGCAGCCATAGCCATAGACAAATATCTCAGAGGGGATACATCGCGGGTGGAATTGCACGAACTAAAGCAAAAGACTGAGGTTGTCGAAGAATTACCCATCGAGGTGGCTAAGAAAATCTGGGAAGAGCAACCTCGGTCGGAGGTGCTGACACTTCCTGTAGAAAAAAGGCGGCGGAGCTTTGAGGAGATAGAGTTGCCTTTGACTGAGGATGAAGCCAGGAGAGAAGCTAAGAGATGTCTAAGATGTGACCTTGAGGTAGGAGAATAAAATGAACGAGATTACTTTAACCATCAATGGGGAGCAGGTTAAGGGAAAAGAAGGCGATACTATTCTCGAGCTTTGTAAGGCCAATAATATCGACGTACCAACATTGTGCCATTATGACGGTTTGAGTGATGTTGCCGCTTGTAGACTTTGTCTGGTTGAGATCGAAGGTGAGAGACGCTCAATGCCAGCTTGCACTTACCCGGCACGGGATGGTTTAGTAGTAAAGACACATACTGAAAGGCTGGAAAAATACCGCCGTCTTATTCTCGAGTTAATGTTTACGGAGAAGAACCATCTCTGTGCGCAGTGTGTAGCCAGTGGTGAGTGTGAGTTGCAGGCCCTTGCTTACCGCTATCAAATGGACAACTTCCGATATCCTCTTTCCTGGCCCTCACTGCCGGTGGACTCAGTAAATAAATACTTGGTCGTCGACCATAACCGCTGTGTCCTTTGTGGGCGCTGTATACGGGCGTGTGATGAATTTGCCAGTATACATACTCTGGACTTTGGTTACCGGGGCTGGCGGGATAGGGTAGTTGCTGACCTAGGACAGCCGCTTGGAGAGTCTTCATGCATTTCTTGTGGGGCTTGTTTCCAGGTCTGTCCTACAGGTGCTATTTTCTCCAAGTCAAGTGCTTACAAAGGCAAGAGTTCTGAGTCTGAGCAGGTGACTAGTGTCTGTCCTATATGTGGCGCGGGGTGCGAAATCAAAGCGTTTATCAAAGACAATAGGATAGTGAAGATTGATAGTCCGGACCTAACCAAACCTCGTGGCCTACTATGCGGTAAAGGGCGCTTCTCCACCTTGCAAGCGATCGGTAAGCGTGTTCTGACACCATTAAGGCGGAGTAACGGTAGGCTCGAACCTTGTTCTTTAAACGAAGCTATAGAAATCGTGTCTGCTGGATTGCGAGAGGTAAAGTTGCGTTATGGAGATAATGGTATAGCTGGACTGATTTCCAGCCAGTTGAGCAATGAATCCGCCAAGGCTTTTAAAGACCTTATAGTAGGTTCTCTGGCTAGTAAGCAGCTTGATAGTCTGGATGGGGATTATTTCAGGCTCGTTGGACAGGCATTAGAGGCTTCTGGTATCAAGAAAGGCTTGAAAGAGGTTGAAATCGACTCGATTGAGGACTTATTGAAGGCCGATTGCCTGTTTGTGGTCGGGGCCGACCCCTTGGAGACTCACCCTGTAGTTGGCTCCTATATTGTTCGTGCGGTCAGGCGAAACGGTGCGAATTTGATCGTGTTTAATGCAGCCAAGAATAGTTTTCCTTACCAAGCGACATTGTGGTTATGCCCGGAGAAAGGGAGAGAAGCTTTAGCTATAAGGGCTTTAGTCAAGCTCATCATTGATGAAGGTCTAGTTGTCACTATTGGTAGGGACAAAAGCCGCGATGCTCGTCTTGCTGACATCAAACCCTTGGATGCATGTAAGCAAGCAGGGCTTGATTATGAAGAATTGCATGGTGCTGCCTCTATGCTAGCTAGGGCAAAGCATGGCGTTATCGTGTACGGACAAGACATTCTGGTGCTGAAGAGCCCAGAATTACTGGCGTTGCTTTTCGATTTAGTGGCCATCTGTGATGGTGATAAACGTAAGCTGAGGACTTTGTGGTTGAGGCCAGGAGGAAATAGTGTTGGGCTATGGAATCTGGGGGTGGTTAATGGCGGGGGATTCAGTGTGGCAAAACTGTCTAAAAATAAGTCCATAAAAGCTTTATACTTATTGCTGGGGGATGGGGAACAGGGAGTGTCGGAGTTAGCAGGTCGTCCTAGTGGCATCGATCTACTTGTAGTCCAGACGAGCTTTATGTCTGCTATTGCTTCTGAAGCAGACGTGGTGTTGCCCTCACCGCTGTGGACAGAGGTTAGTGCAACTTACACCACTCTTGATGGCCTGACCAGGCACGTCGCGCGCCTTGTCAGGCCGCCGGAAGGGATTCGTGCTGACTGGGAAGTCATTAGCGAGGTCGATAGACGGCTTAGAAGATAATAATCAAACTCAGGAGTTGTTTCTATGGCGAAGGTAAAGGTAGCCACTGTGTGGTTAGAAGCTTGCTCTGGGTGCCATATGTCGTTTCTGGATATCGATGAGGCAATAGTGGAGCTAGTCAACATGATCGAGTTTACCAAGAGCCCGATTACTGATATTAAAGAGTTCAGTCCAGTGGATGTAGGTATAGTCGAGGGTTCGGTAGGCAATACTGAGGAGGAAGAGGTTTTGAAAGAGCTGAGGGCTAATTGTAAAATTTTGATGGCTTGGGGGGATTGCGCTTGTTTCGGCGGGGTTTGCGGCATGCGAAGTACTTTTGATAAGGACGAGGTGCTGAGGCGTGCCTATATTGAGACTGAGAGCACCTGTGAGGGAAAGATACCTCGTCCGCCAGACGTGCCAGCATTGCTGGAGCAAGTGAAGCCGGTAAACCAGGTAGTAAAGGTGGACTGCTATGTGCCAGGCTGTCCTCCGGAGGCAAAGGCAATCCTTTATGCTTTGAAGGAACTACTGGAGGGCAGGATACCTGTATTGCCCAGCGAGATGATGCGCTTTGATTAAAAGGGGTGCAAGATGGCGACTGAAGTTACGAGAAAGACTAGGGCAGCTTCCGAAGCTAGCAAGACTATAGAGATAAACCCGGTTACCAGGCTTGAGGGTCATGGCAAGGTGACTATTCAACTTGATGATGTTGGCAATGTTGCTGATGCTAGATTCCACGTGACCCAGTTCCGGGGCTTTGAGAAGTTCTGTGAGGGTAGAGTCTTCTGGGAGATGCCTGTCATTACTCCGAGAATTTGTGGCATCTGCCCAGTAAGCCATCACTTGACTTCTGCTAAGGCTTGTGATGCGATTCTTGGTGTTGAGTTGACCAGGCCAGCGAAGTTACTTCGTGAGCTGATGCACATGGGGCAGTTTATCCAGTCGCATGCTCTTCATTTCTTCCATCTGGCTAGTCCAGACTTGCTTTTAGGGTTGGACTATGAGCCAGCAAAACGGAATGTGGTGGGTTTGATTGAGGCAAATCCAGAGCTTGCCATCAAGGGGGTAAGACTTCGCGGTTTTGGGCAGGCGATAATTCAGGCTATCGGCGGGAAAAAGGTTCATCCTAACGGTGCTGTGCCCGGTGGCATGAACACAGCACTATCGCCCGCTGACCGTGACCGTTTCTTACGGCAAATTGACCAGGCGATAGCTGACGCTGAAGCTGCCATTGCGATAATAAAGGAATTCTGCGAACGTAATAGCGACTTCGTCTGTGCTTGTGCAAGCTTTCCTACCGGATATTTGGGACTGGTGGACAAAGATAACAATCTCGAACTTTATGATGGTAAATTGAGACTACTGGACGCTGAAGGAAAGGTCCTCGAAGACCAGTTCGAACCTGCTAACTATCTGGATATCATCGGTGAGTATGTGGAGGACTGGTCATACCTGAAGTTTCCATTTTATAAGAAGCAGGGTTATCCAAAAGGTGTTTACAGGGCTGGCCCCCTGGCCCGTTTGAATGTTTGTGACGCAATATCGACCTATAGGGCCAATTCAGAGCTTAAAAACTTCAAAAGCATGGGTAAAAACGGCATAGTGGAAGGTTCGCTCTACTATCATTACGCACGGCTCATTGAGTTGCTTTATTCCTTGGAGAGAGCCCAGCAACTGTTGGAGGACAAAGATATTTGTTCTACAAATTTGGCAGTGGGGTCTGGCGAGTATAATGAGCAGGGCGTTGGGGTTATCGAAGCACCGCGGGGAACACTGTTCCATCACTACTGGGTGGATGAGACAGGTAAGATTTTGAAGGTCAACCTCATTGTAGCTTCGGGCAATAACAATTGGGCGATGAACCGTGCGGTCTACGAAGTGGCTAAAGAGTTCATAAAAAATGGCAAAGTCACAGAGGGTATCCTCAACCGGGTGGAGGTAGCCATTCGTTGCTATGACCCCTGTCTTTCTTGTTCTACTCATGCACTGGGACAGATGCCATTCAGTGTACAGATTGTCACTGCGGCTGGTGAGATTCTGGGCGAACTGGTGAAATAGGGCGAATCTGCGAATTTCCCTTGAACTTCAGAGTTTTTGCTCTAGGTAGGTTGCTGGGTCTTTTCTTATTTGCCTGAGTTTATCTTTGTGGCGTTGTGTCTTGCAAAACTAGAGAATAATTTCGTATTATATTTTGGCTTTGCCAACCTGCCAGGAGGCCTCAATGTCAAAGAGTGAAGGAGGTAGACTATGTGGCATACAGTAATAACCGCAGGGGCTCATGTCGAGGAGGCGATGAAGCAGCTATTGCCACCCTGTCAGATTAAATGTCCCATCAATGAGGATATTCAGCGGACTAATGTGCTCATCTCTCTTTTGCCGCGGGATATTGAGAGAGCGAAGGAAGGTATAATCCAGATCGGCGATTATCTTTACGAAAAGAACCCGTTCTTCAATATCTGTGGTTACATCTGTGGATTGTGTGAGCTGGAGTGCAATTATAAGACCAAGGGCGGGTCTATCAGGAGGAGGCTGCTTAAAAGATTTCTTTCCGATTACTATACTGACTATTTGAATCAGAAAGAGGAGCTAAACGTAGTTAAAGACAAAGAGAATGTTGCTATTGTAGGTGGTGGGCCGGGCGGTCTAATGTGCGCCTATTATTTAGCAAAGAAAGGGTACAAGCCCACCATTTTTGAGAGCTCTAACAGGCTAGGTGGAGCATTATGGCTGATACCCGATTATCGTCTGCCCGACGATGTGCTAAAGACTACGATTGACAATCTGGTTCGAATTGCCGGGATAGATGTTAAGTTTAATTCGGAGGTCGGGAAAGGCAAGCTAGCATTTGAAAGATTAAGGGTACAGGGGTATAAGGCAATATTTTTAGCGAAAGGTACGCCTTATCCCAGGGTGCTGACCTTCAATGGTAAGCCTGTGGAAGGTCAGGACTTGTCCGGGGTGCTGTATGGACATACTTTACTTTACGAAATCAGTCATGGGAATATTGAGCCTGACTATTTTAAATATCGAAAGGTGATTGTTATCGGTGGTGGCAATGTGGCTTTTGACGTCGCACGTTCGGCGAGACGGCTGGGTGGCGAGGTAACTATAGTCTGTTTGGAATGTGAAGACAAGAGCTCTCGTGATGGTATTCCTGCTGATGAGGAAGAAATAAGAGGCGCGTGGGAAGAAGGTATTCAGATAGTATATTCCCGCGGTGTACAAAAAATCATAGGTGAAGCAGGAAGATTTAAGAAGATAGTCTCTCCCAAATGTATATGTGTATTCGATGACCAGGGGTTCAATCCGAAGTTTGACCTATCAGACACCATAGAACTGAGTGGTGATGTGCTGATAATTACCATTGGCCAAGGGCCTGACAGGGTAGTGCTGGAGAACGAGAATCTTCTTGATGAAAGGGGTAGGTTGGCGGTTGACCCACATACTTTGCAAAGTCTTAAATTCAGAGATGTGTTCATCGGTGGCGATGTCCGGCGGATAGGGTTTATGGTGGAGGCGATGAGGGAGGGCATGGAAGCTGCCGAGTCTATCCATAGGTATCTCAGAGGATTGAACATGACCGAGGGTAGGCGAAGGGACTACGAGAAGTTTGAAATACCGCTGAGGTCTAATTATAAGCCAGCGATTGAGATGGTATGGATACCGCCGGAGCAAAGGATGCATTTCCAGCTGTTCGAGAGAGGACTGACCCTTGGCGAAGCTATAGAGGAAGCCAGGAGATGCGCCACCTGTGGTCCCTGTGTGTCTTGCAAGGCGTGTATCTCCATCGGCTTCGAAAAATCGCTCTATTCTGTCCAGGTGGACGAGGAGAGATGCAGTGGGTGCGGAATCTGTGTGTATTCTTGCAACTATGGATCGGCGCATCTTGTAGAAAGGGAGGGAAAGATCGTCTCTGCTACTGATATGTTCCGGTGTAAGTCATGTGGCATGTGTGTTGCCGCTTGTCCTTCTGATGCCAGAAGAATGGTCGATGATGCTACTTATGAAAGAATTGACAAGGTATATGCTTCCTTACATTAAGTCAGGAGGAGCGACGTGAGCAACTTTGAACCGAAGCTAGTATGTTTTTCTTGCAAATTTGGCTGGGGCTATTTGGGAGACGAGGCTGAGCTTTCTGCGCAGATAAAAAACTGGATACCTATAATATGCAGCGGTAAGGTGGATGCTGCACATATTATAGATGCGTTCAAGAGCGGAGCCGATGGTGTACTTATTCTGGGCTGTCCCGAGGGGGATTGTCACTATCAGGACGGCAATTTTGAAGCGAGGAAGCGGGTTCATCTATTGCGTAAGGTGCTCAGTTCATATGGCATTGAGCCCGAGCGGGTGCGCATAGTGTTATCAACAGATCCAGAAGGAAAGCAGATACCCAATTATGTAAGAGAGATGAGTGAAACCTTGAGCAGGCTCGGCCCGGTCAAGCGTGTGCCACTGCACAGTCGAGAAACGGCTGCTAGCAGGGCGAAGAAATAAACAGAAAGGGGAGAGTAAACATGGCCGCTAGACCAAAGATCGCGATTTGCTGGCTGGGTGGATGTGGTGGCTGTGATGAAGCCGTTGTTGACTTGAATGAGGCTGTTCTACAATTGGCCGATGCTGTGGAGTTTGTCCTCTGGCCTGTAGCCATGGACTTCAAATATCACCATGTTGAAAAAATGCAAGACAAGGAGATAGCTCTAAGTATAGTCAACGGACACGTAAGGAACTCTGACCATGAAGAGGTGGCAAGGCTGCTGAGGCAGAAGGCACGGATGGTCCTCGCCTTCGGGGCTTGTGCCTGCTTTGGTGGCACACCGGGGCTGGCAAATTTTACCACTAAAGAGGACATATTTAACTGGGTATATCGGGATGCGCCTACTGTAGTGAACCCGAAAGGCAACTATCCTCAGCCAAAATGTAAGGTAAATGGTAAAGAGCTGACGCTACCAGAGTTCTATGAAAAAGTCTATGCGCTTAATCAGATTATAGACGTTGACTACTATCTTCCCGGATGTCCTCCACCACCTGACCTTATAGCCGGTGCGGTGAATGCGGTTCTAGCCGGCAAATTGCCCCCAAGGGGTTCGACCCTTGCCCCACGCAAAGCCCTTTGCGATACCTGTGAGCGGAACAAGACAAAGCCTCCAAGGATTGCACTTAAGGATATCAAGCGGATCCATGAGGTGGAGGCTAATCCAGATACGTGTTTCTTGGCACAGGGAATACTCTGTCTGGGACCGGCTACTCGCTCTGGGTGCGGAGAAGTTTGTATGAAAATAAATTTGCCATGCCGGGGTTGTTTTGGCCCAGTGGAAGGGGTGAAGGATGCCGGGTCCAAGTTTATTTCTGCGTTAGCCTCCATGCTCGACGTGGAGGATGAGAAACAGGTCAGAGAGCTGGTGGACAAGCTGGACGATCTTGCTGGCTACCTGTATCGCTTTTCAGCGCCGGTGTCGGCCTTGGTGCGGAAAAGAGTGTAACGAAAGCTACGAGGAGCAGGGAGAAATGACAAAGAACATAAGCATAAACCCAATCACCAGACTCGAAGGGCATGGTAAGATAGAGATTTTTCTAGATAACAAAGGTAATGTTGAAGACGCTTACTGGCAGGTAGTGGAGCTAAGGGGTTTCGAGAGGTTCTGTATTGGTAGACCTGTCGAAGAGATGCCGCGTATTACGCCGAATATCTGCGGAGTCTGTCCTACGCCACACAATATGGCATCCACCAAAGCCGTGGACGATGTCTATAGCGTGGAACCAACGCCGGCAGCTAAGCTGGTGAGGCAACTGCACTACAACGCTTTTATGGTGGAGGACCATTATATCCATTTTTTCTTTCTTGCTGCGCCGGACTTCGTGGTTGGGCCTGATGCTGATCCAGCAGTTAGGAACATCATTGGGGTGATCGGAAGGGTGGGACTGGATATCGGCAAGAAGGTTATTGACATAAGAAAACGCTGCCGGGACATCATACGTCTTATTGTCAGTAAAGCGCCCCATCCGGAGGGGGGATTGCCTGGCGGGGTGCCGCGAGGTATTACTGAACAAGAAAGGAAATGGATTAGGGACACAGCCAATGATTCGGTTGAGTTTGCCCAGTTTGCCTTGAAGTTGTTTAAAGAGGCTGTCCTCGGTGAGAAAAAATATCTTGACCTGATACTGAGCGATGCGTACAAGTTGAACGTTTATGATATGGGCTTGGTGGACTCCAACAACAGGGTCAATTTCTATGAGGGAAAGCTACGGGTTACTGACCCGAAGGGCAACCAGTATGCGCTGTTTGACCCCAAAGACTATGTCGATTACATTGGCGAATGGGTTGAACCATGGACATATATTAGATTGACGCACCTTAGAAAGCTGGGCTGGAACGGGTTGATCGAGGGAGAGAAGACTTCTCTGTACCGTGTCGGACCGCTTGCGCGGTTAAATGTGGCTGATGGCATGGCCACGCCCCTGGCGCAGAAAGAATATGAAGAGATGTTCGACAGGCTGGGTGGAAAACCGAGCCATCATACCCTGGCTTTTCATTGGGCTAGGTTGATAGAGGCCCTCCAGGCTGCTGAGGATATGCAGAGGGTAGCTAGCGAGCCCCTCCTGACCAGTAAAGATATACGTAATATGAATCTGCGTCTGAAGAAAGTGGGTATTGGCTGCGTGGAAGCAGCCCGGGGTACTCTGATCCACCATTACGAGACTGATGATCGCGGGTTGGTCACCAAGGCTAATCTTATTGTTGCGACCCAGCATAATGCCGCCCCTATCTGCCTCTCGGTGAAAAAGGCGGCACAGGGGTTTGTAACGGGAACAGAGGTGAAGGAAGGGCTGTTGAATATGGTGGAAATGGCTTTCAGGCCATACGATCCCTGTCTAGCATGTGCCACACATGCTCTGCCGGGCAAACTGCCGCTTGAAATAAACATTAGAGATGTGAATCGGCAGGTAATCAAAACGCTTGGGAGATAGTGTCTCAAGAACTTTGCAGCACAAGTTGCCTAATTTCGTATATATGCATGTCCCAGTAGCGGACTAAAGGACCTTACATTTGCTGTCCAGCCTTAGTTGCGTGTTGTTTGTGGGGTTGCTATGCTAAGGTTGGAGGCGAGCTAGGTTCTATGGACTAACGGTTTATGATCTCAGCAATGGTGAAGACAGCGTACTATTAGTCCTGCGGAACCGAAGCAATCGAAGGATGCGCCGAAATGGATGACCAGTTTGATGAGCTTGAGAAACAGGTACTGGCGAGGATGAAGGAGATATATAGCGAAACGGTAATTGACCACGCGATGAATCCTCGAAATGTTGGCAGCATTAGTGATGCTGACGGTTTTGTGGCCGCGAAGAGCCGATGTGGTGAAGTGATGAAGATGTGGATCAGGGTGAAGGAGGCAAAGATAGTGGAGGCTGCGTTCTGGACAGATGGCTGTGGCGCTACCGTCGCCTGTGGGAGTATGGCTACCGAACTGATTAAAGGGAAGGATATTGCCGAGGCTCTGGCGGTGAGCGCAGAGGACATTTGTGCAGCACTGGGAGGACTGCCGGAGGGTAATTATCATTGTGCTGAGCTGGCGGCGAACGCAGTAAAGGCAGTAGCGAGGGATTACATTTCTACGAAAAGAGAGCCTTGGAGAAAGGCCTACAGACGAAATCAAGGCTTTGTCAGTGTCTAGTGTGGAAGCTACCGGACGGGTACCACCTATAATTGCTGTAGTAGGTTCATCAGAATCGGGTAAGACTACTTTAATAGAAGCGCTTGTTTCCAACTTGAGGTCGCACGGTTACAGGGTGGCAACTATAAAGCATGCCACTCGGGAGCTATCTTTTGACAGGCCATACAAAGATAGCTGGCGTCATATCCGAGCGGGCAGTGAAGCGACGTTGGTCGTCTCTGTGGGGCAGGTAGTGTTGATCAAGCCTATCTTGGGTGAGGTTACTCTGGAGGAGGCGGTGCGATTTTTAGGCCCAGATTATGATGTCATTCTTGCTGAGGGTTTCAAAAGGAGCGATGTTCCTAAGATCAAAGTGTGCAAGGAGCTTGAGGAGGACAGCGTCTCCGATTTGACAAACTTGATAGCCGTTGTTAGCAGTAGGGCGGTAGAAAGCAAAGTTAGAGTTTTTTCTCCCAGCGAGGTTAACCGATTGACAGATTTTTTGGAGGAAATGTTTTTGAAGACGGAGAAAGGGGCGAAAGATAGGTGAGGTAGGGGGTTCCCGTTGGGATTCTTTGTGTAGTCCTACCGCAGTTTAAAGAGGACAGAAAGTTTTCTAATTAAAATAATCAGGTTCATATTGCCTTGCTGATCACTTTGCTCATCGAAGGAGTAGAAGTCAAAGCGAGGAAGGGTGAGAAACTCCTCTGGGTAGCTCTTGATAATGGGTTCTACATCCCTAACCTTTGTGCTGTCAGAGGGGTTGATCCACCTTTAGCCTCTTGCCGGCTCTGCTTTGTGGAAGTCGAAGGCAAGCAAGCCCCGGTCACCTCTTGTACGGAGCTAGCATTCGACGGGATGGTGGTGCATCTTAATACACCGAGGGTTCACCGACTACGCGCGGCTGCCTTCGAGTTTTTGCTCAGCCATCACCATCTTGATTGTGCCCATTGTGCCAAAAATAAGCATTGTGGACTTCAGGAGATTGCCTCCCGTCTGAAATTGCGATTGAAGCCCACGCGGTTGAAACAGATACCCAGAAACTTGCCAGTGGATTCCAGTCATCCGTTATTCACATACGACCCCAACAAGTGCATCCTCTGTGGTAAGTGTGTCTGGGCATGTCAGGAGAAGGGGACGGGAACCCTGGACTTCGTTTTTAGAGGCATCAATACCATCGTAAGTACTTTTGCCGGCAAGCCTTTAGCGGAGGCTGATTGCGAGGCCTGCTTAGCCTGTGTGCAGGTCTGCCCGGTGGGAGCTCTTGTACCCAAAGAAGTTGTTGCTTCGATCTTTATTCCTCGAGCTGGTATATAGACGATTACTTTATTCAATCGTTCCAGGCGTCCTTGCTTATCAGCGGCACGAATCGACAACCGCCTAGGTTTTCGATGACGACCTTCTTTTCTTTTTTGGTAACTTTGAGTAGATCCTGTTCCCATCTTGATCCCACAGGTATTACCATTCTGCCTTTTGTTGAGAGCTGTTCCAGAAGTACGTCCGGCACCCGTGGGGCTGCGGCGGTAACTATTATGGCGTCGTAGGGGGCACCATCTGGCCATCCCAGGGTTTCCCCTGCTAGATGGATCTCTATATTCCTGTAGCCAAGCCTATCGAGGAGCCTTTTTGCTGCATTTGCAAGTTCAGGAATACGCTCGACACTGACTACCCATCGGCAAAGCTCGGCCAGAATGGCGGTTTGATATCCACTACCAGTGCCGATTTCCAGTACCTTCTCATTACCTTGCAGGCTCAGTGCCTGTGTCATAATGGCTACGATGAAAGGTTGCGAAATGGTCTGTCCGTAGCCAATACTGAGGGGAATGTCTTCGTAGGCTAGATTGTATGATTCTGACGGGACAAAGAGTTCGCGGGGTACTCGCTCCATCGCCAAAAGTACACGTTTGTCTGAGATCTCCCGGCGTAAAGATTCAAACAGTCGCTCTCGGCTTTCTTGAAGGCCCATGCAGGTTTACCTTCAGTCCAGTATGAAGTTCATAATTATTAGAATCAGGAAAAGGCTCCCAGCTATGATACCTATCTGTCGCAGATCAGCTAGTAGATATTTGTATTTTTCCTTCTGTGTAGCCGAAGTAGCCAGTGCAGGCGAACTCGCTGCTAGCGTTGTTTTTGCCGCCGGAGCGACCGGAGTCGGCGTCCGAGGCAGTGTCTGTGATCGTATGGCAGCCCTGTACTTTTTTCTTCGTTTGTCCCTTTTTTTCTTCATGTATTACCTCATTTTTGCCATATCAACTAACTAATTGGCTCCACTTGGGTGTACGCTTTGGTAGTAGAGATATGGGCATGCCCCAGAAGCTCCTTAACGGATTGGAGGTCAGCTCCACCTTTCAGTTTTTGAATGGCAAAGCTGTGTCTGATACTACGCGGGGTCACCTTGGCATTCAGTCCAGCCTTGTTTGTATACGTCTGCACTATTTGCCAGAAGCCCTGACGCGTTAGCCGTTCACCTCGCCTGTTTACAAAAAGCGCAGTTTCCTTTTCGTCATTGGTCAATTGCAGGCGCGCGCCATCCCGGTAATCTTTGACAATCTGGGCAACTCTGGCATTGATAGGTATGACCCTTACTACGGAGCCGCGGCTTGTGCATTTGACGAAGTTATTCTTTACGTTGACGTCTTTCACATTCAGTGCTACAAGTTCACTGACCCTCAATCCTGTAGCGCAAAGCAATTCAAGCATTGCCTTATCCCTTTTTGCCTCTGGCGTTGAGAGTTTGGCTGGCTCAGCCAGCAGATTATCAATATCTGACGCAGATAGAGGTCTTGGCGTCGGCTTCTTCACTCTAGGCGAAGTTAGAATCGATGTAAAATCGCCACGTAGTTCCCCACTTTCGTGAAGGAAGGTGATGAATGATTTAGCCGCTGCAATCTTGCGTGCTATGGTAGATGCTTTGTATCCTTTATTTTTGAGAGAGTGGAGATATCTGTCCAGTAGTCTTGCGTCCAAACTGAGCTCTGCCTGCGATTTACCCTGTGTAACTGACTCCGCGTAGTCAACCAGTTGGTTAAGGTCGCCTGCGTAAGCAAGCAGGGTGTTCTGAGAATACTTTTTCTCCTCACCTAAGTGGCGGAGAAAGCTCTCTACATTCGCTCGAATTCGGGAAGACATTGTTGGTTTATATTTTAACATAAAGTGGAAAAATGGGGCTAATATCTCGACAATGTATTCGATCGGCTTTTGCTGATTTGTCCTGCAGTGTTACAATAAATTCAAAAAGTGCCCAGATTTTCCTTTCAACACTTGAAAACATTGCCACCAAAGCCTGGTGTTTACATTTTCAAAGACAGCCAGGGTGAGGTCATTTATGTAGGCAAGGCAGCATGCCTGCAGACCCGTGTGCAGGCTTACTTTGGTCATAGTTCTGCTCTTTCTCCCAAGCACCAGAAATTGGTGGCTAGTATAGACGATGTTGAAGTCATTGTTACCGATTCCGAGCAGGAAGCTTTAATACTTGAATGCAATCTAATAAAGAAACACCGTCCGATCTATAATGTCCGCCTCAAGGATGATAAGAGTTTTCCATATGTGAAGATTGATCTACGGGAGGAATGGCCTGCTCTGCGAATCACACGGCGTTTTGATAAGGACGATGGCAAATATTTTGGTCCGTTTGCCAGTGCTGGTTCGGTACGACAGACTTTGAGGTTACTTAGGAAAATATTTCCTCTCCGCTCCTGCACCAAACGCTTAGCAGGGAAGGAAACGCGGCCGTGCTTGGAATACCATATCAACCGATGTCTTGGCCCCTGTATTGGAGCTGTTACCAAAGAACAGTATGCAGAAGTTATCAAACAGGTCGCTCTATTTCTCGAGGGCAAACACCCGCAGGTAGTGCGAGATCTGAAGAAAAAGATGGAAGAGGCTTCAAAGAGGCTGGAGTTTGAAAGGGCGGCTATGTTACGCGATCAACTCAAAGCCATCGAAAGAGTTGTCGAAGGACAGAAAATAGCCGTTACAGTGAGAGGCAACTACGATGCTATCGCTATGGCACAGGCAAAGGATCTAGCCTATGTCGAGGTTTTCTTTGTGCGGAGCGACAAATTAATGGGGCGTGAATATTTCCTGCTGGATGGAATTTATAGTGAGAAATTCGAACAGATTATGACCAGCTTTGTCAAGCAGTACTATACTTCAGCCGCTTTTGTTCCACCCCTTATCTTGCTTCAATACGTGGTTGAAGAACCCGAGATTCTGACAGCATGGCTATCAAGCCTGAGGGGGTCGTCCGTCAAAATTGCCGTGCCACGGCGCGGAGCCAAGAAGCAGCTAATGGATACGATTGCTGAGAATGCGCGGCAGGGGTTACTGATATACCAGGCAAAGCAGTCCTCAACGGTGCAGGCTGCGTTAGCGTTGGAAGAATTAAAAGATAGGCTGGGTTTACCTGCCGTACCAGTGAGGATAGAAGGTTATGATGTGTCCAATATCCGGGGAAAGTTAGCAGTTGGTAGCATGGTTGTTTTCGAGCATGGCTTTCCCAAGCCGGCCCAATATCGGCGGTTCAGACTCGCGGTGAGTGATCGCGTTGATGACTATGCCATGATGCGTGAAGTGCTAGCGAGACGTTTCAGGCGGCTTCTTACTAATGGCGAGAAATGGTCGCTGGTTCCTGGCCTCATTTTGATAGATGGTGGTAGAGGGCATCTTAATGTGGCTCTTGATGTGCTGGATAAGCTTAATCTTAAGCGCATTCCAGTGGCCAGCTTAGCCAAGGAGGATGAGGAATTGTTCGTGCCTGGTAGCCCGGATCCTATTAAGATTCCCAAGACTTCTGCAGCTTTGCACTTACTTGAAAGGGTACGGGATGAGGCGCACCGTTTTGCACTGGGATATCATCGTAGATTACGCCATAAGGAGGCCATGGCATCAGTACTTGATGAGATTCCAGGGATAGGGAGCAAGCGGAAAAGGGCTTTGTTGCTTAAGTTCGGCTCTGTAGAGCGTATCAGAGAGGCCTCAATGGAAGAACTGGCTGCGGTGAAGGGGATGACTTACGAAGTGGCTCGAAGGTTGAAAGAGTACCTGTGAAAACGCTGAATAAAGTTGACATAATATAAAGATGAAGTGTAAAGATGGTCAGGTCTTGGGTATGCCCGCGATGTTTAGGTGGTTTGGATAAGTTCTATATAGAGGAAGGTGACACTATGGTCACCGACGAGACAATAGTCTGCCCCAATTGTGGCTTTATGCTGGAAGGGGCGATAGGTGAGTGCTGCGGCAATTCTAGGGACGAGCACGAGACTAGTGAGAATAGCGTAACAGAAGCTTTTTAATGAGTCGACAATTCTGTACTGGAGCGGGTGAAGGGATTCGAACCCTCGACGTCTTGCTTGGGAAGCAAGCATTCTGCCACTGAATTACACCCGCCGGTATTTATATTAAAGCCGTTTTTTGTTGCCGATGTCAACAGTGCCCTGTCCCAAGGAAGTCAGCTAGCGTGGAGCCATTCGGGGACAGAAGCTTCGGGGATTGAATCGTGTGATGGGATGTATGGTTTGATATCGAGCACGGGAGTGCCATTCAGCGCATCGAGCCCTGTGACTTCTAAGATACTTCCCCGGCGCTCAACCAGTTTTACTACTGTCATGCCGATAGGATTAGGGCGAGCAGGGCTTCGGGTTGCAAATACTCCTGTTAAAGGCAATGATCGGTCGCCTTTTGGGTGAACCTTTGCTGGTCGCTGTTCGGCTGGAGACAGTTTGTGCATCCAGTAAATGATGATGAGATGGGAAAAACCTTCCACGCCATCCAGGGCAGTTTCCAATTCTTTGTTGATTACTATCTGCGAAGCCACTGCTTGCCAGTCTTTGCGTTTCGGATCGTTGACATAGTTTCTCACTGTACCAATAGGTGTTAAGTTGATTTTATGTTCTATCATCAATTGCCTGTCTTGCCGACTCCTGGCCGAAAGCAAACAACTAGCTTGTCCTAACGATGGATCATGCTAGTGGCGTCAATGTAAGTATTTTCTTGGCAATTTGTGGATATTTGGCGATAAATAGCAGTTCATCCTCCACAAGCGGTTTCTGGCAAGCTACGTTTGCGTATCTAACCAGCTCCAGTATTATCTCTGCTTCTTGGGGATCTTTGAACTCTACTGCCATCTTCCCCATGACGTGTTTGAAGCCTGAAATGCCGCCATATTCACCAGTGCATATCTGGCTACCTGTCTCTACAAGTTCTGGTTCACCTCGCCCGAGTTCGGTATAACTGTAAAGTTCGTAGTTCTGCGGGTCTTTCAGGACTCCGTCGGCATGGATGCCTGAAGCATGGGCGAATGCGTTTGCGCCGACGCCGGGTTGGTTAATTGGTATAGGTACCTTGAAGGCGTAGCTAGCAAACTTGGCTATCTTCCAAGCCATGTTGAGCTTGATATGATTTCCCAGTTTGTATTTTCCGGCGAACCCCTTGGACTTAGTCACAGCGAGTACAGTTGCTACCAGGTCGGCGTTTCCGGCGCGCTCACCGATTCCGTTAACGGTCGTATTAATATAGGCATCTTGACCAGCATCTATGACACCTTTAGCTCCGGCCAGTGAATTCGCTACTGCCATACCGAGGTCGCCATGACAGTGGAGCTCTATAGGAATCTCCACTTCTTTTGCCAGTGTCCTTGTGGTCTCATAGATGGTAAACGGGTTGTCATAGCCCAGTGTATCACAATATCTAAGCCGGTCAGCACCATGCAATTTTGCTTGAGTTGCAAATTTGATCAAGAAATCTAGGTCTGTTCGGGAAGCATCTTCGGCATTGACACCTATAGATTCAGCGCCATGCTGTTGTGCAGCATCTACTGCATCGGTCATCATTTTTACGATGTCGTCCCTTGTCTTGCGTCCTAGGAATTTGCCCTGGATCATCTGGTCAGAAGTTGATATTGAAAGGTTAAGATGTTTGAGCCCTGGCACCAGCCTGAAGGCGGTTTCTACATCTTCTACGGTAGCCCGTATCCATCCTCCTAACCTGATCGGTTTCAGCACACCCATCTCGGCCAGTTCCAAATTTGCTTGCAGGTAGTAAGTCTCGTGGCGTGTAGTGGGAAAGCCAAATTCAGACTGAAATACCCCCATTTCATTGAGGTAAAGATTAATCATCGTCTTTTCAAGCTTAGATAGTCCAAGATTAGCGGTCTGTACACCATCTCTATTGGTCACGTCGATTATGTATATTTTCCCCATATTAAGATCCTCCTGTTGTTAAAAGATGTAACTCACATACCAGAAGGGGGTTACCAATGTTTTTAATTATAGCAGCGTATGACATATCAGTCCAGTGCGGGTTATTATAGTTTTGGAACGGCGCCATTTTTTGGTCGGATGGTTTGTTAATCGGCACCTTCATCAAAGCTTAGCATCCGCGCAGAAGGTTCGCGTAACTTAAAGGTCTATTTTGCTGGGCCGAATGGCTCTTGACAAAGTGAGGTGACTGTGGTAAAGTAAAATTGCCCCAAGTAATTGAGCTCGGAGCGGTGAGGCGCTGACGCAAGGTAGGCGAAGGCCGAAAAGCGTTAAGGGCGAGGAGCCGGGAAGAGTGAGGTTACTTGGGGCAGATTATTTTTGTACCTCGTCGATAAATTCCGGGCTGAGCACGCCGATAAAGGGGAGATTTCTGTATTCTCCGTGGAAGTCCAATCCGTAGCCGACAACGAATTCATCGGGGATTTCAAAGCCGATGTAATGGAGCGGTACGTTGACCAGTCGGCGTACGCGTTTGTCCAGCAGGGTGCAGACACGCAAGCTGGCAGGTGCTTGTGAAGCCAAGTGCCCTAGCAAATAGTTTAGGGTCATTCCGGTGTCTACAATATCTTCCACCATCAGGACGTCCAGTCCAGCAATGCTTATGTCGAGATCCTTGGTTATCTTTACCGTAGCCTCTCCATCGCTACCATAGTATGAAACAGCCATGAAATCGATATCGAGCGGTATCGAAATATACTGCATGATATCGGACATAAAGCATAGAACGCCCTTAAGTACGCCCACTAGTACCAGCTTCTTACCAGCATAGTCTTTCGAAATTTGTTTTGCCAGTGCTCTTACCCGGCGCTGGATCTGCGTGTGGCTGAACAAAACGTGGTCTATCCCCCTGATTTTTGTGGCACCGAGGCTTCCGTAACCATATTTAGCCAGCAGTTTCAGGTAATCGTTCTTGGTCAATAGTTTGATATTTATGTCTGGATAGAGCTCACGAAGCCGCCGCACTTTACGGTTTTTTTCCGTAATGAGGCTTTGCTTCAGGGTAGTGAGCTCAATATAAAGGTCCAGTTCCGGCAGGTAGAAATCAGGAGTAAACATCTCCGTTACCCGATCCCCTTCCCATTTGAGCGGAAAAGAGCGTGGCTCATACAGCCATTCGATCCTGTAAAAGTCTAGTAGCTTAACAAACTCCTCTTCGCTGGGATGTCCAAAGGTCGATGGTCTAAGGGACGAAGGGGGTAATTTGGGTGTTGCAGCTATTTTTTGACTTTTGCCCACATTCTCGGTGTGCCTGTCTTCTAGCATTTGGCGGAGCTCAGCTTTTTCGAGTGCGACGGAGACGAAATTGGCTACAGTAGATACGAAGTCTTTCTCAGTGTGTGAATAGCGCCTAGGTTCGCGGGTGTATACTCGGATCTGGCCGATTACTTCGCCGCCCTGGAAAATAGGAGTTGCAAGGATGGAACTGATCCCTTCAATATCTGCAGCCTGCGGGTATTGGGTTCGCTTATCTTCCTTGGCATTGAAAATCGTAATTGTCTTTCCTTCCATGACCTCGTGCAGGCTCTTATCCGCGTCCAGTACTCCCTTTTTGAGATACATGTCACTGAGACCGTAGGCAGCCACAATGTCCAAGTGTCGCTTTTGAGTACTGAGGAGTATCATGGAGCATCCGGTAGCTCTCAGTGCCTTAGTAATGCTTTTGGCAACGGAATTCAGGATTTTTGCCAAAGGCAGCGAGGAATTGACGCTCTTGGCGATTTGTTTGAAAGCTTGGGAATAAGCAAGTTCGGACTCTACCACATCACCCCTCCAACTACATGTATCTGCTAGCCACACTTGGTGTAGCCGCAGCTGGGACAGGTGTGACACCCTTCTTGGTAAATCAGAATATTACCGCACTCAGGGCATTGTCCTGCCCAGTTCTTACTAGCTACGTCCCGATCGTCGATTGTGTCGGGTTGGTAGTCCTCTATGTATTTTTCAAGTACGCTGGCAATAGCATCAGCGCAGGAAAGGATGGCATGTCCCTCTTCCCAAGCTACAGAGGGACAGCGGATACCGCGAAGATGTTTGGTAACCGAAGCTGTATCAACACCCGACCGTAGGGCTAGTGAGATAAGCCTGCTGGTAGCTTCGAGCTGCGCCGATGCACACCCACCTGCTTTTCCAAGGCTGGAAAATACTTCACAGATGCCTTTTTCATCGAAGTTGACCGTGACATAAATGTAACCACATCCAGTGGTGACCCGTTCTGTGATTCCTTTGGTGACCTTAGGCCGAGGCCTAGGTTTTAATGGGGCTGTGGTGCTAGGCTCCTTCGGCTTGCTGACGGTCAACACCTGGCTTTCACGGCTACGGTCTCGGTAAATTGTTATCCCCTTCAGCCCAAGTTTGTATGCCAGCCTGTACACATTTGCCACGTCTTCAACTGTCGCCTCGTGAGGCAGGTTTACTGTCTTGGAGACAGCGCTATCAGTATATTTTTGGAAGGCTGCCTGCATTCTGACATGCCATTCCGGGGAGGTATCGTGTGCTGTGACGAAGACATCCTTTACCCAATCAGGGACGGCTTCAAAGTCTTTGAGCCTCTTGCCTTTGGCCAGCTCCTCCATTAGTTCTTGAGAGTAGAAGCCCTCTTTTTTGGCCACCTCTTCAAAGTATGGATTAACCTCGATAAGTTCTGCCCCATCCAGTATATGGCGAGTATAGCAGAGGGCAAACAGCGGTTCGATGCCGCTGGAACAGTTGGCGATTATACTGAGCGTTCCGGTCGGTGCAATCGTGGTTCGCGAGGCGTTTCTCGGCCTTATCCCATTGCCTGTATCGTAAATACTTCCTTTGAACGCGGGAAACACGCCGCGCTCTACACCTAATTTCACAGATTCCTTGAGTGCTTCTTCGGCTATGAAACGCATTACCTGTTCGGCTATTTGCAGCGCTCTCTCTGAGTTGTACGGGATGCGCAGTCTGATTAGCATATCAGCGAAGCCCATTACGCCAAGTCCGATTTTTCTGGTCAGTTTGGTCATCCTCTCGATCTGTGGCAGAGGGAATTTGTTGGCGTCGATAACATTATCAAGAAAGCGCACTGCCAATCTCACAACCTCGCCCAGCCTTGTGAAATCTATTTCAGGATTGCTGTCATCCCCTTTGATCATTTTGGAAAGGTTTATCGAACCCAAGTTGCAAGATTCAAAAGGCAACAAAGGTTGTTCCCCGCAGGGGTTAGTGCTTTCTATCTTCCCTAAATGTGGGGTTGGGTTAAACCTGTTTATCGTATCGATGAAAACTACGCCTGGATCTCCTGTTCGCCATGCCATCTCAGTGATTTTGCGGAATACTTCTGTAGCGTTAAGTTGACCGGCAACCTCACCGGTTCGAGGGTTTATCAGATTATAGTCCTCGTCTTTTTCCACAGCGCGCATAAAATCGTCCGTTACCGCTACTGAAAGGTTGAAGTTAGTCAGCGCCTTGGGGTCTTCTTTAGCGGAGATAAAATCCAGAATGTCAGGATGGTCAACGCTGAGTATAGCCATATTGGCCCCCCGGCGCATGCCCCCTTGTTTAATAACGTCTGTAGCGGTGTCGAAAGCACGCATAAAAGAGACAGGACCGCTGGCAATGCCCCCAGTAGAACCAACTCTGTCGTTCTTGGGTCGCAGGCGTGAGAACGAGAAGCCGGTTCCACCGCCGCTCTTATGAATAAGTGCTGTATATTTAACGGCATCGAAAATCGATTCCATGGAATCTTCTATAGGGATAACGAAGCAGGCGGACAGCTGTCCTAGTTCTCTGCCTGAGTTCATGAGAGTAGGAGAGTTGGGCAGGAACTCCAGAGAGGTCATAAGCTGATAGAATTTTTCTTCCCAGAAGCTAACATCTGCCTTAGGGTCGTAAGATGTCTCCACAGAAGCAATGTGCTTGGCAACCCGGCAGAACATTTCCTCGGGAGTCTCGATGACCTGCCCTTGGCTATCTCTTTTCAAGTATCTTCTTTCTAGGACGGTGAGGGCGTTTTGTGAGAGACGTAATCCGGTTTCTACCTTTGTCGCCGCTTTATCTACTGCCACTGTTGTCGTTCGCTTTTGTGCCGGATGTCCTGTATCTTGCTCCTTTTCCGCAAGTATTTGTCTGACTGTATCCCTGATCTGAGTGCTTGATGGCTTTTGTTTTTGCTGTTTCAACACTAGGTCCTCCATTCCGGGCAGGGTGAGTTTTGGCTCCAGTCTTTGTATGACTTGGTTAGTGAGCTCTTCTAGCATTTCTCTGTCTTTAATACCCATGGATTCAGCAGCGGCAAAAATAGCACGTGCTATGCTGTTCTGGCTAGTTATATGCTGCTTGATCTTATTTTGGTGCTTGGACATCTTGCTTTCGCCTCTGTTGTCGCCGCCCCAATGGCTTTAACTCGTCCTCAGGCAGCAGTGGCAGCTGGCCGGCCGGTGGTCTTTTGGCTCTGGAGTCTACCAAAGTATCGACCACCTGCTTTAATGTGGCTATATCAGCAAACTCGCGATAGACGCTGGCGAATCTAATATATGCTATGTGGTCGAGGTTATGAAGCTTCTCCATTACCATATCACCGATTAAAGAGCTGGGGACCTCTGTCTTGCCGAGTCGGTACAGCTCAGTTTCAATGTCATCGACCATTTTGTCAATTGTACCGGTGGGCAGCGGGCGTTTCTCACACGCCTTACGTATCCCGATGAGTATCTTATCGCGGTTGAACTCCTCCCGGCGACCGTCTTTCTTAATTACAAACAGATTGCGTAGCTGCGGTTGCTCATAGGTGGTAAAGCGCGACTGACAGCGAAGACACTGACGCCGCCGTCTTATCCCCTCACCAACATCCCTAGAATCGATCACCTTGCTCTCGGGATCACCACAATACGGACACCTCATGCTACCCCCAATAAACTGTGGTATGCATATATTATAACCCAATATATAGATGCTGTCAACTTATCTGTGTGTTAAAAAATAGAGCGGCAGTGGGGTGCCGCTCTATTTGGGTAGGGTGAGGTGTGTGGGGGCTACAGAGGTTTTTTGGGGGTAGGTGCAGGGCGCGCAGCGGGGTACTGCGGTGCACGGCGAAGAAAAGACGGAACGTCCAAACTGTCTTCGGCAACACCGCGCAGTAGACGGCGTAGTTCGGACTCTGTAGGCACGCCGGCCCCATATTGCGCGGTGAATCCGGTGGCTACTATAGTGATCTGTATCTCGTCCTCCATTTGCGGGTTGAAGACGACACCGAATATTATGTTGGCATCGGGGTCTACCGCTTGGGCTATAACTTCGGCTGCCTCGTTGCACTCGAATAGTGTCAGGTTGCTGCCGCCGGTGACATTGAAGAGCACCCCTTTGGCACCATTTACGGATACATCGAGAAGCGGACTGGCGAGGGCTGCTCTAGCTGCTTCGACTGCTCTGTTCTGGCCACTGGCCCGGCCAACTGACATCCATGCTGGTCCCGCGTTCTTCATTATAGACCTGATGTCGGCGAAGTCCAGGTTGATCAGACCGGGCACGGTAACAACCTCGGCTATGGCTTGGACAGCAAGCCTGAGAACATCGTCAGCCAACCTGAAGGCGTTGTCGACTGTGGTCTTAGCGTCGCACAGCTCCAGCAAGCGGTCGTTGGGGATTATTATCAGGGTATCAACTTTTTCACAGAGGTTCAAAATGCCCTCTTCAGCAACCTTGGAGCGTCTCGTTCCCTCAAAGCTGAATGGTTTGGTGACCACACCGATAGTGAGGGCGCCGCTCTGCCTTGCTATTTCAGCCACAATGGGTATGCCGCCGGTTCCAGTGCCACCGCCCATACCAGCGGTGACGAAGATCATGTCAGCCCCAGAGACTACCTCCTGAACGGTCTGACGGCTCTCCTCTGCAGCTGCGGCTCCTACATTGTGGTCCCCACCGGCACCTAGTCCTCTGGTGAGTTTTTCTCCCAGCTGGACACGGATTGGTGCTTCGGACAGGGCAAGTGCTTGGGCATCGGTGTTCATAGTGATGAATTCAACACCCTTAATACCTTCTCTTACCATCCTAGTGACGGCATTCGAGCCACCACCACCGATGCCGATAACCTTAATCCTTGCTGGTGCCATTGAAAATGTTGACTTAGCCATCCTTAACCCTCCTTTTTCGTTTTTCTTTTTTGTCAGACACCGAAAAATTTTTTCAGCGCTTTGACAAAACCGCCGAGGATGCCGCTTTGTCTTTTTGCCTCCCACGCTGGCTTGCCCTGGTTCCTTGTGCCCCAAAGCAATAGGCCTACACCCGTGGCGTGAGCCGGATCGTGCAGGATATCCGTGATACCATATACACCCATGGGCTCGCCAATTCTGGTGGGTATGCGTATTGTTGTTCGTGCCAGGGCTTCCAGCCCGGCAAGTTTGGACGAGCCTCCGGTCAGCACGAGACCGGCAGGAGCCAGCGAAGCATAGTTTGAATCAGGCATTTCAAGAAGAATAAGTCGGAGCAGTTCCTCCATGCGCACTTTTATGATGTTGCACAGGTCTCTGTAGGAGACACTGTGTCCATCTTCCACTGTAAGAGTGGTCTCCTGGTTCTTGGTAAGCACCTCGGGATATACGTTGCCGTACTTCTTTTTCATTGCCTCAGCGATTTCAAAAGGAAGCCCCAGTCCGATGGACAGGTCACTAGTGACCTGATAGCCGGCCACAGGGATTACCGATGTGTGGTATATACTGCCGTCTTTGAACACAGCTATGTCGGTGGTACCACCACCGATATCGGCGAGAATGACGCCTACTTCCCTCTCTTCAGGCGTCAATACTGCTTCGCCGCTGGCAAGCGGCTCCAGAATGAGGTCCTGAATTTCAACACCGACGCTGCGAATGCACTTAACTAGGTTTTGTACTGAGGCGACAGCTGCAGTGATTATGTGTGTTTCCACGTCCAGCCTGAAGCCATGCATGCCTACGGGGTTTTTGATTCTCTCTTGGTTATCCAGCATGTAGCCACGCGGGATAGCATGAAGTATTTTGCGGTCATCGGGCAAGTTGATTTGCTGGGCTGCAGCCAGGACCCTCTTCAGGTCTTCAGATCGTACCAAGCGGTCGTTGCGTGGTATGGCAACGACTCCGTGGCTGTTCATGGAGCTTATGTGCCTTCCAGTAACACCGACATAGGCGCTTTCCACTTTCAAGCCACTTGCCTGCTCGGCACGTCTGACCGATTCAGCAACTGATTCTTTAGCCTCTTCTACGTTGACCACCATCCCTTTATGCATACCGTGTGAGGGTACAAGACCAACGCCAAGGACTTGGATATTGCCTCCTGAGTCCAGGGTACCGACTATGGTACATATTTTTGTTGTTCCTACGTCGATGGCTGCGATAACTTTTTTCATTGTTTGCCTCCCTTTTGTAATTTCATTCGGGCTACATGTATACGGAAAAGGCACCTCCTTATTTGGGCTTTCAAATGCGCTCCGCTACTCTAAGCTTGGCGCTACGACTTCGTGGGTTGGCTTTAATCTCGACAGCCGATGGTGTAATGACTTTTCTGGATATACTTCTTAGTTTAGCTACATGGTTGCACTGGCATATGGGCGTTTCAGGCGGACAGATACACCCTTTGCTTTCTTCGCTTATGAATTGTTTAACGATTCGATCTTCGAGTGAGTGATAACTAATTACCACCAGTCTTCCCCCAGGCTCTAGACAATCTATGGCTTGTGTTAAGGCAGCAGCCAAGTTTTCCAATTCGCGGTTGACGGCAATGCGCAGTGCCAGGAAGGTTTTTGTCGCCGGATGGATCCTGCTGTAGCGTTGGCCAATAGCTTGCTCGATTATGAGTGCAAGGTGAAGCGTGGTGGTTATAGGGCGGTTCCTGACAATTTGGTGAGCTATTTTGCGGCTATGTCTCTCTTCCCCGTAGTTTCGTATTAAGTGCTCTAGCTTTTCTTCGGGAAACGTGTTCACGATGTCAGCAGCAGTTAGCGCGTCTTCTCGGTTGAATCGCATGTCTAAAGGAGCATCGTAGCGAAAGCTGAAGCCTCTCTCTACTGTATCCAGTTGCAGCGACGAGATGCCTAGGTCAAACAGTATGCCGTGAACCGGGAGGAAGTTGTTTGCCTTGCAGATACTGTGAACGCTAGCGAAATTGCCATGTACGAAAATCACATTGTCCTTAAAGTCTGCCAATCTGGCCTTGGCGATATCGATGGCTTCGGCGTCCGCATCAATACCAAGGAGCCGTCCATCCGGCAGGATTCTCCGTAAGACCGCTTCGGCGTGCCCACCAGAACCGAGGGTACAATCGACGTAGCGCTTCCCTGGTTGGACCTGCAACGCTTCTACTACTTCAGCTAGCATCACCGGCTTATGGATTGGTAGCATGATGGCTACGCTCATTATTGCCCCTCAAGGCTTTCTATGATTTGCCAGACTTGCTCTTCGGCAGATGTTTTTTCAGAATTCCAGAGTTCCGGATTCCAAATCTCGATGCAATTATTGGCCCCCACTATGACCGCAGAGTCATCTATTTGTGCGTACTGGCGTAGTGGTTGTGGTAGTGCGACTCTGCCTTGACCGTCAAGGGACAGACTAAATGCAGCGCCAAAAAGCACGCGATTTAGCCTGCGCAGTTTGCTTGGAGATACAGTTTGCGATGCCAGTTGATCGGCAAGCTTGCGCCACTCTGCTGCCGTGTAAAGAACGATGCACCTTTCTGCGCCCCTGGTGACCATCAATTCTCCTCCGAGCTCTTGTCTGAATTTTGGAGGCAGGGGCAATCTGCCTTTGTTGTCTACTTTATATTGATATTCGCCAAGGAACATTTTTTTTACGCTATAACGGGTTCGCCTTCGAGTTGGCGCTCCAGGATCTTCACCTCTCGCCAGTCCAGTTTAGTCAGTTCTTCTATGCATTCCTGTACCTCAGCCCTGTCGCTAAGCGAGTAAGTAACCAAGCCGTTCCCATTGGCTTGCTCTTGCAGTATCCCTTTGACCACAAGTGCTTTAATGGCATCTCTGAGATTGATCTTTGCCATGTCTAGGGCACAGGCAATGGCACACAAACTTAACTTCGCGCGCGGATGGCGGGACCAAAAGCGGATCAGTTGGAGCTCAATGGTACTGTGGTTGTTCTCCTTGAGGAACTGAAGCAACCTGCTGTTCCCTAACCGGTACTGTACGCAATCGATCATCCTGTCACCTCCTTTTCCCACTTTTTCCCACTTTCAACCATTATAGAACACTTACTCCCAGAATTGTCAATACCTTTACCACACATTTTTGTGTTTTTTGCAATTTTTTTACCACACTAAAGGATTATAGGAAAAAGCTTGGTTTCTATATATAGTAGATGCTTTCCCTTGATAACCTATATTTTGCAACAAGCAGTCTGTTCCTAGTGAGTTGCTTCAGGAACGAGGTCTGCAGTTTCAGGCTTTTGGTGGATATGGTAAAATAGCAAAATGTTTCGTGGTGGAGTACTTGTGATAAGTGACAGGAGGTGGCGTGGTGAGGGGAGTGACCAGAGTGGCAAGGTGGCTTGTGAGTATGTTGGCCAGCTAGGCATTAGCGTGGCTAAGTATGCTATGGTACCTGATGAGGTGGAGATGATCTCTGCCACTTTAAGACAATGGGTCGATGTCGAGGGACTTGACCTCATTGTAACCAGTGGAGGCACGGGGCTGGCAGCTAGGGATGTTACCCCTGAGGCGACCATGGCAGTAGTTGAGAGGGTGATCCCTGGTTTAACTGAGGCAATGAGGGTAATGATGGCTAAGACGAAACCGGAGGCGTTACTGAGCCGGGCTGTTGCTGGGAGCCGTGGTAAGTGCCTGATCATTAATCTCCCTGGCAGCCCTGCTGCAGTGAAAGAGTGTTTGGAGATTATTTTGCCTGCCATACCTCATGCGATGGAAATTTTGAGCGGCAGAGGTCATGAGTAGCGGGGAACTAGAGATGCGTATTGATATTTTGACACTTTTCCCCCAAGTGTTTGACGGTTTTCTCAGCGCGAGCATTATCGGGCGAGCGAGGGAACGCCAGCTAGTTGATGTCAGGATTCATAATATCCGCGATTACGCTCACGATAAACACCGCACTGTTGATGACTACCCCTACGGTGGTGGTGCCGGTATGGTGTTGAAACCGGAGCCCATTTTTGAAGCTGTCGAGGCCATTAAGTCTGGTCTCTGTGTGTCCTTTGTACCAGTAATTTTGCTTACTCCCCAAGGCAGGCTTTTCAACCAGGAGCTTGCTCGTCAGCTTGCCAGTTTCGACTCCATCATACTTATCTGCGGGCGCTATGAGGGTGTTGATGAAAGGGTGGCAGAGCATCTGGCCACTGATGAGATCAGTATTGGTGACTATGTGTTGAGCGGCGGCGAGGTAGCTGCCATGGCTGTGGTTGACAGTGTCGTCAGGCTCTTGCCAGGGGTACTTGGTTCGGAGGAATCCTTGGATGAGGACTCACATATCCGAGGGTTGCTGGAGTATCCCCAATACACGCGGCCCGCGGTTTTTCGAGGATGGTCAGTTCCGTCGGTGCTTCTTTCTGGAGATCATGGTGCTATTGCCACGTGGCGCCGTCAGCAGAGTCTCATACGGACGGCAAAACGGCGCTCTGATCTGTTAGCTAAAGTCGCTCTCTCTGACGAGGAAAAAAAGTTGCTAAGTCAAATTTTTCAGACTAATCCTTAATGAGGGTATAAAAGATGAAGGTTGGCGTTTCTCTTAAAACCAAAACAGATTCTACCATACCCGACATCACTCCGGGTGACACGGTAAGGGTTAGCTACAGGGTAAAGGAAGCTAACCGGGAGCGTATTCAGACTTTGCAGGGCCTCGTCGTTAAGGTCAGACGTGGTGGAGGTGGGGGCAGCTTTACCATTAGGAAAGTTGCTTATGGGGTCGGCGTAGAGCACACCTTTCCGTTCAGCTCCCCGTTTTTAGAAAAGGTGGAGGTAGTGCGCCGGGGTAAGGTGCGAAGGGCGAAGCTGTATTATATACGCAGGCTCAGTGCCCGCGAATCGCGCCTTAAGGAGAGGCAGGAAAAGATGGTAGAGGTGGCCGTTTCAGAAGTATCTGCGAGCGAGGGAGAACAGATGGAGGAACCTGCAAACAGTGCTGGGGTGGAGGAAAAGGCATAAACGGGGCCTGAAGTGGCGGGATGAAGTATGCAGATGTGGCAGTCAATGTGCCATTCGCCCGGCAACGCACTTTCTGCTATTCTGTGCCCACCTATCTCAAAGTTGACATTGGCCAGGCTGTATGGGTGCCCTTTGGTTCCAAGGTCGTACAAGGCATTATTGTTGGGCTGAGTGACCGCCCCTCTGTAGAGGTTACCAAGCCTATCGGCGACACTATTGCCTCGCGTCCTTTGCTTTCTCCTATCCAGATTGAACTTGCCCTATGGGTCAGTAGTTATTATTTCTCTCCTTTGTTTGATGCTGTTGCCTTGATGTTGCCGCCCGGCTTTGAGCGTCGTGTGGTTACCTTTTTGCAGTTGGCTGCGCAGCCTTTTGACTCTAGTGGGTTGGACCCTGAATTGAAACAAATTGTGGATTTCCTTGCGGGCAGGGGCAAAGTGAGTATGAGGGAACTTGCAAGGAAGTTCGGCAAGAAAAAGTCAGAGAGAGCGGTGCAGTGGCTGGTGCGGCGTCGGTTTTTGCTTAAGAGCGAGGAATTGCAACAGGTCAAGGTAAGACCAAAAACTGAGCTATTTTTGAGACTTGTACTTCCTGCTCGTGCTACCAGTGACTATGTTGCCTGTCTAAAAAATGCAAGGGCTTACAAGCAAGCGGCAGTTCTGGATTTCTTGCTTCAGCAGGGCAAGCCTGTTCGTGTGGCTGAGGTAAGAGGGAAAGTAGCCTGTTCAAGCTCCGTCATAGAGTCGTTGAGAAAAAAAGGGCTGGTAGCAGTAGAACCTGTTGAAAAGAAAAGGGAGCCCCTGGCGGGCTTGCGAGTTGACCATTCTTCGCCTCCGGAATTGACTGCATCTCAGATGGAAGCCTGGCAAAAAATTCTCACTCAAATGAATCAACCAAAGCAGCGTAATTCCCCTCTGGTTTTTCTATTGCACGGTGTGACGGGCAGTGGCAAGACTGAGATATATCTTCGAGTGTTGGCTCACGTGGTGGCTCAAGGTAAGCGTGGTATTTGTCTTGTGCCGGAGATCGCCTTGACCCGTCAGACTATCGAGCGTTTTGCCTCTAGGTTCCCCGGGAGGATTGCGGTGTTGCATAGTGGACTGTCTTTGGGCGAGCAATTTGACGAGTGGCACCGCATCAAAAATGGTGCATGTGATGTCGTTATTGGACCGCGAAGTGCTCTTTTTGCTCCCCAGCCAACTTTGGGGCTGATAGTTATCGACGAAGAGCACGAATGGACATACAAGCAGTCAGATAAAACTCCGCGTTACCATTGCCGCGATGTAGCGGTGAAACTCGCTGAGCTCACCGGAGCTGTGGTGATATTGGGAAGCGCAACGCCGGATGTGGAGACTTACTACAGGAGTCTTCAAAGCAAATATGAACTTATTGAGCTTAAAGAGCGCATTACATTGCAGGGTATTGCGCCCTTGCCCGATGTGGAAGTTGTAGATCTCAGGGACGAACTTAGGGCGGGCAATCGAGGTTTGTTCAGTAGAAGGTTGCTGGAGGCTATACATCAAGTACTCAATGACAAAGGGCAGGTGATTTTGTTTTTGAATAGGCGTGGCACTGCAACATTCGTTCAATGCTGGCATTGCGGTTTTGTGTTCCAGTGCAGGAGCTGTGCAGTGGCTCTTACCTATCATGCAACCACAGGGAAACTGATGTGCCATCATTGTAGCTATTCTATGGCCTTATCCAGTAATTGTCCTCGGTGTTCTATTTCCCGGCTCAAGTTTTTGGGCGTAGGTACACAGAGGGTGGTGGAGGAAATACGTGGCATATTTCCGCAAGCGCGGGTTATCCGTTGGGATAGCGATGTGACTACCACACGAAGGGCTCATGAGGAGCTGCTGGACAAGTTTCGTAATCACGAGGCGGATATATTGGTCGGCACCCAAATGGTGGCAAAAGGGCTGGACTTGCCAGGCGTGACATTGGTTGGGGTTATAAATGCAGATACAGGTCTGAACTTGCCAGATTTTAGGGCAGGCGAGAGGACATTTCAGCTTTTATGCCAGGTGGCAGGTAGGGCGGGACGTGGTTTTACTCCAGGACGAGTGATTATCCAAACTTATTGCCCAGAGCATTACGCGATTGTGGCGGCTTCCAAGCACGACTATAGGCAGTTCTATATTCAGGAGTTGAGCTATAGAAGGCGTTTTGGCTATCCACCGTTTGGGCGTTTGACTCATCTGATATTTAGTCACACAAACGAAGCCAGATGTCGTGCAGAAACACATCGTGTTGCCAAGCTCTTAAAGGACGAAATTCGAAGGATGGGCCTGTCTGACATTCGCTTAATCGGTCCGACTCCGTCGTTCATTTCTCGGATAAAAGGGCACTATCACTGGCAAATAGTCCTGTGTGGGGAAGGCATTGCCGAGGTTCTGAGCTCTGTTGCGTTACCGAGTGGCTGGACTGTGGACATCGATCCTGTAAGTATGGTTTAATGTAGTTTGGAATGTCTGTTCGTTCTATTCGTTTGCTGCCTGATCCTGTCTTGAGACAGAGGGCTAAGCGGGTGCCCAATATTGATGGCAGCGTGCAGCAATTGATTGATGATATGGTGGACACTATGCGGGCAGCCTCTGGAGTAGGGCTTGCTGCTCCTCAGGTTGGTATCCCGCTGAGGGTGGCGGTTATTGAGATCCCGGGAGAAGAGGTCATTGCTCTGATCAACCCCGAGATATTGAAGCGGCATGGCGAGCGTTTAGTTCAAGAGGCTTGTCTCAGCGTACCCGGCTATCAAGGCGAGGTTAAACGGTCGGTTTGGGTTAAAGTTAGGGCTCAGGATAGGGAGGGCAGGATTATCCGCATCAGGGGTGAGGGGCTGCTCGCTCAAGCTCTGGAGCATGAGATAGATCACCTTAATGGAGTCCTATATATCGACCGCATAGAGCAGCCGGATAAACTGTGGAAAGTGGAAGCCAGGGTTGAGGAAGGAATTTAGCCCTGCCATTCCATTTCGACAACGAACCTACCAGTTAACCCTTCCAGTTCCACGTTGTAGAAACCGGGCGTATTTTTAACGACGTGAAAAGTAACCCTTTCGCTACTGTTTGGACCTAGGTGCACTTCCTCTACTGCTTCAACCGTTCCTTTTATTTTGAGCACCACACTGTAGCTGCCGCTAGTCTCGCCATTATTTGTTACCATGGCACTGATAGCAACGCTTTCACCTTGCTTAACGCGGTCAGGGGATATAATCAAGTTGCTCACAGAAAAGCTGGCTGGTGTTAGTGGTATAACTGTGAATGAGCCCATAAGCCCATCCACTTCTACGTAGTATTCCCCACCAACCTCTTTTACCGTAGTAAAAGACGCGGCTTGGCTGGCACCAGGTTGAAGGGTTAGCTCGGTAATGCCCTCTACTACGCCGTTGATCCTTAGTACGAGGCTATATCTTCCCATTTCATTACCGCTATTAGTGACAAGAGCGCCTATTGTTACCGGCTGGCCAGC
The DNA here is from genome assembly GCA_036821185.1 of Chloroflexota bacterium. Lineage (GTDB taxonomy): Bacteria > Chloroflexota > Dehalococcoidia > GIF9 > UBA5629 > CALJTV01. The sequence goes on along the minus strand of DAISKD010000001.1, from coordinate 312,062 downwards.
TTTTACCTGGTTGGGGCTGATTGTGAGATTGCTGACTGAGAAGATGGGACGGCTGGCGTACGGCGAGTACGGCATACCTGCCGGTCTTGGTGTGGGCACCGGTCCTGTTGGGACGAAAGGACCTGGTGGCTGACTTGGCATGTATGGATGAGGGTATTCAGGGGGTGAGGCGAACTGTGCCGGCCTTGTTCCAGATACCGGGCCAGGCATAGTGGTCGGGATTGGCGGCATCTCTTGATGTTGCACTCTTTGTAGGGGCATTTCACGTAACCTGCGGTCAGTCATCTTTTTACCTCTTGAAGGTGCCCCCTGAGGTTGTTTTTTCTTAGGTGGCATAGCGATTACCACTATAATGAGCAGGACTAACACACCGATTATGGCGCCTATAATTATCACCAGTGGCGGTTTCAAAAACATGCCCCAAAAAGTTGTGGATTGTTCGACTGTAAAGCTAGCGCTTTCTCCGTCCAATTCCACTGTATATTCACCTGCTGGACCCGCAATGATGGTAAAGGCCAGATCTTTACTATCTCCAGGATTAAGGGATAATTCCTCACTGTCTTGGATCTCATCATTGACCCTCAATGTAAGGGTGTGGGTCAGTTTTTTGTTTCCTTTGTTGGTCACTGTGCAAGTTATGGTCACTTGTTCCCCCTCTTTTGGAGAAGGGGGAGTTATACTAAGGTTACTGACTTTAAGTTCTTCGGCTGTAGCTATAGTGGTTGTAGTTAGTACACTAAAAATGGCCGCTACCAAAACGAGTGGCCAGAATATTTTTCTCATCCTTGCCTCCTGCAGCAGGTGTCCAGATGCTTAATACTCTACGCTAAAATTGGTGATAAATCAATAGTGTGGGACCACACACGTGGAGTTGAACTGAGAAGCAGAACGGCGGGTTACGGTTGTCAATTGTCGGCGGAAGGTAAAGCCAATATAAAAGCAACCCCGTGGGAGGTTTCACTTGGCAGCCACAATTTGCCCTTGTGAAGCTTGATCAAGTATTTGGATAGTGCTAGCTCTATAGCTAGGTCGGAGGCTGACCTGCATCCTTTGTGCTCCGCCTGGTCATGTGGTATGTCTGTTGTGTTCTCGACCACAGCCGATGGATCGCCCCAGATTGTTATAGTCACGAGTTTGCCTTGTTTTGCCGTTGACGTGAATACGCTGCCGTGTTCAGCTGTGCTTTGACTGACATGTGATAATAAGGTGAGCAATACCTGCTCCAATCTAAGGGGATCCGCCATGATCATGGGTGACTCAGGTGTTAACTTCAAGGTTAACACCTGCTGGCGACTGTGTAGCGTTGGAACTATTTGTCCCAGGACATTGTGGATTGCTGTGTTGACAACCACAGGCTGGAGGCACAAATGGAGTCCTTCTGTTTGCAGTGTGGCTATGTCGATAATGGCAGACATTTCGTTCCATAGGTTCCATGCAGAGGCCAAGATTGTGTTAACTAGTCTCACCTCGCGATTATTACCTCGGGGCCTGAGTTCCTTGTTCAATAGACTAGAGGTAAGTATAATCTTCTCTAGGAGACTTTTGGATTTCAGGGGCAGGGAAGCAGCTACCTGCAAGGCCTGTGTTTCTCTTAGGTGGCTGCACAGGTTTTGCCCTTTAGTTAGTGCCTCTGCGGTATGGTTCGTCATTTAATGCATTTAACATTACCGATTTGATCTTCTGGAAGTCAACTCTTGGAAGGCTAGTTTCAAATTTAGTTTTGCCTACTGGGACTAATTTCTTACTAGCCACCTGTACTAAAAGATGGTATCGGCTGTGACCGAATAAAGCGGGCTGTGTCACCGATGTCTTGTGCCCTCATATTTACAATTTATTTGCTGCGCTTGACCCACAAACGATGGCCATCGGTTATGAACTCAATAGTCCCGTGCTGGGAAGTCAAAAAGACCCGCTCATGTCCCAATCTGTTAGTCAGCCTGTCCAGCACTTCACCATGAGGATGCCCGAACGTATTGTTTGCGGCAACTGAAATAACTGCGACATCCGGGTCGACCACGCTTAGAAATTCTGTTGAAGTGGCCGTTTTGCTGCCGTGGTGGGCTACTTTTAGTACGCTACTGCGAAGATTCTCCCGCTGCGAGATGAGGTACCATTCGGCCTCTTTGCTGATGTCCGCAGTGAATAAAAAACTTACCCTGTTCCAGCTCAGCCGTAGTACCAGTCCGTTGTCATTAATCTTATTGGCTGTTTCCAGAAGCCCGGATTTAGGCGGGTGCAGTACTTCTAGGGTGATGTTATCGCCGAGATTGATTTCTTGCCCCGCATGGACAGCTTTAAGTTCGATTCCTCTGGAGTGGATGGTTTTGAGCCATTCCTGATAGAGTGTAGTGTTGGAGGGTATGCCTGAGTCCAGGATCAGAGGTATTTTGTGTTTCTGTACAATTTCGATGAGGCCAGTAAGGTGGTCTGATTGTGGCTGGGTGAGCAGCACTAGGTCGATCGTCCTCTGCCAGTAGGGTATTTTCTTGTCCAGTTGCAACTTTATAGCCCTAGGGTCGGGGCCACCATCAATCAATATATTCTGACGGTTCGGCGTCTGGATCAGGATGGCATCGCCTTGGCCCACGTCGAGTATACTGACATGTAGTTTATCGTCCGCCATGGTACCCAACATTGCCCAGACGATGGTGTTTCCCAGCAGGAGGCAGGTTGTGCCCCATTTCACAAGTCTCTTCATAGATGACCCGTCCAGTCTGCTGCCGGCGGTTTTGATCTTGGACGACAATCTACTAATAAAGTCGACTATTCGTTTCCTGTTTTTGGCGGCTGCTAAAGTTCCTGCCAGCAAGAGATAATAGGCTAGCACCTGCCAAGGGTGTAATTGTGGTAACTCGATATGACTAAATGGAATGGCATTGTATGCCTGGGTTATAAAGATGAAATAGCTGAGGAAAACCCAGGCTATCCAGCCTAGCAACTGACTGAGGACTGGTATTGTTAGCCCCACAATACTTACCAGGCTTGCTGTGATTATCATCCCGGGTAGAGCTAGCAATGAAAATAAGGTTGCGGGTAGGCTGACGAAGGAGATGGTACCAAAGTGGTAGGCGATGACAGGGCAAGTTGCCACAATGGCGGCCGATGTTACTGCGAGACTGTCGATAACGAAGTTTGACAGCGATGCCACAGAGCCATTTTTGACAGTCGCAGCGCTTAATTTCTCTCTTCCGACGGCCTGAAAATATGGTGCCAGCACTATCAGCCCGGCCATAGCGAGGAAACTTAACTGAAAGCTAGCATTCCACAGGATTTGTGGGTTGAGTGCTGACATAATTGTAGCAGCAAAAGCAAGTGCAGTAATTGCACTACCTGGGCGCCCTAGATATTCGGCTAATAGGAACAAGGTCCCCATGAAGGCACCTCTAACGATAGGTGGACGCATAGCTGTCATAATGGCATAAGCCCATATAGTGAATAGGGCGAGCCATACGTATATGTAGTACCGTTTACCAAAAAGCCGTATTACCGCACTGGTGACCATCCCGATGATTATGCTGAGGTGCAGCCCCGAGATTGCTAGCAGATGTGCTGTGCCTGCTTGTGAGAATGCATCCTGTAGAGAAGTGGGCAGACCAGTCCTTAATCCAAGCAAAATAGCTTGGGCGACTGATGCCTGTGGTTCGGGCAAGGCTTGGATAAGGTTCCGGGAAAGAAACGTCCTTACAGAGTATATCCACGACAGCGGTTTGAAGCCTTTGTCGCGTGCAACTAGTTCTATCTGAGGATAAAATATCAGCGAATAGACCCCTTGTTGTGCTAGGTAAGATCCGTAATTAAAGTGGCCAATTTCTGGCGGTGTCTGTAGCTCGCCGGTTATTTTCAATATATCCCCATAGCGATACTTTGAGTACCTTTGGCAATAGACAATGACTTTGCCTTTAGTTGCTTTGTTTTCGCTCGCGAATTGAACCTCTGTAGCGGTAAACTGAAACGTCATGTAGTTGCCTGCTCTTTCTGGCTCGGTGGACACCATCCCGGTTATTTGCACCGTCCCTTTGTCATTGTAGAACTGCAGGTGTCCTTCATTTTTCTGCGGCAGGCTGTCCTGAAAGCGCAGGCTGCCACCGATCAGAGCTAGAAGGCAGAGTGCTGCTAAGAAAAGATATTTTCTGTGGTTCTGTAGAAACGGCAGGAGCAAGAAGGGTGCAGCTCCCAGTAAGAGAAGTACCGGCGGTATATGTAGCTTGGAGCCCAGATATATACCTGAGACCCAGGCAGCGCTAACATAGAGTAGCGTCACACAGTCATTCCTCCAATGTTACCAGGTCTCTGATTTTGTTCAGTGTTATGTCGCCGATGCCTCTTACGCGAAGCAGGTCTTCTAATCGGCGGAATGGACCATGCTGCTTGCGGTACTCAACGATTGCCTGTGCTGTTTCCTGTCCGATGCCAGGTAGTGCGCTGATCAACCAGGCTTCAGCCAGGTTGAGGTTCACCTTCTGTGCCCGCCTTGTTTCGCCAGTAGCGGGTACATATAGTTTCATACTGGTCCAGTCGGCATTGGGCAAGATTCCAGCGGCCAGCAGTATGGTTTCTAGGGTGTCACCTTCGTTGAGGGTATAGAACCCGGGGCAGGCTACTGCCCCATCGACGTAGATCCGCCCAGTGCGTTCGGGGTTGGTGCTTTCCGAAAGTATTATTTCCACAGACTGACGCTGTTTAAGCTTTATCGCTAGAAACAGGCTTCCCGTAATGAAGCTAGCTAGTAAGACAGCGGCTACGATCAGCCAGTACCTATTAGCGGCCGACATAGCGTTCACCTCCATACTCAAATTAAAGTCGCTTTTGTTCTGCTCTCTATTAAAAATTTGTAGGGTCTAGACGGAGTGAACCAGTTCTATATTATCGTGGCCAACAATGGTAAAATTTTATCATATATGGCAGACATAAAGACGATAACGGTCAATAGAAAGGCCTATCACGATTATCACATTATCGAGACTGTGGAGGCTGGGATTGTGCTAACGGGTACTGAAATCAAATCGATCAGGGCGGGTAGGGTAAACATCCGTGATGCCTATGCCAAGCCTGAGAATGGGGAATTGTGGTTGTATAATTCGCATGTTGCAGCCTATCAGCCAGGCAGCTATCACAACCATGACCCGAACCGACCACGCAAGCTTCTATTACACCGGCACCAGATAGACGAACTTTCTGGCCTTGCAAGTCGGAAAGGTTTGACTTTGGTCCCCCTAAGGCTGTATATTAAGAATGGGGTGGCGAAGATTGAGTTGGGTGTGGTAAAGGGCAAACAGCTTCATGACAAGCGAGAAGCTTTAGCCCGCCGTGAGGTGGAGCGGGAAATAGGGCGAGAACTGCGGCGCAGACATTAACAACTGTAGGTGCTGTCGCGGGGGCGCGAGGCGTCGACAGAGGAAGGCCTACAGAATAGCAGGCCGAGGTGCCATCGACCTCGTTAAACAGGTGGCAAAAGACAACTGCCGAAGCAGTTCCGATTGCAGCCTAAGTAGGGTTGCACATCCAGCTTGACCTCGCCCTGATGGGTTGGGACTGGGTGCCGAAAAGTCAGGGTGCGCCGTACCCGATGTCGATAGGGACGGTTAAGATTTATCGACTGGCCTAGTTATCAGCGGTCAGCGGATGGTAACTAGGTGAGATTGAGCAGCTGACTAAGCCTGTAGGAGATTCTGGCAACCTTCTTCTGGACGGGGAGTTCAACTCTCCCCCGCCTCCACCAGACAGGTCCCAGTACTGCTAATCCAGCTTGTCGACTGCTGAGGTCTCTTTTCTTCTGCCAACCTCGTCAAGGCTGTTTCTTAGTTCTGCAATGAAAGTCGTAAGTGATCTAAACTCGTCTTCGAGTTCTATAAGCTGGATTATCTTGCTGCCTATGATAACCCCATCGGCAATTCTAGCAACAAGTCTTGCTTGCTCCGCTGAGGATATACCAAATCCCACACACAATGGCAGTTTCGCAACCTTTCTAATCCTGGTAACAAAATTTTCCAGGTTATCAGGCAACCTGTCCCTAGCACCGGTTACACCGGTTACCGATACGAGGTATATGAACCCTCGGGAGCGTTGAACCACTAACTCAATCCGCTCGTCTGTGCAGGTTGGTGGAAGCAGGTATATGAGGTCAATGCCCTGATCTTTAGCAGCTTTCTCTAGTTTCGAACCTTCCTCCGGAGGCAGGTCAGGCACTATCAAACCGTCTATGCCAGATAGCGCGCAGTCCCGGCAAAATTTCTCCAGTCCGTAGTTTAGTACGGAATTGAAATAGGTCATAAATATTAAGGGGATGGGGATGTTTCGGCTTATCTGCTTAGCCATGTCCAAGCACAATTCTGGCGTAGTCCCGTTCTGTAATGCCTTAAAACTCGCCTTCTGGATGGTTACACCATCGGCAAGGGGATCGGAAAACGGAATGCCGATTTCGATAATGTCGCTGCCCGCGTTGGCGAGAAGTTCGACTATCTTAGTAGTAGCTTCAATAGTTGGATAGCCTGCGGTGATATAAGGGATCAGCGCTATGCGCCTCGCTTTTTTGAAGACCTTTGCTATTCTGCTCATTGCTTTGTCTCTAAGGTTTCAGCCAGGATATTTATGTCTTTGTCGCCACGCCCTGACAGGTTTATGATGATTATGTGCTCACGGCTCAGTGTACCAGCCAGTCTGGCGGCATAAGATATGGCGTGTGCCGGCTCTAGCGCGGGCTGGATGCCCTCGGTGCGGCATAGCAGTTTAAATCCTTCCAGTGCCTCTGCGTCGGTGACAGCAACGTAGGTGGCACGCCCGGTATCTTTAAGATAACTGTGCTCGGGACCGACACCAGGGTAGTCCAGTCCTGCAGAAATACTATGTGTTTCTTGAATCTGGCCGTGTATGTCTTGAAGGACGTAAGATTTAGCACCGTGGAGCACGCCTATTTTCCCGGTAGCCAGCGTTGCGGCATGTTGTCCAGATTCCAGCCCCCTTCCGGCTGCTTCAACGCCGATCAGTTTGACCTGCCCATCATTTAAAAAAGGGTGAAAAATGCCGATGGCATTGCTACCACCGCCCACACAAGCCACTATGTAGTCGGGGAGCCTCCCGCATTTAGCCAGGATTTGTTCCCTGGCCTCTTTGCCTATTATGGATTGAAAATCACGGACTATTGTAGGATATGGATGGGGACCAACAACCGAGCCAAGAAGATAGTAAGTGGTGTTGACATTGGTAACCCAGTCTCTTATGGCTTCGTTGATGGCGTCCTTTAGCGTGCGGCTGCCTGTGTCTACCGGTCTTACCTCGGCACCCATAAGTTTCATTCGGAGGACGTTCAAAGACTGGCGATGCATGTCTTCCTCTCCCATATATATGATGCACTCGAGCCCTAGCTTGGCACAAACAGCGGCAGTGGCGACACCGTGTTGTCCAGCCCCGGTCTCTGCGATTATTCTTCTTTTTCCCATAATCTTTGCCAGTAATCCTTGTCCCAGGGCATTGTTAATCTTGTGGGCACCAGTATGTGCCAGGTCTTCTCTTTTGAGATAGATCCTAGCACCTTGGCAATGCTCGCTCAGTCTTTCTGCAAAATATAACGGAGTAGGCCTTCCCGCGTAGTCACGGCACAGTGATTCAAACTGTTCCCAGAAAGCGCGGTTTTTCTTTGCTTCTTCATAGGCTGATGCCAATTCTTCGAGTGCAGGTATGAGTGTTTCCGGAACAAACTGCCCTCCATACTCCCCGAAATATCCTTTCTTACTGGGTATCACTGCAGCTACCTCCTTTGTTAGGCCAAGAAACGCTGTTGGTCTGGCTGCTGGCTTCGGCATTTTTAACCGCTTGAATAAAACTAGCAATTTTTGCCACATCCTTTTTCCCCGCTGTCTCCACACCCGAGGATACATCTATACCAAATGGCTTGACTCTGCTGACCAGAACGGCAACGTTGTCTGCTGTCAGGCCACCAGCGACTATAATGGGGAACTGTAAAGCTATCTTCCTGGCAACTGTCCAATCGAAAGTTCTTCCGGTGCCGCCATAGTGCCCCTCCATTTTTGTATCGAGCAAGTGGAGTAGCTTATCGCGCGGGAGGGAATCGTATCCTGTTTTGATGACTTTGATGATGTTGTCCGCGGTGTCATCAGGGGAGACATGAATTGTCCTGATAATAGGCCGGCTCACCAGTTTGCAGTAGTCTAAGGGTTCGGTCCCGCTAAGCTGTACCCAGTCAAGACAGAGGCAATCAGCAATTTGGTTCAATCGCTGAATATCTTCGTTGACGAATACCCCAACGATCTGCGGGCGTGGTTTCAGCTGGCGAACGGCAGCGGTAATCTGCTCAGCTTTTTCCAGAGAGGCCATGCGACGGCTTGGAGCGAAGACCAGTCCGATGAAGTTGGCACCGAACTGACTAGCTGCCAAAGCGTGTTCCACCTCGGTTATTCCACAGATCTTGATCCTTATCACCGGCCGAACATCTCCTTGATTTTGGCTGCGATATCGGGTGTGGACATCAATGCTTCGCCTACGAGAACTGCGTCAACCTTTAGTTTTTGCAATTTTTCAATATCGGCGCGTTCCTTTATTCCACTTTCGCTGACCACCAGACGGTCGCTTGGTATCAACGGTCGCAGACGCTCAGTGGTTGATAAATCGGTCTGAAAAGTAAGTAAATCACGATTGTTTATGCCGATAATTCTGGCACCACTGTCGATGGCAGTTTCCAGTTCGGTTTCGTTGTGCACTTCCACAAGGCAGCCCATACCTAGTTCATGGCCTAAACATAGGAGCTCCACTAGTTGTGTTGGACTGAGGATATGTACGATAAGCAGCAAACTGTCCGCACCGTAGGCGCGCGACTCATAAACTTGGTAGGGCTCGACGATAAAGTCTTTTCTGAGGAGAGGTACAGGCCTAGTCAGCGAACGCTTTATGTCCTTCAGATGACTTAAATTCCCGCCGAAGTATTTATTTTCCGTGAGTACAGAGATGGCGGCGGCGCCGCAGTCAGCATAGATTTTGGCTATGCCGGTGGGGTTAAAATCGTGGCGGATTACGCCTCTGGATGGCGATGCTCTTTTAACCTCTGCGATCAGCTTTAGGCTGTTACCACCTATGGCCGAAGCTAGATCCAAAGGTGGCGGCTGATCCAATGCCATTTGTCTCATCTCAGGAAGCGGCACTACGTGTTTACTGTGGTCCAACTCCTGGAGTTTGTTCGACAGGATCTGAGAAAGAATTGCCGACATCTTTCTTCTTTCTTTGCTAACTGACGCTTTGGGTGAAATCCGCCAACTCTTTAAGTTTAAACAGTGCCTGCCCACTATCCACTATCTCTGCAGCCATGGACACACCTTCGCGGAGCGTCCGTGCTTTGTCTCCCACAACGAGTGCGGCTGCAGCATTAGCCAGCACAATGTCACGTTGCGGTCCTCTGAAGCCACCGAAGATGCTGCGCAGCATTGCAGCGTTCTCCTCCGGTGTGCCGCCCTTCAACGTCCCTCTGCTTGTACCAGGCAACCCTAAATCTTCGGGAGTTACGGTATAGCTGGCTATCTTGCCGTCCTTTACCTGGCAGACGAATGTCTTGCCTGTCAGAGTGATTTCGTCGAGGCCATCTTCTCCATGAACCACCAGTGCGTGACGGCAGCCCAGATGTGTTAGTGCCATTGCCAGTTTCTCTATTAGTGAGGCGTCAGCTACACCTAGAACCTGTGCCTGGACGTTTGCGGGATTAGTCAGAGGGCCTAAGATATTGAAAACGGTGCGGATGCCGATCTCACGCCTGGGGGCAGCAGCGTGCTTCATAGCTGGATGAAAGTTGGGCGCAAACAAAAAGCCAATTCCTATTTGTTCGATACACTTTGCTACTTGGTCTGCGGTAAGGTCTATGCGAACCCCAAGTGCTTCGAGCACATCGGCACTACCGCACTGGCTACTCATAGCTCGATTGCCGTGTTTGGCTATTTTTACTCCGGCTGCAGCGGCAATAATGGCTGCGGCGGTGGAAATATTGATGGTGTTGGAGTTGTCGCCGCCAGTACCACAGGTGTCAATTACTGGGTCAGTGATATTCACTGGTACGGCTCTTTGTCTCATTGTTCTAGCTAGCCCTACGATTTCATCTACCGTTTCGCCCTTCAGACGGAGAGCGGTGAGGAAAGCGCCGAGCTGAGCAGGGGTGGCTTCGCCATTCATTATTTCGTGCATTACCTGTGCTGTCTGCTCTGTACTTAGTGATTGTCTGGCAACCAGCATCGAAATAGCTTCCTTAATCATTTCATCCCCCCATTTGCAAAAAATTTCTCAAAATTTCTTTACCGTTTTGAGTCATGAATGACTCCGGGTGGAACTGTACACCTTCTACCTGATATTGGCGGTGTCTGATGCCCATAATAGTGCCATCGGCTGTCCAGCAGGTTACTTGTAGGCATTCGGGTAGCCCTTCTCTTGCCACCACAAGTGAGTGGTAACGAATGGCGCAGAAAGGATTTGGTGATCCCTTTAACACCCCTTGGTCGTCGTGGTATATCAGAGAAGACTTACCGTGCATAATCTCTATGGCACGCTGTATCTTGGCTCCAAACGTGTAGCCAATGCATTGATGGCCCAGACAGACGCCCAATATAGGCAATCTTGGGGAGAAGTGCCGAATAACCTCGTTGCAAATACCGGTATTTAGGGGTGTCGACGGGCCTGGAGATATTACTATAGCATGTGGCCCTATTTGTTCTATTTCTTCGATGGTTATCCTATTGTTGCGCTGTAGCGTGACCTCTGCACCAAGCTCGCTCAGGTATTGGTACAGGTTGAAAGTGAAGCTGTCATAGTTGTCAATTAGCAATACCATCATCGTTGTTACATATCTCCTTTGGGACACTCTGCTTGATCGATTGCCTGAAGTAAGGCTTTTGCTTTATTCATTGTCTCAGCGAATTCACGTTCAGGGATGCTATCATAGACGATGCCGCAGCCTGCCTGTATGTAAGCGAACCCGTCCTTTGCCACCATGCTTCTTATCGTGATTGCCATGTCCATGTTACCTGAAAAAGAGAAATAGCCTACTGCGCCGGCATAAGGACCCCTTTTGTCTGGTTCAAGTTCAGCTATTATCTCCATCGCCCGGATCTTTGGCGCCCCGGAGACCGTGCCAGCGGGGAAGCAGGCTTGCAAGGCATGGAAAGGTGTCAGGTCACGTCTCAGTTTGCCCTGTACGTGTGTGACCAGATGCATCACATGTGAGTAACGTTCTACCTCCATAAGTTTGCTCACCTCGACTGTTCCAGGTTCACTGATGCGGCCTATATCATTGCGCCCTAAGTCGACCAGCATGATGTGTTCGGCCCTCTCCTTTTCATCGTTTTGCAGTTCCTGCTCTAGTGCTAGGTCTTCTGAGGGAGTTTTGCCTCTGGGGCGGGTGCCAGCCAGCGGCCGGGTCATCACGTTGCCGTCTTCTACCCGGACCAGTATCTCGGGGGATGCCCCAAGGAGCTGGAAGCTCTTAAAGTCCAAAAAGAACATGTATGGTGAGGGGTTCAAGGTGCGCAGCGCACGATAGATTTCAAACGGTTCGGCACTAATAGGTCTTGCTAAACGCTGGGAAAGCACCACCTGGATAGCTTCACCACATGTTATGTATTCTTTAGCTTTGACAACACAAGCCTCGAACTGCTCCTTAGTAAAATTTGAAGAGAGACAGCAACCGTTTACGTTGCGGTGAACTGGCTGTACGTTTGCATGTGGTAATGGTTGTTTTAGTCTGTTTACCATCGCTTCGATCTTGTCTACAGCTTCGTTGTATGATTTTTCCAAGTCACCATCGAGTTTTACATGGCTCAGTATTTTGATCTTGTGGGTGACATGGTCGAAAACAAGGATAGTGTCGACAAATAAGAATATGGACTCCGGCAGCCCCAGAGGGTCATTAGCTGGAGAAGGCAACTTTTCGAAGTGTGTTGCCACTTCATAGCTTAAATAGCCAACGGCACCGCCGCAGAATCTGGGTAGATCGGGGATCGGTATCAGTCTGTACTGGCTGAGTTCTGCAGCCAGCAATGGCAGGGGGTTGACCCTGTCCTCCTTTCTGGTAATGAGAATACGGTACGGGCTTGTACCTATGAAGCTGTATCGCGCCAGGCGTTCTGCCCCCTCAACGCTCTCGAGGAGGAACGAGTAATCGCCATGGTTAACCTTAAGATAGGCAGATACCGGTGTCTCTAGGTCGGCAACGATTTCACGACAAATCGGGACTACGTTACCCTCGACACCATCGAGTTTTCTAAGTTCTTCAAGCGTTGGGTAATACATTTATCTTCTCACCGTTAAATTTAGAGCCTCTCGCCCCTAGGGGCGAGAGGCTCTATATCTCGCGGTGCCACCCTAATTAGCCACCTTTTGATGGCTATCTCGTTCTAGGTACGGCTTGGTTCCTCAAGCGATACCCTGGGCTGGGATAACGGTGCCCTTTCCGTCAAAGCCTACTCGGTTACTACCTTTCGGTTTGCGGCTCCCGAGTCCATTCAACCTCTGCGCCAGCACCGGCTCACACCTTACCCGGCTCTCTGAGCTTCGCTGGAGGCTTACTAGTCTCGTTCACAGCCTTTACAGTATTCAGTTTTTCAAGCTTAGTATAAGAGAGAAAAATTTTGCTGTCAAGTCACTGCACTCGTCCAGTAGATCAGTGACACTTTCGTATTCAGTCCTGGGGCCAGAACAACAGGTTTCCTCTCTGCTTGTTTCACCCTCTCCTTTAAGGGAGAGGGTTAGGGTGAGGGTAAACTAGAGACACCGGTGTCACTGATCTGTTTGCACCAGCTCAGTCACTCCTAAGTGTGAGTAGGATAATAGGGATGTCTCTGTGGTTCCTGAAAACAAAGCCTTTCTCGATGTCCTGGGGCAGGCATCTGCACTTTGGGGCAATATGGCTTGCCTTTGCCACTGGTCATCTCGGCAACGGCTACTTCTATATCTAGCTACGGTCTGCAAGAACATTCTGAGAACATAGCTTTGGTGCTTCCTGTCGCAGATGGTTCTTGTGTTACGAGCTCCTTTGAGTGCTGGTCTCTCTAGCCTACTGCTTCAGCCGGAGTAAATCACACAAATAATTAAAAGGGCTTTAGACACACCAAACCTACCGGGTTTTTGAGGTTGTTTCGTCTGCTATTCATCAACTGGGGCCTCCTTGGACACGTGCATTGTTTGGTCTTTTTAAGTAGAATATAAGCTTGGTAGCGCTTTCCGAGCCTCGTGCCCTAAAGGTTAGGCCCATGGGCAGTGGCCGATAGGGTACCACTGGAAACGGTGGTGCCTCCCGTGTTTGGAAAGGAGAGCCGATTGTGAATTCAAAACTTATTTGCAACCTACTAGTCAGTTTTCTGTTAGCCTCAGTCGTTTTCTTCGTGGAGTCGGGTTGTACTTCAGAGGAACAGGTTGTTGGCCCCAAGCTGCGGATAGCCACCACAACAAGCCTTTGTGATTCAGGGCTGTGGGATCGTCTAGAGCCACTTTTTGAGGCGAGGTACATGGTTGACCTGGACGTATTGTACGCTGGAACTGGCATAGCAGTGTGTTACGGGGAGCGTGGCGATGTCGATGCTATCGTTACCCACGATCCATATATGGAAGAACGGTTTGTTTCTCAGGGCTACGGTGTGGAGCGGATACCCTTCGCCTATAACTATTTTCTTATCGTAGGGCCTGAGGATGACCCGGTGGGTATTAAAGATTTGGCTCCCGAGGAGGCCTTTACCAAGCTGGCTGTTTCGGGGGCTGCTCTTTTTATCTCTCGTGCGGACGGATCGGGTACTCATGCCAAGGAGCAGGCAATATGGTCAAGAGCAGGTTTTGACTACGAAGTTGTAAGAAGAGGCAGATGGTATGTGGAATCGGGAAGAGGAATGGGCCCCACCTTGCTTATGGCTTCAGAGAAGCGTGGCTACACCCTTACCGACAGAGCAACATTTCTAGTCTACAAAGATAGACTTGATCTCGTATCTATCGTGGATAAAGGCGAATCCTTGCTTAATGTTTATACGATTATCGTAGTTAATCCGGCCAAGTTTCCTGCGGTCAATTATAGGGCAGCAGAGCATCTGGTTGAGTTTTTAGTTTCGGAAGAAGTACAGGCTTTTCTAAGAGTGTATGGTGTCGAAGACTATGGCGAACCTTTATTTTACCCATATTATGGGCAGTAGTTGAGTACGGAGAACAGCAGGGCTGGGCCCTACTTTGACTTAGGTGGTGAGTAGATAGGCGATGGAAGAATTATGGACTGGCTTCATAAAGGCGTTGCAACTTATTAGCTCCTTTGATGCCGAGGTGATTGACATAACTGCCCGATCGCTGGCGATCTCGGCGACTTCTTGTGCAATTGCTTGTGTGGTTTGTTTTCCATTAGCTGGGTTGGTGCATTTCAGTTTGTTCCCAGGCAAAAGGCTCTTGATGGCTACAGTACAGACTTTGTATAGTCTACCCACGGTTTTAGTTGGTCTATTTGTTTTTCTGTTGTTGTCGCGCTCTGGACCACTCGGTAGCTTGGGGTTATTGTTCACTCCGGCGGCGATGGTTATTGGTCAGGTGCTTCTTGTGAGTCCGATAATGTTAGGATTAGCTATATCTGCTTTAAGCGGTGTCGATGCTTCTGTCCATGACACAGCTGTGGCACTGGGTGCTAATCGGTGGCAGGCGGCGATCAAAGTCATGAGTGAAGCACGATATGCTATGCTTGCTGCGGGGGTGATGGGTTTTGGTCGAGCCATTTCTGAGGTTGGTCTCTCTGTGATGGTGGGTGGAAACATAAGAGGGTTTACCAGAACCCTGACCACAGCTATCTCGCTTGAGGTCACAAGGGGCGATGTCGAGTTGTCTATAGCTCTGGGGATAATATTGCTAGCAGTAGCGCTGGTGGTAAACTTAAGCATAAGTTGGCTGCAACATAGATGATAATAATAGAAGCTCAGGGACTGGGGAAGCATTACCAAAAAAGACCGGTGCTGAAATGCATTGACCTGCAGATTCGCAAAGGCGAGGTCTTCGGTTTGATTGGTCCGCGTGGTGCTGGCAAGACAACGCTCCTACGGTTGCTCGACCTTTTAGACAAGCCATCCAAGGGTGAAGTTTACTTTGCCGGGGTTAATGTGACCTCTTCTGAACGCTTACGGTTGCAGGCGAGGCGAAGGATGTCATTTGTATCGCAGAAACCCATCGTTTTCTCTGGCAGTGTCTGGGATAACATCGCCTGTAGTCTTAAATGGAGGAGTGAAAAGACAGCAGTGGCGAACAAAAAGGTTGAGGCTGTTCTGGAATTGGTAGGCATGGCTGAATATGCTACCAGGAAGGCCAAGACCCTGTCTGGCGGTGAGGTGCAATTGATAGCTTTAGCAAGAGCTTTAGTTACCGAACCAGATGTGTTGTTTTTGGATGAGCCTACGGCTAATCTCGACCCAATTTCTGCAGCTAAAGTGGAGGCACTTTTAGCTCGGCTTATTCAAACGCGCAAGATGACCATCGTGATGGCGACGCATGATATGGCACAGGGTCAGCGGCTGGCAAGGCGTGTCGGGGTGCTCATGGATGGGGAATTGCTTCAAGTAGGCAGTCCGGCTGAAATATTCTGTTCTCCGGTAAACAAAGAGATAGCTGAATTTGTGGGTGTGGAGAATATTTTAGAAGGGAGGGTAGAAGGTAAGAACGAGAATTTGACGACAATAAATGTTAACGGAGCTGTATTGGAGACGGTCACCGCCTGTGAAATTGGCGACTCCGTTTGGGTGACTATTAGACCTGAAGATATCACTTTTGCCCGAGTTAAGGAGTTGACCAGTGCCAGAAACGTATTTCGAGGCAAGATAAAGAGGGTGACAACTGTGGGTCCGCTGGTCAGGATTGAAGTGGATTGTGGCTTTCCACTTTTGGGGGTGTTAACTCGGAAGTCCGCTGAAGATATGGCGCTTGAGCCCGGTAAGGACATATATGCCAGTTTTAAAGCTAGCGCCATACACGTCATAAAGCGGGGGTGACCGCACTTGTGTATTTGTGATGGGTGGAAGGCTAGGGTTTTTCAGTCTCCTGTTTTTTAAGTCGATTTCTTACCTGTTCTAGTAGCCAGTCGCACCAGGCATCGATCCCTTGCCCGGTCTTGCAGGAGACTTCGAA
Organism: Chloroflexota bacterium; assembly: GCA_036821185.1. Lineage (GTDB taxonomy): Bacteria > Chloroflexota > Dehalococcoidia > GIF9 > UBA5629 > CALJTV01. Next base: position 295,940 of record DAISKD010000001.1, on the reverse strand, counting down.
GATGGTAACGTCCGGATTCAAATCAACAATTTTCTTGCGAAAACCGGCTAGGTCGAATTCTTGCAAGGGAAGCAGGTCAATTTTATTTATAACCACGGCATCGGCTAGGGAGAACATGACAGGATACTTGGCTGGTTTGTCATCGCCTTCAGCGATGCTCGAGACTACCACCTTCTTGTGTTCGCCGAGGGAGAAACCAGCGGGGCAGATCAGGTTGCCTACATTCTCGATGAATAGTAGGTCGGTATTCTTCAACGGCAGTCTATTTAATGCTTCTGTGATCATGTGAGCTTCTAGAGAGCAGCTACCGCCAGTGTTTATCTGCACCACCGGGATCTGCTGTTTGTCGATCTTGTCGGCATCTATTTTCGAGGCGATGTCCCCTTCAATGACGGCTAGGCGCAGCTTGTGACGCAGCTGCTCTATGGTATTGAGGATAAGGCTCGTCTTGCCAGCGCCTGGGGATGACATAAGATTAATAGCTATGATCTTGTGACTGTCGAGTAACTCCCTATTCTGGGCGGCTATAGCGTCATTCGCACTGGTGATATTTTTAAGTACCTTTATCCTTTTCATCTATCATTCGACCTCTATACTTTCGATAAAACAGTTTTGTCCTTCTGTTATCTCCAGGCTGGTGCCGTGGCAGCCGGGGCAGACCCAACTGGAATCCTCGAGTTTGAAGTTAGTCTGGCAATCGCGGCAGTGCAGCTTGGCAGGTATTACTTCAAAATCAATGCTCGCATTTTCAGCGATGCTGTCTTTTTTTAGGAAATCGAAGTAAAATTGCACACACTCTCCGACGACGCCTGACAGTTCCCCGATGACGAGCCTGATCTTTGTTATCTGGCCTGCTCCCGCGGCCTTGGCTTCGCTGATGGCAATATCGAGTATGTTTTGTGTTATCGCTAACTCGTGCACTGCTGTCCTATGGTGTTTTACTTTCAAGTAAACCCAGTGGATTATAGACTTTTTACCTTGCCTCTTTCAAAGTATACTCTGCAGCGATGTCTGTAGCGGACTTCTTAAGCACCAAAGTTATTTTTCGTGAGGTCGAGAGCCATTTCTTTCCTTGACAAAAGGCGGGCGAACGGCTAAATTCTGTTATCAACTGTTTGAGCCGCTGATAGTGGGAATTGTGGAAGTAAGACATGATAATTGCTGTTGATGCTGAAGGCGGTGATTATGCCCCTCGCGAGGTGGTTAAAGGTGCTATTGCCGCGGTAAGGCAATACCCGGTCGAAGTAGCACTTGTCGGCAGGAAGGCGATTTTGGAGATGCTTCTCCGTCGTTACTCCAACATATCTGGGGTGACTATCGTCGATGCCAGGGAGGTGGTGCGGGGTGATGAAGACCCGATACAAGCTGTTCAGAATAAGCCAAATTCCTCTGTAGTTATCGGTGCTAAGCTGGTACATGATGGCGTCGTAGATGGTTTTGTTTCTGCGGGGAGTACAGGTGCCACGGTTGTCGCCTCCTTTCTGAATTTGAAAATGGTTCCGGGTATCCAGAGAATGGCTATTTGTGCTGTGGCCGACCTCAATCAGCCTCAGCCGACTCTGATTATCGACGTGGGGGTAAACGTTAACTGCAAGCCAATATTTCTAGTACAGTTTGCGCAGCTTGCCAACATACTAGCGGAGCATGTCTTGGGAATTGAGTGCCCCCGTGTGGGGCTGTTAAATGTTGGTGAAGAAGAGCTAAAAGGCAGTACTCTGGCTCGAGAGGCATACCAACTGTTGAAGAGGTCCGGTCTAAACTTTATCGGGAATGTGGAGGGATTCGATGTATTACGGGGCAAGGCTGACATAATTGTCACCGATGGCTTTACTGGCAATGTCCTGATTAAGACCATAGAGGGGTACTCCGAGGTTGTTCAGGAACTTTTAGCGCTGGGCGAAATGGCGGAGATCGACCGTTATTTGACGGGACCGGCACTGGCACAGTACGTACAACTCACTTCTGTGGTGAGAAAGCTGGACTACAAACAGTACGGTGGTGCCTGTTTATTGGGCTTGGAAGGTAACATTATTATAGCCCACGGTCGCAGCCGCTCGACAGCTATCAAGAACGCTATTTACTTAGCTTATCTAGCCGCTAAGCAAGGTATAGTGGAGGCTATCAAAGCAGGCGACTATGCCACGGAGTAGGTTAGATGTGTAAAGCCTCTGCGTCTGCTATTACGTCGCGCTTATGGCGGCCCCACTCTTGGTGAACAGTATCTTGCCGTTCTTGGCATCGATTTCGATACTATCTCCGTCCTTGAACTCTCCTTCTAAAATCTTCATGGCTAATGGGTCAAGTAGTAGTCTCTGAATTGCTCGTCTGAGGGGACGAGCGCCATATGCGGGGTCATACCCCTCGCTGATTAGATACTCTTTGGCAGCCTCTGTAAGCCTGATGTCGATGTGGCGGCCGGCAAGCCGTTTTCTGACGTTGTCGATCTGTAGTTCTACGATCTGCTTTATATGTTCGATATTGAGGGGGTGGAATATTACTATTTCATCTATCCGGTTGAGGAACTCAGGTCGGAATTGTGCCCTGAGCAATTCCATAATTCGGCGCCGCATCTCCATCTCCTGATGTGGCCCGAGGTCTATGATCCATTGTCCTCCCAGGTTGCTGGTCATTATAAGGACGGTATTTTTGAAGTCTACGGTGCGGCCGTGGCCATCTGTTAGACGTCCATCATCGAGTATTTGCAACAAGACGTTAAATACGTCAGGATGCGCCTTTTCTATTTCGTCTAGCAAGATTACTGTGTAATGGCGGCGTCTTACTGCCTCAGTGAGCTGGCCACCCTCTTCATAGCCCACGTAACCTGGTGGGGCACCTATAAGCCGTGACACGGTATGTTTTTCCATGTATTCTGACATGTCGAGGCGAACCATGGCCCTTTCGTCGTCGAACAAAAATTCAGCTAGTGCCCGCGCTAGCTCTGTTTTGCCTACGCCAGTAGGCCCGAGGAAGATGAAGCTTCCTAGGGGACGATTCGGGTCTTGAATGCCGGCACGGGCACGCCGGATAACATTGGCAACAGCTCTTACTGCTTCATCCTGACCTACAATGCGCTTATGTAGTCGTTCTTCCATGTGGACGAGCTTTTGAATCTCGCCCTCGAGCAATCGGCTTACCGGTATGCCTGTCCAGCGACTGACCACCTCGGCGATGTCTTCGTCATCCACCTCTTCTTTAAGCAGGCGCTGCCCCTTTCTGGTGGAAAGCCTTTCTTCCTTGTCCTTTAGCTGTTTTTCCAGTTCTACCAGTGTGCCGTATTTGAGCTGTGCTGCTTTTTCAAAGTCTGCTGCGCGCTCCGCCTTTTCGATCTCATATCTTACCTGTTCTATGCGTTCTTTCAACTGCTGAAGTTCGTGGATGTCGTGTTTTTCTTCCTCCCATTGCATTCGGAGCCGGCGTTCCTCCTCCTTCAGATTTGCCAGTTCCTTCTCCAAAGCGTTTAACCTTTCCTTTGAGGCGGTATCCTGCTCTTTTCTCAGGGCTTCTCTTTCTATTTCGAGCTGCATGATGCGGCGCGTAACCTCGTCCAGCTCCGCTGGCATGCTGTCAATTTCGGTCCTCAATTTGGCAGCAGCTTCATCCACCAGGTCTATAGCCTTGTCTGGCAGGAAACGGTCGGAGATATAGCGGTTTGAGAGCACTGCTGCAGCTACCAGGGCTGAGTCCTTTATGCGCACCCCATGGTGTACTTCGTAGCGTTCCTTAAGACCGCGAAGGATTGAGATAGTATCCTCTACAGAAGGCTCATTGACAATTATCGGCTGGAACCTTCTCTCTAAAGCGGCATCCTTTTCTATATATTTTCGGTACTCATCCAGGGTGGTGGCACCTATACAGTGTAACTCGCCGCGAGCCAGCATAGGCTTTAACATGTTCGAGGCGTCTATTGCACCTTCGGCAGCGCCAGCGCCCACTACAGTATGTAGTTCGTCGATGAACAGGATTATTTCACCTTCTGACTGCTGGATTTCCTTGAGGACTGCTTTGAGCCTGTCTTCAAATTCGCCACGGTACTTAGCCCCGGCTATGAGCGCACCCATATCTAGTGCTACTAAGCGCTTATTCCTTAATCCCTCGGGGACATCACCACGGACTATGCGTTGGGCTAGTCCTTCCACGATGGCTGTCTTGCCTACGCCAGGTTCACCGATAAGGACGGGGTTGTTCTTTGTCCTCCTGGATAACACTTGAACCACGCGCCTGATTTCATCGTCGCGACCTATGACTGGATCCAACTTACCCCGGCGGGCAATCTCGGTGAGGTCGCGTCCGTACTTTTCCAGTGCCTGATATTTGCCTTCAGGGTTGGGGTCGGTCACTCGCTGGCTGCCCCTTATGGAAGCCAGCGTCTGGTAAACGCGGTCCTTGGTCACACCGTGGCCCTTCAATATTCGCGCTGTGCCAGTGTTTTCTGTTTCCAGGATAGCCAGAAACAAGTGCTCTGTGCTGATGTATTCATCCTTGAATCTGCCAGCCTCTTTTTCGGCTGTGTCTAGCACTTGCTTAAGGCGCGGCGATACGTAGACCTGTACTGGCCCGTATGCTTTTGGAAGACGCTCCAACTCGTCGTCCAGCTGCCTTCTTAAGGAGCGCGCGTCAACGCCTAGTTTGGACAAGATCTGCGGTATTATTCCACCTTCTTGCTCCACTAAGGTGTAAAGCAAATGTTCCACTTCAACTTGGGTGTGACTATGTTCCTCAGCAAGCTTTTGAGCTGTCAGTAAGGCCTCTTGTGCTTTTTCGGTGAATCTGTTTATATTCATTGTTTTGCCCTCCCCTCTGCAGGCTTACTACGCAAAACTCTAGCTGGTGTGCAAGTTTCCAGAGTCTGAATGGTCTCGTCGAGAAAGCTAAGAATCTGTTGCTGGAGATCTTCATCAACGTCGATTATCGAGGCAATCTTTGATCTTAGTTCTAAAAGCCTTGTCCTTATATCCAGAGCAAGGCGCAAACCCGCTAAATTTAGGCCAGCATCTTCAACTAAATGCTTTATCATCCTTAGCTTGGCAATGTCATCTTCAGAATAGAAGCGCAGCCTACGATGGCGGGACGGCGACAGAAGTCCAGCCTTTTCATACTTGCGCAGCGTCTGAGGATGCATGCCCGTGAGCCTAGCGGCTACTCCCATTATGTATACACCACTACAGTACTCCTTGCTCTCCATAGCATATCCCACCGTCAAGTTAGAGATTAGTCTAATAATATTATAATTGTTGATATAAACTATGTCAATTATCGTTATACGCTCCGTAGACCTTAGCCTTGATGGCGAGGGCACTGATCTTGCCCAAAGTACTGGCGGCTAATTATCTTTCTTGCTCTAAAGCGCATGTTCAAGTAAAATTCGTGTGCTATGGTCAGGGCAGACAAACTGGAATTAGCCAGGATCAGCGCTCGGGGTGTTGTTCAAGGCGTCGGTTTCAGGCCCTTTGTCTATCAGCTGGCGACCAAGTACGACCTTAAGGGGTGGGTCTGTAACACTTCGGAAGATGTACGTATAGAGGTTCAGGGTGAGCGCTATCGTCTGGAGCAGTTTATTGCCGAACTCCAGAGCAATGCCCCGCCGCTGGCGCGTATAGAAGATGTGGTAGTGACCTATCACCCTTGTAACAGCGATGTTTATACGACGTTTGAGATACGGCAAAGCATTGCCCAAAATGATAGGTACCAGCTTGTTTCGCCCGATATCGCTACCTGCGATGCTTGTCTGCAGGAACTTTTTGATCCGAAGGATAGACGTTACCGCTATCCATTCACCAATTGCACCAACTGTGGTCCGCGCTTCACAATCATCGAAGACATCCCCTATGATCGCCCCAAGACAACCATGCGGGTTTTCCTGATGTGTTCGGACTGCGAAGCTGAATACCACGACCCTCTAAACCGTCGCTTTCATGCTCAACCGAATGCCTGTCCTAAGTGTGGACCGAGACTGGAATTGCTTGACGGCTATGGCAATTCTGTAAAGGCTGCCGATGTAGTTTCTGAGGCTTGTAAGTTACTGCTTGCAGGTAAAATCGTGGCCATAAAAGGCCTTGGCGGTTTTCTGCTGGCATGTAATGCTACTGATGAGCAAACAGTGGAGCAGCTTCGCTACAGGAAGAAGCGCCCCTTTAAACCATTCGCAGTCATGGTCGCTAGTGTGGAAGAGGCGAAAAGGCACTGCTATGTATCTGAACTGGAAGCCAAGGTGCTTATGTCGCCGCAGTCACCCATCGTCCTGATGCTACGGAGGCCGGAATCCACCGTTTGTAATGCTGTGGCACCGAATTTGAAATATTTGGGGGTAATGCTTCCTTATACTCCTTTGCATCATCTATTGATGCAGCAAGTTGGTGTGCCCTTGGTGATGACCAGTGGTAATATCAGTGAGGAACCAATTGCCAAAGACAATGACGAAGCCCTCAGACGACTTTCCGGGATCGCGGACTACTTTGTGGTGCACAATCGTGATATCTATGCTAGGTATGATGACAGTGTGGCCATCGTTGAACGGGGGCAACTTCAATTGACTCGGCGGGCACGTGGCTATGCTCCATATCCCATCCACCTAAAGTTCCATGCCAGACAGGTGTTTGGTTGTGGGGCAGAGGAGAAAAACACCTTCTGCCTGACTAAGGACAATTATGCCTTCCTCAGCCAGCATATTGGTGATATGGAAAACCTGGAGACTTTAGAACATTTTGAAAATACCCTGAATCTTTACAAAAGATTGTTTCGTGTTCAGCCGGAGGTAGTGGCTTGTGACCTCCATCCTGAGTATCTTGCTACGAAGTATGCCATGGAGCTTGTTTCCAGAGAAAAAGGTATTAAGCTGGTTCAGGTGCAGCACCATCATGCACACGTGGTTAGCTGTATGGTGGACAACGGTATTGATGGTCCGGTAATAGGTGTTGCTTTTGATGGTACCGGATATGGTAGTGACGGCTGCATTTGGGGTGGTGAATTCTTGGTTGTGGAGTACGGACAATCACAGAGGTTGGGGCATCTGGAGTATTTACCCTTACCGGGTGGGGCAATGGCTATAAAGCGTCCTTATCGCACTGCTATCGGTTATGTCCTTAAATTGCTGGGCGAGGAAGCTATTGCTAGATTGGGTGTACTGAAGCAAATTGATCCAGTTGAGGTGAATGTTGTCAAACATCAGGTTGAAAGTGGTCTCAATGCCCCGCTCACGTCCAGCATGGGAAGGCTTTTTGATGCAGTTTCTGCCCTGCTCGGGGTCAGGGGCACTGTGGATTACGAGGGGCAGGCAGCGGTTGAACTGGAAATGGTAGCCTATGACGCCGATAGCCGATTTAAAGAGGGCCAGTATCCGTTCTCCATAGTTGAGCAAAATGGTATAAATGTGGTCTATCTGAACGAGCTTTTTGCGGGGATAATAGCGGACGTGTATAATAAACTGGACACACCGACGATCTCGGCTAAATTCCACAACACTGTGGCAAGGTTGATCTTGCAGATGTGCCAGCTTATTAGTAAACGTACAGGTATTAGGCATGTAGTGTTGAGCGGCGGTGTCTTTCAAAACCGCTTATTGCTTGGCAAGGTCATACCTCTACTGGAGGTTTCCGACTTTTTCGTATTAACCCACAGACAGGTGCCTTGCAATGACGGTGGGATTTCACTGGGCCAGGCAGTAGTGGCCAATTTTAGCACTAGCTAACAGGAGAAGGACTATGTGTCTTGCAGTGCCCGTGCAGGTTATCGGGGTGTATGGTGATGAAGCTGAAGTCGACATCGGCGGCGTCAGACGTCGTGTGAGCATTGTGCTGACTCCGGAGGTACACGTAGGTGACTATGTGTTACTTCATACTGGCTATGCCATTAATGTCATCGACGAAGCCGAAGCACAGGAAACGCTGCGGATCCTTGCAGAGATGGCACGAATGGGCGAGGAAACTCCCGGTGGCATTGCAGGAAATATGAGCCAAGAACCAGTCTCGTAATGTTGATGCGTTCTGTTTTTATCCTCTTGACAGCTCTGTTACTCATTAGTTGTACCCGTCCTGCGACATTTTCTAGGGATATCAGTAATGTAGACTATCTCGCCGAGGTGGACCCTAATTTTGCCTGCGAAGGAGTCTTGCAACAATTGAAGGCAGCCAAGGGTGTAGTCTCTCAAATAGGTGACTTTACCTGGAGGGAGTTTGCTGCTATAGGTGTTGTCCTGCCCCCACCAGGGGTATGTGCTACAGGGACGACCTATTTGGCGGAGAGAAGTTCTGTGCCCGGTGGGCTTAGCTGGATGCCGCTCACCGAGAAGCTGTCTTTTCGGGCTACTATAGATAACATTGCCGGCGCTTGTGATAGATGTCTGGTGATCGCTGAGCAAGTGTGTTTCTCTAACAAGAAGTTATCCTCGGATGAAAGGCAGGAGCTATGGTATCAGCTCGAATCGTCACTGACTGGTGCCATATATTTTGTCTTGAGCCACAAGAATACCCTGGTATATCAGGTATTTCCAGAGACAGACTCCCAATTCGGGCGCTCCAGCGATGATGTCAGAAAAAAGTATGGTGACAAATTCAAGTCTCGATGTGACCAGTATCTTGCTTTGCTCGCTGGCCTTCTGTATCACTTAGACAAAGCAAAACAAATGGTCTCAAATTTGCACGGAGAGCGTGATGAAGTTCATCGATGAGTTTAGGGATGTTAACCTAGGTAAGGGATTGATTAGCAGGATCCGCAGAATGTCCACCCGGCCAGTAGCACTTATGGAATTTTGTGGTGGTCATACAGTGGCGATTATGAGGAATGGTATACGGCAATTGTTGCCGCCCACGGTGCGACTGCTTTCTGGCCCCGGGTGTCCAGTGTGTGTTACTGCCAATACAGACATAGATACGGCTATTGCTTTAGCTGGTTTGCCTGATGTCATGATTACCACCTTCGGGGACATGTTGAAGGTTCCGGGAAGTTATTCCAGTTTGCAGAAGGTGAGGGCTGAGGGTGCAGATATAAAGATCGTTTATTCTGTGCAGGACGCCTTGCAGATTGCGCGAGCTACCCCGATGCGCAAGGTCGTCTTTATCGGTATCGGGTTTGAGACTACGGCACCCACGATTGCTGCTGCAGTGCTGCAGGCTAAAGCGGAAAAGATAAGAAACTTCTACGTTCATTGCCTTTTGAAATTGTGCCCACCGGTTATGAAGGCGCTGTTGGATTTGGGTGAGATCAGACTGGACGGCATAATATGCCCGGGACATGTGAGTGCCATTATTGGTTCTGAGCCGTACGGCTTTATTCCCAAGGAATATGGCGTTGCCTGTGTGGTCTCCGGGTTTGAGCCACTGGACATCTTACTCTCCGTAGCTATGTTGGTAGAACAGATAGAGGTGGGTAATCCTCGTGTTGAGATAGCCTACCGGCGTGGGGTCAGACCGGAGGGTAATGCGAGGGCATTGCAACTTATCGATACTGTGTTTGAAGTCAGTGAAGCTAATTGGCGTGGCATTGGCACTGTCCCCGCCAGCGGCTTGAAATTTAGAAAGGAATTCGAGGAATTTGATGTAAGTTCACAGTTTACGGTCAGTGTGCCACCTGTCAGAGAGGCCAAGGGGTGTCTGTGTGGTGCCATCCTGCGGGGAGTGAAGACGCCGGTCGATTGCGCTCTATTTCGTAAAGTGTGCACACCTGAAAGCCCTGTTGGTCCATGTATGGTGTCATCAGAAGGTGCCTGTGCCGCCTATTACCAATATGGAGTGTAATATGAGAGACACAACTGAGACCATCCTTCTTGCCCATGGGAGTGGGAGCAAACTCAGCCATGAACTTATTGAGAGGAAACTTATTCTACCCTTAGCCAATCCGCTGCTTAACCGTCTTGATGATTCTGCTGTGTTTGAACTTAACAGATGCCGTCTTGCCTTTACTACTGATAGCTATGTCGTGAACCCAATCTTTTTCCCGGGGGGTGATATCGGGAAGCTGGCTGTCTGTGGCACTGTGAACGATCTTGCTATGAACGGTGCCAGCCCTCTGTACCTTAGCCTGTCTTTGATCATCGAGGAGGGGCTGAGCCTCGAGGAGCTTGAACGTGTGCTTGCTTCAGTTAAAGAAGCTGCTGAAGAGGCAAGGGTAAGCATAATCACCGGCGATACCAAAGTGGTGAATAAAGGTAGTGCCGATAAATTGTTTATAAATACTTCAGGCATTGGCGTGGTACCTGAGGGGGTGAACATCTCTGGTGCCAACGCCCGGATCGGGGACAAGATCATCCTTAGTGGATCTATTGGTGACCACGGTATTGCTGTGATGAGTCAACGCGAGGGACTTAGGTTCTCTGTGCCTATCGAGAGCGATTGTGCCCCACTAAATAATATGGTTGCAGGTATGCTTGCTGTCTCGTCGCAAATACACTGTCTCCGCGATCCTACACGTGGGGGGCTAGCGACTACACTGAATGAAATAGCCAGACAGTCAGGTGTCGGTATAAGAATAGACGAAGATAAGATAGTTATTCATGAGGGTGTGAGGGCAGCCTGCGAACTTCTTGGTTTTGATCCTCTTTATGTGGCTAACGAGGGTAAGTTGGTCGCTTTTGTCGCTCCCGAGGATGCAGAAAAGGTTCTAGAGAAAATGCGACAGGACTGCTATGGGAGCGAGGCTGCCATTATTGGTGAGGTGGTCGATGATCACAGGGGTAGGGTGGTGATGAGAACCAAGCTTGGCGCGTCGCGTGTAGTGGATATGCTCACCGGAGAGTTGTTGCCTAGAATTTGCTAAGCTATCGCGCTCTTTGTTACGGTGTGTAGCTGTTTGTTTTTAGAAAACGGAAAGTCTCTGTCCTAAGGTATCTGTATTTGTAAGCGGTGGTTTGCAGAAATGGCTATAAAGGGGTAAAATATGCCCTTGGCAATTCTGCCTTGTTAGAGAAAGGAGGCTCTATGGCTAAGGCAAAGGTCCAGGAAATCCCTGTGGTGTGGATCCAAACTGGCAGTTGCACCGGTTGTTCAGTTTCCGTGTTAAACTCCGTTAGCCCCACTATAAAAAATGTGCTCATTGACGAGGTTGTCCCCGGAAAACATGTCAGCCTGAGGTTTCAGTCAACTGTAATGGCAGGTCAGGGAGAGGCTGTGCTCAAAGTACTCGAGGACACACCAAAGAGTAGCAGGGACGGCTACCTTTTGGTAGTCGAAGGCGCCATACCTACAAAAGACAATGGGATTTACGGTACACTGGGGGAGAGAGATGGGAAACCTTTACCCATGGCGGTGTGGATCGAGGAATTGTCGAAGAGTGCCATGGCAATAGTTGCCCTGGGTACATGTGCTGCTTTTGGTGGAATAGCTGCTGGTAGCCCTAACCCCGGTGGCTATACTGGTGTCGATAGCTTCTTGAGGACGCGGAAGGTCAACAAGCCACTGATAAACGTGCCGGGCTGTCCACCTCATCCTGACTGGTTTGTAGGCACTATTGCTTCGATATTGCTCCAGGGTCTACCTAAACCTGAGGATCTAGATGAGTTCAAGCGCCCCAAGCTTTTCTATGGTAAGCTGATCCACGAAAATTGTCCCCGACGGGCTTATTTTGACGAGGGAAAATTCGCCAGGAAGTTTGGCGAACCCGGGTGCCTTAACGAACTTGGTTGTAAGGGTCCGGTAACCTATGCTGATTGTCCTCTCAGAATGTGGAATCATGGGACAAACTGGTGTATCGGTGCCGGGTCACCTTGCATCGGCTGCTGCGAGCCGGGATTCCCTGACCTAATGGCACCCTTCTACCAGAAGCTCACTGATGCCGCGTTACCTCCCATAGGTATGGCGCGGGAAAAGTAGGCAAGTTGAATAAGATGCAGGAGGGTTAGAATTGAGCAAGATCATAGTAGACCCGATCACTCGCATTGAAGGGCATCTTAAGATAGAGGTTGTAGTGGAGAAGGGTGTGGTCAAAGACGCTTATAGTTCTGGTATGATGTTTCGTGGTATCGAGCTGATTCTACGGGGGCGGGACCCCCGCGATGCTCAGAGATATACCCAACGAATTTGTGGCGTTTGTCCTACGAGCCACTCCGTAGCAGCCGCTTTGAACCTTGACAGTGCCTTTGGTCTCGCCGATAAGATACCGGACAATGGGCGCATTGTGCGCAATCTTATTCTGGGGTCGGCCCATATTGCTGACCATATTTTACATTTCTATCACCTGGCTGCACTTGACTATGTGGACGTAACCAAAGTGACTAAGTATGACGGTAACGACCCTGTGCTCAACTCCGTAAAGCGGTTTATCGAGCGCGGAGAGCTGGCACCATTTGTACCACGATATGAGGGGGACTATCGTCTGAGCGATAAGATGAACATAGAGCTTACTGCTCACTATGTGAAGGCGCTTGAGATGAGACGCAAAGCGCAGGAGATGTTAACTATCTTTGGTGGTAAGATGCCTCATAATATGGCAGTGGTGCCCGGTGGTGTTACCGAAATCGTTACGGTGGACAAGATAGCCTCTTTTCTGTGGAGGCTCAATGAGCTCAGAGACTTCATTGATAACGTATATGTTCCCGATGTCCTTGCTGTAGCCGAAGCTTATCCCGATTATTTCGAGATCGGCTCTGGGTGCGGTAACCTGTTATCTTACGGGCTGTGGGACTTGGAGGGGAATAATCCCGACTATACCAAACGGAAGCGATTGATTAAGCAAGGTACCGTATCTATGGATCTTAAGGTGGGTGACCTGGATGCCAATAAAATTGCAGAGTATGTCAAGTACTCGTGGTATATGAATTCAGGCACAGGTAAGCACCCTACTCAGGGTGTGACCGAGCCACAGTATGGCAAGCAAGGAGCTTATTCTTGGGTGAAGGCGCCTAGGTATGATGGTAAAGTTTATGAAGTGGGGCCACTGGCTGGGATAGCTGTCACCTATGCAAGCGGCGAGCCAGCTGTAAAGAGCCTTGTTGATTCGGTACTCTCAAAATTTAAGGCACGTCCAAAGGTGTTATTCTCGGTCTTGGGCAGACACGCAGCCAGGGCTTTAGTAGCCAAATATGTTGCCGATAGCATGCCCGAATGGCTGCTTCAGCTAAAACCAGGTGAGCCAGCTTATATAGACTATCAGATACCTGACCAGGCTTTTGGCATGGGGCTCACAGACGCTTGTAGGGGTGCTGTGGGGCACTGGATAGAAATAAAAGACAAGAAGATTGCGAATTACCAATGTGTGGTACCCAGCACGTGGAACCTGAGTCCGAGAGATGATCAGGGACAGCCTGGGCCTGTGGAGCAAGCGCTGATTGGCACCAAGATAAAGGATGAGAAAAATCCATTCGAAATAGGACGTATCGTGCGTTCCTTCGATCCCTGTCTGGCTTGTGCTATCCATTTGGTCAGACCTAAGGGGGGAACTATTGGAGCATTCAGGATCGCTTAGTAACAACGTAGCGGGCACCTTTTATCCTGAAGTCGCTGTCGTCGGTGTTGGCAATCTGCTGTTGGGTGACGATGGGGTGGGGGTGCATTTGGCTCATAGATTAGCGGATAAAATCGACGATAGTGATGTTGCCGTTATCGATGCTGGTACTGTCCCCGAACTGTTTTTGCTAGTAGATGGTAGGTTCAGGAAATTAATCTTTGTTGATGCAGTTAGAGCAGGTGGGCCACCCGGCTCTATATACCGTTTTGGTCTGGAAGTGCTTGAGACCCAATCCGAGCTACCATTTTCGTTGCATGATATGACCTTATTAGGCAACTTAAGGCTGTTAGCTCTGTTAGGGAAAGAGCCAGAATCTGTGGTTATTATTGGTATCGAACCTAAAAATACGGAATTTGGCACACAGCTTTCTCTTGAGGTGGAGAAGGCGCTACCTAAGGCTATAGAGCTGGTGCTCGAGGAGATCGGGGAGTTTTCAAAACACTCTATGGAGGTAAGGTGACATGATAGTCTCTCAGCTAAAGCCATTCCAAGAGGTCTTGAGCTATTTGGATGGAGAAGGGAAGGTTTTTATAGTGGGTTGCAAAGGATGTGCTGAAGTCTGCCACACAGGTGATGAGGTGCAGGTGTTAGATATGAAGCAGAAGCTCGAGCAGGCTGGTAAGACCATCACTGGATACTGTGTGGTCGACTTTCTCTGCGACAAAGCATTGGTAAAGATGCGGCTACTGGCTCATCGTGACGAAATACAGGATGTAGATTCTCTGTTAGTTATGACCTGTGGAATTGGGGTGCAGGCTGTAGCTGGAGTGGTGGACAAGTTGGTTCATCCGGCGGCCAACACTATTAATATGGGTGGAAGCAGGGGCGAGTGGCGGGGTGCGGAGCGTTGTCGCGAATGTGGAGACTGTGTTTTGGATATGACCGCCGGTATATGCCCCTTGACTGCATGTACCAAAGGACTGCTAAACGGACCCTGTGGTGGCGCCAAAGACGGTAGATGTGAGGTTGAGCCGGAAGTTAGGGAATGTGGCTGGCATCTTATTTATGAAAGACTGAAGAAACTTGGCAGGCTGGACAAAATGACGGGTTTGCCGGTGCTAAAAGACTACAGGAAAATGATGCCACCGAAAGAACTGAGATCAACTTTAATGTGGGCACTGGAACAAGAGGAGACTAAAGTCTAGCTACCTGTTAAAGGAGGTAAATGCCGATGACGCTACGGGAAAAGCTCAGCAGCGGTAAATTTGTGGTTACTGCGGAAGTTGGCCCAGCTAAAGGGGTAGATACCCACGAGTTTCTAGAGAATGTAGAGTTGCTTAAAAATCGTGTTGATGCTATCAACTGCACCGATCAGCAGAGTGCGGTGATGCGGCTAGGTTCGCTGGCGGGTTGCTATCTTATCAAACAGAAGGGCGGAGAACCCATCTTTCAAATGACCTGCCGTGACCGAAACCGTATTGCCCTGCAGTCTGACTTACTAAGTGCCTATGTTTTCGGGATAGAGAATGTCCTTTGTCTTACGGGAGATTTCGTTACCTTGGGTGACCATCCGGACGCGAAACCCGTGTTTGACCTTGATTCGGTATCATTGCTTTATGCTGCAAAGCAATTGGAGCAAGGGAAAGATTTAGCGGGGAAAGAACTTACCGGTGCTCCTAAGTTCTTCCTGGGTGCGTGTGTAACACCTGGCGCTGACCCACTTGAACCGCAGCTGTTGAAAATGGAGAAGAAAGTCAAAGCAGGAGCACAGTTTTTCCAGACCCAGGCAGTCTATGAACCCAAAAAATTCGAGGTTTTTATGAAAGAAGCAAGGAAATTCGGGCTACCGGTACTTGTGGGAATAGTATTGCTGCGGTCGGCAGCGATGGCCAGGTTCATGAATAAGAACGTTGCCGGGATTCATGTGCCCGATGAGCTGATTGCAGAAATGGACAAGGCAGAGAATAAGCTACAGAAGGGTATTGAGATAGCTGCTCGATTGATCAAAGAGATGAAAGATATGTGCCAGGGTGTGCATGTCATGGCGATCGGGCTGGAGTCTAAAGTTCCCGCTATTCTGGATGCGGCCGGACTGTAGGTGGATTGTGGGGTCGAGCAGGGGGTGTGGTGACCGTTGCGCATAGTCCGTTTTTATGCGGCTGGGAAAATAGGCTATGGCGTCCTGCTCGGTGATGAAGTGCGACGCCTGCGTCGCAATCCGTTTCTTCAATTCGCACGCTCACACGGGATTTCGTACTTCGACAGTGTCTGTTATCGCTTAAGCGATGTTAAGCTATTGCCCCCTTGCGTCCCTTCAAAGATCGTTTGTCTAGGGCTTAATTATCGAGGCCACATCGAGGAGATGGGACTGACTGTACCTTCTGTGCCACTTATCTTCCTAAAACCTGCTTCTGCTGTTATTGGGCCCTGTGATAGCATTGTATTGCCTCGTGGTTGCCGACGTGTTGATTACGAGGGTGAACTCGCGGTGGTTATTGGCAAGAAGGCAAAGAATGTGTCAGCAGAGAAGGCAGCAGAATATATCATTGGCTATACCTGTTTCAACGATGTTTCTGATCGTGAGGCGCAGGCTGTTGACGGTCAATGGACCAGGGCGAAAGGCTACGACACCTTTGCTCCATTGGGCCCGTGGATAGACACAGATGTTTCACCTGACGATCTCAGGTTAGAAACGTATGTCAACGGTGAGCTGAAGCAATCAGCCTCTACTAAGGAGCTGGTTTTTAGTATACCGGAGCTGGTAAGCTTCATTTCGCACGTCATGACGCTTCTTCCCGGGGATGTTATTGCTACGGGTACGCCTGCCGGCGTGGGCCCCCTCAAATCCGGCGATGTTGTGCAAGTTAAGATCGAGGGCGTTGGGGTACTAACAAATTCGGTTGTCGACGCTCCGGCGTCTTGCTGATACCAGATGCTCCATTTAGAGTCAGGGTCGGGATTGAACTCTTACCCTTGTAGGTTTATGGAGGTGCGGCAGTGGTATTTTTGACTTGTTTATTAGTCAAGTGTTAGACTTGCATGAGAGCACTTACCAGGTGGGTTACAGAGAAGAATAGGGTTGTGGCAAGGAAGAGCTATGCGTGAGATAAAAGTTCTGCTGGCTGGGGGCAGAGAGATTTTTCGTGAGGGGCTACTAAGGCTGTTGAAAGAGCAACCGCACATCAATGTGGTTTCCCAGTGCAGCAGCAGACAAGCACCGACCAAAGTTAAAGAGACCAAGCCCGACCTGATAATTATAGATACTAATCCCTTGGTGGCAGATGCCTTGGTGGCTACCCGGAAAATCAGTAGACTGTACCCCCAGACAAAAATAGCCGTTCTCACTGATGAGGGTAGTGAGGAAGAGCTCCTTTTTGCCATGGAGCAGGGCGCTCGAGGATACTTAAGCAAAGGTATATCGGTGGAAGACTTGATCAAGTGCATCGAACTTATTGCCAGAGGAGAGATTGTGATCATCCCTTCGACCTCTGTAAAACCACCTAGGGAGCTGGTTTTGCGACATGATACCAAAGGGCGTAGGAGCACAGAAGGCAAGCCCTGCCTTTCTGCTAGAGAGTTGGAGATAGTAGGACTGGTAGCCAACGGGTTGACAAATAAAGAGATAGCTCAAAAGCTGTCTATTACTGACAATACGTCCAAAGTCCATATCAAGAACATCCTCAGCAAGCTGCAGTTACGGAACCGGCAACATCTGGCTGCTTATGCTGTTCAACATGGTCTGGCTGCTACAGTGCGCGAGATGGACTCCGATTAGCCGGTGGTAAACTTCAACTGCGTAAATTTCACCAAGCGTCTTTGCCTGATTGTTGGTGCTGGAGTCAAGTATATTTGCGGTTGACTGCCCTATGATGTAATGCTACAATACGTATTCGGTTTGCTTTGACTAATGCAACAAAGGGGGCTTCTATGGTTTTGATCGGCGAAAGTATACACATAATTTCCCGGCGTGTGAGCGAAGCTGTAAGAGACAGGAATGCCGCTGTAATTCAGGAGTTAGCTAAGGCCCAAGCCGAAGCAGGAGCAGATTACATAGATTTGAACCTTGGTCCGGCGAAGAGGGACCCGGTGGGGATGACAGAGTGGTTGGTGAATGTAGTCCAAGAGGTCACCGATTTACCATTGTCCATTGATACTTTGAATCCGATAGCAATGGAGGCAGGTTTAAGGGCGTGCAAGAAGCGCCCTTTGCTCAATTCGGCTTCTGGCAGGACGGATAGCAAGGCTGAGATGTTACCACTGGCTAAGAAGTACAATTGCGACGTGGTCATATCGGTGCTGACTGACAAAGGTTGCCCGCCCGATATAGATTCCAGAACTGAGAGCATTATGGAGACGGTGGCTTATGCCAACGAGCTTGGCATTCCTAATGAGGATATCTGGGTTGACCCCATTATTTTGCCGGTAAGCGCAGACCAGAAGCAGGTGCGAGAAGCACTCGAGTTTATTAAGATACTCCCTGACTTGCTGCCAGGCGTGAAATCCACAGTAGGGTTGTCGAATGTGTCTAATGGCACTCCGGAGGAACTTAGGGGCATCCTCAACAGGACTTACATGGTTATGCTGGGGCGCTATGGCCTCTATTCCGCGATCGCTGACACACTGGACCAAGAGCTGGTCAGGCTAAACAGGGGGGAACTACCACACATAGTTGAGCTCATTTACAAGGCGATGGACGGTGAGCCAATAGACATGTCTTCCCTTTCCAAGCAGGAGCAGGACTACGTCAAGACCACCAGGGTATTGATGGGAGAGACACTCTACTCCCATGCCTGGTTAGAGGGATGAATCAAGAAGGAGATGGATCATGGACTATAAAGCACCGGTAGAAAGCTATACAGGTAGGGTGGCTGAGGTAGTTATAGGGAAGGGCGAAAAAGCACTTAAAATTGGCGGCGAAAACGTTTTACCATTTCATTTTTTTGAGGGTACGATTGCTAACCCTCCCAGGTTAGCTTTGGAGGTGCTCGATAGTGCGCCAACGGGTTGGGCATCGTGGGAAATAGAGCCTTACAAAGATGTTGTCTCTGATCCGGTTCGCTGGGCAAACAGGGCGTTAGAACTCGGTGCTGACCTCGTCTGTCTTCGCCTAGTTAGTACCGACCCATCGGGGCAGAACGTTTCAGGGGACAAGGCTGCAGAAACGGTTAAAAGGGTGGCTTCGGCGATGAGGTCGCCGCTAATTGTATATGGGTCTGGGGATGAGACCAAAGATATTGAGGTACTGACAAAAGTGGCAGAGACTTGCACTGGCGAAGTCCTTCTTCTAGGCCCAGTGGTCAAGGAGAACTACGAGCCTATAAGTAAAGCGGCACTGGATCATGGGCATTGCATAATAACACAAAGTCCACTTGACATAAATCTAGAAAAGGAACTGAACGTAAAGCTACTGAAATCATTTCCTAAAGAGCGCATAGTGATTGATCCTTTAAGTTCAGCCTTAGGCTACGGCATGGAGTATAGCTTCACTATTATGGAAAGGACCAAGCATATCGGTATCATGTTTGGTGATAATACCATGCAGATGCCTATTGTAGCTGACCTGGCTAGTGAGTGTGCCAAGACGAAGCAGGCAAAAGAGAATGAGAAACAAGGGCTATTGTGGGAACTTGTCAGTGCCATAAGCCTGTTGCTTGCCGGCGCCAATATTGTGGTGCTGCGGTTGCCGCAAAGCCTGAAAATATTGAGAGAGGTCCTGGAAGGTAAGTTGTGAAAATTAAGAAATTGATAATCATTCCTAATTATGGTAAAATTTAAAAGGAATAATACTACATATATGAAAGGAGACCTAATATGAAGGTGTCTGAAAAGAAGAGAACACGGAAGGACGAAGTATACAAGATAATTAGAGCCGAAGATAAATGGGAACCGATCGGGCACACGCCGATGCCTGCGCTGCCGGATCTTAGGAACTGGGATTTAAGATTGCTCAAGACTTATAAACCCTTCTACGCACCGTTCTGTGATTTGTGTTGCTTCTGCACTTATGGAAAGTGCGATCTTACCGGCGACAAAAGGGGTGCTTGTGGCATTGATATTGCAACACAGCAGGCTAGGATTGTGTTGCTTGCTTGTTGCATGGGCATGTCAGCGCATGCAGGCCATGCTCGTCATGTGTTGCATTATCTAATAGAGAGGCTGGGCCCAGATTACAAGATTAACCTGGGTGACCAGATACTTGTGGAAGCGCCACATATAAGGACGGTATTAGGCCTTAAACCTGAGACACTAGGGGATCTGGAGAAAGCCCTTGATTACGTCGAAAGCCAGCTCATTCACGCCGTATCATCGTTGCATACCGGACAGGAAGGTTCTGCTCTGGACTATGAATCGAAAGCCCTACACATTTCCATGTTAGACCATGTGGGCATGGAGGTTGCTGACATCGCTCAGATAGTGGGCTTCAACTATCCAACGTCTAAAGCTGATACCCCTTTGGTTGGCTTGGGATGGGGAGCGGTGGATAGGACAAAGCCAGTGATACTTCTGGTGGGGCACAATCCGGTTACCGCGGTCCCAATTGTTGATTATATAAATGCGAATGGTCTGCAGGATAAGGTCGAAGTTGCCGGTATCTGTTGTACTGCCTTGGAGGTGACCAGGTATAGCGATAGGGCCAAGGTGGTGGGCCCGCTATCTCGGCAGCTTTTCTTTATCAGATGTGGCATTGCCGATGTCATCGTTACCGATGAGCAATGTATCAGGACTGACATGCCTATAGAAGCAGCCAAAGCGGGCTCGGCACTGATAGCCACCACCGATAAAGTCTGTTATGGGCTTGAGGACGTGACAAAAAGGGAAGCTGATGGGATAGTCAGAGATATGGTGGATCGTGGTAAGCAGGTGTTGATATTTGACCCTGAGAAGGCTGCAGAAGTGGCGGTGAGAGTGGCCCTGGAGCTGGCGCCCAAGAGGAACAAGGTCTTGGTGAAGCCGGAGGAAGTCCCAGAGCTAGCTAAAGATCACAGGCTGTGTAATCTGTGCAGTCAAGTTTGCCCTAATCTTCTGCCGGTGGGAGATGCTATCGAAGCGGCAAAGAATGGCAATATTCAACCATTGGTGAAAGTGTTCGAGAAGTGTATTGGCTGTGGTAAGTGCGAGCAGGAATGTCCCAGGCATGTGCCCATCTTCAAGATGATGCAGGCGGCAGCTAGCTGGGAGGAGTGGAAGATAAGGGCAGGACGGGGCCCGATTATGGACACAGAGATCCGCAAGGTAGGCGCTCCGATAGTTCTGGGAACCATCCCCGGCGTTATCGCTATTGTCGGTTGTTCTAACTTTCCCGAGGAGATCGAGGAAATAGCTGAGATAGCTGAGGAATTTGCCAAGCGGAAGTATATAGTGGTTTTGAGTGGCTGTTCGGCTATGGTGGCGGGGATGAAGAAAGACAAAGATGGTAGGACTCTCTATGAGAAATACCCACCCGACTTTGATGCTGGTGGCGTGGTCAATGTCGGCTCCTGTGTGGCAAATTCACACATAACCGGGGCGGCTATCAAGATTGCTAATATCTTTGCCACATTGCCGCTCAGAGGTAACTATGAGGTAATTGCCGACTACATTTTGAATCGTGTCGGTGCTTGTGGCCTCGCCTGGGGTGCCTATTCTCTGAAGGCAGCTACAATTGCCACTGGCTGTAATCGCCTCGGTATCCCGGTAGTGGTGGGCCCGCATTCGTCTAAATATCGCAGACTATATTTGAGCCGCAAAGAGGAAGACGACTGGACAGTTATGGATGGCAGGGAGAAAAAGCTGGTGGACACTCAAGAACCTTCTCCTGAACACCTGATCACAGTTGTTGAATCTAAAGAAAGGGCAGTGGTAACCTTAGCTAAACTGTGCATCCGGAAAAATGACACCCCTCAGGGACGCCAGATTAAACTGACCCATTATATCGGGTTACACAAGCAGTATCTGGGTACCTTGCCTGACGACCTACATCTTTACATAAGGCGAACTACTGATATTCCTATCTTCTTCAAGAAAGAGGTTATGGCCTATTTAGAGAAGGTAGGATGGAAAGAGAAACCGGTGCTTAGTTTGCCTACTTTGATAGGGACGTATCCTTCTGAGGTACCTATTGATGCTGTAGTGCATTAATATGCGAGGCAGGTAGTGCGTATTTTAATTGCAATACAGGGACATTACGGTCAGCGGATTGCCGATAATATTAAAAAGTACGCGCCGGCAGACTGGGAAATTTTTATATACACTTTTCCAGCTGAGCTACCGAGCATAATCGATGATGCCGAACAGTTCTTACCCAGAGAGCTGCCACAAGCCGATCTGCTAATATCTTTAGGTGAACATCCTGGTGTTGCCCAGATGATACCGGACTTGGTTGCAAGGAGTGGAGTCAGGGCGGTTATCGCACCGACGGATAACCGAGCCTGGTTACCTCCTGGGCTAGCCAGGCAGATCAAGCAAAAGCTAGCTTCCCAGGGTGTGGAGATGGTATATCCGGTACCTTTCTGCACGTTGACAGAAAAGGACGCTCAAAACCCTTACATCCGTGAGTTTGCCAGATATTTTGGTAGACCGACAGTGGAAATAGAGATGGATAGAAATAAAGTGAAGAGCGTTCATATTGTCAGGGGTGCCCCCTGTGGCTGCACATCTTATGTGACAGAAGGGCTGGTTGGCGTCTGGGATAGGGATGTGGTGGAGAAGGCGGGGCTGTTACATCACCAATATCCCTGCCTGGCGACGATGAATATGGATCAGGAATTCGGTGACACTCTAATGCATCGCGCTGGCTTGATGACCAAGCTGGCAGTTGAGGGTGCTTTGAAGATCGCTAAAATAGCACTGTAAGGAGGCTTGTGATGACTATGACTTTGCCGTATCATCGGGTCAACGTGTTGACCGGCACCAAAGCAGCGAGGATCATTGAAGACCCAGGCGAGTATGCCCACTTGATCAAGCGGGCAAACAGGCCGCTTTTTGTCCTCGGCCCCAGAATTCTGAGCATCTCTCTCGGAGGGAGACTGCTTGCAGAGTATGCTGTGGACATTGCCCGGGCAGCCGATATCCCTATTTGCGCTACGGCGCACACTCAGAAGAAACTGCTAGAGCTGGGTGTGCAACCTGCCAGTAGCTATGACCTGATCGAGATTATTAA
This sequence comes from Chloroflexota bacterium, assembly GCA_036821185.1. Classification (GTDB taxonomy): domain Bacteria; phylum Chloroflexota; class Dehalococcoidia; order GIF9; family UBA5629; genus CALJTV01. The sequence continues at coordinate 273,430 of DAISKD010000001.1, read as the reverse complement.
TCATCTTAAAGACCCCGGTTGGCGTGGAGTAAAGAAGGAAGGTAATCACGACCTTGTCATTTTCCTTGGCATCAGGTCGGATCTTGGTGAGCAAGGGCTATCCACACTGAAGCACTTTGCACCACATCTTAAGACCATGACCTTATGTAAGTACTATTTTCCAAATGCCAGTTACTCCCTCCCCAATTTCCGCAAGGATGAGCAATGGAAGGAGTTTCTGGACAAAATTATTGAAAATCTAAAACAGAAGGAGGCATAAAAAAATGGCAGGTATTTTCCCGGTAGATGTCGGCCCCCAGTACGAGGGCGAGGTAATTAGAAAAGCCGACCTTTATGTTGAGTTCGGGGGACCAAAAGTACGGAATAAGTTTGAGCTGGTCACCTTAAAGGGGTTGGACGAAGTGGAGCATGAGAAGATAGAGGTAATCGGTCCTGATATTAAGGATATGAAGGAAGATGGCAGTTATCCTTTGGGGCTGATGATAGATGTTGCCGGCGAGAAACTGGAAAAGGATATGGAGCCGGTCCTGGAAAGGCGGATACATCTCTATGCTAACTATATTGAAGGCTTATATCACATGAACCAAAGGGATGATATCTGGATCAGGATAAGCAAGGACTCCTACAATAAAGGACTTAACTCCCTTGTGGAAGTGGGCAAAATATTGATGTTTTTGTTCACTTCTGAGCTGGACGTGATTGAGAAGATTTCTATCACTTTTGTAACCGATGAGAAGAAAGTCGAAGAACTTGTAGAGAAGGCTCGGGAGGTCTATAAGGCTAGGGATGAGAGGGCAAGGGGCTTAAGGGAAAAAGATGTCGAAGAGTTTTATAGCTGTGCCCTTTGTCAGAGTTTTGCGCCTACACATATTTGCATAGCTACGCCGGAACGGGTGGCGAATTGTGGTGCGATTAGCTGGTTTGATGGTAGGGCTGCCTACAAGCTTGACCCCGAGGGACCAGTACAGGAGGTCAAGAAAGGTGAGTGCCTTGACCCGATAAGGGGCGAGTATAGCGGATGTAATGAGCTGGCAGCGGTGAAGTCCATGGGAACCTACAACCGCGTTTATCTACATAGTGCCTTTGAACATCCACATACCTCCTGCGGTTGTTTTCAAGCCATCTGGTTCTATATTCCTGAGGTCGATGCCTTTGGACTGGTGCATCGCGATTTCGTCGGCCCCACTGTGGTGGGTGTTCCTTTCTCTACCATGGCGGCGGATACCAGCGGTGGCAGGCAGGTTGAGGGGTTCCTAGGTATGGCGCTTGAGTATTTGAGGTCCCCCAAGTTCCTTCAAGCTGACGGAGGTATCAGACGGTGTGTCTGGATGCCTAAGGAGATAAAAGAGAAGTACCGGGATGCTATTCCTGAAGACCTCTACGACAAGATAGCTACCGAGGAGGACGTCAAAAACGTTGAGGAGCTGGTGGAGTTTCTCAACCGAGTAGGGCACCCTTGGGTAAAAGGTGAGGTCGAACTACCCACATAGTTTGTGATTTTTAGTGATAGGAGGTAGATATGCCGCTCAAGGGCACTGATATTGTAAAAAAGCTACCTGATGGAGGAAAGAAGAACTGTAAGGAGTGTGGTTTTCCCACTTGCTTTGCCTTTGCTATGAAACTGGCAGCGGCTGGTACTACTCTTGACAAGTGTCCTTATCTTACTGCCGATGTTAGAGCCGAGCTCGAGGAAGCACTGGCACCGCCCATAAAGTTGGTGACCATAGGCAGAGGAGATGCTGTGCTTCAGATTGGGAACGAGGAGGTAATCTATCGGCATGAAAAAACTTTTATTCACCCGCCCGGTATCGGTTTGCTCATTTCGGACAAAGAGCCAGAGTCCCAAATTGATAGCAAGTTAGCAAAGCTGAAGGAACTGCAGTTTCCCTGGGTGGGTCGTGTTTTGAAGGCGGATGTTCTAGCTCTGCAATTTGAGTCCGGCGACAAAAGCAAATTTGAGGCTTTGGTGAAGCGGGCTTGTGTCGCCGTCGATTTACCAACGGTGCTCATTTCAGAGGATGCTGATGTGTTGCTTTCTGGATATCAGCTTTGCAGCGATAGGAGGCCGCTGCTTTACCCGGTTACCAGGGAGAACATAGACAAAATCATCTCGGCTGTCAAAGCCAAACCAACTCCGCTCGCAGTCAGGGGTAACAGTGTTGAAGATTTGATACCGCTGACGACTAAGCTTAAGGAAGCCGGACTTGAAGAAATTGTTCTTGATCCCGGATCGAGAAACTTTAGAGATGCTATTCGGGATCAGACATTGATCAGACGGGCAGCCTTAAAACATAATTTTAAACCATTGGGTTATCCCACCATTGGTTTTCCGTGTTTCATGACTAGCGATGAGGTTCGGCAGATCCTCCTAGCTGCAATGTTCGTCATAAAGTATCCGGGCATTATTATCCTATCAGATTTCGACCAGTCTTCGCTGTTGCCATTACTAGTGCAAAGACTTAACATTTACACTGACCCCAGGATTCCAATGTCAGTGGAACAGAAGATCTACGAGATAGGCGAGCCTACTCCTGATTCCCCAGTGTTGATCACCAGCAACTGGGCATTGACCTATTTCATCGTTGCCTCTGAGATCGAAAGTAGTAAAGTGCCTTCATGGTTGCTGGTTAAGGATACCGAGGGGCTAGGTGTGCTCACTGGCTGGGCTGCGGGGAAATTCTCAGGGGACTCTATTGGACCATTTGTCAAAAAGAGCGGAATCGAAGGCATGGTGAAACACAGGCGGCTCGTTATCCCTGGCAAGGTTGCCAGAATCAAGGGTGAGCTGGAAGAGGCTTTACCTGGCTGGGAGATAATTGTCGGTCCTCGGGAAGCAAGTGAAATACCTGCCTACTTGCCTAGCCTTGTTCAGAAGTGGAAGAACTGAAAGCAGAACTGGCTGACATCCTGAAACCAACCAAGAGGGACAGACGGTTTCTGATTTCGCTTCTTCAGGAACTCCAGGAGAGGCTGGGTTACCTGCCAGAGGATGCGATGTTGACCTTGGCCGACTTTTTGGGCGTGCCGGGGAGCACAGTGTATGGCGTGGCCACCTTCTACAACCAGTTCCGTTTTCTCCCCCTAGGCAAGCATCAGGTAAAAGTTTGTATGGGCACCGCCTGTCATCTTGCTGGAGGACAGCTCGTTCTTGAGGCTATGTCACGCGAGTTGCAGCTCGATGTCGGTGGGGTTACCTCTGACAGAATATTTAGCCTAGAAAGGGTCGCTTGTGTTGGCTGCTGTGCTCTGGCACCGGTTGTGATGATAAATGGTACAGTCTATCCCAGGATGAGCCCTCTGAAAGTGGAAGAGGTCTTGGTGAATATAAAGTCGAGCAATCGAGAGCAGAAGGCAGGCTAGTTGCCATTGCTACTGACAAATTGTCGGTCCTCTTGTAGATTTTTCAATGTGCTTCGATGAGATTGTCGAACGTGCCAGGCAGGAATGGGAATCGTTCTTTTCTGGTGACGTTCCGAGAATTCTTGTGGGTACGGCTACCTGTGGGCGTGCGGCTGGCGCTTTAGCTGTTATTGCGACTTTCAGGGAAGAGCTGGAGAGGCGCCACCTCCAGGCGACTATAACCGAGGTAGGATGTATAGGTCTTTGCTCTCTTGAACCCCTTGTAACCATTATTAAGCCAAACTATTTCACTGTTTGTTATCACAATGTGACCCCACAGAAGGTTCCGACACTTGTTGAAGGCTGTATTGTCAATGATGATCCATGTCTTGATTTGGCCTTGGGAACGGTTGATAGAGATGGTGTAGGGGCAGTATATATTCCGGAGTTACCGCGCTTTGAGCATGAGTATCGTGTCCTCCTACGGAACTGCGGCTATATCGACCCGGGTAACATAAGTCATTATATTGCCCATGGCGGTTATAGAGGTTTGAAAAAGGCATTGGAGATGGCCCCAGAGTCAGTGATCGAGAAGGTGAAGCGTTCTGGGCTTCGTGGTCGGGGTGGGGCTGGCTTTCCCACAGGGAGAAAATGGGAGCTATGTAGAAGAGCCCCAGGTGAGCCAAAATACGTCATATGTAATGCCGATGAAGGGGACCCGGGCGCTTTTATGGACAGAGTGTTACTGGAAAGCGACCCCCACGCAGTTATCGAGGGCATGACCATCGCTGCCTATGCTATTGGGTCCAAGGAGGGATTTGTCTACATTCGGGCTGAGTACCCTCTTGCTACCGAGCGTTTGCGGGTTGCTTTGCGTCAGGCGCGGAATTCGGGGTTTCTAGGAAAGAATATCCTCAATAGTGGCGTCACCTTTGACATCGAAATAGTCGAAGGTGCTGGTGCATTTGTTTCTGGTGAAGAAACTGCGTTAATACATGCTATTGAGGGCAGGAGAAGCACACCGCGTGTGAGGCCACCATATCCGGCCGAAAAGGGGTTGTGGGGCAAGCCTACATTGATCAACAATGTCAAGACATTCGCTCTTGTGCCACCGATTATTGATAGGGGCGCAGGCTGGTTTTCCAGCATAGGTACGGGAAATAGTACAGGGACTGCTATGTTTGCCTTAGCTGGTAAACTGGCCAACACTGGTTTGACGGAGGTGGCGATGGGAACAACCTTGCGGCAGCTTATCTTTGATATCGGCGGTGGCATTCGTAATGGAAAGAAGTTTAAAGCGGTTCAGATAGGAGGACCTTCTGGAGGATGTCTGCCAGAAGCTATGCTTGATATCCCGGTCGATTTTGACTCCTTGCGGCACGCTGGGGCGATTATGGGTTCTGGCGGAATCATTGTTATGGACGAGGATGATTGTATGGTAGACACTGCAAAATTTTTTCTAGACTTTATCCAGAAAGAATCTTGTGGTAAGTGCTCTACCTGTCGTATTGGCACCAGACACTTGCTAAACATACTTGAAGATATCACGGCAGGACGGGGAAAAATCGATGACTTGGACTTACTGGCTGAGCTATGTGAGGATATAAGAGGCAGTTCGCTGTGTGGTCTTGGCCGCACTGCAGCGAACCCGGTGCTAACCACGCTAAGATATTTTAAAGATGAGTATGAGGCACACATCTTGGAAAAAAGGTGTCCAGCGCTGGTATGCAAGGAACTGATCGCTTATTATATATTGCCAGAAAAATGCGAACGGGGTTGTGAACATTGTGTACTGGCTTGCCCAGCAAAGGCTATAAGCCCTGGCAGGGGCGGTGTTAAGGTTATTGACCAAACAAAATGTACTAAATGTGGTAGCTGTCAACTTGTCTGTCCTCCGGAATATAGAGCGGTGGTGAAGGTATCGCCGGTGAGCTCTGTACCACGGTAATAAGGCGTTCTGTTCTGTAAAAGAGGAGACCGAAGGCCTTAGTGCACGTATATCGATTATGCAGAGGCACTTTTTCTGGATATAATACCAGTGAGTGGGTTGTCTAGTGACTGCAGACGGCATCCAATTTTCTCAATAAAAGGAGGGCACGATGGCGAAGACCATTGTAGTAGCGGGGAAAGGTGGAGTGGGTAAAACGGCAGTGGCTGCACTACTTATAGACTTTTTGTCAAAAAAGGGTTTAGTATTGGCTATTGATGCCGACCCGAGCACGAATTTGAATCTTGCTTTGGGGCTACCTCTTGGTGAGACAGTGGGTAAGGCTAGAGAGGACATTACTGAGGCGATTCAGAAGGGAACTCTTTCACCGACTGTTTCTAAGCAGGAGGTTCTAGACATGAAGATACGGCAGGCGTTAGTCGAGTCCGACAAGATCGACCTTTTGGCAATGGGTAGACCTGAAGGGCCAGGGTGTTATTGTGCTGCTAACCACATGCTTAGGCTTGCTATTGACAAGTTAGCTAAAAATTATGACTATACTGTCATAGATTCAGAGGCTGGGATGGAGCACATAAGCCGCCAGACGACTCGGGATGTAGATGTCCTGATCATAGTTTCAGATGTTACCATGCGAGGCATAATGGCCGCTGCCAGAATGAAGGAGTTGATAAAGGAGCTGAGGACCAAAGTAGGCAGAATAGTACTGGTGGTCAACAGGTCAAAAAACGGCTTACCGCCGGAGATACAAGATGCTATTCAAAAGCATGGGCTGGAACTAATTGCTGTCATTCCTGAGGACCCTTACATAGGTGAGTTTGATATGAAGGGAAGGCCTTTGATAGGGCTCCCGGAAGAGTCTCCTTTGAGGCAGGGGATCGAGGATATCGTGGCTAAACTTGCTCTGTGATTTTAATTTAAATTTAGAATAAATTCAGAAGAGGGTTTTGCCGATGGGTTCCATAGGCAAGAAATTGATTAGCCTGCGCGAGATAGAAGGTGTGGCAAGTCCCCATCAGCGACAGGTAGATTCTGCACTAGCGGCGCGTCAAAAGGCGTTTGAGTATGTTAAAGATGTAGTCGGCTTAGCGAAGTATATTGGCGGAAAGGTTGAATCGCTAGGGATTGGCGAGGACTGGTCTTTGAGCAAGGAGATATTTCCCGGAGTGAGAGTGTATTTTGTCTTTGTCAAAGGTGACGAAGAGTTTCCCGGAAGTTTGAAGGTTCTTTTTTCAGGGAAAAACATAAATGTTATGAAGGGTGAGGATCTGGCAGGATTTGTCATACTATACGTGAACCACATGCTCAGGTATGTGAGGGAAACAAATCCGGACGCTAATTTACCCGAAGTGTGCTACAGGGTATAAGTTTTCAAGCAGATTTAGCAAGAGGAAAGTAAGGCCTTTGTCAGTCTACTATACCAATCTACCAAATTCCTTTTCAAGCTCGCGAGAGCTTAGGTGAATCATAGTCGGCCTCCCGTGGGGGCAAACCTGAGGCTGTATCGTACTTTCTAGCTGTCTCAGAAGGTCTACCATCTCTTCGATAGAGAGGCTGTCTCCAGCTTTGACGGCACTATGACAGGCTATGGATTGCGCTATTCTTTCTGTAACTCTTTGTAGCCCAAGTTCGCTCCCTAGCAAATCTATCAGATCTCGGATTGCCTCACCAGAGCTTCTCTCTTTCATCATCGCCGGCACCGCTCTCAAAAGGTAGCTCCTTCTTCCAAAAGGTTCCAGCCTGATGCCGAACTGCTCCAATAATTTACCACGGGCCTTAACAAGTTCGTCATGTTTAGGGTCTAACTCTAGGCAAATTGGCTCCAAAAGCCCTTGGATTTCCACACTCTGCTTAGAGCGCTGTTCCAATATTTTCTCGAATAAGACGCGTTCGTGGGCGGCGTGCTGATCTATCAGGAAAAGGCCATTTTGTCCTTCAGCGACTATATAGGTATTGGCTAGTTGTCCTATTACTCTAAGAACGTGAATATCGGGCATGTTGTTCTGAAGAGTTAGCAGTGAGTGAGATGTAGGATTGGGTTGGATGCGCAAGGTCTTGGCTCCAGATATTTCCTTAAGTCTTCTCCGCACCGAATGTAGAACCGAAGTGAAGACCATTTGGCTGTTGCGAAATTTGATCTCTGCCTTTGTGGGGTGAACGTTAACATCCAGTTCCTCCGGCGGTAGAAACAGGTTCAAAATTACAACAGGATGTCTTTCGGGCATCAGCCAACCGCAATAGGCTTCCTCGATGGCGCGGGAAAGGGTGCTGCTACGTACCCAGCGGCGGTTGACAAAAAAATCTATGTAGTTCCGAGTAGAGCGACTGAAGGAAGGCATGCTCACGAAGCCGAAGATATGTAGCGGTCCTTGTCTTTCCTTGACCTCGATCATCCGTTCCGCAAAATCAGCCCCATAAAAAATGGACAGTATATCGCGGAGGTCTCCGTTACCGGATGTTGAGAGAACTTCTCGTTCCTCAATTAGAAGGCGGAACCTCACCTCAGGAAAAGCGAGAGCGTAGTGATAAACGGTGTCAACAATATGCCTGTTTTCAGTTGCTGTTGATTTGAGGAACTTAAGTCGAGGCGGAAAATTTCGAAAAAGGTGGCGCACAGTAACAGACGTGCCTCTGAAATGGCTGTAAGTCTCTTTTTTGATTATAGCCCCGTTTTCCACTACGATGAGGATGCCAGTATTGTCCTCCTCAGTTTTGGTCACCATTTCCACTTGTGACACAGCAGCTATGCTTGGTAAAGCCTCCCCACGGAACCCAAGTGTGTTTATTTTCTGCAGGTCATCCAGTGTGCTAATCTTGCTTGTGGCATAGCGCTGGAAAGCAAGGTCTACTTGATTCCTTGGGATGCCACTACCATTGTCGTTGACCTTAATTGCTTTCAATCCGCCGCCTCGTACCTCCACCAAGATTTCCGTAGCACCGGCGTCGAGGGAATTTTCTATGAGTTCCTTGACGACCGAGGCAGGACGCTCCACAATTTCGCCAGCGGCAATTCGGGTGATTACCTCTTGTGGCAATACTTTGATCGGCATCTTATTTCATTGTATGGGTTAAATATGTGCAAGTAAAGGGCAGAATTCTAGAGTTTTTCAATTGGTGCTAGGCTGACCAGCAGTTTCTTAATTCCTGCGGCTGTGAATGCTACGGTTATCTCCTGGTCATTGTCTGAAGTTGAACAGGCTATCACTATGCCTTCGCCGAATGACCTATGGCGGATCCTATCTCCAACTTCGAGCCTTACGGAATTGCTTGACTTTACCTGTGTTGCGGAGTAGATATTTGTTATAGGTGTAAACAAGTCTTCATTCTCCTGCCAGCTTGTTGTACGGATCGCGAGTTCTCCTGGTATGTCTTTTAAGAACCTTGATGGCAGAGTTCGAGAGCTGTTGCCAAAGAAGCTGCGCCGCCAAGCATACGATAAGTAAACCTGCTTTTGGGCACGGGTTATGCCTACGTAGCATAGACGACGCTCCTCTTCTATCTCATCTGGGCCAACTGATTTGCGGTGGGGCAGTAGTCCCTCTTCCAAACCAGTGATGAAGACTACTGGAAACTCGAGTCCTTTTGCTTGATGGAGCGTTATCAGGGTAACAGCATTTACCCTTTCATCTAGCTCATCCGTGTCCTGTACCAGGCTCACCTTTTCTAGGAACTTAGCCAGTCCATCGGGAGGTTCAAAGTTGTCGTATTCTTTGGCTACGGCGGTGAGCTCCAAGATGTTTTCCCAGCGCTCCTCCCCGTTTTCTTGCTCGCAGATATACGCTCTGTACTCGATTTTCTGGATCAGTTCTTCTATAAGTGCTGAGAGCTTGAGCTCACGACTTTTGGCGATGAATTCTTCAATCAGATCTACAAAACTGGCGATTGCCTGTCTGGAGCGCGGCATCAGTGCAGGTCCTTCTTTCTGTGTGGCTCTTTTAAGTGCTGAATAGAGAGCGAGGTTCTCTTTCTTTGCCCAGGCTGATATTTCAGTTAAGGTTCGCTGGCCGATACCCCTGGCTGGTACATTTATTATGCGTGCAAGGCTTAAGTTGTCGTTTTGATTGTATATTACCCTTAAATATGCGATAACATCCTTAATTTCTTGCCTCTGGTAGAACTTGACACCGCCAACCAGCGTGTATGGTATCCCGTAGCGCATGAACGTTTCTTCTATGGCTCTTGATTGGGCGTTGACCCGGTACATGACGGCACAGTCACTGAACTTTGCTATTCCTTCGCTGACAAGTTGCTCTATTTTTTTGGCGACAAATCGTGCTTCGTCTTCCTCATCAAGGGTTTCGATTATGGTTACCGGCATTCCAGTTTCGTTATCGGTCCACAGTCTTTTTGGTTTTCGCTGGAAGTTAGCTGTGATGATGTTAGAGGCTACATCTAGGATCATCTTTGTAGAGCGGTAGTTTTGTTCCAGATATACGACAGTAGCATCGGGGTAATCCTTTTCGAAGCTCAAGATATTACGTAGGTCAGCGAATCTCCACGAGTAAATGGACTGGTCAGGATCACCAACAACACAGATGTTGCGGTGTTTTTCGCCAAGTTGTTTTATAAGCATGTACTGAGTTACGTTGGTATCTTGAAATTCATCCACCAAAATGTGCCTATACCGGGTCTGATATCGCGACAGGACATCTTTGTGTTCATTGAACAGTCGCACTGTTTTCATTAACAAGTCATCGAAGTCCACCCCATGGCTCTGGTCAAGGGACAATTGATACCGTTCATAAACTCGCTGAACTATTTCCTCGTAGTGATTGCTGACTTGTTTGGCATATTCGGCAGGAGTTAACAGCCGGCTTTTGGCGTACTTTATCGCTGCTTGTATAGACCTGGGGCTAAATTGTTTTGGATCCAGGTTGAGTTCTTGCAGGCTCTGTTTAATCAGGTTAAGCTGGTCATTTTCATCATGAATTACGAATGCGGGGTGAAGCCCAATAGCTTGGCCATCTCGGCGGAGTATACCAGCGCATATAGCGTGGAAGGTGCCAACTGTGAGTGACCGAGAAATCTGCCCCAGCAGTGTTTCTAAACGACTTTGCATCTCTTTTGCTGCCTTATTGGTGAAGGTAACTGCCATAATATTGCGGGGGCTGATGCTGCAGGCTTTTACCAGATACGCTATGCGGTGCGTAATGACGCGTGTTTTGCCGCTGCCGGGCCCTGCAATAATAAGCAAAGGTCCATTTCTTATCTCTACAGCCTGCCTCTGGGCTAAATTGAGTCTGTCCAGTATGTCTATGTCCATAGGTGGTTTTTTTACTTGCTCTGACCGCCGCCATGCCATTCGATCTTTATTTTTTGCGCATCAACGCCGCTTATTGAGACCCCATCGGATTTCACAGTAATGGTGGCATCGCCCGGCTTTAATTTTATCGTCGTATCTGAACCGGTATGGCTTATACTTATCTCACTCAAAGGAACTTTGAGTATGATGTCGGCCTTCTGAGATGGTAAGCCGGAGATTAACTTGCCGTCTAGATACATTGACACACCTTCTAAGCGTACCGTGGTTCCGATACCAGCGGCCTCACAACCGAAGACAGAGAACAAGCCAGCGGTCAGAAGTATGAATGCGCAAACTCGTATGATTATTTCCTTTCTTGCCATTCTATCCTCCTCGGTTTTTTTAATTGCTTCGTTCGAAACTAAGAAGCTGATCGGATTGCGAATCTCGGCGGGCGCTTTTAGCCAAATTATAACATCACGATGGAAGAGGTCTCAAAGGCTGTTGGTGACTTTACTGGAATCCGGTCTTTTACCTATAATGTTGGCTACTTTGTTGTCTGGGTCTAGTTATGAATCAGCTGGTGGCAATAGTGGGCATGGCTGGTGCAGGCAAGTCAGAGGTAGCTCGCATCTTTGAACAGGAAGGTTTTGTCAGAATTAGATTTGGTGACATCACTGATGAGGAGCTTAGGAAGCGTGGGCTGGAGTTGACTGAGGAGAACGAGCGCTTTATCAGAGAGTGGTTACGAAGGGAACATGGCATGGCAGCTTATGCCAAACTGAATTTAGCCCGAATTGACGCTTTACTTGAAATCTCCAATGTTGTCATCGATGGCCTTTATTCGTGGGAGGAGTATATGTTGCTGAAGGACCGCTATGGCGATCGTCTCCGGTTGGTGGCTGTGTGGTCATCGCCCAAGACGAGGTATGAGAGATTAAGTAGAAGGTCGGTTCGTCCTCTTACTAAGGAGGTGGCGGCCGCAAGGGATGTTACCGAACTGGAAAATACTAACAAAGGGGGACCCATCGCCATGGCCGATTTCACCATTATCAACGAGTCGACGTTCGAAAGCTTGGCACAAGAGGTGAGAAAGGTGATCGGGGTTCTTAAATGAAAAAACCAGCTCGCCCTAGTGTCGATGAATATTTCCTAAAAATAGCTTCAGTGGTTGCTGAGCGTTCCACTTGTCGCCGCCATCATGTCGGGGCTGTAGCGGTGAAGGACAAGCATATACTGGCTACAGGTTATAATGGCGCTCCTGCGGGGCTTAGGGATTGCTTGGAGCTCGGCTGTCTACGTGACGAGCTAAGCATTCCTTCGGGGACAAGGCATGAGGTGTGCCGCGGCATTCACGCTGAGCAAAATGTAATTATCCAGGCATCATTGCACGGTGTGAGTCTGGAGGGAGCGACGGTCTATTGTACACACAGTCCTTGTGTACTTTGTGCCAAGATGCTCGTCAATGCCCGCATCAAGCGCTTCGTTACCTTCGGAAGATACGCCGACGACGCCTTTTTGAATTTATTTCACGACGCCGGTGTGGAATTCGAGGTCAAACGAAAGCCCTCTTCTCGGATAACATATCTGGACTAATCCATGACAATGCCCAACGAACCTGGGCTTTCGTCAAGGAAATCCTCTTTCCCCTATTCCGTTTCGGGTCTTAGCACTACGAGTCTGGGGCCGTCTTCAGTATCTCTAACATCGATGGTGACACCGTCTACCACAAAGGCCAATTCAGCGCCAACCAGGAGCACCTTGGAGCCCTCGTGCTCTACTACTTGGTCACCTTCGGCTTCCTTGTCAAGAACGAGAGCGAGCTGACCTCCTGGCCCTAATGCTAGTCTAAGTCCCACTTCTGGATCGTCCGTGTTTGCCAGTAGCGCTTCCAGTAATAGCTGCTTAGCCCCATTTGTCACTGTTAGCAATTTTACTTCCTCCTTATTATTTATTTAGACGATAGGGGTGCATCTCATCACTTTCCTATACCACTATTCTAACCCCGTCTTTACTACAAGGATATACCTCTTTAGGGTTATTATGGCGTTTAAAAATGGGTTATTTTTAAACCTAGCTCTCATTACTGTAAACGCTCCCTTGACTTTAAAGAGCAGTTAAAACTAGCTAAAATTGGACAGAAAGGAGGTTTGAAGTATGGAGATTAAAAAGGTCTGTGTGGTAGGTGCGGGTACAATGGGGAGCGGGATAACTCAGGTGGTGGCACAAGCTGGTTACAGGGTGGCCATGGTCGATATGAAGCAAGAACTTCTTGATAGAGGTTTATCTGAAATAAGGAACGGTCTAGATAGATTTGTAGCAAGAGGAAGAATGACTCAGGAAAGCATGGAGGCAGCTTTAGCCAACATTCAGGCTACGACTGATCTGAAGGCTGCGACTGTGGATGCAGATTATGTTATTGAAGCGGTGTTCGAGAGAGCCGAGGTCAAAATACCCCTTTTTCGGCAGCTTGATGAGTTTTGCCCCGAGCATTGTATCCTGGCGTCCAACACATCGGGTATACCGATATCTCTGCTTGCCTCGGTGACCAAGCGCCCTGATAGAGTGATCGGGATGCATTTCTTTAGTCCCGTGCCATTAATGAGGGGACTGGAGGTGGTCAGATCGCTTTTGACATCGGATGATACGGTTAGAACGAGTCTGGACTTCGGTAAATCTATAGGCAAGGAAACTGTTGTGGTAAAAGACTCACCGGGATTTGTCACCAATCGAATCATACCTTTGGTTATGAATGAAGCGGCTAAACTTTTGGAAGAAAATCTGGCTAGTATGGAAGATATTGACAAGATCGTCAAACTCTCTTTCAATTGGCCCATGGGGCCTTTTGAGTTGTGTGATCTCGTGGGCGTGGATGTGGTTGTCGATCTTCTGGAAGGTATATACCAGCAGACCGGATGGGAGCGGTATAAACCTACCAGACTGCTCAAGAGGATGGTGGAAGCCGGCTACCTTGGGCGAAAGTCAGGTAGAGGGTTCTACACTTTATTCGTCACCAAGTCAATTACCTGATGGACAGAAGTGCCGAATGAGAATAGCAGGCTAGCGGATAAACTTTCGTTTTGACGGTTTCTCGCCTACGCGATTTCTCAGAATGCCTATACCCTCTACTTCCAGTTCGATGATGTCGCCTGGTTTTAGCCGACGGTTCAGTTCGGCGCCGCAGCCCCTTTCAACTGTACCTGAACCTAAGAAATCGCCCGGTTGCAGGGTCTCCTCCCAGGAGGCGAACTCGATTATGTGTGCCCATGTCCAGTAGCTGGTGCCACTGTTGCCTTCTGACCATGCCTCTCCATTAATTCGGGCTATCATCCTCAGATTAGAAGGGTCTATTTCGTCTGGAGTTACTAAGCATGGCCCCATAACGCTGCAGAAGTCCTTTCCCTTTGCCGGTCCTAAGCGCGCTGTCATCTCCAGTGCTTGAATATCTCGAGCACTTACGTCATTAAAGATAGTATATCCGGCAATATACTCTGTAGCTTGCTCCCGTGGAATGTTTTTCCCTTTTTTCCCAATATAAATGCCATATTCTAGCTCGTAGTCCAGCCAGTCTGTGTAGCTCGGCCAGGGGATAGTATCTTCTGGCCCAATAACTGTATCAGGATTGCCCTTATAACAGACCGGCATTTGGTACCACGCCTCAGCCAGTTCCCTTTGCCCTGAAAAGCTGGCGTGTCCTTCGAAGGCAAGGTAATCGCGAATTGAATTGGGGCGTGGCACCGGGGCCTTCAGCTTGACTTCGTCTATAAAAAAGATTAACCTTTCGCCATCATGCCCCAAGGAAACACCTTTTGCTAAATGATGAGTAGCGAAATCGACCGCCAGCTCGGCAGCCTCTCTTCCTTCTTTTCCACTGTTAAAGAAGCCAATCATGTCTGGTGGCAATATCACGGAGGCTATCTCGCGGGCACGCTTTGTGTCATACTTGGTGGCAAGGTAGCAACTGTACGCGAAATTGAGATCTATAATTATCCGATCTTCCTTGAGCGCACCGATCCGCTGTACGCGACCCAGTACCGTCGAGATTTCGAATGTTACTAGCTTCATTTGTGCTAGGTGCTCTGAATTAACTAACAGATTAACAAACTCTGAGTCGCTTGACAATATAAAACTTCTAGAGAAGTTTCATGCGGTAACGGGTTGAAGAAGGTGACATGGCTTGTTACGAGCTTGATATAATTACTACGGTCGTTCTTCAGGGCGCAATATTGTTCCGGCTCCTTTTCTAGTTGGGCTCCAATCTATTGGGAGCAGCAGATAAGCACATAAACTAGCTGTTTGCAGGAGTAGGAAATGAGGGAGTGCAGTATTGAGAGTAACAAGCTACAATGTAATTGTACATACGAGCCTTGCCCAAGGAAGGGTATTTGCTGTGAGTGTTTAGAATATCATCGCCAGGCTGGTGAGTTGCCAGCCTGCTATTTCCCGCCCGAAGTGGAACGGGAGTATGACCGTTCTATCAAAAGATTTATCGAAGCGTATCGCAAGTAGGTCGGTGATACCTGGTAAAGGCTAGGCATCGCTTGCGAGGCTAGTTGTCATTTTCTGATACTGTAAACGCAGCCACAATAGTTTTGGCGATAGATTTCCTGCTGTTTGGCTATTTGCATCGCTTTCTTGAACCCTTCGCCCTTCTTGAAATCGCGGCCAAGAAACCTGTCAGCGCCGATATCCATGCCTATTTTGTTTATGACGGATGCTTTTTTCTGTGGACTTACGGTCAGAGAGGTAGTAAAAAGGTCTGCACCACGGTTTAGCATATGATAATATGTTCTTTCCAGCCGCAGGTGATAGCAGATCTCACATCTTTTGCCTCCTTCTGGCTCGTCCTTGAGGGGACCAGCTTTTTGAAGCCACTCTTTTGGGGAATATGGGATTTCTTCCATTTGGAATTGAAAAAGGCGAGCGATATAGCGTGCAGCCTCAAGTCGCTTGTAAAATTCAGCCTCGGGATAGATATTTGGATTGAAGAAGAGTCCGATGATTTCGTATCCCTCTTTTAGCAACGCAGTGGCTGTGCCAGCAGCACATACCCCGCAGCATATGTGCAGCACCACCTTCATCTGTGTCGTTCGTACTCCACTGTATGAATATAGCTGCACTATAACATAGCGAAATTTTGGTCGCAAGCAGCCTACCGCCTTTTAGTGCTGAAGGAAGGTTTGCGGGGAAGGTTTTGCCCAATGTATCAGGTTTATATTTTGAGGAAACAATGGTTGCTGTTCACTGGCTGCTTAAGAGGGGTGTTCTCCAGCATGTTGCGTGGTGTAGTATAATACAGGTAATTGAAATTCACATCAGATTTCGATGAGTTCACGCAAGGTCAAGCTTGCACACGATTTTTGTTGATGGGTCGTACCACCGATTAACTCGCATTTTAGGAGGAAACAGGACATGGCGGGCAATAGCTATGAGATTTCCAGGACATTGCGTTGCAAGAACCTCAATGTGCCAGGCACCCTGAGCAAACTGACATCGGCGATTGCTAAGGTTGGTGGTAACATCGGGAATATCACTACGGTGCATCTTGGTCATCATTACACTGTTCGGGATATCGAGGTGCTTGTAAATAGTAGGGAACTCCTTTCTGAGCTGCTGAATGAAATATCTAAGATCAAAGAGGTGAAGATACTGGAAGTTAGGGACAACATACTGGATTTCCACGAGGGTGGGAAGATCAGGATGGTTAATGCTGTGTCTATCAATTCGCTGGACGATTTACGAAAGGTCTATACGCCGGGAGTAGCCGAAGTTTGCAACCTTATCAAAGAAAATTTAGCCTGGAAGGACAAGTATACTTATATCCCATATTCAGTAGCTATTGTTACCGATGGAACTGCTGTACTCGGTCTAGGTAATATCGGCCCCATTGCTGGGATGCCTGTTATGGAGGGGAAAGCAGCGTTGATTTACTATTTGACCGGCGTAAGCATGGTGCCCATTTTAGTCAATACAACCGATCCCGATGAAATCGTTGATGCCGTGGAGCACATTGCAATCACCTTTAGCGGGATACAGCTTGAGGACATAGCGTCGCCACGCTGTTTTGTCATCCAAGAGAGGCTGGAGCAAGTCCTTGATATTCCGGTCATGCACGACGACCAGCAGGGCACTGCTGTTGTTGTGTTGGCGGCTTTGATCAACGCTTGCAAAATTGCTGGCATTCCGTTGGAGAAGGCGAGAGTGGGTCTTATCGGTCTGGGCGCGGCTGGCATGTGTATTGGGAGTTTTCTACTCCAGTATACGGGCAACCCGCCGTTGGGTACGGCAAGAACTGAGGCGACAATCAGGCGGTATGCTGACCAGGGAGGCATTCCTTCCACAATAACAGAGATTATGGAAACAGCCGATATTGTTATTGCTACTTCGACTGTTGCCGGGCTTATTGAACCAAGCATGGTCAGGAAAGGGCAAATTATTTTTGCACTGTCAAATCCTGTTCCGGAGATTGAGCCGCAGCTTGCTCTCGCGGCTGGTGCTACTCTAGCTGCTGACGGGAAGACGATAAACAATCTGCTAGCTTATCCTGGCATATGGCGGGGAACACTGGACGCCAAAGCCAGACGGATCAACTTCGAAATGTATAAGGCAGCAGCTATGGCCATTGCCAACTCTGCTGGCGAGGGTGAGCTGATGCCGAGCCCATTAGACCCCAAGGTGCATCTGGCAGTGACCCACAGCGTTGCCAAGGCTGCTATGGAAACTGGTGTAGCTCAAAGAGACCTGGACAACGACTATTTTGAGAATACCAATATAAAGGAACCGCCATGGAGTTAATTTACCTGCCGCTAGCGTTTGTATTGTGGCTTTGTTCTAAATAGACAGATGTCCGATGGCAATGGTACCGTTGATTATTCTCTTGTGCTCAAACGTTGAACAGGAATGTTATGATGTCACCGTCTTCGACAATATAGTTTTTGCCTTCTAACCTCAGGAGCCCCTGTCTCCGGGCTTCGGCAAGACTGCCACATCTTTGCAGATCTTTAAAGCTCAGCACCTCGGCTTTGATGAATCCTTTCTCTATATCGGAGTGTATTTTGCCAGCTGCCTTCAAGGCTGTAGTACCTTTGGGGATTGCCCATGCTCTCAATTCATCTGATACGGTAGTAAAAAAGGAGATCAGACCTAATAATTCGTATGATGCTCTAACAATGCGATCAGGTGCTGGCTCGCCCAAACCCATGGCAGTGCGGAATTCTTTAGCTTCGCTTTCGCTTAGTTGGCCCAATTCCATCTCCAGCTTACCGCAGATTGCAAGAACTTGGAAGTGTGTATCGGAGTGTCGTCGACGGAGTTCGGCCTCTATGGCCGAGCACTGCGCTATTTGACTCTCATCGATATTCATCACAACCAGCCTGGGCTTGGCGGTTAAAAACTGGTAGTTGGCAAGGCTATGCAATTCGTCAGGATTCAGTTCCTGTTCTCGGATTGGCTTTTCTTTTTCTAACCATATTTTTACTTTGTGCAAAAGGACTTGTTCCTTGGTAAGCAAGTCACGCTCTTGTGTCTTTGCGCCTTTTAGAATCTCTTGAATGCGCTGTAGCCTTCGTTCGATAATTGACAGGTCTGAGAAAATGAGTTCCAGATTCATTGTTGCTATGTCCCGATCGGGGTCAATGCTTCCATCTACGTGGGGAACGCGCTCATCCTTGAATGCCCTTACTACGTGAAGGAGTGCATCGGCTTTGCTTATATAGTTCAGCAACTGTCCTTCTATTCCCCCCTTTTTCCCAAAGTCTTTTGTGGTCCCTGCAGTATCGGTGTATCGTATTTCAGCAAAGGTTATCTTCTTTGGATGGAAGATTTTCCCCAAAACCTCCAATCTTAGTTCAGGGACCTTAGCTATGCCGATGCTTGGGGCCAGCTTACTCGAGGTCGAAGGTTCTGAGGTTATACTCCGTCTAGTTAAGGCATTGAATATGGTTGTCTTGCCGCTTTTGGGCAAACCGATGATGCTGATCTCCAAGTCTGACCCCCGTATTTCACTATAGGCTAGGCGTGGTAAAAATGCAAGGCTTGTTACCTTTAATGTGTTGTAGCTGTGTAGGTTGATGTGCTATAATGGGTCAAGTTATTAGTCTCACAGTAGTTAATAAGATGAGATACTACGAACTTGTTGTTATACTTAGCCCCGAGCTAGCGGATGGTGGGGTGAGTGGGTTTATAGACAGACTTAAAGGTCTGGTGAACGGTATCGGCGGTGTTGTGGAAGAGACAGTTGAGTGGGGAAGGCGAAAATTAGCTTATCCGATAAAGAGGTGTTACGAAGGCAATTATTTGCTGGCTAAAGTCAAGCTTCAACCTTCGTCAGCAAAGGAGCTGGAAAACAGTCTTAAGTTGTGGGAAGAGGTCTTACGCCATCTGCTGGTGAAAATCGATAAGTAGCTTGGGACTGGGATGGTCAGTCTGAATAAGATCATACTTATAGGCAATGTGGGCACCGACCCTGAGATGCGCTTTACGCCGAGTGGTAATCCCGTCACTTCATTTCGCTTGGCGACTAACCGTGTTTATACTACTGCTGATGGTGAGCGGAAACAGGAGACCGAGTGGTTCACCATTGTTACCTGGCGGAAGCAAGCTGAGAGCTGCAATCAATTCTTGACCAAAGGACAGCGGGTGTATGTGGAAGGCAGCTTGAGGACCCGTGCTTGGGAGGGGCGGGATGGGCAAAAGCGCGTGACCGCCGAGGTTATAGCCAGCAGGGTATTGTTTTTGGATAGGCAGGCCGCTGCATCTTTTCCCGCTGATGAGCTACCAGGTGATGCGGTGAGCGAAGATGTCGAACCAGAAGACCTGCCTTTTTGAGCCGTTAGCGGAAAGCGAGGTTGAAGTATGACTGAAGCAGAAGGAGCCGTCAAAGAGATAAAAGAAAAAGGAAGGCGCTTTGTTTTTAAGCCAAAGGTGTGTCCCTTCTGTAAAGAGAAGTTCGAGATCGATTACAAGGATGTCTCCAGGTTACAGCGTTATCTGTCCAGCTGGGCTAAGATCGAGACGCGCAGGCGAACAGGAGCTTGTGCCAAGCACCAGCGGCAGTTGGCTGTAGCAATAAAAAGGGCACGTTTTTTGGCGTTGTTGCCCTATACTCCAGATCACCTTCGCCCTAGCGATATCTCCGAAGGATAATAAGAGGAAAACTTGTTATGCCTAAGAGGACGTATCAACCTAAAAGGCTGAAGAGAAAGCGCACACATGGTTTTCAGGCTAGAATGTCTAGCCGTGGTGGACGGAGGGTTTTAAAAGCGCGGCGCCTCAAAGGAAGATGGCAACTTACGCCTGTTTAATGATATGCGAGGTTACTGGGCTCTGAAGACCAGAGCCCAATATTCTTTAGTATATAGTTCTGGCAGAACCTGGGCGAATGACCTTGTGGTAGTAAAAGCTTTACCTAACCAGCTTGGTGTTACTAGGCTAGGGTTTTCTGTGGGTAGGCGGATTGGTAAAGCGGTGGTACGTAATAGGGTACGTCGCCTGATAAAAGAGAGTGTGCGCATCTTGCGTATAAGGCCTGGCTGGGATATAGTATTCATCGCCCGAAAGGGAGCAGCTAGTGCTAGTTATCAAACGATCAGGGAGGCAATCAACGGGCTGTTGAAGCAGGCCCGCTTGCTAGAAGAGAATGCGACAGCTAACGCTATGGCTGATTAAATTCTACCAACTGACAATTTCGCGGGTCACTCCACCCTCTTGCCGTTTTGTCCCTACGTGTTCCCAGTATACCTACGAGGCTATATGGAAGTATGGCTTGGTCAGAGGTGCTTGGTTTGCTGTAAAACGTCTGGCACGCTGTCACCCTTGGTCCGAGGGTGGCTATGACCCGGTGCCATAAGTGGCAATTTTGTCCCTGAGAATGATGCTGATGTTTAGTCTTTCAAAACTGGCCAAAATGTCTATCCTAGCACTTATTATCCTGATCGTGTTGGCTATTGCTGGTTGTACCAATCCGGAGTGGCAGGGCTGGTCCGGCATTAGTCATTACAATGGTACCCTTTTTGTTGGTTCTATGGATGGTAAGTTGCTGACAGTCGATCCATCCGCCCGAAGCGAGAATCTACCGTTTCCTGATGCTGGTGAGTGGGTATTTAAAATCCCTGCCTTTGGCCTGGCGAGACCGATGTGTGGTCCCGCCTGCGCTTCGCCGTCTCCAGTGATTAATATTTATGCTACACCATTGGTGAGAGGTGATCTTGTATATGTTGCTACTTACTTCGGTGATAGTGGCAGGATACTAGCGGTTAATAGGGTTATTCCCGGATATGCCGAAGGCGCGCCTATGAGGTCAAAGGGGGAGTGGGTCTATCCCAGCGTCCTTGAGTCGATAGGTGCTGTTGTGGGCACCCCAGTGTTGTATGACGATATGTTGTTCTTGGGTAGTTCAGACGGTAAGGTTTATGCCCTGGATGTCATATACGGCGAAAAAAAGTGGGTTTATGACACTGGAGGGAAGATATGGACATCGCCAGCAATCGCAGATAGTGTTCTATACGTCAGTAATTACGAGCATAAACTTTTTGCTCTGTCTGCTCAAGATGGCACATTACTTTGGCAGAAGGAGTTCCCAGCTTCGATTGCCTCATCCGTGGTAGTATCAGGTGGCAGGTTGTTTTTTGGTACTTTTGACCATTACCTTTATGCCCTTGATGCGGCAACCGGCAATTTGGTATGGAAGTTCAAAGGCGGAGGTTGGTTTTGGGCTACACCGGTGGTTAAAGACGGTGTGGTCTATGCAGGTTGTCTGGACAAGAAGGTTTATGCTTTGAAGGCTGACACAACTATGGCTGAGGGAGAGAAGCTATGGGAGTTTTCTACCGATGCGCCGATTATAGCCGGTCCTGTTTTGACTGCCAAAGGACTTGTAGTGGCTTCGATGTCAGGGAAAATACATGTGCTGAGAGTTCAAGACGGTGGTCTGTTGCAAACAGTCGCCATTGGCTCCCAAATCGTAGCGCCTTTGTGTGTGGTGGATGACATGGTTTACGTACATGCCAGAGACAGGTGTATCTACGGGGTCGACGTAGAACTGGGTGAAGTAGCTTGGAAATTGTCAACGGTCGTAAAGTAGGCCGGTCATGGCTGAGTTGTGGAATACGATAATTCTCGAGCCTATATTAAATAGTCTAATTGCGTTATGTTCCATTCTAGGTGGTAGCTTCGGGTTAGCCATCATCGTTTTTACGGTGGTTACTCGTATAGCGTTGTTACCTCTTACTCTGCGCCAAACCAAGTCGACAAAAGCAATTCAGGAGTTGCAGCCCAAACTTCAGGAACTGCAGAAAAAATATGCCAAGGACCAACAGAAATTGCAGCAGGAAATGATAAAGCTGTATCGGGAAGCCGGGGTGAACCCTCTTGGTTGTTTATGGCCATTGCTCGTCCAGTTACCTATCTGGATTGTTCTCTATCAGTCCATAATGCAGGCACTGGCAGCGACCCCGGAGAACCTATTAAACCTTGCCCAGCATCTTTATTCTTGGGATTTGGTGACACGTGCTGTACCCTTGAACGAGCGTTTTTTATGGTTACAATTGTCCAAACCGGACCCCAATCTGATTTTAGCTTTGCTGGTTGGAGCAACGATGTGGGTGCAGCAGAAGATGGTGACGCCGCCTGCTGCTGACCCCCGCCAGCAATCTGTGAATAATATGACGCTAATGATGATGCCTCTGATGTTTGCTCTATTCACCCTTTCTTTCCCCAGCGGACTGGCGTTGTACTGGGTGGTCTCTAATGTGGTGGGAATAGTCATCCAGTATTTCGTGGGTGGGGGTTGGGGTTACCTGCGCAGGCCGTCGGTTAGCGATAAACCCGCCTCTGGGCGTGATGTTACTGCTTCTAAGCCTCCGTCAAAAGTGCTAAAGAAAGGGGTTGAAGAGTCCAAGGTCATCAGCAAGGCGGCTGAAGCTAGGAAAGGGGGGTTCTTCCGAAAATGAAGGAGCTAGAGGTCAGTGGTAGAACGGTAGACGAAGCTGTCAGTAAGGCATTGGAACAACTTGGGGTAACAGAGGACGAAGTGGAAGTGGTTGTCCTAAAAAAGGGTAGGGCTGGGCTGTTAGGTGTTGGTGCTGAAGAGGCTAGAGTCAAGGTGAAGTTGCTACAGCCACAGTCTAAACGGGCAGATATACCTGCGTTGGCTAAGGATGTTTTGACCAGTCTTCTTAAGTATATGGGTATGGAAGCAGAAGTTTCTATAGCATCTCCATCCAGCGGGGGTATGCCAGTAAGCCTCGATATCAATGGCGATGACCTGGGGGTATTGATAGGACGTCGAGGACAGACGCTTGCCAGCTTGCAGTACCTGGTCAGGCTTATTGTGTCCGAGAAGCTGAAAATTTGGGTACCAATAAACGTTGATGTAGCTGGGTATAAAAAACGCCGTTACGAATCGCTGCGTAGTCTAGCGCTCAGGTTGGCTGAACAGGCGAAGCGGGGACGGAGGGTCATAACCCTGGAGCCAATGCCTGCAGATGAACGACGTGTAATTCACCTCGCCCTTGCCGACAACCCGGATGTCACCACACAGAGCATGGGCGAGGGCGAGAAACGAAAGGTAGCTATTTTCCCTAAAAAGCGTTAGCGATGTTTCGCCAGGTAAATAGCAAAGTAAATTTTCCACAGCTGGAAAGTAGTGTCCTTGAATTCTGGCGGGAACGCCAAATCTTTCAAAAGAGCCTGAACATCAGAGCAGGCTGCCCCCAGTTTACTTTGTATGAAGGACCTCCGACTGCCAACGGCAAGCCCGGAATTCATCACGTGCTGTCTCGCGTGTTCAAAGATGTTATCCCTAGATATAAGACGATGAAAGGGTATTACGCACCGCGAAAAGGCGGCTGGGATACCCATGGTCTGCCCGTAGAACTGGAGGTAGAAAAAGCCCTTGGCTTTACTAACAAGGCGCAGATCGAGCAGTTCGGTGTGGCGGAGTTCAACAAGCTTTGCCGCCAAAGCGTGTTCAGCTACATCGAGGACTGGGAGGCTCTCACTGAACGTATTGGATTCTGGGTCGACCTGAATGATGCTTACAAGACTTTAGACAATAGCTATATCGAGTCTTGCTGGTGGGCGCTAAAACAACTGTGGGACAAGGGCCTTATCTACCAGGGGTACCGGGTGACCCCGCATTGTCCCAGATGCGGCACCTCGTTGAGTTCACATGAGGTGGCACTAGGCTACAAAGACGATGCCGATGACCCGTCCGTTTACATAAAATTCAAACTCATTCGAGGCTTGGTGACTCCCGGGAAAATTGTCTCCTCTCAGTTGGATAGGGTCCCGTGGGACAAACCTGTCTTTTTCCTTGTCTGGACAACGACGCCGTGGACACTGCCAGGCAACACAGCTTTGGCTGTAGCCTCGGACGCCAAGTATGGTCTATTTGACAATGGGGCCGAGTATCTGATTATGGCGGAAGCACTGGCGCAAAAGGTTGGGCTCGATGGGTATGAAATGAAGGGGAGCATTTCTGGTTCCGAGCTTGTGGGCTTATATTATGAGCCACTTTTTAACCCGCACCATTTTGGAGTGGTGAGGTGGCATTTTAATGTCCAGGGCGCTGAAGAAACGCCCACCTATGAAATGCTCACTCTACAACAGGAGAAAGAGGACCTAGCGTATCCTGTTATCACTGGGGACTTTGTGTCTCTGGACGAAGGGACAGGAATAGTTCATATTGCTCCAGCATTTGGGGAGGTCGATTTTGAGGCGGGTAAAGAGAACGGACTGGACTTCGTGCAGCCGGTAGACCTCGACGGGCGTGTTACTGGCAAGTATTCGTTTTCGGGAAAGTTTGTTAAGGAAGCTGACCCCCTGGTGCTTCAAGACCTCAGATCACGCGGTTTGCTTTATCGTAGTGAACGTATAGTCCACACCTATCCGTTCTGTTGGCGATGCGAGTCGCCCCTCCTCTATTACGCCAAAAGGAGCTGGTATATCAGGACTTCGGTAAAGAAAGCTGCTCTGATTGCCCGGAATGAGGAGATCAACTGGTACCCAGAGTACATAAAGCACGGGCGTTTTGGTAACTGGCTGGAAAATAACGTCGATTGGGCGTTTTCACGCGAGCGCTACTGGGGTACGCCACTGAATATCTGGAATTGCGAGCACTGTGGCAAGTACGAATGTGTTGGCGGTGTTACTGAACTCCAAAGCAAGCCGGGCATAAATGGAATTGCAGACCCGCTAGACCTTCACCGTCCTTTTGTGGACAACATCACCTTTTTATGCGATCAGTGTGGCGGCAAGATGAAGCGGCTGAGCGAGGTCATCGATTGCTGGTTCGATTCTGGCGCTATGCCCTTTGCCCAGTGGCACTATCCTTTCGAAAATCAGGATGTCTTTAGGCGTGGCTTTCCAGCTGACTATATCTGTGAGGCAGTTGACCAAACGCGGGGATGGTTTTATAGCCTACATGCAATCTCCACTCTGCTTTTCGACAGCCCCAGTTTTAGAAACGTTATTTGCTTGGGACATATCTTAGATGCACAAGGAGAGAAGATGAGCAAAGCCAGGGGCAATGTAGTTGATCCTTGGTCTGTGCTCAATAGCTACGGTGCCGACGCTTTACGCTGGTACTTGTTTACCTCATCACCTCCTGGCAATGTCCGGCGTTTTTCCGGCGGGGGGGTGGAGGAAGTTTTGCGTAACTTTTCGCTTACTTTATGGAATACGTACGCTTTCTTTGTAATGTATGCCAACATCGACCGCTTTGATCCGACCTCGGGATCAGAGGTCTCGTTACATGACCTAGACAGGTGGATACTCTCCCGGCTCAACCAGCTTATTCTCGAGGTGGATGGAGCTTTAGACCACTATGACCCAACGACCGCTGGTCGGAAGATAGAATTGTTCGTCGATGAGCTTTCCAACTGGTATGTTAGGCGAAGCAGGCGCCGTTTCTGGAAGAGCCAGAATGACGCTGATAAGCAGGCTGCTTATATGACGCTATATCGGTGTTTAACCACACTTTCTAAGCTGCTGGCCCCGTTTGTCCCGTTTATCGCCGAGGAAATTTACCAAAACTTGGTGCGGTCTGTTGACCCTGGGGTGCCAGAAAGCGTGCACCTGACCGATTTCCCCATAGCGCAGACATCTGAAATCGATGAGGACCTCATCGAAGCTGCTCGTCTTGCTATGCTGGTCTGCAGCTTGGGACGTGCTGCCAGGGCCAAGGCTGGGATAAAGGTGCGGCAGCCGCTTGCCAAGGTGGTTATTGGAATTAGTTCAGAGGCTGAAAGGGTTGCTATCACAAGAATGAGCAGCCAGATTCTCGATGAGTTGAATGTTAAGGAGCTAGAGTTCTCTTCCGTACCAGGAGCTTTCGCACAGCGTGACGACTTTAGCCTGGCTATGGAAGGAGATTACTGGGTGGCGATAGCCACCAAGCTATCACCCGAACTGGAGGCTGAAGGTATGGCCAGGGAGATAGTCCGGCGCCTGCAGACAATGCGCCGCTCAGCTGGGTTTGAGGTCACCGATTCAATAGTGGTCTACTATCAAGGTGACGATTTCGTTCAGGATGTGATGACCAGATTTGCCCAGTATATCAAACAGGAGACACTTTCGAGGGAATTGGTGAAAACCGATATACCCGAAGGCAGTTATAAAGAAAAGCACCGAATTTCTGGGTATGAAGTTATCCTAGGTGTAATGCGCTATTCGTAATAGCGTTACAGCCTAGCGTTTCGGGGGCGGGCTCTGGGCCAGGCGGGCATAAACGGTTCGTGTCTCACTAACTCTGACGAAGGTTATTTCGACATCCTCGCCGATGCTTGATAAACGTATTGCTTCGATAATCTCTTGGGCCGCAGTTACATCCTTACCTTTGAAGCGAATAATGACATCGAGCTGTCGCAGTCCTGCCCTCTCAGCCGGACTGCCAGGTGCAACATATGTGACCACTACTCCCTTCTCTACCGGCAATCGATTTACCATGGCAATGTAACGGTCAACGGTATACAAACTGACCCCGAGCCAAGGGCGGATAACATATCCTTGCCTGATAAGCTGTTCAATTATGGGTATGGCGGTTTTGGTGCTGATGGCATAGCCCATACCCTCGACACCAACCCCGGATATTTTGGCGCTGGTAATGCCCACCACTTCCCCTTTCATATTGACCAGAGGACCACCGCTGTTGCCGGGGTTGATGGCTGCGGAGGTCTCTATAAGGTCATCAAGGGTCTGCCCGCGGTCAACCTCTAGCGAGACCTTAAGACCGCTGACTGTCCCCTCCTTAGCCCTTAGCCCCCTCCCCAGAGGATTGCCTATGGCTACCACCCAGTCCCCGACGCGGAGCTTTGTGGAATCGCCCACGGTGGCTGCAGGCAGGTTGGAAGCATTGATCTTGACCACAGCCAGGTCGGTAAGTGGGTCTGTGTATATGTTGCTGGGGCCTGCTTCAAAGACCCTGCCATCGTACAGTTCTACAGTGACCTTCTTAGCTCCCTCAACTACATGGTTATTGGTGACAATGATGCCGTTACTATCTATGATCCAACCCGAGCCAGCACCTGACTGGCTTCTTGGCGTCAGGAATATGTCTAGGGTCACCACCTCAGTGGTTATGGCTACCACTGAGGGATAGACTTTCTCCACCACATCGGCGATGCCTGGCAGCATCGGTGCGTCCTCTCTTGTACGTGGCAACGACCATGTGGGGTTCAGACCCCCACTGCCCACTTCATGCTCTGTGTTGGGCGATTCTGACTGGGAGGGTTCCGGGGTTGGTGATGGGACTGGGAAAAAACACCCCGGGGTGCTGGCCAGAAGAAACAGGGCTACCAGCACAAGAGTAGAGTATATAATCTTTACCTTATCAGAGGTATGTTGCCACCGCATATCTAGCTTGTTACCCCATTTCACAAGATTTTATCACAAAGGTCAGCGTTACCAAAGTTTGGTATTGGAGTCACCCCTTGAGTTCAATGCAGCGCTGCGCTAACGGCATCAAGAATGGCACAGCCAGAAGACAGCCATCGTGGGTGTCATTCACTGTACGGCCAGGGAGTGAGATCCTCTTTTAACGTAGCTATATGGCGGTCTTGATACCAGCAGGTCGCGCAGCGCAGTCCCTACGAAGATACCTTGATGGAAGCTTACATGCTGGCGAAGCTTATTTCCCTTTGAATATTGGCTTTCTGTTTTCCAGAGCTGCCCTGCAACCCTCCTCGAAGTCCTCTGTCGCTAGCAGGAAATCGTTCAACCGTCTCTCGAGGGAAAGTCCATCTTCGAGGGCGAGCTCTATACCTTGCAAAACTGCTTGTTTGGCTGCACGTACCGCCAGAGGTGCTGGCCTGCATAATAGTTCTGCCAGTTGTCGGGCTGTCGACATTAATTGTGCTAGAGGCACCACTCGGTTGACCAGCCCTATGCGGTAGGCCTCCTGGGCATTGATAGGACGGCCTGTAAGCAGCATTTCTGCTGCCTTAGCCATTGGGATTGCCCTAGGCAGTCTCTGTGTCCCCCCCCAGCCCGGTATCAGCCCCAGTGTTACTTCCGGCATACCAAAGGTGGCATTCTCAGACGCTATACGCAGATCACAAGCAAGCGCCAGCTCCAGTCCACCACCCAAACAAGCACCGTTCACGGCAGCGATCAATGGTTTCCATATCGTCAGTCCGCACATTATGGTTGGAGGCTCTGGTAGGTTTTGCGCCCTTGCCCTTTTCATTTCGGGGAGCATCGTTCTTATATCAGCCCCGATGGAAAAAGCCTTCTCTCCCGACCCGGTAATGATGCCGACCATGATCTGGTCGTCGTCCCTGAAGTCCACTAAGGCTTCGCTTAGCTGACGCAGCATTTCAGGAGTAATCGCGTTCAATGCCTCCGGACGATTTAGAGTGATAGTGGCTATCTTGCCGTCTTTCACGTAATCAATGCTCATTGCTTCCTCCCTGTCATACTTTTCCCAGCATGTCTGCCAGTCGGACTAAGCTTTCCAGGCTACTGATATTGTATACTTGGGCAGAAGGGTCTGTGCGTCTGAGTAGTCCGGTGAGCACCTCACCCGGACCTATTTCAAAAAACAGCGAAGCACCGGCGTGCAGCATGGTTCTGGTGCAGTTAAGCCACTGTACACAGTGCGTGAGTTGTTCTACCAACTCCTGTCTTATTTCTGTTGCCTTGGTGAGTATCTTTCCACTAGCGTTGGCGACCAGCGGCACTGCGGGGTCGTTTATGGTGGTCATTTGTATAGCGCGTTTAAGACCTTCTGCGGCTGTGGACATGAGCCGCGAATGGAAGGCACCGCTCACTTTTAGCGGGATGACCCGCCGGGCACCCCGCGCTATGGCCAATTCTCTCGCTTTGACCAGTTTCTCCTGTGCCCCGCTGATGACAATTTGCTCCGGTGAGTTGATGTTGGAGATTTCTACATCGGCAAGAGAGCAGATGTCCCTTACTGTTTCTTCATCGAGGCCGAGGATTGCCAGCATCCCTCCAGGGTACTGTTTACCAGCCTCATTCATCAGCCTGCCTCGTTCTCGGACCAGACGCAGAGCATCAGGAAAGCTGATCGAGCCGGCAGCTACTAGAGCGGTGTACTCACCCAGGCTATGTCCGGAGACGAAGGCTGGTTGTGGTAGGGCTGCACCGTACATTTCCTGGGCAGCTTTAAGGCAGGCAATACTGACGGTCAGCACCGCTGGCTGGACGTTCTGTGTTTGTACAAGTTCTTCCTCGGGACCTTCAAGGCAGAGGCGAGAGAGTGGCAAACCCAGAACCTGGTCGGCTTCGTCGAAGATTGCTCTGGCAGACTCATTGTGGAGCCACAGGTCTTGTCCCATACCGACCCTTTGTGACCCTTGCCCCGGGAATAAAAAAGCTACTTTTCTGTCCAAGTTTGTTTCCTCAACCCTCCGTCTTGAGTTTGTATAAGCTTTCGATGATTTCTTCAGCTTCAGCCATGATCGACTCGACGATATCTTTAACAGGTTTTATATCCTTTATCAGACCGGCTATCTGTCCTGCCATAAGAGAACCATCTTCCACGTTACCATCGATGACGCCCAATTTTAGTCTGCCTCTGCCAAATGCTTCCAGCTCCTCCACAGATGCTCCGGCTTTCTCGCGTGCTCTGAACTCCCGGGTCAGCCTGTTTTCCAGACAGCGCACAGGATGTCCGGTCGATTCACCGGTTACCACAGTAGACCGGTCAGTTGCCAGGATAATCTGTTCTTTAAACTTGGGATGCGCGATGCACTCCTCCGAGCAGATGAAACGGGTTCCCATCTGGACCCCCTGGGCACCTAGAGCAAGTGCTGCTACCAGTCCGTGTCCATCGGCGATGCCACCGGCTGCTATTACTGGCAGTCTCACGCTCTGCACTATTTGAGGTACTAATGCCATGGTGGTTGTCTCGCCGATGTGCCCGCCTGACTCCATACCTTCGGCGATTATAGCGTCTACTCCCAGCCTCTCCAGACGTCTTGCCAGTGCTACGCTGGAGACCACGGGCAACGATTTGATTCGGGCCTCTTTCAGTGCCGGTATGTATGCTCCGGGATTGCCACCGCCGAATGTGACGATGTTGACCTGTTCCTCCATGATCACCTTGAGATTGTCTTTAATGAACGGTGACATCAGCATGATATTGACGCCAAACGGCTTATCTGTACGTTCTCGGGTCTCTCTGATCTGTTTTCTCAGCCAGTCAGGTGGCGCATCACCGCTGCCGATTACCCCCAGGGCACCGGCATTGGACACCGCTGATACCAGTTCAAAGGTCCCCAGCCATGCCATGCCTCCTTGAATGATGGGATATTTGATGCCCAGTAGCTCACAGATGGCGAAGTTACCTAACATCAATAGCCTCCATAGCAGAACGGACTCAAGTCATTTTTTTCTGTAAACTGTTTCAAACAAAGCCTCCCGGTTTGCGGGCTCACCTCATCATCATGACTCGAACCTGCTTATTGCCAGGACGGAGTTGTGTCCTCCGAACCCGAAGGAGTTGGACAGGGCAAGCCTGACGCTTTTCTCCTTTGCTTTTCCGGGTACATAGTCCAAGTCACATTCTGGGTCGGTTTCTTCAAGGTTGATGGTCGGCGGGATAATGCCCTCGGCTATTACTTTGCAGCAAATGATGGCCTCTACTGCGCCAGCGGCACCCAGCATATGTCCCAGCATCGATTTCGTTGAACTCACCGGTATATCATAAGCTTTTTTTCCGAAGACCTTCTTAATTGCTTTTGTTTCTGTAATATCGTTCAACGGCGTCGATGTGCCATGGGCATTTATATAGTCCACGTGGTCGTAGTCCAGGTTCGCCAGCGAAAGCTTTATCGCCCTCGCCGCTGCCTCTGCATCGGCAGCGGGCTGTGTGATGTGGAAGGCGTCCGACGTTGCCCCATAGCCAACTATTTCGGCAAGCGCACTGGCACCTCTGGAGAGGGCATACTCCAGGCTCTCCAGCACCATAACTCCGGCGCCTTCTCCGATAACGAAGCCATCGCGCCTGGCGTCGAACGGCCTTGACGCTTTTGCTGGATCTGGGTTTTTTGACAGCGCACCGGCCTGAGCGAAACCGGCAATGCCTATGGGAGTAATCGCAGCATCGGCGCCGCCTGCGATGACTACCTTATAAACGCCGAATTTGACTAGCTGGTAGGCTAGCCCTATGGCATCGGCGCCGGTGGAGCAGGCGGTAGCTAGGCTGAAGTTGACCCCTCTGACTCCAGACAAGATCGATAGGCGGCTTGGGGCGTTATCAGCTATCATCATGGGTACTAAATAGGGGCTGATCCTGTTTGGTCCTCTGGTGTGCAGGACCTCCATCTGCCGCGAAAGCGTAGTCAGGCCACCTATGCCGCTACCAATAATAATGCCGATGTCATACCTGTTGTTATCATCTATTTTTAGCTTGGCACCGTCCATAGCCTGCAGGCTGGCTGCGATAGCGAAATGAGTGAACCTATCAGTGTATTTGGCTGTTGATGGATCAAGGTACTTGAGCGGGTCGAAGTCCTTGACTTCTGCTGCTATCTTGACAGGGAAATCGGTGGCGTCAAACAGTGAGATGTAGTCCACCCCTGATTTGCCGGCTATCAGGTTTCGCCAGGTATCCTCAACGTTTATTCCCAATGGGGTGACCACACCATATCCAGTTACAACAACCCGGTTGTTCATAGCCGTCAACGCTATATACCTTCTAATTTTCTTAGCACCAGGACAGCATTGACACCCCCGAAGCCGAAGGAGTTGGAGATGGCCACCTCCACTTTGGCCTTTCTTGGTTTGTTGGGCACGTAGTCCAGGTCACATTCCGGGTCCGGGGTATCGTAGTTGATGGTGGGTGGGATCACTCCTTCTCTGATGGTGAGAAGCGAGAAAATGACTTCTACTGTTCCGGAAGCCCCCCACATGTGTCCTGTCATGGACTTGTTGGAGCTGATTGCCAATTTTTTAGCATGGCTGTCGAAGACCTTTTTAATCGCTCTGGTTTCGGCAATGTCGTTGAGCACTGTGGAGGTGCCGTGAGCATTCACATAGTCTACATCTTCTGGGGCTACCCCGGCGTCTTTTAGCGCCAGGCGTATGCAGTCAGCTTGCCCCCCGCCATCGGGTGTCGGTGAAGTGTAATGATAGGCATCGCAGTTTCTGGCAAACCCGGCAATTTCGCCATATATTTTGGCGCCCCTTCTCGCTGCCGTATCTAGTGCTTCCAGTACCACTATCCCACTACCTTCGCTGGTGACGAACCCGTCGCGGTCGGCGTCGAAAGGGCGGCTGGCCCTTTGTGGTTCATCGTTCCACCTACTGGTGAGGGCGCCCAGATTGTCGAGGGAGGCAATACAGGTGGGTGTGATACCGGCGTCGGCGCCACCGGCGATGACCATGTCTGCCTCTCCGTTCTGGATGAGCCTGAAGGCAATACCTATGGCAGTTGTCCCTGCGGCACAGGCTTCCATGGGGCAGTGGTTCGGGCCTTTAGCTCCGAACCTAATGGCTACCACTGCCGACACCATGTTTCCCGAATCATTCAGCAGAAAGAAAGGTGGGACCTTTCTCAGGTCTCCTTGTAACGCTATGCTGTGGGCATTTTCAAAGTATGAATTGGTACCACATGCTGTCCCGATTACCACCCCGATGCGCTCCGGGGCATATTGCCCTGGTCTGATATCGGCGTCCTGTAGGGCCATCACAGATGCCGCCATGGCATACTGAATGAAGGGATCGAACCGCTTGACGAATTTTTCATCCATAAAGTCTCTGGCGTGGAAGTCTTTCACCTCACCAGCTACCTGACACCTTAGAGAGGAGGCGTCAAAGCGGGTGATGGGACCGATGCCAGACTTTCCTTCACAAAGGGCTGACCAGTTCTTATCAGCACCAGTGCCCAGAGGGGTAACCATCCCCGCGCCCGTTATCACGACCCGTCGTCTGTCCACTTGAGTTTGTCGGACCTAACTATTCTTCTTGACCTTCAGCTTCGATTCGATCAGCGCCACTATATCTCCCACGGTGAAGATATCGCCCATTTCCTCGTCCTGAAGGTAGAGACCAAGTTCGTCTTCAAGTGCCAGCGCCAGTTCGACCCTGTCCAGGGAGTCAAGATCCAAATCTTCTTTCAGCAGGGCGGCTGACACTATCTTACTTTCGTCAAGCCCCGGTTCCACCTTTAGGATCGCCTTTTTGACCAGTTCGAATATGTCCATGTCTTCACCTCCGATTTCCAGCTGGTGTCTGCCAAAAAGTATGATATGTAGATATCTAGCTTAACTTGTTTATCTGCCAGCTACAAGGCACCTCTGCACCTGTACCCTGGTCTATCCGGTGTACAAAAGTCGGGGGACTTGCATCCAGAAGGTGACAGTAATACAATTTAGGCAACGGGGCGGGCACTATCGTTCGATGTTGCTACGGGTATCAGAAGCAAGTGGGCAAACCGCAGTCAAACAAAATTACTGTTATAATAGTTGACGACCATCCGCTGATACGTCAGGCGCTCCGCGCTGTGTTAGAAAAGGAGCCCGACTTGGAGGTGGTGGGTGAGGTTGGAGATGGGACAAGTGCCGTAGAGCTGGCTGAGAAGTTAAGACCTGACGTAGTCATTATGGACGTAAGCCTTCCTGGGATGGATGGGGCTGAGGCGACACGGCAGGTGAGAATAGCCTCACCTGACACAGCAGTGCTGGCGCTGACGGTCCACGATGACGAAACGACAATCGCCGATGTTTTGCTAGCAGGTGCATCGGGGTATTTGACCAAAGGTGTCTTTGATAGGGAGGTTGTGCAGGCGGTTCGTACAATTGCAGCCGGTCATATGGTGCTCTCCCGGCCGGTAGGTAAATCACTTGTGCGGTATGTACCCAGCTACCGGTCGGCCCGTCTGTCGCTGGACACCGGAGAGGTGCTTACACCGAGAGAACTGGAAGTCATAAAGTTGGTTGCCCGCGGAATGCCTAACAGGGATATAGCTGCCACTCTGGGCTTGAGTGTAAGGACGGTAAAGGGGTATTTGACCGATATTTTTTCCAAACTGGGGGTTGGCAGCCGCACCGAGGCTGTGGCCTTTTGTTTGCAGAAAGGTATTATATCGACGGACGATATTCGATGAAGGACAAGGAACCACGTATCTGGCTGGTCGCAGGGGTTTTTGGCGGCAGGGCAAGGCATATTCTGATGACCCCCCACTTCTGGGGCATTGCTTTCATAATGGCGGGCCTTGTCTTACTCTATAACGCCAGTTCCCTGGGTGTGGAAAGGTGGTTTCCACTTTTTGCCGATGTCTTCAGGTTCAGAGGCGTCTATGCCTTTGTACTGAGTTTTCTCTTCCTTATCCCCATCATTTATGCTGGCGCTATATTTCGTGTGCGTGGTGTTTTCGGCACCTGGGCGGCGTCTGTGGCAGCTACCTTACCACAGCTGCTGAAAGAGTCTTCAGACCTGGCATTCTGGCTTGGCGTGGGGCTTTTCCATCTGGCTTCGCTGTTACTGGGCTTGCTGGTAGCACTGGACTATAACCCCGTTTCGGTCCAGGCATCTTCACGGTCGACAAAAACTGCGAAACATCTGCCGATAGGACAAATCGTCAAATTGCGGGAATATGAGCGCAGGCACCTAGCGCGAGAGTTGCATGACAGGATAATCCAGTCGTTGTTGGTGATTGCCAACCGCATTCATGCACTGGAATCCGGCAACCAGGGAGAGGTCTCCCCGGAGGTGAAGAAACAGATGGAGGAGGTCCTGGTCATGGTCCTCCGCGCGGTGGACGATATTCGGAGGTTAAGTTATAGCCTCGGTTCCAGGATTCTGGACAACGCTGGCTTGCTACCGGCATTGCGCTGGCTGGCTGACCAGATAAGCAGTCAAGAAGGTATCAGGGTCGAGGTGAGGGTAAACGGCAGGGAGCACAGGTTGCCAGCGGAGCTGGAGCTGGTGCTATTTCGTGCAGTGCAGGAGGCGTTGCGCAATGTGGTCCGCCATTCCAAAGCTTCGTCGGTTGTGGTCACGCTGGACTTTCTCTCCAGTGATTTCCAGGTGTCCGTCGAGGACAACGGCTGCGGTTTTTCTGTACCGGGGAAATTGGACGAACTGACGTTGCAGGGCAAACTGGGGCTGGCAAGGATTGAGCAAGAGGTGAGGTTACTGGGCGGCGTGTTTGATGTCTGCTCTATTCCCGGCGGAGGTACGACGGTGAGAATCCAAGTAAAAGCCTGGTCTTGAGGGGTGGGGCTAGCGGTCCTCCCCTGACACAGGTACACTTCTCCCCAGGATGGCGGCTATGTATGCCAGTTCTCTGAGCAGTTTGGCGAGCTCATCTGTTGATATAGTCTGTCTGGCATCGCTCACCGATTCCGATGGTGAATAATGGGTTTCAATGATGAGGCCGTCGGCACCACATGCCACAGCCGCGCGGCTCATCGCTGGCACTAGGCGGGCATCGCCTGTGCCGTGGCTGGGGTCAACGATTATGGGCAAGTGTGTCCTTTCTTTAAGGTAGGGGACCGCATTCAGATCCAGTGTGAAGCGGAGTTCGCTGGAGAGCCCCCGTATACCCCGTTCGCACAGTATGACCTGCTTGTTACCCTCGGCCATTATATATTCCGCTGCCAGCAAGAACTCCTCATAAGTGGCGGACAAGCCGCGCTTGAGCAACACGGGCTTGTCACCTTTCCCCACCTCACGGAGCAGCGGGTAGTTCTGCATGTTGCGGGAGCCGATTTGAAGGCAGTCGGCATATTGTGCCACCAGTTCAACGTGGCGTGGGTCGAGCACCTCTGTGACCACCTTTAGCCCTGTTTCTTCGGCTGCCTCCTTGAGGTATTGCAGCCCTGTTTCTCCCAGCCCCTGAAAGTCGTATGGCGAAGTTCGTGGCTTGAAGGCACCGCCGCGGAGTAAGTTGGCACCT
Source organism: Chloroflexota bacterium (assembly GCA_036821185.1). Classification (GTDB taxonomy): domain Bacteria; phylum Chloroflexota; class Dehalococcoidia; order GIF9; family UBA5629; genus CALJTV01. The sequence goes on along the minus strand of DAISKD010000001.1, from coordinate 237,541 downwards.
GCAGCTTTTACTTCCCGGGCGATGCGCGATATCTGTTCGGCGCTTTCCACGGAGCAGGGACCGGCGATTATCGCCAGCTCCTTGTTGCCTACCTTCACTCCGTCTATATTGACTATCGTCTTAAAGCCCTGACGGTACCTGGTGTAGAGGTACCCAGCCTTGTTTCCAGTGCTGGTGGCTGCTGCCGCCTCTTTTAGGCTTGTCTTTTTCTGGATTACCATCTTCTGCCTCCTCTTGGGTAAAAAACTAAGAACCCTCCTGCCTAGGAGGGTTCTTTTCATAATTGCTGGCTACTAAGATATGCTAGGCTGACGCCCTCCCAGGCCCGGGGATAGGCGGGCTAAACCAGAAGCTAAACCAGACCTGGTAACGCATATCAGCCATGTTAAATGCAATTTAGCACATCGAGGGCTATTTGTCAACTGTTGCAGTGACGGGGCAATGGATACGGCGTTTCTGGTATAATTCTGTTCCGGATCATGATAAGGAGGTCTAAGTGAGACACTGCAGGTTGTTGATACCTCTGATGCTGGTTGTAGTCCTGTCGGCGTTTGTTCTCGGTGCCTGTGGCACGCGGGGACTTATCGATTACAAGAACGAAGAATGGGGTTATACCGTCCGGTACCCATATAGCTGGAAGCTGGAGGTAAGCACCGATGGCAAGGTCTGTGTGGGCACAGCCCCATCGAAGAAAGGCTCCTTCAGGATCGATGTCGTGGAGGGGTTGTCAGCCCGAGATGTGGCGCAGCGCTGGCTCATGTCGATAGGCACTGCGTACAAAGAGGTGGCGATGTTGGAAAATAAACCATCTGGCGATAAATTCTGGGACTGGTACCTGGCTTATGAATATGAGACCGAATATTATGGCACTTTTCACGGCGAGGCTTTTTTCAAGCAGGTCCGGGGCCGCGTTTACAAGATAGACACGCTGGCTGAGAAAGAGCTGTACAGCAAGTACCCCTTCCCCGTCATCGTCTCATCTTTCAAGGTAACAACAAAGGAATAGCGCTGTCAGTTGCCGGGGCAAAACGGTACTATCTCTCTGTGATACGGTAGTATATGGTGCCGCTGTAAGTCTCGGAGGGAAAGTCTGACTGGCTAAGGGACAGCCAGAAAGCGTTGTTACTTGTTACACCTGTTTCTGCCGTCTGGGTGCCTTGGTGTAACCGGGTATATTCTTTCCTGATGGTGATGGCATTCCCGGGGTTTCCTGCTCTCAGAGCGAATTGCAGCTCTCCGGCAGGTGGATTGCCACCGCTCTCGTCCAGATATACCACTGTGGCTTGTCCCGTCCAGTCGTTTGACTTAATGTCCACGCCGTAGTCTCCGTTTGCTATGTAGACGGCTGTCAGACTTTGTGGGTTTGGCGGCGTGTCCTCGAACTTTAGGCCCGGCTGCACTTCTCCCCAGTCCAGCAGAGTGGTGCTAAAGCTTAATTCACCGTACCAGTTCATCATCTTATTTCGAATACACAGCTCGTCCCACATGCCAAGCTTGGTCGTGGCCTTAGCGCAGACGTCCCAGTTAGCTGGCGGCACGCTTTCTGTAGCTACTTTGCCCGGCTTGAAGGCGAATATCCAGCTGCCCGACTTCCGGCGCAGGTCCGGCTGCCTGCTTTCGGCGGGCAGGATTTGCCAGCTTGTAGGGTTGCCAGCGTCAATGCCCCAGAGAGGCGGCCTGTCAATGTTACACAGGAGTATTCCACAGGTCTGGGTATTGCCCGTTGGAGGTGGTGGTGGGTTGGTGCCGGCGGAATCGTAAAAAATGGTCACCCTCACCTCCCTGAGGTGTGAGAGCTGGTTGCCCATTTTCATTTCTATGTCCACCCTAGCGTAATAGGTGACCTGGGGTGTCAAACTGGTGGCGGGCTGGGTGCAGCCCGGGTCGATATAGATCTCTACAGACTGTATTTCGGGTCTGGGCCTTCCTAGGGCTGTGCCCTCGTCTATTGCCGCGGGCTCGGTCGCTTGCTTTTCGGTGGTGTTGTCACTGGTGTTATCCGTGTTGGGTGTTGCCCCTGGACTCAGACCGACCGGGATTACGCCCGCCAGCACAGTGCCCTGCTGCCAGCAACCACCGTCCGGTGTACCCAGGGGCAGTACCAGCATTAGGCATACCATTACCACCAACAGGGCCAGTACGGCTGTCTCCCTGCTGACAAGTCGTCTCATAGTACTCGACCACCTTGTGCCGGACGCTTTACCTTTAGTATGCCGATAATATGACATAGTGGCCCCTCACTGTCAAGATAGACTTTACGTAATCAGTACATTTACGCTTTGCCGCCCGCGAGTCTAGGAGTTCTTTCCCAAGGCAGCGTATTACCAACTTACCACATAGATGGGACGTGGGGCGGTTACTAACAGGTGGCAGCAGTACGTTGCCGCTGACCATGACCGGCGGGTGGCTTCTCCATATTGCAGCACGAGTGAGACCAATTTGTGGTCTGAAAACGTTACCCACGGGTGATTCGAAGACCAGCTAGTGGGTTCTACACTGTCTTTGGTGATCGGAGATGAAAAAGTTAGTTTGTATTTGGTTGCTGTTGTCGATGGCGCCCCTGTTGTCTGGAGGGGTTGTCCTCCAGGTGCCCGGTGGGGGTAACATCGCCGGCAGGGTAGCGGTTGTCCCCGATGGGTGGTGGAGAGCAACTGCGTCGGTCCCAACAATCTCTAATGACATCTCCTCCGCCATGCAGTGGTCTTTCCTCAAGACAAGGGTGCCCGAGGCGTGGCAGGTGACTTCAGGGGATTCCGGTATCATCATCGCTGTCCTGGACACGGGCATCGATGAGCAGCATGAGGACCTGCAAGGTAAGGTAGTTGGCAGGGTGAACTTCACCACGAGTGCCACTACCGACGATGTTTACGGACACGGTACCCATGTTGCCGGCATTATTGCGGCGATGGCGAACAACGGGCTGGGCATTGCTGGAATGGCATACGATTGTCGGCTGCTCAATGTTAAGGTGGCTGATGATGGCGGCTGGGTGACCGCCGGAGCGCTGGCGAAGGGGATTATCTGGGCTGTTGACCATGGTGCCAGGGTGATAAATATGAGCCTGTACCTTCTGGAACCGTCGGCGGAAGTCGAACGTGCCGTGGACTATGCCTGGAGCAAAGGGGCCCTGCTGGTGGCGTCTTCCGGGAACTACCTGGGCAATCGCCTCACCTATCCAGCATGTTATGAAAGATGCCTGGCAGTGGCGGCTACTGATGGTCGTGATGAAGTGGCCCTATGGTCGGGCAGGGGTGACTGGGTACAGGTGGCCGCCCCGGGAGTTTCGATTTATTCCACGCTGCCTGGTAACAAATACCAGGCGCTTAGCGGCACCTCGATGGCGGCGGCGCACGCCTCAGGTCTGGCCGGGCTCCTGTTCAGCGTAGCTAATAAAGACGGCAGCGGCTGGGCTAATGAGGTGGTGCGCACCGCCATCGAGTCCGGTTGTGACCCATTGCTTTATGGTGTCAAAGGGCGCATCAACGCCGTTAAGGCGATGGAGAGGTTCGGCAGAGCAAAATAGCAGCCTTAAGCCTACCCCTATAGAGGGGGCTTGACAGATGTGGTATACTATAAAACAAGCTACGCTGGTTATACAGGAGTGCCGGAGGAGAGATAAAAGGAAGGGTAGTAAAAGTCTGACAGCAGCCGGTCTATGTCGGGGAGCGATGAAGCATCAGCTGTAATCCGGTCACTTGGCTGGTGTGGAGCAAGTAGTGAGACCGACCCGAAGCGGGTCGGTTTTCTTTTTATAATTTTTAAGCAAGGAGGTGATGTTGCAGGTCAAGGAAGGCTAGTTATCAAACCGTGAAAACACAGGACAAGACACAAAACGCTTTAGCAAGGAGGTCGTATTTAACAGATGAAAAGGCTTGGTCTATTAGTATCCGTGGCGTTACTGCTGTGTCTGCTGCCTCTGGCTTACACCCAGGCGGCTGATGTTACCGGCAAGTTCACCGTTCCAGCGGCGGCGCCTAGTGTGACCGCACTGCAAATTTATGAAGACCTAGAGTGCACACAGGTTGCCGAGGCCATGGACCCGCAGGTGGAGTACTATGCCAGGGCCACAGTCGAGCTGATCAGCAAGCTCAAGCACCTGAAAGAGGTGAAGGTATATATTTACTACGACGCTACCGGTGATGATGGCGAGCCGGGACCCTCGGACCCCCAGACATGCGCCATTCTGACATGGACCGCCGGACCACCCGATAGCTGGTCCATAGATGCCGGTGGCTCCACCACGTGGCTTATAGTCAGCGATAATTGCCAACGACCGGTAAACCTGGACGTAACTTCCGGAGACTGGGTGTTCGCCTTCATACCGGGCAAGGTGGCTACCGAGACCGATGACCCGGCTGACTGGGATGGCAAGGGGACGGCGACCAACAAAAATAATAAGACGGGTGCCCCCGCATATGTCCGGGACAAGGCTATGAACTTCTACGGCGAGGTCATCATAGCCTCAGGCCTGATAGTGGACTGGGGTGAGGTCGACCCGGGCCTGATGTTTACAGACGATCCTCCTAACCCGAAGACCAACATCGAGGTCACCTATATTGCCAATGGCGAGTATAATGCGACCATCAGGGGCGAGGACTGGGATGGCGAGGTTAGCGGCACCGATGCTGCTGTGCTTGACGAGGACGAGGAAGAGCCGCCTACGGGTGCTAACGAGTTCGCCTTGAAAGCCAATGATGAAAACGTCCTGAGTTCTGCTGTCTGGGTGAAGAAGAGCGAGAATAAGAATATACGCACTCGCAACCAGACTGTCGAGAATGGCACTACGGTCCCAACCAACACGCTGTGGCTGTCGTTGAGCGAGGAGTTCGAGCCCGATGTCTACAGCGGTGCCATCTATTATGGTATCGCCAACGGCGATTAAGGAGAGCAACAGGGCACAAAGATTTTTAGCTAGTTTTGCCGCCGGGGTATTGCCAGAGCGGGCACCGATGTGGTAGGATTAGTGCTATGGTAAAGGTACGGCGATATGCCGGGCAGTGGGGGGCAAGGGCACTTGCCCCCCTTGCTGCCCTTCTTTTTGTCAGCCTTCTTCTCCCCTCCGGTGCCGCTGCTCAGGGTGGCCTGGCGCTATCGGGGAGCTTCTACCGCCAGGACTTCAAGCTGCCGCAGGGCACCAGCCTTGAGACCCCGGACGTCTGCGTGGTGGTGTTCAACAATACCGGCTCAGACCTCACGGTGAGGATGGTCACCGAGGCACCCGCCGGGGTGGAGCTGCTGCTCTCCGAGTCCGAGTTCCGTCTGGCCAACGGCGGACAGAAGAAGGTGACCGTGGGGGTGAAGGTGGGCGAGGCGGTGGCGCCAGGTGAGTACCGGCTCAGGGTCACCGCCGAGGCGCAGCGGGAAGGGACCGGCATCAAGTTGCTCGGGGCTGCCGGTCAGACGGCCAGGCTGACCGTCACCGGCGAGGCAGCATCGGTGGAGGTTATGAGCGTATCGCCAGATGGCACGCCGGTGCCGGCAAGGGTGGTCCTGTACCGGGAGACCAGCGGCGGCAAGGTCAGCCTTGGTCAATCGGATGCCGGCAATTTAAAGATGCGGGTGGCACCGGGCAAGTACATCGCCGAAGCCTATATGGCCGGGAGCAAGCTGGCGGAGCAGGGCTTCAGCCTTGCCGCCAATGAGGCGAAGAAGGTAACCTTGGAGGTGAGGACGGTCTACTTCGAGGGCTTTGGCGTCCTGCCCAACTATTCCGTCGAGACCAAGAAGCTGGTATTTGCCGAAGTCGTCTACACGGTGAACAATTTGTTCCAGCCGTTCCCTGAGGGCAAGGTGGTATTGAAGGTGAGCAAGGGCGGTGCTGCCCTGGACGAGATCAATCTGGTCACCCTGGCCCCGCTGGAAAAGGGCAGGGTCGGCTTAAGTTATAACTACATCCCCAAAGAGGGATGGCAGAGCACCAGATATGTATTCAAGCTGGAGCTGTGGATCGGAGGCAAGCTGTATATCAGCAGCAAAGAGGAAGTCCTCGATTTGACCGGTGGGCTTTCTCTGGGGGGCATTAACTGGCTGCTCATCGGCGGTATCGCTGGCGGCGTGGTGGTGTTGGTAATAGTGTTGGTGCTGCTATCGCGAAGGCGGGCTTATTAAACAACCGGAAATTCTTCAGTTGGATGAAATGCTCCAGGCTAGCAGTTTTCGCATTGGCCCTTTTGTTCTGTTTCCTTCCAGGGAAGACCTACGCTGATGGCAAGCTGACCGGGAAGTTCACGCTGATCCATACCAGAGTTACCGACCTGGCGGTGGAGGGCTCCAATTACACCGGCATCACCATTGTCTGGACGTCGCCCAGTCTCAGCGGCAACCGTGGACCGTGGCTGCGGTACGACCTGCGCTACTCGCGCTCGGTCATCGATAGTGAGGAGAGGTGGCAGTCGGCAACTCCTGTAGCTGGACTGCCGCCGCAGCCGCCGGGCTATCCTGAGAGGGTCACCGTCATCGGTCTCGAACCGTGCACCAATTATTTCTTTGCCATCAAGGCGGTCGATATTGAAGGGCGGTGGACGCATCTTTCCAACAGCCCGCTGGGCAGGACGCTGTGCTACACGGAAGGGGGAGGTATCGGTGGACTGCCGGCCACTTATACCGATTATCCGCTGACCCTGAGCGTGGACATGCTGGGCAGGGTGGCTACGGTGAGGGTGAGCATTGAAGGTGAGCTTGCCAGTGTCCTGGTGGCGAAAGACCCTGCAGACAAGCACACCTTTGAGCTTGACAAAGGTGCGAAGGTGGTGCTGGCTGACGGCCGGGTGCCGGAACTGCTGAAGTTCCGTGAGGCCTCAGCGAATTTACCATCGCCGGAGGGCATGATGATAGTGGGGAGGATATACGAGTTTGGGGCTTATGCCACTGCACTGTCACAGCCGTCTCCGGTGAACATCGCGCCTTCAGCCAGGCTCCTTTTGTCCTATGACCCGGCGCAGGTGCCGGAGAATGCCGTTGAACTTTCCATCGCCTATTATGACGCCACCAGAGGATGGCAGCCGCTGGAACCGGTGCCAGGTGCGGTTGCCGAGGTGGGCAAAGTGCACGGTATGGTGAATCACTTTACCCCATTTGCCATACTGGCTAGACTGGCAGAGCCAGCCCCAGCCAGTTTCCAGGTGACCAGGCTGGTGGTGGAGCCGACCAGGGTGCAGCGGGGAAGTGAGGTGACGGTCACGGTGGAGGTGGCCAACACCGGCGGCAGGAGCGGTGAATACCGGCTGGTGCTGAAGGTGGACGGCGAGGTGCGCGAGGCGAGGACGATATTGCTACCACCCGGTGGTATCGAGAAGGTGAGCTTTGTCCTCAGCGGTTATGCGCCAGGTTTACATAAGGTTGAGGTGGCTGGGCTGATGGGCGAGTTTGAGGTAGTGGAAGAGGCGGAGGTCACCAGCAAATGGTGGCTTGTGATCGCTATTTTGCTGGCGGTAATGCTGGTGGTCTACCTGGCGGTGAGGAGAAAGGCGGCGAGATAGAAGGCGGTAGATGGTCGGGGTGGGCGGATTTGAACCGCCGACCACCTGAACCCCATTCAGGTGCGCTACCAGGCTGCGCTACACCCCGTAGTCCTGACAACGGCAATATGTTATCATAATTAGACGATTCGAGACAATCTGTCTTTCATTAGCTCAAGTACTGCGAGGTCAAACAGTGGCTAAGAAATCTAGACCGGCCCCGGTACGGGTGCCTACACAGCGCCAGTTATCAAGGTGGCGGCGCGAACGGAGGATGCAGCGGATCACAATTATCGCCGGCTGTCTCTTCCTGGCTTTTGTCCTGGCATATGTCGGCTATGGCTATTATGCGGAAGAGCTCAAGCCATTGGGACAGCCGGTGTTGAGGGTGGACGATGCTGTGTTCAAAATGGACTACTACCTCAAGTTTCTCAGGTTGTATAGCCAGGGTCAAGAAGATGCTATGCTACCTACCATAGCAGAACTTGCCCTCGGGGCTATAGAGCAAGGGGAGATAATCAGACGTGAGGCCGCAGGGCTGGGCTTTGCCGTGGCAAAGGAGGAGGTGGAAAAGGAGCTCAAAGCCGCCGGACTATCTAATCATCGGGCTTATGCCGATTTTGTCACCGCCCGCCTGCTGGCCAGCAGGATGCTACAGGACTATTTTGATTCCCGGGTACCTGTGTCTTGTGAGCAGGCTTACGTGCAGGCGATGTTGCTTCAGGACGAGGACACGGCAAAAGGGGTTGCGGAGCGGATCGCCGCTGGTGAAGACTTTCTTGCTCTGGCGAAGGAGTTTTCGGTGGAGGCGGTGACTAAAACTAGAGGTGGTGACCTGGGCTGGGTACCTAAAGGGTACGTCGACAAAGTATTTGGTATATCCAGTCCCATATTTGAGGAAATTGTCTTTTCCCTGGAGCCGGGGGCGGTGAACCCACCGGTATATGATGCTTCGGTGACCAAGGATATAGGCTATTGGATCATCGAGGTGTTGGAGAAGGACGAAAGCAAAGGGCGCCATATCCGTGGTATTCTACTGGGTACTAAGAAGGAGGCTATGGAGATAAGGGAGAGGCTGGAAAACGGTGAGGACTTCGCTGCTCTGGCGCGGGAGTTCTCGCAGGACGAGGCCAGCAAGGAGGATGGCGGCGACCTGGGCTGGGTGCAGAGATGGAGCAGTACCAGCACCCTGGTACAGCTTGCTTTCAGGCTGGAGCCCGGAAGCTTTAGCCAGCCAACTCCGGATATCACCAGCCAGACCAAAGGCGGCTACTGGCTGATAAAGGTGGTCGAGAGAGATACCGGGAGAAAGCTGGACGACAACATACGGGAAAGTCTGAAAATAGACGCACTTACCCAATGGCTGGACGAGGTGAGCAAGGGTCATAATGTTGAAAGGCTACTCACCCAAGAGCAGCAGATGTGGGCGATCAAAAAGGTGCTGAAAGATAGGAGCAAATGACGGTGGCAAACAAAGAGAGCATCGGGATAGGTCTCATGGGGCTGGGGGTGATCGGTGGTGGCGTGGCTAAGGTTCTGATGAGTAAACCAGAAGCGCTGGCGCGTGAGGCCGGTAGCAGACTGGTGCTGAAGAAGGTGCTGGAAATTGACCGGAGCAAACACGGCACGCTGGGCATCGAGCGCTCGCTGTTCACCACCGAGTTTAGAGATATAGTTGAAGACCCCGGGATCGATATAATAATCGAGCTCATCGGCGGCGAGCACCCTGCCTTTGAGTACATCCGGGAGTGTCTGCAGCGGGGCAAGCATGTGGTCACGGCGAATAAAGAGGTGATGTCCAAGCACTGGACGGAGCTGCAGACGGCGGCTGATAGGTATAAAGTCTCGCTGCGTTATGAGGCCAGCGTCGGCGGGGGCATACCGCTTATCGCCCCGTTTCAAGAGGACCTCGTTGCCAACGACATAAGGGCTATTTACGCCATTTTGAATGGCACCACAAACTATATCCTGACACGTATGGCCAAAGAGGGCATCGATTTCGCTGAGGCTTTGAGGAAAGCGCAAGAACTGGGCTATGCCGAGGCAGACCCTTCCAAAGACATAGACGGTATTGATGCTGCCTACAAGCTGGCTATCCTGTCTACCATCGCCTTCAGCACTGAGATAAGGCCGGAGCAGGTGTATTGCGAGGGCATTTCCCGGCTCCAGGCGCGCGACTTCCGTTATGCCCGTGAGCTGGGCTATGCCATTAAGCTGCTGGCAATTGCCAAACGAGCTGGCCAGTATGTGGAGGCGAGGGTACATCCTGTCTTTATCGCCGAGGAGTCGCTACTGGCTAAGGTGGACGGCGTTTACAATGCCATAAATGTGGAGGGCGACCTCGTGGGCAATGTCATTTTCTATGGTCAGGGTGCCGGACCATCGGCGACGTCGAGCGCCGTGGTGTCAGATGTGATAAAGATCGCCCAGGACATAAACCGCGGCACAGTGGGCCGGGCAAGGCTGCCGCAACCAGGCGGGCTCAAGGTCAAGCCGATGTCCGAGGTGGAGACCAGGTATTATATGCGGATGAACGTGGCTGACAGGGCAGGCGTGCTGGCCCAGATCTCGAAAGTGCTTGGTGACCATAACATCAGTATCTCGGCGGTCATTCAGAAAGAGAGCGACCCGACAACGCAAACGGCTGAGATCGTGATAATGACCCACCCGTCCAAGGAGGAGGCGGTACGAGCTGCCCTCAAAGAGACTGAGCGGTTGGCCGTAGTCAAGGAGATAAGCAATTTTGTTAGGGTGGAGGCTTGAGAAGATGGAGCGCGGTGTCCTGTTCCGCTATCGCAATTTCTTGCCGTTGACACCAGCGACACCGATGATAACTCTGGGGGAGGGGGACACGCCGCTGGTAAGGTCGGTATGGCTGGAGAAGGAGCTGGGCTGTGGCGGACTGTACTTCAAGCTAGAGAGCTGCAATCCCACAGGTTCTTTTAAGGACCGGGGAATGGTGGTGGCTGTAGCTAAGGCGGTGGAGGAGGGAAGTAGGTGCATCATCTGTGCCTCCACAGGCAACACCAGTGCTTCGGCAGCCGCCTTTGGCGCCCGTTTTGGACTCGAGGTCATTGTGGTGGTGCCAAGCGGTAAGATAGCCGTGGGTAAGCTGGCGCAGGCTGTTGTCTATGGTGCCAAGATCATTGCCATACGGGGGAACTTTGACCAGGCTTTGCAGATTGTGCGCAGCCTGGCAGAGAAACATCCGGTAACGCTGGTCAATTCGGTGAACCCCTACCGGCTCGAGGGACAGAAGACTGCCTCCTTCGAGATCATAGATGAACTTGGTGATGCTCCCGATTACCTTTTCATTCCTGTGGGCAATGCCGGCAATATCACCGCCTACTGGAAGGGGTTTGTGGAGTACAGACAGGCGGGGAAAGCGGGCCGGACGCCGAAGATGATGGGATTTCAAGCTGCCGGGGCAGCGCCCATTGTCAGGGATAAGGTTGTGGCAAAACCAAGAACGGTAGCCACAGCCATACGCATTGGTAATCCAGCTAGCTGGCAGGGCGCAGTAAAAGCCCGCGACGAGTCCGGTGGTGTCATCGACTGCGTTACCGACGTGGAAATCATAGCTGCCTACAAGTTGCTTGCCACAAAGGAGGGCATCTTCGGCGAGCCAGCATCGGCGGCTTCGGTGGCGGGATTGATTAAGATGGCGAAGCAGGGACTGGACCTGCGGGGGAAAAGGGCGGTGTGCGTCATCACCGGTAGTGGTCTGAAGGACCCCAGCTTCCCCAGAAGGTTTTTCCAGCCTCTGACAGAGGTTTTACCGGAGCTGGAAGCAGTGGAGCGGACTTTGGGCTGGCGCTAGTCCGGTGTGAAAGGAGGGATATGACAAAAGCGGTCTCCAAAGATATCGGCGAGTTCTATCAGCATTATCCCAGGGTGGCTACAGTCCTTACGGTGCGGGCTGGAGACCGTAAGAACGCCATGGCAGTTGCCTGGCACAGTCCTATTTCGTTCAAGCCACCGCTTTACGGTGTTTCCATAGCGCCGAAGAGATATACGTACCAGCTCCTCCTGGAGAGCAAGGAGTTTGCCGTCAACTTTCTAGCTTTTGAGCGGGCGGATCTGATAGCTTCAGTGGGCGGCAGCGGGGGTAAGGAACTGGACAAGTTTGTCAAGTTCGGTATTGCCGAAGAACAACCTTTCAAGACCACTGCCCCGATACTGAGCGATGCCTACGCTGCCTATGAGTGCCGCGTCGTGGATACCAGGGAGTATGGCGACCATGTCTGGGTGGTGGGCGAGATCGTGGCCGTCCATTTTGCCGGCGAGGCGCTCACACCCGAGGGTGTCCTGGATCTAAACAAAGTCCGCCCCGCCCTATATTTGGGAGCAGAGCATTATGCCACGGTGGATGTGGAGTCTGTAAAGCTTCTGGACAGGGAAATCTACGGTAAAAGATAAGTTGAACATACTAGGAGGGACATTGTGGTCGATACAGCCAAAATAGAAGCTGCGGCGCGCGCTATTCTCGAGGCAATAGGTGAAGACCTAAACCGGGAGGGGCTGCGTGACACCCCGCAGCGCATTGCTGAGATGTATACCGAGCTTTTCTCTGGAGTGAATATGGATGCCAAAGCCGAACTGTCAGTGGGCTTTGAGGTAGGACATCGCGAGATGGTCATATTGAGGGACATCCCTTTTTATTCATTGTGCGAACATCACCTATTGCCATTTTATGGTGTTGCCCACGTCGGCTATATACCTAATGAGGAAGGGAGGGTAGTGGGCATCAGCAAGCTGGCGCGGGTGGTGGAGATATTTGCCAAAAGACCGCAGTTGCAGGAGAGGATGACCACGCAGATTGCCGATGCCATACTTGAGGCGTTGCAGCCCGACGGGGTGGCGGTGGTAATCCAGGCGGAGCACCTGTGCATGACCATGCGCGGGATCAAAAAGCCGGGAAGCAATGTGGTCACCTCGGCTACCAGAGGAATTTTCCGTAGTCGGGCGGCTACCAGGGCTGAGTTCTTGTCCCTGGTGCTGGGGAAGTAGTCTGGCTATTCGTGCCGCAGCGACTCGATGGGATCAAGGCGGGCGGCACGGTAAGCGGGGTAGATTCCTGAGGCAAGCCCAACGAAGATTGCCACAGATAAGGCGATAATTACAATATCAGGTGACATGGGCGCCTTGACGGGGTAGGGTCCGATCTCAACGCCCGTTATAAGAAAAGCCCCTATAGCTGCTATCAATAGCCCTATTATCCCGCCAGAGAGGCTCAGCATAGCCGATTCGACAAGGAACTGGCGCAGGATATCGCCTTTCTTGGCCCCCACGGCTTTCCTGATACCTATTTCTCTGGTGCGTTCGGTCACCGAGACCAGCATTATATTCATAATACCGATGCCGCCAACTATCAAAGAGATTGCCCCTACGCTCCCCAGGAAGACCTGAAAAATGCCCAATACTTGCTGCATTCGCGTTAGTAGTTCCTGCATATCGATGATGGTAAAATCATCATCCTCGTTAGGACCGATGTGGTGCCTTTGCCGCAGGATGGTTGCTGCCTGCTCTTTGGCGGCTGGTATCTGGTCGATGCTTACCGCCTTGATGGCGATCGTCTGTATTGGGCGACCTCTTGGAGTGGTTTGCCCCAGTAGCCTAGCTTGCATGGTGGTGATGGGTATCATGATGAAATTATCGGCTGCTTCAAGGAATCCTCCTTTCTTTTCCAACACACCGATGACCCTGAACCTGGTACCACCAATCCTGATGGTCTTACCGATGGGGTCTTCGTCTCCGAAGAGGTCTAAAGCTGCCTTGTCTCCCAGCACCGCCACATTATCGGCGCTTTTTACATGCTGTTCGGTAAAGTGCTCACCCCGGGCTACGGGGTAGCTGATGATCTCTGTGATCTCAGGTGTTGTCCCCATTATGTTGATGGTCTTGTTCTTGTTACCATAGGCCACATTGACCATTTTTTCGGTTGTAGGGGCGACCAGAGCAATGGAAGGTGTCCGCGCCGGGTTAGCTAAAGCTATGGCGTCCTCGAGTGTAAGGCTGGCGCCACCAGCCAGAGCCTGTGTCATGCTTATAGAGCTGGTGATGTAAATTGCGTTAGCCCCCATGCTTTCGAAAATGGCAGTAACGTTAGCTTGGTGTCCTCTGCCGAAGGACACCAGAAAGACAACAGCACTAACGCCTATGATGATACCCAAGATCGTCAAGGCGGAGCGCATCTTGTTGCTATACAATGAGTTCCATGAGGTGACTACGCTTTCCCACAGGTTCATCTTTTTTTCTCTCCTACGATCCTTCCGTCCCTCAGGTAAATGGTGCGACTGGTATAAGCGGCGATATCCTCCTCGTGTGTCACCAGGACGATGGTGATGCCATGCCGGTTAAGTTGCTGTAACAGGAGCATTATGCTCTGGCTGGTCTGGGTGTCGAGATTGCCCGTCGGCTCATCGGCAAGGATAATAGCCGGGTTGTTGACCAGTGCCCTGGCGATAGCTATGCGTTGCTGTTCACCACCGGACATCTCAGTAGGGTGGTGGTGGGTGCGGTGTTCTAGCCCTACGGCCTTCAGGGCTTCCAGAGCTCTCTGACGGCGGTTGCGGTTCCCGTTCCTGGCATATACTAGTGGTAGCTCCACATTTGCCAGCGCTGAAGCCCGGGGCAGGAGGTTGAATGACTGAAACACAAAACCTATCTTCTTGTTCCTGATTTCGGCGAGCTGGTCGTCCTTAAGGCGGCTGACATCCATGCCGTCCAGCTCGTATTTACCAGATGTAGGCCTGTCCAGGCAGCCGATGATGTTCATCATGGTTGACTTGCCGGAGCCAGATGGTCCCATTATAGACACCATCTCCCCGGCTTCGATAGAGCAGGTGACGCCATCGAGTGCCCTGACCTGGACGCTGCCTAGTCTGTAGATTTTGACTATGTTTTCCAGTTTAATCATGGCCCCGGTGTTGTTTTGCAGAGGAAAGATAGTACTTATCTAGCGAAAGGACAGCGGTGACCTTATCCTGGCCGGCTCCATAACCACCTTCTCACCTTCTTCTAGCCCGGAGACTATCTCGGTGAAGTTTTCGTTCTGAGCGCCTATTTCCACCGGGCGCTGTTGGGTAACACCTTTTATTTCGTTTACCAGTACCTCCACATAGTAATGACCGGGACTACCCTTTATTGCCCTGTTGGGAACTAGCAACACATTGGGGTGTGATTTAATTATGATGTCGGCACTGGCGGTTAGCCCACCTTTTAACTCGGTATCAGAAGGCTCAAGCGCTATGGTCACAGGAAATTCGACCACACCGGCGATGCTGGTCCCGACGGGTGAAATAAAGGCCACCTTACCCTTTAGTTGTATACCGGGGAGCGCGTCCGTAGTCACAATTGCCTCTTGTCCCACCTTCACCTTATAGATGTCCACCTCGTCCACAGTGCCCTCAAGTTCCACTGTAGTCGTGTCCACCAGGTAGATGGCTGTCCTGGTGGAATAGTCGAAGGAGGAGAGCTGGTCGTTCACTTTGACGCCTATGTCAACGACTGTGCCATCAAATGGCGCCAGGATCTCGGTCTTCATCAGCTCTTCTTTGGCGCGTTTCAAGTCCGCTTCGGCAAGCTGGATATTCAGATTGGCAGCTCGTAAGGCTTTCAGGTTTACGCCGCTACGGAAAACGAGCTCGTTGCTTTCCAAGACCTGACGACTGGTCTCAACGTCATGCTGTGCCATGCGTAGCCTGGTAGCAAATTCCACTGCGTCACATGACTGTTTCTGGCACAATTGCAGGTCTTGTAGGGCTTGCTCTACTTGGTCAAGTATGGCAAGGGCTGTAGAGGTGTCCGGGTAGGTGATTGGCATTCCTCCTGTGGTGCTACCAGACCCCATGCCCTGCATGGCGAGTTGCTGGCAGCACTCACCGATGCGTTGGGATATCTGAATCCTGCCACTGACATTTTTTACCTGCTGGTACGTCTTACTAGTCTGCTGTAATACCGCTGTCAGACCTAAAACGCTGTGGTCACCTCTTTCCAAGCTGGCTTGGAAGCGCTTAAGTTGTTCAATGCTCTGTTCCACCATTCTTATCGCTAAGGAGATTTCTGGATAGTTTTCCAGCTCCTCTCCGGTGGTCTCGTCTATCCTTTTCAACGATATTTCCAACGGCGGAACCTCAAGCAAATTTTTGACTGCTTCTAGGTCGTGCAGGGCAAGCCGCAGTTGTGCCGCCAGCTTCAGATAATCGCCCTCGTTGAGGTATACCTGCGCCTGCTTAATTTCCTGTACTGCCTGTCCGGCACGGACGGCAGTCGCTGGGTCGGGGTACATCCGGGGATAGCCCATTACTGCCGGGTGCGCTTTTTCTAAAATGTCATTCAGCGCCAGCTCCACTTTGTACTGCGCTGCCTCCACAGCAAGCTTTTGGGTGCTGTCATCGAGCTTGGCAAGCAATGTCCCAGCCCTGACCTTGTCGCCTTTCTTTACGTAGACCTCCTTCACTGTGCCCGGTGTACTGAACTTGAGCTGTACCTCGCGGGGCATTTTCAGAGTACCGTCTGCGGACACAGTAATTACGAGGTCACCTCGGCTCGCAGTTACGATCTCCTTTCCGGACAGTGGTGACTCATTGCCCTTGCAGCCGCAGAATGCGACTAAAGCAATGGAGAAGGCTATGAGCGTAGCTATCCTATATTTCATAATGCTCTTTGTACCTCCTTCGGGAAGGCAAGCTAGGGGCTGACCAGCTGTGTAGCCTCCAGTCCAGCCTGTTTCTGGCTATGCTGTCGGTGTTCCTCTTGCGTGTATCATCCTGACTAGTGTTAGAGTCTAGACTGTTTGTGCCTTTTTGTCAAAAGTCAGACATCCACCAGTTCAACAATCTGCGCTGGTTCTTCGGGACCACTTATTGTCCGGGTAGCTATCTTACTTGTATACTGTAAAGGTAAATCGGAGCCAGAAAGGTTGATACCACCTTTTGCTACTGAAGTCAAAGGATTCCTGGCCCCTGAAGAGGGGGAGAGGTTGTTTGAGCTGGCACTGGAGGCCTGCCAGCTGGGGCCCTGTCTGGAAATTGGCAGTTTCTGCGGTAAGTCCACAGTGTACATTGGTTCAGCCTGTAAGCTCTGCGGTAGGACTCTTTTTAGTATAGACCATCACCGCGGTTCGGAAGAGCAACAGCCGGGACAGTTGTATTTCGATCCTGAAGTATACGACTCACGGAGGGGGGTAATAGACAGCTTTCCTTATTTCCGGAACACGATCGAGCGCGCCGGGCTGGAGGACACTGTTGTGCCGGTGGTAGCCAAATCGCATGTGGTGGCGAAGGACTGGGCGACCCCACTTGGAATGGTGTTTATCGACGGTGGTCATGCTTATGAGACTGTGTTGAGTGACTATCGGTGCTGGAGTCGGCATCTGTTGCCCGGGGGCTTCCTCGTGTTCCACGATATTTTTCTTGACCCCAGCAAGGGCGGGCAGGCACCGTACGAAGTCTACAAACTGGCACTTACCACAGGCCTATTCGAGGAATTGCCTATGACACAGACACTGGGCGTACTACAGCACCGTGGGGCGGTGATGGTCAAGGACGAAGCTGGTCGCTGACATATGCTGTAACATATCCGCCGCCAGCATAACCGCTGCTGAAGTCCAGGTTGGCTTTTCCTCGGGCCAGATTTCTTTATGGGGCAAGGCAATCCCGTACCAATAGGCCCCATCGCTGTCCCTCATCTGTTGTAGCCAGTTGAAGACGGTAGCTGCCAGTCCATAGTCGCCTTGGACCGCCAGAGCCAGAGCTAGCTCGCTTGTCTCAGCAGCGGTGACCCAGTTCTGTTCCAGACTGCAGAGAGAGCCGAACCCTTCGACGACAAACTTTTTCCAGCCCTGTGAAATTCTTTTCCTGGCATCGTCTCCGTTGACGGCAGCGCACATTACCGGATAGTACCAGTCCATGGCGAAGCAGGACCGGTGGTTAGTAGCTTCTTCGGTGGGGCAGGGCATGGACCTTATTGCCCTGGCCAGTTCAATTGCTGCCTGTTTCCAAGCGATTTTGTCCTCTTCCATTATCGAGGAAATACAAAGCGCACTTTTTAGGCTCAGGTAGGTGGAGCTGCAACTGGTCACCAATGTCTCAGGGTAGATCACATCGTTACTGTCCCTCGCCCAGTAGATTTCACCGTTTGGCCCTCTCATTCCCAGTACAAAGTCGATGGCAGCACGAACGGTGGGCCACATTTTTTTCAAGAACGGCTTCTCCTTGGTGGTCAGATAATGGTGCCAGACGCCGACAGCGATATATGAGACCACGTGTGAGACCTTGGAAGTATCCTTGGGCTTGCCGTCCTCATAGGAGGCGAACCAGCTGCCGTCGCTGAGTTGTGTTTTTGCCAGCCATTCGTATGCCTTTGCAGCTTCGCTGTGGTAGCCAGCCGTGTCTATGGCCATAGCATTTTCGACATGGGTCCAGGGGTCTACCAGTCCGTTCTCAAACCAGGGGATGGAACCATCACTTTTCTGTTTTTCCACAATGAAGGTGGCGGTATCATGAAGCAACTTAGGTGACAGGGCTACTTGATGATATTCCGGCTTCATGTTTTTAGTGCTCCCGAAAATGATTTTGTCAACCGGTCTTCTCCGGACCGGTGGCTAACTGCGGCTGTTACCGGGATTTGCCTTTTTACACCGCGGGAATGTTTGATAGCCTCCTCGTATACCTCAACAGTCTGCTTGGCGGTATTATGCCAGTTGAACATGTTCCGCACACGTTGTCGTCCGGCTTCTCCCAGCTGACTGCGCCTCTCGGGAGCATCGAGCAAAGCGACAATCGCATGGACAAGTGCCTCAGTGTTGGCAGGTGGTACCAATATCCCGGCATCCCCGACGATTTCCGGCAAGGCACCGGCTGTAGTCGAGATTACGGGTGCGCCGCATGCCATCGCTTCAGCCGCTGGTAAGCCAAAACCTTCGTATATTGAAGGGACAACTACCAGAGTCGCCATTGAGTACTGGCGCACCAGCTCTCGGGTAGGTATCCTCCCGGTGTAGGTAACACAGTCACCGATGCCCAGGCTTTCGACGAGCCCCTCGGTATAGCCGTTCTTCATCTGCGTACCTACTATTACCAGTTCAATTTTACGTTGCCTCCTGACAGCAGCCACAGCTTCAAGTAGGTATTTTAGGCCTTTCAGTGGAATGTCGCCGCTATTAACGGTGAGGATGCGGTTCTCCGTCCTCCGTACGGTGCTGTCGGGGGTGAATGTGGTGGTATCAACGCCATCGTAGATCACCTTAATACTGTTTTCCGGGATGTGGAAGGCGTCTACGACCTGGCGGAGCGAGTTCTCCGAGCCGGTGATGAAATGTGATAACTTCTGGGCGACCTTGACCTGCATATTGACGAATGAGTACCACCTCTTTATGCCCCATTTTTGCCACAGTGACTTTGCTGCATACAGAGCAAGATCGCGATCTATAGTTATGGGGTGGTGTATGGTTGTCACCACCGGGACACTCAGGTCTTTTATTTTCAGGATGCTGTAAGAAAGGCTCTGGTTGTCATGTACCACATCATAGTTTTTGTAGCGCGAGCGCTCACGCAAAAACTTGTGGGCGCGCATGCCGAAGGTCGCTGGCTCAGTAAAAAAGCCGGCGCAGACCCCCAGCCACTCAATAAGATTGGGCAAGGAATTAAGCTTAGTCGGAGAGATGAACAGGCGCTTATGCTGCGGTAGAGAGTAGAGGTCTAGGCTTGGCAGCTTGATGAGTCTGATATCTTCGTCAAGTTCTGGATAAGGGGGGCCTGATATTACGTCTACCTCGTGTCCCAGGTCTCGCAGCGAGCGGCTGAGATGCCTGACATAGATACCTTGTCCTCCAGAGTAAGGGTAGCTCCTGTAACTCAGTAAGCATATGCGCATTGGCTTATGCGCCCCTTCTTTTGTATCTACCTATCGCTGGGGGAAGACACGGCCAAACGACAGATATTTTACCGTTTGCAGACAGATATGGCAATAGGCAGACTTAAGCTAAAATTTCACTACCGTTTTTCTTGCGTATTTTTTTGTCGCTCCAGTGCTTCGAAATAAACGTCAAGCGTGCGTTTGGCTGCGGTTTGCCAGTTGAAGTTCTGTACCGCCCTTCTGCGGGCGGCTTCCCCGAGCGAGCGGCGTCTTTGTTCGTCTTTCAACAGGGCTGATATGGCATCGACAAGTGTTTTCACATCTCTTGGCGGCACCAGCAGTCCAGCATCGCCAATTACCTCCGGAAGAGCACCAGCTGTGGTGGCCACTACTGGGGAACCGCAAGCCATGGCCTCCGCCGCGGGCAGCCCAAAACCCTCATAGGTCGAGGGTACCACCACCACCGTGGCTGAGCGGTAGTGTTCGGCTAGATCCTCGGTACTTACCTCCCCGACAAATTTTACATAATCTACAATGCCCAGTCTGGAGACCAGTTTACGGGTGTCAGGGTTATCGGCGCCTTTTCCGATGACCGTGAGTTCTACCGGATGTTGTTGTCTGAGTGTAGCTACAGCTTCTAGCAGGTAGTTTAAACCCTTGACGGCAAGGTTGCCGCTGGTGACGGTGAGGAGTTTATTTTGCACTCTCCTGGTTTCTGAGTTGGGATGGAAAATGCTGGTGTCGATGCCGTTATGCACAATGCGAAACCTTTCTCTGGGAATACTGAATGTTTGCATGATGTGTTCGGCCGAGTTCTGAGAGACGGTGATGATGTAAGGTAGTTGTCTAGCCACCTTTTTTTGCATATTGAGGAACGAATACCACCATCGCAGTCCCAGTCTGTCCTTGATCGACTTGGCTGATTTGACCGCAAGCTCTCGGTCAAGGAACACGGAGTGATGGATGGTCTCTACGACCGGTAGTCCGAGTTGCTGGATTTTGAGGATACCATATGCCATGGTCTGGTTGTCGTGGACTATGTCATACTGATTGTTCTTGCGGATGAAATCGTAGGCACGCATGCCGAAGGAAAGCGGTTCGGCAAAGTACCCGCTTACCACCCCCAGCCACTCTACCAAATCCGGGATGGAGTCGAGTTTCATCGGATTGATGAACAATCTGGAAACGGACGACATAGAGTACAGGTCTAGGCTGGGCAGTTTTATCAACCTTACTGGGGGGTCCAGATCGGGGTAGGGCGGTCCAGAAATTACGTCGACTTGGTGGCCTAGTTGGCAGAGAGCGCGGCTAAGGTACCTGAGATAGATCCCTTGCCCGCCGGAATACCGGTAGCTCCTGTAGCTGAGCAGGCATATGCGCATCTGGAATGATATCCCTGGTGGAAATGAGACCCGCCAACATTTTACTGGTGATGTTCTGGTTTATCAAGGCGGTATATTCATCCATTGGATTGGTGGCACTTTAGTCTCAAGTCTTAAGAATAAGGGAGCTGTTTTCCCTCTTGTTTCGTCCCCTTTTTGAGAGGTGGGTGTTAGCGAGGTAAAAGTCGAGCCGACTTTCTGATATACGATCCTTCTCCCTTGATGGGGGAGGGTTAGGGTGAGGGTGAGCGCCCATGCCTATTCACCGAGGAACTGGATAACGATCTTTCTTGATCGGGGACGGTTATCGAAGTCAACGATGACGACTTGCTGCCATGTGCCTAGCAGCAGCTTTTTGTTGGCGAATGGTATGGTCAGCGAGGGTCCCTGGATAGATGCTCGCACGTGTGAATAGCCGTTGCCGTCACCCCACCTCTGATCATGCTGGTAGGGTATGTTTCGGGGCACGTTGCGCTCCCAGACACTTTTAAAATCGTTTATCAGCCCGCTCTCGTATTCGATGGTGGTCACACCGGCGGTTGAACCAGCTATGAACAAGGTAGCGATGCCGTTGCTGAGACCAGCATCATCTAACTCGCGGGTGATATCCGGCGTTATGTCTATGATGTCACAGTTGCCTCGGGTGTCCACAGTGAGCGTTCTAGTGACCACTGTCATAGTCTAACCTCCTCCCAGATGATGTCGTCTATTTCAAAAACCGGTCCGTCCTTGCATACCTGCTTCATCCCTTTCTTGGTCATGATGCTACACCCGTAGCAGGCACCGATGCCACAGCCCATCCTTATCTCCAGCGAGACCTGGACGGCTTTTTTCCATTGCCAGCTTTGCTTCTGGGCTTCTATCTCCTGGTACATAGCCACAGGACCGCAAGCGTAGATGCAGTCAGCCTGGCTGATAAGCTCTACCGTGTGTCTGGCGAGGAACTGCGTTATGGTGCCCTTCTCGCCTTGGCTACCGTCATCGGTGACGAAAATCTGCTCTATGCCAGAGGTCAATTGTCCTGCAGGGTAGAGGTATTTGGAACTCTGTGCACCCATGATCAGTTTGACTTGCTTGCCCTGTCTCACCGCCCATTCCGCCAGGAAGACGAGGGGTGCGATTCCGGTGCCGCCGGCAAGAAGGAGCAGGTTTTGTGCCGATTCAGGTACATAAAAGCCGTTTCCCAGCGGCCCCAGGACATCGAGCACCTCTCCGCTGCTCCGCTGTGATAGCCAGGCAGTACCTTTGCCCACCACTTTGAAAAAAATAGACACCAGCTTGCCGTCGGTGGCCCTGTGTATGCTGAAGGGACGGCGCAGGATGAGCCCGTTGCCGCACCTTATGGTGAGGAACTGTCCCGGCTTAGCGGTACTGGCAATGTATGGTTCCTCCATCCAGAGCAGGTTGTGCTCCGGGAGGAGTCTTATATTGGACGCAATGTGGGCTTCAACCAGCTTCACTTTTTGTTCCTGCACCGTCGATGTATTCACGCATCCGGTGTATCGAGAAGATCTGGCTACCGCCTGTAATTGCCCGCAGGGCAATTCTCGCCGTGTCCAGAGAGGTAAAACATGGTATACGGCGCTCTGCAGCAGCGCGGCGTATATGGAAGCCGTCCTGGAGGGGGACGCGTCCACCGGTGATGGTGTTGACCACACCTGCTACCAGGCCATTATTGATCACGTCCACCACATTTGGATGACCTTCGCCCAGTTTCTTGGTGACCATCATCACCTTTATACCCTGGGACTCGAGGTAGGCAGCGGTGCCTTCGGTAGCGTACAGCCCGTAGTTTAACATATGGAAGCCTTTGATAATGGGCAACGCCTCTTTCTTGTTTCTGTCTGCAATACTGAACAGCAGGTTTCCGCTCCGAGGTAACATGAGCCCCGCGGCGATGAGTGCCTTTGTCAGTGCTGCTTCGAAGGTGTAGTCCACTCCCATAACTTCGCCAGTGGACTTCATCTCTGGTCCTAGGTAGGTGTCGACGCCGGTCAGTTTGGACATAGAGAAGACCGGCGCCTTGATGCCCACGAGTTTCTGTCTGCGCCACAAGCCGGTTGTATAGCCTTGCTCCTTCAGGCTGTAGCCCAACATCACTTTGGTGGCGATGCGTATTAAGGGCACACCAGTGACCTTAGAGATGAAAGGTGCGGTACGGCTGGAGCGCGGGTTGGCTTCGAGCACATAGACGGCGCTTTTGTTGTTCATGGACTGCATGACAACGAACTGAATGTTTATCAGCCCTTTCACCTGCAGGGCACGGCTTATCCTGATGGTATAGTCGACGATAGTATCCACCTCATACTTGGACAGACCGAGCGCCGGATAGACCGCTATCGAATCACCGCTGTGTACACCGGCGCGCTCAATGTGTTCCATTATCCCAGGTATAAGTACATCTTCGCCATCGCTTACTGCATCTACCTCCACCTCCTTGCCCTCGAAGTACTTATCGATGAGCACAGGGTGTTTGCTGTCCATTTCCAGGGCTAGCGAAATATATCTGATGAGTTCCTCCTCGTTGTGGACTATTTCCATAGCCCTGCCGCCGAGGACATAGCTTGGTCGCACGAGGACTGGATAGCCCAGGCGGCTGGCGGTACTGGTTGCTTCTTTCAGCGTGGTGACGCCAGCACCAGGGGGCTGCGGGATACCTAGCCGGCTCAAGAACTCCTCAAAACGGCGGCGGTCCTCGGCTATGTCGATGGTCTCAGCGGTTGAGCCCAAGATGGGGAAATTACTGCGCGCAAGCGGTTCAGCCAGGTTGATGGCAGTCTGTCCGCCGAACTGGACGATGGCAGACGGTGGCGAGGCTGTTGACTGCTCCGTTTCGTTCTCCAGGATATTGCGCACGCTTTCCTCGTTAAGCGGCTCAAAATAGAGCCGGTCACTGGTGTCGAAGTCTGTGGATACGGTCTCAGGGTTGGAGTTCACAATTATGCTCTTAATGCCACATTCTTTCAGTGCCCAGGCGGCATGGACGGAACAATAGTCGAACTCTATACCCTGCCCGATGCGTATCGGACCGCTGCCGATGACCACCGCTTTCTTCGCGCGGAGTGGTGTTGCCTCATTTTCCTTCTCGTAGGTGCTGTAGAAGTACGGCGTCTCAGCCTCAAATTCGGCAGCACAGGTGTCCACCATCTTGTATACCGGCTTTATCCCCCAGTTATGGCGTAACTGGCGCACCTGCTCGGGCAGTCTGTCTGCCAGGACGCCAATTTGCTCGTCGGAAAACCCCAGCCTCTTTGCCTCCCACATCAAGTCAGGCGTCAATGGCTCTGAAAGCAGTCTCCTCTCCATATTGACGATGTTAAGCATCTTATAAATAAACCAGGGGTCGATGCCGGTTCTTTGTGATGTTTCTTCGCAACCGGCCCCACGGCGCAGGGCTGCCATCACTGCCCACAGTCTCAAGTCGTTTGGCGGGTAAAGGGGTAAGGATTGTATGTCACTATTTCCTATCCAGGATTTGTCCTCCCAGAGCAAGGTCCTTTTGCCGAACTCCAGCGAATGGACAGCTTTCTGCAGGGCAGCTTCAAAGCAGCGCTCGATTGCCATCACCTCACCGGTTGCCTTCATCTGGGTGCCGATAGTGCGGTTGCCCAGAGTGAACTTGTCGAAGGGCCAGCGGGGTATCTTGACCACGCAGTAGTCCACCACCGGCTCGAATGCCGACAGCGTCTTTCCGGTGACGCGGTTGGGGATTTCGTCCAGCCTCTTACCGATGGCGATTTTGGCAGCTACCCTGGCGATGGGATAGCCAGTTGCCTTGCTTGCCAGTGCCGAGCTGCGGCTGACCCTGGGGTTCACTTCTATGACATAATACTGGCTCTTAGTGACGTTTAGCTGGTCCGGCGCCCACTTTTCGGCTACCACCGGGTGCGGAGTCAAGGCAAACTGTATGTTACAGCCGCCCTCGATACCCAGGGCACGGATGATGCGCAGGCTGGCGGAGCGCAACATCTGATACTCCTTATCTGTGAGCGTCTGACTGGGCGCTACCACAATACTGTCTCCGGTATGGATGCCCATGGGGTCGATGTTCTCCATGCAGCACACCGTGATGCAGTTATCTGCAGCATCGCGCATGACTTCGAACTCCAGCTCCTTCCAGCCCAGCAGGCATTTTTCCACCAGCACCTCGTGACTCATGCTGGAAGCGAGCCCGTTGGCAACCACGGTCTCCAGCTCTTCCATAGTGTGGGCTATGCCCCCACCGGTACCGCCGAGGGTATAGGATGGGCGGATAATAAGTGGCAGCCCGATTTCACGGGCGAACTCGCTTGCTTCCTTTACCGAGTGCACTGTGATGCTCGGAGGGACAGGCTCGCCGATATCCACAAGTAGCTGCTTGAACAATGACCTCTCTTCCGCCTTCTTTATTGTTTCCAGCGACGTCCCTAGCAGCCTGACATTATATCTGTCCAGTATCCCGGCATCGCCAAGCTCCACTGCTAGGTTCAGCCCTGTCTGTCCTCCTAGTGTCGGCAGGATGCCATCGGGGCGTTCCCGCTCTATTATCTTTGTCAGCACGTCTACGGTCAGCGGCTCAATGTAGACGATGTCGGCTATGCCTTCATCGGTCATGATGGTCGCCGGGTTGGAGTTTACCAGCACGGTGGTCACTCCTTCTTCCCGCAGTGATTTGCATGCCTGCGTGCCGGAGTAGTCGAACTCAGCCGCCTGCCCGATAATTATAGGGCCAGAACCGATGACTAGGACTTTAGAAATCTTGGACATTTATTGGCTCTCCTTCACTATTTCTAAGAAACGCTCAAACAAATATAAGTTGTCCTCAGGACCGGGAGCGCCCTCGGGATGGAACTGGATTGAGAGGATGGGTAACTCCCTGTGCCTTAGCCCCTCGACAGTACCATCGTTGAGATTGATGTGGCTGACCTCGAGACCGCCTTTTAGGCTGTCTGGGTCAATGGCATAGCCGTGATTTTGTGTGGTGATATACACCCTTCCGGTGGCGAGGTCGCGGACGGGGTGGTTGCCACCGCGGTGTCCGAATTTTAGCTTAAATGTCCTGGCACCAAAGACCTCGCCGATAAGCTGGTGCCCCAGGCAGATGCCCATCACTGGCTTGCGTAACACCATTTGGTGCACCACCTCGACAAGGTAGCGGATTGTCTCGGGGTTTCCCGGGCCCGGGGACAATGCAATGCCGTCCGGTCTTAGTTTATCGAGAATGTACTCAACCGGCATGGTGCAAGGAACAACTGTGACTAGGCATCCAAGACGTGACAGCGTGTTGGCAATCCTGTACTTCATGCCCATGTCGAGGACCACGATGTGGATGGACGGTTCTCTTTCAGTTGCGTGCCTCCACCGGTACTGCTCCCCGGTAGTGACCTGTCGGACAAAATCAACGCTATCGTAGGCAGGGGCTCTGCTGAGTTCGGCGAGAGCCTCGTTGATGGTCATTTCCGAGGTTAAGATGCCCATGGTCACGCCGCCGGTGCGCAGACGCCGTGTCAGCGCCCTGGTGTCCACGCCAGCCAGCCCGGGGGTGCCATTTTTGAGCAGGTAGTCATGCAAGGTCAGTCTGCTTGCCCAGTGGCTGGGTATGGGGCAGTGCTCTCTGACCACGAACCCCTTAACCTGGACTTGTGCTGATTCATAATCACTGTCGTTTATCCCATAGTTACCTATAAGCGGGTAGGTGGGGACAACTATCTGACCAGCAAATGAAGGGTCGGTGAGCATCTCCTGATAGCCGGTCATGCCGGTATCGAAGACCACCTCGCCACAGGCGGTGGTCTCGGCGCCAAAGCAGTAGCCTTCGTAAACACTACCGTCTCCGAGCACTAATATCCCTTTTTTGGCCATATTTCACCCTCCAAGACTGTGCATTGCCGTGCTATCACCGCGTTTTCAGTAAAGTAACACGGGAAGCTAAGCTCTTCTTTTCATCCTCATCCGTAAAGCATCATCACGGTAAACGATTTTTCCCTGCGATATGGTGGCCAGGACCTTACCCCTAAGCAGTTGCCCCTCGAAGGGCGTATTCTTTCCTTTCGAGGCAAAGTCCCTGCTATCAACCACCCATTCCTTGCTGGGGTCGAAAATACTTATGTCTGCCGGACAACCCGGTCTCAGCGTGCCCAGCCCACTGTACCTGGTGCCGATGACCTTTGCCGGACCGCAGGTGAGTAGAGATATAAGCATCATCAGGTCCATCTCCCCTCTGTGCACCAGTGACATCAGACAGCCGAAAGCTGTCTCCAGACCGCTGATACCGAAGGCAGCGATGTTGAATTCGCAGAGTTTGTCCACTGTGGTATGCGGCGCATGGTCGGTGGCGATGGCATCGATAGTACCATCTCTTAGTCCCTGGATCAGGGCAGCGATATCCTCTTTGGTGCGGAGTGGGGGATTGGCCTTGGCGTTTACGTCGTAGAAGGAGAGATTGTCGTCCGGGTTTATGCCCATCACCCTCTCCTCAGTGAGCAAAAGATGGTGGGGGGTCACCTCGGCGGTAACTGCCACGCCCTTCTCTTTTGCGCTGCGGACGAGTTCTACTGAGCCCCTGGTGCTGATATGGGCGATGTGCAGTCTGGCGCTGGTGAGCGCTGCCAGGCTGATGTCCCTTGCCACCATGGTCTCCTCGGCGGCTGCCGGTATGCCCTTTAGCCCCAGTCGCGCCGATACCCAGCCCTCGTTCATCACCCCGTCCTGGCTCAAGGACTTGTCCTCGCAGTGGTCTATTATCGGCAGCCCGAGTCGGCTGACATACTCCATCGCCAGTCGCATTATCCTGGAGCTGGCAACCGGTCCACCGTCGTCGCTGAAACCCACCACCCCTGCGCTCGCCAGCTCGTCCATCTCCGCCAGTTCCGTCCCTTTCCTCCCCTTGGTGATGCAGCCGATAGGCAGGACGCGTACGTATCCTTCACTGTCGGCTACCTGTTTTACATAGTCCACAGCAGCCCTGGTGTCCAGCGGTGGCTCGGTATTGGGCATGCAGCAGACGGTGGTGAAGCCGCCCCTGGCGGCAGCGAGGGTGCCCGTGGCGATGGTCTCGGCATCCTCGAATCCTGGCTGCCTCAGGTGGCAGTGGAGGTCGATAAAGCCGGGGCAAACGGTCAGCCCTGAGGCATCCAGAACGATGTCCGGGTCGTTAGCGGCTAGGTCCCCTCTCGTTCCCGTCGATCCCAGAGCGGCCACCCTACCGTCTTTGACCAGCAGGTCTCCGGTCATGTCCAGTCCTTGGGAAGGGTCGATTATATGTCCGCCGCGGATTAGCAGTTTAGCCATTACTCGCTCCTACCCCTGGCGACCAGATACAGCAGTGCCATGCGCACCGCCACGCCGTTGGTCACCTGCTCTTCGATAACTGACTGTGCCCCTCGGGCTACCCCGGGGCTGATCTCGATACCCTCGTTCATTGGTCCGGGGTGCATCACCAGAGCATGCGGCTTGGCTAGCGAAAGCCTTTCCTCGTTTATCTGGTATAGCTGGGCATATTCCCTGATGCTGGGGAGTAGCCCGCTCTGCTGTCTCTCCGTCTGAAGCCTTAACGGCATGACCACGTCAGCATCCCTGACGGCTTTTTCCAGCTCGGTCTCCACCTCCACCTGCCCCTGTCGGCAGCGGGCGATGAACTCTTTCAGTCCCGGGGGTAGCAGTGTTGGCGGACCGCAGAGCACCATCTTTGCCCCCATGGTGGTCATGCCCCAGATGTTGGAGCGGGCGACGCGGCTGTGCATAATGTCACCGATTATGGCTATCTTGCGATTGGTGAGCCCGCCCAGATGTTTTCTAATTGTGTAGATGTCCAAAAGTGCCTGTGATGGGTGGGCGTGCCAGCCATCGCCGGCGTTGATGGTGCTGGCGCTGATGTGGCGGGCAGCGATATATGGCGCGCCGGAATGCTGGTGTCGCATCACGATGATGTCTGCCCCCAGTGCCTGGATGGTAAGCAGCGTGTCCAGCAGGGACTCACCCTTGGTCACACTGCTCCTAGTGGCATCGAGGCTTACCGTGTCTGCGCTCAGGCTCTTGGCTGCCAGCTCGAAGGAGGCTCTGGTCCGCGTGCTCGGCTCATAGAACATGGTCACCACTGTCCTGCCCCTGAGCGTGGGCACGCGCTTCACCTCGCGCTGCAGTACCTCCGCCATGGCATCGGCGATGTCCATCACCAGTTCGATCTCCTCCCGGCTGAAGTCATCAAGGTCGAGGACATGGTGGTGCCGCCACAGCGCCGTTGACAGTGGCGGTAAAGTCTCTGAAATTGCGCCTCTGGTCTCTTGCTCCGCCGGCCTCATGCCGCTCCCTCCTTATTTGGCGATACAATGGTGACCTTATCTTCACCGTCCACTTCAGTGACATACACTTTTATTTCCTCGCTCCTGGATGTAGGAATGTTCTTGCCCACGTAGTCGGCGCGTATCGGTAGTTCCCGGTGTCCCCGGTCCACCAGAACAGCTAGCTGGATCGTCTTGGGGCGACCGAAGTCCATAATGGCGTCCATGGCAGCGCGGATACTGCGCCCGGTATAGAAGACATCATCCACCAGGACGACGTGCTTATCGGTTATGTCCACCGGTATGTCGGTGGGATGGGCAACGGGTTTCAACGGTCTCAGAGAGATGTCGTCGCGGTAGAGGCTGATGTCCAGAGAGCCGGTGGGAACGGTGAAGCCGTCAATTTCCCGGATGGAGGCAGCCAGTCTTTTTGCCAGGGGCACTCCCCTGGTCTGCATGCCCACCAGCACGACATCTCTGGCGCCCTTATTTTTCTCTACGATCTCGTGGGCAATGCGGACAAGTGCCCGCTTGATATCCTCGGGGGTGAGCAGTGTCCTTTCAGCCACTAAAAAACCTCCTGCCATCGAGTGGCAAGAGGTCTTTAGTGGGTAAAGAAAGGAGGTGACGGGCTAAATGTGTATCTGTATTGGTGCAGTGCTCTTTACTCATTATTACCCTTGCCAGCCTCGCTGGACTGACTTAAAGGTTTTCGCATAACAGTATACCACGTGGCACCGCAGCGGTGCAACAGCCTGTACTCTTCCAGTAGGCCAGTGACACTTTAGTCTTCAGTCCTGAGGCCAGAACAGCAGGCTTCCTCTCTGCTTGTTTTACCCTCTCCCTTTTTATTTTCCCTCTCCCTTGATGGGAGAGGGTTAGGGTGAGGGTAAGCTAGACATCGGTGTCACCGATCTATTTGGACCAGCTCACAGACCACACGACTGAGTCGGAAATGGGTGGTGACCAACTAGAAGAACTGGACGATGACCTTGCCCAGCACCGGGCTGACAAAAAGGCGCATGAAACCGAGGAAGCCCGGGCCATACTTGCGTGAAATTGCCCGAGAAAGGTCTCTAAGGTAGTCGCTGAAGCTGTGTTGCTGGAACAGGAGCAGCGCTTGTGCCTTGGCGGTGTCGTACCAGTGGAGATAGAACGGTTCCCTGGAGAACTTTTCCCTCGGCGGCAGCGGTAGCCCCATCAGTCCCAGTATAGCCCCCACCATTTCGCCGTAGGACATGCGCTGGCCCGGTCCACCGCTGATGACGAAAGTATTCCCCTTCACTTTATCGAAGTCGCGTACTGCGTTGACTATGGCGGTAGCAGCGTCCTTGGGATGGCAGAACTCCACTGGTGTCTCAGGCGGCGCTGAGAACATCCGCTTGATGTCGGTGAGGGTAAAATCGAGGTACATGGTAGCGGTGAGTCGCAGGATCACGAAGTCTATGCCCGACTCACGGATCAAATTTTCAGCTTCCAGCTTGGTCTTGCCGTAAACATCGACCGGTCGTGGTGGTGTTTTCTCCGGGCAGAGCGGCTCCCGTAGCTCCGGGTAACAGCCGAAGACGGCCACTGAGGAGGTGAACACCAACGGCAGCCGTTGTGGCAGCGTTTTAATCAAATCGATGAGGTTCCTGGTGCCGTCGACGTTTACTTTGTGTGCCAGCTCCGGGTGTTTGTCCGCGGCTGGCGGCAGTATTGCCGCCATGTGGACGACGGCATCTACACCGCTGAGCGCTGGTGCCATTAGAGGTGGCTGGGTGATGTCTCCCCAAAAGACCTCCACCCTCTCTCTGGGCTTCAGCTTTTTCAGGTTGCGGCGGTTCTGGCTGGTGTCCAAGTCCAACACCCGCACCCAGTAGCCATTGTCGAGGAAAGCCTGACAGACGATGACGCCCAGCCTTCCGGCACCACCGGTGATGAGCACCTTCTTCATGTTCATCTCCCGCCACGCAGACTCTCTATCGTCCATTCTAGCCACCGGCTGCGGAGCTCCTTCCTGGAAAGCGGTGCGGTGTGGTTGCCGCTGGGGACAACCAGCGCCTCCTTGGGTGCCGGTGCTGCCTGGTAAACCAGCGATGACTTGTGGTACGGTGTCACCCTGTCGCCGAGACAGAAGACGAACAGCTTGGCACATTCGTCCAGTTCCTCAAGGACGTAGCACATCTTCAGTTCCCGGAGGGCGCCGAGGAACTTCTGCCAGTTGACCCTGACGCTGAAGCCGTTGACTGCCATCCACAGGCGGCAGGCGATGGCGGCGATGCCGTTGAGCCAGGGAAAGGCACCCTGCTTCGGGTACTCGAGGACTATGTCCTTTCCCCAGTGACCGTAGTTGCTGGTGTCGCCGTCAGCCGGAAACTCGTCGCTGGTCTCTGGTGGACAGGAGAGGAGGATGAGCGCCGCAGGTCTGGCTTTCCTGGCGGCGAAGATGGCTGTCATAGCGCCAAGGCTGTGACCGATGAAAGCTACCCGCTGGCTGTTGGTCCCGGGCTGACGGCAGAGGAACTCCCAGGCATCGAGCACGTCTTCCATGGGCAGTCCGTCCATTACACCCCCGCTGTTGCCATGTCCGCGGAAGTCGAAGGCGATACTGGCTATGCCTTGCTCGACCAGGGCAAGGGCACAGGGTTCCACTGCCTTCTTACTGGCGCCGAAACCGTGGCACAGCACGGCCGCCGGCAACCGGTCTGGCATTTCTGCCGGCAGGTACAGTCTGCCGCTGAGCTCCACCCCATGACTGCCGAAAACGATGTCTTTTTGCCGCACAGTACTCATCATAATATTTTCAAGCCTTTCTAGTTGACCACTTTTCCCTCCCTTTGAAGGAGGGGACTTAAGGCGAGGGTTCGCCTCATATTCCGTTTCTCTAGTTTACCCTGCTACCGTCGTCCTGCCATCGGAAGGGCGATCGGTTTATCGGCGGGCAAAGGGACGAATTAGGGTCAGCCGTCCGGTGGACAAAAAATCATACTTTGGTATGAGGCACTAACCAAGTCCCAGCCAGGCGAGGATGTTGTTTCCCCAGAGGAGGGTTACCAGTGTGCCCAGCGCTAGGAAGGGACCGAAGGGGATGGCATCCTTGCGCCCCTTTATTTTGAGTAGAAGCAGCGCCGCTGCCACCAGTCCTCCGCTGATGATGCTGAGGAACAGCGCAAGTAGCACCAGGGGAAACCCGGTAGCCAGCCCGATGAAGGCTGCCAGCTTGACATCTCCCCAGCCCATCCCCCGGGAAATAAGCGCTGGGACGAGCAGGAAAATAAAGCCTACGGCACCGCCGATGGCAGCGCTTTTCAGGTTTGGCAGTAGGTGAAGGTGCAGGAACTGCGAGGCCAGTGCCACTGCCAGGGCGATGGCTATTGCCGGATAGACGATCTTATTGGGCAGCAGCCGGTGCTCCAGGTCGGTTACGGTGAGGACGATAAATATACTGCCGTAGACTATCATCACCGGCAGGAGATGGCTGAAGCCGTAGTACCAGAAGATGAAGGCAAATAAAGCTGCGGTGGCTATTTCCACCCAGAATATGCGTTGGGGAATAGCTGCCCCGCAGTAGCGGCAGCGCCCCTTGAGGTAGAGGTAGCTTATTATGGGGATGTTGTCCTTTGCCCTTAGCTGGCGACCGCAGCTTTCGCAGTGGGATGGCGGGGAGACGATTGACCCTCCCCGTGGCAGTCTGTCGGCGATGACGTTCAAGAAGCTGCCCACACAGGCGCCGATAGCGAAGAATAGCAATGTCCACAGGTAGTCCATCTGTGGGGTATTATACCTTAATTTGACTCCCTCACTTAACCTCTCCCCCTCACTTTATCTCTCCCCCAAAGGGGGGAGAGAAAGAGGGGGCTTAATCTCCCCCCGGGAGAGAGAGGATAGAGAATCTTTCCCAAGGGGGAGAGAGATGGGGCTTAATCTCTCTCGTTTTATCTCTCCCCCAAAGGGGGAGAGAGGACAGGGAATCTCTCCTCTGGGCGAGACAAGGCTGGGTCTCTCCCCAGAGGGAAAAAGACTAAATCCTTTCCCAAGGGGGAGAGAAAGACGAATTTCTTCCCAAAGGGCAAAGAGGAGGATGAATCTCCCCCGGCAGGGAGAGAAAAAAAACTTAATCTCTCCCCCAAGGGAGAAAGAAGAAGTGGGTCCTCCTGAAGGACAGAGGGAAGTTGAGGGGGTGTTCTGGGATTAGCCGCCGGCTAACGGCGGCATTATGTGCAAAACATCACCGTCCTTGAGGACAGTGTCTTTCAACTGCTTGATGTTGGTGCTGTTGAGCAGCACCAGTGATAGTTCCTCTATTTTCCCCGAAAGCTCCACGCCCTTTGATTTCAAGCCATCGCGGATGCGCGCGCCGAACTTTTGCTCCACCTGCTCCAGCGCCTCGCTGAGGCTGTTTGCCTCCAGGGTGATGCTTGCCGAGCCGGCATAGACCTGCCACAGGCTGTAGAACTTCACGGTCACCTTTGCCATTTGCTATCTCCTCACCTCCAGCTCCTGCACCGTACAGGTCAACAGGTCAACCACTATCAGTCGATTGCGGACGGGCTCGCCGCTGCCGGTGATTATCTTTATCGCTTCTTGCACCTGCAGGGTGGCGATCAGCATCGGGGTGACCGTTGGGTTCCCCAGCTTGACCTCTATACCAACCTCGGGGACCTGCCCGGCATTGCCGTAGAGCGCCATCAGCCCCGGGTCCTCGGGGAAGACGGTCATGAACTGTCCTGAGAAGCCAGCGATGCCGCCATGGACGAACGGCACCTTGAGCCGGCGGCAGGCTGTCTCCAGGACGAAGCGGGATGACAGGTTGTCCAGGGCGTCCAGCACCACATCGGCACCGCCGAGCAGGCGGTCGGCGTTCTCTGCGGTGAGCCTTTGGGTAAAGGCAGTCACGGTGACCGCAGAGTTTATCCGCCTCACCCTTCTGGCGGCGACGGCTGCTTTAAATTTGCCGATGTCCCCCTCGGTGCACATCAGCTGCCGGTTCAGGTTCTGCTCGGCAAAGCGGTCGTCGTCTATAATGATGAGCCTACCTATCCCCATCCTTGCCAGGAGCTCGATTATAGTGCCGCCCAGTCCGCCGGCGCCGACCACCGCGGCGCACGACTTAAGCAGCTTGACCTGCCCCTCGGTGCCGATGGTGCCGATGTTGCGCAGATAGCGCTGGGGGACGGTGCCCTGCTCCAGGAGCATAATTTCGACTGCTTTCAGCGGGAGGCGCCTGGACCTGGCGAGCGCTCTGGCATCTTGAAGGCTGATGACCGACGGTTGTTTTTCCATCGCTTCACTACCACAGTTGGGCAGTGCTTATATAGCGCCCTATTATAATAACAGAACTAAGAAATGCCGGCATCATCGCCATGTGCAAAAGGTGGTGAATGGGGCGGCGGGAAAGGCGCCATCGCCGCTCTACTGACAGGTGTACTAGGACTAAAGTACTACCACAAGGTGTTACCAATTCGTCAGCTTCAGGCTGCGTTAGACTCTTGACAGGGAGGAATTTGGCGGCTATTATTGAACTTGAGAGAAATCGCCGCAAAGGCGATTAAGGTTTTTAGAGAAAAGGAGGTACCTCGATGAAAAAGTTAGCGCGGTGGTTCCGGTGTGGTGAACTGGGCTTCACCCTGATCGAGTTGCTGGTGGTCATCAGCATCCTCGCCGCCTTGGCGGGCGTGGTCACCATTGCTGTGACCCGGTTCATCGGCAGAGGTGAAGCGCAGGCTTGCGCCACCGACCTGCACAACGTCACCACGGTGACCTCAGCCTACCGGTGGGAGGAGGGCAGGTGTCCGGAGAATGTGGATGATTTAAGGGATGGTGGATATCTCATGGAGGAGCCGCTGGGGGAGTACGAATTCGATGAAAATGACAATGGTGAGTGTGTAGTTAAGCAGACTGCCTGTCCGCGGTAATAGCACCGCAGAGCAATAAGCGACCGCGGTCATCTGTGGTGTGGTTCCGGGCGGGTCTGGTACGGGGCAATTAACAATCAAGATGGAAGACAGCTGTCGGGGGTTATGAACATGCCCCCGATGGCTTTTTGTTCCCATAGCCTACTCAACGAGCGACAGGGTGAACTGCCACTCGTTATACCGGACCTCTTTCATCTCCTTGATGGTGACCTGGGAAAACCTGCCGCTGTTGCGGAGGCTGGTGATGTAGCCCAGAATGGTGTTCTCAGAGGTGGCGGTGCCGGTCACTTCCATTTCAATCTGCGGGGCGTCGATCCCGGTGGCTTTGTCGATGCAGGTCACCGTCTTGAGCTTTAGCGTGCCGCTGGTGATGGCGGCGGTGACCTCGCGGATACCGCCGGTCACACCTGTTCTCTGGTCCTTAGCCACCTCAATCGGCTTCTTGAACATGTCCAGTTGGGCTTGAGCAGCGGCTATCTTTGTTTGCAGGTCCTTAAGTACCTTTTCCGTGCCCTGGCGCACCCGTGCCCGGGCCTCGAGCGTTGCCACCTGAGAGCGCAGTTGTTGTGTCTGCCTTACCTCAGCTACGGTGAGCGAGGACAGCCAGAGGAAAACGAAGGCGGCGATGACGACGAACCCCCAGAAGGCATACTGCCCCACGGGGCGGGGCTTGGGCAGATATTTTTCCGGCAGGGCATTGATCGTCAGGCGCATGGGGAGGTTCTGCTGGCGCATGGCGCGCAGGGCAAGCCCGGCGGTTGCCGCATATTTGGAAAAGTCGAGTGAGGAGTGAGAGAGCGATGGCGGCTCAAGCAGCGGCTTGCACTGGTAGCTGGTGGCTTCGGCCAGACCTGGGAGCTCGCCGTTGACGATGATGGGGATGCGGCTCTGAGGCGTTATCGGCGACTCTTTGTGGCTGGCGTTGTAGAAATTGACCGTTCTTTCCAGTTCGTCCTTTACTTCAGCCGTCCTGCCGTAGACGTCTTCGGCGGAAAAGGGAACGGTGCGCACCAGCACCGGGATGCCCCCGAGCACGATGATGATGTCGAAGTTGGTGGGCTGGGCATCTATAATGATGGTACTGGGGTCATCGGCAAGGCGTGCTATAGCTAACGGTCTCGGCTCCAGCACCATGGGGCGCAAGCCGGCAGTGCGCAGGGCGGTTACCGTACTGTCAATCACTTCGCGGCGGACGCCGAGGAGGCACAGCGCAGTCTCTTCCTGGGAGATGTTTATCGCCTGCCAGGAGGTGTAGAGCTCGTCCAGCGAGACCGGCATGTTTTTCTCCAGCTCGATGGCGGCGGCGTCTTCGAGCATCTTTGGGGAGACCCGGGGGATGTTCACCATGCGGTAGATGGTGTGCAGACCGCTGATGGTACCTGCAGCCTCTGTATCAGCAATATCGTTTCCGGTGATGAAGTCCTTTAATTGTCTGGCGAGCGCCTCTGGCTCCCTGACCACGCCGTCCTTCACCCATCCGGGCTCCAGCGGCAGGGTGGTGGCAAGTCCCACCACCTTCTTTTTCAGTACCAGTGCCCTCATTTCGCTATCGGCGAAGTCCAGCAGTATCATTCCTTCTTCTCCTGTGGGTAGCAAAGCACCTGGAGCGAGAGCTCACAGGCGTCCTCTTTGCCCTCCTCGCTCTCGATGGTAAAGGTGACCTTTTTGATGCGGGTGGTGGGGAACTGTTTGTCCAGCGCCAGCAGGAAGTTCTGGAAATGGGCAACCTGACCTTTCAGGTTAAGGTCCACATTGAGGATGGTGTCTACCGTCTTCTTCGGGGTGGAGGTCTTCTTGTCCGTCTCCTTGGGCGGTGGTAGCTTAGTGATGGACACCTTAGTGCTGGTGACGGTGGTATTGTTCTCCTTTGCCAGTCCGATGAGGCTGTTGACCAGCTCGGGGATGTGGCTGGGGTCGGGGTAGCTAGCTTTGGCGGTGGCGGTCTCCTCTTCTACCTTCTTCAGCTCGGCTTCCAGCCGGGCTTTGGGTGTCTCCTCTACTGCCAGCACCTTCTGCAGGCTGGCAAGCGATGCTTGTAGCGTTGCCCGCATCTTTGGCTGCTGGTAGTAGACCAGGTAAGTGGGCAGGAACATGGAGACCAGCATGGCGAGTATCAGTATGGTCTGGCTGGTACGGCTGAGTCTGGGGAGCCTCTCCAGTATACCCTTTTTCTTTTTTTCGCCTTCCTGTTTTCTGTCTCGGGATATCACTGGCGCGTCATCTCAAAAAAGTTGATTTCAGTGTAGCATGGCAAATTGGATAAAACAAGAGGCAATATTATTCCACCTTAAAATCAATGACGCCGCCCACGGTTATCTCGCTACGGAAGGAGAGGATGATATAGACTAGATTCCAGACATCGGTGTTGGTGGGCATCCTGATCTGGGCTTCGGTATCGCCGGGCTTGATAATATCGCCCCCGCCAGCTATGAAGGTATCGATGTCAATGCCCTCATGGGTGGTGGCAGCCTGTCCCAGCACATTCGATATCCCATTCCAGACATTGCTCGAGTAATACCCATCGCTGAGATAGTAGCCGTTTACCTGGAAGCGGTCTCCGCTGTAATGATAGTCGCCCTCGCCGACGAAGACAGTCATCCTGGCAGCCCGAGGGTCGCTGGCGACATCGTCCGGGGCGAGGAAGCCCCTGATGTTGAAGACCAGCGTCCCGTACTGGATGCAGTGTCTGAATTGGTCGAAGAGGTAGAGGTGGTGTCCCAGCGTGGAGGGACTGGAATAGATGATGATCACCGACCAACCGGCGTGTGACCACTCGTCCTGGTCTCCATCGTTTTCATAGCCTGAATCGCGCTGGTTGCCGTCCCTGGGGCTGCCCAGGGGGTAGCGGGTGTAGCCAGCGATGCTTTCACCCTGATGGTTTTCCGTCCAGGTGTAAAGTGCATACCGGTAGGTGTTGGACTGGTTGGGACTGACGTCCCAGTGTCCCAAGGTGTAGGTGCCATTGCCGTAGAAGGGTACTCCCTGTGCCTTGAAAAAGTCCACCACCTGGCTGGTGACATCGGCGAAGCAGGAGTATGACCAGCCGTGAGGGTCACTGGCGGAGCCGTTGGGCATCACCTGTGATACGCTGGCGGTGACCGTAGTCTGGAATTCCTTTGTCCCTACCTTCACTTTGAAGGACACCTTGTTGATGCCCTTCTGACTGGGTAGCAAGTTGCGTTGCTCTCCGCTGTAGCTCCAGATGTTCCACGGCTTGCATTTCCAGCCTGACCAGTAAAGGAAGATGTGTTCCACGGTGGCATCCTCAGGGACGGATACTGGCTGCCCTGGTCCTATGGTCACTGATGTCTGGTTGTATAACCTCTCGCGTCTGTCCCTGTCCCCCCACAATCCCCTGTCGTTATCGTGGTCACGCATCAAGGTGATGCCGCTGGCGGCGTAGTCGCCGTTGATGGCGGAGCTCATTGCCTGGAACTCCTTTTTGATGACGTGGCAGGTGACGGTGGTCTGCTTTTCCGCTCCTTGCGGGGCGCGGGACTTGATCTCAATTATCTTTTTAGAGGTGTCCCAGGAGAGCTTGATCTCAGGCCTGTTCGTCACCGTCCAGGAAAAGGCGTCTTGCATCTCTTTGTTGGGGGTAAACTCAAAAGTGACGATTTTCTTTGTCCCCTGGGACGGCAGGCTATTGTAATTGATGCCTGAGCCGTAGTGCCAGACAACAGCGGTCCCGCTCTTGTGGCTGAATATCTGGGGCACTTTGTGATACGGCTGACCATAGCCCTTTTCTAGATTGCTGGAGCCGGGGACGTAACTATAGCCCGCAGGTAGCCAGCAGCCGATTCTCTGCACCAGGAGTGTGCCCAGCGAATTATCGTACATTATACTGATGGTGTAGATGCCGCGCTGACCGTCGGCGGACTCATCGGTCTTACCGCCGTAGGTGACCAGGTGGTCGCTGGGTGTCCTTCCCTGCTGGAGGCTCGGCGTTTCCAGGTCCTCCAGCACCCAGATGGGTCTTATGGTAACCTCAACCTCCCGCTGGTTGACGGTGACCCTGTCAGCTGGGTTGTCATTATCAAACATGGTGTAAGAGTAGGGCTCGTGGGAATAGGTCTCCTCTGTCCAGTCGTTGAGGAGCCAGTCTGGCAGGCAGTCATATCTTACCTTCCATAGCCCGTCCTCAGCCCCGGCGTCGGCGGCATAGAAATCGAACACCTTACTTTCGATGACCTGACTGGCTTTCATGTTGCTGATGATGAAGTTAAGCAGGGGGGAGATGACCAGTCCACCGATGATGAGTAGCACCATCGCCATAGGCAATGCCTGCCCCGACTGGTTACGCAGCAGCATCTTCAGAATTCCTATCGGCCTCATCAGCTCCCTCCAACCCAGGCGCGTGGCCTGATGATATATACCTGCTGTATCCGGGTCATCCTGGTGCCCACCGAGGTGATGGTGACTATTAGCTGTCCTTGCTGGCTGTCCCATTCCGCTTTGGTGAACTCCGGGTCGGGGTTGATATATTCAGCGACCACAGATGGCCAGCTGCTGTTGACGCTGCGCTGTAAAGTATTGCCTGTCAGCGTGTAGTCAACAACAAAATTGTTGCCGTCCCAGTCTGTCCAGACGAAGGAGACGAAAGCGTTGGGACTGTTGGTGATAACTGTTTGACACATCAGCCCATCGCGGAGGATCTGGTAGCCGGCATTCTGGACATGACGCAGGTGGAGGTTCAGATCTGTGTCCCACGAGCTTAGCCTCATTATGGTGATGGCGGCGGCTGAGGTGGGACCTATTACCAGTCCCAGGATTGCCAGCGTGGTCAGCACCTCGACAAGGGTGAAGCCGAGTTCACTATTTTTCCTGACAGTGCTCAGTACCTCTGGAAGCACTTATAGCCCTCCAAAGTGAACACTTCGTCCTCCTGGTACTTGACGACGATGGTTATCTTCTGCAGACCGTCGTCATTTACGGTACTATCACCCCTAGGGTTGAGCCGCTCGGCTACGATTTCTAAATCGTAGCCTGGTGGCAACCCGGTGAGCTTCTGGTAATCCCCATCGACTTTGTAGTTCTGGAGCTTGATATATTCCAGTTGCGATTTGGCCAGCCCTTCGGCAGTAGCCATCTTCTGGACGGTAAAAGTGGTGCGAGCAGCGGTGCTCATACTGGTGAGAAAGGCGGTGGCGATCATAGCCAGGATAGATATAGCGATGAGGGTCTCGATAAGGGTCATGCCTACCTGCCCCTTTCCCGACCCGCCATCACCAGCCATTCTTTTTGCCCGACCTGCCACTATATCCCCCGTCAATCAATGTAGCTTACAACCCGCCGCGTCACCGGACATTACTTCAAAAATGACAGTCATATATTCCATTAGTACTATACCACGGTTTTGAATGGGGGGCAATAGGGCGAGGTCTAAATAACGAGAAAGGCAGGATGGCGGTCGTGCCCCTGCCTTGAGGTATAAGACTGCCCTCTGCCACAGTCCTTCCCTTGA
Organism: Chloroflexota bacterium; assembly: GCA_036821185.1. Lineage (GTDB taxonomy): Bacteria > Chloroflexota > Dehalococcoidia > GIF9 > UBA5629 > CALJTV01. The sequence goes on along the minus strand of DAISKD010000001.1, from coordinate 197,224 downwards.
GGGAGAGGAATAAGGGCTGGATTGTGTTCGTGGTTATGCTCATAGCACGTCCTTCCCTTGAGGGAGAGGAATAAGGTGAGGGTATATCACTGGCTGGGGTTGTTGGTGATGAGGTAAGTGCGGACTCTGGGCTTGCCGCTGCCCTCGTCCTCGTCATCTCCAAGACCGGGAAAATCCAGTCCCTTACCCGTGGGGTCGGTCCAGATGATGGTGCCGTTCTTCATGTCCACGCTGGATTCCCCCACCAGGGCACCGTAGAAATTACCATTAGGCTGGAAATTTACCCTGCCATCGACGGACATGACGAAGATGAAGTCATTGGGACTGGCAGCGATGTTTGGCTGAAAGTTGATGTCGCCTATGGCGATAATGCACCCGGAGCCTGTGAGCGTGACACCGCCGGCAAAGTTGATGCTCCTTTCGACGAAGATGGTCTTTCTGTTGAGGGCAAGGGTGTAGTTCTTACTACCGGACTGGCCGGACACCAGGTTACCGGTGACATAGATGGTGCCGTTCAGGGTAAGTGTGGGGTTGCCCACCTTATTATCGATGGTCAGGTTGCCATTTCGGTACAGGGGACCTATGCCCTGGGGGTAAGCGCTGGCGTATATGGTGGCATAGGGGAAGGGGTTGTTTTTGTCCACATCGTCGCCATAGAACTCTTTCAATTCGTCAGCTGTGGGCCAGTTAGTCTGACATTTTGCGTACAGGTTATCATAATTGCTGTTTTTGATTTTGGCATCGCCGCAGTCATCACAGTAGTAGATATCGCCGTCGATATTACTGTTGAGCACTGAAACACCGCAGTTGCTGGTCATAGCCCCCATGGCGAGATGGGAAAAGTTAAAGAAGTAGACATCCGACTGGATCTGGGTGGTGTGCCCATTGGCTTGTGTGGTGGTGGAGATGATCCGGTAGATGCGGTCACCCAGATTGGTGATGGTGACCCCCACCGAGGAAACCCCGTTCATTTGCTCGTCAGCATCGGGGAAATTCAGCGTTATGGTGGCTTCATCGGCTGGTTCTTTAGGAGGTAACATTGAGGGGTCAGCTCTCATGGCCCACAGGGCGTAGTGGACACCGGCATCGGCGGCATAATACCTGTTGTTATAGTCTTCAATGGTGCGGCTATAAATCATGCCGCTGTTCATCAGCTTGAGCAGCGGGGTGACCAGAAAACCACCGAGCATGAGCAGTACCAGGGCCATGGCTAGTACCTGTCCGTCCTGGGAGTTAAGCAACCGTCTTACCATTTTCATCGCTTACCTCGGTTATTAATAAGTGGTATATTAGTCTGCCTTGCAGCGCAGTTAACTCTGGGGCAGTCTTGGGGTGACCTGATAGTACCTCCTCACCTCCTTTGCCTGCGGTGCTTGCGGCTGGGAAGTTATAGTGATGGTATATAATGGGATACCCGAGCCATCCGCTTGTTGCGCTATGGTGATTTCGACATTCTCGGCTATTACCATACTTTTGCCAGTTTCCTGCTCTTCCCTGATAAGCCTGTATGACCCCTCTGAGGTAGCCTCCCGTTTGTAGATGACGGTTATGATATCGGTTTCGTTCTGTGGCTGTGTAAGGGTGAGCAGGACAGGGTTGCCATCGCGGAGTTCCACTATGGACATGTTGATATCGCGGGTGAGCCAGGAGCCCGCGTTCTGCACCTGTTGCAGGGCGATGGTCTGGACTTCGACGGGTTGTGTGAAGCGAATGATAGTAGTTATGGTGAGCGCGGTGGCGGAAGCTATCACCGTAGCAAGCCCGATAGCAACCACGAGCTCGATAAGGGTGACCCCTTTCTCCGATAAGAGCTGGCGAGCTCCTGCCCTAAACTGTGCAGCTAAATCGCGCCAGCGTGTCCGTATGACCCAGCCTGTGTTATTGCGATAGCTCATTCCTTCACCTTATACCCTGAGACCTGCAGTATGTCGCGGTCCTGGTACCTGACGCTTACCGTGACCTTTTGCAGTCCTTTGTCCTGGCTGGCTTCATTGCCGTTGCCGTCGATGCAGGTCGTGCTGATTGTAACTCCGTAGCCCGTGGGGATTTGGCTTGGGTCAAGGAGTTGGTATTGCGGGCTGGGACAACCGTCCTCGATGTAGGGCTGCCTTTTTACATCCTCAAGCTGTGATTTTGCCAGGCTCTCCGCCGTGGCCCTTCGTTCGCTGATGGTAAGTGCATTGTACAGCGTGTTCAGTCCCATAAGAGAAGCCAGGGACACTGCAGCCAGGATACTGAGGGCGACGATGGTCTCAATGAGCGTCGTCCCGTTGTGCTGCGGCGGTGTCTTCGGGGATATGTATGGCGGCATGTTTACTTCACCAGTTGTAACGCGCCGTAGATGGGCATGAACACCGCGAGGGCCAGGAAGCCGACGAAGGCGCCGATGCCGATGGTCATTACGGGCTCGATGAGGCTGATGATGGTCTGGGTACGTCTATCAGCCTCGATCTGATAGTTCTCGGCAACGACGTTAAGCGTCTCATCCAGGTTACCAGTCTCTTCGCCCACCCTGGTCATCTCCACCATGAGCGGCAGAAAGACTTTTCGCTGCCGCATGGGGCTGGAGAGACCGCGTCCTCTCATCATGTCGTACTCTACTTGCTTTAGTGCCTCGGCAATGACTGCGTTCCCGGTCGCCTGGGTGGTCAGCTTTACCACATCGGTCATGGGCAGACCGGAGCGGAAGAGCAGCGCCAGGTTCCGGCAACAGCGTGCCAGCTCGGTCAGGTGGAGCAGACGCCCAATGAGAGGTATCCTGAGCAGAATGCCGTCGCGGATATGACGTCCCCGAGGAGTCCTGAAGAAAAGGAACAGGAGCAATACAATGGCCACGAAGCCAGCCATGAGATAAAGGCCGTAGTCCCTGATAAAGGTCATAGCGGAGATGAGCAGCCTGGTGGTTATGGGGAGGTTGCCACCGAGGGCGGCAAACATCTTGGTGACCGGTGGTAGGAGGACAAACACCATGACAACGCCCACCACAATAGCCATCACGAGGACGATCATAGGGTACATCATCGCCTGTTTTATTTTACCCATGGCGGTCATCTCCCGCTCGATGTGGTCGGCAAGGCTACGGAGGACGGATTCCAGCGAGCCGGTATGTTCGCCGACGCCGATCATGCGGCTGTATAGCGGCGGGAACACATTACGGTGTTGTGTCAGCGCTGCTGAAAATGACCTACCAGCACGAAGCTCATCGATGACTTTAGTCAATACGGTCTTCAGTGTTTTATCCGATGTCTGTGATTGCAGGAGCTCCAGTGCGCTGATGATGCCTACACCTGACTCAAGTAGCAGTGCGAGCTGGCGAGAGAAAAGTACCAGCTCTTCTTTCTTGACTGGGGCTTGAAGGAAACGGCTTAAATCGGGGAGCAGACGGGCCTCGGGCTTGAGGCTGACCACGCGATAGCCGATGGTGCTGAGCATGTCAATGGCTGCCCTCTCATCTATGGCTGCCAGCTTGCCCTTGACCATCTTCCTGTCCTGTGTGTAGGCTACGTATGAAAAATTCATGTTCTCTAACCTGCCGTATAAGCGTTGCGCAGTACCTCGTAAGGTGTGGTAGTCCCCGCTTTCGCCTTGAGCATGCCGTCTTTAGCCAGGGTTACCATACCCTGCTCTATTGCTTTAGCACGGAGCTGTGCCGGTGTAGTACCGGTGACGAGCATTTGTTTTAGCTCGTCGGTCAACTCAAGTATCTCGAAGATACCGGTCCTGCCCAGATAGCCGGTATAGGTGCATACCTTGCAGCCGGCGCCGTAAAGGAACTCGGAGCGCTCTTCGCCCAGCTCCCTGCGGTAGGCCAGTTGTTCTACCAGCGGTACGGTGACCATCCGGGCACAATGCGAACAGACGCGGCGTACCATTCTCTGAGCGACGATACCGACGACCGCAGAGCAGATTAGGAACGGTTCCACACCCAGGTCGAGCAGGCGAAAGAGCACGCCAATGGTGTCGTTGGCATGGACGGACGAGAGGACGAGGTGTCCAGTCAGTGCCGACTGCACGGCGATCTCGGCAGTCTCGCGGTCGCGTATCTCGCCCACGAGTATGATGTCCGGGTCGAGGCGGACTATAGAGCGCAAGCCGCTGGCAAAGGTGATGCCGGCTCGGGGGTTTATCTGTATCTGGTTGATACCTTCGAAGCGGTACTCCACCGGGTCTTCGATGGTGATGATTTTGTGCCCCACCCTGTCGAGGGAATTTATGGCGGCATACAGTGTGGTGGTCTTGCCGGCACCGGTGGGACCGCTGATAAGCACCATGCCATATGGTACCATAAGCATCTTTTCCAGCTTTTCCCGGCTCTCAGGTAGCAGTCCAAGCTGTGGAAGGGATAGCACGGCAATCGACTTGTCCAGCAGACGGAGCACCGCCATTTCGCCGTGGACGGTGGCAATGGTGGCAACACGGAGGTCGATGTTTTTGTTTCTGGTGCTGAAGGAGAACTGTCCATCCTGTGGGCGGCGCGGGTCAGCGATATTCATGTTTGCCAGGATCTTGATCCGGGAGATGAGGGGGCCGTGGGTTCCCAGGGGCAGTGAACTTATCTCGTGGAGTATGCCGTCTATGCGGAATCTGATGCGCACCCTGTCCACCTCAGGTTCAATATGGACATCGGAAGCCCGGGACTTCACTGCTTCCTCCAGTATACGGTTTAGCGCTTTGGCTACCGGGGAGTCCTCAGCTACGGCAGCGATAGCCGCTCTCTCTGTGGCTTCTGCTTCTGCGGTTGTTGCAGTGCTGCCGAAGATCTGGGCGATCTCACCGAAGGCCTTGTAGTTGAAGTCTATCGCCTCCTGTATGTCGGCGAGCTTGGCTTCCACTGGCTCGATGCGCTTTTTGGTGCGCGCCGATAGGGCTTCTATGGCGATGATGTCATCGGGGTTCACCATAGCCACACGGAGGGTGTTATTGCGCACCTCCAGCGGGATAACATTGTACTTCCGGGCAATGCTCTCCGGCACCAGTTGTAGCGCCTCTGGCGTCGGGGCCTGGAGCAGCACGTTCAGGCGGGCGATGCCGCTGACCATTCCTTCGGCACTCGTCCTGTTTTCCGTCTTTTCCTTTACCGTTTCTTCTGCCATGTTGAAATTTCGTATAGGTCACATTTTATGTCAGCGCCTCGGCGCTGTCAACTTCGATGACTTTTATCCGCTGGTATTCAGCGAACTGTCTGGCTTCGCTGCTGAGGTGGGGGTAAACAAGTATTGCCTTGTCGTGTATGTTTGCATCGTATGCCCTGGTATCGAAGGCGGAGACGGCATCGAAGCCGACCTCGTCGTTTGCACTGAGGATGCCGATAGCCAGGGTGTGTGTGAGGATGCCGTCATCGTAGCGGGCGAGCACATGGAAGCGGTGCTCTGCCCCTGACCTGCCCCGGATGGTGGCCCCCTCTTCCACCCTGTAGCCCGCAGCCTTGAGGTGTTCTATCAGTCGGGCTTTTGATTTGAATGTGCCAGGCTGCTGTCTGCTCTCCGTCGGAGGCCTGGCGCTGCCTGCCGAGGCAAGGAAATTCTCCAGTTCCGTGCCCTCGAAGAGGCGTATTTTCTGGCGGAGGGCAAATTGTCTCGCTGGAGGAGAGAGGCACGGGATAACTACAAGTACTTTATCGTGCAGGCCGAGGTCGTAGGTCTTATTATCATAGGTGAACACCCTGTCCAACCCCACCTCGGGTGCTCTGCCATCGACGAGCACATCTATAGCGATGGTATGACTAATGAAGCCATCATTGCGGCGGGCGACGATATCAAATGCATGTCCGGCGCCGGATTTGCTAGCACTATTCAGTGCTGCACCTTCGTCCACCTCATAGCCTTGGCCCCTGAGAAAGTCGAGCAGGCGCTCTTTGGGTCCCAGTTCAAATTCGAGCCAGCGTCTCTTTTCCTCATTTAGGCGGTAGGAGTAGACAAAGGTCTCGATAACGTCTTTTTCTAGAAAAAATCGTGAGCAGTTGAGGCACTGCCAGGTAGTCAGTGGCTGGCTGAAGATGCTGCCACAACCACGGCACTGGTAGTTTATCCCGATGCTCTGGTAGTCTGTGCCGAGGAACTTCAGTTCCCGGTGACATTTGGGGCAAATATACCTGTTATTGCTGATGTACTCCTCTTCAAGGCTGAGATTGCCGCACTGGAGGTGCTCCAGTATCCGCCCTCTAGCGATATTCCAGGAGTAACATTTGGGGCAGCCATCGCTGGCTTTTAGATTGGGCGACTGACATTCAGAGCAGAAAAGGAGACGGCTGTGCGGGTGTTTTTCCAGCAGTGCTCTAGCAGTAAGGGATTCCAAAAGCTCGCGTGCTTGAGGTGTGGATAAAGAGAACAGCTTTTCCAGTTGCGGGTAGGTGAAGCCGAGCTCTGTCGAGAGGTCGATGGACGGTTTCACCTCAGTTATTTCGCCTGCAAGTAACCTTTCCATCAAAACCCTGACAACGGGGTCTTCTCTTACAGGACGTGCTGACATGTTGCCTCCTCAAAGGCTGTCTTATTGCCCAACGATAGGATAGACTAACTTGGGAATATATGCAATCAATTTATCAAGCTGCAGTCTAGGCATTTGGTCGTAATCGAGGTAGCCAATTAGTACTATCTGCCGAGTTTTTTGCCAGATTTTTGGACTGAAGGGCTACAAAAGCATGGTTGCGTGGTATAATAAACTAAGCCCATGGGGGGAAAAGCGACCAACCCGGTTTGCATTCTTCTCGCCATCCTGCTAGCGTTTGTTCTGTTTCCTTGGCTAAGTGCTGTCCCTTTGTCAGCAGCCCCGGGCAAGATGACATGGACAGTTGTTAGCACGCCCAGTAACGAGGGAAATGTGGTCGTCCCGGGTAGCGAGATAAACTCTATGGCTATCGGTGCTGACGGTGTTACTTTTTATGTGGCTGATACCCCTAATAGGAAGCTTTACAAATCTACCGATGGTGGTACGACCTGGACGGATATCTCGCCGAGGCTGTTCAGCGCTGTGGGCGGCGCCGTACATATATGGGATGTGTCCCTGGCGCCGGACGATGTGAATTTTGTAGCGGTGGTCACAGATGTCGCAGTGTTGGAGGAGGGGCCGAAAAGGGTGTTCATCTCTGATGACGGGGGGCAGAACTGGGATGCTGCTGACTCCGGACTTATGCTTGCCGGCGATGAGTTCATCGGATGTATCGATGTTTCCGTCAAATACGGCCAGTACCGTGATATCGCCATTGGCACTAGGAGCGGCAGCGCCAATGGGAAGGTCTGGGTATTGAAGGTAGGGGTGATTACGCCAGGCTGGCAGGACCAGGGACTTGCAGCAAGTGCCGGCGATGTGATGGAGGTAAAGTTCTCCCCCAGCTATGTATCGGACTCCGGGCTGGTCGCCGTAACGGCAAGGGGTGGGGCTCCTAACACCCGCGGCACATATCTCCATCTGGGCAAGCGTGACACAGTGGCTGGCACGACCACATGGAACACTGCAGCCGGTTATAGCAATTATCCGGTAAGGGTGGACAGGACGGTGGGGGTCGGCCAGGTGATAACCGTTGACCTGGAATTGCCCTCAGACTTCCTGGCGACAGCGCCCCCTCCAGTTTCTCCGCAGCGTCGTTATTATATTAGTATCAATGCCACCGGCAATGTCGGTTACCTCTACCGAGTTGATGACACTCGAGTCCGTGACATTACACCCCCTATATCTCCACCCGGCGGCATTTTCAGCATTGCTTATCATGGGGACTACAGCGATGGTAATTTGCTCGTCGGAGAGGTCTTACCTTATGCCACCGGGAGGGTGAGGGTCTGGCGGAGTTCAAATCCCACGTATCGTTATCCTCAGTGGCGGGCGTCCCAGCCGGACTATGGTTCACCTACGGGCGGTTTCGGCACCGGCCGTGCCAACGCTATCCTCGTCTGGCATCCTGACGGGGCGCGGGCATATTGTGGTACCAGCTCGGCTACGTTGACGAGCGGCGGTACGAACATCAGCGTCTCAAATATGTGGCCGGGGGCGTTGCTCACCGCGGCACCGGTGGGCGATGAGTCAGCCTTCTCGGTCAGTCCGTGCTCGGTCCAGTACGAGATGGGATTGAACCTGGCGGGAAAAGAGATATCTTGGAACGTCGGTGAGCGCTGGGTGCAGGTAAGTCTTGTGGACAGCAACATACAGAGGCTCTGCGATGTGGCAGCGCTGAATGTGCCCGATTTGGAAGGGGGCACAGAAGTGACGTTTGATTATGATATACAGTACCTGTCATCCTTGAGCAGTGCTGCTGGTGGTTATTCTTACAGCATCTGGCGCAGCATCGGCGACCTGCCCGGGGCAAGCTGGGAGCGGGTTATGTGGCTGGAAAGCCATAATGGCGACAGGGGGGTGATCCTGAGGGTCAGACAGCCCGATTACGAAGAGAACTATCGCAGCAAGGTGATCGCCTATGCCGAGGTCGGATGGCGGGATGTGGGCTATTCCTCGGACGAAGGGCAGTCTTGGGAAGTAATTCCGGGCGAACTCGATGTTGACATAGTGGACCTGGCAGTGGGACAGGGGGAGTATGGCGAGCGCGTGTATGCTTTGTCCAGCAGTGCGGTCTATCGCTATGTGAGAGAAGGCGGGGTGTGGCAGGTGACCAAAGTATATACTGATTTTCCTTACAACCATACCATAGCGGTGCCCTTGAAAAATCCCGAAGGAGAAGAATGGGTGGTGGTTGGAGAAGAAGGTCCACCCGATGGTCGCGGTCGGGTGGCTTATGCTGATCTCTCCCAGACGGTCATCAAGTTTTTACCCTCGGTGGATGAACGAAGAGCGGTACCTATTGAAGGGAATGTGCATGTCATCACCGATGACCAGTTCGATGAAAATCGGACGATATATGCTGCCAGCCATGACCCCTTAACCCCCAGCACCACGGGCAAAATTTACCGCTGGGTGATCGGGAAAAGCAAAGATTGGGAGGAACTTGGTCCGCCTAATTCCGCTTTTTATGGGCTGGCGATGCGTAAGGATGTGTTGTACGGGGCGTGGGCAAAGGCGGAGAGCACCGAGATCCTCACCGGCACCGGCGTTGACCGGACGCTGTTTTCCCGTGCGCCGGTACCTCCGCCGCCGGAGTGGGACTATCTAATCACCGGGCTGCCGAAAACGGGCTTGGTGACATTTACCTGTGAACCGAGTTCTCTCAAAATCTCCGGTGGAAAGTACAACATGTTGTGGGCGATCGATAACCGCAATTATGACTGGCCGAACCAGCAGGGCTGTCTCTGGGTATATACTGATATATTTGCCAGAGTGGGACCGTGGACGATATTGCCCGCCAGCGGGGACGTCCTGCCCTGTGACCCGGTGAGCGGGCTGGCAAAGCAGGTGGACTTTCGCTGGAGACAGCTTGATTACGCCTCTATTTATGAGTTGCAGATTGCTAAGGACAAGGAATTTACCATCCGGGTGCTGGTAAAAGAAGATATTATGCCTGAGGATCAGGAATCGCCGGCGGTGTTTTTCCCGTCAGGCGGTCTGGTGGTGGTTCCGGCGTCCGAGATCTCTTTGCCCGGTACTTTGGAATGCGGTCATGAGTATTACTGGAGGGTGAGGGTGAGAGGGGCTGCCACCGGCGAGGAGGTGTACAGCCCGTGGTCGGCAGTGATGCATTTCGTAACCAAAGTGGGTGTGCCTGTGAGCAGCAAATACGCAAGCCCGGTATTGTTGAAACCCAATAGCGGTGCTACTGAAGTGGTGCTTTCTCCAACTTTTACCTGGGCACCGCTACCCGGTGTCACCAGGTATGAATTTGTCCTGGCTAGAGACTCTGATCTGAAGCAGGTGCTGGTGAAGACCAAGGTGAGCACTAATGCCTTTAAGTACGAAGGTGAGCTGAGTCCAGGGGCAAAATATTTCTGGCAGGTCAAGGCGGTGGAGCCGGTCATTGGTGAGCCGAGTGCCGTGGCTAGCTTCAGGACAGTTGAGGCCAAATCCCAGGCGCCGGCAAGGCCGAGGGAACCTGTGGGTGTCTTGACATGGGCGGGCATAGCAGTGTATACCATCTTGGCGGCGGTGGTCATGGTGTTCATCAGGGCGAGGTTGAGTCAGCAAAGAGGGGCGGAAGAAACGGAGGAAGAATAGCCTGGCAAAACGACAACGGTGATAAGGAGCTATCGTGGTTTGGGAAAGGAGGAGGGTATTCATCACTGGCGTGAGCGGCTTCGTGGGCTCACACCTTGCCAGATATCTGTTACAGCAAAAGGCCAAGGTGTATGGCCTGGTGCGGAGGCGGGCTGACGGTGGCATATCGCGGAACCTAGAGTACCTCGGGATCGAAAAGGAAGTAGAGCTTCTGGAAGGGGATGCGCGCGATATCTCCAGCTTAGCTTTCGCGCTGGACGTCTCCAAGCCACAGACAGTGTTCCATCTTGCGGCACAGTCGTTTGTCCCCAGGTCATTTTCCCATCCCTGGGAGACTATAGACATAAACTTTTTGGGTACGGTTAATCTGCTCGAGGCGATCCGTTCCAAAGGTCTTGATCCGGTCATCGTGTTTGCTGGCAGCAGCGAGGAGTACGGTCTAGCCATTGCTTCAAGACGCCAGTATGAGGAGGCGCTGGAGAGGTATGGTACGGTGTTTCCTGAGCCGGAGCGGATACCCGAACTGCCGATAAACGAGCTGAACCCGCTGCGCCCGATGTCACCGTATGCTGTGTCCAAGGTATCGGCTGAATACGCAGTAAGAAATTACCACAGCGCCTACGGTCTGAAAGCACTGGTCTCAAGGGCGTTCAATCATGAGGGTGCTGGTAGGGGCAGGATGTTCGTCACCTCGGCGATCACCAGCCAGGTTATGAAGCTGAAAAGGGGAGAAACTGACAGAATAACTATAGGCAATGTGAATGCTTTCCGGGACTGGTCACACATAGACGACATCGTCAAAGGTTATTGCCTTTTGGCGGAGAAGGGTAAGCCCGGGGAGGTATATGTCCAGGGCTCACAGCGGACTAACTCGGTGCTCAGCTATCTTTTGCTCAGCCTGGAATGCGCTGGCTATGGGGTAAACAACCTGCAGACACTACAGGGGCAAAAGCGTGTGGAGGCTCCTACCGAGATGGATAGAGCACCAGCGTTCGGTCTGCTGTTTGAAAAAACGAAGGTAGACAGGTTGATGCTGGAGGGCAAGCTCTCTTTTGACCTTGCCGATGGTGGCATCGTAGTGGAGACGGATAAAGGGAGGGTCATCGTCGAGTTTGACAAAGAGAGGTTCCGCCCTGCTGAAGTACCCGTCCTGTTGTCGGACACTACCAAAATCAGAGAGCTCGGCTTCAGGGTGCAGCATTCCTTGAAGGACATCATTAACGATCAGCTCAATTTTTATCTTGACCCGGGCAAATAGCAAAGCAGCCCTGTAATATCGGTTTCCTTTGCCATTTTGTATATTATCGTGCACTTTCTGCAGGTGTGTGAGGACATTGAGCAGGTTGGCGCTGTGATATAATTAGAAGGCTTGGCTATAAATGGCTTAGTTGCTATTTATCATGTACTTAGAGGAGGGCTGTTATGTCCGGAATAACTTCCTATGGCGTTTACATACCCCTGTGGCGGCTGAGCCGTGATGTCATCGCCGCTGGTTGGGGGCGTCCATCTTTAGGCGGGGAGCGGAGCGTGGCCAATAACGATGAGGATACGGTGACCATGGCGGTGGAAGCGGTACTGGATTGTCTCAGTGGTGTTGGCCGGAATAACGTCGATGGGCTCTATTTTGCGTCTACCACCGCGCCTTTCCGGGAAAAGCAGTGCGCTGCGCTGGTAGCGGCAGCTGCTGATTTGAGGACGGACATAATCACCATGGACTTCGGCAACAGCCTGCGTGCTGGGACTACTGCTCTGCGCGCTGCACTGGATGCGGTCAACTGCGGTTCTGCAGAAAATGTGGTAGTGGTGGCTGCTGATTGCCGGCTGGCATATCCCCGTTCTGACTATGAGCAGACCTTCGGTGATGGAGCGGCAGCACTTCTGGTGAGTAAAAAGGGCACCTCGATTGCCACGGTTGAGGCAAGTTACTCCATTTCAAACGACATGTACGATGTCTGGCGACTGGACAAGGATATCTTTGTACAGTCGTGGGAAGATAGGTTTATTATCGAGCACGGTTATCTGGAGAACATGTCCAGGGCGATCAGCGGGCTGATGAGGAGTAAAGATTTGAAAGCTGAGTCAGTCAGCAAAGCTATTCTCTACGCCCCCAATGTTAGGGTACAACAGACGCTTGCCAGACAGCAGGGCTTTGATGTCAAAACGCAGTTGCAGGACCTTTTGATGGGAGATTTGGGTGTGTGTGGTACGGCGCATTCTCTGATCATGCTGGTGGCAGCTTTGGAGGAAGCAAAGGGCGGAGAGACTTTCCTGCTGGCAAGTTACGGTGATGGCAGCGATACCTTCATCGTAAAGGTGACCGAGGCGGTTGAAAAAGTCAAAGGGAAACAGAGGGGTGTCAAAGGTTTCCTTAAGTCTAAACGCTTGCTTCCCAGCTATGAGCGCTATCTTAGCTACCGCGGGCTGCTGGAGCCACAGCCTGGAGAGCCCTTTAAATTATTCCCCTCCTCCACCGCTAGCTGGCGCGAGCGCAACTGGGCTATCCGCTTTCATGGCAGCCGCTGCAAAAATTGCGGTCTGATAACTTTCCCCATTCAGCGGGTGTGCTACGGGTGCCGTTCTAAAGACAACTATGAGGAAGTTAGGCTTTCTGACAAGAGAGGGACGGTCTACACCTTTTCGCTGGACACGCTGGCGGGAAGGAGCGATGACCCGATGGTGCCACATATAGTCATCGAGTCTGAGCTAGGTAAGACCAGGATCTACAGTATCATGACTGACTGTGATCCCGGTGAGATAAAGGTCGGGATGCCTGTGGAGATGACCTTCCGCAGGATATACGAGGGCGCCGGAATGTACAACTACTTTTGGAAGTGCCGACCGGTAAGATAGCAGACGGCATGGAGGTACAAAATGGAAAGCATAAAAGATAAAGTTGCCATCATAGGTATGGGGTGCACCAAGTTCGGTGAGCGCTGGGATGCCGGGCTTGATGATCTGGCTATAGAAGCTGCATATGAGGCTTTCGAAGACGCCGGCATCGACCCGGGCGATATTCAGGCCGGCTGGTTCGGAACGGTGACTGCCCCCACCACGGGCATAGGTGCTACGCACGCAGTTAATCCATTGAAGCTACGCATCCCTATGACAAGGGTGGAGAACTGGTGCATCACGGGGCATGAAGCGTTAAGGAACGCTTGTTTCGGTGTGGCTTCGGGAATGTACGACCTCGTTTTGGCTTTGGGTGTGGAGAAATTGAAGGACACCGGGTTTCCGGGACTAGGTACAGGTAGAGGCATGGGACCGGTGCTCGAGGCGAGACGCACTTCGCCGGGGAGCTTTGCCCTTATCGCTACCAGGTATTTCTACGTCTATAACTTGAGCCCGGAGGAGGGCAAGAGGGTCATCGGTAAAATAGCGGTAAAGAACCATTTCAACGGCAGCATGTGTCCCAAAGCCCACTTCCGCAATAAGATAACGCTGGAACAGGTGCTCAATGCGCCGATTATTGCCTGGCCCCTGGGGCTCTTTGACTGCTGCGGTAACAGCGATGGCGCGGCTGCTGCCATCCTTGTTCCAGCGAAAATAGCTAGGAATTTCAGAGAGGACCCTATCTACATAAAGGGATTGGGGCAGTCTTTCGATCCACTTTTGCCGCATACCCGTCCCGGATTTGACTGGCTGACCTGGGACGCGCTGGTCAATTCATCGCGGCAGGCGTACGAACAGGCGGGTATAAAGAACCCCAGGGAAGAGCTGGATATTGCTGAGGTCCATGATTGTTTCACTATTACCGAACTGATAATCTACGAGAACTTTGGCTTCTGTCCTCGCGGGAAGGCCAAGGAGGATATAGATGCTGGCTTTTTCGAGCTGAGCGGAGGGCTGCCAGTCAATGCCGATGGTGGTCTTAAGTGTTTCGGGCATCCGGTCGGTGCCAGCGGGTTGAGGATGACCTACGAGGTCTATAAGCAAATGCAGGGTAAGGCCCAGTCCCCAGAACGCCAGCTTAAGGACGTGCGTCTCGGGCTGTCACATACCTTCGGCGGTCCTCCACAGGTAAGCGCAGTAGCTATCTTGGGCAAAGAACTGGGATAGACCGGTAGTGGTTGTCACTGAAGGAGAACAAAAGGCGAGGCGCGGAAAGCTCCGCCTTTTTGGCTAAGTTTTCGCCTCGTAGTTATAAAAACCGCGACCTGTTTTTCTGCCCAGTTCCCCAGCCTTTACCTTCATGATCAGACATCTAGGTGGTTTGAACTGGTCCCTCATATATTCCCGGTAGTGGGTCATAGTGATGGCGAGACCAGTGTCCAGTCCCACCATGTCGCGCAGTTCAAATGGCCCCATCCTGAAACCACAGCCTTCCCGATATGCTGTATCTACGTCACTGGGCTCGGCGATGCCCTCGTCATACATATTCAGGCCTTCGTTGTACCATATCTGGAGTAGCCTGTTGACGATGAACCCCGTGGAGTCCTTGCATATTCCAGGTACCTTACCCAGCTTACGACAGAGTTCGGTTATTGTTCTAACGGTCTCATCGCTTACCCGTTCGTGGACGACCACCTCAATACCCTGCATTAGCTGAGGGGGATTGAACCAGTGCATGCCTATGAATTTCTCAGGGCGCTTTGTTGCCATTGCCATCTCGGTGATGGACTGGGCGGAGGTGTTTGAGGCGAAGATCGTTTCGCCACGGCATAACTCGTCTACCTCTTTAAAGACCTGTTTCTTGATGTCGATGTCCTCCACTATAGCCTCGATGACAACGTCGGCATCCCAGACAGCTTCCCTGAGGTCCGTTGCCCCTTTTATCCGTTTGAGCACGGTGTCTGCTTCGACTTGTGTCATTTTCTGCCGCTCTACGCTGCCGCTGAGGAACCTCTTTATCCTTGCTATGCCAGCCTCGACGAATTCATCTTTAATATCGCGAAGGCTGACCTCGTAGCCGGCTTGACTGCACACCTGAGCAATTCCGTGTCCCATGACTCCAGCACCGAGGACAGCGATCTTTTTTATCTCCATAACTTACCTCCAACTATGCTTGACAGCGTTTTGTTGTATGTACTTTTCATGTGTAAGTGTAGAAACCTCGCCCTGTCTTCTTGCCCAGCCAACCAGCATCGAGCATTCTGCGCAGCAGGAGGCAGGGCTGGTATTTTGGACCAAAGTGCTGCTGTAGCATATTTAGAGTTTCGACCACCTTGTCAATGCCCACAGCATCGGCAAACTCGAAGGGGCCAAAAGGCCAGTTGGCACATAACTTGACCATCTTGTCGATGTCTTCGATGGTTGCCAGTTTTGACGAGTACATTAATGCTGCCTCGTTTACGATTGAAGCTATCACCCTGTCAATGATAAGTCCTGGGCTCTCTTCAAGCTTTACTGGGACTATGCCTGCTTTCTGTAAAGACTCCACGCAGATATTGACTGTTTGGGCTGTGGTCTGTAGCCCCTTTGTCACCTGAGCTAGCAGTTTGCCCTGGACGGGGTTCTTCACAAAATTAATTCCAATGAACCTGTCCGGCCTTTTGGTACAGTGTGCCAGACGCGTTATCCACGGCTTGGCAGTAGTCGTTGCCAGAATTGTTTTTTCCTGACAGCTAGTGTCGCAATTGCTCAATACCTTGCCTTTGAGCTCAAGGTCATCGGGCAGGAACTCGAGCACGAGCTCTGATGTGCTCGCTTTGGTCGAATAATTCTCCGTGAGGTCGGTGACAGAAACATTGAGACCGCTTTTAGCCAGTATTTGTGCCAGTTCATCGCTCAAACTGGTACGTCCGATAATAGTGATGTCTGCTATGCTCATGATTGTCTCCTGAGTTACCTCTGCTGGCTAGCTCCTAGGTGGCTTCGATGAACTCGCGAATATAGCTATTTACCAGTTCGGGTTTTTCGTGGACAACCCAGTGGGAGCCGTCCGGTACCCGTTTTACTGTGAGGTTGGTAACGTATTGTTCCAGCCCCTCCAAGTTACCTGTTAACAGGTAAGTGTCTTTTTCTCCCCAGATGACAAGCGTGGGAACTGTGATAATGCTTGTTGTCCCACCGGATGTAGCATCATCGCTGTCGCCGGTAAACGAGCCAAGCTGGGCAGCACGATAATAGTTCAGCATTCCGGTGAGAGCACCTGGCTGCGACCATGCTTTGATGTACTGTTGTTTATCTTCCTCGGTGAAGTATCCCTGCTCTAAGCCTTTCTTCAGTACGGCGTTTACCAGTGCCGAGTAATTATCGCGGGAAAGCACTTCTTCTGCCTCGGAACTGCGATGGAGGAGGATATACTGGCTGGCTTTCTGCTGTGACGGGTTATGGCGCAGCTCCCGGGCGAATACTACAGGGTGAGGTGCGTTTATGATGATAAGTTTTTCTAGATAGTCGGGGTGGCGCATGGCGAAGGGCCAAGCCACTGCTCCGCCCCAGTCATGGCCTACGAGGACGAATTTCCGATGGCCCAGATGCTGGGCGAGGGCACGGACATCTTCTATCAGATACTTTGTCCTGTATTGTTCCGCGCTTGCTGACTTCGACGATAGGTTGTAACCCCTCATGTCAGGAGCTACCGCCTGATGATCGCGCCCAAATTCCAGTAGCTGACGCCTCCATGCATACCAGAATTCGGGGAAACCATGTAGAAACATGACCAACTTGCCATTGCCAGCAGTTACATAGTGCAGGCGGACTCCGTCCAGTTCAGCGTATTTGTGTTCTAGCATAGCCCCCCCTGTGCAGATTGTGGTTTCTCCTGCTTAAGCGGAGAACGCAGATATGTTAGCATCGTGTCTGGTAGCTGTCAATGTATTCGGATTAGTTTTCTCGGTTGCCATCGATCAGGGTTGACGTTGGAAAATAGTGTAACATTTTCTGTTTGCACTGCTGGAAGACTTGGTGTTACAATTTGGCTCAAAGTTATGGTGCTCAGCGATCGTACCATTCGGGAAGAAATCGCTAGGCATCGGATTGTCGTTGAACCGCTGATGCCTAATTGTATCCAACCGGCGAGCTTAGATGTCCATCTTGATAGAAAGCTGCTGGTGTTTAAACGAGCGAAATACCACGGTTATATTGATGTCAAACAAAGCGTTGAGGACTTGATGGAGCAGGTTGAGATACCGGAGGACGGCCCGTTTTTTCTGGAGCCCGGGGGTTTTGTGCTGGGCAGTACTTTAGAATCGGTGACGCTTCCAGATGATATTGTTGGGCGGCTCGAAGGCAAAAGTTCGCTGGCAAGGATCGGGCTTTTAATGCATTCTACTGCAGGGTATGTGGATCCGGGGTGGAGTGGCCATCTGACTATCCATTTATCGAATGTTGCTAAAATGCCGGTTACACTTTATTATAAGATGAAAATAGGGCAGCTCTCTTTCATAAGGTTGACTTCGGCTGTGGACAGGTTGTATGGGGCGGATGGGTTGGGGAGTAAATATCAGGGACAGACTGGGCCTACTGCCAGTCGGTATCATTACAACTTCGAGGAGGGGAAATGATGTTAGGTCGTCCGGTCAATTTTATGGAGTGTGCACTGTCATTGGCCCGATTGGCTTTAGGTTACACCAGTCCTAACCCTGCTGTGGGGACGGTTGTGGTCAGGGATGGAGTGGTTGTGGGGCTGGGGTATACACAGCCACCGGGCTCGAAACACGCTGAGGTGATGGCCTTAGAGCAGGCTGGACCTAGAGCAAAGGGCGCTGTAATGTATGTCACTCTGGAGCCCTGTTGTCATTATGGCCGCACACCGCCTTGTACTGAAGCCATAATCAAAGCTGGCATCTCTGAGGTACATGCGGCTCTTATCGACCCGAACCCACTGGTTAACGGCAAGGGGATAGAAGCGCTGGAAAGGGCTGGAATAAGGACCGTTCTCGGTGAGTGTGAGGAGAAGGCGAGGGAAGTGAACGAGGGGTACATCAAGTTTATTACTACAGGCTTACCTTTTGTCATCGCTAAGTTCGCCATGAGCCTTGATGGCAAGATTGCTACCCAGACCGGTGATTCCAGATGGATTAGTAACGAGGAGTCGCGGAAGTTTGTTCATTACCTGCGTCATATAGTGGACGCCATAATGGTTGGTGCGAATACTGTGCTGGTAGATGATCCACAACTTTCAGCCAGAGGATGTAGTGGCAAGGGCGGTAAGACCAAGCGCCAGCCACTGCGAGTGATAGTGGACGGCAAAGGTAGGACCCCACCGGCAGCGCGCATATTTGGCGAACCCGGTGAGACTATCCTAGCTGTGGCAAAGCCACTGGATCCCAAAAAGGCGGAGGATTTCAGGATGGTGGGCGCTGAGGTGGTAGAATTTAATGCCAAAGAGGGTGTGATTGATTTATCGGAGCTGTTGTCCCTGCTTGGTAAACGCCAGGTGACCAGCGTGCTGGTGGAGGGGGGAAACAAATTATTTGGCTATTTGTTTGACCAGAAGCTCGTGGACAAGGTACTGGCTTTTGTTTCGCCGATAATAATCGGTGGGGAAAGGGCTAAAAGTGCTGTCGGTGGTAATGGCGTGGACAGGGTGAGCGAGGCGCTCCAACTAAACAGGGTCAGGGTGACGGAATTTGGAAACGATGTTCTGATCAGCGGCTATATCAGGTAGGGCGACATGTTTACCGGAATTGTCGAAGAAGTCGGGGCAGTCAGAGATTTGTCCAGAGGGTTATCTATTGAAGCCAGAAAGGTGGTCGAGGATATGAAACCTGGGGACAGCATAGCTGTTAATGGTGTGTGTCTCACAGTAGTCGCGATTGACAGAAGTGGCTTTTGTGTTGAGCTTATGCCGGAGACTGTTCGCCGTACTAATCTTGGCAGGTTACACTACGGGGACAAGGCGAACCTCGAAAGGGCTATGCCCGCAACGGGACGTTTCGGTGGGCATTTCGTCCAGGGGCATGTGGATGGTATGGGTATGGTAAGTTCGGTCTGGCGAGAAGGTGAGGCGGTCATGATGAAATTCTCAGCCCCCAAAAATCTCATGCCGTATATAGTCGACAAGGGTTTTATAGCGGTTGATGGTGTCAGTCTGACCGTGATCGGCCCGCAGGGCAACAACTTTTCGGTCTCATTGGTCGGCTATACACTAGAGCACACTACGCTGGGGCAGAGAAGGCCTGGCGATATAGTAAATCTTGAAGTCGATGTGCTAGCTAAGTATGTTGAAAGCTTAATGCGGGCAGACGGTCACTTGGTGACTGAAGAGTTTCTAGAAAAATACGGTTTTGTGAAGGCGAGGTGAACATCAAATGGCATTTGCAACAATTCCAGAGGCAATAGAGGACATCAAAGCCGGGAAGTTTGTCATCATTGTCGATGATGAGAACCGGGAGAACGAGGGTGACCTGGCTATTGCTGCCGAGAAGGTGACCCCTGAGGCTATTAACTTCATGGCCAAGCATGCAAGGGGACTCATATGTATGCCTATTATCGGCCAGCGGTTAGACGAACTAAAGATCCCGCTAATGGTACAGGACAATACTGCGAAATTTTGTACTGCCTTCACCGTCTCCGTGGAAGCGAAGCACAAGACGTCGAGCGGCATTTCTGCCTATGACAGGGCTGCTACTGTGAAGGCGATACTTGATCCGAATACGAAGCCCGAGGATCTGGCGCGTCCTGGACATATCTTTCCTATTCGTGCTAGGGAGGGTGGCGTGCTAGTCAGGGCAGGGCATACTGAGGCTATAGTCGATCTGGCAAGGCTGGCTGGGCTTTATCCCGCTGGTGTGATCTGCGAGATAATGGACGACGATGGCACTATGGCGCGCCTGCCCAAGCTAGAGAAGATGGCGGAAAAGTACGGTCTGAAAATAGTCAGCATAGCTGACCTTATAGCTTACAGGAGACGCCATGAGAAGCTGATAGTACGGGTGGCCGAGGCTAAGCTACCCACTAAGTATGGAGAGTTTATGATCATTGCCTATAAAAGTAAAGTAGACCCTGACGAGCATTTGGCTTTGATGCGGGGTGATATTACAGGGGATGAACCAGTTCTGGTCAGAGTGCACAGCGAGTGCCTTACCGGCGATGTGTTTGGTAGCTTACGCTGTGACTGCGGTGACCAAATTGACATGGCGATGCAAAGGATAGCTAATGAGGGGAGAGGAGTGTTCCTTTATATGCGCCAGGAGGGACGAGGTATCGGTTTCCATAACAAGGTCAAGGCTTATGCCCTCCAGGACCAGGGATTGGATACTGTGGAGGCTAACATTGCCTTAGGCTTCGAGCCTGACCTCCGTGACTACGGCATTGGCGCACAGATATTGGCAGACCTTGGTTTACATAAGATTAGACTTCTGACCAATAATCCCAAAAAGGTGATCGGGCTTCAAAGTTACGGTCTGGAGATAGTGGAGACCGTTCCCTTACGTACTATGCCGACGCCGTACAATCTGGAATATTTAAGAACAAAGCAGGAAAAGCTGGGACATCTGCTGGGTGTCGATACTGACGATGAGCCGAGGTTAGACTGAAGGGCTAAGGAGGGAGACAAGTATGTCCAAACGATATGAAGGTATGCTGATCGGGAAGGGGCTGAAATTTGGTGTGGTGGTATCGAGATTCAATGAGGTAATCACATCGCGGTTGCTTGAAGGTGCCAGAGATGCACTCTTGCGACATGGTGTGGAGGAAGCTGACATCGATGTGGCATGGACTCCGGGCAGCCTGGAGATACCACTGGTGGCCAAGAAGTTAGCGGAGACGAAGAAGTACAATGCAATTATATGCCTTGGAGCAGTCATCCGGGGTGGGACACCGCATTTTGAGTATGTTGCCGCCGAAGTCAACAGGGGTATTGCCCGTGTTAGCCTTGACGCCGGGCTACCAGTTATTCAGGGGATTATAACTGCCGACACTCTGGAGCAAGCTATTGAACGGGCTGGAGCTAAGGAAGGGAACCGCGGGTTTGTGGCAGCAACAAGTGCGATTGAGATGGCAAACTTGATGAAAGCGATTGGCGGCTAAGGGACAACCTTGTAAACCTTGTCTCCCCGTCTCACACGGTCAGGCACTTTCACCCCTACGGAGTCTCCAGCTTTAGCTTCGTTAACATTTACATTGTTGATTTGCATGGACTGTACAGTAAGTTCCAGGTCCGTGGTGTGCCCTTTGATGTGGATCTTGTCACCCACTTTTAACGACCCGGTGAGAGTAATACCTGCTACCACGGGTCTGGCAAAGAAATCGCTTACCTGCCCAATCTCAATTTCTGGCATTTCGACTCACCTCCTTTTCCTCCAGTCGCAGGCCGTATACCATAACTAGTATATTTTGCTGGGAACAATAAATCAATATCCATGCTTGGCGCCAGATGGGTTCAGCGTTGTTGACACCTGTGGGGGGAAGTGTTAGCATTTTGTTGCTTGGGCTGCTGGATAAGCTATTCGCTTGATGCCACCGACAAGAATCATGGATGGAACGAAAGGGGGTGATAGCTGCGAGTTACCGAGGGCGACTAGACCATAATTGTACTAGTTCGGGCACATGTTTGAAAGCGCTGAAAAGGAGGACAATATGCCGTACGAAACCCTGATAGTCGAGCGAGAAGAGAATATCGGAATCATAACGTTGAATCGCCCCCCAGCCAACCCAATAAACTCAACGGTACTAAGAGAGCTGGATGCAGCTTTAACCGAGTTCAAAGACGACAAGTCTATACGGGTATTGATCATTACCGGTGCTGGTGACAGGGGTTTTTCTGCAGGATTTGACATAAAAAGTGCGGTGGAAGGGCGTGGTGGAGAGCCTGGTCCCGATGGCAATGAGGTATTCCTAAGCATTGAGCGTTATCCGAAGCCGGTTATTGCAGCCATCAATGGGTATGCTCTTGGTGGTGGTTGTGAGCTGGCGATGGCTTGCCATTTCAGGTTTATGGTTGACGCAGAAAGGGCAGTTATAGGTCAGCCTGAGATAGAGCGCGGTATTATTCCTGGCTGGGGTGGCACCCAGCGTCTGCCCCGTCTTGTTGGCAAGACCCGTGCCCTTGAGATGCTTCTGATGGGGACGCCGATCAGGGCTCCTGAGGCTCTGCAGATAGGGCTTATCACTCGAGTCTCAAAGCCAGGCGAGGTTCTAAATGATGCCAAAGAATTTGCTAGAGCATTGGCAAAGAAGGCTCCTATTGCGGTAAGTATCATTCTGGATTGTGTCACCCGTGGCTTGGAAGTGCCTATCGAGGAGGGTATAAAGATTGAGCGAGAAGGGTCACGAAGGGTAGCCCAAACGAAGGATGCTCAAGAAGGTATGCTGGCGTTCGTTCAAAAGCGAGAGCCGGTGTGGCGGGGAGAGTAACTGCTGGATAGATTTCGGCATAGTCATACATTCTGCGCAGGCTGCTGGGGGAGTGCAGGACAGTCGTGGAGGAAAGGGCTTCTCTTTATCTAATCGGGAGAGGGGAGCCCTTTCCTCTTGTTTTGACTACAGGTACCAGATGAATGCGGTGGTCGCGATGCCGAATAGCCCAGTTACACAGACGGCGATGCTGCTTAAAAGCCACCAGAGTTCTTTGTGCTGGGATAATGCCTCTGTTAATTTATTTACCTTTGCCATTGCCTTTTTCCTCCTTAGATGTGGGACTCTTTACCTGCTCTTGATTTCATTATCTCCCATGTGCTAACACGAATAATCAGCGACATGTATGATATTGACTTACTGTTTTTGTTCTAGGATGAGCGACCGATGCCCGCGACTGTTTTTCCTACAACTTTTGGGTGAAGGTGCTTAGCCTACGGGATTTCTTAGTAGTAAAATTTGCTCCAGTAGTTCGAGTTCCAAATGATAGGCCGTCAGTTTAGTGAAATTGTACCTGGCATTTATCAAGTTGGTGGTTCGTGTGGTAGCGGCATCCTTGGAGTTAACATCTACTTCGTAGTTGACGATGGACTTACGCTGGTAGATACTGGTTTCAAAGGTCGGCTTGGGGCCATAGCCAGTGCTGCACGCAGCCTTGGTTACTCGCTTTTGGATATAAAGCGAGTAATCATTACACACCACCACCCAGACCATACCGGCAACATAGCTATACTGAAAGGGTTGACAGGCGCCAATGTGACAGTCCATATAGAGGATGCTCCTTATATAGATGGTACCCTACCTCATCCAGGTCCACAAAGGCCAGCTTGGTTAAGCAAATATATGGCTTCGTTTAACTGGTCGTGGGCGTTCACACCGGTGAAGGTGGATACGGTGGTCAAAGATGGTGACATGTTGCCACTGCTCGGCGGTATGCAAGTAGTACACACTCCAGGGCATACACCGGGCAGTATCTGCTTATGGCTTGAGCGCAAGAAAGTGCTTATTGTCGGCGACGTGCTTGCGCATCGATTCGGGTTAAGGCTGCCAGCCTTGATGTTCACTGTGGACATAGCCCAGGAAGTACGTTCTATTAGCAAGATCCTGGGGCTCGATTTTGAGGTCATCTGTTTTGGCCACGGGCTCCCCATCAAAGAACATGCTCACGAGGTTGTTGCCAGGTTTGCAGCTAAGGCTGCTAAACGCTACTTACAATAGTGACGTACCGCAGAGAACACAAAAATGAACTGGCTCCTATCCAGAGATCATCTCTTAACACAGGCGATCTTCGGTAGGAGCCTGGGGCAGCGTCTAGCCTGCGCTTTGCCATAATGATGGCGGGATAGACTTTTATCGTCTGTGGTTCTCTATCTCGTCGTTAAAGTGAACTCCTTGTCCTTACAGCCATCTGTCTTATGCACAATGCCAGTGGTGAGTCTTTTGCTATACTGATGGTGGGGCCAGTCAGGTGTCTGTCCTGAGTATATAATTGGATATCAAGTATAACGCGTGGCCTCCGTCTTATTGCTAATCACGCATTTCTTATCATGGAAAAGTGTTAGTCACTGCCATTTGAACCGCTCTCGAGATCCAAGCTCTGTAGGTTGCCTTCGCAACCGTGTGAGAAGTCAGATGCAACGGCTGTGTAGAGGCTTCGACTTGTTGGTGAAAAAGGTTTTGCGTGGTAGCGCATACCGGATTCGAACCGGTGATCTCCTCCTTGAGAGGGAGGTGTCCTAGGCCGCTAGACGAATGCGCCGTAGAGATGGCTGGGGATCCAGGATTCGAACCTGGCCATACGGATCCAGAGTCCGCTGTCCTACCGCTAGACGAATCCCCATCCAGCGATGGATTATAGCAAAACAGCTTTGCATAATACAAGGCGGTTTTGCTGGGCTGAAAATTGCCTGCTATACTCTGGGTAACAGGAGCTAATGAAATTGGATAGCTGGGACATATTGCAAAAGGCCATCGGCGTCAAGTTTAACGACGTTGGTTTACTGCAACAGGCGCTGACTCACCCTTCTTACGTGCACGAGAGTCCTGGTACAGTTACCATCGACAATGAGCGCCTCGAGTTTCTAGGTGACGCTGTGCTCAACTTTGTGGTCACAGAGATACTGTACTGCAATTTCCCTGGATTGAATGAAGGCGAACTGACAGAGCTTCGAGTTTCGCTGATAAGGCAGGAGACTTTAGCCAGACATGCTCTCAGGATAAGCTTAGGGAACCATCTCCTTCTGGGCAAGGGCGAGGAATTAACGGGCGGCAGGGAACGAGAGACAAATCTTGCCGATGCTTTCGAAGCCCTTATAGGTGCTATTTTTCTTGACCGAGGGATTGATACGGTGCGTAATTTTGTTCTGTCTCAGCTTGGAGAGGAGCTGGCAATCGCTACAGGTGCGGGTAGGAGGCGGAACTACAAGGCACTGTTGCAGGAGTTCACCCAGGCAAAATTTAAGCAAATACCCACCTACCAGGTTGTGGCAGTTTCCGGACCTGACCATGCCAGGCATTTCACTGTAGAAGTGAAGCTGGGAGACTGGGCAGTCGGGTGGGGCTCGGGTAGGAGTAAAAAAGCAGCAGAAATTGAAGCAGCGCGTGCTGCTTGGGAATTTTTCACCACCTCTTAAGGCTGCAGCCCACAGATAAAGCTCTCTTTGCCAGCTACCGCCTTTACTTTGCTGGTTGGAGCACCACGATCTCTGTGGTTTTAGGGAGTTCTGAAGCCTTGAAATTAGCTTCGCTAGAATTTAGCCTCTTTACGTTAGGTTTACCGGCGAGGAAGTCATCTACCGGGCTTATGGGAAAATCATCGCACTTCGGGGTCTTAAAATGCATGGGAATAATTACTTTCGGCTTCAGGTCTTCACATATCTGGCTAGCTACCTTAGCGTCTATGGTGAAGAAGCCTCCGACCGGTACAAGCAGTATGTCCACAATTCCGATCTGCGCAATTTCCTCTTTGCTCAGCCTGTGTCCCAGGTCGCCTAAATGGCAGACACTTATGCCGTCTATAGAGAAGCATAATACCACATTGTTGCCCCGTTGACTGCCTTTGGCCTCATCATGATAGGTGGCTACTCCTTTAAATTGGGCGCCTTTGACGGTCTTTGTACCGCCACCTTTCACTACCTCCGGGTTTCCTTTCACCGCAGAAACGTTGTTATGGTCGAAATGGTCGTGACTTACAGTCACAATATCTGCAGACTCGTCAATGGGCGAATAGTTGAGTCCGCTACCCTGGATATACGGGTCTGTGATGATCCTCAGTCCACTGTCTGAAGTGATCAGAAAACATGCGTGTCCCAACCACTTTACCTTCATTTTTTTGCCTCCTTGGTAGTTATCGTTACATAGCGCGCCTTTTATTATATAACATGCCCTAAGCATGCGCTACTGAATTCAGAGCAAAGTTGACTAAAGTACGCACGCCCACTCCTGTAGCCCCCTTGGGAAGATAACCGGACTCCTTTTCTCTGAACGATGTGCCGGCTATGTCAATGTGTACCCAAGGTGTGTCTCCCACAAACTCGGCAAGGAACTGTGCGGCAGTAATAGCCCCTGCCCATCTACCTCCGCTGTTCTTGATGTCGGCAATGTCACTTTTGTTCTGTTCTTTGTACTCTTCGTACATGGGCATTTGCCAAAGCTTTTCGCCGGCATCGCCAGCCGCTTTTAGAACCCTTTCAATAAGCTCTTGTGAGTTACCAAACAACCCGCTACAGACGTTACCCAGTGCCACACGACATGCGCCGGTCAAAGTAGCAATATCTATTAAAGGTGATAGTTTCAGCTTGACGGCGTAGCTCAAGGCGTCTGCAAGAATAAGCCTCCCTTCAGCATCAGTGGTTTCGATCTCGATCGTCTTACCATTGGCCGCCCTAAGTACATCTCCAGGTTTGAAAGCATTGCCGCTGGGCATGTTTTCTGTGGCTGGGGCAATAGCGATGACATTTACTCTTGGCCTCAGTTGTGCAATGGCTGCCATGGCTGCTATGACGGCTGCAGCTCCTGCCATATCGCCTTTCATCTCGCCCATACCCTCTGAGGGTTTTATGGAGATCCCGCCGGAATCGAAAGTTATCCCCTTGCCCAGGAAACCAATAGTGCTTGTGGAGTCCTTATTGCCCTTGTAGCTTAAAACAATCAGTTTTGGCGGTTGTTGGCTACCGCGTGCTACCCCAAGCAGGGCACCCATTCCCTCTGCTTCCATCTGTTCCTTGTCGAAGACTGTTATATCAAGGTTGTAAGTGGATGCCAACTCCTCAGCTTTTCTTGCCAGTTCAGCGGGCGTCATGTAGTTCGCTGGCTCGTTTATCCAGTCCCGTGCCAAGTTGGTGGCTTCAGCCAAAATTCTCCCCTTTTCACAACCTGCCTTCAGCTGACCAAGCTTTTTTTCGTCCCGCTCTACCAGTAGAAGTTCCTCAATATCTTGATTTCCAGGCTCTTTGGTCAAGTACTTTTTGAACCGGTAGAGCCCCAAGAGGCTGCCTTCAACTATAGCTTGTGCTGCAGTAGTGGGTTCAAGTCTCCCGGTACCAGCTCCATGGACTATTGTGGCTACACGCTGGCAGTTTAGCTTGCGCAAGTGCCGGCAAAACTCCGCCGAGCAACTCCGCAATTTGTCAGGACTAAATTCGGCTTGTTTTCCCAGCCCAACCACGGCTACGATCCTGGCTGGTATTTTCTCCAAGCTATGAATGATAGTTATCTCGCCCAATTTTCCCTTGATTTCACCATGCTCTATCAGCTTGGTGATGGCTCCATTCAGTGCCTTGTCCATAGCTGCTGTGGCCCCACCTGGTGTCCTCAGACCTTCAAAAAGATTCACCACCACAGCATCAGCTTGCACTGCAGTGATATCAGCTGAAATGGTTTCGATTCTCAAAGTCTGCCTCCCTAAGCAATCAGTACACTAGTTTCACAATATAGGCCAAGACGTAGTTTATTTTAACTTGCCGTGCTTCACGAGTAAAGTAGGTCCTTTAGTGACGTTAGCGAGTTAGAGTTTTGACAATCTTGTCAAGCACTGGAGTGATATCGCGGGAGGTATCGACGACAAAATGGTTGCGCCAGATTTTGTCCACTCTCTGTCTCATGCGTTTGTAGACTTCCCAGTCGGCATCTGACTTATCTTCGGGGTCCTGGTGTTCTTTTCGCGCTTGCAGTCGCTCATAAGCTATCGAAGGCGGTGCTACTACGCGTACTAGAAACAGCCGGGCACCAGTCCTGTCAGCAATGTGATATAGTCGTTCGCGGTGATGTTCTGAAAGGTTGGTAGCGTCGAAGATGACGGGTATCCCTTCGCTGAGCAGTTGTTGGATAAGTACATGGCAAGCTGCGAAAAGACGGGAATTCTCGGCAGCACTATATTGGGGTGAAGAGAATAGTGTCTTACGCATAGCATCGCTCTCAACAATACATGCCGGAAATCTTGATGCCAGTCTGCGGCAGAAAAAAGACTTGCCTGTGCCAGGAAGCCCGCTTACAATTATGAAGGGAGGATTGACCATTGGCTCGGGGAGCTGCCTGAGGCTACTTTTAAGTTGTGCTACATCTTGTTCGAGCTGGTTTTCTCCTAGAGCGGAAGTTTTGTCGAATTCGACTGCTGTGTGAGGCCTTTCCTTGTCCGACATGTTTGGCAGCATTTTAGAAGAACTCTCGGTTTTCATCAACCGTGCCATTGTTGCCACACGCTAATTTTTGATTTCCCGGGCCGAGCGCCGATATTAAGTCGAAACTGTGGCCTGCACGCCCTTTCTTTTTCGGTGGTTCAATACTGAAGGCTGTCCTGGCGTCCCTGGAGGGATTCGAACCCACGACCCGCTGCTTAGAAGGCAGCCGCTCTGTCCAGCTGAGCTACAGGGACTTGACTTGAGTGTAACACAAGGATGACAGATAGGCAAGTACTTCTACCATTTGATTTCACTAGAGTCGGAAGTTGCTTAAGCTATATAAGCCATATAATTATCGGCTAGTACATACATCGGCCGTTACGCCGGAATTTTAGACAGGCTATTTCTTGTGGGTTGCAGCATGTTTCTTCCAGCAATTAACGTGTACATAGACTGCGCACTTGGCACAATAATAAAGTCTCGCCACTGCCTTTTTGCCACACACTGGGCAGTTCATAACACCCTCCTTTGCTGCCGATCATGTCAAATTTTTCAGAATTTTTGCTATGTTGCTTAGTTCAGTCTTTCTCCTCTTTGTTGTCTTTTTGCTCTTTTTCTGCAGGACTTTCCTTTCTGTTGTCGGTGGTGTAAAAACCGGGACCTTTAAATATTATTGTCACTGGAGCAAACAGCCTCCTTGCGCCATTTTGGCAATTAGGGCATGAAGCTGTAGACTCAGCAGAAAAACTCTGTCTTAATTCAAACTTTAGGTTGCATTTGGGACACATGTATTCATAAATCGGCATATCGCTGCACCTCCTTGTCCCGTGCGCAACTGCCAGGTAATTAGCAATCCAGCTATCCGAGTGCTAATTTTATAGCAAAGGTTTGTTTTGAGTCAAGTGCCTTCCCTGTTTGTTCATGGAGTGCGTTTAGCTTATAATTTACTACTAGTTAGTGGACATGAGCATGAAGCTGCTTTTGCGTGTTTAGCTATGGTATACTTTATGCTAGCCTGAGGGAAATATAGAGAGGTATGTCATAGATCGATGATTTTCTTGGGCTCGTAGCTCAGAGGCAGAGCGGCCGGCTCATAACCGGTTGGTCGCAGGTTCGAATCCTGCCGAGCCCATTTAAAGTGTCCTATTTTTGGAACTACATGAGGCGGAGCTTGAGGTTCTTGTTTTAGCTTTCATAGTCTGTCTTGTTGACGCTATTACTGTACCGCTGGTAAAATGCCGCCGCAGAGATTTGAGGATTATCCGGATGGATAACCGAAGCCAGGTGATTACAGGTTTTCTGTATGCGGTGAGGTCTAACAACGTTGCTGGCTTGATTACATTATCGTGCTTATCCAGAAGTATGGTGTATTAAAAGCTACCGCGGCTCTGCCTCAATACTAGGATTATGTCTGTGGTAGACAAGGTTTCAAAGTTAGAGAAGATGAGACATTCAGCTGCGCATGTTATGGCGCAGGCTGTGCAAGAGCTTTTCCCTGGGACAAAATTCGGCATCGGTCCAGCAATTGAGGACGGCTTTTACTACGATTTTGAGCTACCTCGTGCACTTGTTCCAGAAGATCTACCGAAAATAGAAGCTAAGATGCGGGAGATAGTAGCGAGTGCAGTTCCATTCGTGAGGGAGGAAGTTTCCAAGGACGAGGCTCGGAAAGTATTTGCCGAACAACCCTATAAACTTGAGCTCATAGAGGAGATCCCAGAAGACAAGGTGACTATATACAAGCAGGGCTCTTTTGTCGACCTATGCAGGGGACCTCATGTGGAAGTTACCAGCGAGATCGGAGCTTTTAAGTTGGTGAACATCGCGGGGGCGTACTGGCGCGGTGATGAGACGCGCCCCATGCTACAAAGAATTTATGGAATTGCTTTTGAAACAGAGAAAGAACTTGAGGACTATCTAGCCCGTCTAGCGGAGGCAAGTAAACGTGACCATAGAAAGCTGGGTAAAGATCTCGACCTATTTAGCATCCATGATGAGGCTGGTCCAGGTCTGGTAATGTGGCACCCCAAAGGCGCTTTGATACGACAGCTCATTGAGGATTTCTGGAAAGAGGAGCACAGGAAGCGAGGTTACGAGATCGTATATACCCCCCATATAGCCAAACTGGACCTCTGGAAGACAAGTGGGCATTGGGATTTCTATAGGGAAAACTTATATTCACCAATGGATGTAGAGGGGCAGCAATACATTGTCAAGCCCATGAACTGTCTGGGGCATATCTTAATCTATAAAACGAGGCTGCGTAGTTATCGCGAGTTGCCACTCCGGTATGCCGAGCTGGGTACGGTATATCGATACGAAAGATCTGGTGTATTGCATGGTCTAGCTAGAGTGCGTGGTTTCACACAGGACGATGCCCATATATTTTGTCGTCCTGACCAACTAGAAGCTGAGATAACTTCAGTAGTGGAGCTAGCTCGCTTTATGCTGGTCACATTCGGTTTTACTGATTATGAACTCCTTCTGTCTACGCGCCCAGAAAAATATGCAGGAACATTGGAAATATGGGAGCTCTCTACGGCAGCGCTAAAGGACGTCTTGGAACGGATGGGTTTGGCGTATAAAGTAGACCCTGGGGAGGGGGTGTTTTATGGTCCGAAAATTGACATCAAGTTGCGGGATGCTTTAGGGCGATTGTGGCAGGGGCCGACGGTCCAAGTGGACTTCAATCTTCCACAGCGCTTTAACGTCAATTATATTGGCGATGACGGTGCCGAGCATCAGATTGTAATGGTGCACCGCACTGTTTTAGGAAGTATGGAAAGATTTGCCGCTTGTCTGGTGGAGCACTATGCTGGTGCTTTCCCCGTGTGGCTATCTCCGATTCAAGTGGTCATGATCCCGATAGCTGACCGTCATCTGGATTATGCCTCGAAAGTAGCTGAAGTACTTAGGGAAAACAAAATTAGGGTACGGGTGGATGACCGTTCCGAGAGGATGAATGCAAAGATCAGAGAAGCCCAGCTTGAAAAAATTCCTTATATGTTGATTGTTGGTGACCGGGAATTGGACGCCGGCACCATGGCGGTGCGCTTGAGGAGCGGTGAGGATCTGGGATCGATGACGCTTTCCCAGTTTATTGACAGGATAGAGACGGTGATCAAAACTAAGTCTCCGTACGGGCTTTGATTTTCCTAATAGGGATGTGATATATTTGCATCTGTCTGCTAGCTCAGTTCTAGGATAAGGAGGTGAAGTCAGACATTACCAAGGAGCTGCGCATCAACAGGGAGATAAAGGCAAAGGAGGTACGGCTAATAGGGGAGACTGGGGCACAGTTAGGGATATTTCCTCTGGAAAAGGCATTGCGCATTGCCAGCGAGAGGAACCTTGATCTGGTCGAAGTGGCACCCAATGCTACACCCCCTGTG
Source organism: Chloroflexota bacterium (assembly GCA_036821185.1). GTDB lineage: Bacteria > Chloroflexota > Dehalococcoidia > GIF9 > UBA5629 > CALJTV01. The sequence goes on along the minus strand of DAISKD010000001.1, from coordinate 165,882 downwards.
TGCCGGCTTCTTGATTATGGCAGATACAGGTATGAACAGACTAAAAAAGAGCGCAAGGCGCGGAAAAACCAAAAGGGTAGTGCCTTAAAAGAGATCCGTATTAGGCCGAGGGTCAAAGATCATGACTTGGAGACAAAAATCCGGATAGCTAGGAAGCTTCTGGAGAGCGGGGACAAAGTAAAAGTCCTCGTCTTTTTCCGCGGTCGAGAAAGTGCTCATCCAGAACTGGGCCTGAAATTGCTACAGAGAGTGTCCGAGAGTCTAAAGGATATTGCCGGGTTGGAGGGCGAACCAAGCTCGGATGAACGGTTTATGAGTTTGGTTTTATCACCGGTATCGGCCAAACAACCAAAGAAAGCTGAAGTACAGGAGACAGTCTAATGCCGAAATTGAAGACACATAAAGGTGCTAAGAAACGTTTCAAAGTAACCGCGTCAGGCAAGCTGTTGCGCATGAAGGGGGGCAGAAGTCATCTGCGGCGCAGGAAAGCCCCGAGAACAAAGCGTCTCTACGGTGATATGATCCCCGTTCATAGCTCAGATATAAGTCGAGTAGCCAAGCTTTTACCATACGGTTCGAAATAATTTGTAAGCAGGGAGGGAGCCTTGTCTAGAGTTAAAGGCGGTATAGTCACACGCAAGCGGCACCAGAAAGTTCTCAGATTTACAAAAGGACATCGATCGACACGGCATGCGCTGTATCGCCGTGCCCACGAGTCTATGATTCATGCTCTTTACTATTCTTATTGCCATCGCCGTGAGCGGAAGGCAGACATGAGGCGGCTTTGGATCACGCGTATTAATGCTGCAGCGAGGGATTGTGGACTTAAATACAGTCAGTTTATTGCCGGGGTGAAAAGAGCTGGACTGCAAATAGACCGGAAAACGCTATCAGACATAGCAACGAGGGATCCAGCTACTTTCTCTAAACTCACTTCCTTAGTTTTGGCCAAAATAAAAGGCTAGACCTCCGATCGGACATGCTAGAGCAAGTCGACGAGCTCCTTCGCACGGCACTTTCTACTCTGGACAAAGTCACTGATTTGAATGAGCTGGAGGACTGGCGAGTCCGCTTTGTGGGCAGAAAAAGCGCTCTGACACAGATCCTGCGTTCCATATCCAGTCTGCCCATAGATGAAAGACGGATCGTCGGTGCAAGGGCTAACCAAGTAAAACAGACCCTGGAAGCTAAGCTGGCGGAGAAGAGAATGGAGCTGGAAGAAAGGTTAGCTCTTACTCTGCAGCGTAGTAGCATAGATATCACCCTGCCAGGTAAAGCGGTCCCACTGGGGCGGTTGCACCCCACAACTAGGACACTACGCGAGATCTGCGAGATATTTGTAAGCATGGGCTTCCAAGTTGTGGAGGGGCCGGAGGTGGAATGGGATTATTACAATTTTGAGGCCTTAAATATGCCGGAGGAACACCCTGCCCGTGACATGTTTGCTACCCTGTGGGTAGACTTTGTTAATGCTGAAGGCAGACGGCCGATGCTTCTCAGAACGCACACATCGCCTGTCCAGATAAGGGTGATGGAGAAATCGAGACCGCCGATAAGGATAATAGCTCCAGGTAGGGTATATAGATACGAGGCTACAGATGCTACCCACGAATGGATGTTTTACCAGGTGGAAGGGCTGGCAGTGGACAAAAACATTACGCTATCTGACCTGAAAGGCACCCTCTTTGAGTTTGTCCGCCGACTTTTCGGCGAGGATAGAAGGTGCCGTTTTCGCTGTGACTATTTTCCTTTTGTGGAGCCTGGTGTGGAGATGGCTATTGACTGCCTCATTTGCCAAGGCAATGGCTGTCGTCTTTGTGGTAACAGTGGCTGGATAGAAATCTTGGGAGCTGGGATGGTGCATCCTGAAGTTCTGAGGCGTGTAAATATTGACCCTGAAGTATATTCTGGCTTTGCATTCGGCATGGGGGTGGAGCGCATTCCCATACTTCGCTACGGGGTAGACGATATCCGTTTATTCTACAGCAACGATCTGAGATTTCTGGAACAATTTTGACCGGGGCGCTCTAGCGGAGGGTTCACTGTGAAAGCACCTCTGAGATGGTTAAAAGAATATGTCGACATTTCCCTGCCACTTAAGGAACTATGTGACAGGCTGACCATGGCCGGGCTGGAAGTGAGTGGGACACAGACTATTGGCGGCGAGTGGGTAAATGTAAATATCGGCAGAATAACGAAAGTGGAACCCCACCCAAATGCCGATCGACTGAAGCTTGTTACAGTCGATTTGAACGGACGAACAGAACGTGTGGTGTGTGGTGCCCCTAATGTAATCGTCGGTGCTAAGGTTCCCTTTGCCTCATTGGGTGCCCGTCTTATAGACCCTGATAGTGGCGATATAAGAGAGCTAAAAGCAGTAAAAATTCGCGGTATAGTTTCGGAGGGTATGATCTGCTCAGAAAAGGAGTTGGGGATTTCCGATAACCACGAGGGGATAATGATATTACCTGAGGATGCGCCGGTGGGTGAACCCCTTTCTGAATACCTTGGTGATGTTGTTCTGGATGTCGAGGTAACTCCTAATCGGCCGGACTGTTTGTCGGTGATAGGCATAGCCAGAGAAATAGCTGCCCTTACCCGGGCGAACGTGCATGTGGCAGAGCCTTTCTATGCAGCAACAGAGTCGGCTGGTAGAATAGAGTTCTATATCTCGGTAGAGATTGCCGAGCCAGACCTGTGCCCAAGATACTGCGCCGCTTTGATCAGGGGGGTTAAGGTGGCACCTTCCCCTAGGTGGTTACAGCAGAGGTTGCTTAGTTGCGGTATGCGCCCGATAAACAACGTTGTCGACATTACAAATTATGTTATGCTGGAATACGGGCAACCACTTCATGCCTTTGACTACAACGATCTCAGAGGGAAACGCATCATTGTTCGTCGGGCTTCACCGGGAGAAACGATCACCACCCTTGATGGAATTACACGCGTCTTAAACCCTGACATCTTAGTTATTGCTGACGCCGAAAGGGCAGTTGCAGTTGCGGGCATAATGGGGGGCACTGACACCGAAGTTAAGGATAAGACCTCGGATGTGCTCATAGAATCGGCTAATTTCAACCCGGCAGGGATTCATCGGGGCAAGAACAGCTTGCGGCTAAATAGTGAGGCCTCTTCGCGTTTCGAGAAAGGTATTAGTCCATATCTACCCCTGATAGCACTAAAGCGTGCCATACAGATGATGTTAGAACTGGCTGGGGGGAATGTGGTGACAGGGGTGATAGATGCTTTCCCTGGCCGAAAGGAGCAAATTGAGATACTTTTCCCTGTGGGCGACGTGAGACGTCTCCTTGGCATCGACCTTAGCAGGAGAGAAATAATAGACACATTAGAAGCGCTCGGTTTTGTATGCGAAAAAACTACTGATCCATCCTGCCTCCGCGTGCTACCTCCTTGGTGGCGAACTGATGTTAGTTGCCCCGCTGACCTGGTTGAAGAGGTTGCCCGCATTACGGGTTATGATACAGTCCCGGTAACTATGCTTGGTTCTCCGTTGCCAAAATATGAGCCTAACCCTATGCTGGCACTAAAAGAAAATGTGCGCGATATCATGGTCGGCTGTGGTTTTCAGGAGGTGCTTACCTACTCTCTAACTAGCTTAGAAGCATCGAACAAAATGACACCGGGGCTGGTTTCGCCTGGTCCTGTGCCGATGAGGCTGGCCAACCCCATGTCTCGAGAATGGGAGTACCTGCGTACCAGCTTGCGCCCGGGATTGCTGAGCACATTAGCTCGAAACATGAGATTACGTGAAGGGAGTATCCGCCTTTTTGAAGTAGGGAGGGTGTTCTGGCCGCGAAGTGGGGACCTGCCGGAGGAAAAGGAAGTGCTGTGTGCTGTAATCAGTGGCGGTCATTTCAGGTCATTCTGGAAGGGCGAGCCCGAAGATATAGATTTCTTCACTGCCAAAGGCGTTGTTGAGACTCTCTTATCGAGGTTGGGTCTAGAGGTAAGTTTTGAAAAAGGGAGTGACTATAGCTTGCTCGAGGGGAGATGCGCTTGGGTTATAGCAGGCGAAGATAGGCTGGGTGTGGTGGGCGAACTCCACCATAAAGTAGCTGAAGCTTTCGAACTCTCGGAAGCCACCTATCTCATTGAATTGGAGCTATCAAGACTGCTCGATCTGGTCAGTGGTCACCGTATGTCATACCGTCCGCTCTCAAGATATCCCAGTGCTAGCCGTGATATCGCCTTGCTTGTCGATGAACAGGTGACTTATCACCAGATTTACTCTATAATTCGCCAATTCCCTCTGGTTGCGTCGGTGTCGCTTTTTGACCTTTATACAGGCGAGCAGGTACCCCAAGGAAAAAAATCTCTTGCCTTCAGGATTGTCTACCAATCTCCCAATCGTACCCTGACCGATCGGGAAATTGATGAGGTCCAGCAAGGGATCCTAGCAAGGCTTTCGCAAGAGCTCGGGGTTGTATTGCGAGCCTAGGTAGCGTAGAATACGTACCGTGGCAAGGATCGACAAAAGCGCTTACTTGTATCTGGGACTCACATTAGCATGTTTTGTGGCCATTTTGTGCATTTTCATTGTTGATGGGTATCTTGGTGTCTATGATACGCTTTACATAATATACGAAGAACATGAACAGACGATTGAGTTTGAGGGCCAGCAATATATTACAGAGGGGGGAACCTATTTCGCGGGTGAAATTGTAGGCGGATCGTCTCTTTTGTGCAGGTATCGAATTGACAACCGGACATTTTCCCTGTGTGAAGGACAGCTGACAGTATCATTGTGGAAAGCCGGTAATAAGCTGGCTGACCTGGTGAACAGGGAAATAAAGATTGGCCGTTTCGGGAGCACGGTTGTTGAGTGGACGATATCTCCGGGCAAGTTCGGAAGTATGGATGCCGCTGTTGAGGAAGATACCAACTACACGGTGAAGATAAACTTTGACGGGAAAGAGCGGCGTATTATATTAGGGCATCGCGTTAGGGGCATCATGGTGCCGAAACCTACCCCAGGCATGTAGGGAGTATTGAAAATATGAAGATCTACGTACTATATGGGTTTGGCGTTTTGTTGTGTGTCTCTGGTGTCGGTTATCTTGCTGTTGAGTATATCAGGTTCTTGTCCGAGATAGGTAAACTTTTGTGCCTTGTTCTGGTGACGGGTATGTTTGTCTTTCTGGGGAAGTTTCTGGAGAAGATTGGTTGGTGAAGCTGTGATAGCTGTAGCAATCATAGGTGCTCTTGCGTTCATAGGTTGGCTAATCTGGATGGGGGCGAAGAAAAAACCCATTCAAGCACATCTTGTGAGCTATGTACTTTCGTGCATCGCCGGTGCCTTTACTTTCGCGTTCTTTTTGACGATGGATCTGCCCAAGCTGGCGAAGGTATTGGTCTCAATACTCTTGGGCGCGCTTCTCATATTCGTTGCCGCCTACTATCAGACTAGGAATAGTTCATCCGACAGGGGCCCTACAGCAAACTAACAAGGAGACTTGCCGGCAGCACTTATCCAAGGTCTCTGGCTCCAGCGGTTCTTTTATCTGCGTCTGATTATCAGCGTAAGTATACTCAGATATAGCAAGGTGCCAGTAGCTATTAGTGCTAGGTAAGCCAAAGGAATTGCCTCTCCTGTAGCGGTATGTTGGGCAGCCGGCAAGGACTCGGTTCTAAAGACCGAAACAAAGCTCCAATCACTGGGCACCGGTTCTAGGGCTCGCACCCGCCAGAAGTATTCCTTTCCCGGTTCTAGCCTTTCTTGGTGGACATATGCTGGTGAACTAGGTACCGCTGTGACAACGATGTTCTTCATTTGCGGGTCTGTGGTAAGGACAAACTCATATTTTGTAGTTCTTGGCAATTGTGTCCATGAGAAGGTTAGGCCACCGGTACTGCAATCTACCGCACCATTTCTCGGTTCTAGTGGCTCAGGTCCTAGGTGAGGTGCTCTAACAGGCAAACCAGGGTTGATGATAAATGCCTCCCGCCACGATGATGGACTGGTGATATAGTCACCGGTGGCGACGCTTTGGACGCTCACCCGCCAGTAGTAAATGTGTCCTGCCTCAAGTCCTGGTACTATCCAGGTGTTCCCATTTCGGTCTGTGACTACGCCACCACCTGGTGGTATGATCAGAGAGGGATAATCTGTGTCAGGCGGGACATAAGGAGCACGTGGGTCAGTATAGGCGGTTTTGCTAAGGCTCGATGTCTTTCCGCCCCATGTGTTTCCGATATCGGCTACTTTTAAGGAAAAGTCCTTATCCTTAGCGATTTCGATACGGTAGCCGTGGGATAAGGATATAGGGCGCCATCGCAAGTTTATTTCCATATTTCTTCCTGAGGAGGGATCACAGCCTACAGTCGCCAGGCTTGTGGGTTCGAGAAGAAGCGGGCCCGACCAGAGCAACGTATCTGTATAAAACCAGACATATCCGTATGGCGGATTGTAGGGCTGTTGATCGATGATCCACACAGTTACCGGCTGATCGAGCTCCAACCCTCCAGAAATTCTCAGCTTTCTTGATGGCGTGGTGCCAAAGTTGAGGAAAATGTCCATCCCAGCGGCAGCATAGTTCCACCTTATATAGGCGCCCCACATATCGGTGAAATAGAAACTGCCGTTTCTTGATATGCAGAGATTGGTCACAGCTGTTGGCCAGTTAGGGCCACCCCACTGTGTGGCCCATTCGTTTGGAGTTGGACTGGGCCATGCCCAGCTCCCACCACCATAAGAGGTTGACCACTGATACATTCCGCCTGGATTGATCGCAATAATGTCGCCCGAGGCTCCTCTCTCGGTTTCATAGTTTTGCGTGGCGATGACCATGCTGTTGCCTCGCGTTGGCAGTTTTGCCGGGATAGGTGTGAAAGTCAGCCCACCGTCGTTCGAGTAGGCAACATCGTACTCGCCGTCACCTGTTCCTCCGACGAATACATACCCCTTGAGGTTGTCCGGCGTCGTGCCCGTATAAGCTACGCTTATACTGTAGCCGCTGCTGAGACAAGAAGGCACCGGCCTGTGAGGGAGCCATCCTTTGCCAGTCCAGGTAAACTTCTGCACGTATCCTTGTGGGTCAAGTACGAATGCAGTCTTGCTGTCCTCGACGGCGAAGTCTTGGACAAGTGAACTGGGGGCAAGGCTGGCCCAGAAATCGCCGAAGTCCGGCGACCACAGCAGTTCCCTTGTATTACGGGCTGCACAGAAGACGAAGCGCCCGTCACTATAGTCGCCGGCAAGCTGTAATATGTATTCCTGGTTGTTGGCATCGCTCATATATCGACACAACACGCGTTCCCAGGTAGATACTCCTGTAGCATTCTGGCTCCGCCACACGCTATCAAATCCGGAGTAGAGGGGTGAGGTATTCACCGAAGCCAGATAAAGCACAGAGCCGTCGGGAGACGGGGCTAGATCTGTCAGCATGTCAATTTTGGTGTCTATAAGCGAGAGTTGGTTCCAGGTCTCACCATTGTTCCGACTTACCGAGAATGCGGTTTCGTCCAATGAGTTTCCTACTGTGTAGGCAAGATACCAGAACTGTCCTGATTGAAGCGGTCCACTGCTAGCTGTGGCGGCATAGGCGAGAGTACCATCAGGCGACCATGCTACTTGTGCGTTGGCGTAACCATTGCTGCTGTTGCCTGCAGCACCTGTGGGGGGCTTCATTGCCGGGTACCAGCAGGGTATAGGACAGGTGGTCGGAGAATCAGTAAACCAGGTCATTACTGTGGCCGACTGTGTATCACCAAGAACCTCTCCAACAAGTAGCTTGCCTGCAGCAAAATTCCCGAAATATGCGATACTAGACACACGATTGGAAGGCGTAGCCTTCATCAGAAGATAGCCTACCCTGTCGTCAAAACGGTAGATGCCGGCCGTGCCTGTAGCCCCGCCGTCATCTGTGCTGATGTAGTACCTTCTCAAGCTTGCTGATTGACCGTGGAAGTCTTGCGGTAATGCAAGGCTGGCACTGATGATCTGGTGCGATTTTGGAGATGTCCCGTGGCCGCTTGTGGTAATTTCAGGTGGCGAATTTAGGTAGATTGCTCTCCAATTGGTGCTATTGCTAGCGGTGTCCCGTACGCCAGCACTGAGAAATGTACCCTGGTTTGTAGAATACAGGATTACAATTGTACTGTCTGTTCCATAGTTGGGTGAAAATTTCAACGCTAAGATATCACCCAGGTTGCTACCGGGAGACTGATCTTTCCATCCACTGGGCTCCGGACTTCTTAGAGTCCATACAGTTCCTGTCCCGTTACCGGGGCGCGTACCCACTGCGATGTCAAGACCCTTGCTATTGGCAGAAATGTCGATCGCACCTATAGGTTCAAAGGCGGGGAAGTTAGTATTTTCCCAGTTTGCACCGCCATCGGTGGATATCCATACATTGGCCGGCGCGTCAGCAGCGGCATTGCTGGTGACCACTGCCACAAAGTTAGGATTATCAGGTGCTATTGCAATATTCCAAACTCTGAAGTTGAGTCTGTCAGCTGGGTTCATGGCAAGGAAGAGTCGCTTGCCAGGGCTGTCATCCCATGTGGCTCCACTGTCCATCGACCTATAAAGAGCCCCAGCCCCGGTTGACTTGCTCGCATTTGGTATGTCGATGGCGTATAAAGTCTTACCATCTGAACCTATGGCAATGTGGTTTACATCGCAAGGACTGATTATGTCGTTCCTGGATGATAGTGCGCCAGGTGTGACTATTCGGGACCATCTCAGCACCGTGGGACTCTCGGCTGCCGCCTTTGCAGGCATGAGTGCAGCAGACAGGACAATAATTGCGAGTGCTGTAAGTACGTTAGACATTATCGAGTTTCCCATTGAAACCCCCTTTGAGAAGAAAAACGTTATTTTAAAAAATCCCCTGCCCGTAGAGCAGGGGATTTACAAATCCGTCGCCCCCTTCTCCGCGGAGGTTTAGTCTTATCGCAAGGCAGGCGTTCTGACTTTTACAGCAGGCGGGACTGTGCCGGAATTCCACCGGCTTGCTCTCCATTTAAGCTCCCGGTCACCCGAGAGCACCCTGCTTGTCGACGGTTTCATCACATCATGGCTCGGCTACTCTCCTGAAACTAGAATAACGCTTACTTACTTGGTGCGGACCCTGCTCTGAAAAGTTCGGGATGGATGTATTTTGCGATCTCTTCGAGTCCGTCTGCTATCCTCGGTCCTGGACGCTCTATCAGGTTAGCATTGCTTATTTTGTAGACGCGGTGGTTGGCTATAGCGTCTACACTCTTGAGACGTTCCTCGCCCACTATTGAAGAATATATGAGTTCCCCGGTCGTTCCCATTCCACTGACCAGTATTACCTGTGGGTTTTTATTTATCACTGCTTCCAGAGAGACAGCCCTAGACTTTTTAAAGTCGGCCGCGAAGACATTGCTCCCTCCGGCCTTCCAGATTAAATCGTCGATAAAGGTTCCACTGCCCATTGTCCATATTGGGGCATGCCAGCAAACGTACAATACTCGAGGTCGCTGTTCGGATGTCAGCGCGGCTGTTTTGGAGGCCACTGTATCGATCCTGGCTTTTAAGTTGTTAACGAGCTCGGTAGCCGCTTTCTGTTTGCCAGTAATCCGCCCGATGACTTCTATATCACGGAGAATAATGTCTAAGGAGGTTGCAGATGTAACAAAAACGGTCAGTCCCAACTTTTCTAGCGCAGGTAATACCATCTTCTCATGTATCGATTCAGCAACTATAAGATCTGGTTCCAGAGATACAATCTTTTCGATGTTAGGGTTGGAGTACCCAGCTACCCGAGGCTTTGCTTTAGCTGCTTCAGGATAATCACAATAGTCTGTGACCCCCACAATTTTCTGGTCCAGTCCCAAAGCGAACAGTATTTCAGTATTGCTGGGTGCCAGAGATATAATCCTTTGGGGAAGTTGAGAAATCGTCACCTGTCTTCCTATATCATCGACTACCGTGATAGGGAAGGTGGGTAGGGCTTCCCTTTGGGCCTCAGTTTCAACAGCCTTTTCATCTTCCTCTGCCGGGGGTGGCGATATTACAGGCGATGGTTTTGACTCAGGTGGCAAACAAGCAGAACTCGCAACGATGATGAGCAGTGCAATAACCGCAAATTTCAATATGCCATATTTCATAATTACCCCTTTTTAGAGAACAATTTACACCTGCTCTCTTCTCCGCGAAAGCAGATGGGGTTGCAAGGCAGGTGTTCTGACTTTTACAGCAGGCGGGACTGTGCCGGAATTCCACCGGCTTGCTCTCCATTTAAGCTCCCGGTCACCCGGGAACACCTCGCATTTCTGTATTCAGTTGTACTGTTAAGAATTGTAAAAAGAATCGCAGAGGCCTGTCAAGATTCGTGTCCGACTGGTGGTCTTTTCATAGACAATTTGGCTAAGGCGAAGGGTTACCCTGCAATTATCAGGGGCGCTGACCAGAATTGAGAAGGTGTGTCCCTATGATATAATGATGCAGTGCACATCACTATTATCGGCTTAGGACTTATCGGTGGTTCGCTAGGACTGGCTTTGAAGCGCTCGGGGTGGCGATCGGCAAAAATAGTCGGTTGCACGCGCAGTCAAAGCACAGCCTCCACAGCACTGAAGCGTGGGGCTGTGGATCAGGTATCACCGGAACCACGGAAGGCGGTTAAGGAAAGTGACCTAGTCATTCTGGCTGTTCCGGTTCTGGCTACTCGTGATGTGCTCGGCGAGATAGCGCCTGTGCTCAAAAACGGCGCTATCGTCACTGACACCAGTAGCACTAAGTTGCAAATTATGCAGTGGGCAAAAGAGCTATTGCCTGCATATGTTAGCTTTATCGGTGGACATCCCATGGCAGGCAAAGAGACCACAGGAATTGAAGCCGCCGATGCCAGTCTCTTCCAAGGATGTGTTTATTGCCTTGTACCGCAACCAGGAACTATGCAAGAGAGCATGGATGTAGTGAAGGACATGGTGGCCACTGTCGGTGCTATCCCACTTGATATAGACCCCAGCGAGCATGATAATTTAGTCGCTGGTATAAGCCACCTTCCTATGCTACTCTCGGTGGCATTAGTTCTGGCGACGACGCAAAGCCCTGAGTGGAGTAAAATGTCCAGGCTAGCAGCCTCCGGATATCGGGATGTAACCCGTCTGGCTTCGGGGAATCCGGAAATGCATGCTGATATTTGCCTAACAAACAAGAATAATATTGTGTCCTGGCTGGACAAACTGATTACCAGACTGCAAGAGCTGCGTGCTATCGTCTCTGAAGAGGATACTCGTATAAGGACGATACTGGCTTTAGTGAGGGAAGAGAGACAAAAATGGCTGGAAGGGCGCAACTCACAAAGGTAGTGGCCCCTGATCAATTGTCTGGGGTGATCAATATACCTGGGGACAAATCGATTTCACACCGCGCGCTGATCCTCAATAGTCTTGCTGTAGGCGTTGGTAGCATCAGCAATTTTTCTCCAGCCAAGGACTGTATGTCCACAATTCGTTGCTTGAAGCTTTTAGGCGTAAAGGTGGTGAAACAGCCCAACAAGATACCGACTGTGGCTGTATATGGACGTGGTGATTCCTGTCTGCTTGAGCCGGCGGATGTACTCAACGCTGGTAACAGCGCCACAACCATGCGCCTTCTCAGCGGAGTACTTGCTGCTCAACCTTTCCTTTCGGTGATTACTGGAGATGCCTCATTGCGTTCTAGACCAATGGGACGCGTTATTCATCCACTGCGCCTAATGGGGGCCGAGATTAGCGGACGCCGCGGTGATACATGTGCCCCTCTGGTTATTAGAGGATGTAAGAATCTTCGCGGAATAGAATACCAACTTGAGGTCCCAAGTGCACAGGTGAAGTCTGCTATATTGTTGGCCGGCCTTTTTGCTCAGGGTGATACAGTGATTGAGCAACCTCATCCTTCCCGTGACCATACAGAGCGTTTGCTCGAATTTATGGGAGCCAAAATTCGGTATGACCGTAAATTTGTATGTGTACAGCCTTTATCTTCTCCTTTAAAAGCGATAGACATAAAGGTTCCGGGCGATATCAGTTCAGCAGCGTATTGGCTTGTTGCCGGGACCATTCACCCCAACGCTAAAATCAAAATTAATGGTTGTGGTATTAATCCCTTACGTAGCGGAATTGTGGATGCACTCAGAGAAATGGGGGCAATTATAAAATACGAGAATGAACATACTGAAGGCAACGAACCCGTAGCCGATCTGATTGTGGAATCGCGGCGGCTTCGGGGTATCGAGCTTGGTGGGGAAATAATACCACGCTTGATCGATGAAATACCTGTGATAGCGGTGGCTGCCTGCGTCGCTGAAGGAACCACCATCATAAGGGAAGCTTCTGAGCTGAGGACGAAAGAGTCTGACCGGATTGCCACCACTGTTAGAGAACTATCGCGGTTGGGGGCTAATATCGAAGAGTTACCTGATGGCATGATTATTCGTGGTGGCAGTATCCTACGTGGAACTGGGGTGAACAGTCACTATGACCATAGACTAGCTATGGCTTTGGCGGTTGCTGGATTGGTAGCCAAAGGGGAAACGCTTATCCGTAATGCTAGTGCAAGTGAAATATCCTACCCGGGCTTCTGGCAAACGCTGGAGGAGGTCTCTATTTTTCAAGGTACTGAAAGACGGATTTAAGGTTTAAGTAGCTAGCAATGCGTGCAGGTGCCAAATGAGTGAGTCGAAAATAGTAACATCGTCACCGCTTCTTATCGTCATCTCTGGACCTTCAGGGGTAGGAAAGGACGCGGTGATCTCTGAAATGAAGACACGTGGACTGCCCTTTTTTTACGTGGTTACTCTCACAACACGTGCCAAGCGTCAGGGAGAGAGAAATGGCATTGACTATCATTTTGTTTCGGAAGCTGAGTTCCAGAGGCTGATACAAAATGAGGAGTTAATCGAATGGGCAAAAGTATATGGGAATTATTACGGCGTTCCTAAAAAAGATGTGGAGGAAGCATTAAGCCAGGGTAAAGACGTAATCCTGAAGGTAGATGTACAGGGGGCGGCAACCATAAAGCGGATTCTGCCAGACGCAGTGTTTATCTTTCTTTTACCACCGTCGATTGCCGAGCTGGCAAACCGCTTGATACAGCGCCAGGGGCTGACGACAGAGGAACTAAATCTAAGACTGGCAAAGGCAGAGGATGAGATGAACAAGTTGCCGCTTTTTGACTATGCCGTAATAAGTCAGAAAGATAAAATAGATGTAGCTGTCTCGGAAATTCTGTCCATCATTACTGCCGAAAAGTGCCGTGTAAGGCCAAGGAAGATACAGTTTCGGTGAAAACATACTATTTGTCCAGCTTCGTTTTTAACAGATCGAGCTGGCTTTTTATATATCGATAAACCTCAACAGCTGGTTGGTAAACGCCATAATGTCCCTCGCAAAGTATATCTGCATTTAAGGACAGCAGTTCTTCCAGAGATTTGACGGCCTTATAGATATCTCCACCGAATGTGGGCTCGTAGGGACCATGAACATCTTGGCCAAAGAGCACCCTCTTGCCATTAATGTCTAAATAAGCAATCACACTGCCAGGGGTATGTCCTGGAACATGAAGAATCTTTAATACATATTTTCTGAGTCGAAGCTCAAAAGCCTTACCCTCCAACTTTATATCCACTGTGCAAGGCTGGTAATCGATGCCATAGAACTCTGCTCCGACATGTCTCCCCGACTCTATAGCTTCAGCGTCCAGCTCATGAGCTATGACCTTTACCTTGTACTGTTCCCGAAACCTAAACAAGCTGCCTATGTGATCCACGTGGCGATGGGTCGCTACTACGAAGCTCAAGTTCTCCGGAGCGAGTCCTATGATTCGAAAGTTATTTACTAGGCGCGAGAAACTGTACCCAGCACCGCTATCTATAAGGACCAGTTCCCCAGCATCGATCAAATATACGCAGCAGTCCAACTGGTCGGATATAGCGGAGCTACTCACAATATAGACATCTTGCCAGACCCGAAACGGTTGCATTTTTAGAAATGTCGCAACTTTGTCAGAATCTCCTTCTCTTTTCTTCTCATACGGGCCCTTTCCCGGGGTGTTTCGTGGTCATAGCCGAGAAGATGAAGGATCCCATGAACGATTAGCACCTCTAATTCATCTGTTATACTGTGCCCATGAATCTCACATTGGCGCACCACCTGCGGATAGCAAATTATCACTTCGCCTAGATGACAGACTCCGTCAGGCGGTGACACAAAGTGTACGCCCTCCGAATCCTCTACTCCGGACATAGGAAAAGATAAGACATCAGTGGACTCGTCTTTGCCTCTGTACTGCCTGTTCAGCCGACGGATTGTCCTATCGCCAGTGATTACTAACCCTACTTCGGCCGGAATATCGATCCCTGCAGACTGGAGAACTTTTTTGCCGATCGTCATTAGCCAGTCTTTACTGACAAAGCGACTGAAATTCCGGCTCACAGTAACATGGACAATTGTCTTGTCAGTGCTCATGCCCTATAGTATAACCCAATCCGAAGATTGGTAGTTAACTATTTTTGCAATTCTGCTGTGTTCTACTGTAGCTGGTTGAAACAGGTTTAGGGGCTGTGTTATATTTGAACACGGCGGGTACATACTACGGAGGGATCGCATAGTGGTCTAGTGCGGCCGCCTGCTAAGCGGTTACCCCGAGAAATCGGGGTCATGGGTTCGAATCCCATTCCCTCCGCCATCCAGTAGCAAGCAAGGTATATCAAAGATCCCCTGAAGGCAGTACTAGCAATGTACTACTATATATGGACAATAGGCTGCCAGATGAATAAGGCTGAGTCAGACTGGATAGCTGGTTATCTCGAGTCTCTGGGCTGTAGACGGGTTGTGAACCCCAAATGTGCTGACCTACTTGTGCTCAATACCTGTGTGGTTCGGCAAAGTGCTGAGGACAAGGTATTGGGTATGCTAGGTTTTACCAAGGGGCTTAAGAGCCACAGTTCCAGATTGAAGTTGTTAGTTACAGGTTGTTTCGTTGAGCCTGACACAGATAGGTTACAGAGGATGTTTCCGCATGTTGACCACTTTTTCGGCCCCGGTGATTTCTCCAAACTGGTCGATTGGGCGACTAAGCAGCTCGGTCTAATACGGGAGAATGAATCCCAAAACAGCGTGTCACCAACAAGAAGCAAACCGGTCAGCGCTTTGGTGCCAATTATTCAAGGATGCAATAACTTTTGTTCCTATTGTATTGTTCCTTATCGGCGGGGCAGGGAAAGGAGTCGGCCATTGTCCGAGATCATTGACCAAGTGAAGAACCTAGCGCTGTGTGGCGCCAAAGAAGTGATCTTGCTCGGGCAGAATGTGAACTCTTATGGCCGTGACCTCTCAACCGATGTTGATCTTGCGGTGTTGCTACGCGAATTAAGCAAAGTAGAGGGCATAGAGAGGATTAGATTTTTGACTAATCATCCCAAAGATATGAGCAGGTATCTTATTGATGCCATTGCTGAGTTGGACAAGGTATGCAAACACATAAATCTCCCTTTGCAGTCAGGTGATAACCGTATTCTCGCTTCAATGAGGCGAGGATATACCGTAGAACAGTATAAAGAACTGATTGACGCCATACGCCACTGCCTGCCTAAGGTTGCTATAAGTACCGATGTGATCGTTGGTTTTCCTGGAGAAAGTGAAGAGCAGTTTCAGCACACATTGGCTGTGCTTGAGGAACTAAGGTTCGACGCTGTCCATGTGGCTGCATATTCACCTCGCCCTGGCACACTGGCAACCAGAGAATACCAGGACAATGTGCCGCCGGATGTCAAGATGGAGCGCTTGCGAAAGATAGAGACACTCCAAGCCAGAATAGCAGGGGAAATAAATGAAGGATTCATCGGGGAGACCGTAGAAGTGCTCGTGGAAGGTAGGAAAGGAGACAAGTGGTTCGGAAGGACACAAGGCAATAAATTAACTTTCTTTCCGCATGATGGCGATTGTTTGGGGCAGTTAGTGCCTGTTATGATAACCAAGGCAAGCCCCTGGGCTTTACAGGGCGAGTTGGCTGGTTGATTGTAATGAAAAACCACATGGCTAATTATCTATAGTACCAACTCAATGGAGGCACAATTGTGAACACTTACGACTTTATCATAATTGGCAGTGGGATTGCGGGACTTTATACTGCTCTGTTGGCTAAGGAGATAGGAAATGTACTAATAATAACCAAAGGAAGTATGGAGGATTGCAATACAAGACATGCTCAGGGGGGAATAGCTGCACCTATAAGCAAAAATGATTCCCCTGAGTTGCACTATCAGGATACGATAAATGCGGGTGATGGACTGTGTGATCCTGAAGCTGTGCGCGTCTTGGTCAACGAAGCAGCAGACAGAATCGCCGACCTCATAAAATTTGGCGTACCTTTTGATACCGTCAACGGTGAAATTGCACTTACCAGAGAGGCTGCTCATAGTGTTCCTCGAATTTTACACGCTGGCGGTGATGCCACCGGCGAACACATTGAGTTTACGCTGAGCCGTCGCGTGCGTAGTTCATCGATAAAGGTCTTAGAACACTGTTTGGCTACTGAGATATTGCTCGATGGCGGAAAAGTGGCTGGTGTAAGAACGCTAGATTGCCATACCAGTTCGTTCGAGGAGTATGCCTGTTCCTTTGTAATCTTGGCCACTGGAGGTGCTGGACGGCTCTTCAAGTATACTACAAACTCAGATGTAGCTACCGGAGACGGCATAGCATTGGCTTACCGAGCAGGAGCTGAGATAACTGATATGGAGTTTTTTCAATTCCATCCTACAGCTCTGCGTCTTCCTGGTGTACCACCATTCTTAATAAGTGAAGCAGTGAGGGGTGAAGGGGGAGTTCTACGAAATGTCGACGGGTATCGCTTTATGCCGGACTACACCCCCGAAGCCGATCTTGCACCGAGGGATGTGGTAGCCAGGAGTATTCTGTATGAGATGAAGAAGACAGGGAGCGATCGAGTGTTTCTCGATGTCACCCACTTGCCACCGCAGCAAGTTATGGCGCGTTTCCCCCATATATATCGCTTCTGTCTCGACCATGGACTTGATATTACCAAGGGTTTGATTCCAGTAGCACCAGCTGCCCACTATCTTATGGGTGGAGTTAAGGTGAACACTTGGGGAGAGACCAATATCCCCGGTTTGTTCGCGGCCGGGGAAACAGCTTGCACCGGCGTCCACGGCGCAAACCGCCTAGCGTCGAACTCTCTCCTCGAGGTGGTAGTCTTTGGCAAACGGATCATTCAGAGAATACAAGGGGGCAACAAAATAGTTTCATCACCCCGATCCGTCAACGAAGAATATGTCACTCTGCAGCACCACAAACTTGTGGAGCAATACCCGCCACTTAACCTGCTGAATCTACAATCCCTGCTATGGGAGAAGGTGGGCATAGTCCGCCACGGTGACCATCTAACCGAAGCGGCACACCTTCTTTACACATGGGAAAAGCATCTGTCTACGCCTATTGACAGGCCGTCATACGAGC
The DNA here is from genome assembly GCA_036821185.1 of Chloroflexota bacterium. Lineage (GTDB taxonomy): Bacteria > Chloroflexota > Dehalococcoidia > GIF9 > UBA5629 > CALJTV01. The sequence goes on along the minus strand of DAISKD010000001.1, from coordinate 148,428 downwards.
TGAGCAATATGGTCCTCACAGCCCGTCTGATGACTGAAGCTGCCTTAAAACGCGAGGAAAGCCGTGGCGCTCATTTTAGCGCCGACTTTCCAAAACCCTCCCCTCAGTGGCTTAAGCATATAACGTTTAGACGTCGTCTCGATTAGATTGCAATAGCATTAAATACCATCTAGATATCATGGTACAAATGAGTGCACACTGAAATAGGAGCGGGTGGAACCTCTTCCACCCGCTCTCGATGGGAGCAAATAGCCTGGCGTATTGGATTAAGCGTGTTTACTTCTTGCCCTTCGATTCTGGCATTTTCCAGGGTGCTTCTGTAGGCAGGTCTTTGAACTCGGGGTGGTCTGTGGGTAGTCCCAACGCACGTCTGGCTGCTGCCTTGAACCGTTCCCAGTCTGCCTGCTGATAGATGGTCATACGCTGCGCAGCTAAAGAGCCCTCAGCATGTATTGTCAGGATGCCATTGAACGTAGAACCCAAACGCCTGACCATTAGCAAAGCACGTAGTCTTTCCTCCGTGGGATATCTTGCGTCGCCTGCCAGATATTTGTCGATATAAGGGCGGGTCTCGGGATTTCCCCAATCCTTCATAGACGGCATGGTGGCTGCAATACCCCCAGTTATGTCTTGGAGGTACTTCATCGCCTGGTGCCAGTTATCGGCAAACCAGAACTTGGCGCAGTTAGTGTAGACCACATTGGGTGCTGCCAGACCTGTCTCAGGGTCTATCTTGGCATCCAGTGCAGCAGCTTTACCCAGGGCTTCAGTCATATCGGCATACATTGCCAGCCAAGCAAGCATATCTCTAATACGCGTGGCGTGAGTCAGACCATTATATTCCGCCATCAACATTGCCAGCCCAGCCACCGTTTGAAGTTGCAACGATTTATAGGTAGCTGCTGTTAAGCGATGGTAACGTGCAAAGGAAGTTGCCATCAACCTGCTAAATTGCCATTCGCCAGCCATGAATACTCTCTCGTTCGGCACAAAAACGTTGTCAAATATTATCATGGGATGTCCCCCACCGCCTGCAAGTTCAGAATCGGTGGCAATGAATTTGACCCCTTTGGCATTGCATGGGACAGCACAGGCAACGGAATAGTCTTTCTCGCTTTCTTCATGGTTACGAGATGGTAAACATATTAGCCAGTTACCCAGAATCGATTCGCTTATATGCAGCTTGCAACCATTGACGTAGATGCCGTCATTGGTGCGGTCAACAATCCGCAAATAGAAATCCTTGTGCTTTTGCTTCGGGTCGTCAGCATGGAGGCCTCTGTGCCCTTTGGGGTCACTAACAGCGGCACATATAGACGGATCAGTCTTTTGGCACAGCTTGCGGAACTCTTCAACGCGCTGGCGATATTTTGTCCCTATAGCCGCATCCATTTTCCCCGCTGCCCAGGCAACCCCGTTCAGACCGTCAATTCCTGTGAGACTGGTAGCTGCAGCACCGGAGCGCATCAGGGTTTGAATGATTGTCCTGCGCCGCTGTATGTCCTCAGGAGTCTTGGGTACCTTATAGATGAAGTAAAACTCTTCCCCGTCCTCGACGGTGCAAAATAGAGGCTTATTCTGGGGAAGGCCTTTTAAATAGTACTCGGATGCTGCTCGCTCTATTGCGTTCTTGTACGGCGGATAGGCGGTGATATCATCAAGCTTTTGTCCATCTTGGTAAACAACTCTACCATCGCGCAAGCCTTCCACGTATTGCTCAGGTGTCCTGATCATTGTGTACCCCCTTCGTTTTTATTTCCCACTGCTGAAAGCTGTCCCTCATTGCCCCAGAGCAGGGATGGTAGTAATTCTAGTACATGCTCGCAGTAGCGGTCAACAAAACATTAGTACCGTTTCTATAGGGGCGGCAAATATTTACCAGCGCCAACATCGGGAATATGGCTGCTCTGTCAGAGAGGTTAAAAACCTAGGTGTTGCTGTTTGCTACGTCACGTTCTTGCAAGTAGACCTGTAACCCAGCTATAATTCAGCCACGTCGAGGTATAGTAGTGAGGAGGACATTTTTTCTGCTCATAGTAAGAGGCTAGCTTTTGCTTCTCTATTGTGTTGTGAATATGTTGAGCTGGCATGGAAATTCACAGATATGACATAAATGGTTTCACAAAAAGCGGGGCTTATTCGCACCTGGTGCAAGCTGGTGAGTTCCTTTTCATTTCTGGCATGCTTCCTATCGACTATGAAAAGGGCTCGAGGGTTACAAACGATATTGGTGAGGCCACCGAATTGGTCCTTAACAATATAAGCAAGTTGCTGGAAGCAGTGGGGAGCAGGATGGACAGGATTATCAAGGTGACTGTTTTTTTGCGAGATATCGCTGATTTTGCGCGTATGAATGAGGTCTATGCTAAATTCTTCTCTAATAATCCCCCAGCACGTAGTTGTGTAGCTGTTAAAGAGATCCCGGGCGGTTTTCCCTTAGAGATAGAAGTCATAGCGACGAAATAGATATGAATATAGTGCTAAAGCTTGAGAACCGGAGACCTATCTCTATGAACGATGAAAAGGAGATTGGGAAATGACCACCGATACCAAAGCTTGGAAAAAATTGTTCACTGAAGTTATAGACGCCGGGCTCTGTACGCTTTGCGGTGTCTGTTCAGGGTTTTGCCCCTATCTCGCCTATCATAAAGGACGTATAGCTATTCTCGATAATTGCGACCTGGCCAATGATAGCCAGTGTTATCAGTATTGTCCGAGAACCTTTACTGACTTGGACGCTCTGAGTAGGACTGTTTTTGGCTCACCCTACTACCATGAACCAGTTGGTCAAGCGAAGAAAATAGTAATAGCTAGGTCCAGCGATGTCCGTATTAGAACGAAAGCACAGTATGGCGGGGTGGTAACTACTGCGCTTTCGTTCGCACTGGAAAAAGGGTTGGTTGACGCGGTGCTTTTGGCAAAAACGCCGGCAGACAAGGTGCCACAACCTTTCCTGGCGAGGGATATGGAGAGCCTGATGCAATGCACCGGTTCAAACTATATGGCATGCCCGGTGCTTTACGGTTATAACCAGTTCCCAAGAGAGGGGCTCATCAGCGGGGGCAAGCTAGCGATTGTAGCCACTCCATGCCAGGTTCTTGCGATATCTAAAATGAAGCACAAGCCGCCGCAAAACAGGTTCAGCGTAGACGGTATCAAAATGGTGATCGGGCTGTTCTGTACGTGGGCGCTTGCACCCGATAGGTTTTACGTCTTCATGAAAGAAGTTGTGGACTTAGCAGATGTGACGAAATTTGATGTTCCACCCCCACCAGCTAATCGGTTCGACGTTTACACTACGTCAGGTATTGTATCGCTCCCTTTGGAACAGGTAAGGCAATTTACTATGCCAGGCTGTGCCTACTGTACAGATATGACATCCGAGTTTGCTGACATTTCTATTGGCGCAGCGGAGGGTATAGAAGGATGGAATACCGTCATCATACGCACCGAGGTTGGTGAAGAACTGTGGCAAGCGCTGATATCGAACGGTAAGATAGAAGTGAGCGAACTACCTGCGCAAAATCTCGACCATCTTAAGGAGGCGGCGCTACTTAAGAAGAAACGCGCTCTCAACGAGCTCAGGAAGAAAAGTGGTGATCCCAAGAATCTGCTTTACTTGGGCTTGTCGCCCGATTGGGTAGAGAAGTTGTTAATCTGATGTTACGGAGGTGACTGCAATAATGAGCATAGCGTTAAATGCGCCGGGGACGAGTCAGTTGTTTATAGGCAATGAAGCCATTGCTCGTGGTGCTCTAGAAGCCGGAATTGGCTTTGCCGCTGCCTATCCAGGGACACCATCATCAGAGATTATCGGCAGTTTGGCACAAGTAGCTAAAGACGTTGGTATATATGTTGAATGGTCAGTGAACGAAAAAGTTGCCGTGGAAGCTGCTGCCGGTGTCTCGTTCGCTGGTATCAGAGCTCTTGCTGCTATGAAGCAGAACGGGGTAAATGTAGCCTGCGATTTCCTTTCAAATTTAGTGATGAGTGGTATCGGCAAAAGAGGACTGGTACTTATCGTTTGCGATGACCCGTCAGCCATTTCGAGCTCCAACGAGCAGGACACCAGACCAGTAGCCAAATGGCTAGATATCCCCCTGGTAGAACCAGGCGATTTTCAAGAAGCGAAAGACATGACCAGGTGGCTTTTTGACCTCTCTGAAGAGCTTGGCACAATCTGCATGCTGCGCAGCGTAACCCGCATTGCCCATGCGCGGGGAAACGTGAAGCTCGGAGAGTTACCTCAAATTCGACATAAAGCTTTCTTCGACCAAGTACATGACCTGTCGAACTTAATGCCAACCAGATATATTCCTGTTCCCAGCCCAGTAAGACATCTCTTCCAACATATGAGGTTGAACAGGGCTAAAGAGAAATTTGAAACGGTACCGTTTAATCGTTATGTCGGCCCCCGGAATCCCGAGTTGTTAATTGTAACCTGTGGAAGTTGCTGGCTCTATTCGCTGGACGCAGTCAAGGCTCTTAAGATAGACGACAGAGTAGGTATCCTGAAGCTGGGCACCTTGTGGCCACTGCCGGAGAAGTTCATACAAGACCATGTAGCCAACGCAGAGAAAATATTGTTCGTTGAAGAAATAGACCCATTTTTGGAACAAAATGTAGTAGAGTTTATCGCTAGTTTACCCAGCATCGGTCGCTTACCAGCTTTCTATGGTAAGCGAAGTGGCCATTTGAATGCCTACGGGGAATTGAACCCTGATACAGTGATCAAAGCAATCTGCAGCATAATGAACTTGACCTATCAGCCACGGCCAGTTGACTTCAGCTCGAGGGCAGAATCGTTCAAGAAAAGCCATGTCCCGGAAAGAAGTATGACTTTTTGTCCTGGGTGTCCCCACCGCGCCACTTTCTGGGCAATCAAGAACGCACTGAAGCTGGACGGACGCAATGGCTTTGTTACTGGCGATATCGGGTGCTACTCTATGGCCATAGGCCCAGCAGGCTTTATGCAAGTCAGAACCATGCACTGCATGGGTGCTGGCGCCGGAATTGCAAACGGATTGGGCAAGCTGGGGCAATTCGGTTTTGACCAGCCTGTCTTGGCGGTAGTCGGTGATTCCACATTTTACCATGCCACCATTCCCGCTCTGGTTAACGGCATATATAACAAGTCCAACTTCATCCTCGTCATTCTGGATAACAGCGCGACTGCCATGACCGGTTTTCAGCCTCACCCCGGTACTGGTATGACAGCGATGGGAGAGCCAACAGATGTGGTGAGTATGGAGGCACTGTGCCGCGCGCTGGGTGCAAAGGTCGAAGTCTGCGACCCATTCGATCTGAAGTCCACAACTGCTACACTGCTCGATATGATGGCGCAGGGTGGTGGTGCAAAAGTGGTCATTATGCGCCGCGAATGCGAGCTGGTAAGAAGTAAGAAGCAACAGGCCCCTTACCGGGTCTGTGTAGATGAGAAAAAATGCATAGGCGAGAGCTGTGGATGCGACCGCTTATGTACGAGAGTTTTTCTCTGTCCGGGGTTGATTTGGGACAAGAAAGCAGGCAAAGCCAAAATAGATGATGTAATCTGCACTGGTTGTGGGGTGTGCGCCGACATTTGTCCCAGAGGGGCCATCGTAAAGGAGGCAAGATGAGAACAAAAGGGAGATGGAAGGACCCACTGAATCTTGTTATTACCGGTGTTGGGGGACAAGGTAACGTATTGATTTCGCTTGTGGTGGGGAAAGCCCTGGTCGATGCTGGCTATTTTGTGACCATTGGCGAAACGTATGGGGCTTCCCAGCGTGGTGGCCCTGTCATGAGCCACGTTAGGATATCCAAAGATACGCAGTACAGCCCATTTATTCCAGACGGGTTTGCTGACATTGTTTTGGGAATGGAGCCGGTAGAAACACTTCGAATGTTGAGCAGATATGGTAACCCTAGTGTGGTCACTATAGTCAACCCCAGACCTATTTACTCGATAGATGTCACCGGGGGACAAGCCAGTTATCCCGATCTGGATGAGCTCATGTCTGCAATACGCCAACTCTCGGCTAAGGTATGGGTAGTGAATGCTACTGAAGAAGCCCAGAAAATGGGCAGTGCTATGTTTGCTAACTCAGTTCTTATAGGAGCACTTGTGGCCAGCAAGGTAATGCCGCTGGACAAAGAGCGCGTTGAACTGGTACTCAGAGAGACCTTCCCTAAAGAGATTGACGCTAATATATTGGCTTTCCGGAAAGGCATGGAGCTTGCAAAATTGGAATAGGAGAATAGAACATGTTCCATGCTTGCTAGTATATTCTGAGGAATCAATTGTGTCTGGCAAAAGCGAATGGCAAGGTTGGCGTGGTTATAGACACGCTCGACGACTTGGAGATTTTGTTTAGCAACATACTACAGGATAAAGTCAGTGTTTCGATAACGAGTGATACTACCGCACCAGTGGTTTTAACCATATACGCTGCGTTGGCAGCGAAGTAGAATGTTGAGTTAGCGAGGGTGGAAAGCACGATCCAGAACGATATTCTGGTGTAGGCGCGACATGCGATGTGCTAAAAAGCACTCTGGGTATTCAAAGGTAACATCTCGTCTTCTAGAAAGGAGGGGAAATGGACTTTCAGCTGAGTGAGAACCAAAAAATGTTTCAGACGATGGTCAGAGAATTTGCTACCAGCATTATCAAGCCTTTAGCAGCGAAAATAGATGAGGACGGGGAATGCCCACAGGAGATACTGAAGAAAATGGCAGAGTTGGGGTTGTTTGGTATCACTATTTCGGAAGAATACGGGGGCAGTGGTGGTGACTACTTGTCCATGGCTCTTGCCGCCGAGGAAATATGCCTGGTTTCCGCTTCTGTAGGTACGATCTTCCTAGCGAGTCTTTCATTGGCGTGCTATCCCATCTACAAATTCGGCAGCGAGGAGCAGAAACGAAAGTATGTTGTCCCTCTGGCAAAAGGCGAGAAACTAGCCTGTTTTGCCTTAACCGAGCCAGGAGCTGGGAGCGATGCTGGAGCCCTGGAGACCACAGCCACATTGCAGGGGGACAATTATATTCTAAACGGGGCAAAAATCTTTATCACCAACGGCCTTGAGTCCGAGATAGCCGTAGTGTTTGCCACAGTTGATAAGACGTTGGGACACCGTGGTATTACCGCTTTTATAGTGGATAAGGGTATGCCAGGTTTTACGGTTGGCAAAAAGGAACGCAAGCTCGGTATACGCGGCTCGTCAACTACAGAGCTCGTGTTTGACAATTGTCGTGTCCCGATATCCAATCAGCTAGGAGAAAAGGGACGGGGACTAAGGATAGCTTTGGAAGCCATTGATTCTAGCAGGGTGACGGTAGCTGCTCAGGCAGTAGGCATAGCACAGGCTGCGTTCGATGCAGCTTTGGAATATGCCAAGACACGTCAACAGTTCGGGCAGCCAATCATCAATTTTCAGGCTATCCAGTGGATGCTGGCTGATATGGCAACACAGATAGATGCTGCTCGGCTTTTGACCTATCGAGCAGCCTGGCTCAAGGATCAGAATTTGCCGTTTGTGAAAGAGGCATCAATGGCGAAATTGTTCGCCGCGGAAACGGCAAGGATGGTGACAAATAGCGCCTTGCAGATACATGGTGGCTATGGCTATTGCAAGGATTATCCTGTAGAACGTTATCTGCGGGATGCCAAAATAACCGAGATATACGAAGGGACATCGGAGATGCAGCGTATGACCATAGCCAGAAGTTTGATCTCAGGGACCTAGAGAGGAATGCCATGATCAAAGGTATTCACTATACAGCCATTGCGACTGGAATCCTTAATTATTGACTTCGTTCGAAGCTGTATCAGCGAAGAAATGCAAGTTCTATCTTTGGGCGATCCCTACAATATCGCCTATCCTTTTTATCCCTTCTTTTTCGCAAAACTGCTCAATGCCGTGCAACACATTAATGGGGGTACGGGGATCAGATAAATTAGCAGTACCGACCTGCACAGCTGTAGCACCTGCCATAATGAATTCCAGGGCATCTGTTGCAGATGCTATTCCTCCACAACCTATAATCGGTATCTCGACCTCGGAAGCTACCTTGTAAACCATGTGTAGGGCGATCGCTTTGATGGCCGGGCCACTGAGTCCGCCGTAGGTATTGCCAAAAACCGGTCTACGCTTAGCTGTATCGATAACCGTTCCGCGTAAGGTGTTCACCAGTGTTATGGCGTCTGCTCCCGCCTGGCTCACTGCCGCAGCGACCTCTACAATATCGGCTGCACCTGGAGGTAGCTTTACGATAACCGGCAGGCTTGTAGAGCTCTTGACACACTTTGTAACTTCAGAAGCCATTTTAGGGTCGATTCCAAACTCCATTCCGCCGTGGGCAATGTTGGGGCAACTTATGTTTATTTCTATGCTGCTTATTCCTTGAACCCCTTCAAGTCTCGAAGCGATCTGTGCATATTCCTCTACTGTATCTCCAGCTATGTTGACTATTACAGGGACTTGCCAGCTTGCCCAGATCGGAGCCTTATCTCTTATCAAGGCTTCTACCCCGATATTTTGCAGTCCAATCGAGTTAAGAATACCCGGCGATGTTTCTAGCAACCTGGGCTGATGGTTGCCGCTGCGGGGGTGGAGAGTGGTACCCTTGCAAACAATAGCACCAAGTTTTTGAATCTCAACAAGTTCGGCATATTCTATCCCATAACCAAAGGTGCCAGAGGCCACCATAACAGGGTTTGCTAAACGTAAGCCTTTAGCATGCGACGGTGCCAGCTGGATGCTTAGGTCTGTCATTTCTTATCCGACCTACTAGATTGTTGTAACTTTAGTACGGATTCTATCTTACTGGCCATTGTCGATTGCTTGTCGCGCCGGTCGTCGATCTTGACCCAGGTGACTACACGCGATGCCCCTCTGCTAAAAGGTGCTTCGTGCATTGCCTGAATTGCCTCAAACACGTCCTGCAAATTACCTTCGAGGACAGTACCCATCGGTGTAAGCTGATAAGAGATACCTTTTCTGTTTTCGATAGCATCAAGGCAAGCGGCTATAAAATGGCTCAACCCAGTGTTTCCGGTGCCTATGGGAATAACTGAGACTTCAGCTACAATTTTACCTGCCATACGTACCCTCCCTTTCGTTTCTCTTCCTCCGGCTGATGTACCGGAGCCAAGAACCAAAAGTAGCTTTAGATTTTTAGCCCATGATTAAGTATACTAGATTTAACGATTGAAAATAAAGACCTATCTATCAAGCAGATGAGCTATTACATCATCAGGCAAATGCAAGAAAACGATATACCTCAGGTCATTGAAATCGACCGTGAGGCATTTCCTACTCAGTGGCCTCGCCCCACGTACTCTACTTTTAAACAGGAGCTTCGCAACAGACTTGCCTACTACATAGTAGCTGTCGAGCAGAGCAGCATTGATTCTCAGGTAACTGGTACTAAAAACGCTGGGTTGCTGACAATATTGGACAGGTTGAGGCAGAGCTTGCCCTTCAAGCGTAACCCAGAGGAAATAACAATGGCGACCAGTTATGTAGTAGGCATTGCTGGCTTCTGGGTCATGGTAGACGAAGCCCATATAACGACGATTGCGGTTCGCAAAGCCTATCAACGACGAGGAATCGGGGAACGGCTTCTCATCGCGATAATTGAAATGGCAGCTCGCCTAAATGCGAAAGTAATAACGTTAGAGGTGCGCATTTCCAATATTCCGGCGCAGACGCTGTATGAAAAATACGGCTTCCAAAGAGTAGGTTTACGTCGGGCCTACTATACTGACAACGGTGAGGACGCCCTGCTCATGACTACGGACCCTATCGACTCCGAGTCCTTCCACACACAGTTCGAACAGTTGAAATATCACCATGAATCGAAGTGGAGAGGAGCTTTCAAAAATGAGGTGAGCGCCCTCTTTAGGAAAACAACCTCGATCAGGTAGAGGAGTGTTCCAACACTGTTTCAGTTTTGCACCTCTACATACGCACGATTCCTGCTAGTCTTACTCTATGCTTTAGTGTGTTTCGGTGCCTTTTCGCTTCGCGTGCAAATTTGTTGTAGAATAGCGGAAGAGATGATTTCTCTGTGTTATTGTGGTTTAGATCTCTCAGGTACTTACCAAACCAAAATATGCCCCATGAGGAATAAAGGAGGACATAATGCGTTTTCGATGTGTGACCTGTGGCATTGAGTTTGACAACATTGAGCAACTCGCTGCCCATAAGCGCCAGCACCAGCAGACTGTTCCCGGCAACAAACCAGCAGGAGTAATATGTTTAGGCTGTGGCAAAAGTATCCCCCTTGCACCTTCACAGATTAACTACAGCGGTCCTCTCCAGTGCCCGCACTGCAACCGGACAATGAGGGTAGTAATAGAAAACGGCGAAGTTTGTGTGGCGAGGCTGGGCTAGAGGAAAGTGCCCCCAAGGGAATTCGAATCCCTGTCGCCAGCTTGAAAGGCTGGTGTCCTAGGCCTCTAGACGATGGGGGCGTATTGGTTACGGATACAAAGGTAGTGCATCAAGTCCTGTCGTCTCAGGGAAGCCATACATTATATTCATGTTCTGGACAGCTTGTCCAGCCGCTCCTTTGACTAGGTTGTCCAGACAGCTAATAACAATAAGCCTTCCTGTTCTAGTGTCAACGAAAGGATGGATGATACAGAGATTGCTCCCCCAAGTCTGTTTGGTCTCAGGGGGAGAATTTACAATTTTTACAAAAGGTTCTCCTTTAAAAAAGTCCTGATATAACTCCAAGACCTGCTTAGTGTTGGGTAGCTTGTTATCTTGAAGCTGGGCATAGCATACGGTCAGAATCCCACGGGTAGTGGGTACTACATGAGGCACAAAGGTCACTGAGGGGGAACAGTCTGGTGCCAGCGCCTTAAGCTCCTGAACGATCTCTGGGAGGTGACGGTGCCCTTCCAGTGAATAAGCGCGCACATTGTCGGCTGCCTCGGAGTAATGTGTTGACAGGGTTAATGTCCGACCTGCCCCGGAGACACCAGATTTACTGTCAATAATAATGTCGGTATGAATAAAGTTCTCCTTAATGGCCGGCGCCAATGCAAGGATCGCCCCTGTGGGATAACATCCAGGATTGGCAACCAATCTAACTTTGGAAATCTTCTGGCGGTAAAGTTCTGACAAGCCGTAAATCGCCTCCGCCAGCAATTCCGGAGCAGGATGAACAAAATCATACCATTGTGGGTACCCAGCTGGGTCCTTAAGGCGGAAATCAGCGCTTATATCGATTACTCGCAAACCCTGCTTGAGCAAGGGTATTATGGCTTCGACACTCGCCTTGTGAGGCATTGCTGAAAAAACAAGCTCGGCATCTTGAATATCGGAGGTAACAGTCAGGTCAAGCTCGGACAGGTGTGGAAATATCTGTGCCAGTTTTTGCCCGATAGCGCTGCGTCCAGTAACCGAGGTGATCTGTGCCATCGGATGCCTAGCTAGTATTCTAGCCAGTTCAGCACCAGCATATCCTGTCACGTTTATTATTCCCACCTTTACTCGTGGCATACCGTTAGCATCCCCTTAAGACCGTTTTGTCCACAATCTGCTTGACCCTAGGCTAAAAGGCACCACCTCAAAAAATAAACGATGAGTAATTGTATCAATTTTTCTTTTCTTCGGTCATCTCTTGTAGGTGGCAGGTGTCATTGAGCAGCACCACTGATGGTATATTGTTTCTTACTTCAAAAACATTAATGGCACAGACATCTTGGGCTATTCGCCAGAAAAAAGCGTTTTCGAGACCTAACAGCTCAAGAATTATTAGCTGGCAAACAACCTTGTGAGAGACTATGACAAATGTTTCCGAAGCGTGCTTCTGCAGTAACCTATTTACCGCCAGCGCACACCTCTTCCTGACATCATCCAAACTTTCCCCGTGTGGAAATCTTACCAGGTGGGGTGACTCTAACCACAGAGAAAAGAGACGCGGGTCTTTCGCAGCAGCTTCTTCTGGAGAGAGCCCGTGCCAGTCGCCATAATCTATATCGATAACCCCATCAACCACCTGTACCTTCAAATTGCATTGTCGGGCCATTGCATCGGCAGTAGCCAGTGCCCTTCGGAGCGGGCTGCTGTAAACGGCAGCAACGGGCCATTCGGACAGCCGTTGTGCTGTAGCTTGGGCTTGCTTTATACCGGTGGCATCAAGTTCTAAGTCTGTCCTGCCACGAAATCTTTCCACCCTGTTCCATTCCGTGCGACCGTGTCTAACCAAAATGAAGCGAGCCATGGATGTTTATGCCTCCGTTGGTGCTCTTGTTATTGCGGTTACCATATCCTTACACCGATCTTCTGCCGAACATCGAGTTTAACATACTGGGCATGTAGGGACAAGTCATCCAGTACTGTGCCACATTGCATATACACCCCTGGAATGGTATAATGAGTGGCTAGTGCCCAAGGAATCAGGGGTCTGGCGTGCAAGTAACACTTATCAATTACACACCCAATCCTGAGCTGACCATCGCGGCTGCAGCTCGGTCCTCTGCCTCTCACCATCCTGTTGAAGAACTGTGGGGCAATCTTGGGCCACAACGAATAGACGATCTGTTAGGACAACTTGTAAAATCAGGGCACCTCTCGCCGTTTGAGCATGCCAGTTTTACTTTCAGTATTCAGGGCATATCGAGAGTTACAAGTCACCAGCTAGTTCGCCACCGCATAGCCAGCTACACACAGCAAAGCCAGAGATACGTCAAACTAAGTGAGAGGCGGTATATCACACCACCGACGATTTCCAGAAGTCCTACTCTAAGTAGCAAATACCATCAGGTTGTTGGGGCTGCATATGACCTTTATTCCCATATGCTCGAGGCAGGAATACCGGCTGAGGATGCTCGCTATGTTTTACCTCAGGCTGTGGAAACTCAGCTTGTTATGACCATGAATGCCAGAGAACTCATTCATGCATGCTCCCTAAGGCTCTGTCTGCGGGCACAATGGGAGATACTGGAGCTATTTGAAAAGATAAAGGCTGAAGTTGAGAAGGTTGCTCCCAGAATAGGGGCAGAGCTCAAGCCTAAGTGTTACCGTCTTGGCTACTGTGACGAGAGAGAGACCTGTGGCATCTTCCCTGTGATGCATGTTGACAGTGTAAAGGCGAAAGACCAGTAAGGATGACTTCTTTTATGCCGCCGGCTCGAGCGATTACCATGATTTTGGGGCCAAACCAGGGGCGGATGACGATCAGAATAAAGTTCACCTGAGGAACGAGAGGCCAGCAAATAAGTTCAGAAAGGAGGCTAACAAAAAACATGACGGCTAAGATCATCAATGGCAATGAGGTCGCAGCTCAAATAAGGGAAGAGCTCAAAGAAAGGGTTAAGCGTCTGAAAGCGAAGGGTATCACGCCGGCACTAGCTGTAGTACTTGTAGGTGAAGACCCGGCATCGGTTTCCTATGTCACAGCAAAAGCTAAGGGCGCTGAGGAAATAGGGATTTATGAGGAGACAGTGCGTCTACCTGCTAACGCTGCTGAAGAGGAGGTTCTAAAAACGGTAGACAGACTCAACAAAGACCCCAAGTTTCATGGAATACTGGTGCAGCTACCGCTACCCAAACATATCGATACGGAAAAGGTAATCAATTATATATCACCAGAAAAAGATGTGGACGGTTTTCATCCCGTTAACGTGGGTAAACTTCTTCGGGGCGAGCCTTGCCCCTTGCCCTGTACTCCTCACGGTGTCCAGCAGCTGCTTGTTAGAAGCGGTTATGACCCCGATGGCAAGCATGTTGTCATCTGTGGCAGGAGCAACATCGTCGGCAAACCATTGGCAGCCATTTTAATGCAGAAAAAGAAAGGGGCCAATGCAACAGTAACTGTGTGTCACACTGGTACTAAAGATATGGCTAAATTTACCAGGCAAGCGGATATCCTGGTTGCGGCTATGGGTAGCCCAAAGGCGATAACTGCTGACATGGTCAGAGAGGGGACGGTGGTTATAGACGTTGGCGTCAATCGCGTGGAGGATAAAACGCGAGAACGGGGGTTCCGACTTGTAGGTGATGTTGATTTTGATGCCATAAAGGAAAAGGCTGAGGCCATAACACCGGTCCCTGGTGGCGTTGGTCCTATGACCGTAACAATGCTTCTGATGAACACAGTAGAGGCAGCGGAAAGAAAAGCTGGCTTGGCAGCATAGCCTTCTAGTCAGCTTTTTGAGAACAAAAAACATTTTTAAATAAAACAAAAAGGAGGTAAAAAGTTCTATGCCCTATGATGCCACAAAACTGAAGGACTGGCAGATTGCTGAGCTTGCCGAAGAGAAAATGCCAACACCAGAGGAATGGCGAGACAGGTTAGGACTCCAGAAGGACGAGATCATTCCTTATGGGCAAAGATTGTGTAAGCTGGACTTCGCCAAGATTTTAGAGCGTCTGAAGAACAGGCCAGATGGGAAGTACATTGATGTTACGGCTATTACTCCAACTCCTCTTGGCGAGGGTAAGACCACAACCACAATGGGGTTGATAGAAGGATTGGGTAAAAGGGGTAAGAACGTAGGTGGCTGTATACGCCAACCTTCTGGTGGCCCCACGATGAATATTAAGGGTACGGCTGCCGGTGGTGGGAATGCGCTTCTCATCCCGATGACAGAGTTCTCCATGGGGCTGACAGGTGACATCAATGACCTAATGAATGCACATAATTTGGCTATGGTAGCGCTCACCGCTAGGATGCAGCACGAGCGCAATTATGACGATGCCGAGTTAGCCAAACGCGGTTTGCGACGACTGGATATAGATCCCACCAGAGTAGAAATGGGGTGGATAATCGATTTTTGTGCTCAGGCACTGCGAAACATCATTATAGGTATAGGCGGGCGGATGGATGGGTACATGATGCAGTCTAAATTCGGCATCGCTGTTAGTTCTGAGCTTATGGCGATCTTGGCTGTGGTCACTGACCTTGCTGATCTCCGTAAGAGACTGGGTGAAATCACCGTGGCTTTCAATATGAAGGGAAACCCGGTGACCACCAAAGATCTCGAAGTAGATGGTGCTATGGCGGCTTGGATGCGGAATACCATTAATCCAACTCTCTGCTGCACTATCGAATACCAGCCCTGTCTGGTGCATGCCGGTCCCTTTGCCAACATTGCGGTAGGACAATCCTCTATCATTGGTGACCGCATCGGACTGAAAATGTTCGACTATCATGTTACCGAGAGTGGTTTCGCGGCTGACATTGGCTTTGAAAAATTCTGGAATGTAAAGTGCCGGTTGAGCGGGCTAAAGCCACATGTCGCGGTACTGGTAACCACTATCAGGGCACTTAAGATGCATGGCGGTGGCCCGCGGGTAGTGCCGGGATTACCCTTACCTGATGAATATGCCAAGGAAAACCTAAACCTGCTGGAAAAAGGCCTTCCTAACATGCTTCATCATATCAACATTATCAAGACGGCGGGTATAAACCCGGTGGTATGCATCAATGCGTTCCATACTGACACCAAGGACGAAATTGCTTTGGTGCGCAGGGCCGCTGAGCAGGCTGGGGCTAGATGTGCACTTTCAGAGCACTGGCTCAAAGGTGGTGAGGGGGCCTTAGAGCTTGCTGACGCAGTGATGGATGCCTGTAACGAAAAGAACGATTTCAAATTCCTTTATCCGCTGGAGATGAAGCTGCGCGACAGGGTGGAGAAAATAGCCAAAGTGGTATACGGCGCTGACGGGGTATCTTGGACACCTGACGCTGAGGCCAAAGCCAAAATGTTAGAAAGCGACCCCAAATATGCTGATTTCGCTACCATGATGGTAAAAACCCATCTCAGCCTCAGTCACAATCCCGATCTCAAGGGCGTTCCGAAGGGCTGGGTATTACCGGTTCGTGATGTGCTCATCTATTCTGGCGCTAAGTTCCTCTGCCCTGTGGCCGGAACTATCACCCTTATGCCCGGTACCAGCTCTGATCCTGCTTTCAGAAAGGTGGACATCGATGTGAAGACTGGCAAAGTGATGGGGCTGTTCTAAACTCATCTTTGTTACAGTGCCGCAAAAGGTGGGTGGCGCTTTTGCGCCACCCACCTTTTTTAGCTAAAATCAGATACATGTCGGAAAATCGCGCAGAACAACTGCAGCAGCAATTTACACCGCTCTTCTATCCAAAATCGATTGCAGTTGTTGGTGTATCGCATAACCCCTTGAAGATAGGTTCCATGTGGCTCAAGGGGATTATCGACGCCGGTTTCCGCGGCAAGGTATTTGCGGTCAATCCTCGCGGGGGTGAAATATCTGGTTTAACAGTTTTCCGCAGCATAAAAGAAATTCCAGAGCCTGTCGATTACGTCGTTGTGACCATACCCAGAGAAAATGTACCTGGTCTTCTTGATGACTGTGCGGCTAAGAAAGTTAAAGTTGTCCATTTTTTTACTGCTGGATTTGGTGAACTCGGAGACATAGCAGCAAGTAGGTTAGAAAATATTCTTATAGAGAAAGCACGATTTGGTGGGTTCCGCATCATAGGACCAAATTGCATCGGAATATACTCTGCAGAAGCTAGAGTACCATATGGACCTGCGGGAAAGATCGGAGAGCCTGGCCCTGTAGGGTTCGTTGTCCAGAGCGGAGGAGTCGGAGAGAAACTGATGGAGCTTGGATTCGCCCGAGGAATACACTATAACAAAGGAGTAAGCTTTGGAAACGGCATCGACCTGGATGGTGCCGATTTTCTGGAATATATGGGCATTGACCCAAAGATATCTGTTATCGGGATGTACATTGAGGGGACGCGAGATGGGCGGCGGTTAGCAGAGACCCTAAAAACCGTAGCTGCCACAAAGCCTGTAGTGGCACTAAAAGCTGGCAGGACCAAGGCAGGCGCTACTGCAGCCAGATCCCATACTGGCTCCTTAGCTAGCTCTCCAGCCATATGGTCAGCAATGTTTAAACAGTACGGTGTCGTTGAGGTTCGCAATGTGGATGAGATGGCTGACTCACTGTTAATCTTTCAACACTTCAGAGAATGGGACGGCAAAGGCATCGCCATCGTCGGTGGGCTAATTGATGGTGGCGGTGGCATTTCAGTAACGGCTGCCGATGCCTGTACTGAGCATGGGCTTAATATAGTGCCGCTCGCGCCGGAAACACAGCGGAAACTTTCTCAACTGTTAGGCAGAGTTGGCAGTATTTTGCATAATCCCGTGGATGTCAGTCAGGCAAATGGTAACCCGATGATGATAAGGAAAGCGCTGGAGACCGTTGTACAGGATGGGTCGGTCGACCTAGTGATCATACAGGAGGACATCGGCATATTGTACAAATACCTTCCTGAGGTCATCATTGAGGAAATAAATTCCATGTTCATGGAATTGCGGACACAATATAGCAAGCCGATGGTTTTGGTTATGCCTCCAGGGCTGGCTGAAGATAAGAGGGTGAAAATCGAGCAAAAACTTAGCAAGGCTTCGATACCGGTGTTTCCGTCTATGGAACGGGCAGCAAAAGCCGTTGCTAATCTCAGATTTTATTCATGCTTTAAGCGGGGGTTGACAACTAGATGACAGATATAGGGAAAATCTTGCTTATCTTGGGTGGCTCTATCGCCTTTCTAGGTTTGTTGATTATCCTTGCCCAGCATGTTCCTTTCTTTGGCAAGCTCCCAGGTGACATAATAATCAAAAAAGACGGGTTTTCCTTCTATTTTCCTGTGGTAACTTTTCTACTGATAAGCCTGCTCTTGACTGTAGTGGTCAATCTGATCTTCTATCTGACAAACCGGTAGGTATACACTTGAATGAAAATTAGCGATTTCGATTATAACTTACCCGACACGCTTATTGCTCAAGTCCCTATAGAGCCGCGGGACCATTCTCGCCTGATGGTATTACATAGAGACAGCCATACTATCGAACACCGTCACTTCTTTGAGATCGTAGACTACCTTGAGAAAGGTGATATTATTGTTTTCAACAATAGCCGCGTTATCCCGGCACGACTGCGGGGATGGAAACATGGAACAGTGACCCAAGTGGAACTTCTTCTGCTAAGGCGTCTGGACGATAATCTGTGGGAGGCCTTAGCCCGCCCCGGGAAAAAGTTGTCAGCTGGTACCCAGGTTATCTTGGAAGACCCCTCAGATAAAGGAAAAGGCACTGTTATGGCGGAAGTAGTTGGGGATAAGGAAGGTGGTATCAAGATAGTCCGTTTACCCGAGGACGCTTGCTTAAGTAGGCTGGGGCGGGTGCCTCTACCACCATACATTCGCGTTCCATTGACTGATCTCAATCGCTACCAAACTGTGTATGCCAAGGTTAACGGCAGCGTCGCTGCGCCAACAGCTGGACTGCACTTCACGCCGAGACTACTAGATACGCTCGAGAACAAAGGGGTCAAAAGCGCCTTCGTAACACTCCACATCGGGCTTGACACATTCCGTCCAGTCCGTGCAGAAGACCCTAAGCAACACCACATCCACACTGAATACGGTGAACTAAGTGAGGAGGTGGCATCGTTGATCAACCGGACCAAGAATATGGGCAGACGAGTCGTGGCTGTAGGAACAAGCACAGTACGGTTGCTCGAGGCAGCAACACATGATGGCGAAGTTAGACCATACGCCGGGCAGATAAGACTTTTTATTCTGCCCGGCTATCGCTTCAAAATCATAGATGCCATGGTGACCAATTTTCACCTTCCCAAGTCCACGACGCTTATGCTAGCAGCCGCTTTTGCCAGCAGAGATTTCCTGCTAAGCGCTTACAATGAAGCGATAACCCAGCATTACCGCTTTTATAGTTTTGGTGATGCTATGTTGATCCTTTAGGTTGATTTCTTATCGCTTTTGGACTATGCTATATTCAAACTGAATAAATGAGGTTTGTGACGGGGTGCCCAAGGGCGACCAAGGGCTCAAAAGGATAGCAAACCGGTGAAATTCCGGTGCAGTCCCGCCTGCTGTGACAGCCAGAACGCCTGCCCCGGGTATAACTGCCTCCGCGGAGTAAGGGGGTGGAATTTGTCGCTTTAGTTTGAGTGAAATTCCCCTTGCTTTTGGAGCAGGGGGAATTTTTTGATCGCAAGCAGACTAATGATCTGGTAATGAAACTAGAAAATTCAAAAACCATATTTACTTTAGCCTCTGCCACGTCTATCAAAAAACAATGGCAAGGGCATTTACTGGCAATAGCAATCGTGGCAGCATTGCTGATAGTGACGATAGTGGCCACGGCAGCAGTAGGTAGCACTTCTATCCCTCTCAGTACAGTCTGTTCCATATTGCTGGACAGGTTGCCCTTTATTCATTTGAGCCCAACATGGACTGAAAGTCTGGAAACAATAGTTGTTGACATTCGCCTACCGAGGGTGGTGATGGCGGGGCTTACTGGTGCTGCTCTTGCTGTGGCTGGTGCAACTTATCAAGGATTATTCCGGAATCCACTTGCGGATCCTTACCTTATCGGGGTGGCCCAGGGTGCGGCTTTAGGAGCAGTAGCTGGCTTTCTACTACCAACGCCATGGCAAAATATGAGCGTTCCTATTTTTGCCTTTATCGGTGCTCTTAGCGCAGTGGCAATTGTCTACTCTGTGGCTAAAGTCGGTAAAACCCTACCTTTGACCACCCTGGTTTTGGCCGGTGTAGCTATTGGTGCCCTGTTTGCTGCCATTACCTCGTACTTAATGTTTGCTTCAGGGGAGAAGTTGCATGGCGTGCTTTCGTGGCTTCTGGGCACATTCAGCTTGGCAGCTTGGTGGCAGGTGACTGTAATTGCGCCTTACGTTGTCGCTGGCATCATAGCCATCTGGCTTTTTGCACGTCCGCTGAATGTTATGCAGCTCGATGAGGAGCAAGCACAGCAACTCGGGGTTGATGTGGAGAAAGTAAAGCTGTACCTCCTGGCAGCGGCTACGCTCATAACTGCGGCAGCAGTCTGTTTTTGCGGCGTCATCGGCTTTGTAGGCATTGTAGTGCCACATGCTGTCCGAATTATCTGGGGCCCTGACCATCGTTTCCTGTTACCACTGGCTACTTTTGCCGGAGCAGCCTTGCTAATCCTAGCCGATACCGCTGCCCGAAGTCTTTTATCACCCACTGAGATACCGATTGGGGTGATCACTGCCTTCTTGGGCGCACCGTTTTTCCTTTACCTGCTGCGCCAAAAGAAGAGGATGATATTTTAGAAATGATGAGCCTTAGTTTACATAAAGTAAGCCTTGGTTATGGCCGTCATCCTGTGGTACAGGATGTTAGTTTTGAGGCCGTACAGGGGGAGATGCTGGGCATAATAGGGCCGAATGGATCCGGAAAGTCAACGCTGATCAGAGGGATTAGCCGGACGATCCACACCGCCTCAGGGAAAATTATCCTCAATGGCAAGGATGTATCAAAATTCCATCGGCTGGATTTGGCCCAGATGATTGCGGTAGTACCCCAAAATCCGTCCTTGCCAGAGCTTTTTACTGCTCAGGAAGTGGTAATGATGGGCAGGACACCATACCTCGGACTTTTCCGGTATGAAGGGGAGAAAGACATGGAAATAGTCAGAAAAGCTATGGCGAGCACCCATACGCTCGAACTGGCTAACCGCCGCGTCGCAGATTTATCCGGTGGTGAGCGACAAAGGCTGGTCATTGCCAGGGCCCTAGCACAGCAACCAAAGGTTCTGCTTCTAGACGAGCCTATAGCACACCTCGATATTAACCATCAGATAGAGATTTTGAACTTGATCCGCCAACTGTGCCACGAGGAGCTCTTGATAGCTGTAATGGCGGTTCACGACTTGAATATAGCAGCCCAGTATTGCAGCCGTCTGATAATGCTAAGTAATGGAAAAGTGTTCTGTGAAGGAATGCCGCAGGATGTAATCACTCCTGAAAATATCAGACAGGTTTATGGTGCTAACGTATATGTATATTCTCACCCATCCAATAACTTACCGGTAACTCTGATTTTTTCAGAAGGGCAAGAGGCTGCAGTAAAAAAGCATCGCTTTTAGAAATGGTTGATTTTTCGCTAATATTGACTATCGCTGTATTACTGGACATCATTTTTGGCGAGCCATCCAACCGATATCATCCAGTAGCCTGGCTAGGCAAACTTATCACTGTAGAGGTAGGGCTGGCGCCAAAGCAAGGTAAATGGCGCCAGCTCATCTATGGCGGCGCGATGGTGGTCGCCACTGTGGCGCTGTCAGGTGTTCTGTGCTACTTCTTGCTTGTACAATTTACGAGCTTATCACGGTTAGCCTACATACTTGTGGCTAGCCTTATGCTCAAGTTTAGTTTCTCTTGGCGTGGATTGATCCGAGCGACCGAAGAGGTGCGGAAATTACTAATCGGAGAAGATATTACTCAAGCACGACAAAAGTTGCAGTCTTTGGTCAGCCGTGATACCACAAACCTGGATAAAGAGTCGATAATCTCGGCCACTGTAGAATCAGCCGCAGAAAATATGTGCGACAGTTTTACCGCACCGCTTTTCTATTTTCTATTATTTGGAGTTCCTGGCGCTGTAGCGTACAGGGTGGTTAATACCTTCGATGCTATGATAGGCTACCATGGTAGATGGGAATATTTGGGCAAGATAGCGGCTCGAATGGATGATGTTGCCAACTACATACCGGCGCGGCTAACCGGGTTGACGATAGTATTAGCGGCTTATTTGTGTCGAAGTAGTGCTGCCGAAGCTTGGCACATTATGCTACGCGATCATTCCAAAACCGAGAGTCCCAATTCCGGATGGACAATGAGTGCTGTTGCTGGTGCGCTCCAGGTTCAGCTCGAGAAACAACAATCGTATAGATTGGGTGATAGTCGCCGTCAATTGACTCCGGATGCTATAGTCGTCTCTCAGAAAATAGCTGCGGTGACAGCTGCTATTTGGGTTCTGCTGATCATCGTAGTCAAGGGGGCATGGGTTGCCACTGCGGCCTAGACGAAACATCTGTAAACTTCCTAAAGCAATCCATGGCGGGAAGTACTATGCCCATCTAGACGGACTAGGGATCTCGCCAGAAGATATCTTAGACTTCAGCGTTAGTCACAACCCCTACGGTCCACCACAAAGTGTGGTACTCGCTCTCAAGTCTGTACCGATCGATAGTTATCCCGATCCGGAGGTCAAAGAGCTAAGGAATCGCCTTGGAGAGATACTAGGAGTTAAGTCCGAGAATTTGCTTGTAGGCAGTGGATCGACGGAGTTAATTAGGCTGGTGACGATGGCATATTTTGACCGCGGGGATCGGGTCTTAATTCCCCAGCCTACCTATGGTGAATACGAAATAGCTTGTCGAATAATGGGTGCTAAAACTATCAGACAGCCGATACTTAAGGAAGAGAATCACTTTCGGTTGGATATTGCGGACCTCTTGTCTTGCATTAAGAAATTTAAGCCCAAGGGGGTGTTTCTGTGTAATCCTAACAATCCCACAGGGCAGTGCCTGTCCCGGGATGATATCGAAAAGGCTCTACTATCCGCCCCTGATTGTCTCTTCATCATTGACGAGGCCTACATTGCCTTTACCGAATCCGAGGATAGTTTCTCTTCTCTAGGCTTAATGAATCACGATAATATTGTAGTCATAAGGTCAATGACCAAAGAGTATGCGCTGGCTGGCTTGCGCCTGGGCTATGCTGTAGCTACGGCCAAAATCATTAAGCTTCTAAAACTGGCTTGTCCACCATGGAATGTAAATATAGCAGCACATTTAGCTGGCATTGCCGCCTTGGATTCGAAGAACTATTTGGAGGATTGCAAAGCAAAAATTAACCAAGCAAAAAGTTTCCTAATGTCTGAATTGAGCACTATGGGGTTAGCTACAATACCATCACAGGCAAACTTTTTCCTAGTAAAAGTAGGTAGTGCAAGGGATTTTCATCGGGCTCTGTTGAAGAAAGGGTTTTTGGTCCGCGATTGTAGCTCTTTTGGCCTATCGGAATATATACGTATAGCACCACGTACAATGCCTGAGTGTATTAGATTTATCACTGCAGTAAGAAAGATAATGACCGAACGACAGAATAACAACATCTGAAACAAATTTTTGGAGGTAAGCAGACAGATGATAGAAAAAAATTCCAGAGGGCTTGTGCACGTGTATACGGGAGACGGCAAAGGCAAGACAACGGCAGCGCTTGGCCTAGCGCTGAGAGCTGTGGGACATGGCATGAAAGTGCTATTCATCCAGTTCCTCAAGGGCCAACAGTGCGGCGAACATCTATTTGTCGCGAAGTATCATCCCTTTGACATAATCCAAATAGGCACTGGCGATTTGTGGACCAGGCCAAGGGAACAGCTGAGGCAGGAGGTGCAGGAAACCTTATCGTTAGCTAGACAAGAGGTCTTGGGTGGGAAGTATGACCTTGTGGTACTGGACGAAATTTTTGTGGCTCTAGACCAAGGCTATATAACTGTCAACCAAGTTTTGGAATTGATGGAAGAGAAACCAGGCACCGTGGAATTGGTGATGACAGGGAGAAGGGCGCCACCAGAAGTTGTGCAGCGGGCTGACTTGGTAACCGAAATGCTTATGATCAAACATCCTTTCACTGAAGAGTTTAGCGCTAGGCGGGGTATAGACTACTAATCTCACAGGAGGCAACAATGGGTAACTTGGAGAGGATTATTAAAGAGATAAAGCCATTAGATACCATGGCGATGTCTGTTGCCCGGCAGCGCCAAAGCATGTTAACCAAGCCATTGGGCAGTCTAGGCAGACTGGAAGAACTTTCGATACAGATCGCCGGAATAAAACGCGACCCAATTCCTGAAATCAAACATAAAGCAGTAGTTGTTATGGCTGCCGACCATGGCGTAGTAGAAGAAGGGGTCAGCCTATACCCTCAAGAGGTGACCAGACAGATGGTCATTAATTTCCTTAAGGGTGGTGCTGCTATTAATGTACTGGCAGCACATGTAGGTGCCCGCGTCGTTGTTGTCGATATGGGTGTAAAGGGCGGCTTCCCACCCCTGCCTGGATTAGTATGCAAGATGATAGACTTTGGCACCAAAAACATGGCCAGACAACCAGCCATGAGCCGTAGCCAAGCTATAGACAGCATCGAAGCAGGTATCCAGACAGTAGAAGCAGAAATAGGCAAGGGACTTGACATAATTGCCACAGGAGATATGGGTATCGGCAATACCACTGCCAGCAGTGCTATTTTCGCGGCCATGAGCGGGAAACCTGTGAAAAAAGTGACTGGCAGAGGAACTGGCATCGGCGATAAACAATTTGCCCACAAGGTGCAGGTCATAGAAAGGGCACTGAAGGTAAACAGACCTGACTCTAAAGATCCTATAGATGTACTCGCCAAAGTGGGCGGCTTTGAGATCGGTGGGCTTGCCGGTGTCATATTGGCCAGCGCCGCTTATAGAATCCCGGTTATCATCGATGGTTTTATTTCCAGCGTTGCAGCGGTAATAGCCACAGCCCTATCCCCAGGGGTAAAGGACTACATTATAGCTTCGCACTTATCGGCTGAAGCAGGACATAGTCTCGTGCTCGATTTCTTGGGGCTGAAACCGCTTTTGAATCTAAATATGAGACTTGGTGAAGGTACTGGAGCTGTACTAGGACTCTTTCTAGCTGAAGCAGCTACCAGAATCTTAAGACAGATGGCAACATTTGCTCAAGCTGGTGTATCTGAAGCAAGGCCTTTATTCCCGGAAGATTAACGAGCATGAACAGTTTTTGGGCGGCCATCCAGTTCCTGACCATATTCCCGACCCCCCTGAAAGGGGAGGTGAATGACAAGGTTATGGGGCTGGCCTTAATGTATTTTCCTCTAGTTGGTTTGCTGCTAGGGGTGGTATTGCTAGTTCTCTACCAAATTCTAATCCTTGTTCTGCCTGCCCCAATCGTATTTGCTTTGCTTGTAGCTGCCTTAGCAATTTTTACTGGCGGAAATCATATTGATGGTCTGATAGATAGTTGCGATGGTATCTTCGGTGGTAAAAACAGGGAAGAGCGGCTGACCATCATGAGCGATGCCAGAGTGGGGGCGTTTGGTGTTACGGGAGCGGTCCTGCTGTTACTCATGAAGTATGTTACCATCCGGTCGGCACCTGTGCTACCCGCCTTGCTACTCATGCCAGTTCTAGGACGCTGGGCAATGACGTATGTTATCTTTTTCTTTCCTTACGCACGTGGCTCAGGTCTGGGGTCATCTTTTAAGCAGGAGATAACTTGGAAAAAATTGGCTATTGCCTCGTTCCTGGCGCTGGTGCCGTCTGTTCTACTCATGACCTGGAAAGGGATAGCGCTGCTCGGGTTCCTCTGTGGAATTATATTCGGCATCGGTCGATTCATCCAATCTCGCATTGGTGGTCTTACCGGTGACAACTATGGTGCAGTCAATGAAATTGCTGAAGTACTAACTCTGCTCTTAATTATCATGCTCGATAAACTACCATATCAGTAAAAATTATCGTCAAAGGTGAGATGTTAATCCAGCGATGACCAAAAAGGGTATCTTAATACTCGGCGGTGCCCGCAGTGGTAAAAGTCGCTTTGCTCAAGAGCTAGCGGAAACCTTGGGTGAAAAAGTGTTGTTCGTAGCTACTGGAGAGCCTCTGGACAAGGAGATGAAGGCAAGAATTGCTGAGCACAAGAGAAATCGACCATCAACCTGGAAAACAATCGAGGTACCTTGCCATGTGATAGAGCGATTGAAGCAGCTTACCTTTGATGTCGATGTTATACTTCTTGACTGTCTGACATTACTTGTGTCAAATTTGTTAGGTACTAAAAACGACAATAAAGATATGGAAGCAAAAATATTGTCCTATATTGAGGAACTTGTTGTTCTACTAAATCAGATGGAGGCAAGCTGGATCGTTGTATCAAATGAGGTTGGTATGGGGCTGGTTCCTGGGACCAGGCTGGGGCGTACTTATCGTGATGTACTGGGTAAGGCTAATCAGTTAGTTGCCCAGCAAGCCACTGAAGTCTATTTTATGGTGTCAGGTATTCCGGTAAAGATAAAAAATTGATGAGGATAGTGGCACAGAAACAGATTGTTACATATCGACAAAACTGTTTATTGCTACTATAATAAATTAAGCGAGGCCAACGTTGTCATCAAAAACTGGTCGGGAAAGGGTGGTGGTAGCAAGACATTCCTCTATGCGCTGGTTGCCGCCTTTTGGTGTATTAGTATTTGTGTTGGTCTTTGCCTTAAGTTCTGTCACCAAGGTTAATGCAGCACCACCACTGATAACAGATGTCGACCTACCAAAAGGGCAAGTTGGAAGCTCATACTACGGGCGAGTAACTGCAAGCGGTACCCCACCCTTTGTCTGGAGTGTAACTGGACTGCCTCCCGGTCTAGCCAGTATATCGGCCACAAATACACTGTATATCTCCGGTGTGCCTACACAAAGTGGGATCTTTTCTGTCATCGTCACAGTGACTGACAATTCCACGCCTCCAAACTCCACTCAACAAAACTTTATCATCACGATAGAAAAGGGTAGCTATGAAGCTATCATCATTGTCGGTACAGGGCTTAAAGCAGGGGAGACTAGGGTGCTCATAGGTGCGACCCCGCTGACCACTTTACGTGGTGGTGAGTCTGTAAAAGTTAACCTTGATCTTGGTGTGACTCGGACTGTAAGTGTGGACTCGATAGTAGAACATCCTACCGAGCCCGGCATCAGGTTTAGGGCAGAAGTAGACAAAAAAACGATAAGTGAGTCATCACCAGAAGCTGTGTTTCCGTACTTTACTGAGTACTACATCGATTTTAAGACTGATCCATCCAAGGTGGGACAATTGTCTGGTTCGGGATGGTTCAAAGAGGGCTATGTGCTGGGAAATGTGGCTTTCGAAGAAGTGATAGACAACGAACGACCAGACATCAAATATAGATTTGCCTACTGGATTTTACCCAATGGTGAAACTGCATCCAGCAGACAATTAAGCTTAAGGGTCAGCATGCCAGGGACTTGCACCGCGAAGTATGATACTTATTACAAATTAACCCTTACTTCTAAATATGGAGGCACTGAAAGCAGTAACTGGTATAAAGCGGGGACGCTCGCGGAGTGGAAAATAACGACTACAGAAGTGCGCATGCCTGGCATTTTGGGCGTCTTTGGCGGCAAATTGAAGGCGGTAACACCACAAGGCACAGTCAGTATGGATGAGCCTAAGACCATAGATATACAATGGGACCCTGATTACACTCTACCTATCATTTTGATCCCACTGACTTTGGTTCTGCTTATTGGGATTGGCTATGGCTTTTATGTCCTAGTGAAGAGTGCACAACCGAAACCGGTTTTTTACCCACCATATGTTGCTACACCACCGCAGCCACCTCCGCAGATGCCACCTCCACAAACTACTGTAGTAATGATAGGCGGCGAGAAACCGAAGCTTGGCCCAGCAGCAACTAGAGAGCAATTAATGGAAAAATTTGGAGAGTTGCTGCAGAAATACGAAGAGGAGATAAGGGCTACAATCCTTGGAAAAGAATTGCCCGAGACAACAACGCTGGGGAGAGGTCTACCGACCCCGGGGGCATCTTCTGCCACAGTAGAAGCTGAAGTTGTCCCGGTCCGCGAACAGGTAACCTGTGATTTTGCTACCAAGAAGGCATTGCGGACAGTAGTGACAGTATGGAGAAAAAGCGAATCAAAGACGTTACCTCCTCAGGCTGGCGACGAAGAAACTGGGGGTAGGGTGGCAGTTGTCTGGTCGCGGGATGTATACCAAGAATGGGAGATTATGCGTTGTCTGTCACCAAGGGGACATTCAGGAGAACACGAAGGGACGATCGAGATTGTGTACTCGTTCCTCAATACTGTGAGGGAGGAGAAGATATACTCACCAGACGAAGAGGCTTTACCGCCTAAACCCCACTATACCGACGGTATACCAGTCATTGACTTGAATCAGGTAGAAGTTGTGCCTCCTGAAAAATTGCCTCCGAGGACGATATAATCAGTTTCAGCCAAGTGCCTTCAAGGTTGGTGAGTTTGATTTTAAAGTTCTGCCAGCGACAACGTGCCTCTCGTAACATGAGCCGAGCACGCACTCAATTGCGAAAGTGAAAGCCCCAGCAAGTGCGTGCTACAATTATCTAGATACTCAGCAGCGAATGGCGAAATGGCTCTACAACATATCATTGTCAAAGGCGCTCGAGAACATAATCTGAAGAACATAGATGTCACTATACCACGAGACAGACTTGTGGTTATAACCGGCGTCTCTGGCTCCGGTAAAAGTTCTCTAGCTTTCGACACGATATATGCCGAGGGGCAGAGACGTTATATGGAATCCCTCTCAGCTTATGCTCGCCAATTTCTAGGAAGATTAGAAAAACCAGATGTTGATTACATTGATGGGTTAAGCCCGGCGATTTCCATCGACCAAAAAGGGCCATCGCATAATCCTCGCTCGACCGTGGGTACGATCACTGAAATCTACGACTACTTGCGTCTGCTGTTCGCAAGAATTGGCCACCCCCACTGTCCGAGATGCGGCAAGGAGATTTCAAAGCAGACCGTGCAGCAAATAGTAGATGCTGTTCGGGAAATACCTGCGCACAAAAAAGTTATGATCCTTGCACCTCTGATTAGAGATAGGAAGGGAGAGCACCAAGCGGTTTTTGAAGACCTCCGCAAGGCAGGATTCGTCCGTGTCCGGGTTGATGGACGAATCTATGACCTTGCTGAGGATTTCCAACTGGACAAGAACAAAAAACACAGCATCGAGGCTGTGGTTGATCGTCTTGTTATTGGTGAGACTGAAGATAGTCGGATCGCTGACTCAGTAGAGACAGCACTAAAACTTGGAGGTGGTACGGTACTCATCTCAATAGTTGATGGTGACGAACTGCTCTTCTCGGAGCATTTCGCCTGCGTGGATTGTGGTCTCAGCTTGGGAGAGATAGCTCCGCGTACCTTTAGTTTTAACAGTCCCCATGGTGCCTGCCCGCGGTGCAGTGGACTCGGGGTCAGGCTTGAAATTGACCCTGACCTTCTCATACCCGATAAGAACCTTAGCCTGGCAGAAGGTGCCGTTCGTGCTTGGGGATGGTTCTCGTGGCATGTCGATGAATTACAGGAGCTAGCAAACCGCTATGGTTTCTCACTCCGCACCCCAGTAAACAGGCTCAGTAAAGAACAGCTAGACCTTGTGCTTTACGGTGAAGAAGGACAGCTTATCAAATACAGAAACCGCTACGGGCGAGTGCGGGAATATTTTACCGGATATGAAGGAGTTATCCCTTACCTCGAAAGAATCTACAGGGATACTGAGTCCAGCAACACACGTGCTGATATCGAGAGGTTCATGACTTCCTATCCTTGCCCGGCATGTAATGGCAAAAGACTGAAGCCCGAATCCTTAGCTGTCACCGTCGACGGCCGAAACATAATAGAAGTTACTGAAATGTCTGCTAAGGAAGCACTGGGGTGGATACAAGAACTAGAATGCACCGGTAGCAGACCAAAACTTACTGACTATGAGCGAAAGATAGCCCAACAGATTTTGAAGGAGATCGCTGCTCGCTTAGGATTTCTTGTCGATATCGGCCTTGGCTACCTAACGCTTGATAGGCCCTCCTCGACCCTGAGCGGAGGAGAAGCACAACGGATCCGGTTAGCAACACAGATAGGCAGCGGCCTAATGGGGGTACTCTATATCTGTGATGAGCCTACTGTTGGCTTACATCCTGCTGATGTCCACCGTCTTATCGATACGTTGAAGCGACTGCGAGATCTGGGTAATACTATTTTAGTAGTTGAACATGACGAGTCTATGATGAGAGCTGCTGATTTTATCATAGATATGGGACCAGGAGCTGGGGAGAAAGGTGGAAGAGTCGTAGCCAGCGGAACATTAAGTGATATCATGGACTGTGCTGAGTCAGTTACAGGGCAATATTTAAGCCGGGCGAAGCAGATACCTCTACCTTGTAGGCGACGTAGTGGTTCGGGAAAAGAACTTGTAATCAAGGGAGCACGGGAGAACAACCTAAAGGGCATAGACGTCGCTATACCGTTGGGTAAATTTGTCTGCATAACCGGCGTATCCGGGAGTGGTAAAAGTACACTGATCAATGAGGTGCTGTACAAGAAGCTAGCCCAACTACTCTATAAGGCAAAAGATAGGCCTGGGCAATGTGATGCTATTCTGGGAGTAGAACACATCGACAAAATTATAAACATCGATCAGTCTCCGATCGGCCGTACACCACGCAGTAACCCAGCAACTTACACAGGTACATTCACGCCTATCCGCGAACTTTTTGCCACACTGCCCGAAGCACGGGTGCGTGGCTACAAGCCAGGGCGGTTTTCGTTTAACCTCAAAGGCGGGCGCTGTGAAGCCTGCGAGGGCGAAGGTTTTATCCAAATAGAAATGCAGTTTCTACCTGATGTGACTGTGGCTTGCGAGGTTTGCAAGGGCAAGCGCTATAATCGCGAAGCTCTGGAAATATATTTTAAAGGAAAGAATATAGCCGATATCCTAGACATGACTGTGGATGAAGCACTGGATTTCTTTAGCCATTTCCCTCGTATAAGAAGTAAACTGGAGACATTGCGAGACGTCGGACTTGGTTACATACGCTTGGGGCAACCAGCACCAAGCCTCTCTGGTGGTGAGGCTCAGAGGGTGAAGCTGGCAGCTGAGCTTTCCCGCCGCTCGACAGGAAGAACACTGTACATACTTGACGAACCGACCACAGGGCTGTCTTTTGCCGACATTGCCTGTTTGCTGGATGTCCTGCAACGACTGGTAGACGCTGGCAACACGGTGGTGATTATCGAACACCATATGGACGTAATAAAAAATGCTGACCACATCATTGATCTGGGTCCTGGTGCTGGCGAGGAGGGGGGATACGTAATTGCCACTGGTACTCCTGAGGAGGTGGCAAAGATAAAAGGGTCTGTCACTGGGCAATATTTACGCAAGATATTGCATGAGCGAGAACTGGAGTATTCATTGAAGTCCTGAGGTAGACGTTTTTTTAAGCAAAAGTGGTCTGATGGCAGCCAAACAATAGACTGGTTTCAGTCTTATTCTGTTGACGAGGCCTGTTGCATGTACTTGAAAAGCTCTGTACCAAACGCCAGCAGTGGTACATAGAGCACCATCCCCCACACACCCGCAAAATATGTTACCACCGGGAGCAAGACTATTATCACTACGGGATGGACTTGTAAATATACTCCCTGTATCTTGGGCCGTAGCAGGACATTTTCGACAAGCTGCACCGTAACGTACAAGACAGCAACCCACAAAGCTTTCACCGGTGCAATAGCTAGGGCTACCACCACAGCAGCAATACCTCCAATCCACGGTCCCACTATAGGAACAAATTCCATCAACGCAGCTAGGGCTGCTAAGGCAGGAGCTGGCTTAACCCCTATGACAGATAGTCCAAGCAAACACATGGCAAACACAGCCAATGACAGTATGATTTGGGACTTTACCCAGCGCCCGATTACAGAATCTAAAATATTTGCTATATCCCTAGCTTTCTGCCCCAGCCCTGGTCCTAAAAGTGAATAAAGACCTTTACTCAGTCTCTCCCAATCTTTAAGGATATAGAAAAGAAATATAGGGAGAGAAACGAGACTAAGCAGTAGTCCAGTACTAGCAGATATCGTTGATGCTGTCCTAACCAAGACGTTCCGTATTGCATTGCCTGTCAGCGAGGCCAATTCTTCAACCATGCTGTCAATTTCTCTGTGGAACTCCGGTGGCAGCCATTCGCGAAAGCTACCAAGCCAGCTCTGCAGATTGGTCAAGCCCGTGGTCAAATACTGCGGAGCGTTATGCACCAGTGTGCCAAAAGAACTGGCAACGGTTGTGACTGTGTAATAACCTGATAACACTAGCACGCCAAGGATGACCAGAAAACTGATAACTATGAGCCCGATACGCTTGACTTGTGCCCATCTCCCTTGTCCTGGCAACTTTGCTTCGAGTCGCTGAAACGCTGGCATCAAAAGGTAAGCCAATAAGAAGCCCAAGGCAAATGGCAGTAGCACATTTCTCAGGAGATATAAGAGCACAAAGATTAAAAGTAGCCCTAGAGCAATAAAAGTGGGACGTAAGGCCCTCCGCCAGCCCTTAGTCTCTGTGGTCAACTGTTCCTAGCCTTCTGTCTAGTATTTTGTAGTTGTATCCAGCCAGAGATGAAAGATAAGCAATGTACTAAGCAAACCACAACGCAGTGAATTGAACTGCGCCGGATATCCCACAGTAGTGACTTGTCTGCCTATGTCTTCTCTTGCGCCCTTTTTGTCATTCCAGCAGCAACTTCACGAACCTTTTTAGCAGTTTCAGACGCTTGCTCTTTAATATTCTCCAGCTTCTCCTTTACTATCCTTCTGGTTTCCTCTCCCGATTGTGGGGCTAGAAAAAGACCGAGGATGGCGCCTACTACTGCTCCAACGATGAAACCAGCAACAAAACTACCGCTATCCCGTTCAGACATCGCTACTGCCCTCCCTCCTTTGAAAGAATTTACTGACAAAATCAATACCACCTACGATACCACGGATCAAAGCCGCGAAGCGAAGTACAGGTTCAACCACCTCTTCTTTCATCGTTACTGACATCTGGTAAACTGTGGATGAGGCTGCTTCCAGCGTACTGAGAACTACTTTAGCTTTTTTGTATAGGGAGTAAGTAAGTATGGCAATGATTATGACAGTGACGCTGACCACAATCCCAGAAATGCAGATAACAATATCTCTGGCTAGCTCAAAGTTCCCCATGTCACCTCCACGGTTATTATTTTCATCTCATCATATCATAAACTCAAACCATTTTTGGAACTGCATTCGTTCCATAACTCTTCTCTCTGAGCCAGAGGACTATGCCAGCTATTAACAGTACACAAGCAGCAATTATGAACTCAGCTTGCGCGGCACTCACAATCTCCTTACGCACCAGCACATAATTGTAATTGATGACCAGATAAATTACCGCTGAAAGAAGATAGCATTGCCACCAGCGTCGCTTCCCCATACCCCAACCAACAAAAGCGGTAGAAGCAAGGCTGGCACCTAAGAGAAAGAAACTCTCCCAGAATCCTGCAAGTTGTCCGATTCCTTGTAGCTGTACGCGCTCCCATGTCCAGCCAGTATAGAAAATATAGTTGTGCGTCCACATTGCCTCAAGAATACCAAACCCTGCGCCACACACAGCCCCTGAGGTCAAACCGAGCGCTGGAGTAATCTGCCAATCCTTCCGCCACCAGATAAAGACTAGAGGCAAAAGTTTAAATCCTTCCCGAACAAGACCAAACACATACATGGATGGCAGGCTTGCCAGCAGTGCCCACTGACTTAGTGTCTCGGCTGTCCAGAATTGCCCATATACTATAGAGATACCGTATCTCAGTGGATATGACAGAACAGCAAGTGTTATTGGAGCAAGCACAGCCCCAGCAACTAACACTGCCCAGAGCCACGGCTCCTTCAGAAATGGCGGCCTGTAGCAAGCCAGCCAAACTGCCCCGAAGATAAGCGCCAACCCGATCCCCCACACGGATGGGTGAGAGAAGAAATAAAGAAGGAACTGCAGCATTTGTTGTAACATCAAAAACCTCCTCAGAGTTCAATTATTTCTGCCCTTAGCTGCTCTAAATCTAGCAACGCCACCGTTTGATGACCTGTCAAATAGCCACAAACCTCTCCTGGGTTGACCAGAAGAGTTGGACCACTGACTACCTCTGCCCGGTGGCTGTGCCCTCTGACAACGACATCGTAGAGGCCACACCTGACCAGTGAATCTACAATGTGCTCCTGCGTCCCATGTAACAAGGCTAATTTACGCCCTCCCAACTCTAAAGCAGCAAAATCTCCCAGAGGGACAATAGCCAACTCACCAAACCTCACCCTTATGTATTCGCGATCTCCTTCATTGTTTCCCCAAACGTAATGCAGCCTGGCTCTAAGACGGGAAAACTTTGGCACAACAAATGGAGATACGAGATCACCAACATGCAAGACATCGCTTACTCCCTGCTGGTTAAAAAAATCAATGGCAGCCTCAATAGCATCGACTCTATCGTGCGTATCTGACATGACACCGATAACCATCTCTGCCTCCGAAAACTTGGTCTCAAGTTGGTCACTAAGAGTAAAACTAACCGCTGACTCCGAGGTTTGCTAATCGAAGAAGGAAAAGTCTGACCAGGACCGCAGGACAACCGATTCCCCAACAGCACCTGATGGCAAGGGCTCTTCTGGCATAGGCGGGCTACTTAACCAATCGTAAAGGAAAAATGCCACCATAATTATAATGGCAATAATAACAACCCCTAGGCATCCTGTGAGCCATGGGTCTGACTTTTGCTGCTTCTTGCTTGCAGTCTCGCCCGTCCCTTTTCCTGCTGCGGGTTCACGCTCTTTCCGAGGGAGGTATACAGCCCCTTCTTTTGGAAAAGGTTTTATTTTACGCAGTGTCGGCCAGTATAATCTTTCGCGACAGCCGGGGCAATTTATAAGTGTCGAGTTTACCACAGCCCCACAATAAGGGCAGTTGTATTGAAACCTTTGTCCACAGTACTGACAGTATTCCTGTCCCACAATATTCTGTGCGCCACATGTAGAACACAGAAATATCTCCTGCATTTTCCTCGCCTCAGCTTTGTTTCATGTATTACCTGCTCTGATCATACTGGGAAATTTTACCCCTCCTGCACACTATCCGCAAATACTGAATGACCGGAGTCCTATCTGTGGAGAATTTAGCTAAAGCCCCAGTCAGTCTTGTTGATCCAGCAGTTCTTCCATCCTACGAAGCAAGCTTTCACTTTCACTTGTGCTTAAACCGAGGTTGCATTCCAAGCAACTTAGACACCGATCCAGCTCCGGAGATTCCATTCTCGCTCGTGCTATCTTTTGATTTTGCTTCGCTATCATGCTATCCAGCTCCGCGAAATCAACCCCCAACTCCAGTCGTTGATTAAGGAAGTGCAGTATCTCTTTCCACGCCTGTGGGTCCTTCCTAGCCACCAAGTAGAATGGCACCTGAACCCATAAATTCACCGCGGGTATACCACGCCGTTGGGCGATCCAGAGCAGAAAAGAATTAAGAGTAGGTCTCTGACCCTCCGGAGTCTCGTATTCCATATCTTTAACCACGTCATAAGGTTCGATAATTCCCTTGGTCTGTGAAGAATTTGCTACAGTCAGCAATGCCCGGGGGCTGGTATGAGCACTCGCCGATGCCATTCCACCGATAATATACATTTCCTTCACTTTACATATCCTATCAACGACATCCAGGATTGTTGTCAAGAAAGTATACCACTCTAATCGTGGTAAACTGCTGCTAACAATCAGTAAATCTTTCTGTTGACAACAATAAAATTTAGTCTCTGGGAACTGCGCTACATCATCTTGGACAACGACTCCATCTAGTGGGAAAAAACCTACCGGCTCTATTTCGGCAAAAACAAAGCCACCTAAATTCTGAATCAAGTATTGGCAGACCCCACTGCCTACTTTACCTGCATCAGGTATCCAAGTAATGATTAGTGGGGCTACTTTTATAGAGGGTTCGACGAGAAATTTAACTTGCGTAATTCCGCTGGTATCAGTCGTCACTGGTTTCTCTCTTAAAAAGTTTGTCAATCTCCTGCAAAATCTTTTTCTTGTCTTCCTCGGTTATTGGCCCCGACTCAACCTCTCCACGATAGCTCATACTTACTAGCTTGTCCAGGTGCTCTCTTATCTCCAACGGAAGCCTAGAGTAAACGGCTTCAATCTCTTTCCCAGTTCGCTCGACAAAAACGTCCAGTTCAGTCATGTCGACCGTAACCCCCAGTATCTTACTCAAAACCTCGACCACAGCTCTCGACCCTTTAGGATAAGGGATAGGAAACCCGTGCAAATAGATTGGTATTTCGCCCATCAAACACACTGCATCGACCCCCCTGCGTTTAGCAACTCCCAAAAGCAGCCCATTAAGTCCCGTAATATTACCCTGCCCACCATGCCCCTCTATATCTGACATTAGCACGACATTCTGAAAATTTTTCATCTCTTTTAGCAGGAGACTATTGTTAGGTACTGCCCAAACTCTGGGGCTTGTGGTATGGTGAATCGGTGCCACTGCCGCCCCCGATGTATATATTCGCCGACAACCGAACTTCAATGCCACATCAACGACCAGGTTCGCCATTTTGTAAGCTTTAGCCCCCTCAGCATATAGCTTTGTTCCCGAATCAGGTTGCTCTTCACCAATAAAGAAAAGCAGGTCACAATTCTGCGTCCTCTTAAAGTAGAACTTACTGCTGGGAAATGCCAGGGTTTTCAGGATCCCATCCCTTATTACGACTCTCTTCGGATAGAAGAATTCCCATGGCTCTATCTCACCCAGTTCTTCTGCCTTAAGCGCTCGCCTCAAGGTATCGACTGCAATGACACCTATGTTGCCTATTCCAGGCCAAGACGCTATCAATATCGGATCTTCCAACTCTGGCTCGCGATACAGGACAATAGCCATTTTCTTATTTACCAATTGCCGAGAAGTTTCTGTCTCCTTGATTTAAGTATAACATACGCACTAACAGACTGAAAAAATATGAACCGTAAAGCAACTTTGCTAGCCTCATTACTTTTCAGAACTGCACCGAACTAAGATGACCGACTAGCTAATTTGTCCTTGACAGTGTACTTGTGCAAAAGCTATACTTCCTTTCAGGCCAAGGGCCATTAGCTCAGTCGGTTAGAGCACGGTCCTGATAAGACCGGGGTCTGTGGTTCGAATCCACAATGGCCCATTAAAAATGTCCTCCCCAGCAGAAATTTAGGCCTTTCATCAGAACTCTCTTCTTAATGCCAAGGCAGACAGATGCAAAAGTGTTCATTCTTTGAAACTACCTCCACCTTGTGACAGGCTTTATGGTCTAAGAAACAAAAAGTAAGCCATAGATGTCGTTAGCACCCAGAGACATGAACTGCAACAGACACGAAAGCAACGAGAGTTCTCGTAGATTTGCAGCCAAAACCTATTTTAATAAGCCTTGAGAGTAATTTACCCCGTAGATCCTACAAGTTGGTGACCAAACGTCGTGGAAACAAACGGCTGAAGAGGGTGATTGCTAGACTACAATGAGACTTGTTGGGGTAGTAATCACTTGTGCTAGAATTGTAACCAAGGGTCGAGATTAGCGCCTGACCGGGTAACAGCTGGCAGTGGGAACGCTAAAAGCTTGCTGACTTTTGCACAGTGCAAGGAGGTAACACGTGTCGGAAGAAGAGATCTTGTACAAGAAAGAGGACGGTATCGGGATTATCATTTTGAACCGCCCCCAGCGGCTTAATGCAGTGACACCAGATATGCAGGTGCGTCTAACAGAACTGATACGCGATATCATCTACGATGACGCAGTTAAAGCGGTAATACTCACCGGGAAAGGTCGCGCATTTTGTAGCGGTACCGATGTATCCAATCTAGGCAGAACTCCGGAAGAAGAAGCTGTTGCTGAAGAACAAAGGAGAGAGCGGGCAAGGCGAGTAACCTTACCAGATGCCTATCCCCTTCCAGACTGGACCTTTACTCGGATTCCCAAGCCAACCATCGCTGCGGTTAACGGTGCTGCTGTTGGGATGGGTGCCGAATGGATAGTCCAATGCGATATTAGAATTGCTTCAGAAGAT
The DNA here is from genome assembly GCA_036821185.1 of Chloroflexota bacterium. Lineage (GTDB taxonomy): Bacteria > Chloroflexota > Dehalococcoidia > GIF9 > UBA5629 > CALJTV01. The sequence goes on along the minus strand of DAISKD010000001.1, from coordinate 110,859 downwards.
GCCCGCTTTGGCTGGATTTTTCCTTTAAGGGGGCTGTGCCCTGATTATGGCTCTGGACCTTATCTTCTGCCGTATATTGTTGGACTGAGTAAAGCTTTGGAGCTCATGTATTCCGGCGAGATAATCGATGCATACGAAGCCGAAAGAATAGGACTGGTCGATAAGGTCGTTCCGTCAGAGCAACTGATGCCAGCAGCAAAAGAGATGGCGCAAAAGCTTACTCAGGGCGCACCTCTGGCAATAAAGGCAGTGAAGGAATTAGTCTACGGTTCGCTACAATGGACTCCAAAGGTACATCACGGTGAGACCAGAGTCCGGTTTCGGAGCTTGAACCAGAGCGATGACTGTAGAGAAGGCATTAGGGCTTTCTTGGAAAAGAGGGCGCCTGTGTGGCGGGGGAAATAGTCAGCACTTCAGAGGCATGATCTAAACCATACACTCCCATTCCAGTATTTTTGTGGGCGCAATCCTGCACAAAAATAACGTAGCCGAGACAGACTAGCGTCTTTATTTTCGTATTATAGATATACTCTATTGCAAGCCGGCTAAATCCTCTGGCTAGACCCCTTCAAGCCCTACGATACCGACGAAAATGGCGCACCCAGCAGGGGCGCCTCCAAGGTTATGGGTCAACCCCAGCACAGGATTCTTGATCTGCCGCGACGGTTTTCCTGGGATAAGCATTCTATCTGCACGCCCCTGTAGCTGGTTGTACATTTCATATAGCATACGGATGCCGCTGGCACCAATGGGATGACCGAAGCATTTCAGACCGCCATCGGGTTGCACCGGCAGCTTACCATCTAGATCGAAGAAGCCATCTTCAATATCTCGCTGTACTTTGCCCCTGGGACTGAAACCAAGGTCTTCCATAGTGACTGCTTCGGTGATAGAAAAACAGTCATGCACTTCAGCCATGCTTATCTGCTCGCGGGGATTGGTTATTCCAGCCTCCTTATAGGCTGCTTGAGCAGCCCTTACAGTAGCTTCAACATGGGTATAATCGAACTTCGTGTTGAAATTACCGTCGTTAGGTGCCATAGCAATCTGCAGTGCTTTAACGAACATCGGGGGCTCTTTGCCTTTCCGTAAGCTTTTAGCTATCTCCGGTGTGGTAATAATTGCAGCCGCTGCACCGTCACTCACTCCGCAGCAGTCAAACAGCCCCAAGGGCCAGGCAATGATAGGCGCATTGAGGATCGTATCCATATCGACTTCGCGTTGGAAATGAGCCTTCTTGTGCCGGGCACCATTTATGTGGCTTTTCCAGGATACCCGGGCAATCATATGTTTGCCCTCTTCATAGGTTAGCCCATAGCGATGAAAATAGGTCGTTGCCAGCATGGCGAATTGTGCCGGTGGCGGACCGGCCGCTCCTGCCATCATACCATGTCCTGGACCAGGGATGCCTCCATCGCCCAGCCCGCTGATACCACTATCTTTGAACTTGTCAACGCCGAGCGCGAGCACAATATCGTAAATACCAGCAGCAACGGCATAGCAGGCGTTCCTGAATGCATCTGAGGCGGTAGCACAAGCATTTTCCACCCGAGTGATCGGAATGTACTGCAGTCGAAGAGGCTCAGATAACGTCATGCCCGTGGATCCAGTTGTGGTACCCAGCCAAGCTGCCTGAATATCCTTGGGCTCTATCCCAGCATCCTCAAATGCTTCATAAGCAGCTTCCACGATTAGATCGTCTGCACTGGCATCCCACCGTTCTCCAAATTTAGAACAACCCATACCGGCGACAGCGACCCTATCTTTAATACTACCTGGCATCTTTGTCACCTCCTTAATTCCATAGATTTCTACCTAAAATAGAATATATATCAATCTCTGACTGGTTTACATTTCCAGAAATAGACATTGGAGCCTGGTGCCGATCGCACCTTTCTAAATGTCATCTCTACTTCCATTCCTACCTTACATTCTGCCGGGTCACGGTCGACCATGTCGAAAAGTCCTCTTCCACCACTCTCAAAGTCGACCACTGTTCTAGTTGCCGGTGGATCAATTCCACCTCCAAGATAGTCGTGGCTAAAGCTGACTACTCTGCCTCGTTTATCAGCAAAGCGATAAGGCTCAAAATGGCCTTTGGTCTGACATTCAAGGCATACATGGGCACGCATGGAGCTAGTCTTCATGTACAACTGGACAGTGCCACAGTTCAAGCATTTTACACCATAGAGTGGCAAACCTAACCTTCTCTCCCTCCACTCTGCCGCCATCGAAACTGCCCCAGCAGCAGGGCGTGAGAGCGGTGCCAGCGCTACCATTTCCCGCCAGCGTAAGAATTTGGTATAGCTTTCCAGCTCTCCTTTAATTTTGAGGTGGCCTTTGATGCCTCGCCTCTGGCTGAGCTTAGTGATAGCTTCGGTAGTCCTGAACACAACAGCGTCGCAACCGTTCCCCCAGTCAACCAGCAAGAATCTATCGCCCGGTTTAGCTTCTTCCAAAGCAGAAACAAGAATCATTGGCGCAAGCGCTGTTCCGGTATTGCCAACATTGTCGAGCAGAGGGTCTTGAACTTGTTCTGGGCTGAAACCCATTGCCCTAGCTAGAGCGCTGTGTGTCCTGGTGTTGGTACCATAAATACAAGCTTTAGTAATATCCTTGGGCGTTAGGCTTAATCTACTAAAAAGTGCTTTCACCGTTTCCACAGGGGTCACTAAATATCCTGCGTCCCGACCGAATCGGTCTTCCCAGGAACGGATAAAGCGATCGCCTTCAAGTCGCCAGTAGTCCACCATATCGTCCGACAAGACGTAGCTACCATCGACTTCCACTGCCGCCTCATCGCTGCTAACAAGAAAGGCTGCTGCGCCATCACCAAGCATGTGCTCGTCCTCCCCGCCGGCACCTGCCATGCGCATATCAGCAATAGCCACTAGGACGTTTTTCAGGGAACCAGCTTTTACCACATCTATGGCAGATAACAGAGCATTTGTCCCTGCCCTCAGACAGTTAGCAAAATCCGCGTTTCGAGTATCTCTACGACAATCAAGAGCGTTGGCAACGATGTTCGCATTCAGACGTTCGCTGTAAGGAGCAGTCGTGGTAGCTAGAAAAACAGCATCAATTGTTTTCGGGTCAATTCCTTTGAGGCAATCTATACTGGCTGCCACTGCCATAGTAATAGAGTCCTCATCAAGGGCAGCAACGGCTCTCTCGCCACGACCACCTGTGCCTCCCCAGGCTTCACTTATCAACCTTCTAGCCAGTCTCCGGTGTGGAATGTACGCCCCATATGCTTTAATTCCAACCATTTGTCCTCCTTAAATTGTATTCTACAACGCTGTACGTGCTACCTTCTCATCCAAAAGTCCTACCTTGTAAGCATACCTTCGAGTCTTTTCGTTCTCGCATTGCTGCTTGGGTAATATACAGGACAAACTCCGCCAAAAGCTGTTTGCTCTCCGGCAAAGGGTCATTTTGGGGTTTCTCATAAACTTCAGGCCAAGAAAGGGTTCCAGACACCTCATTTGTCAGCTTGCGTGCCCGTAAGGAAATCTTTCCGCGAGGATTCCTTGCCCTTGTTTTAAGCCATGATCAAAGACAGCGCCATTATAGTACTTGGGAGCCAAAGGCTGTCAAGCAACTATAAACCGCAGTTAAAAAATTTCCAGAAAAGATTTTTATCAATCACTTTATAACTAATATGCAGCCCTTAGCTCTTCTGAGAACGTCATAAGCAATAGTCAGCAGCTCACCCGACTATTTCTGCAAGTTTTCTAGCTCAATCTGAAGCCCGACAAGAATTCTGCACACCATGTTGTAATAACTGATAACTGCAGTCAGTTCAACGATAGCGCGCTCACTCAAGAAGGTCCGCAGTTTCTCAAAGGTGGTACTATTTACCATACAGTTTTTAGTTAATTCGTCCGTATAACTCAAAACGGCCGTTTCCTCATCCCCGAATCCCGAAATAAGCCCTGTGCCAAGTAATCTGTCAAGCTGCTCTTGGCTAATGCCAGCCTGTAAAGCCAAAGGAATGTGCTTGGTGACCTCATATTCAGCCTGCAGGATATGACCCACTCTAAGGATAGCCAGTTCCCGTAGATTGGCTGGTAGCTCTTCCCCTTTAAGAATTGAGTTGCCCAGCCTTATGAAATTGCGACCAATCCAAGGACAATGTGCCATCACCTTGAACAAGTTGAGGACTTCAGAGCCCTGGTCCTCTAACCTTTGATAGACTTCTTTCATCAGAGGATGCGCCTTGTCCTTTTCCACAAAACTGATGCGAGCCATCATCACCTCCTGAAGATGACCTCATTATTACATAGCTGAAAGACCACCATCTACGCATATAGTCTGCCCGGTAATAAAAGAGGACTCGTCAGAAGCTAGAAACAACACGGTGTAGGCTACCTCTTCAGGCTTACCGTGTCTTTTCAGAGGCACCCTTTGTTCAATAATAGCATCGCGTCTGGCTCCCATAAGAGATTCGACCATAGGAGTGGCTATATAGCCAGGAGCTACACAGTTCACCCTAATGTTATATCTCGCCAGTCCTACTGCTAGGCATCTCGTAAAAGCAATAACTCCCGCTTTTGAAGCCGCATACGGATAGTTGTAATGCCCATAAAACGCAGCCATTGATGCGTTATTCACTATGGCACCACCACCATTCTTAATCATCTCCGGGACCACATACTTGCACGTGATTAGTATACTTTTGAGATTGGTGTCCATCACCATATTCCAGTCTTGCTCTTTTATCTTCAGCCCTGATTCGCCCAGACCAATGCCGACATTGTTGAACAAGATGTCTATCTTTCCATATCTGGATATCACCTGCTGTACCATACTTTGAACCTGTGTCTCTTTGGTAGCGTCTGCTGCTATCGCTATGGCTTCGCCACCTTGGTCACGTATGATGCTAGCTGTTGTCTCCGCAGCTTCTAAGCGCAGATCCACACAGGCTACTCTTGCACCTTCTCTAGCAAATAAAATAGCTGTAGCTTTCCCGTTGCCCATACCCGGTCGTATTGACCCAGCACCTACGACTATAGCTACTTTATTCTTCAACCTCATCTTATGCCCCCTAATTTGGTTGTTTGGACTCAAGGATACTGTCCGCAAAAACTCGCTGTCAAGCGCCTATTTTCTAGTTTAGGGCAATGGGGTGTTTTTCAATGCTGGTGCAGCCAGCCGATATAGTTTATTTGACATCGTCTATCTAAAGAATTACCATTATTAGAGAAAAGACAGAATTATCATAGTGGTGTGCCAATGATTTTGATTCTAACGCAGGGGCGTTTTTTCTGGAAAGTGAGGAAAACAGATGGGCTCAGTGATCCCTACAACGTTGTACTTTGTACTAATTGGACTTGTTCTTATTCTTGGCCTTCTTCTCGGCTACTTTGCCAGACAAATATTAGCCAATCAGCAGCTCCGAAAGGCTCAGGATGAGGCAAAACGATTACTCGACGAGGCTATAGCGACTCATGAGGAGATGCTCAAGAAGGCTAGGGAAGAGGCAGTCAAGGTTCGAGCTGCTGCCGAAGCCGAGAGCCGCGAGCGTCGCTACGAGCTACAAAGATTAGAAAGACGTTTTGCCCAGAAAGAGGAGAAACTCGAGCGTAAACTAGAAGCACTGGAACGCCGCGAGCGTGCTTTGGTAAACCGCGAGAAAGAAATAGAGAACCTCAAAGCTCAACTGGAAGAGATAAGAAACAAACAGTTGCAAAAGCTAGAACTCATATCAGGCATATCAAGTGAGGAAGCAAAGCAAGAGCTGCTCAGGGCTATCGAAGGTGAGGTTCGTGAAGAAGCATCGCGGCTTGTGCGTGAATGGGAGGCAAAGATAAAAAGCGAAGCCGAGGAAAGGGCACGCGATATTTTAGCAACAACCATCCAACGGTGCGCTACCGATGTGGTCTCAGAAACAACAGTGTCTATAGTACCATTGCCCAGCGATGAGATGAAAGGGCGGCTTATTGGGCGGGAAGGTCGTAACATTAGAGCTTTGGAGCAGGCAACAGGAGTCGACCTCATAATCGATGACACTCCTGAGACAGTTACAATATCCAGCTTTGATCCTCTGAGGCGGGAGGTGGCTAGAATTGCTCTGCAAAGCTTAATACTTGATGGGCGTATCCATCCTGCGAGAATAGAGGAGGTTGTAGAAAAAGCCAAGAATGAGGTTGAATCAATAATACGCAGCGAAGGCGAAAGGGCGGCCCATGAAGTGGGCGTAATTGGACTGCATCCTGAACTCGTGCGCTTGTTAGGTAAGCTAAAATTCAGGACCAGTTATGGGCAGAACGTGTTAACCCACAGTATAGAAGTTGCATATATAGCTGGGATGTTAGCTGCTGAACTAGGTGCCGATGTCAGTCTGGCCAAAAAAGCAGGATTATTGCACGATATCGGCAAAGCGGTAGACCATGAAGTAGAAGGGCCACATGCCGCCATAGGCGCTAATCTAGTCAGACAGTGGGATAAGTCAGCTGAGGTTGCTCAGGCGATTGCTGAACATCACGGGGAAATTTGCACTAGCAGTATGCTGGGTTATATCGTCGCTACCGCGGATGCTATAAGTGGGTCAAGGCTTGGAGCTCGGCGCGAATCACTGGAGCAATACTTGAAGCGCATCGAAGCTTTGGAAAATGTGGCCAAGAGCTTTCCAGGGGTGGAAAAAGCCTTTGCTATCCAAGCGGGGAGAGAGGTACGAATTATGGTCAAACCAGAGCAGGTCGATGACCTTGGTGCTATGAGGCTGGCTCGCGATATTGTCAAAAAAATAGAAGAAACTCTTGAATATCCAGGGCAAGTTAAAGTAACCGTACTGCGTGAGGTCAGGGCGGTGGACTATGCCAAATAATTAACCAAATCAAGGAGTTGTATTGCGCATCCTAGCAATTGGAGATATAGTTGGCAGGCCTGGCAGGAGGGCAATAGAGCAATTTCTACCAGGCCTTTTTCGTCAGTACAAACCTGATCTTGTAATTGCCAACGGGGAAAACTGTGCCGGTGGTCTAGGCATCACTCCAGATGTGTTGGAAGAACTCCTGGGTTATGGTATCGATGTTGTAACTACAGGAAACCATATATGGGCTAAAAAGGAGATAATCCCCTGTCTAGACAGCAACCTACCTATTTTGCGGCCCCTCAACTTTCCACCTGGCGCACCAGGGCGAGGTTACATAACAACTAAAGGGGTGACCGTAGTCAACCTTATCGGACGTGTCTTTATAGGTCAGTTCGACTGCCCTTTTCGAAGCATGGACTCCCTGCTATCAGGCGTTTCAGACATAAGCAGGATCATAGTCGTCGATTTCCACGCCGAAGCTACGTCGGAAAAGGTTGCTTTGGCTAGATATCTCGATGGAAGAGTAAGCGCTGTCTTGGGCACACATACTCATGTCGGTACTTCTGATGCTCAAATTCTGCCGAAGGGTACGGCATACGTATCTGACATAGGTATGGTCGGCCCTATACATTCAGTGATCGGAGTTGATACCCAACTGGCAATCAGAAACTTTGTTACGGGTATTCCCCATCGGTTTGCAGTTGGTGAAGGGCCAACTGCCCTTGACGCCATAGTGGTAGATGTTGACCAAGCTACAGGAAAAGCTATTGGAATACAACGTATACGGCAGGCTGAAGAATAGATGAAGGCAGACCTTCATGTTCATACCAATGCATCCGACGGACGGCTTAGTCCGGACCAAGTCGTCCGACTAGCGGTTGATGTTGGACTGGATGTAATTGCAATTACTGACCACGATACTGTGGATGGTGTGATCCCGGCAATAGAAGCAACACGGAGCTTTCCCTCTTTTATGGTAGTCCCTGGCGTAGAGGTCAACACCGACGTTCCACACGGTGAAGTGCATATCCTTGGTTACTTCGTCGATTACACTGATCTAACATTTGGGGCCACTTTACAAAAACTACGCACCGCGAGGCGAGTCAGAGCACAGGAAATGGTCGCTAAGTTGGCAGAGCTTGGCATGCACATTGAGTGGACTCATGTGGAAACGCTGGCACGCGGTAATGCGATATGTAGACCTCACATAGCCCAGGCTTTGCTGGAAATGGGATACGTGAACTCAGAAAAAGAGGCCTTCGACAAATACATTGGACATGATCGCCCCGCTTACGTGGAAAGGCACAAGCTGTCTCCCGAAGAAGCAGTCAGGCTGGTCAAAGCAGCTCGAGGGCTTCCGGTACTGGCTCACCCAGCCAATATCCAAAATCTGGAGGACTTCATTCGTGATTTGAAGGAGAGCGGGTTGGTTGGCATGGAAGTGTACTACCGTGACTATAACGTAGAAACGATTGACAGACTGCTCGGTCTAGCCAGCAAATACCATCTTATACCCACAGGTGGCACCGATTACCATGCATTTTCCGACGAAACCGAAGTTATGCTTGGGGCGAGGCTTACCCCACCCGAATCTCTAGAAAAACTGCTCTCTCTGGCAGACCCTCGCAGTTTACAGTTAATGCAAACACTGAGTCCGGGGTCGTGAATCTTAGGGATATAAAACCCGACTTTAATAAATTCCAAAAGAAAGGAGTACACTAAGATGGAAGCCTTTCGCGAAATCTTCTGGGGTATAAGTTTCGGGCCACTCATCCTGTACCCCCTCGGAATAGCAGCGCTTGCCATTTTTATATACGCCATATATCGGCGCTTACTCTTGTGGCGGTTGGGTAAACCGGAAAATAGGTGGGACGATCTGGGAAAGCGGGTTTGGAACTTCATAGTCACTGGAGTTGTAGATGGGCTTTTTCACAGGCGTTTCTTCCGCGAGCCTTACCCTGGGATAATGCACTTTCTAATCTTCGGCGGTGCTATTATTTTACTTCTGGGAACAACTCTCGATGTTATAGACCACTACGTGTTCCATTTTATCTACGGAAACTTCTATCTCGGTCTCAGCTTTGCTCTGGATCTCGGTGGCCTGGCAATTCTTATCGGCGCCATCATGGCAGCAGTCAGACGATACATACAAAAACCTAAAAGACTGGAGACCGTGCTGGATGATGCGGTAGTGCTGAGCTTCATCTTCGTAATCGTGCTCACAGGGTTTTTTGTAGAAGGATTCAGGATGCTGGTTGCCATACCACATGGAATGTCGCAGCCTGAATTTTATGCCTACCCAGAATGGTCAAGGTTTTCCTTCGGCGGCTATTTTATTGCGGGGCTGTTTAGCGGTCTTAACGAAGGCGCTAGGCAAATTACCTATGTCTCCTTATGGTGGTTTCACGCTGCCGTATCCTTAGCAGCCATCTTTTATGCTTGCATATCATTCGATAAACTGACACATATTATAGTTTCTCCTGTTAACGTCTTTTTCCGGTCCTTAAGACCTAAGGGGGCACTGATACCTGTAAATCTAGAGGAAGCAGAAAGCTTTGGGGTAGGAAAGATTGAAAATTTCACTTGGAAGCAACTTCTCGATCTTGATGCCTGTACCAATTGTGGAAGGTGCCAGGACAGGTGCCCGGCATATCTCACAGACAAGCCTCTGTCGCCACGAAAGTTGGTTCAAGATTTGAAGGCTCATTGGCTTGAGAGGAGCCAGGACCTGCTTCGACATGCTAGAACAGAAACTGCTGACAATGGGATTAGAGTGCTCATCGGAGATGTGGTAACAGAGGACGAGATATGGTCATGCACCACCTGTCGCGCTTGCCAGGATATATGCCCGGTCTTTGTAGAACATATCGATAAAATTATCGATATGCGCCGGAACTTAGTTCTGGAGCAAGCTAAAGTTCCAGAAACCGGCGAGGCTGCATTGCGATGCATAGAAGCTAGAGGGCACAGCTGCAGAGGGACAACATTCACCAGGGTAGACTGGACGAGCGGACTAGATGTTAGTCTCCTTTCTCAGAACAAAGATGTCGACCTTGTATACTATGTAGGTTGTGCAGCCGCTTTAGAAGAGAGAAGTATGAAGATAGCAATATCGGTGGCAAAAATTTTGAAGGCTGCTGGAGTGAACTTTGCTATCTTGGGATCAGAAGAGACCTGTTGTGGCGAGCCAGCTAGAAGATTGGGAAATGAATACCTTTTTCAGATGCAAGCGATGAAGAATATAGAGATCTTAAAGAACTATGGGGCAAAGTTGATTTTGACCAGTTGTCCCCATTGCTTCAACACCATAAAGAATGAGTACCCACAGTTTGGTGGTGACTTCCAAGTAACTCACCATACTCAATTTATAGCTGAGTTGATTAAACATGAAAAGCTTCATCTGACTCCCAGAGAGGATGGCAAGATTACTTACCATGATTCTTGCTATCTAGGTAGGCACAATGATGTCTATGAATTTCCGAGAAAAGTGCTATCTGCTGTTTCACAGTCAAAGCTGGCAGAAATGAAACGCGCGCGACGCGATGGTTTCTGTTGTGGTGCCGGCGGTGGACGCTACTGGCTGGAAGAAAGAATCGGTAAACGAATTAGCGAGGTTCGCATCGAGCAAGTGCTTGAGATCGGCGTAAACCTAGTAGCTACAGCTTGCCCATACTGTTTGCAAATGTTTGAAGATGCCGTTAAAGCAAAAGGGGCAGAAGAATCGCTCAAAGTCATGGATATTGCGGAAATAGTCGCAGCGCAACTAAAGTGATAAAGTACACCGCCTTTAGTAAACTAACAAAGCGTGGGAACGCGAATTTTTGCCCATAGCTTAGTGTCGTATTGCTCTGACATGAAAATCGAGTAGCTTCTTTAATTTTTCAGGAGAGCTGCTTCTCATCATAGCTTCTTCAAGAGTGACCAATTTTCTCCTGACCAAATCAGCCAGAGCCTGATCCAGTGTTTGCATTCCCTCGCTGGCACTGAGCTGCATTACGTTGTGCAACTCGTAAGTTTTACCTTCGCGAATAAGGTTCCTAACCGCTGCATTGGCAATCATTATTTCGATAGCAGCTACCCTTCCTTGACCTGTAGCTCGAGGCAACAGCGTCTGCGAAAGGACAGCCTCGATTGTCTGAGAGAATTGCAGCCTGATCTGCTGTTGCTGGTTCGGAGGAAAAATATCAATAATACGGTCCACAGTCTGGGGGGCATCTGTGGTATGCAATGTACCCATTACTAGGTGACCTGTTTCAGCGGCTCTCATAGCTGTGGTTATTGTCTCAAGGTCACGCATCTCGCCAACAAGTATCACATCAGGGTCATGTCGGAGCGCGTGAATTAGGGCTTCATCAAATGACATGGTGTCACTACCTACTTCTCTCTGAGCTATTATGCATTTAATGTTTCGGTGCAAATATTCTATCGGGTCTTCGATCGTGATAACATTTCGGGCAAGGGTCTGATTCAAATGATGGATCATGGCGGCCAGCGTAGTGGACTTACCACTACCAGTAGGACCTGTGACCAGGATGAGCCCTCTGGGTCTGAGCACTAACTCCTTGCAGATCTGGGGCAACCCTAGTTCGTCGATCGTGGGGATATCGAATGGAATCATACGAAAAGCAATGCTAATAGTCCCTCGCTGTTGCAAAACGTTGACACGGAAACGAGCAAGTTTTGACACCCCGTAAGCAAAGTCAAGCTCCTTCTCACGATAGAATTTTTCTCTTTGCTCTGGTGTGGTGATCTGCTTGAAAGCGCTTTCGGCATACTCCGGTGTAACAGGTGGCAGATCAGTTTGTGGCACTAACATGCCGTCAATCCTGAGCACAGGTGGAACCGGCACCCGTATATGCAAATCTGAGGCACCCTTCTCCTTCATCAGCCATAAAAGTTTTAATACATCCATGTCATCCCCCAGCTACTTTCGCTTATTTACCGTCGCAATGACAGGCAGGTGATCAGAGGCTCTGCTAAATGGCACAAATACATCCAGTACTTGGAGGTCGCCAGATATCCATATGTAGTCTATACGCCGTGTCGGCATTTCTGAGCTATATGTAAATGGCGGAGTTGCGTACATTACCCTAGCTGTGTCGACAAGTCCCTCCCGCCTTAGCGCCATGATCTCAGAACTGTTCGGCTCCCCATTAAAATCACCCATAATAATTGTGCTGTCCAAATCATTCCAGAAATCCAGAATAGCCTGGGACTGTAATTGCCGGATAGCAGTGCCCCCTTCAAGATGATGAAAATGCGTAGCGATTATCTTGACCGTATCACCATTACCCAGATCAATAAGAGCCGCGATAAAGCCCCTTTTGATAGGTAAGTCACGCGTCGGCAACTCATGTCGGCTAAATGCGACGATAGGATAGCGGCTAAGAATAGCATTGCCCCAGTAAGGATCAGCCGTCGGGCCAAAGACATACGGCATCTTAAGTCTTTGGGACAACCAGGCAAGCATGTCCACACCCCCACTCACCACCCAGCCTCTGGATACTTCTTGTAATGCTACAATATCCGGGTTGCTTTCCTCGATAACTCTGGCGAGCCCCTCTATATCAAGATGTCCTTTGGTGTTAAAACCGTTATGCAAGTTATAGGTCATGACGCGAAGTGGATATCCATCTCCTTGGACTGGCTCTGGTTTGTGCCAGGTGAGAAAATTGGCCAAAGGTAATAGTAGCAGGCAAAGTGCACAAGCTGGGACAACCCATAGTCTCTGGCCAACTTCTAACTGCCTCCTCTTTCTCAACAGTGCAACAATAGCACAAATCAATATCGTTGCACCAGCCACGGGTTCCAGTATTGCATTGTTATAGGGTAATTTTATATCGTAGACAGCGTAATAGGCGAACAAAAACGCAAGTAACAGCAGCATCCCTATGGCAACGGCAATGGATACCGGGCTATCTCTTCTGGCTCCTACGGCCATCACAGTAGCGATGAGCACCGAAGCAAGAATCTGCGCAAGGAGCAAAAGCAAAACTGCAAGCAGCAGCACTTTTTGCTGGGCAAAGGTCAACGTAATAACTAAAATGACCCCCATACCAAATCCCCAAGGCCAAGATACGGTGTGAACTTTGTTCAGGAACCACGTGGTCACGGCTAAACCTACGAGTTGCGCTGCCAGCACCGCGGTAAAAGCTCCTGGTAATTGCCAATCTGTAATCGTAGCCATCCTTGGAATATTCTGAAGGACTACTATCTCAAGAAATAAGAACGGTCCCAGGGCGAGAAGTGCATACGACTGGTAAGAAGATTTCGTACCCTCTTTATTGCCATTGCAAAGTTTGTCCGCCGTGCTTACCGTGAAAGCTTTGCTACCGAGCCCGGTAGCTAGGACAAACAACAACTGGAACACTACCAGCGCTGTTGCGAGTAGGATAGACGCTGGTTTAACTTGCCAGATAGGATCATAAGTACTAAAGGCGCCGTTGATAGCGGTATCGAGGAGTAACCCACCCAGAATCCCGAGGATAAGGTAAGGGACATGAAGGACTGTTTTGAACCATGCAGCTAAAAAAATAAGGAAAACCGCTGTGCCTACAGCTGCCAGGCTGAGGTTAAGTAATGGCTCCCCCCACCATAATTGTATGTATAGTCTTATTAGTCCCAGTAAGGCAGCGGTTACTACTACCAAACGCCATCTGCCAAGCCATTTCTCTAATGGAATGACAAGAAAAGTGGAAAGAAATATGGCCAAGCCAATAGCTCCGAGTGGCATTGCACCTAAATCCAGGCGGTCACCCAATATCCAGAACATACCAGGTACCAACACCTTCAACAGTTGCACGCCAAACAAAACTGTTAGAGAGGTCAAACCTGTTTCAATCAAAAGGGGACTCTCGGTTAACCGCCTGAGAAACGCTACCGCTCTATCTTTTTCAGCAGCCTGTTCCACGATGCTCAACCGGTTTTTAGTGACAGAGTTCTATTTTGTACAGCTTTGGTCATAGATGATAAGGCTAATAGGAGTAAGTGTCAAGATGCAGATGTCATTTAGCTGTGTGACGAACACTTGGCTCCCGAGGTAGGATTCGAACCTACGACCAAGCGGTTAACAGCCGCCCGCTCTACCACTGAGCTACTCGGGAATGCGTTTTCTTACCTGTCAAGACAGTACTTTGCCGGAAGAAGACACAGCAATTTACTGACGAGAACCATTCATATTCCGCTTTTTCTATTTTTGCCATTTATTATAGCATCAGGTATTTGAATGAACAACGCGGTTCATCGTCACACAGATAGGACTAGCCCTTTAACCTAACCTCCGCCAGCCGGGTATAAACAGCACCCGAGGGCAACAGTTGACTTTTCATCAAGCTGATTTTGGTGGCAGTGAATTGACAGCCGCCATAAACTGGTTTACTGATGATCATCGCACCAAACTCACGCCTTTCGACAGGAGATATCCCCTCACGGAGACGCGCTAGTGTCAAATGTGGAGTGAAACCCCGAGACTCCTTACTGAAACCAAGACGAGCAAGGTTTTCTTCCAGGCTTGCCTGCAGGGCTTGTAAATTGCCTATTTCCCCGCGCACGCCAACCCAGAGAACGCGTGGCTGTTTCAGATTGGGGAAAGCGCCAATTTCTCCAATCTCAAGTCGGATCGGGCCAAATGCCTGGCTGACCTGCTCCATAACGCTTGTTACGCTGGCTATTTTATCCGGTGGTACATTACCCAGAAACTTTAGTGTTATATGGATATTTTCCGGTGGTACCCATTTGACGAAGCTGTGACGGGGTGACTTTAGCGCCTTCTGAATTTCCTCCAGCTTGGCAACGACTTCGGCAGGTAACTCTATGGCGATGAATGAGCGGATTGGAGCATTTTCCATTGCTCTATGTGCCTTACTCTACAATAGAAGCAGTTTCTGGGCATTACCTCCCAGTATCTTATTTTTGTCCTCTATTTCAAGCCCCACCATCTCAATTTGGTCTATAATCCGTTTTGGTGGCATAAGGGGATAATCGCTACCAAAAAGTATCTTGTCGCTACCAATGATTTTGACCATGTGTGCAAAAATCTGCGGTTGGTAAAGGAAAGGAGTAGCCGCTGTATCAAAGTAAACATTGGTTAAAGCTTTCGCCACCTCTGGCATCAGGGTATAGAAAGGTAAACCACCACCCCAGTGGGCACAGACCAATTTCAACTCCGGAAAAGCCAGGATAAAGGGGTAAAGCAACTCCGGTGTGATACTTCCTTTACCGAAATACTGATGCCCTACAGGCTCCGAAGAATGCGTAAGAAAAATCAGGTCATATTTTATCGCCGTTTCAACCAAAGGCTTCATCAAGGCGATATCTTTAATATCAAACCCTTGAGTATCCGACCTGATCTCGCCGATGCCTCTGGCACCATTTTGGGCACAACGTTCTAACTCTCTGATCGCTTTATCACCCGCTAAAGGCTGAATAGCACAGAAACCGAACAATCGTTTTGGGTACCGGGATATGGCATCAAGGATATAATCATTGGTCTCGACGCACAGCTCATGGCTGGTCCAGCCAAGATTGAGGACTACAGATTTGTCTATCCCTTGTTCATCCATGCAGGCTATAACCTCTTCGGCAGTTGCCAACTTAGCTTTCGGTTGCGAATACAGCAAGCGAAAACATGCGTCATTTAAATACTCGTGACGCCTTTCTTTTACTGCCGGTGGGACGATGTGGGTATGAAAATCTATGATCACTTCTGGCAATTATAATCTATGAAGATTGCAATTCTCAACCTGCTCAATAAATAGACACAGTTAGATTTTCTAGCTTATAATTAAATACTATGTCAGCCAGGTTTGACCTGTCCCTACCAGAGCTCAAAGAAATGGCGAAGCGTTTGCGCCGTCATGTAATCATGATGACTGCCGCAGCTGGTAGTGGTCACCCCGGCGGTTCACTCTCAGCCGCTGATATCATCACCTGCCTGTACTTCAAAGTGATGCGCCATGACCCGGCAAACCCGAGATGGGTTGACAGGGACCGTTTTATCTTGAGCAAAGGACATGTTGCTCCTATACTTTACGCAGCCTTAGCCGAATGCGGCTATTTCCCTGTTGAGGAACTTAGCACCCTACGGAGGTTGGGTAGCCGGCTGCAGGGGCATACCGATATGACCTTAACCCCCGGGGTGGAAATGTCAGCCGGATCTTTAGGGCAAGGCCTGTCTTTTGGTATTGGAGTGGCATTGGCAGGAAGACTGGACAGGCGCGATTACCATGTGTATGTAATATTGGGAGATGGAGAATGTGATGAGGGACAAGTCTGGGAGGCAGCCATGTTCGCGCCCCACCATGGGATCGATAACCTTACAGCCATAGTTGACTACAATGGTCTACAACTTGATGGCGCCTGCTGTGACATTATGAACCTCTCTCCTTTAGCTGATAAGTGGCGTGCTTTTAACTGGCATGTCATTGAAATCGATGGTCATGATATAAACCAGATCCTGAACGCGCTACAAGAAGCACGCGGGGTAAAGGAAAGACCTGCAGTGATTATAGCTCGTACTGTGAAGGGTAAAGGCGTTAGTTTCATGGAGAACAACGTCGAATTTCATGGCAAAGCCCCGAGTCCGGCAGAAGCTGAGGAAGCGCTGAAGGAGTTGGCATGACAACATATGCAGAGCTATCTACACGAGAGGCATATGGCAAATTTCTCGTCGAACTGGGCAAAAAAAATGAGAACATCGTGGTCCTCGATGCCGACCTCTCACGGTCAACCATGACCAAATACTTTGCCCAAGCATTTCCGGAACGGTTCGTCGAATGTGGCTTGGCCGAGCAAAATATGTTTGGCATCGCTGCAGGGCTAGCTGCTTCAGGCAAGATACCATTTGTGAGCACATTTGCTGTATTTGCTGCCTGCCGGTGTTTTGACCAAGTGAGAGTAAGCATTGCACAACCGCGACTAAATGTGAAAATCGTAGCTACACATGGCGGCATCACCGTGGGCGAAGACGGCGCCTCGCACCACGCTATAGAAGACCTAGCTCTATATTGTGCCTTACCAAGTTTTACGGTAATAGTACCGGCAGATGCCATTGAAACCGTGCGAGCAGTGGAGGCCGCCGCTGCTATAGAAGGGCCATTTTACATAAGATTAGGGCGCCCAAAATTTCCTGCCGTCTACACAGATGACTACCGCTTCGAAGTCGGAAAGGCAGTAACGCTGAAAGAAGGCGATGACGCTACTATAATCGCTTGTGGTGTCATGGTGTCTAAGTCTCTGGAGGCCGCAGCTAATCTGGCCAGCCAGGGTATAAGTTGCAGAGTGCTTAACATGCCCACCTTGAAGCCGCTGGATGAAACAAGCATTCTCAAGGCAGCCGCGGAAACAGGCGGTATTGTAGTGGCAGAAGAGCACCTGCTTGATGGTGGACTAGGCAGCCGTGTGGCACAGGTGGTAGCAAAAGAGAGACCGGTGCCGATGCAATTTATCGGGCTTAAAACATATGCCAAGTCTGGTAAGCCGGAAGAGCTCCTACAAAAACATGGACTGACCGCCAAAGATATAGAACAGGCGGTGAAAGTGATAATAGCTAGGAAGCCTTCTTAAGTTCTGGTTTTTGTGGCGAACTGCCACAGGTTAAATAGCTCAGCCACCACCGAAGCCTACTTTGACCTCGTTCCCCTGTACCATCACAGGCACGATGCCTTTACCGCCCGAAAATAACATCATTTTCTCCAGTGCCTCTGGGTTGCCTTCAATACTTATCTCTTCATACTCTACGCCACGCTCGTCTAAGTCTTGCTTCGCTGCAACACAATATGGACATCCGGGCTTCGTATAAATGATGACTTTCTGTGAACCTTTTACAACACTTCTTTTCGCTTCCAATTCGTACAACTTTTCAATGACGAACTTGACATACTGGTCACATTTATTTTGCCAGATCCCAGAGGCCTGAAATTCCTGATATGCGCCAGGTTTTGAGAAGTCTATTCCGATAAGATCGAGGCAAGAGATGGCGCCAAATTTTTCGATAAAAGACTTCACCAGCTCGGCAGCCTCCCCACGAGCGCTAGCACGCCCTTGTTGTGCCTTTTGCTTCTCCTCAGGAGGACATCTATGGCACAGTCCTAACACAATTGCCCCAGCTGAGAGTGCGCCGCATGGAGCGCGTTGCTGACCACCTATACCACCTGTGAAGGGAATACCAGCCCAGAGAAAGTCCGTGTTGTCAAATCCGTATGTCTCCCACATAACTTGCAGGACTGCAGGACCTCAATGGTAACCTCGATGCATAAGATCAAGTGCACGTTCTTTTGCTTCATCGCAGGATATCACGCTTGCACCCCCTTAAAAACAACTTGTGAAAATTGAAAGTTCGGTGTCATGAGCGGCACAACCATATTTTTAATGCCTGCCGAGGGAGGGACTCGAACCCACACCTCCTCGCGGAGAGCGGATTTTAAGTCCGCCGCGTCTACCATTCCGCCACCTCGGCAAAAGTGGAGGCGGCGAGCGGATTTGAACCGCTGAATAGGGGTTTTGCAGACCCCCGCCTTAACCACTTGGCTACGCCGCCAGAATACTCAAATCAAAGTGGAGCGGAAGACGAGATTCGAACTCGCGACCCCCTCCTTGGCAAGGAGGTGTTCTACCGCTGAACTACTTCCGCTCTTTTTTAATTATAACAAATAAGTTAAGTGCCCAAAATGGTGCCGAGGAGGAGATTTGAACTCCTACGGGCTTTCGCCCACCACCCCCTCAAGATGGCGTGTCTACCAGTTCCACCACCTCGGCAATTTATTGCGCTTCTATGTCTAACCCTAAATTTATGCAGTCTTCCATCACTGGCAGGGGTGGCAGGACTCGAACCCGCGACCTGCGGTTTTGGAGACCGCTGCTCTACCAAGCTGAGCTACACCCCTATTTATGTCCCGAAATTTCTTCCCAAGTACCCCTGGGGCGATTCGAACGCCCGACACGCGGTTTAGGAAACCGCTGCTCTATCCTGCTGAGCTACAGGGGCATAGATTTCTAACGCCGTGTCTTCCTGATAACAAACCCTTCCGGCGTGATATATTTTTCAACACTAATCGGGGGACGCGGTAACACATCCTCCTCCTCTTCGTGTTCACCACCACGCTCTTTGACCGGTGCACTCTCAGGAGCTACTTCAGATACAGGCCGCACCTTAGCTTCCGTCACCTCAGGCACGACCTTTTTCGACCGCCTCCGCAGTTCACTCAAGGCGCTATCGAGATTGCTGAGCAGCTCTGTAATCCTGCTCTCGACCACAGCACTAGCTTCCTCAGAAGCCAGGCTTTCTAACTGGGCTATGTATTCCTGAAGCTTGTGGCTATGCTCTTCAAGCTTTTTTATCTGCTCAGCCAACTTCTTAGCCTGAGCATGTATTTCCGGAATCTCAGAGTCGAGCAGTGCCTTTATTATGTTCTCGACCAAATCCCTTCGCTGTTTTTTAGCCATATGTTAACCTTCCCCAATCTTAACCAGCCGTAATCCTGCTGGCATTATCTGGCCCCGATACCGACTCGAGTGCCAGTATCTAGATTATAACAGCGGTATACCATCAACGCAACCTGCTGCGGCACAGCGCAGTATATCCCTATTTTTAGACCTAGGTTTTTTGAAAGTAACCATTTCACCTGTCTTGTGTTTTCCTTCCAGACATATTTTAGCCCACCATGACTCTAGCCTCGCTTGCACCGCAAAATATCGTTATGTTAGAATTTGAAATGGTTCCAAATACTCAATTAAAGAAGGAGGCTTATTATGAAAGTTGAAGACATTAAGACTGTAGGCATGGTAGGTATGGGAGTGATGGGACGCGGTATCTCGATATCAGCATTGCTCGCTGGTTACAAAGTGATCGGGCGCGACTTAAATGATGAGATCCTTGCTAAGGCAAAAGATGACATGATCAATGGCCGCTTTGGTATGAAGGGCGCAGTCGACCGGGGTAAGATAACCAAGGAGCAGATGGACAATGCCCTAGCAAATTTGACGCTGACCACCAAACTGGAAGACTTCAAGAATATAGACCTCCTTATTGAAGCAATAGGCGGAGCTAATCCTGGACAGCTCGAAAACAAGGACCTCAAACTGCAGCTTTTCAAAGAACTTGACAGACTGGTAAAGAAGGAGGCAGTGTTTGCCAGCAATACCTCCTTTTTTACGATACGAGATCTCGCAGCAGTCACCAACCGAAAGGACAAATTTCTTGGACTTCATTTCTTCAGCCCGGCGAACATCATGCGGCTGGTTGAGGTCATCTGGACGCCAGAGCTGTCCAAAGACGTTCTGGAGGCCTGTGTCGCCTTCTGTCAAAAGATAGGCAAAGTCCCTGTAAAGGTTAAGGACATGCCCGGTGACCTTGGCCATGTAGGGAACCGCATTTATGCCGCTATAGGACAAGAAGCACGGAAGATCCTAGACGAGGGAGTAGTAGAGACACCCCAAGACATTGACACGGTAATGACTTTGGGATTTAACTGGCCTATCGGTCCTATGGCAATGGGCTTTGGTGCGCGCGCTGGCTGGAAATAGACCGATCAAGTTAATTCGAGCTGTGGCAAACAGAGTGGTGCCAAAGTTCTCTGGCACCACTCTTGATTTTTGACGTCAGTATTAGCTATACTCATAGCTCTGAGTATTTGTATGGCGCAATTTGCATAATGCGCTTACAGGTCTGCCATTTAGAGTGCGAGTGTCATGAAAATAGCTATAACGGGCAAGGGCGGGGTTGGCAAAACCACACTGGCAAGTCTCCTAGCATGGGCATACTCCTCAGAAGGTAGAGAAGTAATAGCCATCGACGCCAACCCAGATGCCAATCTGGCTGCAGCACTGGGTATAAGTAAAGAGATAATTGCTAAGATAACACCGATCGCTGAGCTCAAAGATATCGTAGAAGAACGCACCGGCGCCAAACCAGGCAATTACGGTTCCTTCTTTAAGCTTAACCCCAAGGTTGACGACCTGCCAGAGCGTTTTTCTGTCCGCATCGACAATGTCAAGGTGCTGGTAATGGGCACAGTCAAGGAAGGTGGCGGAGGCTGCATGTGCCCCGAAAGCGCTCTTATTAGGAGCCTGGTCAGCCATTTAGTGCTAAGCAGGTCCGAAGTAGTCATAATGGATATGGATGCTGGTGTTGAAAATCTGGGCCGCGGCACCGCAAAGGCGGTCGATGCCCTGCTGATAGTTGTAGAACCAGGGCAGAGAAGCTTCCAGACAGCTCAGGCTATACGCAAACTTGCCAAGGACCTGGGCATCAGAAGATGTTTCATAGTGGGCTCAAAGACCCACGACGAAAAAGAGCGCCAATTTATAATTGATAACCTTGCCGACTTCGATATTTTGGGGTTTATCAACTATCATAAGGACATCGCCGATGCTGATAAGCTGGGTAAAGGGGTTTTCGAAACCGCCAAGTCTGCGCTGGACGAAGTGAATCAAATCAAACAAGAGTTAGAAAAACGCATAAAAGGTGATCATGAACAAAAAGACGGTTAAGGACATAGAGGTAAAAGGAAAAAGAGTACTGGTCCGGGTCGACTTCAACGTGCCGCTGGACATGCAGTCAGGTGCCATCACTAACGATAGCCGGATCAGAGCTGCACTGCCAACAATAAGGTACTTAGTAGACCAGGGAGCTAGAGTCATCCTCTGTACTCATCTGGGACGCCCAGATGGAAAAGTGGTCAAGGAGCTGAGCGTCAAACCTTTGGCCGCCAGACTCTCCCAACTGATAGGATTGCCGGTGCTTGTGGCCAGTGATTGCATCGGCCACGAGGTAGAACAGATAGTGGCTAGTCTTAAAGGCGGGGATATCCTGCTTCTTGAAAATGTCCGTTTTCGTCCGGAAGAAGAAGCCAACGACCCCGATTTTGCCCGGGCCCTGGCGAATCTTGCTGACGTCTATGTGAATGATGCGTTTGGCACTGCTCACCGTGCCCATGCCTCTACAACAGGGGTCGCTAAGTATCTCCCGGCAGTCGCCGGTTTGCTGATGGAAAAAGAACTTACAGTGTTAAGCAGGCTTCTAGCTTCCCCAGAGCATCCCTTTGCCGCACTTCTGGGTGGCGCCAAGGTCAGCGACAAGGTCCGTCTTATCATGAATATACTGCCCAAAGTAGACATCCTACTGATCGGTGGCGGTATGGCATCTCTGTTCCTCAAGGCCAAAGGCTACAATGTAGGGGCTTCCGTAGTTGAAATCGACAAGCTGGACACCGCAAATACTATTCTTGCAGCTGCTGGCAAGAACGGGGCATCGGTGTTGCTGCCCGTAGATGTAGTCGTCACCAGCGACCCGAAGCAGGGCTCGTCAGGCAGGACAGTGCCAGTCGCGGCAATATCACCCAATGAACACATCGTTGACATAGGCCCCAAGACAATCGAAAGCTTTGCCAGAGAGATCGGGAAATGCCGGACTGTCTTCTGGAATGGCCCGATGGGGATCTACGAGATACCTGCCTTTTCACAAGGGACGAAGGCGATGGCTGAAGTGCTGGCTAACATCAACGCCACAATTATAATAGGCGGAGGCTCCACAGCAGAGGTTGTTGAGGACATGGGCCTGGCAGATAAAATGACCCATGTGTCTACAGGCGGTGGCGCTAGCCTAAACTTTCTCGAAGGTAGAACGCTGCCAGGTGTCGAAGTATTGCTGGATAAATAGCCGTGACCATCGACTTAACGGCCTTAGAAGAGATAACCATCAGCTCGCCAAGCAAGATCGTGATGCTTGTAATCGACGGCCTTGGCGGACTGCCAGACAGGCAGACGGGCAAAACTGAGCTTGAGGCCGCTTTTACTCCACAACTTGACAGTCTGGCGAGCTCGGCTGCTTGCGGGCTCGTTGAGCCTATCGGCCCGGGCATCACGCCAGGTAGTGGCCCAGCACACCTGGCACTGTTTGGCTACGATCCGACGAAGTTTTCTATCGGTAGGGGGGTGCTCGAGGCGCTCGGAATTGGTTTCGAATTAATGGAAAATGACATCGCCGCCCGAGGCAACTTCTGTACCGTTGACAGCAACGGGGTAATCACCGACCGCAGGGCCGGACGAATTAACACGGAGAAATGCGCAGAGCTCTGCTCGTTGTTGAACCAGATCAGACTATCCGGCGTAGAGCTCTTTGTTCGGCCGGTGAAGGAACATAGGTTCATGCTTGTGTTACGCGGTGAAGGGCTATCGCCAGACCTGAATGACACAGACCCTCAGAAGACGGGCATGGTGCCATACAATGCCTCTCCCCGAAGTGCCGCAAGTGCCTCTACTGCTGAGATAGTCGATGCATTTATCGAGGAAGCCAAGAAGATACTGAGGGATCATCATCCGGCCAACATGGTCTTGTTGCGCGGGTTCTCACGGCTGCCGGACATCCCTCCCATGACAAAAATCTACAAACTAAAGCCGGCAGGCATCGCCAAATACCCCATGTATAAAGGTCTGGCCAGGCTAGTGGGGATGGAGATATACAGCACCAACGGTGATTTTGAAGAAGAGATTAGGGTCATGGCTGACCGGTACAATCAGCACGACTTCTTTTATGTCCATGTCAAAGAGACCGACAGTGCCGGAGAGGATGGAAACTTCGAACAGAAGGTAAAGGTGCTCGAACAAATTGATAGGGCGCTTCCCAAATTGCTTGCCCTGAAACCCGACGTTTTAGTGATTACCGGTGACCACTCGACGCCTGCTTTAATGAAAGGACACAGCTGGCACCCCGTCCCTATTTTGATATCTTCCCCCTGGTGTCGCCACAGAGGGACAAAAGGGTTCTCCGAATCATACTGTGCCTCAGGAGAGCTGGGTAGGATCTCCGCTCTTGATGTAATGCCTCTGGCAATGGCCCATGCACTAAAACTGAACAAATTCGGAGCTTAAAAATTGAGACAACCACTAATTGCAGGTAACTGGAAAATGTACACTAACCTTTCTGAGGCTGTTGCGCTGGTGCAGTCCATAAAGCCGGAGCTTGACAAGGTCACAGGGGTGGAAAAGGTGCTCTGTCCGCCGTTCGTTTCCTTGGTAACTATCGGCGAACTACTGAAAGGCACCTCGATAAAACTAGGGGCTCAAAATATGCATTTCGAGGACAAGGGCGCCTACACGGGGGAAATTTCAGCATTGATGCTAGCCGGTATATGTCAGTTTGTCATTTTAGGGCACTCAGAACGGAGACAGTACTTTGGAGAGACGGACGATATCGTGAATAAGAAAATCAGGAAGGCGATAACATACCAGATAACCCCTATCCTGTGTGTTGGTGAGAGTCTGGACGATAACGACTCTCACCGGACTAAAGAGGTGTTGACCAAACAAATAAAAACCGGTCTGGACAATATAGCTCCAACCGCGCAACTGGTGATCGCCTATGAACCGGTGTGGGCTATCGGCACCGGCAAGGCAGCCACGGGCAAGGAGGCAGCTCAAACAATTGCTTTCATACGCGAGCTGCTGTCAGACATGTGGGGTGATGAAACAGCCCAGAAAGTGCGGATACTCTACGGTGGCAGTGTTACCAGCAGTAATATCGCCGACTTCGTTTCCGAGCCAGAGATAGACGGTGCCCTGGTTGGAGGTGCCAGCATCAAGCCCGAAGAGTTTGTGGGTATCGTAAAACAGACAGCCAACCTCAAGCCTCCTCGATGAGATGCCTTATTGCCATCGTCGGCCCAACCGCAGTCGGTAAGAGCTGGCTTGCACTCCATCTGGCCCAGCATTTTCACGGGGAAATCGTCAACGCGGACAGCAGACAGGTCTACCGCTATATGGACATCGGCACTGCCAAGCCAGGCCCAGAGGAGCGGTCCATAGTCCCACACCACCTCCTTGACATGGTAGACCCGGACGAACCGTTCAGTTTGGCTATTTATCGCCAAATGGCGGAGCAGTCCATCAGCCAAATCCAATTGAGAGGGAAGGTCCCTTTCCTGGTGGGCGGAAGTGGCTTATATGTGTGGACAATTGTCGAGGGATGGCAGATACCTGCCGTCCCACCCGATCCATCATTAAGACAGAGACTTGAGCAGCAAGCCAGAGAGAAAGGCGTCTACGAACTGTTCCAGGAACTACAGCGTGTTGACCCGGTGGCTGCCGCCAAAATCATGCCCACCAATTTACGGCGCATCATAAGAGCCCTCGAAGTATACCTAATATCTGGAAAGCCCATATCTCAGTTCTGGCAAAAGACGCCGCCGACATTTCCTATTTTGATCATCGGACTGACGCTGGAACGGTCGGAGCTCTACCGCCGAATTGACTTTAGGGTAGACGAAATGCTAAAAAGAGGGCTGGTAGAAGAGGTAAAACAGCTTTTGGACAGAGGATACGGACTGCATCTACCTGCCATGTCTGGAATTGGCTATAAACAAATCGGTGAATATCTGCAGGGCAGGACCAGCCTTGAAGAGGCTGTTCAGCAAATAAAATGGCAGACCCACTGTTTCACACGGCGTCAGTATGCCTGGTTTCGCACAAATGACCCCAGGATACACTGGTTCGACGTAGAAAGTAGCAGCGTCCAGCAGGACATTGAAAAGTTGGTCAAGGCATTTCTGGCAGACGGGATCAAATGAATTTTGTCAAATTACAGGCAACGGGCAACGACTTTATAGTGATAGATGGCCGACAGTGCAGGAGAAACTGGCCCGATCTGGCTAGGCAAATGTGCCACCGCCGCTTCGGCATCGGTGCTGACGGCTTGATCTTAATACTACCCTCAAAGGTTGCCGAACTGAAGATGAGGATGTTCAACCCGGATGGTTCGGAAGCCCATATTTGTGGTAACGGGCTGAGGTGTCTGGCTAAATACGCTTTTGAGCACAGGTTCGTTAAAGACAGGACATTCAGGGTAGAGACTCTGGCTGGCATCAGGGCACTTCATGTCACATTATTACGGGACAAAGTGAGAAAAGTAAGAGTAAGCATGGGGACTCCAGCCTTTGCGCCAGAGGATATTCCCATTGCCCTGGACCCTCAGAAGCCCTCCAGTAACGAGGGTGACAAAATTGGCACAACACCCATCCTAGACTATCCTCTCAAATTACAGAACATGGTACTGCCTGTATCAATGGTATCTATGGGCAATCCTCATGCCGTTGTCTTTCTGGACCAACCAGTGGATAGTTTCCCATTAAGCGACGTCGGCCCCGAGGTGGAAAACCACCCTTTGTTTCCCAAGCGTACAAACTTTGAGATAGCCAGAGTTCTGGACAAAACAACCATTGAGACGAGAGTGTGGGAACGGGGCGCCGGCGAGACCCTTTCCTGCGGGAGCGGTGCCTGCGCTGTGGCAGTGCTGGCTATCCACAAGGGGTTGGTAGACGGTAATAAAGTTGACATAATATTTCCCGGTGGACGGTTGTCTGTAAGGCAGAATGTCAAAAGTGAAGTTTTCCTGGAAGGACCTGTTGAGGAGGTTTTTACTGGAAAATGGCTGAGATAAAACTATCACGCAGGTTAGGCAAACTGCCTCCATACTTATTCGTTGAGATCAACCGGAAGATCGCGGAGAAACGGGCCCGTGGTGAGGACATAATCAGCTTTGCCATCGGTGACCCGGACATGGCAACGCCACAGCACATCATCGATGAGCTATGTCAGGCGGCTCACGACCCAGACAACCACCGCTATCCGGAGACAGCCGGACTGCCCGAGCTTCGTGAAGCGATTGACCAGTGGTACCGGCGCCGCTTCGGCGTGGCACTGGATCCCGCCCGCGAGGTGCTTCCGTTGATCGGGTCGAAGGAAGGCATTGGTCACATCTCCTTCTGCTTCATCGATCCTGGTGACCTGGCTTTAGTACCTGACCCAGGATACCCGGTATATTCCATGAGCACACTATTAGCCGGTGGCGAAGTCTATCCAATGCCTCTGACAGAAGAAAACAATTTCTTACCTGATTTTTCGCAAATCCCGCAAGAAGTGCTCAAAAGAGCAAAGATAATATGGCTGAATTACCCCAATAACCCCACAGGTGCGGTAGCCGAACCAAGCTTTTTTGCAAAGGCTATAGATTTCGCTCGCGAACACGGACTGGTCATATGTCACGATGCCCCATATACCGAAGTCGCCTTCGATGGTTTTTCTCCTCCCAGCTTTCTGCAACTACCGGGCGCAAAAGAGGTCGGCGTTGAGTTCCACTCATTGTCCAAGACATACAACATGACCGGCTGGCGGATAGGGATGGTAGCGGGCAACGCGGAGATGATCGACGCCCTGTTCCGTTTCAAGTCGAATTTGGATTCGGGTATTCCCCAGGCCATACAGTATGCCGCTATCAGGGCACTCACCGGCCCCCAGGACTGCATCGCTGTACATAACCAGGTCTACCAGCAGCGCCGGGACAAACTCCTGGCTGCCATCAGAAAGATCGGACTGAGCGCAAAAACGCCAAAAGCTGGTTTCTATATCTGGTGCAGGGTACCCGAAGGACATACTTCCATCCAGTTCGCCAACGAGCTACTGGACAGGGCGAATATCGCGGTCACCCCGGGTACTGGCTACGGCAGCTTCGGCGAGGGATACGTCCGCTT
Organism: Chloroflexota bacterium; assembly: GCA_036821185.1. GTDB lineage: Bacteria > Chloroflexota > Dehalococcoidia > GIF9 > UBA5629 > CALJTV01. The sequence continues at coordinate 83,523 of DAISKD010000001.1, read as the reverse complement.
TTCCCTAACCCTGCCAGACGACCGCCTGGAAGAGGGCATTGAAAGGTTGCTCAAATGGGGCAATAAGCGCTAAAATATAGTTGACATAATCTTAATGGACTATGGCTAGGAAATCGCTACTTGGCACCAGCAACGAGGTTGAAAGGGCCTTACTGGTAGGCGTTGAGATAAAAGGGCTACCAAGTGATTGGCCACTCAACGACTCAATGGCGGAGCTACATCAGCTGGCGGAGGCAGCGGGCGCTGAAGTGGTGGGCAAAGTGACCCAGAAACTGGACAAACCGTCGCCGAGCTACTACATAGGTACAGGCAAACTGCAGAAACTCCTGTCCTTGAAACAGACGCTCCCACATACGGTGGTCATATTTAATGATGAACTCTCACCACGTCAGCAAAGGAACCTTGAAAAGGCATTGCAGGTAAAGATCATCGACCGGACTGCACTGATACTGGACATCTTCGCCAAAAGGGCCCAGACCCACGAAGGGCAACTGCAGGTGGAGCTAGCGCAGCACCGGTACTTGCTACCACGGCTTGCCGGTCAGTGGAGCCATCTGGAACGACTTGGGGGCGGCATCGGCACCAGAGGACCGGGCGAGTCCCAGCTCGAGACCGACCGCCGCCTTATCAAACGACGCATACACCGCCTGGAGCAACAGCTCGAGGCTGTAAGGAAACACAGGCAGCTATACCGACAGAAAAGAAAGCGCAGCCAGACGCCGGTGGTAGCGCTGGTGGGTTACACCAACGCCGGCAAGAGCACCTTGCTCAACGCGCTTAGTCAGGCTAACGTTCCGGCTGAAAACAGGCCGTTTTCCACCCTGGACCCCGTCACCAGGCGTCTTACCTGTCCTAACGGGCTATCGTTCCTGCTGACCGACACCGTAGGCTTCATACATAAACTGCCGCCATCTATAATTGCCGCCTTCCGCGCCACCTTGGAAGAGCTGGAAGAGGCGGACTTGATTCTGCATGTCGTCGATGTAACCCATCACAATGCCGTGGAACAGTACCGCACCGTGGAGAAGATACTTCACGAGCTGGGACTAGACAACAAACCGCGCTTCCTCGTAATTAACAAGATCGACATCCTGCTACAGCACAAAGAAGACCTGTCAAAACTCCCACCGGAGCTTGTTCAAACAGGGAATAAGGCAACCTTTTTGATCTCAGCACTGAAAGGCTGGTACCTTGATGAGCTGCTCAATGGCATTGCGGCAGAGCTGGAAAACTCTCGGAAGGAATTAGCGGAAGTGTCGCACAATGTTACTTTTGCGACACCAGAAGAGATGGCGATAACATAGCTTGCTTTTGGGGCACATATGAAGCCGGCTGACGAACTAAATAATCTGGTGGCGGACTATCTTGAATTCCTCGAGGTCTCCCGCGGTCGCTCTCCGTTGACCATCCGACGCTATGCGCATTATCTTGGTCGTTTTGTGGAATGGCTCCGCCGTAATTTCCCGGAGGCGCGGATACAGGACGTTGACTCCGGAATAGTCTCCCGGTACCGTCTGTACTTAGCCCGGCTTCCTAATCCCCGGGGAAGTCCGTTGGAGCGGTCCACTCAGGTGTACCACTTAGTCGCTCTGCGCGCTTTTCTCCGTTATCTGCTCGCCCACAAGAACCTGCCTGTGCTGTCACCGGACAAAATAGAGCTGCCGAAGCAAGCTGCCCGCTCTGTGTCGTTCCTGAACCGGGAGCAAATCGAGAGGCTGCTCAATGCCCCCGAAATCTCTAAGAAGGCGGGACTGAGGGACAAGGCGATCCTGGAAACCCTGTTCAGCACTGGCCTCCGAGTGTCAGAACTGGTACAACTCAACCGCGACCAGGTCGATTTTGAGCGCCGGGAGTTCAGCGTTAGAGGCAAAGGGGGCAAAGTGAGGGTTGTCTTTCTATCTGACGTCGCAGCCGAATGGCTGCAGCGGTATTTGCAGACACGGAAGGACGATTTCCAACCTTTGTTCATCAGGTACAGCGGCAGCACCGACGCAAGGATGAAGGGCGAACGCATGCGGCTAACCGCCCGCACCGTTCAGAGGATCGTGGAAAGATACGCCCGCATCTGTGGGCTTCCTATCAATGTCACACCGCATACCCTGAGACACTCGTTCGCTACAGACTTGCTCGTCGGAGGCGCCGACCTTCGTTCAGTTCAGGAAATGCTGGGACACGAAAGCGTCCGTACCACACAGGTCTACACCCACGTGACCAACAAGCACTTGAAAGAGGTACACCAGGCTTTCCACAGCCGGTACAAGCAACAATAGTTTATAACATTATGTCAACTAACTCCGCGCTACCCTGTAGTTTGCTGGTTTATTCAGCAGGGCCGCACCTGAAATTTGTCCACCACGCTGGTGAGGAAGACTGTCACCACATCGGGGTCGAACTGGGTGCCACGCCCTTTCTCTAACTCAGCCAGCACCTGTGGATAGGCCATCGCCTTCCGGTACGGACGGTCGGAGGTCATGGCATCGTAGGCATCTACCACAGCAAGGATTCTGGCTGCCTGAGGTATGTTATCACCTGATAGCCCGTCAGGGTACCCGCCGCCGTCATAGCGCTCATGGTGGTGCCGGATGGCACGCAATATTTCCTCATCGGCCACAACTGACCGCAGGATCTTCTCTCCCAACTCAGAGTGGCTCTTGACTATGTCATATTCATGTTTCTCTAACCTGCCCGGCTTATTTAATATTGCTTCCGGGATGCCTATTTTACCCACATCGTGCAGAATGCCGGCAAGCCTGATTTTCGCCAGTTTTGCTTCGCCTAAATCCATTGCCTGACCAATCTCCACTGCCATCTCCGTCACCCTCTGCGAATGACCACTGGTATAAACATCCTTGGCTTCTAAGGCATAGACCAGTGCCTGCACCGAATTAAGGAACGATTCCCGTATTTTAGCTTCCTGCTCCTTGACCCTTTGTTCCAGATACCTCTGATATCTTCTGTTCTCCAGAAGCAGTCTCCTCTTTTCCAGCGCCCTATCAACACTCAGCGTCAAAATATCGAAATCGATGGGTTTGATGATGAAGTCGCAGGCTCCCTCTTTCATCGACTCGATGGCGATCTCTATGTCCGCGACCACGGTCACTATGATGACCGCTATGTCAGGGTATATGGTCCTTATCTCTGCCAGCGTTTCGAGACCGCTCTTGTGCGGCATACGAATGTCCAGGAGCACTACATCGAAATCATTGTTTCGAAGCTTTTCCAAGGCCTCATCGCCGCTGGCAGCCTCAGCACATTCCAGACCTTTCTCTGTGAGCTCCCGGGCGATCATCTCCCTGATCAAGGCTTCGTCATCAACTATCAACACCCGGGCTGTCCTTTTAGGACCGTGCTGGGAAGAAAAGGACGCTGCTGGGGATCCCCGGACAGCCTGTTCCCCAATCCCATCCAAAATCGGTACCGAATTGCTGTTCCTGATTTTCATATCCCCATCTCTACTCTAACGCATAATTCACTTTTTGTCCACTATACGACTATCGAATCAATCGCCGGCAGTTCAACAAAAAACGTGGTCCCATGGCCTGCCTTACTTTGGAAATGGATCTTGCCGCCGTGCGCCGTCACAATCCCGTGGCAGACGCTGAGCCCCAGCCCGCTACCCTCACCTACCCCCTTGGTAGTGAAGAACGGCTGGAAGACCTTATCTGAGATATCTTCAGGAATTCCAGCCCCGTTGTCTGAGATAGCAATTACCACATATCCTTCCTTCAGTCCTGTTTCAATCGCTATTTTGCCATGGTGATTTAATCGGCTCAGCGCTTGCTCGGCATTGATGATTATATTCAGGACTACCTGCTGGATCTGGTTATAGTCGACGAGAATGCGCGGCATCTCCGGGCACAGCTTCATTTCCACCTCGATGCCCCTGGCTGCAAGTTCATAACTACGCAGCTCCAAAGTTTTCTGGACTAGCTCATTTATGTCGACCAACCGCTTCTTAGGCTGGGCCTGACGGGAAAAAGCCAGCAAGTTCCTCACTATCCTCGCAGCCCTCTGCCCCTCATTATGTATTTTACTGAGGTCGCTTTTCACATCGGCGGGAAGGTCTGGCCTGGCCATCAAGAGCTGGGCATAGCCGATGACCCCAGTCAGCGGATTATTCAGCTCGTGTGCCATGCCGGCAGCTAACTCCCCGGTGATAGCCAGTCTGCTGGCAGCTATCATCTGCTGCTCCAGGAATTTCCGCCTGGTAACATCGCGGGCTAAGACCCTGAACCCGTCTATACCGCCATCCTCGCTGAGTTTGAGGTACAGATGGACTTCGGCGTATCCTAAGGTCCCGTCCCTCCGCAAGAAACGGCAAGAGATATCGGACGGTCTTTTCGCCTCGCAAGTCTGTTTGACCGATTCATAAATCGAGGCAACGTCGTCGGGATGGACATAAGCCTTAAAATGTGTTCCGATAAGCCCGCCATCAGGGTATCCCAGTATCTGGCAAGCTGCGTCGTTACAGAACGTAATATTGCCTGCCGTGTCCAGTTCCAGATAGCCTTCCTGCATCTCATCCAGGATGGTGCGGTACTTCGCCTCGCTGGCAGCGAGTGCCCTTTGCCCTTCTTCTATCCGTGCCAGCATAAAGTTGATAGTGTTAGCAAGTTCACTAATTTCGTCATTGCTGGTGACCGGCAGACGCTGAGAAACCTGCAGGTCCTTACCGATCCGGGCAGCAGCGTTTTTCAACGCGCTCAGCCTGGAAAGTACCATCCTGTCGAGGAAGAACAGGGCAATAACAGCGGAGACAAACCCGGCGGCTGAAATATAAAGCAAAAAGGCGCCCACAGCCGTGCGAGCATAAGCATATACTTCCCCAGGCATATCCGCCCTGAGAACCAGTGCCGATCGGTTGTAGATATCCCTGAGCAAGGCATAAGCCGAGACACTATGGCGACTGGGCTCTGTGACATACATTGGATTGCCATCCAGCATGTTTGGCAGCACTTCCCTGAATTCAGACAGAGTATCTGCCCTATCTACCCTGCCCATGCCCAGGTACACCTGCACCCTATCAGAAAGACTCCGCAACGCCTCTAGGTCAAAGAAGCTGCCCATGACCAGTGTCCCCTGAATGGGACCTTCCCGTTCGCTGGTGAGCACGGGGCGAGAAGCGACCAGCAGGACATTATCTGACAATAGCAAAATACCGCAAATATTACTTTCCAGAGTATAGTGGCTTAGCAAAAGGCTGGACGGCTTCAGATGCTCATACAATTCCTGAGGGAGGGGCATCTCCCCCACTTCTCTGTGGTCAAAGGCTTTGCCGAATACAATCTCGCCAGACCTGTCGGCAAACACTATTATGTTTATCCCCAGCGTGGCAAAAGCGCTATCGACCAGATTGGTCTGGATATAGCTCTGGTCACGGGTCTGGACAAAATTATATGTGTCGTCCCACCATGCCCAGTCCTTGACTGTAACATCCAGGAAAGCGAGCCTGTCATCCAGAGCAAGAAGAGCGCGCTGCATATTTCTCAACGCGTTTTGCTTCTCCAGCTCCGCAAACGGTCTCAAAAGGAACAGTTCAGACATTGCACAGATCAAAGCAATAATCACCACAAGCACGGCAACCGCAGCGGCAACCGTCTTGGCACGCAAGCTCAAGCCCTTGTCTCTCATCCTGTGCACCGCCAGTAACTTAAACCTGTTTTCCCCCAGTACCTGGGTACCAGCTATCTTTAGCACATTTATCCCGGCAACGCCAAACATTTGAGCAACTTCGCTAGATTCAATTTTTACTTATATGACTAATTTCTTATGTCGTCTAAGACTAAAGTCATAGCCTCACGGATAATGACATTATGTCAACTATTCCCTCGGTAGAATTGCCTGTGGAAATCATCTACAATATCTGTGCACTACAGACAGTCTAAATTAGCGAGGGCTCTCATGTATGAAGTCATGATCATCGGGGGTGGTCCGGCGGGGCTAACTGCTGGTCTATATGCCTGCCGCGCAGGGTTGAAGACTCTGCTCATAGAACGCGGACTGTTTGGTGGACAGATTGTCAATGCGCGCCGGATAGACAACTATCCTGGGTTCCCCGAGGGGATTGCCGGGGCTGACCTGGCTGAACTTATGTACCAGCAGGCAACGAGGTACGGACTAGAGACCGTAAATACCGAGGTCACCGGTCTGAGAAAGCAGGCAAATGGCTTTGTAGCCAGCACGACCAGGGGTGACTTCGAGGCTCGAGCCGTAATAATTGCCGCTGGCTCGAAGCACCGGAAACTAAATGTTCCTGGTGAAGACAGACTGCTCGGTCGGGGTGTGTCCTATTGTGCCACTTGCGATGGCTTTCTTTTTCGCGACCTTGATGTTGCTGTGGTTGGGGGCGGTGACACCGCCTTGACCGATGCCCTGGAACTGATCGAGCATGCCAGCAATGTCTACGTAATACACCGCAGGAACCAGCTCCGGGCTACACAAGCGCTACAGAGACAAGCTTTCCTTAGAAAAGGCATCAAGTTCCTCTGGGACACTGTAGTGAAAGAGGTCATTGGCGAGGACAAAGTGATCGGACTCAGGCTACAGAATGTCAAGACCGGTAAAGAGTCCGTTCTTAATGTGGCGGGGGTGTTCGTGGCGGTGGGCCTGGAACCGAACACCCGCTGCTTTGCCGACATAGTTAGCCTTGATGAGACTGAACATATTGTCACCAATGAACTGATGGCAACGACCACTCGTGGTATCTTTGCCGCCGGTGATATTAGAGCAAACTCACCGCGCCAGGTCTGTAGTGCCGTTGGCGATGGGGCGACCGCTGCCCTCTCTGCCTTCCGCTATCTCCGCGAGAGAACATAAGTTTCTCGCCTGTCCACGGTTCTCCCACAGCAACCTTCGCACATCAAACAGATAACTATCTGGTGCTGGTTGTCCCGATGTCCTTGAGAACTGGACAAGAACGGCTTTACTGAGGGCTGTTATACCAAGATAAAGATGCTGAAACGCGTTTCCTATGGTCTTAAGAACGCCAAGGTCTATTGGAGGAAAATGCTACTGGGGTTTGTGCCATGCCGAAGCTGTTTCCACAACATTTGACAAAGAGCCGACCAATAGTTGACAGTTACAGACGACGGATGGTATCTTGTAAGCCGGCTTTCACCAAGAATAGGGTGTGTCGTCCGGTATTTCAATTTCGGAGCACCATACAGGAAGATATTTGTCATAACAAAAGGAGGAACTACGCGCAGTGGCGGTTGACGCGAGTCTTAGCGTGGTGATCGCTACGTACAATCGAGCTCACACACTGAGCCGCGCTGTTCGGAGTGTACTTGACCAAACCTACAAAGACTTTGAAATCGTTGTTGTCGACGATGGTTCTAAGGACAGGACGGCAGAGGTCGTAGCAAGCTTCAACGACACGAGGATAAAATACATCAAGCATGACAGAAATAGAGGAGTCTCAGCAGCTCGGAACACGGGTATCAACGCTACAACTAGTAAATACGTTGCGTTTCAAGATAGCGATGATGTATGGCTCCCGGAGAAGCTTGACAAGCAGATGGCAATTTTCAAAGAGGCCCCTCCAAGTGTTGGGGTTGTGTACACAGGGTTTTTGAAAATAGCGGGAGGCAGCGTAGCCTATGTGCCGGGCCCTAGCCTAACCAAGAAGGACGGCAGGATATATGACAGCCTCATCTGCAGAGGTAACTACGTGACACCTCAAGCCGCCGTAGTAAGGAGAGAATGTTTCGAAAAAGCAGGGCTGTTTGATGAGAATATTCGCTGCTTCGAAGACTGGGAACTATGGCTTAGGATATCGGAGTGTTATGAGTTCAAGTGCGTAGACCAGCCCCTGGTAATCGTGTACGGTGGAACAGAAGATAGTCTTCTTGGCAACCTAGACGCCGCAGCCGAAGGGCTGGAACTGATCACCAAGAAGCATTGGCGCAACATTAGGGACAAGGATAGAAGGTTACTTGCCAGCTACTACATCAGTGTTGCTAACAACTCCGTTCAATGGGACAGTTCAGACGGGCAAGAAACTACTACGTGAAAGCCGCGGCGGCATATCCGTTCGATGTCAGGTGCGTTGGAGCAGCTTTGGCAGCCTCACTAGGGGACAGGGCATTCGATGCACTCGCTAGGATATACCACACCACCAGGCGCCGTTTCGCAAGAGCCTAGTAGGGTCCTGAGACCTACTTGTCACATTCGCGGTGCCGGCTCAGGATCAGCACGCGGAGCACCACTCTTTCGTTGCCGAACCGGGCTATCCCAACCAGCGGTGGAGGCACGCGGGTGACGTATAGCGAAAGCAATGGTTGTGATCACGAGTTATGCGACCAAGTGACGAAAATGAGCAAGGTACAGACTGAAAAAGGGAGCTATAACAACTGGGCAGGAAGCAGTGGCTCCCACAAAAGATGTGAAAGTATTGCGTCGGGAGCAAGACACACTGCATTGGCACATCACTTTCAGAAGCCGAAAGGAGTTTGCGATTAATTATGGCCTCGTACTCGTTGGGTGCCTTCCCGGGTATCTGCCCCAAGGGCTACTATCGTGTGGGGTCTCCTGCTCCGCGCCGGCACGGGCATCTTGGTCTGATGGCAAGGCACACCCGTCGGGCGACGAATGGCCTCCTTTCGGTCTTCGAAAGTAAGCTAGCTTTATCAGGCTTCTCAACAACCAGTCCTAAACTCAGGAGTATATTGTGAACGCATTGTCTCACGGCGGCAGAAATGGCGCTCCTTTAAGCAGGCGAACAGTGCAATACCACTACACCATTCTTAGCAAGTCCCTAAGCGACGCTGTGAGAATGGGGCTGCTGGCTGTCAATCCCTGCAAGGCTGTCAACCGACCTCGTGTACAACGTAGAAAAGTGCCGTCGTTGAGCGCCAGGGACATTTCGAAACTCGTTTTTGCTTTACGCCAGAGCCAGTATGGTGTGTTTTATCTAACACTGCTATTCAGTGGCTTGAGAAGAGGTGAAGCGCTAGCCCTCCGATGGTGTGACATCAGCCCGGATTTTTCGTGCATTTTTGTCAATCGCTCTCTGGCCAGACTGAGAGATGGCACTTACCTTTATAAAGAACCTAAGACTGGCAAGGGCTGTGCTGTCGAGCTTCCTCTGTTTCTCTCCGAGCTACTGCGCCAGCACAGAGCACAGGAAGAAGAAAAGAAAGCATTTGTCGGTAGTGAGCTAAAAGATACCGACCTGGTCTTCTCAAACCTTGATGGCACTCCCTTAAGCACTTCTACATTGGTGCATGCCTTTGCCAGCGTTGTTTCCAAAGCCCAGGTACCTCGTATCCGCTTGCACGACCTCCGTCACCTGAACGCCAGCATGCTTCTACAAATAGGCATACCGGACAAGGTTGTGGCGGAGCGGCTAGGTCACTCATCGGCAGCCTTCACGCTCGATGTGTACGGACATCTGCTACCCACCATACAAAAACTTGCTGCTGCACGCCTGCAGGAGATAATGAGTCCCAAGATGTTAAAACTTCTGGTCAATCCCCAGGAGCGTGAAAATGTCGGCAACTTGTCGGCAAAACCGGATGAGTCGGCTTGGTGGGGAAGGGGGGACTCGAACCCCCACGCCTTGCGGCACATGATCCTAAGTCATGCCCGTCTGCCAGTTCCGGCACTTCCCCAAGTATAAAATCGGCTCAATTGTTAACAAAATCTCAGCAAAGACAGAAGGAGCTGCTAACAAAATTCCTTTGCAGCACAGGAGTCAGGGCATCTCACCTCATACTATAGCATTTTACCAAACTTGCCTCAAACCACTAGTCGAACGGTATGATTTAATGCCTGAAGGTGTGAACGAGTCCCTTGTTGATTTGAGCTGCAATGCCGGGGGCAAGCTCGCTTACCGTCGAGCTGTAAGGGCCTTTTGCAACTGGCTGGTCAGAAATGACTATCCCAAAGACGATCGGATTAGGAAAGTAGCCCCCTAAACTACCCAAGTCTGTACTTCCCGGTTTCACCGCGGCGAATGGTGAGCATATTTGATACCAGTGCCTGACCAATAAAGCAGCGTAAACTTGCGCTGATAACAACTTTGGTTGTAAGATACTTCTTATTGAGACCGATCCTGACATTATTCATAAAGTAGCTGATGGAAACCGGACCGATGCCGCACTGCTCACAACAGCAATAAGGGGACACTAGTGGCTATTCCGCCGGAGACTAAAAGCGGTGGCTGCTGATAAAGGCCTCTGCTCCAAAGCCAACGGGGCACAGCTAAAAGAGGGAGAGTTGAGCAGGTAAGCATCCCGACCAATGGCAAATACGGTAGAGAGCGACATCTGGACAAGAACTATGCCAAGGTTGGGTCGACCTTCTATAATTAGATAAAGACATGAGTAAACAGGAGGGGCTAGGTATGGCTATACAGGCTAGAAGTAAAAAAGAATGGGTTGAAACTACCCTAACTCAATTTATAAGACAGTTTCCAGAGCGGCAAGAAAAGTTTGAGACAACCTCGGGCATAGTTATTGATACTATCTACACCCCTGATGACCTTTTCGACTTTAACTACAATAGTTCCTTAGGTTATCCTGGAGAATATCCCTTTACTCGGGGCATCCAACCCACTATGTACCGAGGCAGATTATGGACCATGCGCCAGTATGCTGGCTATGGCACTGCCGAGGAATCTAATCGTCGCTTTCGATATTTACTGGAGCAAGGCCAAATGGGGTTAAGCGTCGCCTTTGACCTGCCAACCCAAATGGGCTATGACTCTGACCACCCTTTGGCCCAAGGCCAGGTGGGACAGGTCGGCGTAGCTATAGATACCCTCCAGGATATGGAAATTTTGTTTGATAAAATCCCTTTGGACAAAGTCAGTACTTCTATGACCATCAATGCCACGGCTCCCATCCTGCTAGCAATGTATATTGCTTTAGCCAAAAAACAGGGTTTTGATCCAGGTAAGTTAGAAGGCACTGTCCAAAATGACATTCTCAAGGAATATATTGCCCGGGGTACGTATATTTTCCCGCCCCGACCATCTATGCGCTTAACCACTGATATTTTTGCATATTGCAGCCAGAACCTCCCCCGCTGGAATACTATCAGCATTAGTGGTTATCACATCCGGGAGGCTGGTTCAACAGCAGTCCAGGAAGTTGCCTTCACCTTAGCTAATGGCATCGCCTATGTCCAGGCAGCTCTCGATGCCGGTCTGGATGTGGATACTTTCGCTGGGAGATTGTCCTTTTTCTTTGCCAGCCACAACAATCTTTTTGAAGAAGTTGCTAAATTCAGGGCCGCCCGCCGCCTTTGGGCAAAGATTATGCGGGAGAGATTCAAAGCTAAAGCACCGCGCTCCTGGATGCTCCGTTTCCATACCCAGACCGCTGGTTGTACCCTGACTGCTCAGCAGCCTTATAACAATATCGTGAGGGTAGCTATTCAGTCATTGGCAGCTATTTTAGGTGGCACCCAATCTTTACATGCTAATTCCTTTGACGAAGCTTATGCCACACCTTCTGAAGAAGCTGCTACTATAGCTCTACGCACCCAGCAAATCTTAGCTTACGAGAGTGGTATTGGTGATACTGTTGACCCTTTGGGCGGTTCCTATTTCGTAGAAAGCCTCACCGACGCTATAGAGCGGGAAGCCAGTCAGTATATTGATAAAATTGACCGCCTTGGTGGAGCTATCGCTGCGATCGAGCAAGGATTCCAGCAACGGGAGATCCAAGAAAGCTCTTACCGTTATCAGAAGGAAGTAGAAGAAGGGCAGCGAATTGTAGTTGGGGTTAACAAATTCCAATCCCCATATCAAAAAATAACTGGATTAACTCGGGTTGAGGCTGAACTGGAGCGCAAACAAAAGGCACGCCTTAGTCAGGTTAAAAAGAACCGCGATAATGCTCGAGTGGCTAAGGTACTCAAAGAGCTAGAAGAAGTTGCCAGAAGTAAAGAGAATACGCTACCGTCCATTATCCAATGTGTGGAAAGTTATGCTACTTTAGGGGAAATATGTGACGTCCTTCGCCAGGTTTTTGGCACCCAGAAGGAGTACTTTGTTTTCTAAAGATACCAAGCTATTTGCATTGAAATTTACAAATAGGGGGAAGAATGATAAAGAAAGTCCACCACGTTGCCGTTGTCGTCAAAAATTTAGATGAGGCGCTTCAGCTTTATGACCACCTATTCGGTGTCAAGCCGGCTAAAATTGAGGTTATTCCTGAACAGGGAGTCAAAGCTGCCATCCTATCTTTGGTTGAAGGTGGTGAAATTGAGCTTATAGAGCCTATTAGTCCTGAAAGTGGCGTAGCCAGATTTTTAGACAGTCGGGGGGAGGGTATCCATCATGTCTGTTTTGAAGTTGACAATATTGACGAGGAACTATGCCTTTTGGCCGAAAGAGGAGTGCAGTTGATAGATAAACAAGGACGACCTGGCCTTGCAGGTAAGGTTGGTTTTATTCACCCTAAGGCAACCAAAGGGGTGCTTATCGAGCTTGCCCAAAGGAGGTAAGTCTAATGGAAATGAACAAAATAAGAGTCTTGGTGGCTAAACCAGGCCTTGATGGTCACGACCGGGGAGCAAAAGTTGTTGCCCGTGCTTTTCAAGATGCCGGTATGGACGTTATTTACACCGGAATTCGACAAACTCCAGAAATGATTGTGGAAACTGCTGTCCAAGAAAATGTAGATGTAGTTGGCTTAAGCATTCTCTCTGGAGCTCATCTGGAGCTTATTCCGCCTATTATTGAAGGTCTAAAAAAGAAGGGTAAACGGAATGTTTTGATCGTTGTCGGGGGTATAATCCCTGACGAGGATGTTCCGCTCCTTAAAAAAATGGGGGTGAAAGCAGTCTTCGGCCCGGGAACTCCCACAGATACAATCGTGGACCTTATCAAACAGGAATTAACTTCGAAGAGAACAAGGGGAAGGGTTTAACGCTAGCCCTCGGTGTGAACAGGTATAGCCGAGTATAATTGAAGCACAGTGGCTACCTACTTCAGGATGATGTGCCTGAAGTACTGTCTCAAGTTCAGCTACGACACGCCGGTAAAGTGAAAGAGATGGGTGACAGTTCCGTATGCAGGCGTTTCTGCGATCTTTTTAAAGTCATGCCCGTCTGCCAGTTCCGGCACTTCCCCAGATGTGTTGCTACCATTTAAAGCCGATACCCTGACAATCAGGACACACCGCGCCAGCACCTCTGCCACCGCCAGCCCGCCGACCGCTGCCCTGACACAACGCACATACCTGTGCGGTTCCCGGTACAAGGTTATACCCCCTCTGGCTGCACACAGGACAGGGACTGACGGGCATCCCGGGAGCGTCACCCGGAACCATCCCCTGCCCCTTACAGTAGGGACACCGTTTCCTTATTAACAACCCACTACCCTCTTATCCAACTCCAGCAAAGCCCGCTAAAAGGGCACAGCCCTGGTGGTCCGCCGCCAGACCCACCGTTTAGCACTCAGTGACCTCAGCTTATCATAAGCCACGTCAACGCTAATGTCGAAAGCCTCCGCTACCTGGTTTTCGGTAGCGCCGTCAGTGCGTTCCAGGAACTCCAGTATGCTTGCATCCAGTTCGTCACCAAGTTTTCTTAGACCGGGTATCGCCTTTCGTCCCAGATTAGTCAATATGTACACATCCATCACAACTACCACCTACGCCCGATTTTACAACTTTCTGTCAGTTGCAGCAACGAGAAACCTTAGTGGACAACGCCTTATTCTACCTCCGCACCGGTAACCGCAGAGATTTTGGAAGCCAGCAGGAGGAATTCCAAGAGGAACCCACTGCCCAACCACCTTAGGTGCGAGCTAAAGAAACTCGAGATGATATACCCTGCCCCACCGGCGTCCGAACGCAGCCTGTGGACTATTCCGGGCACATTTATAGACACCGGACAATTTTGATAGCACTTGCCGCAGGTCAGACACCAACCCAGAGCCTCATTACCGTTAGTATCACCACAGAGACTCGAATAAGCTATTCCCCTGCCGCCAAGCTCGCCAGCAGCACTGAACTTGTTTCCGTAGACCCGGTAAGCGGGGCAGACCAACAGGCACTGGCCACAGCCAATGCAATAGAGCAGCTCTCTGTATTCGGACATCTCTGCCACTTTGCTCCTGCCATTGTCCACCAGGATAACGGAGACTTCGCTGGGACCGTGTACCCCTTTTATTAATTGCTTTTCAATGTCAGCCGTCTGGCTGGGACCTGAGACTATATTTATGAAAGAGGTGGTCAATGCCCCTGTAGCATAGAAGGTCTGCAAGCGTAGCATATTGAGGGACTCCTCTATATTGGGATAGATTTTCTCAATACCCGCCAAGACTATGTGCTTGGCAGGGCGCATTGCCACTTCAATTATGTTACCTTCGTTGTGCTGCAAAAGGATCGCGCCCTCATCAGCAGCTATAGCATTGGCACCGGTAATCCCGATCTCGGCTTGCGTTATGTACCCATAAACTTCTTCCCTTATCGCCTGGACTATTTCCTGGGCAACAGGACGGACCTTTCTGCCGAAATGTCCCGCGAGGATATGCGCGATGTCCTTGCGACTGAGATGGCTGGCCGGTCCGGTGGGATGTGAAGCTTTTTCCTGTGCAATCTGAATTATCCTGTCGCCGATGTCAGTCTCGATGACCCGGACCCCGGACCTCTCAAGCAGCTCCACCAGTCCTATTTCTTTGGTCAAATTGGACTTGGACTTTACTACCAGTCCTGCCCCACCTAATTCAGCCCTTACCAGATTTACCGCATCCTTGCTGTCCCTGGCTATGTTGACCCTGATACCATTGCGTGTCATAGCCTCCACAACCTCATCCAGATAAGCCTGGACCCCTACTGTTCTCTCTCTAGCTTCTCTGAGCCTCCTCTTTCTATCTAAAAGGTCGGGAATATGGCTGGCATTTGCTTTCTGTCTCCTTTTGACCGAGCTGAAAGCCCGCCTCATAGCCCCAATATGCTCTGCCCGTTTTAATCGGTCTGCCAGCATGTTTCCTGTCGGGCCACTACATAAAAATAGATTCACAGCTACAACTTTAGCCGAAAGTGAGGGTTACGTAGCACATCCTATTATAACAAAGAGCGTTGTACCTCGGTGCCAGAATTCCCTGCCGCGCTTAAATCTGATATCATAGAAGTTGCGCCGCGGAAAAAACATCACTGGGGTATGATCAGCTGAGGTCCAGTCCTGGGAGCGTTTGAGTCCCGGTGGGCTTCGCGGACTTCAAATCCGTCGGGGGGCATTTACAAAGTGCCTTCGGTGGGTTCGACTCCCATACGCTCCCGCCATTCCCCCTCCAAGTTTGCGGCACTTAGTCTACGCCGATTTAGGCCCAGCAACGTTCAGACCGAGAGGACAAAAGCTCTGTCCCGGTAGATAAGCTACTCAGATGTTATAAGCTAAACTTATAACAAGTACCAGGCAAAGACCCAAAAGAGCAAAGCCACAAAGACAAAACCGCCTAGCAGACCAATGACTTCTTTGTTCACTCCTGTCTGCCTTGAAATCAAATCAAGGAAGTCGGATACCAAGACCCTTCGAAATGGGTAAATCTATCTACAACGGCCTCCAATAGCCACAGTATGCCAGCCTATGCGAGGAACCAGTGATAAGCCACGGCAATCACAAAGATAAGGATGATACCATCAACCAGAGTACCGCTGAACATTGCCAGTAGTTTTTTATCCCCTTTGACGATAGTTAGCAGTTTCTTAGCTCTCTGCATCTTTCGACCCCCAATCGGCAGTGCTTCATGTCAATATTTTCCTACTGCCATACCACTGAAAGCATGAAGCATCAGTACCAATTTGCAGGGGTCGTGTAGTACCAGTCAGAGGATATAACTTTAGTACTTATACTTACTCAGGACTCAGCCGCGGAACGGAAACACGAGCGGACGTTTACTCGCTTTGGGGAATAGAAAACTGTACCGCCTGCCCGTTAAAAAGACTACCTGAGCACACGGGCATCGCCTACACGGCGGGTGATCTTCTTTTCGTCCATGTGCTCCAGAAGAGCTAAAGCATATTTCCTGCTGGTATTCAGCATATCCCGCACTTCAGCGACGGTGGCTTGTCCTTTCTCCTTTATGTAGGCGACCACTTTGCCCACCATGTCATCATATGCTTTGGCAGAAAAGATGATGCCTTCAGCCACCTTTACCACCTGTCGCTGCTCCAGCAGTAGCCCTAACAGGTCATTGGCGATGATCACATCACCGGGCGGACAATAAGGGTTTTCGTCCAACGCCCGGAGAAAACTGGCTACTTCCTTTTGCTGTTGCTCCGACAACTGTACCTTGTGACCGGGAAGATGGACAAATGTCCCCCCATCTACCAAAATCCCGTCCTCAAAAAGCTTGCTCAGGGCTGGCGAATGGGACGAAAGCCGCAGTCTGCTGATCAACTCTCCTTTGGGCATCCCCGGCCGGGTCGGGAACCGTCGATGGTACTGTTCCACCATAGCACTTACCTTCCTGACAAACCCCTCCCAGCCACCGGCGGTGAACAGCAATGCCTCTTTGGTGCTTCCGACAACCACCACCTTCGCTACTGATGATAGCCTCTCTATAACCTCTGTGACCTCGCTGGTTGCCAAGTTGCACTTCACCGAAAGTTGCTCCACAGAAAGTGGTTGACCCATCTCAAGAGTGGCGACCAGGATTTCCTCAATGCTCCCCTCACTTCTGACTTTAAGGTTCTCTACCACACTGCGGCGGAAGCGCCGGTGGCGTATGGCATAGGGGTCTATGACTTGCCCACCGCCCAGAGTGGCGACAGGGGAACGGACGATGAACCGATCCCCCTTCAGCAGGACCATGGGCTTGAACAGCGTAAGTTGTGCCCAGGCGGTATCACCAGGCCCAACCTTTTCCCTGTCCAGCAGGTGCACCCTGGCCAATGCTTCATCGGAACCCGCGAAGAGATTCACCACCGTGCCATGAGATAAGGGGTTTTTGGCCTCTGAGAGCAGGCGTAGCTTGACATCCACCCTTGTCGCCGAGACAAGCCAGCCAGGTCTGGTAAGTACATTACCCCGCTCTAATTGCGAGGTGGCAATGCCCACAAGGTTTGCGGCTACACGGCTGCCCGGGGTCGCAGTTTCAACGCGCGTTTTGTGCATCTGTAATGCCCGAATGCGCGTCTTTAGACCTGTGGGCTGTATCTCTGCTTCCTCACCAACTCTGAGGCTGCCATCTATTAATGTCCCGGTCACCACAGTCCCCGAGCCAGCTATCGCAAAAACACGGTCAATCAGCAACCTCGGCCTGCCTGAGTCTTTTCTTGGCTCGGCACCCTGTAGCACATGCTCGATGGTCGACAATAGTTCGCCCAGCCCTTCGCCAGTTACCGCAGAAACAGCGACCACCGGACTTCCCTCCAAACTTGTCCCCTCCAGCAGCGAGTCCAGTTCCAGTCTGACAATATCCAATAGCTCGTCGTCAACTAAGTCTCTTTTAGTAATGATAACAACACCCCGCTTCACACCAAGCAGGTCCAGAATGGCCAAATGTTCCCTGGTCTGGGGCATCACGCCTTCATCAGCAGCCACAACAAACAGGGCGACGTCAATCCCTCCTACGCCAGCCAGCATGTTCTTAATAAACCGCTCGTGGCCTGGCACGTCAACGATGCCGACTTCTTGACCATTGGGCAACCTGAGCCAGGCGAAGCCCAGGTCTATGGTCATACCCCTTTCTTTCTCCTCGCGCAGCCGGTCAGGGTCTATCCCTGTCAGAGCGCGTATCAGGGTGGACTTACCATGGTCAACATGTCCGGCAGTACCTAGGACAAACATTGTTCACCCCGTAATTAAGGCTGGTATGTTTCTATCCGACATCGGCTGAAATTTTACCGCTCCAGCATGGAGACTGTGTCAACCAGGGCTTTGGCTACAATCTCATCTTGCTCCGGAAGGACCGTCCGCGGGTCCAGGAGCAAACAGTCTTCCTCCAGCCGCCCGACGATCGCCGGTTCATATTCCCGGAGTAGCTTCGCCATTCTAGGAGCTATACTTGAGTCCTTTCTCGACTTCGTCCTGTCCCCGATGGCAACTGCCCGCGTAGGTAGCGTAGCCCCTGGCAGACTACCACCACCAACTACTGACTCCTCATCCACCACCCACGCCAGTCCACCAAGGCTCCGTGCCCATCTTTCAGCCCGACGCTCGATCTCCGATAGCGGCATGGAGATCATGCGCCATACGGGAATTTTTTTCAGTGCTTCACCTTTGAGATAATGCCCCAATGTCACCCTCAAGCCGGCAAGCCTCACTTTGTCGATGCGCAAAGCACGCGCCAGCGGGTGCTTACGCAATTTGTCCACCAGGGTCCTTTTTCCTACGATAATACCTGCCTGGGGTCCACCCAGTAGTTTATCACCTGAAAAGAAAGCCAGGCCAACACCTAGAGACACACTCTCCTGCACCATGGGCTCAGGGAACAGTCCGAAAGCGGTGACGTCTAAGAGGCAGCCACTACCCAGATCATCGAATACAGGGACATCATACTTCTTACCCAACTCCACCAATTCTTCCAGGGAAACAGAATGACTGAAGCCCTCAATCCTGAAATTGCTTGAATGGACCCGCAGCAGGGCCGCAGTCCTTGGGCCGATTGCCTGCTCGTAATCGTGTATGTAAGTGCAGTTGGTAGTACCTACCTCCACCAGTTTAGCACCGCTTTGCCTCATCACGTCTGGAATGCGAAAGCCACCGCCGATCTCCACAGCCTGCCCTCTCGATACGATGACCTCTTTCTTCTTCGCCAGCGCCGTAAGAGCCAGCAGGACAGCGGAGGCATTATTGTTCACCACCAGGGCTGCTTCAGCCCCCGTAAGCTTACACAGGAGCGCTTCTATATGCGTGTCCCGAGACCCACGGGTCCCTGCGCCCAGATCGAACTCGAGACTGCAATAGCCGCTGGCTATGGAAACCATAGCAGCCATAGCCTCGTCGCTGAGCGGGGCCCTACCTAAATTGGTATGAAGTATCACCCCGGTAGCATTGATAACGGGTTTGAGACTGGGGCACACAAGGTTGTCGAGCGATAAATAGACCGACTCAACAATGTCGCTCAACGAGCGGCAAGGCTTGCCACCCAAAATAGAAAGCCGCTCCCGTTCCAGTACCTCCCGAGCAACATCCACAAGCAGGTCATGAGGCAGAATATGTCGCCATTGCGCTAATCTACCATCGCTGATAACCCTGTCTACACTGGGTAGGGACCTTAAATCGTTGCCCATATGATGCCTGCTCCACTATTATACCCAAAAAGTTTGAACGCTGTTTCCTATCGCTTGTCCTGCCAGTTTGACCACGTTATAATAAGCCAAATGCAATATAAACGGCTAGTGATCAAATTGGGGACTAACCTGTTGACCAGAGGTTCCGGTCGCTTAAATATAGATATTATGTCAAATTTGACCGCCCAAGTTGCCCAACTCCATCGCGAAGGTCACGAAATAGTTATTGTCTCCTCGGGGGCAGTAGCTGCCGGAAGGCAAAAGCTTGGCCTGCCCAGAGAAAAGAGAGGTATACCATTCAAACAGGTACTTGCCGCGGTGGGACAGAGCCAGTTGATGAACATTTATGACGAGCTATTCAGCAAGCACGGTATTGTCATAGCGCAGGCACTGCTTACCAAGTCAGACCTCATTGACCGGAGCGGCTACTTGAATGCACGGAATACGCTTCTCGCCCTGCTGGAACTGGGAGTGATTTGCATCATCAACGAAAATGATGTGGTGGCCACCGAGGAGCTCGGAGGGCTCGTTTTCGGTGACAATGACAACCTTTCAGCAATGGTAGCCAATCTGACCGACGCCGACCTCCTGGCAATACTTACTGATATCGATGGACTGTATACTGCTGACCCACGCCGCTATCCCGATGCCAAGCTCGTCCCAAAGGTAGAAAAAATAGACGCAGAGATAGAGCGCCTGGCTGGAGATGCCGGCAGCCCCTATGGCGTGGGAGGTATGATAACCAAGATTGAGGCAGCGAAGTTAGCAACAGCATCTGGGGTCACGGTCGTGATCGCAAACGGCACAAAGCCGGATATCTTGAGGAAGATCGCAAGTGGTCAGCAGGCCGGCACAATTTTCTTACCACGGACTACCAAGTTAGAGAGTAGAAAACGCTGGATGCTCAGTGGACTGGCCTCGAAGGGAAAACTGGTCATCGATGAAGGTGCAGTCATCGCGCTTAAGAACAAGGGGGGCAGCCTGCTGCCTGCCGGAATAATAGAGGTAGATGGCGACTTCCAACGTGGTGATGTGATAGATATTTTTGACGTCGATGGTAACCACGTCGGCTGTGGTATAGCAAATTATGATTCCAAAGATATAGAAAAGATTAAAGGTATGCACTCCGAAGAAATACCGATTCGACTCGGCTACGAATACGGTGATGAGGTCATTCACCGGAACAATATGGTGCTTATCTGAGGAGGGAACATGGACTCTGCTGTAGTGGAAATTGAAGAAAAGGGGAAAGCGGCTAAGGCAGCAGCCAAAAAGTTGGCCCACTTACCCACCAGCGTTAAGAATCGGGCATTGCATAACATCGCTGAAGCATTGGTCGCTAGAAAAGAAGAGATACTGGCAGCCAACGTTCTCGATTATAAGGATGCCGAAGCGTCTGGCATGAGTGCTGCCATGCTTGACCGTCTCCTGCTCACACCAGAACGGATTGAGGCCATCGCGCATGACGTAAGGGCTGTATTAGCCCTCCCCGACCCCGTTGGTGAAATCATTGAAGGCAGAACCCTCCCTAACGGACTAAAGTTAATTAAACAGCGAGTGCCGCTCGGAGTCATCGGCGCTATCTACGAAAGTCGCCCCAATGTAACTGTAGACATATCTGTACTCTGTTTGAAAGCTGGAAACGCGGTAATTCTTAGAGGAGGCAAGGAAGCATTACGCTCAAACCTGGCGTTGGCCCGCGTTGTTCAACAAGCGAGCTACGATGCGGGGGTGCCAGAAGGTAGCATTCAGTTCATAGAATCGACCGATAGGGCCCTGGTTGACCGTATGTTAAAAATGAAAGAGACCATAGACCTGCTGATCCCGCGCGGTGGTGCTGGTCTGATCAGATTTGTCGCTGAAAATGCCACCATGCCGGTAATTACCGGCGGCATCGGTGTCTGCCATACCTATGTTGACAGGAGTGCCAACCTCGATAAAGCTGTGGCAATAGCTTATAATGCAAAGGTGCAGCGTCCTACCGTGTGCAACGCTCTGGATGCCTTAATAGTGCATTCCCAGATTGCCAAAGCATTTCTGCCACTGATCGCACAGGAATGGGCTAAGGCTGGCGTAGAAATGCACTGCGATGAGCGTGCCCTGGAGATCCTCAGCTCAATACCATCGCTCAAGGCGAAAGTACTTCCAGCCACCGCTGAAGATTGGGGTAAGGAGTTTTTGTCATTAACTGCAGCCATAAAGGTAGTCGATTCGCTGGATGAGGCGCTAGACCACATCGAGCGGTATGGGTCAGGACACTCCGAAGCCATCGTGGCTGAGGAAAAAACAGCCATAGAGCGTTTTCTCAACGAAGTGGATGCTGCCTGTGTCTATGCCAACGCCAGCACAAGGTTCACCGATGGTGGCCAATTTAGCCTCGGTGCCGAGATAGGAATTAGCACACAGAAATTCCATGCCCGAGGTCCAATGGCATTGCGCGAGATCACCAGCTATAAATGGATCATCATCGGCGACGGGCACGTACGTCCCTAGCCGAGTTGGGAAATAGCCTGTCGCTGGGCCAAAAGTAGCTGCCGTATACCTTTCTCTGCCAGGGCTAGCAGCCCGTCTACTGTGCTCTTGGAGAATGGCCCCCCTTCACCCGTACCTTGTATTTCAACAAACTCGCCCTTGTCGGTCATGACCACATTGAAGTCCACCGCGGCACGGAAATCTTCGTCATAACACAGATCAAGCATCATTTCGCCGTCGACAAGTCCAACGCTAGTGGCCGCCACCGCACACCTGAATGGTATACGGGGCAAGACGCCCTGCCGTGTCAAATTGTAGAAAGCATGGAACAGGGCAACATAGCCACCGGTAATGGCAGCAGTACGAGTCCCGCCGTCAGCCTGAAGCACGTCGCAATCAACGATAAACGTCCTTTCACCGAGTATAGAGAGGTTGGTGACCGCCCTCAAACTTCGACCGATAAGCCTCTGGATTTCCTGACTTCTGCCTGCTGTCCTCTCCCCTGGCAAATTTCTAGGAACGCGTGTCAGGGTAGAGCGGGGCAACATGGCATATTCAGCAGTTATCCAACCACCACCCTCGCCTTTAATAAAAGCAGGTACCCTTTCTTCAACGCTAACCGCACACAATACCCTGGTCTTCCCTAGCTCAATCAGCGCAGACCCTTCGGCAAAAGCTTGATACCCAATCTCTATACGCACCGGGCGAATCTCGTCGTTGCTACGCCCGTCAATCCTCTTGGTCGTCATAGCTATCTGAATCAGTATAACATTTGCCCGCGTGATACAACAACTCAGTGGCACCGGTGGCTTGCAGAGCACAATTGACCATTCGCGGAATTTGATGCTAACATTTGGGCATTGTGGCTGAGGTGAACATATGGCTACTCTGCGGCACGGGGCTATTCGCTGCATCGCTGGGTTCAATGCTTGGAATTGGTGGAGGCTTCATCATGGTGCCCATTCTCACTTTGCTTGCCCACCTGCCGATAAAGTCCGCCATAGGCAGCAGCCTTGTGGCTATCGTAGCTACTGCCTCCGTTGCCGCTAGCAGGTACCTGCGGCTTCAATTCACCAATGTGAAATTAGGGCTGCTTATGTGTTGCGCAGCAATACCCGGGGCCATCGTGGGGGGCTTGCTCGCTTCAATATCTTCCCCTGCTATACTCAGCATCCTTTTCGGACTTATCCAGGTCTATGTTGCCTATACAATGATAACAAGGGGCGATATTTCACCACCGAGCTATGAACTCTCTGCTGGTAACACAGACGGTGTAAACACAGCCACCTATTACGACAGGACTACGGCTAAGCTTGTAGGGTACAGGATTGTCCGCATCCCCAAAGGACTGGGGGGTAGCTTCCTTGCTGGCACGCTCTCAAGTCTGTTGGGCATTGGAGGAGGCATAGTACAGGTACCAGTGATGAATATTGTCATGACAGTGCCCATCAAGGCTGCAATAGGGACCAGCACGTTCATAATGGCGCTCACCACTGCCGCAGGGGCACTTATCTACTACTATCAGGGGCACATCCATCCTTTTGTAATTGCCCCATTACTTCTGGGCGCCTTTCCGGGGGCACTTCTGGGAACCGCCTTGACAGAGCGAACTGATTCGACAGTACTCAGGCGCGTATTCGGGGCTCTACTGCTTGTCACTGCTATACTGATGTTCCTCAAAGCAGCTAATCGAATATGAGAGGTCCCCTTTGACAGAGAACGACAAGCCGGAAGGACAAAATCGGGTTCAAAGTACAGGGAGTATCAACTACCTACTGAGCACAGGACTCTTGGTCTGCGCTTCACTCTCTTTAACTGCTATCTTTGCCGGGTTCGCTCTTCTCTGCGTTAGTGGGATCAAGGATATTCAACTGCAAGTCCGTTTAGACCAGATACCAGCTGCTATCACAATACACTGGGGAGCTCTGGCCCTGATCTGCACGCCTGTAATCCAGGTAATCATAGCATTAGTAAAGTTCTCTCTGGACAGGGACAAGGTGTTCGCCGTCATAGCGCTGTCAATACTGGTTTTTCTCGGCGCCTGTTTCGCTTCGGCAACATTCTTATGAGCCAAATTGACGGTATGCCGAGCCTATGCTATGATGGCGTTAGATGACAACGCTCACTGAGCTTTATAAGGAAATCGAACGTTGCCAAGACTGCGAACTAGCGAAGTATCGTACTAGAGTAGTACCGGGGGAAGGTCCCGAAAATAGCAAGCTATTTTTCATCGGCGAAGCCCCCGGCTGGCACGAGGACCAGCAGGGACGCCCTTTTGTCGGTCCGGCAGGCAAATTCCTCGAGGAACTCCTGGCTTTGATAGGGCTCAAACGTGAGCAGGTGTACATCGCCAACGTAATAAAATGTCGTCCCCCGAACAACAGGGACCCGCTTCCCGGCGAAATCCAGGCCTGCAACAAATGGCTAGATAGGCAAATAGAAATAGTCCGTCCACTAATGATCGTCACCCTGGGGCGCTATTCCCTAGCCAAGTTTTTCCCCAACCAAAGCATCAGCCAAATCCATGGTAAAGCCAGAAAACACGGAGGCATTATCTACTACGCTATGTACCACCCAGCAGCCGCTCTACACCAAAGGAGCCTACGCAGGCTAATCGAGGCAGATATATTGAAAATCCCCCATATTTTAGCTGAGGCCGAAAGGCTAACCGAGGATGAGCCCCAACCACAGCAACTGAGCTTATTTTAACGCGGTTCCAGACCCATGGCTGAGCAGAAACTGAAAGTTATCCCCCTCGGTGGGCTTGGTGAAATTGGCAAAAACATGATGGTGTTAGAGTATGCCGATGACATTATCGTCATCGATGCCGGCCTGATGTTCCCCGAGGAAGACATGCTTGGTGTCGACATTGTAATCCCGGACATCAGCTACCTGCTGGAGAGAAAAGAAAAGGTAAAGGGAATAGTGATAACGCATGGCCACGAGGACCACATTGGGGCCCTTCCTTATATACTGCCGAGGCTCGATGTACCCATATACGGGAGTAAACTAACCCTGGGACTGATCTCGGTAAAACTCAAAGAGCACAGGTCCACAAAGAAAGCCGCTCTCAGGCAGGTCAAGAGCGGTGAAAAAATAGCACTAGGTAACTTCAAGATCGAAGCTTTTTCGGTCTGTCACAGCATTCCAGACTCACTTGGCCTCATCATCTACACCCCGGTAGGCACACTTATCCACAGTGGAGATTTCAAAATAGACTATACACCGGTTGACGGCAAACCTACTGAACTGGCCAAACTAGCTCAGCTAGGCACCCAAGGTGTCCTGGCACTATTTGCTGACTCCACCTATGCCGAGCTGCCTGGTTATACGCCCTCCGAAAGTGTTGTCGGTCAAACATTAGAACGCATCATCGCCGAGGCTCCTGGTAGGGTAATTATCACCACCTTCTCGTCCCTGGTCTCGCGCATTCAGCAAATAATAGACGCAGCGGCTAAACACCAGAGACATGTATTTGTGATCGGTAGAAGCATGCGAGACACTATTAAGATAGCTAAAGACCTGGGCTATCTTAACATCCCTGACGGCATTGTACGTCGTATCGATGAACTGCACAGATTCCCTCACAACCGCATCGTGCTCCTGACAACTGGCAGCCAGGGGGAACCGACTTCAGCTCTGGTCCGAATCGCTAACAGGGACAATAGCCAGGTCAGAATCATTCCTGGCGATACAGTAGTTATCTCAGCGACGCCGGTGCCCGGGAATGAGTCATTAATCAACCGGACCATTGACTCCCTTTTCCGCCAGGGAGCCCAGGTGATCTATGAAAAGCTGGCACAAGTACATGTTCACGGCCACGGTAGTCAGGAGGAACTAAAACTGCTGCTCAGTTTGGTAAGACCAAGGTTTTTCATCCCCATCCATGGTGAGTTCCGCCACTTGAGCCTACATGCCAGGCTGGCAAGAAGTCTCGGGTTGCCGGAGAAGAACATTTTCGTTATAGAGAACGGGACGATACTCGAACTTGACAAGAAGAGAGCTAGAATCGCCGGCAAAATATCAGCAGGAAATGTATACGTGAACGGCGTGGTGATGGGCGATATGGACAGCGTTGTCCTTCGCGATCGCAAGCTGTTATCCAGAGACGGTATTGTGATAGTAATAGTGGCAATCGATAAGGGCAAGGGTAAGGTGCTGGGTGAACCCGATATAATCTCTCGGGGCTTTATAGATATGAAAGACGGGGAGTCGATACTGGAGGAGGGACGGGAACTGGTTAAAGCTACTTTGGACCGTGCCAGCGGACGCCCTGTGCAGTGGAGCTTCATCAACACCAAAGTTAAAGACACGCTGACAAAGTTCTTTTACGAAAAAACCCGCCGACGCCCCATGATCCTTACAACAGCCGTAGAAATATAGCTAAGCAGGCATGCCAAAGAGGAAAACCAAAAGCACGGACGGGCGAAAGGGCAAATCCACAAAGAAACAGGTTTATGCCCCACTGCTTCGTGTATTAGCCTTCGCTCTGGTGGTAGCACTTTTTGTCTATTTCTGGACAGATATCAAGAACTGGGCTAGCGCTATTTGGCAGACCGCGGTTGCTACCTGTATAACTGTCTGGGAATACACATGGGGGCTGTTTGGCATCGGTCTGTTCATGGTACTCGCAGTTACTGTGACTATCTTAGTTATGGTTGTTTCAGGCAAGTTTTTCTTGTTTACTAAGTACTGGAGATGGTGGCTGGGTGGAATCCCGTTGGCTGTAGCCGTTTGGGGACTAGCCGCTCTGTTTTCTCCGGGTAGTGGCATCATTAGCGAAGTAACCTTAGGCGGAAAAATTGGGAAAAGTATAATAGGCAGCTCAAGTGCTGCAGCAGCCTTGCGAATATCAGGACTGCTCCTTCTAACCGTCCTCGTACTGGCACCAAGGTGGACATGGAATGCAGTCGTCAGCATCGCTAGAGCTGTAGGAAAACTCTTCTACTTTACGTGGTCAACGCTCCGCAAAGTCGGCCGGACATTTACCCAGACCAAGCCATTACCAAAAAAGGCTGAAATCGTCGGTAAAGATAGTGAGTCGGAAGCCGTTGGACCTTCAGAAGCACATGAGTTAAAAGTAGTCCCGCAAACACCTGCCGAAACCTGGGAGCCCGGGAAATATCGACCGATCATGACCCCAAGCGGCTGGCAACTACCACCAATCAGCATACTTGACAGACCGACTGAAGTAGAGCTCAGTCAAAGCGAAATCGAAAAGCGGGCCCAGCTAATTGAAGAAGCTTTGGCAAGCTACGGGGTCGAGGCTAAAGTAGTACAAATAAACGTTGGACCCACAGTCACGCAATTCGGGGTCGAGCCTGGATGGGACCGGAAATATAGAGAAATCAAAGAAAGAGATAAAGATGGGAATATTAAGGTGCGGTTGGAGGAGGTGTCAAAGACGAGGGTAAAAGTGGACCGTATTGCCTCACTGGCAAGTGACCTAGCACTGGCTTTAGCCGCACCCAGCATCAGAATCGAAGCCCCAGTCCCAGGAAAGTCCATCGTTGGCATTGAGGTGCCTAATACCACTTTTGGACTGGTAAACTTGAGGAGCGTAATTGAAAGTACTGCTTTCCAAAAAGCATATGCTAAGTCAAAGCTCGCCCTAGCCCTAGGTAAGGGCCCCGGCGGCGAGGCGATAGCCGCTGACCTCACCAAAATGCCTCACCTGCTAATAGCGGGGGCCACTGGTAGTGGAAAAACTGCCTGTCTGAACTCTATCATCTGCTGCCTGCTTATGCACAACACTCCTGAAGACGTGCAATTCATCCTGATCGACCCTAAGCGAGTAGAACTTATTAATTTCAATCCTATACCCCATCTCATAGCACCAGTAGTGGTCGATACGGACAAAGCCATTCTAGCATTGCGCTGGTTGAACCAAGAGATGGACAACCGTTACCAGAAATTCGCTCAAGCAGGGGCACGGAATATCGAAAGCTATAACAAGAACAGGCAACCAGGGGAGACGATGCCATACATAGTGCTTGTCATCGACGAACTGGCAGACCTGATGATGGCAGCTTTCGACGAAGTGGAACGCACACTCTGCCGCCTGGCCCAACTAGCCAGAGCCACCGGGATTCACTTAATTGTTGCCACGCAACGCCCGTCGGTGGATGTGATAACCGGTCTTATTAAAGCTAATTTCCCCACCCGCATCAGTTTTGCCCTTACCTCACAAGTAGACTCCCGCACCATACTGGACACCGCAGGAGCGGAAAAACTGCTGGG
Organism: Chloroflexota bacterium; assembly: GCA_036821185.1. GTDB lineage: Bacteria > Chloroflexota > Dehalococcoidia > GIF9 > UBA5629 > CALJTV01. The sequence goes on along the minus strand of DAISKD010000001.1, from coordinate 55,618 downwards.
CAGAGGTGACATGCTGTATATGCCCACCGATGCCAGTAAACCAAGGCGTTTGCAAGGTACGTTCGTATCAGACCCGGAAATCGAGAGGCTCGTGCATTTCTGGGAAAGCCAACAGAGACCCGGAAGTAAAATGGTCAAATTCGAAGAGATGAAAGAACTTGCCTCAAAACAGGAAGACGAAGAGGACTCTTTGCTTGATGCCGCAAGACAGTTAGCCCTGGAGCATAAGAACATCTCAACGTCTTTCTTACAGCGTCGGCTACGCATTGGCTACCCTCGAGCTGCTAGATTAATGGAAAAGCTGGAAGAAGAAGGTTACAGAAGGAGCACTAACCCTGAGTCATACAGTAAGCCCAAGACTGAAGGCGGGTAGGTCAGTCAAAGACACACTCCGAGACCCCTCCCGAATCTCTCACAAAAATATTCCGCTTACCGTCGCTGTAGATATTTCCAGTTGACAAGCAGGTGCCACCCAGAAACGGAGAACTACTTCTGCTTGACTAAGGGGAAGAGGAGTTCCTCGTCCTTTCTCAGTTCGATAATGCGATCACGAAGTAACGCTGCCTTTTCAAATTCCAGGTTCTTTGCAGCTCTGCGCATTTGACTCTCCAGACCTTTGATAAGCTTGATGAGTTCCTCCCTTGAGACAGGAGTAGCAGCATATGAAGCTTTCGCTTCTGCCACCACCCTAACTCGCTCGGTGATGTCCCTTATCGCCTTTTTGATGCCTTGCGGTGTAATGCCATGTTTTTCGTTATAAGCCTGCTGAACCCTTCGCCGCCGATAAGTCTCATCTATGGCTTCCCTCATAGCTGTAGTCACCGCATCCGCATACATAATTACATGCCCATCAACATGCCTCGCCGCCCGCCCCATCGTCTGAATAAGGGCCTCCTTTGACCGCAAGTACCCCTCCTTATCGGCATCTAAAATCGCCACAAGACTGACCTCAGGCAAGTCCAGCCCTTCACGGAGTAAATTAATACCCACCACGACATCATACACACCGAGCCTTAGATCCCTGAGGATTTCCACTCTCTCCAGAGTGTCAATTTCCGAATGTAAATAATGGGTCTTTATACCCATTTCCCTGAGGTAATCAGCCAACTCCTCTGCTGTTCGTTTGGTCAGTGTAGTTACCAGACACCGCTCGCCCTTATGAACCCTCGTCTTGATCTGCTGGATAAGATCATCTACCTGATTCTTTGTCGGCTTGACCTCAACCATCGGCTCAAGTAGTCCTGTCGGACGGATTAGCTGCTCCACAACTTGTTCACTATGCTGGTATTCATACCCGCCAGGTGTAGCCGAAACATATATTACCTGGTTGACACGTTCCTCAAACTCCTCAAAGCTCAAAGGGCGATTATCTAGCGCTGAAGGTAATCGAAAGCCATAATCTACCAGTGTCTGTTTCCGCGAGATATCACCATGATACATGCCCCGTATCTGTGGCAAGGTCATATGCGATTCGTCAATAAACACCAGGAAATCTGCCGGGAAATAGTCAAGTAGCGTCCACGGTGGGCTTCCAGGCGCTCGCCGCTGCAAATGTCTGGAATAGTTCTCCACGGCATGGCAATAGCCCATCTCGAGCAACATTTCAATATCATAGTTAGTTCGTGCTTCCAGCCTAGCAGCTTCGACAAGTTTACCTTGGGCTCTCAGCTCCTCCAGCCTTTCTGCCAGTTCCTGCCTGATGTCTTCGACAGCTGCCAGCAACTTCTCCCGCGAGGTCACAAAATGTTTGGCTGGATAAATGTCAGCCGAATCTCGGTAAGCCAATACCTCGCCAGTAAGCGGGTCGACTTCGACTATGCGCTCGACTTCATCACCCCAGAACTCGATGCGGATCGCAGTCTCTTCGTAAGACGGATATACCTCCAGGGTATCACCCCTGAGCCTAAATTTACCCCTGGTAAATTCAAAATCGTTTCTCTCATACTGCATATCCACCAGACGGCGAAGTAACCTGGTTCGCCCTTGTTTTTCCCCTTTTCTGACTGTGAGCACAAAACTGCGGTACTCTTCAGGCTCTCCCAGGCTATATATACATGAGACTGAAGCAACTATTATGACGTCACGCCTCTCAAAAAGGGCACGAGTAGCTGCATGGCGCAGTTTATCAATTTCCTCGTTTATATCTATTTCCTTTTCAATGTAGGTGTCAGTAGCTGGAATATACGCTTCAGGTTGATAATAATCGTAGTAACTTACGAAATACTCCACAGCATTGTGTGGGAAAAACTCTTTAAATTCAGTGGCCAGCTGAGCCGCTAGGGTCTTATTATGACAAATAACCAAGGTCGGCCTCTGCACCCTCTCAATAACGTTAGCCATAGTGAAAGTCTTCCCACTGCCAGTGACCCCGAGCAAAGTCTGCTTCTTAAGACCTTGCCTCAGCCCAGCGACTAGTTTTTCCACCGCCTGCGGCTGATCACCTGTCATCTTGAAATCAGAGACTATTTTAAACCCCGGCATGGGCCCTTTCTCAGTATCAAAAGACTGCTTCAAAATAACATCTACCCAGTCAGAGGACACGAGGAATACAATCTAAAATCCAAATCACTCAAGACACCCAGCTACACTGATGCTAACTGCCTCAAAGCGAGCTTTATTTTCTCTTCTAAGCTTAAGTCTGAGGAACCCGCGATGCTTGACACAGCGTTAGTCGCCTCTCTCAGAGAGTATCCCAGGTTCACCAGAGCTGCCACTACATCAGCATCGTCCTGCAGTAAGGCTAGAGACGATACCTCACCCCAGCTTCTTTCAAGCTTTCCTTTTAATTCCAGTACAATGCGCTCGGCAGTCTTTTTGCCTAAGCCAGGCGCCTGAGACAACAATTTCACGTTACCATCTACAATGGCTGAGACTAGTTGCTCCGGACTGAAAACCGAAAGCAAGGCCAGTGCTGTCTTCGGCCCAACTCCGGAGACAGAGATAAGGTCTTTAAAAAGCTCTAGCCCTTGAGCCGAAGTAAACCCGTAGAGAGCCAAGCCATTTTCTTTCACCTGAAGATGGGTATGTAAGGATACTGGACACCCCACGTCACCAAGCTGAGCGATCATAGAAGTGGGCATATAGACCTGGACACTGAAAAATCCAGCTTTTATTACAACAAAGTCTGCCCCACGCTCTTGCAGAATACCCTCGAGTCCAACAATCACAAGTCTTCCTCCCTTTCTTCGCCCACCATCTTCGAAAAACGACGTCTATACAGATGGCAAAGGGCTATAGCCAGAGCATCAGCAACATCACTGGGCTGCGGTAGCTCAGGCAAGCCCAACAAGAGCTTGACCATCTCCTGCACTTGCTCTTTGCTGCTACCCCCATATGCGGCCACCTGTTGCTTCACCTGGGCAGGTAGATACCGATAAACAGGCAAACTATGATTTGCCGCAGCAAGCATCGCTATAGTCTGTGCCCTTCCCACTGCCAATGCCGTACGCACATTAAGTGCCACAAAGGGCTCTTCTATAGCCACTTCATCGGGGTTATAGCGGCTAACAATTGCGCTTATATCAGTGTACAGTCGTAACAAGCGTGACTCGGCTGGACTCTTAGGTGAAACGCTCAGTAACCCACACGCAACCATAGTCACCACCCCTCCGACCTCGTCAACAACACCATAACCCAGTCGGATGGTGCCCGGATCAATTCCAAGAACACGCATAACTAAACTTGAACTCGCAGTTTCTCAAGAACGGCTTCGGAGTAGTCGAGATTGGCATATACCCTCTGAACATCGTCCAGTTCTTCTAGCTGATCGAGGAACTTCAGAGTTTGAACAGCCTCTCTTTCATCAAGTACTACAGTACTCTTGGGCACCTTAAGAACCTCAGCAGAAGTAACCTTGCTGACTTTCTCCACCGCCCTGCGCACAGTCTCCAAGTCCTGCGGCAATGTGTAGATTTCTATATAACCCTTTTCCTCTTTGACATCCTCGGCCCCAGCATCTATCGCCGCTAGTGCCAGCTCTTCCACGTTTGTTCCCTGAATCATAACCGTTACTACCCCTTTGGACTCAAACAACCAAGAGACACAACCGCTTTCTCCTAAACTGCCACCGTGACGATTGAACAGACTACGCACCTCCTGCAAAGTGCGGTTACGGTTATCCGTCAACGCCTCAACTAGAACAGCCACACCATTAGGACCATATCCTTCTATAGTTAATTCGGACAAATTGGACATACCTGTCTCACCACTGCCTCGCTTAATAGCCCTTTCAATATTCTCTAGAGGCATGTTGTTATCCCTTGCCCTCTGTATTGCCAATCGCAAACGAAAATTCGCCTCTGGATTTGGTCCGCCCTCCCGCACAGCCACCATTATCTCGCGTGTGAGCTTTGTAAACAGCTGACCACGACGTGCATCAGCCACACCTTTCTGGCGTTTGATCTGCGCCCACTTAGAATGTCCAGACATGCAACCCTCCGCTGGAAGTAATTTTACCATCGCATTTTCCTACGGTAAAGAAGAAAACACTTAAGCGCCCTAACTTACCGTAGCATGGCTCGTATCCCACAACCACCGTTAAAACGAATCTGTAGAATTCAACCAACTGTGCTATACTACTGCAGAGACCAGTTTACTATAGCATTATTTTTGGTGAAATAAAAAAGTGTCAATAGAAAAAGCCCCTCATCTTGGTGATTACATTAAAATAACCATTTTTGGAGCTGGTCTGGCAGTCTTGTGGACAAGCCTTCATACAATAGTAATCCCGGTTCGACTGCTGGACATCGCCCCCGAAAGCTTAAAAAACACCTACCTTGGCCTGTTGACCTTTGTGGGCTTGATACTCGCAATGCTGGTGCAACCCATCACCGGGGCATTTAGTGACCGGTTCGCCTCCCCCTTTGGCAGAAGGATACCCTTCATCTTCTTTGGAACACTGGTAGCGCTGCTGATACTCCCGGCCATAGGCATATCGAACACTTTTTGTTACCTTTTTTTAAGCTACTGCTGCCTACAGCTTGCTAGTAATATCGCACAGGGACCCTTCCAAGCTTTGATACCAGACATGGTGCCACAAAAGTATAGAGGCACAGCATCAGGGGTCAAAAGTCTACTTGAGATATTGTTGGCAGTATTATTAATTCGTCTGGTAGCTTACTTTATGGACGCTTATGCCACCCAGAAGGACAGTCTATGGCTATGGGTTTCTTTGGCAATTGTGGGGACCATTCTGTTCGCCACAATGGTTGCCACACTATTTACCGTGAAGGAACGCAATACAGTGACCAGGGCTTATATGCCCACTCAGGCCGAAATAATCGCTGGTGCATACAAAATTGACGCGAAGAGAGACCGCAACTTCGTCTGGTTCCTGGCGTCACGGCTGTTCATCTTCATGGCGTTAGGGACACTCCAGACCTTTGCCCTCTACTTTCTTAAAGATGTTGTCCGTCCACCAAACCCGGCAAGTATGACCGCAGACCTAGTTATGACAGTGGGTATTCTGCTGTTAATCTCCGTATATCCCGCCGGATATTTCTCAGATAAACTCGGACGTCAACCTCTCATCATTCTTTCCGGTATCACTGGTGTCATTGGCATCCTGACAATATACTTTTCACCTACATATGCGGGAGTAATAATATGCGCAGCGCTACTTGGTATCTCCACAGGTACATTCCTGAGCACCAATTGGGCACTGGCGACAGATCTTGCCATCCGCGGCGAAGAAGCCCGCTATCTGGGACTAACCAATCTTGCCACCGCTGGCGCTGGAGCATTATCGCGGTTGACCGGCCCTTTGATAGACTTCTTCAATAATCGACAGGCCAACTCAGGATACGCTATCATGCTTATCATATGTATAGTCTATTTCATTGCCGGTTCTACACTAGTAATGCTAATTAAGAAGACAAACTCTAATGCCAGCGATTGAAAACAGGCCACAGCAGCAAACTATCAACAAAAGGCGCTTTTGGTCGAAGGAACGTTACCTGCAAATACTGGCATTGATTTGTGTAGTAGCCCTCTCCGTTTTTATCCTCTTCAACCGAGATAAGATAGCGGCAATGCAGACATACTCTTATGCGGGAGTATTCCTCGTCTCCCTGATAACCTGCAGCACAATAGTAGTACCAGTGCCGGGCTGGATAGTGACCGCAGCCATGGGGACCACCCTCAACCCCATACTGGTGGGAATAGTATCTGGAATAGGCGGTACCATCGGTGAAATGGCCGGCTACCTTCTCGGATATGGTGGACGACTCGTTATAGATAATTTCAATGCCTATTCGAGGATGGTGCAATGGATGAAAAAATGGGGAGGAATTACCATTTTCGTTCTAGCTCTTATCCCCAACCCCGCATTCGATGTAGCTGGAGCAGCAGCCGGCTCGCTACGCTTTCCTGTATGGAAATTCCTCCTTTATGGCACGTTGGGGCGGATACCGAAGCATATTCTATTCGCTTACACCGGCTATTGGGGCATAAAACTGCTGTCACTTTCAGTACTATAATATACTGGGCAAAATGAGCTGGATGGAAATAAGAGGAGGTGAAAATGCTTAAGGAACTTGTGTTTAAAAACCGAAGTTACCGCAGATTTTATCAAGAATACCCTATCGATCGCGAGACCCTTATCGACCTAGTTGACTTAGCAAGGCTATCTGCCTCGGCGCTCAACCTGCAGCCATTAAAATACATGCTTTCCTGCGACCCCAAGACAAACGCGCTAATATTTCAGCACCTAGCCTGGGCTAGCTACTTAAAAGACTGGCCTGGACCAGAAGAAGGCGAAAGACCCGCGGCCTATATAATCATACTCGGCGATACTGAAATAACGAAATCATTCGGCTGCGACCATGGCATTGCCGCCCAGAGTATCCTGCTTGGAGCTACGGAGAGGGGATTGGGTGGCTGCATCATTGCAAATGTGAGACGACGTGAGCTGAGCGAAGCTTTGAATATACCATCACGCTACGAAATATTGCTAGTTATCGCCCTTGGTAAACCAAAGGAAAAAGTGGTTATCGAGCCTGTAGGCCCAGATGGTGACATCAAGTACTGGCGTGACGCCGAAGGTGTACACCATGTCCCCAAAAGAGCATTAAAGGATATCATCATCGGATGATTCGGGGCACAAGTTAGCTTGTCGAATGAGCAAGAAAGGCTAAGTCCACAGCCATGAGCCGCAGAGGACTCGAACCTCTAACCGGGTGATTAAGAGTCACCTGCTCTACCTGTTGAGCTAGCGGCCCAAAGCAAACCTTATGTTAGCACTGATGCCTTGAGTAAGTCAAGACAAACTGCCCATCATCTCTAGACAAGCAAGACATGCTCTGTCGTAGATTGCCCGTCTAATCATATTATGTTATACTGTTGGACAACATAGCACAGGAGAAATCTTCCGTTATTAGGAGGTCAGAACTTGGTAGAAGCGATTTCAGTGAAACAACTGCTTGAGGCAGGGGCACATTTTGGCCACCTGACCGCCCAGTGGCACCCAAAGATGAGAAGCTACATTTTTACCAAACGTAATGGTATTCATATTATAGACCTGGAGCAGACCGTCTCGCTTCTGGGTAAAGCTTGTAACTACATCAAGAACCTGGTCAGCAATGGGCAAACTGTTCTCTTCGTCGGCACCAAAAAGCAGGCCCAAGAGATTGTGGAACAGGAGGCTAAAAGGTGCGGTATGTTTTATGTCAATCAGAGGTGGTTGGGAGGCATGCTGACCAACTTTTCCACTATCCAATCAAGAATAGACTATCTGGTTCGTCTGGAAGACAAGAAGAATAAGGGAGAGCTGGACTACCTTACCAAGAAGGAACGCATGAAAATTGATAAGGAGATAGCCCGTCTCAACAGGCTTTTCGGTGGCTTTAAAGAAATGACGCAGCCCCCTGGTGCCCTCTTTATTGTGGACCCAACAAAAGAAAAAATAGCCTTGTCTGAAGCGAACAAGGTAGGCATTCCTGTAGTAGCTATAGTCGATACAAACTGCGACCCCACGAATGTGGATTTTCCCATTCCTGCCAACGACGATGCCATCAAAGCTATCAAGCTGATATGCAGCAAAATAGCCGATGCCATTCTAGAAGGAAAGCTTATTAAGGAGACTGGTGAACTAACTCCCTTAGCTGAGGCAACTAGTACTGAGACAGAAAGCAATGAGCTATTACAGTCTCACATATTTACCCCGGAGGAGTAATCGGACATCCAGAGTTTTTGGATAGAAGGAGGCATCCGTTGCAACTTTCAACAGATATTATAAAGAAGCTCCGTGAGCAAACCGGTGCTGGTATTATGGACTGCAAAAGAGCGCTTTCGGAGGCGGGAGGTAACATCGAGAAGGCACTGGAAATCTTGGAACAACAGGGGCTCGCCATAGCCCGCAAAAAAGCACAGCGTATTGCCGAGCAGGGAATTGTAGAGGCATACATACACATGGGCGGGAAAATTGGAGTACTTGTCGAAGTTAATTGTGAGACCGATTTCGTTGCCCGCACAGATGAATTCAAAGAACTTGCCCACAACATAGCGCTGCAAATAGCAGCTATGTCGCCACAATTCGTTTCTCCGGACGAACTTCCGGAAAACATTGATGGAGAGCCCGAGGCACTATGCCTCCTTTTGCAACCATACATAAAAGACCCGAATAAAACAATAAAGAACCTGATCGATGAAACCATAGCCAAAGTTGGTGAAAACATTAGGGTACGCCGGTTTGCCAGATTTGAAGTGGGTTGCTAAATTGAATAACTCGAAACCAAAATATAAACGCGTACTATTGAAATTGAGCGGCGAAGCCTTGATGGGAAAGAAAAACTTTGGTATCGACCGCTCCGTGTTAGCAAATGTAGCTCAGCAAATAAAACATATTACGGAGGCGGGTGTGGAAGTGGCAATAGTCGTAGGCGGTGGTAATTTTTGGAGAGGCACTGGCAGTGAAGCTAAAGGTATGGATCGTGCCACAGCAGATTACGCAGGTATGCTAGCCACCGTTATTAACGCACTTGCGCTACAGGATGCCTTAGAGAAAGAAGGGGTCATCACCCGGACGCAATCAGCCATTACTATGCAGGCAGTTGCTGAACCTTACATACGGCGCCGGGCTATTCGCCATCTGGAAAAGGGACGCGTGGTAATTTTCGCCGGCGGTACTGGTAACCCCTACATGACCACTGACACTGCAGCAGCACTGCGAGCTATAGAAATCGGCGCCGAAGTCCTTCTTGTTGCCAAAAACAAAGTTGATGGTGTATATGACGCTGACCCTCTTAAGAACCCAAAGGCAAAGAAGTTTGAGCGCCTCACACACAAAGATGCCCTGGACATGCACCTGCAAGTCATGGACAGCACTGCCTTTTCACTGTGCCTAGACAACAAACTACCGATAATAGTCTTCGATCTGCAAGGGGAACTAAGTATAGAGCGTGCTGTTTTCGGTGAACGTGTAGGTACTTTTGTAGAGGCATAAACGGAAAATGGTCGATAAAATACTAGGCGAGATAACCAATAAGATGCAAAAAACTGTTGATATTTTGAACCGGGACCTAGCCACCATCCGCACAGGAAGAGCTACACCGGCGCTGGTAGAACACCTCAAAGTGGACTACCACGGTATTCCGACTCCCTTAAATCAACTCGCCTCCATCTCCACCCCTGAGGCTAGGATGATTTTGATACAGCCCTGGGATCGCAGCTGTATCCGCAACATCGAAAAGGCAATCCTCACTTCAGATCTTGGGTTCAACCCAATTAATGACGGTAACGTAATAAGAATACTGGTTCCACCACTCACGGAAGAACGGCGTAAAGAGCTTACCAAAGTAGTCCGCAAAAGATTAGAGGAGGCACGCATAGCCCTGCGCAATATAAGGCGAGAGGCCATTGAGCATCTCAGAGAGGCAGAAAGAAACAAAGAAATATCACAAGACCAACACACACGGGCTTCTGAGCAGGTTCAGAAGCTGACTGAGAGCTTCATAGATAAGGTTAATAGTATAGGGCAGTCAAAAGAAGCTGAGATCCTAGAAATCTAGTACTTGTAGCCCATCCCCTGCGCACCGTATATGGCCTCCTCGATAAGTTGGTAAGATAACAGGATGCTTAGACTGAGAGTCATCACCGCCGTTATCGGCTTACCTCTTCTTGTAGCAGCAATTTGGTTTGGTGCACCTTGGTTCACGGTGATCGTGGCTGCCATGGCAGCAATAGGTAGCTTTGAATTCTATAGAATGGCTGATAATCTGAACTCGCAACCCCTTCGGATTTTCGGTGTAGTGTGGACAGCAGCACTCGTTATCAGCCAGCATTCCAGAGACAGTATACTAGTGCCATTGTTGGTTACCTTAGGTATAGTAATCCCCGCGATCTGGATATTAATCCGCCGCAATAGGGAAAGGGCTTTCATAAGCTGGACAGTCACAGTTGCCGGCATATTATACATTGGCTGGATGATGAGCTGGTGGGTGGGCTTGAGAACGCTAGAACTCGGCAGAGAGTGGGTCTTCTTTGGACTTTTTACCACATTCGCCAATGACACCTGCGCATTTTTCTGCGGTAGAGCTTGGGGGACAAGACCGTTAGCACCCTCCATTAGCCCGGCAAAAACTTGGCAAGGAGCTATCGGTGGCGGCATTGCCACAATTATTGCAGCACTCGCCCTTAAAGCCATCTTTCACCTTCCATCCACCTACCTTCAGATAAGTTTATTGGGGTGCCTGATAAGCATCTTTGCTCAACTCGGGGATTTGCTGGAATCATTATTCAAACGAAATGTCGGAGTCAAAGACTCCGGTAAGCTGCTTCCAGGGCACGGAGGGATACTCGACCGAATTGATAGCCTTATCTTCACAGGATTTATAGTATACTACTGGGTTATGCTCACCCATCCATAGAACCATGCATAAAATGGTCAAAAAAATAGTCGTCTTAGGTTCTACCGGATCCATCGGACAGCAGACTCTGGAGGTGGTACAAAATTTTCCAGAACAGTACACTGTGGTAGGTCTGGCTGGAGGCAAAAACACAGCTTTGCTACTCAGGCAAATAACGCAGTTCCGGCCTTTGCTCGCATATTCTGCTGCCGATTGCAAGTTGCCCAGTGTCACCAGCTTTGCCACTATGGAAGAAATGGCCAGCCATCCTGATGTGGACCTTGTCGTAATAGCCACCTCCGGTAAAGAAGGTCTGGGACCGCTGTTAGCAGCCATCAGGGCAGGAAAGAGAATAGCCCTAGCTAACAAAGAGGCGTTAGTTATGGCCGGCGAAGTAATAATTAGAGGAGCCAAAAAGCATAAAGCCATGCTTATACCTATAGATAGTGAACATAGTGGTATATGGCAATGTCTTCAGGGCGAAACAAGAGGTTTGTCACGAGTCATACTGACAGCCTCAGGGGGACCCTTTTACCACTTGACTAAGGAACAGCTAGCAAAGGTCACCATTGAGGATGCACTGAGACACCCCACTTGGAAAATGGGTAGGAAAATAACCGTTGACTCTGCAACACTGATGAATAAAGGCTTGGAGGTCATCGAAGCTCACTGGCTTTTTTCGTTGCCTTTTGATAGAATCGACATCGTATGTCACCCACAGAGTATTGTACATTCCTTGGTAGAATTCATCGATGGTTCAATTAAAGCACAACTTAGCTTACCAGACATGAGATTGCCTATCCAGTATGCATTGTCTTACCCTCAAAGATTACAAAACCCACAATTACCCCACTTTGACATAGCCAAGGTGCACTCGCTGGATTTCGAACAAATTGATTATTCCCGCTTTCCTTGTCTCCAGTTAGCCATAGAGGCAGGTAAAAAAGGAGGTACATATCCGGCAGTCCTGTGCGCGGCTGACGAAATTGCGGTCAACCTGTTCCTCAACAGGCAAATTAGCTTTTTAGCAATAAGCGAAATAATAGAAAAGACACTCAGTTTGCACCAGCCGATAAGTACACCGACACTGGAAGATATTTTAGCTGCTGATGAATGGGCAAGAGAAAATGCACTTAGTTTTGCACAAGCTTAGCCTATGCTAACTACAGTTCTGCTCACAATAACCAGTTTCCTAGGTGTGTTAATATTGCTCGTGTTTGTACACGAGTTTGGCCACTTCATCGCCGCTAAACTTGCTAAAATAAAAGTAGAAGAGTTCGGCATCGGTTTTCCCCCACGGTTGCTCAGCTTTAGAAGAGGTGAAACAACATATTCCCTAAACGCTATACCCTTGGGTGGTTTTACCAAAATGGCAGGGGAGGAAGATGCCGCCATACCAGACGGCCTTGCCAGTAAAAGTATCCCGGTTAGGATCCTGGTCCTCACGGCAGGTTCGCTAATGAACATTGTGCTCCCTATAGTGCTAATTTCGGCTAGCTTGATGATACCGCACAATATGGCGATAGAAGAAGTGTACATACAAGAGGTAGCGCCCAATTCACCAGCAAAAGCGGCTGGCATTGAACCAGGAGACAGGCTTATTAGCATAAATAATCGTCCAGTAAATAATCGAGGCGATGTTGTCTATTTGATTCAGCTTCACCTCGGCTCGGAAGTAAGAATGTTGATCCAGAAAAGCAATGGTAGCCAACAAGAGGTTTATGTTGTACCCCGCTGGAAACCGCCGGAAGGGGAAGGAGCTACGGGTATTCTGCTTGCTGCGAAAAACACTACCACCAAGCAGGAAGCATACCCTTTTTGGAAAGCAATACCAGGCAGTTTTGTTCACTGCTGGGAAATACTGATTTTGTTCAAGAACGAAATTGTAGGCTGGATAATTCGAGGTACGTCTCCCCAGTTGACTGGGCCGATAGGCATCGCTGGGCTGACAGGTCAGGTAGCCAAAGCTGGACTTAGCCCGCTATTAGAATTTACTGCACTGATAAGCATCAACCTAGCAATTATTAATTTGTTCCCGTTCCCTGGTTTGGACGGAGGAAGGCTCATTTTTGTGTTTCTAGAGTGGGTGCGGCGCGGGAAAAAGATCTCACCCAAAAAAGAAGGACTCATCCATCTGATCGGTCTTGCAGTGCTATTGGCCTTGATCGTCATAGTTAGTTACTACGACATCACCAATATTATCAACAACAATTCGATACCATGACCCCACGTAGACCATCAAAAGCGATCCGCATTGGTGATGTACTTATAGGTGGCGGCGCACCTATTGTGGTTCAATCCATGACAAAGACCGATACCAGAGATGTAGCTGCAACAGTTGCCCAGATCAATCAACTTGCAGAGCACGGCTGCGAAATAGTCCGCATAGCAGTCCCTGATATGGAAGCGGCCGAGGCGCTACTGCAGGTTAAACGCAAATCACCCCTACCTATAATCGCCGACATTCACTTCGATTATCGTCTAGCCCTCTCGTCACTTAAGGCGGGAGTCGACGGGTTACGTTTGAACCCAGGAAACATTCGCGATCCAGAGCAAATCGCAAAAGTGGTACGGGAGGCGAAACAAAGGCAGACACCCATTCGCATCGGCGTCAATGCTGGAAGCCTATCTCCGACTCCAAAATCGCTTACACCTATATCTGAACGGATGGTCGATGCAGCGCTAGCACAAATACGATTACTAGAAGAACTTGGCTTTGACCTTATTAAAGTCTCCCTTAAGGCATTCGACATACCGACCACTATTGAGGCCTATAGAAAGATCGCCAACCTAATATCCTATCCTTTACATGTCGGCATAACCGAAGCAGGTCTGCCCGGTGCTGGGACCATTCGCAACGCAATCGGCATCGGCATACTTTTATCGGAAGGTATAGGTGACACTATACGCGTTTCTCTGAGCGCAGACCCCTGCGAGGAGGTAGAGACCGCCTACGAAATATTAAAGAGCCTCAACATTCGAAAGCGTGGCCCGACTCTGATAAGTTGTCCCTCTTGCGGACGAGCTGAGGTTGATATAATTAGCCTCGCTAAAGCTGTTGACGAAGTATTAAAACAAATGCCCTATTCAACTATAAAGGTAGCCGTCATGGGCTGCGTGGTCAATGGTCCTGGGGAAGCCAAAGATGCTGATGTGGGAATTGCCTGTGGCAAAGGCAAAGCCGCCATTTTTGCTAAAGGGAAGGTGGTAAAAATTGTCACCGAAACCGACTTTATTAGTGCGTTAGTAAGCGAAATAGAAAGTCTTTCCAGCCACCGAACAAACAGAATAAGAGGAGAAAATTCGAGGTGAGATTCTCAAGACTTTTTGCTAGGACATTCAAAGAAATACCCTCTGAAGCAGACACTGTAAGTCATCAGCTCCTTCTGAGGGCTGGAATGATCCATCAAATTTCGAGCGGTATCTATTCATTTTTACCGCTCGGATGGCGTGTTCTCCGCAAGATAGAAGCAATAGTCCGCGAGGAAATGGACAGGGTAGGTGGACAGGAATTGATGCTGTCCATGCTGCAACCGACAGAGCTCTGGCAAGAATCAGGAAGGCTCCCTTCTTTTGGGAAGACGCTGTTCACTATCATCGACCGCAAGGAGCATCAGCTAGTTCTAGGACCAACACATGAGGAGATCATTACAGTACTTGTCCGCCGCTACGTGAGAAGCTACCGCGATTTACCTCTCTTGCTCTATCAAATACAAAACAAATTCCGTGACGAACCACGCCCCAGAGGTGGCCTGCTACGCGTTAGAGAATTCATTATGAAAGACCTCTACAGCTTTGATGCCAGCGAAGAGGGCCTAGATGAGACCTACAAGAAGATGATCCAGGCATACAGGAATATTTACTCACGCTGCGGTTTACCTGCCTTACTGGTAGAAGCTGACAGCGGAGCAATAGGTGGTAAAGAGTCTCACGAGTTCATGCTCATCACAGAAAGCGGTGAGGACGAGATTATCCACTGCCCATCATGCGATTATGCTGCTAACAAAGAAAGAGCCCAGAGCGTCAAACCGGTACAAGCCAGAATGCCTACATTGCCGCTAGAAGAGATATCGACACCCGGCATAAAAACGATCGAAGAGGTCGCCAACTTTGTGGGGGTACTAACCAGCCAAACACTTAAGGCAGTGTTCTACCTAGCAGACGGGGAGCTCATTTTTGTCATCATACGCGGCGATTTTGAGGTAAACGAGACCAAGCTAAAAAACTTACTGAAATGCTCCGACATACGCCTAGCTACAGAGGACGAGGTTACTATGGCGGGCCTAGTACCTGGAGCTGCTTCGCCTGTGGGTATAAAAGGGATAAAAGTCATAGCCGACGATTCAATCACACTGGGCACCAATTTTGTCGCTGGCGGCAACAGGCCAGATGTCCATTTGAAAAATGTAAACTATCCACGAGATTTCACGGTCGACATCTTAAGTGATATCGTCTCGGCCCGACCAGGAGATAGCTGTCCAAAATGCGGTGAAAAACTACTCTCAAGTCGAGGGATCGAAATAGGGCACATTTTTAAGCTGGGTACTTTCCTCAGCGAGAGACTGGGGGCGTATTTTATTGACAGGAATGGTACCTCTCGACCCCTAATAATGGGGTGCTACGGTATCGGCCTGGGCAGGTTGCTAGCGGCCATAGTCGAGCTGAACCACGATGACAAAGGTATTATATGGCCTTTGGCTGTGGCGCCATTCCAGGTCTACCTATGTCCGATAAATGTGGAGGATAGGGCCATTGTCGAAGCCGCAGAAAAGATTTACCAAGAACTCCTGAACGAATGTGTAGAGGTGCTTCTTGACGACCGTGCCGAATCTGCGGGAGTAAAATTCAACGATGCTGACCTTCTCGGGATCCCTCTTCGCATGACACTAAGCCGTCGCACACTGCAGAACGAAAGCATCGAGATCAAATGGCGTGGGGAAGAACAGACACACCTCATCCCTTTAAGAGATCTACCACAGCAAGTGAAAACCTTGCTGGAAAACTACGGGAGACAAAAATAGGATATCCTGCTACAATGCCACCCGGCGTACTGAAGACTGCCTTACTGCCAAACACAGAGCAGTTGCCATTTGAGGCAGGATCACTTAGTCAAAGCCCAGGTTGATTTCAGCCAACTAGTAGTGTAAACTGGTCACTTGTTATCGTGACATAGATCGATCAAAAGCGCCTCACGACCTGTTCAGAGTTCAATATCGTCATACAAAAAGAAACTGATGCCACCACGGAATGCGGTCTTAAGATTCGTGCGAGGAGCGGGGATTGTTTTTCTGGTACTGCTGATTTACCTAATACTTCCTCCGTATTTGCAAGCTCAAGATGCAGTCATGCTCTCCCCAGATTCAGGTCCGGTGGGCACAGATATATTGATTACCGGAAAAGTGACCGACTGCCGCTTCGTGTCGATCCACTGGGATGGCCAGATACTAGATCCGAAGGTGCCGGTCAAGGCTAATGGTGAACTAAGCTACAAGTTCAAAGCCCCGCCTTCTGCTCGGGGTAAACACACTATAACGATCAGAGAGTTCAGTACCTCTTCCAACAAAGAACTAGCATCACTAATATTTACGGTAACACCGCTCGTTAAGATCTTCCCAGATATTGGCACGGCACACACACCTCTGACTATCACTGGAACTGGTTTCGCAGCTTTTGAGAAGGACATCAAGATATTCTGGGACAACAAAATATTACTGTCATCAACAAAAGCAAACCAACTCGGCTCGTGGGGTGTGACTTGCGAAGCTCCGGACACAACAAAAGGTGAACATTTCATCTCTATATCGGGCAGCATCACCACTGCTGAAGAGGTTGGCACGTTAAAATACATCGTGGCACCGGTAGCCAAAGTCGAACCCCTCTCAGGTCCCGTAGGTACAGAGGTCACAATCAGGGGATTTGGTTTTCGTACCGGTGAAGATGGTATTACAATCACATACGATAACGAAATAATAAAGTGCAATATAGTTGGCGGGGGTGATGGCAGCTGGGACACTACCATAACCATACCTCCTTCAACCGCTGGCTATCACACGATCGGTGTCTATGGAAGCAGCTTTACCCCGAAAGGTATAGTACCGGATACTCAATTCAAGGTAATTCCGAAGGTCGAACTACAGCCTGATTCCGGCAGCAAGGGAGATAGAATCGTTGTAAAAGGAACCGGTTTTACCAGCAGGGAGACAGTTAGTATAGAATTCGATTCGACCTTTCTAGATACTGTCACCGTGGATGACTTTGGTTGCTTCCAATTCGCTTTCCAGGTCCCAGAAAGCCATAAAGGCGAACACACCTTAACAGCGTCGGGGAACTCGGGTAATGTTGCTAAAGCAAGTTTTGTAGTAGAAAGGACAGCCCCTACGCCCCCAAGGCTTTTTTACCCCAAAAATCAGGAAAAGTTGGAGATCTTCAACTCAATAGATAAACTTCTATCACGCAGCGGTGCTTTTTTGCTGCACCTCCTGACGCTGGGGAACAAATCACCAAATGAAGGTTCGCTGGCACCCGGAATTGAGTTAAGCTGGTCTGGCACCACCGAAAACGAAGAGGTGACCTATACCCTTCAAGTTGACCGAGGCTGGGGCGAAGACTCCGTCACAACAGTCCTGATTGAAGAACATCTGACTAAGACAAACTATAAGTGCAACCTGCCTCAGGGCCACTATACCTGGCGAATAAAAGCAACAGACAAGTTCGGGTTTGAAAGTCCGTGGTCAGAGCCAGGCCAATTTGAGGCGGTCGTATTTTCTCCACTCGTGCTTGTGGTTCTAATTATCGGCCCACTCTCCCTAGTTGGCTTAGTGGTCTGGATATGGTTCTTGGTAATCAAGGCGTAAAAGAACCAGCAGCAAAACAAAACAGAACCGATTTCTCTTAAGACGCATTTGCAAACTGTTTTTCTTTGAAGCCCACAGACGATTGTGGTAGAGTTAACAAAAGCGCTATTGCCTGGTGGCAAGGACACTACGCAATTAAAACAGAAAGGAGGATCTAAGCTATGGCTGAGGAACCCTCAACAATCAGTGAAAAATTGCAAAAATTGATAGGAGTACGCTCAGAGCCAGTAATCTTCAAGGTAGAAGAAGGAGCAATTCAGCGCTATGCCGAAGCTATAGGCGACCGCAATCCTTTATATAATGATATAGATTACGCCAAAAAGAGCAAGTTCGGCAGGCTGATGTGTCCACCAGGTTTCACAGGTTGGCCCGTGAAACACCGACGGATCACTGAAGGCCCGGTAGAGCTACTAGTAAAGGCAGGGGCACCGGCAAGACTACTAGATGGAGGTGTCGAATTCGAGTTTTTCGAACCCATCGGTGCCGGGGAAATTTTGGTGGCTTCGACCACGATTACCAATATCACGGAGAAACAAACGCGTCTTGGTAGAACTCTGTTCACCACCATCGAGATTGACTACGTGAATCAAAACGGTAGCTTGGCGTTGAAGGCAAAGCAGACATTCATCATGTTCTAGCGTTCTAGGTAACTGTAAGCCAGGAGGTAAAGGAAAAATGGCAAAGCAACTCTACTACGAAGACGTGGAGGTGGGTATGGAAATTACCCCCTTAGCAAAAGTCGCTACCACAAGGATGCTGGTTCAATGGGCTGGGGCCTCGGGAGACTTCAATCCGCTCCATTACGACGAGGAATTTGCCAAAAATATAGGTGTGGGCGCACCAATCGTACACGGTGCCCTAAAACGGGCATGGCTAGGCCAGCTTATGATTGACTGGATCGGAGAGGAAGGGGTATTAAAGAGATTATCATGTCAGTATCGTGCCATGGACTATCCTCGCAAAATGAAGACTATGACAGAACCACAACCAGGTGAAACATGGTGGTGCAAAGGTAAAGTGGTCAAAAAGTATGAAGAAAATGGCGAATTTCTAGTTGAATGTCAAATCTGGGTAGAGAACGGAAAAGGAGAGATAACAACCCCCGGTTCTGCTTTAGTGTCTTTGCCATCAAAACATGCCAGTAAGAGTTAGCAAGCGACCAGTATGCTAGGAAGTACAAGAATTGAACTTAACACACCGCTGGAGCGCAAAAAATTGAAAGTTTGACAACAGCGGTAGCCGTCATCTATATTTTCCGCCGGACACAACTATGGATGCCAGTCGAAAAGCACAAAACTTGAATCCGCTGACTTACGACCTAAAAAAATTAGCGACCGACTTTTTCCTCACCTTACCACCAGAGAAGAGAGCGAAAATTCAACAGGAAATTCACAAATTCGTGCGATGGTTTGGCGAAACATATCCAATAACTAAGCTGACCACCCCTCAGATCGAAAATTACGCGCAACAGATCCCCACCACAGCTCCCGGAGCAACTGAAAGGCTAGAAGCAATAAAGACATTCCTAAGTTATGCCTACAAACAGGGGCTTACCACTACTAATCTGGCTACCTCAATAAAAAGCAAGAAGACGGCATCATATACAGCACCAAAAAGAAGCCCTGCCTCTGTTTCCAAGACAATGTTAACCCAAGAGGGCTACCAGAAGTTACAGGCAGAACTGGAATCCTTGAAAAAAGAGCGCCCCCGAATAGCCGAAGAGCTACGGAAGGCGGCAGCTGATAAAGATTTGCGTGAAAATGCCCCGTTCGAAGCCATGAAAGAGTACCAGGGGCAGGTTGAAGCACGTATCAGAGAACTAGAATCAATCCTGAAGAACGCTACAATAGTCAACGCTCAAGAAAGGAAAAACCAAGTAATAGGCCTCGGTGATACCGTCAGACTTAAAGACCTCACCACGGACGAAATTCTCACCTACATCCTCGTCGATAGCAGTGAAGCCAATCCACGAGAAGGGAAAATATCCACAGCCTCGCCCGTGGGACAAGCGCTTCTGGGCAAAATGGTGGGACAGGAGATAGAAGTGAAGGTTCCAGCCGGCACTCTGCGATATCGTATTGAAGCCATCTTAAATACCAACTAAAATACTAGCTTGGCATTAAATAACTCGTGTATATTTTCACAACTAGACCCATCGTGTCCGATAAATATTGCTAGAAGCTTACCGATTAGGCTTTGGAAAACATAAGATGTGTGCTACAATTTCCCACCGGAGAACGCTGCAGTGTGTAAATACGCTGCCGAATGTTATTGGTCGTATAAGTGTATCACGGGTGAGATTGGATAACTGAATAAATACAGAGACAAAGCTTAGAATTAGAAAAGGGGCCCACCACCTCACGGTGAGAAAAAACAATAAGGAGGCAAAAATGGACTTTGAACTCACCAAAGAACAACAAGCACGCAGGCAAATGTTCTTCGACGCATGTAAAGCTCTGGAGCCCAAGAAACCAGCAACCATGATAGGTACAGAGACTATATTCACGCTGGACGAATGCTGGGAATTCCACCTTTACTGCGCAAAGGAATTTGCCAAGAAAAACTGGCTTGCATTGGGCTGGCCCCCGGAATACGGTGGTATCGGAGATGCTATGGACAGAGTCTTCTTTGCTGAAGCAAGAGGCTACTACGGGATCCCCGGTGTGGACGTATTCGGTGTGGGCATGCTTGCCCCAACGCTCTTAGCAGCAGCGAGCGAGGAAATCAAACGGGAATTTCTGCCTCCTATTGCTAAAGCAGAGGTCATGTGGTGTGAACTCTGGAGTGAGCCCAACGCCGGCTCTGACCTTGCTGTCCTCAGTACCACAGCGATCAGAAAAGGTGACGAATACATAATAAATGGGCAAAAAACTTGGAACACAGGCGCTAATCGGGCTGACTGGGGCTTTGGTGTATTCAAAACTGACCCGACTGGCAGAAAACATCACAACCTCACTTTTATATTACTTGACATGAAAACCCCTGGTATTACCGTTAGACCCATTCCTTATATGTACAGAGAATCGCCGTTCTGTGAAGTGTACTTCGACGATGTGCACGTTCCGGCCAAGAATATTGTGGGGCAAGAAAACGGAGGCTGGGCCGTAGTGAACGTACTTGCAGGTTTCGAAAGGTCTGGAATGGGCGAAGTGGCAGCAATGGATCGGATCTTGGAGGAAGTAGTGAAATTCTTAAATGAAACCAACCGGGGTGGGAAACCGCTGGCCAAGGACCCTGTCATTCGCAACCGCATAGCCCAGATAGCCTGCGAGCTGGAAGCAGCCCGAACCCTATCGTATCGGATAGCCGACCTACAGAACCGTAACGAGATGGCCCTGATGGACGCCTCGGCAGCAAAAGTATTTTACAGCGAACTGGGCGAGCGCTTTGCCTTTACCATGATGGATATCCTTGGTCCCTCTGGACTGATCAAGTTCTCTAAGTGGGCACCCATGCAGGGACACTGGGAAAGGGCAGTCCAAGACTGCTTTGTCACTACCATTTCCATGGGGACAAACGAGATCCAGAGAAATATTATTGCCTGGTATGGCCTGGGGCTGCCGAGGATGAAATAGAAACTTCGACTAACGTGTTAACTTAAAGGAGGAAGCATGGATCTAAGGTTCACCGAGGCACAGGAAATCCTGAGAAAAATGGCACGCGATTTTCTAGCTACCGAGTGTCCCAAAAGTTTAGTAAGAGAAGTCGAACAGAGCCCCAAGGGATATTCCCCTGAGCTGTGGAGGAAAATGGCCGAACTGGGCTGGATGGGGCTGGTGATTCCAGAGCAATATGATGGCATGGGATATACGTTCCAAGACCTTACAGTTCTCGTCGAAGAGATAGGACGCAACATCCTGCCCGGGCCATTTATCTGCACTGTAACCAGCACATTCCCTGTTATGGAGGCAGGAACCGAAAAGCAGAAGAGGGAATTCCTGCCTAAAATAGCCAAAGGTGATTTGATCTTAACCACTGCTCTACTTGAAGCTGAAGGCACTTTGAGTGCAACCGGGGTAACTGTTAGCGCCAATGCACGAGGTGATAGTTTCGTCATTAACGGCTCTAAGATGTTCGTAGAGATGGCACACGTGGCTGACTATATGGTCTGTGTCGCCCGGACAAAGTCTGGTGCCGACCCAGAAAAAGGTGTAAGCCTGTTTCTGGTCGATGCCAAGGCACCTGGTATAAAATGTGAGGTAATGCCCACCATAGCTGACGACAAGCTGTGTGAAGTCCGTTTTGACAATGTATCCGTGCCCAAAGATAACCTGCTAGGCAAACTGGACGAAGGATGGCCAATAGTGAAAAACTTTTTGCGCAAAGGGGCCATCATCAAATGCGCTGAATCTGTGGGAGCTATGCAGGTGTGTGTTGAAATGACTGTGGCATACTCCAAGGAAAGAGTGCAATACGATAGGCCTATCGGGGCATTCCAGGCCCTGCAACACATCATGGCTGACATGTGGACAGCAATGCAAACCAGCCGATACCTTGTCTATAAAGCAGCATGGATGGAATCAGTTGGTATGCCCTGTGAAAAGGAAGCCTCTATGGCAAAGTCATTTGTCAACGAGGCCTATAAAAATATAGCCAAATGGGCAGTAAGGCTGCACGGGGCTATCGGTGTCACCTACGACCACGATATATCACTCTATTATAGAAGGTCCAAATCGGCAGACGCCGCCTTCGGTGGCACCGACTTCCATCGGGAGATAGTAGCACAACAGATAGGCCTGGTCTAGTATCCATCGTAGTATCGCTAAATTAGCCCCTCTCCCCGAGGGGCTAATTTTTTTCTTCTACCAGCAAATCACATCGAACCAGCAAACTTCTCCAGGACTTGACAGACGTCGAAATAGATTGTACACTTGTTTGTAGAACTTGTGTACTATAAAGGAGCGGGGAAAATGAGAAAACCGTCTACCACGAATAGAACGAGGCAAAGTATACTAAGATTTATTCATGATTTCATTGCGGAAAAAGGGTATTCGCCCACCGTAAGAGACATTCTTAGAGGCTGCAACATCAGCTCTACCGCTGTAGTGCAACACCACTTGAACGTGCTTGAAAGGGAGGGCTATATACACCGCGACCCAGAAGTGTTCAGGAGTATCCAGCTTACTAACAGGAAGAAGACTATCTCAGTGCCGCTTCTGGGCACAATTGCCGCGGGCGAACCGATCCCGGTGCCTACTGCTGAAACCTGGCAAAGTGAAGCTTCAGAAACCATTGAAATCGCCGAAGGCTTCACCGCAGGAAAGAACGTATACGCTTTGAAAGTCAAAGGGCTCTCTTTGGTCGATGCCCTCATAGATGACGGGGATATAGTGATCCTGGAGTCAGTCAACACGGCAAACGATGGAGATATGGTAGCCGTCTGGCTTAAGGACAGACAAGAGGTGACTCTTAAAAGGATCTTCTATGAGGAGAAAAGAATACGCTTGCAACCAGCTAACTCCCAAATGCATCCGTTGTACACAACGCCGGACAATGTGGAGATCCAAGGCAAAGTTATAGCTGTTATTAGAAAATTGTAGGACTCCCAAATATAAAACAACTACCCTTAGAGACGCCATGATAAGGAGGAAGAGTATGCTACAGGCTATAAAAGAAAGGGCCGAGTGTTCGAGGTGTGGATGTATCGCCTTGCCTGATGCTACCAGGTGTCCAAAGTGCGGCGCGCCATACCGCGATAGCACGACTAACGAGCTCAGCCACACTATAGACCAAATTATTTCAAAGCCAGCAAGCTTAACTTCGCCTGATGATGTACGCATAGTGCAGGCAAACTATGAGCTCGATTGCCCCTATCACGGGAAAATACGCGTTAAGGCTACAGTGGTCAGCCGAGCAATGCGTTGTCCCTTCTGCTGATGGTAGGTCCTTGATTTGTTTGACAAACCACAATATTTCACCTACATTCTAAGAAACATCTTGAAGTAAAGGGGGCTTGTAATGGGTAAACTTGATGGCAAAGTGACAATAGTGACTGGGGCAAGTCGTGGCATTGGTAAAGCAATCGCCAAGCTGTTCGCAGCCGAGGGAGCCAAAGTGGTCTGCGCTGCCCGTTCACTACACGAAGGTGACCACAAGGTCTTCGAGGGCTCATTAACTACCACAGTTTCAGAAATTACAGCAGCCGGTGGCATCGCTCTAGCGGTGCAAACTGACCTGTCAAAAGAAAACGACTGCGAGCAGCTTGTGGCAAAAGCCAAACAGGCGTTTGGGCCTGTAGATATCCTGATAAATAATGCCGCGGTAAGCTACTTTGCCCCGATCAAGGATCTGACACTCAAACAATGGGACACATCGTGGGCAGTGGGCCCACGCGCCATCTTCATATTGACCAAACTGGTACTACCAGACATGATCAGTCGCCGAAGTGGTGCCATTGTGAACATTTCATCAAGTGCCGCCATCGGCCCAGGACGCGGTCCTTATAAAAATAGACAGCCCTCAGGTTATTCCGGCACAAAGTATGGGGCCCAAAAAGCGGCAATAGAAAGGTTTACTCAGGGACTGGCCGAAGAAGTATACCAGTATGGCATTTCCGTGACTGCTCTATCCCCGTCCCAGCTTGTAGTCACACCTGGCACTTTGTACTTTGGAATGGCATCTGGGCCCGAGGATCCACGAGCGGAGCCGCCGGAGATGATGGCTAAGGCGGCTCTGCTCCTGGCAACAGCCCCTTTGGACAAGATCACCGGACGCGTTACTTACAGCCAAGCAATATTGAAGGAGTTCGGCTGGATACCTGAAGCTAAGGGCTTTGGGGTTGACAGGCCGGGGAGCGGATACAGCCAGATTTAGCCGAGTCCCTTGTCTAATCGGTGGTCGGGGTGAGAGGATTTGAACCTCCGACCTCATGGTCCCAAACCATGCGCGCTAGCCACTGCGCTACACCCCGCAAGACACAGTATAGATAAAAGGCCTGTTTCAGTCAAAAGGAGACGGCAAAAAGGCAGCTACCGGCAAGTAGGGCAGACATCAAAAAACCCTTCGGGTAAGTTCCACTTCTGAGCAATGTACTCCAGTTGTTTCTCCGGTGCCCAATAGTTGCCGCATACCTTACACTTCTTCAGTTTGAATTCCACTTTCCAGTTATGGATTATCCGGGTATCACCCCTGTCCTCCAGCTTTATGGCACCGGTTGGACAGATATAGTAGCAAGAGCCGCATCCGATACAATCGACTGCCGGCTCATGAAAAGGAGGGGCAGGGTGTTTGTTCACTCCCCGGCTCACCAGGCTTATGGCGCTAACACCAACAATCTGCTCACACACCCTAACACAGAGACCGCAAACGATGCAGTCATGGTCTTCAAGATACTCGTCACGAACAAACGTGCCATCGACACCCATTTCTGCCGCCAAGCCTCTGACAACAGGGTTCTTAGAGCATTTGGCCAAAAGTAGTTCCAGCAACATCCTGCGGTTACTGAGGACCAGGGGAGACGCAGTTTTCACCTCAAGTCCATCCTCGACAGGATATAGACACGAAGCCACCACTCGTGAGCGTCCTCCCTTAGATATCTCTACAATGCACAAACGGCAAGCGCCATATGGCTCAACCGCCTCATGGTAACAGAGGGTTGGTATTTCAATGCCATTTTCTCTCGCAACTTGTAGTATTGTTTGCCCCTTTTTTGCCTGAAACGCACGACCGTCTATAGTCAGACTTACCATCTTTTACCTCACGCCAATTGCTCCTAGCTTACAGACATCATAGCAAGCGCCACACTTAATACACCTGGACTCATCCAAAGTTACAGGTTTTTTCTTTCCCATAAAAGTTATCGCCCCCTGGGGACACGCTTTCACACACAAGCCGCACCCAGGACATTTCTCCTCGATAATATAGTAATGGATCAGTGCCTTACAGACACCCGCAGGACATCTCTTGTCCTTGATATGAGCCTCATATTCGTCCCTAAAATAGCGTATAGTGGTCAAAATAGGGTTTGGGGCTGTGCTACCTAAGGCGCACAGTGAGCTATCAACAAGTGTGCCTGATATTTGTTGCAGTAGCTCAAGATCACCATCTCGTCCTTTGCCTTCTGTAATATCGTCCAGAATCTGTTTCATCCTTTTGATACCTTCACGACAGGGTACACACTTGCCACAAGATTCCTCTTCCAAAAAAGTAAGGAAATACTTTGCCACATCAACCATGCACGTCGTCTCATCCATGACGATCATGCCCCCCGAACCCATCATTGAACCAGCTTTGGTCAGTTCGTCAAAATCCACTGGAAGGTCGAGCAAACCTTCCGGTAAACAGCCACCAGAAGGGCCACCTGTTTGAACCGCCTTGAATTTCTTACCACCCTTGATCCCGCCACCGATATCGAAAATGATCTCCCGCAAAGTAATACCCATGGGCACTTCCACCAACCCCGTATTATTGACCTTCCCCACCAAGGAGAATATTTTTGTTCCTTTGCTATTCTCCGTGCCTATAGTACGATACCAGTCAGCACCCCTATTAATTATCAGCGGCACATTTGCCCAGGTCTCCACATTGTTCAAGTTTGTAGGTCTGTCCCATAGCCCTCTTTCCACAGTATGCACATACTTGGCACGGGGCTCGCCAACCCTGCCCTCCAGGGATGCCATCAAAGCTGTGGATTCACCGCAGACAAAAGCTCCACCACCTCTGGTTATGCGGACATCGAAATCGAAGCCAGAACCTAAAATATTTCTGCCCAACAGCCCCAGCTCGCGAGCCTGCTCAATGGCTATTCTAGCATTCTCTACAGCCAGAGGGTATTCATGACGCACATAGATATAGCCTTCGTGCGCACCGATAGCATAAGCACCTATGATCAACCCCTCAAGCACGCTGTGCGGATTGCCCTCGAGAAGGCTTCTATCCATGTAGGCGCCAGGGTCGCCCTCATCGGCATTAACAATAACGTATTTTAACTCCCCGGTAGCATTGCGGCAGGACTCCCACTTTATTCCTGTAGGAAAACCACCACCACCACGTCCCCTTAGCCCAGAGCGTTTCACCTCTTCTATTATCTCATCCGGTGACATATGGAAAAGCGCTTTACTCAAAGCAGAATAGCCGCCTATGGCTATATAATCCTCGATGCTTGTCGGGTCTATCTCGCCGTTATTTCCAAAAACGAGTCTCACCTGTTTTTTATAGAAGGGTATATCATGGTATTTTATAACCCCCTTACCTGTGACAGGGTCATGGTAGAGCAACCTATCCACAACACCCCCCCTCAGCAGCTTATCCAATATCTCACCTGCATCCTCTGGAGCTAGCCGTTGATAGAAAACGTCTCCCGGCTGGATGACTGCTACCGGGCCTCTCTCACAGAAGCCATGACAGCCAGTTGCCCTTACCACCACCTTTCCCTCAAGACCCAGTTGACTGATCTTAGCCAGGAAGGAATCTGCCACCTTCTTGCATCCGTAAGCCTGACAGCCTGTACCATGACAAATGACAATTGTCAGCTTGTCTCTTCTTCTGGACTGGGAAAGCTCCTGTCTTAACGCCTCTAACGCATCTACAGAGCTAAGTCTTTGCCTCATAGGTTCTTTCTTTTTGCAATTATTTTGTTCCCCATTCCACCTTAAATTGCTCTAACATATGGTCGACCTTTTCTATACTCATCTGCCCGAAGTATTCACCATCAACACGCACCACAGGACCCAGGGCACAGGCACCCATACAATTCACCGTCTCCAGAGTAAACTTGAGGTTCGGGGTAGTCTCACCAGATTTTATGCCTAAACTCCGCTCCAGTTTCTCCAACACTCTTACTGCACCTCTCACATGGCACGCGGTCCCAAGACAGACGTTTATCGTGCGTTCACCCCTCGGGTTCAAGCTAAACGCCTTAAAAAAAGTCGCCACGTTGTATACCTGACTCAACGGGATGCTCAATATCTGGCTTACCTTCACCAATGCCTCTTTGGGCAAATAACGATATTCACCCTGGATGTCCTGTAGTATAGCAACAAGCTGACCCCGGTCATGGTGGTACTTCTCGACTATAGAGACGACCCTGTCACTCATCGATTGGCATAACCTCCAGCTTTGCTTTTCAATTCACTGTATTCCTTGCTGACACGCTCCTGAATCAGAGCTATCGCTTCTTTGTCAAGGTGTCTAAACCGCCCCTGTAGCTTCAGATACTCTTCTACCGGGCGCAACTGGGGTAAATCAATATTTAGGCTATACCTGCCGTTCTCAACCTCATAAATAGGGAAAATGCCTGTCTCTACAGCCAGACGACCCACTCTAATGGTCAAATCAGAAGACATACGCCAGCCTGTAGGACAAACAGACAACACATGAATATAGGTAGTCCCTTCGATTTGCATGGCCTTGCGGACTTTGTTCATCAGATCAAACGGGTAACTGGGGCATGCTGTAGCCACATAAGGTATTCCGTGCGCCAGCGCGATCGCTGGCATATTCTTTTTCCACGTGGTTTGCCCGATGCTCTTCTTTCCCGCAGGGGCTGTGGTGGTAGAAGCTCCAAACGGGGTTGCTCCAGAACGCTGAATCCCAGTGTTCATGTAAGCCTCATTATCAAAACATACGTAGACAAAGCTATGGCCCCGTTCCAATGCCCCGGAGAGGGCCTGCAGACCGATATCTGCGGTACCTCCATCGCCAGCCATAGCCACCACCTTAGTCTTTTTCGTATATTTGCCTTTTCGCTGTAATATCTTTATCCCAGCCTCAATACCCGAAGCCACCGCGGCAGTGTTCTCAAACAAGGTATGGATCCACGGTACCTCCCACGAAGTATAAGGGAGCTGGGAGGACACTATTTCCATGCAGCCGGTAGCATTGGCAATTATTACGTTTCTGCCCAGAGCTTTACACACCAATCTTACTGCTAGAGCCTCACCACAACCCAGACAAGCCCGGTGCCCTGGGGCAAAGTACTCTCTAGTAGTCACCAGCCGAGGAACATAAATAGCCAAGCTTTCCATTTACTCTCTTACTCCGAACATCTCAATTTCATCAAGCCTATTCTGCCTTGCCTTCTCCACACCGCGCTGCACCAGCCCGATAAAGTCTTCTGCTGTGATATCCCTGCCACCCAACCCACCGACAAAGCCTACCACCTTCGGTCTGGCTTCTAATGAGTAAAGCGCAGCCCTAATTTCCGAAAATACAGGAGGTAACCCTCCGAAGGAGACAGAGCGGTCTAACACAATCAAAACCCTGGCTCTGGCTACTGCTTCGCAGACTTCCTCCACAGGGAATGGCCGCCACAGACGCAACCTTACTAGCCCAACGCTTTCACCATCTTCTCGCATCCTGTCTATGGCCATCATCGCTGTCTCACTGAAACTCCCCAGACAGAGAAGCAGAACTTCGGCTCCGTCTGCCCTATATTCTTCGACCAGCTTATAATTTCTACCACTTACCTTGCCAAACTGGTCCAAAACCTCCTTGATTACTTGCTTGGACGACCGTAGGGCAAAGTCCTGTGCCTTCTTTGCCTCGGTGTAGATAAACGGAGGACCAAAGTCGCCCATGGTCACCGGAATGTCAGGATCCAGCGGATAGGGACGCTGGTATGGCGGCAAAAACCTGTCCACCGTCTCTTGGTCAAGCAAATAGAGTGGCTCGATTACATGTGACAGGTGGAAACCATCGATGTGCACCATCACTGGAAACAATACCGATGGCTCCACCCCGATACGGAAAGCACACAGCACCAGATCAAACGCTTGCTGTACATTCTCGGCAAAAAGCTGGATCCAGCCGCAGTCTCTCACTGCCATAACATCTGAATGGTCACCCCAGACGCTCAATGGAGCAGATAGCGCCCGGTTAGCCACTACCATCACTATAGGCAAGCGCATTGATGATGCTACATAGAGCACCTCGTGCATTAATTCCAGCCCCTGTCCAGCTGTAGCAGTAAAGGCCCGAGCACCTGCAGCTGATATCCCTAAGCAGGCGCTCATCGCCGAATGTTCCGACTCCACAGGTATATATATGGCATCCAGCTCGCCATCAGCAACAAACTGGGCCAGCTGCTCGACAATATGGGACTGAGGGGTGATAGGATAGGCAGCAATAGCTTCCACTCGGGCTAGCTTGACTGCCTCAGCCACAGCAGATGAGCCTTCCAAGCCAACTTTTATCCTCTGTCCTGCCATGTCAGCTTTCCTCTACCATCGTTATTGCCTGTGTCCAACACTCACAGGCACAAATGCCACACCCCTTACAATAGTACAAATCAGCCTCGAAGTAGCCATCTCGATCCTGCCTCACGCATCCTTCTGGGCAAAACAAGAAACATATCCCGCATTTGATACACCTATCGCGGTTCCATATCGGCCGGTCAGACCTCCAGTCACCGGTCCGATAACTCTTAGCATTGCCCGGCTCCACTACCACACAACCAGCTAGCAACTCTCGCCACGAAGGTAACTTTTCTTCTTTGAACACCGGGGGTACCGGGCGGAAACCGGCTTTCGGCTCAACAATCTTTGTCGCCTCGAAAGCAATGCGGCTAGCCTCAATATTGCTCTTCGCCCTGGCGCCAAAGCGCTCTTCGATCGGTTCGATTAACGACTCCAGTCTCACCAACGCGGTCGCCTTTATGAGAGCCCCCAGCATGGTAGTATTAACTATAGGCACACCCAAGACCTGTCTGGCAATCGCGGTAGCATCCACCACCGCCAGCCTCCATGAACCGCCGAGTCTCTCCTCAACTTCCTCTGGCCTCTTGGAAGTATTGACCACCAGCACCCCATCAGCTTTAAGCCCCGAGGTGACATCGGTAACGTAAGGTAGCCCTGGATCCAGCACCACCACTACATCAGGGCTGAGAATAGGAGCTCTGACACGGATGTGCCCTGTAGTGCTCACCCTGTTGAAAGCGAGCACAGGTGCCCCTCTTCTTTCTGGACCGAAACTGGGAAATGCCTGAGCATACTTGCCTTCGCTTATCGCGGCCAAAGCCACGATCTCGGCTGAAGTCACCGCTCCCTGTCCACCCCTCCCATGCCATCGAATTTCGAAAACACTATCTACTGACAACTGAAGACCCTGTAAGCCAGACAATTCAGAACGCCCCTGGAGGGACTCGAACCCTCGCACCCGGCTCCGGAGGCCGGCGCTCTCTCCCCTGAGCTACAGGGGCTTCAGCTATTGTACAGTCACTTCACCAATGTGTCAAATATCTAACCTACATGTACGAGCAAGTTTACACTTTTGGTGCCCGACAGCGCCCCCTGGTGCGTCGCCACCCGCTATGCAACCAATATTTTGCCCTTAGGCTCACTCACCACTTCGCCAACAATAGCCGCATCTTCCACACCGGCAATCTCTAGCCTGCTGACCAGAGCTACCGCCGCTTCGGCTGAGAGTGAGATCAACAGCCCGCCGGAGGTCTGGGGATCGAACAACACATCTTGCAAAAATTCCGGCGTATTTGCCAAAAATTTAACCCTGCCCCCGTAAAACTCTCTGTTACGGTACAGACCGCCAGGACACAGCCCCTTGCTGATAAACTCCTTTGCCTCCTCGAAGACAGGGACTTTTACTGAGTCCACTCTTATACCCACCTGGCTATTATCAGCAAGTTGAATGGCATGGCCGATAAACCCAAATCCTGTTATGTCAGTACAGGCATGTGCGCCTAATTCTTGCATCAATTCACACGCCTGCTTATTTAGCGCTGCCATGCACCTTGTGACCTTGCCTATAGTTTCTTTGCTAGCCTCCCCAGCCTTTATCGCAGTGCTTATGATACCTGTACCCAGTGGTTTTGTCAGGACAAGCTTGTCCCCGGGAAGAGCACCTGAATTAGTGATTAAACGCTTCGGATGCACTGTGCCTGTCACTGCCAGCCCGTACTTCAGCTCCACATCATCCACACTATGTCCGCCCAACAATATCACACCCGCCTCGCGCATTTTGTCTACACCGCCCTGTAGTATAGCCTTCAAGATGGAAATATCAAGCGACTTAGTCGGGAAGCAGACTATATTAAGTGCCGTTAACGGTCTACCGCCCATAGTGTAAACATCGCTCAATGCATTGGCAACAGCGATCTGCCCGAAACTATAAGGGTCGTCCACAATGGGCGTGAAGAAGTCCACCGTCTGGATGATAGCCAGTTCTTCATTTATCTTGTACACACCGGCATCATCTAGACTCTCCATTCCACGGAGCACATTTCCATCAGTTAACAGTGGCAATCCACACAAAGCCTCACTCAGGTCGCCCGGACCCAACTTGGAGGCTCAGCCAGCACCACTAACCATCTCAGTTAAACGTGCTAACTCCTTCCTACCCATCGGCATATCCGCTCCTTAGTTTACCATTAAGGGTCGCATTCGTCCAGAAGCTGCACTTGTCCAGTAGACTCGTGACACGTTAGTCCTGAGTCCCGAGACCAGAAGAATAGGCTTCCCTCCCTGTTTGTTTACCTCCTTCCTCTGATAGGAGAGGGTTGAGTAAACATCGGGCCAACTTCGGCGATATACGATCCCTCCCCCTTAATAAGAGCGGGTGAAGGCAAGCTAAACATCAGTCCGGCTTCGCCGATTTAAGATCCATCTCCCTTGATGAGAGAGGGTTAGGGTGAGGGCAACTAAACACCTGCGTCATGTCTATCTGAACCGGACCAGAGACCACACGAGTAGCACTTGACACCGTATGGTATAATACAGGTAAATGCACGATGGTGGGGTCCAATCCTGCTTTTTTACCTCATTGGGCTGCGCTATTTTGTTGCATTTGTTTTCTTCCACAATTCATGATAAGGGGGAGGTGATGCTATCGAGAAATCAGGACTAAAGAACACAACCAGAAACAAGTCAAGAAAATCTTTAGAAAACGGGAAGGAGGTCGATGTTTATGAAACGAGTTGTCTTTAGTGTTTTGGCGTGTCTTTTGTTGGTAGCACTTGTGCTGCCAGCTTGTGCTCCAAAAGCCAAAGAGGAAGCGATCAAAATTGGCATAGCGGGGCCGATGCAATTCGTCCAGGGACAGCACCACTGGCTGGGCGCCACGCTGGCAGCAGACAAAATTAACGCTGCCGGTGGTATCAAGGTCGGAGACAAGACATACAAAATCGAGCTGGTGAAAATTGACACCAATGAGATCCTAGACGTAGCGGGGGCTGCCACCGCTGTAGAAAAAGCCATAACTGTGGACAAGGTGCACTTTCTGGTCGGTGGTTTCAGAACTGAAGCCGTGTACCCCATGTCCGATGTCGCTATGGACTACAAGAAGATATTCTTAGGCTGCGGCGCTGCCACTACGGAACTCTGCCAGCGAGTCCAGGACAATTATGCCAAGTACAAGTACTGGTTCAGGGTCACCCCGGTGAACTCCACCTTCTTGGTCACTACCGACTTCAAGATGCTGGGGATGGTGGTTGCAATTCTTAAGCAACAGTTCGGTATAACAAAGCCCAAGGTGGCGATAATTGCTGAAAAGTTGGCCTGGGCTGACCCCATGGTTGCCATTGCCCAGGGACGGCTACCGGCTATGGGAATGGAGATCGTGGGTACCTGGAGACCTTCTGACACAGCAACCGATGTCACCGCCGAGCTCACCGCCATAGCTGCCAAAGAGCCGCACATCATCTTCACCACCTTCTCCGGTCCGGTCGGCATCACTTATGCCAAGCAATTGGGCGAGCTCAAGATACCGGCCTGCTCCGTAGGTATCAACGTCGAAGCCCAGAAGAAGGGCTTCTGGGAGGCAACCGGAGGTAAAGGTGAATACGAGTTCACCATGAACA
The DNA here is from genome assembly GCA_036821185.1 of Chloroflexota bacterium. Taxonomy (GTDB): domain Bacteria; phylum Chloroflexota; class Dehalococcoidia; order GIF9; family UBA5629; genus CALJTV01. The sequence continues at coordinate 22,175 of DAISKD010000001.1, read as the reverse complement.
CCTATGCTAGAGTCCCCATTGGACCGATGACCATTGAGTTCTACGATGAATTCGTCAGACGGACAGGAGAATTCCCGACCTACAACGCAGGCACCCACGATGCCATATACATATTGAAGCAGGTCATAGAACAGGGACAAACGCTGGATTCCGATGCACTGGTACCCATTCTCGAGAAGACCGAATGGAGCCTCACTGGTGCTCCTAAAGGAAAATTTTATCCGCCAGACTCCAAGTGTCCTAAGTGTCCGCACGATATCATGTATGGTCCGGGCCATTCCACCGGTATTGGCGTGCAGTGGATAAAGGGCAACATGGTTGTAGTCTGGCCCAAGAAAGAGTTCGGCACGAAAGACGACTATGGGGACTGGGCATTCGAGTACCCGGGGACCGTCCTCTACACAGTGCCTCCATACGCAGCCGAGAAATTCAAGGCTGCTAAACCAGCAGAGGCAGAGAAACCGAAGGAAGAAAAACCAGCGCCCAAGGAAGAAGCCAAGTTACCCTTTGAACCTGCCACTTTCACCAGCGATAAGTATGGCTTCTCCATCAAGTATCCCAAGAAGTGGACAAGGGCAGCCGACCAGGAAACAGAGCCTGTGCTGCTTTTCACGGTAAATCCGGAGACTGATCCTTACAAGCTCCCCATGATGAGTGTGAGTATAAGGAAAGGTGCTTCTCTGGCAGAGGTGACAGCAGCAGCTTTCAAAGACAGAGGTGGCTCGGACGTCAAACTGGCTACACCAGCAGAAGTGACCATAGCAGATGGCAGTAAAGCTCTTGCTGCTAAAGCGGACTGGATATCAGCCACTGGCTCCGCAGTAGTAAGCTATGTGCTTGGCGTCCAAAAGGGTGACCAATGGGTGCTGGTCACTATAACCGGGCATGAGTTGATTGCCCCCTACAACGAGCAGGAATGGTCCACCATAGCTCGCACCTTGGAATTCAAGAAGTAGTCACTTAAGCAAAACCCCCGGTAGCCACAGGGCTACCGGGGGTTTTGCCTATAAGAGACAACTCGATTAAGAGAAAGATTGAAAGACAATCCAAGCAGCAGTTTGTTATGTGCTCTGGCAAAGACTAGGTGTGGAAAAACTGAGAAGCCACCATAGTAAAGAGGTATTTTAGGAAGGAAACATGTTTCAAACTTTGATAATGCCGATGATATTACAGGCATTGCTTACCGGCGGCGTTTACGCCCTCCTTGCAGTGGGCTTTTCTCTCATTTTCGGTGTTGCCCGCATGTTAAATCTGGCACACACCGCCTTTTTTATGCTCGCTGCTTACGGAATGTACTACTTCACCTACCGGGCAGGTCTGAGTCCAGTGCCAGCAATGGTCGTCTCCCTGATTTTGACTACTGGTATTGGTGCAGCAAGTTACAAGTTGTTCATCGACCGTATCCGCGAACATCATGTGGCGGTGTTACTGGTCACCATCGCCTTGGCAATGGTCTTTCAGGAATTTATGCTTCTGGGATTTGGCGCCCATTTTAGGGAATCACCACCACTGATGTCCGGGGTATGGCAGATCCTTGGCGTTAGAATTACATATCAGCAGTTGCTGTCCCTTGGCATCATGCTTCTAGTACTAGTGACCGTCTGGCTACTACTGTCGCGGACAAAAATGGGCATTGCCGTCAGAGCTACAGCCCAGGATACTGAGATCGCCGGGCTGATGGGCATAACTGTGCCTACAGTCCTCTTGGTTACCATGACCATAGCCACAGCACTGGCTGCCATTGCCGGGGCTGTTATTGCCCCGCTGTGGACGACTTACCCCTACATGTGGTTGAACCCATTGGTCATGGTTATGGTCATAGTTGTGCTGGGTGGACTTGGTAGCATAAAGGGCAGCATCATTGGTGCCTTCATTATAGCAATCGTTGAGACGTTGATAGTGTTCCTGGTGCCGGCAGGCGCTTTCTTAAAACTGGCCTTCTCACTGCTAATAATGGTGATCGTCCTCATAGTCCGACCTGAGGGACTATATGGAGTCGCCTTTGAAGAGGAGAGACTATAATGATCAGACGGTTGCTCAAGGACTTTCAAGGGGATGTTATTGCCATCCCGGGTAGGCTTATTGCTCTGGTCTTTTTCTTGCTCATCTTCATCCTGCCTGCTATCACCAAAGACCCTTATATTCTCCGCATACTTATCTTCACCAACATCTTCGTTATCTTTGCTGTGAGCTGGGACTTTCTGTCTGGTTACACCGGTCAAGTAAACTTCGGGCACGCGCTATTCTTCGGCGTAGCTGCTTACACCGCGGGGATGCTGAACCATTACTTTAATCTACAGCCATGGGCTACGATACCGATAGGCGCTATAGGAGCGGTTATCATCGGCGTGCTTACCTGCTTCCCGGCACTGAGGCTGAGAGGCCCTTATCTTTCGCTGGTAACGCTAGCGTTTCCCTTAATTCTACTGGCCGTCATCAAAGCATTTCCCGATGTCACTGGCGGTGAACACGGTATCTCCGGACTTACCCGTCTTTCCGAATCTCGGGTAACGGAATACTACATCTCGGTAATTGTGATGACCATATCAGTGCTGATAATGTGGAAGCTCACCGATGCCAAAAGCGGACTGGTGAGAACAGGGATTATCTTGCACGCCATCCGCGAGGACGAGATCGCTGCCCGCGCCACGGGCATCAACACCATAAACTACAAAATACTGGCCTTCGCCATCGGTGGCTTCTTCGCTGGAATAGCCGGAGCACTCTATACACATGTCATGCGTATTGCGGGACCCTCAACACTGGAGATGACACTGTCCTTCAATGCAGTAATATGGTGTGTCTTCGGCGGCATCGTCAGCATCTACGGACCGGTATTCGGAGTCTACTTTCTCTACCCCTTGCTGGAAGGGCTGCGTGTTATGCCCGAGATCAGGTTTCTGGTGTTTGCTGCCATCATTATAGCGGTGCTGCTCTTTATGCCTGAGGGTATCGCCGTCTGGATAAGGGACAAAATAGAACGCGAGTGTCCCCGCTGTAAACTGTCAAACGTTGCCTGGCGGCATGAATGTCGGGCGTGTGGCGCCTCATTGCGCTGACCTTCGCAGCTAAATTAGAAATGAGACGGCGGGGTTCTGTGAGTTCCCCGCCATCTCTTTTTCGCTTATCCCGCTGCTCGCACTACAGCCCCAGATACGTTTTCCTTATGGTCTCGTCCTTCAACAACTCATCAGCTGTGCCATGCGCAATTATGTGTCCCCGCGACATCACATAGTTTCGCTTTGAAAGGGCGAAGGCGAAACTTACATCTTGTTCTGCCAACAGGATAGTCACCCCAAGATCGTGGTATATCTCTTCGATTCGTTTAAAAAGATCTTCTTTCAACTTAGGTGCTAGCCCACTTGACGGCTCGTCAACCAGCATCAGCTTTGGCTGGCGCATTAGTGCCCTGCCAATGGCCAGCATCTGTCTCTCGCCTCCTGACAATGTGCCAGCTATCTGGTTCTCCCTCTCTTTCAACCTCGGGAACAGCTCATAAACTTTGGCAAGCCCGCGCTCAACCTCCTTCCTGTCATTACACAGATAAGCACCAGCAAGGAGGTTTTCCTTGACTGTCATCTCGACAAAAGGCCTGCCCCTCTCAGGGCACAGGAGCAATCCCCTTTTAGCTATCTCAGAGGCTGAAAGTTTTTCGATCCTCTCGCCTTCAAATTCGATAGTGCCGGTAAAAGTTATGTCGCCCTTCCTAGTACCCTTGAGCACCTCCTTCTCCCAGTTTATCAGCCCGGCAACAGCCCGGAGCAAGGTAGTTTTACCAGCCCCATTAGGACCGACCAACCCCACTAGCTCGCCCTTCTCTACCTTCAGGCTAGCATCGTCCAGTACCATAGCGGTATCATAGCAAACGGTCACATTCTTAATCTCTAGCAACGAGCACCTCCTTCCCCGTATATGCCTGAATAACCACAGGGTTTTTCGCTATTTCCTCCGGCGTGCCCTGTGCAATTACCTCGCCAAAATTGAGCACGATAACCCTATCGACGATTTTCATCAGCTCGGCCAGCTTATGCTCGATAATGAGCATAGCCGGACCCTCACTGTGCAGCCTACCAAAGCGACCGCCTTTATGGAGCCGCCTCATCGACTTGGCCACCAGCTCTGTCTCGGCAGGATTCAGCCCTCCAAAAGGCTCGTCTAGAATAAGCAGTTCAGGTTCTGTTGCGATCGCCCTCGCCACCTCGAGGCGTTTCAAATCGCCGTGAGACAGGATAGAGGCCGGTTCTAGTGCTAGGTCGGCAATACCAACAAACTCCAGAGCTTCCCTGGCTTTAGCCTCAGCCCTCTTCACCCACTCACCGCGCTTCCTTATCCGCGGAGAAAGACAGCCCACCATCACATTAGCAATGATAGGTAAACGACGAAACGGTTTTACCACTTGGAAAGTGCCCACCATGCCACGCTGGACGATCTCCCAGGGACGCCGTTTGGTTATGTCTTCACCCTTAAAAATAACCCGCCCTGAATCGGGCTTGAGTATGCCCAATATACAACGTACCAGGGTACTCTTCCCGGCACCATTAGGGCCGATCAGCCCCACTATCTCATCCCGACCGATCTCAAAGCTGACATTATTTACCGCAACCAACCCGCCAAAACGCTTGGTAAGATTTTCCACCTTAAAGAAGGGCCCCATGTTACAGTTCCTCCTCCCTGAGTTCACGGCGTGATACTTTACCCACATCCGTCTTGGGGACCTCACCCCGGAACTCAACTATCTTGGGTACTTTATAGTGTGCCAGTCTTTCCTCACAGTACTTGATAATGTCCTGCTCGGAGACCTTACCTCTCGCTTCGGTCTCCAGAACCACTATCGCCTTCACCTTTTCCCCAACTTCAGGGTCAGGAACACCGATTACGCCAGCCTCCTTGACCTGAGGATGGCTGGAGATGACCTCTTCGACTTCGCGAGCAAATACCGCGAGACCCTTGTACTTAATCATATCACGCTTTCTGTCATAGAAGTAGAAGTAGCCTTCCTCATCCATCCGTACCAGGTCGCCTGTCCTCAGCCATTTCTCCCCGTCAATGTTGATGAACATCTTTGCGGTTTCCTCTGGCCTGTTCCAGTAGCCCTTAGCTACCTGAGGACCCTTAACCGCCAGTTCACCGATCTCGCCCACAGGCAGGAACTTGTTACTATCGGGGTCAAGTATGCCAGCAACCGTGTTGGGTAACGGTACTCCAAATGAACCAAGCTTGGGCCTTCCATAAGGGCTTACTATACCCACCGAAGTGGTCTCCGTCATCCCCCAGCCCTCGTGAATCTTGGCACCGGTCCTCTTCTCCCAGCCCCTCGCCGTATCCTCAAGAAGGGCATCGGCACCGGAGATAAGCACCTTCAGCCTCTTCCAGTTAACTCTATCGGTCCGATGGTAGTCCCTCAGATATTCGTAGAGAGAGGGGACGCTATAAAACATGCTAGCATTATAAGCCTCTATGGAATTCAGGATGTCATCCAGGTCTGGTGTGGTAAATATAACCAATGTATAACCCTGACACAGCCCGCCCATCATGATCACCGATTGCCCATAAATATGGTAGAAGGGCAAATATGCCAGTACCGTCTCCTTCCCTTCGTGCACCACATAGCTCCAGAACTTCTCAGCTATAGTTCGTGCTGCCACCATATTGTAATGTGTTATCATCGCACCCTTGGGTAATCCCGTGGTGCCACCTGTATAGGGAAGAGTGACTATATCCTCCTTTATGTCAAACTTAATCTTTGGCGGATTGGGAGGATACTTTTTTATCAGATCCTGAAGCCGGTAGAAGCCCTCCTGCTCATATATCTCAGCCGGCGGTGCTGCCATCTTCTGGTATACCGCGCGCAACACACTCTGCCCCAAGAACTTCTTCATAGGAGGCAGGTATTCTGCTATATTAGTCAGGATAACAGCGTCCAGCTTGATACCAGTTCGCTCAACATTGTCGTAAAGGATGTCCAGACAAATGATCATTTTGGCGCCGCTGTCTTCCAGCTGATGCTTTATCTCGGGGCTAACATATACCGGGCTTATAGCAGTTACAGTGGCACCAGCCTTGACCGCGCCGAAATAGGCGATAATGAACTGGGGAGAATTCAACAACAACAGGGCAACCCTGTCTCCCTTCTTCACCCCCAGGTCACAAAGCGCCGTAGCCACCCTGTCGACGTGGTCCCTCAGTTCCCCGTAGGTTATCTTCCTGCCATAGAAGATTAGGGCAGTCTTGTCCTTCCACTTTTCCGTCGCTTCATCAAACGACTCAACCACCGATTTTTCCGGTATCTCAACATCTGGAGGTATACCCGAGGGATAGAATTTCAGCCACGGTCTTGATTCATATAATGCCTTATTCGGGTCAGTCAATTTAGGCCTCCTTCCATATCTCCGTATCTGCTCATCCCATGTGAGGGTAGCTAAATTATACCACACTCCCCTGTCATTGCAATACACACAATCTATAAACCACCATCGAAAACATAACCCGCCTGATCAAACATCCACAGCCACCCTTTCGTCACCGGCAGCACCGTATATCTCTCGCAAACGCCCCAAGACAGAACGTATCACTCCATCGCCAAAGCCGCGCCTACACAAATAGTTATAAAGCCGCTGGTAAAACTCTTCCTCTGGAAGCCTAGCGAGGGCACGGGCCTTCTTCGATCCTGCCTCATAGGCCAAGACTTCATCATCTAGCGATTGTATCGCCTCACTTACCACCTCCGAGCTGATCCCTTTGCGTTTTAGCTCTAGACTGATAAGTCTTGCACTCCTCGGCTTGAACCTGGCTCTATTGTCTGCCCAGTAGCGAGCAAAGGCCACATCGTCAACAAGGCCTTTTTCTTTCAGCAGTGCTAGAACTTTGTACACTACAATTTCTGAGAAACCACGCCTCAGCAAACGCTGCCTCAACTCCGCCCGGCTCCTGGGGCGATAGCTGAGCAGACGAAAAGCAACAGCAAGACATCGTTCCACAGCCTCAGTTTCGAGCAGCTCCTCGACTTCATCAGCAGACAGAACCTGTCCCGCACTGAGATTTAACCTACCGGCCACCTCAGCACTTACTTTGAACGAAAGCTCGCCATCAAGACAGACCTCTACTTTTCCTCCTCTGCGCTTGAGGGCAGTCACCTTCGCCATAGACAGTGGCTTTCCTTTCTTGGGTTGCAAGATTTACAAGATCGAAAATATTAATCAGACAACTTTGGTCTAATCAAACACTTCTCTGGACACATCGGCACCCAGCACAGGAGCTCCTTGAGCTACCGCTCTTATTTTCTTTTCAATCTCAGAGGCCGTGGCAGGGTTTTGCCTCAGGTATTCCTTGGCATTTTCTCGCCCCTGCCCTAATTTTATATCGCCATAAGTGAAAAACGTTCCCGCCTTCTTCACTATCCCCAGCGCTACACCTAGGTCAATCAAATCACCTTCCTTACTTATACCATGTTTGAACATTATGTCAAATTCAGCTGAACGGAAAGGTGGAGCCATTTTGTTTTTTACCACCCTAGCTCTGACTCTTGTACCCACTACTTCAGAGCCATGCTTGATGGCATCAATCCTCCTAAGGTCTATTCTTACCGAGCTATAAAATTTCAGCGCCCTACCACCTGGAGTCACCTCCGGGCTGCCGAAAACTATACCGACCTTCTCTCGCAATTGGTTGATAAAAATTACCGCTGTACGCGATTTACTTATCGCCGCTACCAGTTTTCTTAGTGCCTGGGACATCAGCCGCGCCTGCAGACCAACATGTGCATCCCCCATTTCCCCTTCTATCTCAGCCCTAGGTACTAACGCTGCTACGCTGTCAATAACTACGACGTCGACAGCCCCACTTCTTACCAGCTCCTCAGTAATACCCAATGCCTCTTCACCATTGTCTGGCTGGGCTATACGAAGTTCATCAATCTTTACACCGCAATTAGCTGCATACGATGTGTCTAGAGCATGCTCGGCATCGATATAAACGGCAATTCCCCCCAGCTTCTGGGCCTCGGCAATGATATGCTGTGCTAACGTAGTCTTTCCAGAGGCCTCAGCACCAAAAATTTCAGTCACCCGACCTCTGGGTACCCCACCTATACCCAAAGCCAAATCCAAGCTCAGTGAACCGGTAGGAATAGCCTCAACAGGCATCTTTGACGACATCTCGCCTAGCTTCATTATCGACCCCTCGCCGAATTGTTTGACAATCCGGCTCACCGCCAACTCGAGCGCCCTCTCCTTGTCCGTGACCATGTATCTCCCTCCAGTATATGTACCGTTCTGGCCCCTCTGCTGCGCATAATAGCACACAGAGGTTGCTGAGACAATACCGTTTGTACCACACGCTGCTACTAGAATGGCGGTACTAAAGGGAGGCTGCGCTTATGCAAACTTCTCGCAGCCATGTAGTCAATTTTGTCCTTAATTTCTTTTTCCGCCTGCCCGCTCACTAGATATCGATCCAGCGCCCTATAGGTGACCCCCATCTCACCCTCGTCTGTCTGCTCCTCCCACAGACCAGCAGATGGCGGCTTGTCAATGATCTCCTGAGGTACCTCAAGATACCTAGCCAACTCGTATACCTGCGACTTTACCAGATTCGCCAGAGGCATGACATCCACTCCCCCATCACCATACTTGGTAAAATAACCGACCGAAAGCTCGCTCCTGTTGCTGGCACCTATTACTAAGTAGCCGAGCCGATTGGCAAAGTAGTAAAGTGTGACCATACGTAACCGTGGCTTTATGTTTGCAACCGCCAGGCGAGCTGAGGACAGATCGCCCTTCAGCGAGGGTAACACCTTGACAAAAACATCAAATACAGTGTCCAGGACCACAACCTCGTACGGTATTCCGAACTTCCTGGCTACCAGTTCAGCATGCTCTCTATCGCTCGGGATGCTGTGGCAGGGCATAATGAGACCCAGGCAGGCATCAGGGCAAGCACGCTTACACAGCACTGCCACTACCGAGGAATCAACTCCTCCGCTCATTCCAAACACTACGCCTTTGCTTGACGACCTCGAAACAACATCCCGCATCCACCCAACAATCTCGTTGGCGAGCTCATCAGCTGCGATCGTCATGCTAACTATACCTCCTACTACTGTGCAGCGCCATTATACTAACCCCTTTTGGGACATTCAAAGCACGCCACCAAATACCACGCTCATCCTTGACGTCGAAGAAATTCCCAGCTAAACTGATATTAGCTCCAAAAGGAGACTAAAATGCCCATCTACGAATACCTCTGTCCGGAATGCAAATGCAAATTCGAGGTGAGGAAACCGTTTGACAGGGCCAGTAGCGAAACGAACTGCCCCAAATGCGGCAAGATTGCCAACCGATTGTTCTCACGCTTTGCGTCCTTTTCTAAAGATAGCACCGGCATCTCCTCGCCTATTGCAGGCACAGGGTCTTCCTGTGGTAGTTGTAGTGCTTCAGATTGTGCTAGTTGTAGCTTGTAAAATTTAGGTCAGTGGCGCAAGCTTCAAGCATCCTCCCTCTTAGACCGACTGTCCAAGAACCTCAAAGCACACAAACTCCCGGCCATGACTATCACGGAGACCATCAGGACTGTGCCAAAGACGAGTAATGCTGCATCATAGAAAAAAGGTTCGGGAAATAGCCTGATAAGATAGTCCTCTGATGGATCCAGCATCCAGTACTCATTGCGAAAGCTGGCGATATGAAACAAGTAAAAAAGTTGGTCGAAGCCGAGCCAGCACCAGAGGGCCAGAAACACCATTAAGCCCAGGGCCAGGCCACTACCCATAAATGTCCCCCGTGTCAGAATAAGCCATCTTGGCTTGGACAACAGTGCCAGCGCCGACGCACATATAACCGCCATCGCCAGGCTCGACACCTGTACCAGATTATTTAGATGGACCAAATTCCGCACGTCCTGCAAGTGGATCAGCTCCTTGTCATTAAAAAGCGGGGTTCTCTTTTCCCTTATATTCACTACCACCTGCGCTTCATCAACACGCGAGTTGAAATAGTCAATCAACTGCACAGCTACTGTTCTCAATTCCGGTCCAGGTATACCTGTGGCCTGCTCTATTTTGTATCTAGTGAAACCATACTCATATAGCTTCACCTCGCTTACCGCCCATCTGAGAGCACTGGTCAAGAGCAGCACTGGTATGCAAAGCACCAACAACCAGAACGCAAGGTTACGTACTATCCACATCTTCGCTTCACCTGCCCTAACGCAAACACCCTGGTAGCAAAAGGGTGAAAGTATAGAAGGCCTGCATAGATTATATTCCAACAGCTCGCCGAACTGAAGGTGCCATCCACACAAATAGCTGCTGGCCGACAGCAAAATGTAAAATCAGCCCAGATAAGCAGCAAGAGACATCCTGTGCTATAATTTTTTGCGGACTACCGCTCTTTTGAACAGGGTCGCATGTTTACCCACTTACATGTCCACACTGAGTATAGCCTGCTTGACGGCCTCTGTCGCATTCCGCAACTTGTTGCCAAGGCAAAGGAGCTGGGAATGGCCAGCCTCGCCATCACAGACCATGGCAACATGCATGGTACGGTCGACTTTTATGTTACCGCCAGAGAGGCAGGGATTAAGCCGATAGTTGGCTGTGAAATCTATGTGGCTGAAACAAGTTACCGGAGTCGTAACACCAACGAAAAAACTCCCTACCATCTAACCCTTCTGGTGAAAGACCAGAGGGGTTATCGAAATTTGATTCAATTGGTGACCAAAGCCAATTTGGAGGGCTTCTATTATAAGCCGAGGATAGATAAAGAGCTCCTTGCCCAATACAGTGATGGACTGATTGCTTTGTCTGGCTGTATGCAAAGTGAGCTCGCCCGCTTGATTTTGGAGGGACGCCTGGATGAAGCCACCACACAGGCCAAATGGTATAAAGACACCTTTTGTGATTATTATCTGGAAATACAACGACACCCGATACCTGAACTTGACTGCATCAACAAAGGATTGCTAGCCATTGCCGAGCAGCTGTGTATCCCTGTGGTAGCTACCAATGACGTCCATTACATTAACCGGGAAGACGCTGCCTTGCATGATATCCTTCTCTGCATCCAGACCAACACTTCCATTCATGACCCGAAAAGGCTAAAAATGTCGGGGGATTTCTTCTACTTGAAGAGCCCTACGGAAATGGCCGAGCTTTTCGCTGACTTGCCCCAGGCAATCGAGAATACAGAAAAGATTGCACAGATGTGCACTTTCGACATGGAATTCGGCCGTCTCAACCTCCCGCAGATCGACCTGCCGCCAGGGAAAACATCTTATGAATACCTTACTGAACTTTGCTGGGAAGGACTAAAACAGCGGTATAGCCATATACCGCCCGAAGTCGAACAGCGCCTCGCCTACGAACTGGATGTTATCCGGCAGACAGAATTTGCAGACTATTTTCTTGTCGTCTGGGACCTTGTTGCATTTGCCAAAAAACGCAGCATCCTCTTTGGGGTTCGTGGTAGCGCTGCTGCTAGTCTGGCACTTTACTGCCTTGGCATTACCTCTATAGACCCTATGGAGCATAAACTGGTGTTCGAACGGTTCCTTAACATCGAACGCCGCGAGCCTCCGGACATTGACCTAGACTTTCAAGACGACCGCCGCGACGAGATGATAGCCTATGTCACCCAGAAGTACGGAGCTGACCATGTCGCCCAGATCATAACCTTCGGTACCCTTGGAGCAAGAGCTGCCTTAAGAGACGTAGGTAGAGCATTGGGGATGCCCTATGGCCAGGTAGACAGAATAGCCCGCCTCGTCCCGGCTAGGCCGAATATCACCTTAGACCAGGCCTTGGCTGAGGGCCCAGAATTGCACGATGTATATGAGCAAGACAGTGTGGTGCGCAATTTAATAGACACCGCCAAGAAGCTAGAGGGAATAGCTCGCCATGCCAGTACCCATGCCGCAGGGGTGGTGATATCTAAAGAACCCTTGACCAACCACGTACCGTTGCAGCGAGCCGCCAAAGACAGTGAGCAGGCCACAAACATGACGCAGTTTTCCATGGACAGCATAGCACGGCTCGGACTGCTCAAGATGGACTTTCTGGGGCTGGCAAACCTGACTGTGCTGGCAAAGACACGAGACACGATCATGAAAACACGCGGTATCTCCATTGACCTGCAAGACATTCCTCTAAATGACCCGGCTACCTTCCAACTTCTCGCTTCCGGAGAGACCAGCGGCATCTTCCAGTTGGAAAGTGCCGGCATGCGCCGCTACATAAAAGAGCTCGGACCCACTACCTTCGGTGACATTGCAGCTATGGTAGCTCTGTATCGTCCAGGCCCTATGGAACATATCCCCACCTTCATCAAGGCAAAACGAGGGATTCAAGACGTTCAGTACCTTCATCCTTCGATAAAGGAAATACTGGAGGAAACTTACGGTGTAATCGTTTATCAGGATCAGGTGCTCCACATCGTATGTGCCTTAGCAGGCTACAGCCTGGGACAGGCAGACATATTCCGCAAGGCAATGGGGAAAAAGATCCCGGAGGTAATGAAGAGGGAGAAACAAAATTTCATAGCAGGTGCGGAGAAAAGAGGTATTCCGGCACACGTTGCAGCAGACATTTTCTCGTTGATCGAGCCGTTTGCTGGCTACGCATTCAATAAGGCACACAGCGTCAGTTACGCTTTGCTTGCTTACCAGACCGCCTACTTGAAAGCTAACTACCCACTGGAGTACATGACAGCTTTTTTAAATACGTATATTGCACATCAAGATAAACTGGCTTCAGCAATAGCCGAATGCCGGCGCTTGGGTATTATAGTGCTACCTCCAGATGTCAACAAGAGCGAGGCCGAGTTTAGTATCGAACAAATAGACGAGGGTAGAAAAGCCATCCGCTATAGCCTACCAGCGATCAAAAACCTTGGCCGCAGTGCTATTGAGCTTATTATCCAGGCACGCAAGGAAGGAGGGGCTTTCACTTCTATCGCGGACTTCTGCCGCCGTGTCGATTTACGAGGCATTAACAAAAAGGCCCTGGAAAGCCTGATCAAAGCCGGCGCGCTAGACTGTCTAGCCCCACGAGGGAGCTTGCTCCACGCCATAGATCGCATCATCTCACTTGCCCAGCAAGAACAGAAACTCAAAGAATCGGGACAAACAAGCATGTTCGACCTGTGGGGTGACGCAGTCCCAACCCCACTCCCTAATTTCGACTTGGAACACTTCGATGTCAGCTCTAAGGACAAACTGGAATGGGAAAAGGAACTTCTGGGCGTGTATTTCTCAGAACATCCGCTGGCAACAATAGCACCAAAACTAGCCAAAACGGTCACCGCTCTCTGCGGAGAGATCAACAGCGAAATGGTCGGAGAAAAAGTCATAGTTGCTGGAATGGTGACATCGGTACGCCAGCTGCATACCAGGGACATGAAACCATTTGTTATTGCTACGTTGGAAGACCTTGTCGGCGCAGTTGAGGTAACAGTGTGGTCAGACATCTACAGCCAGACAAGAGCAATATGGCAGGAGGGAAACATCCTGCTTGTCGAAGGCGTGGTGCGGCTAAAAGACGATCGCGCCAGTATCAACTGTCAGAAAGTGCGTCAGTACCAAGAGGAAGATAATGCTAACATGATAACTACATTGCCCGAGCTGTCAATTCAGCCCCAAACAGCGTCCAAGAAAGTAATCATTAACATCACTCCGGGTGATAACGCTGAGGGAGATATCAAGCGGCTCGAACAAATACTCGCTGCCCTCAGTCGTTATCCAGGCAGAGACACTGTTTTCCTTGCCATAACTACAGACACGAAGACCGTAAATATGAAATTACCCAATAAAGTCGGCTACTGTCCTGAACTAGCCATAGAAATAAGCAGGGTGCTCGGAGACAACAGCATCAGGGTCGAGCAGAATTCAACCGATTCCAGCCAAGTCAACTCGTGAACTAAACCAACTTACTCCATTCACCAAAACCTCTCTTGCCACCATGGATAGAAGTCTGGCATGTCAGTGCTAGGTTTCATAGTGAAATTTGGAGCCCTCTTTTCCAGAAATGACAAGGCACCTTCACGCGAATCAGGGCACTGAAGCATCCAGGCAAACGCCTTAGATTCTACCTTGTTGGCCTCTATCGGATGATCTGCAGATGCCATTTTCCACAGAAGTTGTCTGGACAGCGCCACCGCAACTGGTGAGGTATTCTTCGAAATATCAAAAGCGATTTCACGCGCCCTTGAAACCAGACCATCGGCTGGAAGCACTTCGCTAACCAGCCCACAAGCAGCAGCTTCTTCTGCTCCTATAATCCTACCGGTGATCAGTAATTCAGCCGCCCTACCAAGCCCTACAATACGCGGCAAAAACCACGTGCTGGCACCTTCAGGAACCAGACCACGTCTAGTAAAGACAAAACCGATCCTGGCATCCCGTGATGCCAGGCGGATGTCCATCGCTAAAGTCATAGTAATCCCCACACCTACCGCTGGTCCATTGATAGCCGCTATCACCGGCTTCTTCAAATTGTAGATTAGCAAGGTGATTCTGCCAGCAGGATCCCTGTAATCTTCAGATCCTGAAGGTAATGAGGCAATAGAACGAGGGGACAACATCTCCTCCAGATCAGCACCTGCACAAAAGGCACGCCCGGCACCAGTCACGACTACCACACGCACATCATCGTCTGCATCAGCTCTGCTAAACACATCGACTAACTCTTCGCACATCACCGGAGTAAAAGCATTGAGTCTTTCAGGCCTGTTAAGTGTTACCGTCAAAATATGGTCAGATAGATCACACTTTACCTGCTTATACTCCATCATATCCTCCATTTGCCTGGACCTTCGGCCATCAAATTGTCAAAAAACATTAAAGGTGCACCCACACCTGCGGTCTTTCCAGCTCCAGTAATCTCTTCTTTAATTCGACACCACCGCTGTAACCACCCAAACTACCATCACTACTGATTACACGGTGACATGGTACCACTATTGGAAATGGGTTTCGAGCAAGGGACTGTCCGACAACTCTGGCAGAATTAGGCCGACCCAACGCACGTGCTACCCATGAATAACTCCTGGTTTGACCTCTAGGTATACTTCTAACCACCTCGTATACTTCCTTCTGAAAGCGGCTAATTCCACTAAAGTCCAGCTTGCAATGAAATTCGACTTCTCTGCCACAAAGACAGTCCTTTATCTCCCCAACCAGCTCTGGGTACCGAGAAAACGAAACTTCCCTGGCAAAATAATTACCTCCAGTGACCTGACTGAGTACCATCTCCTTGGAACCCTGCGGCAAAACCACCCTGCGCAGCCCAATAGGCGACCAGACAACTGCCATCCACCCAAGAGCAGTTCCAAATAGACAGTAAACGAGTTCACTCCGTACCAGCGCTATTACTCCACCGAAACACAATGGTGTGAAAGGCTAGCCTTCAGTTTGTAAATTCAGCTAGCTTGCTAGCATATGCCCCATAAGTCCGTGCATCATAGAGAACGAAGTAGATTTCTTCCAGCGAAGTGCTAAATCCCTGCAAAAAACTGATCACAGCCTTCAAGGCAACCTCTGCTGCTTCAGCGACAGGATAACCATAGGCACCAGTACTAATAGAAGGGAAAGAGATGCTTTTCAAACCGTAACCAGATGCAAGCCGCAAACTTTCTTGATAGGCACTGGCCAACAGCTCAGCTTCACCCCTATTACCGCCACGCCACACCGGTCCCACCGTATGGATAACATACTTTGCCTTTAACCTACCTCCGCTAGTCACCACCGCCTTGCCCGTTTCCAGTCGGCCTATCTCCGCGATAATACGTCGGCATTCTTCCATGATAGCAGAGCCTCCAGCCCTATGTATGGCTCCGTCAACACCCCCACCGCCAGCTAGACCGGAATTAGCCGCATTAACAATGGCATCCGTCTCCTGCTCAGTAATATCCCCCTGGATCAACTTGACCCTCGTTTTTTTGATGATAAACTCATTACTTTGATGCAATATCAACCCTCGCCAAATATTACGGCAGCTCCGGCTCAATCAGGCCATAATTGCCATCGTTCCGTCTATAAAGGAGACCAAGGGAACCAGTTTCAGAATTGACAAAAAGAAAGAAGGAATGTCCTAGCAGCTCCATCTGCTCCACGGCTTCACCCACGGACATCGGCTTTATTGCAAACCGCTTGACTTTCACCACTCTAGACAACTCCTCGCCATATTCGCTTTCTGGCACTTCTTCGACTGCCTCCTTAAGGGCTGAAGGATTTCGGACTGGAGACAAACCCCGACCTTTTTCATACAACCTTCCTTTATAACGCTCTATCTGACGATCCAGCGTTTTGACAGCCCCGTCAACCGCTGCACGGATCGTTCTCGCCCGCTCCTCACTCCGCAGCAATATACCCCCACTAGCCAGAGTTATCTGAACATTGAATCGACAGTCAGGAGACTTAGCTCTCTCTTCCAAAATCTCTACTTTCCCTTCAGTGATAGTTGGCATGTGTCGCAACAACTTTTGGAGCTTCTGGCGCACGTAGTTTTCGATCAAAGGTGTAAGAACCACATTTTTACTAAAAATCTGCAACTCCATTATCCTTGCTCCTTACTCAAACTTCGTGGGCAAAAGTCAGCCCCCACACTGATGCAGCACCTGCAGACTTGAGGACACTGGCACATGCCTCAAGAGTAGCGCCAGAAGTGCACACATCATCGACAAGGAGGACAGCTTTTCCCGCAATTTCATCACTGCTTTTACAAACAAAAGCATCCTTCACATTTTGGTAACGCTCTGTTACAGAGGCAGCCCTTACTTGTGGAGAACTGTCCTTCACCCGGTGCAACACATTGTATAGAACAGGAAGACCAACTACTTTGCCCAACTCGCGAACTAAAAGCCCTGACTGATTGTACCCACGTTCCTTCAATCGGCGATAATGGAGCGGCACAGGCACCAAGATATTGCCTGGAATGGAATTGCTACGCAGATAATCAGCCATCAAAACAGCCATAGGCTCCGAAAGCGCCCGAAAGTTACGATACTTCAGAGCGTGGACAACCTCCCTTACAATACCCTCGAAGCGAAACGGGGAGCGTATTCCGTCTATCTGAGACTGCCACCCCCAGCAGCTAGGGCACAAAAACCCAGTTGGCTCGCTCTTACCACATTTCTGACATTGAGGTGGCAAAATACGCGGAAGTTCTTGACAACATTTCTTACAGAGAAAATCACCGACTTTCCCGCAACCGATACACTGGCGTGGGAACAAAAAATCCACACTTGCTTTTGCTATTCGTTTCGTCGCAATAACAAAAGCAAACACTAATAACAGTTTAAGGCCAAGGGTAACGCTCTGGCAGGCTACAGCCGAGAACGAGGACTAGGTCCCGTCCCGCTAAAGATAGGCTCGTTTAAATATACGTCGCCATTTCTGATTTTAATGTTGTAGCCGCAATCAGGGTTGGTACAAACCCAAGCCTTGTAGTGAATGGCTGCTCCCTGACTACCAAAATCAGACAGCGGCACTAAATCACCGACCTTACACTTTAGACATTTGGGGAAGGAACTATTTTCCACTTTTCCACCTCCTCCAAGAGAAAATAGTATACAATAATGCCTCCACACCGAGCAAATTTTTTCTTTACAAACTGAACTTGCTTTGCTAAACTCTATTATGCCTCTAAAAGAAAATAAGTACAAAGGAAAAGGCAGCGATGGGCAGCAGAGATTACCGATGGCGGGAACCCAAAAAACCTAAAAAAGGCAGTAAAAAGAACATCACTACCGCTAACACGCCACAAATAGAAGTGGAAGTTATCAGAAAGGGCAAGAAGGCATCCACCCCAGAAGAATGAACCGGACTCCGGTTTACCTGCAACTCTACAACACAAACAAGCTCTCCGAACGGGTTCAAGAGGCGTTGGATCTATTACGCAATTGTCGGGCTTGTCCCCATCACTGCGGTGTCAATAGACTAGACGGTGCGACAGGTAAGTGCCACACGGGCAGATGGGCTATTGTCTCAAGTTACGGTCCCCACTTTGGCGAAGAAGCACCACTGGTAGGATTACATGGCTCGGGGACAATCTTCTTCGCCAATTGTAATCTGAAATGTATTTTTTGCCAGAACTATACCATTAGTCAGCTTGGTGAAGGGTCTGCAGTAACCAAGGAAAGGCTGGCCAAGATCATGCTCTCACTCCAGCAAAGAGGTTGCCATAACATTAACTTGGTGTCGCCGACTCATATCGTACCCCAGATATTGGAGGCTATAGAAATTGCCGTCAGCTCTGGGCTTGCCATACCGTTGGTGTACAACTCGGGCGGCTATGACTCGGTTGAGACCCTTAAACTGCTCGAAGGCATAGTGGATATTTACATGCCTGACATGAAGTATTCCGATGATAGAACCGCAGAGAAACTTTCGGGCGTAAAGAACTACACATCGATAAACCGTGCTGCTATAAAAGAGATGCACAGACAGGTCGGTGACTTGCAGATAAACGAACAGGGGATAGTAGTTCACGGATTGTTGATACGTCACTTGGTATTACCACACGGTTTAGCTGGCACAGAAAGCGCGGTGAAATTTATTGCGGATGAAGTCTCTCGCAATACTTATGTCAACATAATGTCCCAATATCACCCTTGTTACAAAGCTTTCGAGGTGCCAGAACTTTCAAGACGTCTGTCAGGAGAAGAATTCATAGAAGCCATCAAGCAAGCGCAAAAGGCAGGGCTCCACAGACTGGACGGGTTCCTCAAGGTGCCAGCAAATGCTACTTAAGCATGACATCTTAGATACCTTACCTGAATGAAGAAGCAATTTTGGAGGTTACGGCAATGCCCGAACTAGCTTATCTTACCGCCGTTGTCTATGGTCATGTTCAAGGAGTTTATTACCGGGCTTTTACTTCGAGAGTCGCCAAATTCCTTGGGTTACGAGGTTACGTGCGCAATCTACCCAAAGGAAACGCCGTGGAGGTCCATGCCGAAGGTGACAGAGAAAAGCTGGAAGAGCTGCTGCGACAGCTAGAGATCGGCCCTCCGGAGGCTCTGGTCGAGAAAATAGAAGCGGCCTGGTCACCTTTCACTGGCCAGTTTTCAAACTTTGAAGTAAGATTTTAGCAGGCTCATAGTACTCACTTGAGTTCTATCCCCCACCTCGATCCGAT
Organism: Chloroflexota bacterium; assembly: GCA_036821185.1. Taxonomy (GTDB): domain Bacteria; phylum Chloroflexota; class Dehalococcoidia; order GIF9; family UBA5629; genus CALJTV01. The sequence goes on along the minus strand of DAISKD010000001.1, from coordinate 3,049 downwards.
ACCAGGCATATCCCTGGTACCATTGAGTCAGTTTTCCAGTTCAGCTTTTCCAAGCTTGATGAGCTCGAGGTAAGCGCTCTGAACCCCAGCAGCCCTGGAAGCTTCAAGGTCAACCTCATACGGTTCGCCGATAATGATCTTTCCGTAATCTTCAACTTCTCCTTGCGTTGGGTCACCGCTTCTACCGAGAAACTTTTGTCGAGCATCGACTATTCCCAAATCAAACGGCAGAGTGAAGTATAGATCAGCGATGACCTGATCGATGCCAAGCTCGTATAAAGCCCCCCACCCTCCAGAGGAAGTCGTCTTGTACTTACTCACAGGTAACAAACTCAAAAGGTTGGGTATGCTAAAAGACGGAGTGCCACCAACCAACTTAAAAGGCGCTACACTTATCAGGTAGTCACTGGAAAGTACAACATTCGGTACCCAAAAAGTAGTGACAGCAAATGGATGTGGTAACGGGTTTTCTACTTCAACCCAGATACAGTCTCTAACATCCAACATTAACACCCTGGGAAAATCATAACCCAGCGTCTGATATATTGGGTATATAGACTCTCCTGAAGGGTTCCCTTCAAGGATGATAATATCGGCATCGCTCACCTTCTTTATACTCTCTATTATATGACTCAAAGTCTCCCTGCTGGTACTAACAGGATAAGGTACTGGCAAATTGGCGTTAGGCTTGATCAGCACTCGCCTCGCCCGTGATACCACAGGCGGTGGTGAGAAAACGAATTCCGATGCCTTCAAAATCACTGACGCTACCTCGCTACTGCACTGCTCTTGTAGTACAAGCAAAACAGGCTACACGACATCCCCACTAAGCATAATAACTTCAACCTCATCACCTGGCTCAACCCTTTCTGTTGTTTCCGGTATCACTGCTATACCGCTAGCCTTCATCATCGAAGTCAATATGCCTGACCCCTGAGGACCAGTCAGCCTTACAAAGTATCTGTCATTTCGTCTGGTCACAATCACTCTGGCAAAGATACGACGATGATCCTTATTTAATAGGGTGTCTTCCATTACCGCCGTAACCCTAGGCCTAAATAAATTAGCTGCTCCCATCATTTTCAGGATAGCAGGACGCGCAAAGACCTCGAATGTTATCATCGAACTCACTGGATTTCCAGGCAACCCGAGATGGGGTACAATCTTACCATCTCGTCCCCGGAATATCCCAAAAGCTAACGGTTTCCCGGGCTTCATACGTACTGTCCAGAAGGAAACATCCCCCTCTACCGCGAGCACTTGCTTGACCACATCATAATCGCCCACAGACACCCCACCAGAAGTTATTAATAGGTCACAACCCAAGCCGGTACGCACAGCCACAGACAATTGCCCGACCTCGTCCATAGCAATGCCCAAAAGTTTGGGGATGCCACCGCATTCCATGACCTGGGCAGCAAGGCTATAGCTGTTGCTATTATAGATTTTACCCGGCGGTAATGGTAAGCCTGGGGCAACTAACTCATTCCCTGTTGCTAGTATGCCCACTACAGGCCGACGAATAACCGGCACTGTCTTTCTCCCTATTGAAGCCATCACCCCGATATGGGCCGACCGGAGCAAAGTGCCTTTGCGGATAATGACCTCCCCACTTCGTATGTCTTCCCCCGCCCGCCTGACATTTGACCCGGGCAACAAGCTGGCAAACACGCCGATCTCGTTCTCAGCCTGTTGCCTATGTTCACGCACAGGCTCATCTGTGTATTCGAAAGGGACTACCGTATCAGCTCCTTCCGGTAGCGGTGCTCCAGTCATTATCCTCACCGCCATGCCAGGACCGACCTTCACTTCAGAAACCTGCCCTGCAGAGACTTCGCCAACTACACGCAGAAATATCGGGTTCCCGCTTCCCGCAGTCGTAATATCACTAGCTCTAACTGCATACCCGTCCATAGCTGAGTTATCGAAGGAGGGAACGTTCATAGGGGCGATAATGTCTTCAGCCAGTGCTTGCCCCAAACACCTTAGTAACGGCTTGTTTTGACGATTGAGTACGTTCACCGTACTTAGGACCATGTCTAAAGCTTCGTCGACGCTAACCATCCGGTGGCTCGTCTTCACGTCAATATAAGCGCCTTTACTACCCATTTCTCACCCTCGAGTATAGAAAAAGGAGCGGTTGAGTTTCAAAATGAGACCTGTCTGTCACACTCCACATACGTCCAAAGCCGACCAGAGAGCAAACCCAGAAAACCCCCGCTTTATTCCATCCACTCAGATTCCCTCAACAGATAATGGCGCGATCTAGCCGCTATTTTCAGTAGAAGCCAATATACCACAAATAGCGATGACCTGACTATCGACCCGTAGAAGCCTCGATTTAATTTTTGACGCAACCTTCACTAATTATCTGTCGCTTGCTCGACTATCGCCAGCTGAAGCACAACCACACCCTTTTATAGCGACTTCCCAGCCCTCCTACACTAATATTTTATCACTACAGTCAACTAGACGGAGAGGCAACCGGATATAAAACTTAACAACTGGATAGTGGAAGGAAGGTACTTTTTCGCACTTGCAGCATAAAAACTGCTGCATCGACCTAGGAGCCAATAGCTCCCTAGAAAGGAGGTGATCCAGCCGCACGTTCCCGTACGGCTACCTTGTTACGACTTCGTCCCAGTCACCAGTCCCGCCTTCGGCGATTGCCTCCCTTGCGGGTTAGCCCATCGACTTCAGGCGTTACCGGCTCCCATGACGTGACGGGCGGTGTGTACAAGGCCCGAGAACGTATTCACCGCAGTGTGCTGACCTGCGGTTACTAGCAACTCCGCCTTCATGCAGGCGAGTTTCAGCCTGCAATCCGAACTGAGGATGCTTTTTTGGGATTGGCTCCGGATCGCTCCTTCGCTACCCTTTGTAGCATCCATTGTAGCGTGTGTGTCGCCCAGGGCATAAGGGCCATGCTGACTTGACGTCATCCTCTCCTTCCTCCACGCTTTACGGGCAGTCTCGCTAGAGAGAGTAACTAGCGACGAGGGTTGCGCTCGTTGCGGGACTTAACCCAACACCTCACGGCACGAGCTGA